>NZ_PVNO01000001.1 GCF_002993325.1 Alteromonas gracilis
CTAACCTGTACTAATTGCCCGAGAGGCTTAACCATACAACGCCCAAGAAGCTTTAGGCTTTTGGAAGTGTTGTAGACAAGCTAAGTAAGCAAGTAAGAGTAAAAAGTAGTTACTCACTGATTGTATTAATATCAAACTTTCCCAAATTGTTATCAGTTTTTTCCTGGCAGCCATAGCGATACGGTACCACCTGACTCCATTCCGAACTCAGAAGTGAAACGTATTAGCGCCGATGGTAGTGTGGGGTCTCCCCATGTGAGAGTAGGACACTGCCAGGTCCCATTAAAAGAAACCCGCCTAACGGCGGGTTTTTTGCTTTCTGCAGCAGAAAAAAATGGGGTCAGAGTATATTAATTCTCCGGCCATTCTCCAATAACACATCCCAGCATTCAGTCGCTCCAATGGGCAAGTGTAAACTAATTCATACTCATTATTTTGAAATGTAATTTGATCAAAAAATTTTATTCCACTAGATTCGAAAGGCGCGAGTAAATTTGTTTAATAAGATGTTTACCACATCTACAAAGAGGAGAGCTGCATTTGAGATTCTTTGTTATTGTAATCTTAACGCTACTCTATACACCATTGTATGCCCAGCCATCAGAACTGCCTAGAGAGAAGAAAAAGGTGGTTCTTGGCGTTGTTGAGTTTCCTCCTCTTGTTATAAAAAATATTGATAGCCCTGGCTGCCACGGCGATGCAGTCACTATTTCAAGAACTATACTTGAGTTGGTTGGATACAAAGTAGAAGTTGAATGTCCACCACCTGCTCGATTATTTGAGAGAATAAGGAAAGGGCAGGTTGATATTACGATGAACGTTAAAGGAACAAAAGCTTTAGCAAATACCGTAACTTTTATCGAAAAACCATTCAGCTACTTATCTATTGTATTAATGACTAATTCAAAGGTCGAAAACAACAAGACTGTTGCGGCTATCAGAGGTTACGACTACGTAGGCCTTAGGCAAGAACTCGAAAATAAAGGCTATACATTTTTTGATATGGCCAACAGCTCTGATGCTATTCAGCTTTTTCAGTTTGGACGAACGTCTCATCTAGCGACCTACGAAGCACCTTATCTCTACCATATAAAACGTAACTCAAACAATATTGATGACCTTATCGTCTCTATGAGGAAAGATATCCCGACTTTTCTAGCAATTTCCAACGCCAGTGCGAAAAAAGAGGAGCTTGAAAGTAAGCTTTCAAGGTTATTGGCGCTGTCTGATAGTCAAACAGTTATAGAACAAGTGCAGACACAAAATAATGAGAACTAATGAATTGTAATTACTCTATTCAACATTCTGTAGACGTATTCGCTTCCATTAGCGTTAAATTATTATTTTATAAATATTCTAAAATTCAAATGCTTACTATTTAGGTTTAAAAAAAGTTAATTTTTTTGAAATATCCTTTGACCGCACAGGGTCTTTTTCATTACACGTACACACTGTGCGTCAAACATGTCTATTTTATTGAGGATACACCAATGAAACAAATCAAAAAATCATCAGTAGCAACAGCCTTAGGAGCAGTTGTAATTGGCTCTTTGGCGTCAACAGTAGCGGTTGCAGACGTAAATCCATTTGGTATGCAAGCGCTAGAGTCTGGCTACAGCCAGTTTGCAGCTGAAGGTAAGTGCGGCGAAGGCAAATGTGGCGGTGATAAGAAAGCTGAAAAAGAAGGCAAGTGCGGCGAAGGCAAATGCGGCGGCGATAAAAAGGCTGAAAAAGAAGGTAAGTGCGGCGGCGATAAAAAGGCTGAAAAAGAAGGCAAGTGTGGCGAAGGCAAATGCGGCGGCGATAAGAAAGCTGAAAAAGAGGGAAAATGCGGTGAAGGTAAGTGCGGGAGCATGTAACACGCACGAAAAAGATGATGTAGCGTTCCCTAGTGAAATATTAGGAGAAATGTACGCAGTCAATATTTATCGAGAGATGGTCGTCAGCTGATGGCCATTTTTGTTTAAAAATTTACGTCCTGAATGAAATCCCATGTGGTTAAAAGAGGGAATATATGAAGAATATTAAAGGTGCCGGTCTCGGTTTTCGTCGTGAAATGCTGAAAGATCTGTTGCCTGTGTTACCTTCTGAAGTTGATTTTTGGGAAGTCGCACCAGAAAACTGGATCCCACTTGGTGGAAAGTACGAAGCGCAATTTCAGCAGGCTTCTAAACAAGCACCTTTTACCACTCACGGCTTGTCTCTCTCTATTGGAAGTAGCGATAAATTGGATGTCGAGTTTGTTAAAACCGTAAAACGATTTTTGGATGTAAACGACATATCGCTATATAGCGAACATCTAAGTTTCTGTTCTGGTAATGGTCACATGTACGACCTTATGCCAATTCCTTTTACCGAGGGCGCAATAAATCATGTAGTTTCGCGTATAACCCAAGTGCAAGATATTATTGAAAGACCATTGGTTCTAGAGAATGTATCTTATTATATCGCGCCCGGACAGGAGATGGACGAGCTAGAATTTACCTCGCGTATCTTGAAGGAATCGGGCTGCCTTATGCTTCTCGATGTAAATAATGTTTACGTGAACAGCATCAATCATAAATATGACGCTGAGGCCTTCATCAACGGCTTGCCGTCAGACAAGATTGTTTACGGGCATATTGCTGGTCATTATGATGAAGCTGCTGACTTAAAAATAGACACTCACGGGGCTGATGTCATTGAACCGGTTTGGAATCTTCTTGAGCACGCCTATCGCACACATGGAATTTTTCCGACTCTTCTTGAACGGGATTTTAATATTCCGCCGTTAAATGAACTGCTTGCAGAAGTACAGAAGATTAAACAGATTCAAGCTCGATGTGAAAAGACACATCGGTTAGATGCTGAAGGAAGCGTGGCGTGACACAATCATTTAAAACAACGCAAAATGCGCTCGTAAACGCAATAAAAGACCCGCGAACATTCAGCGATATAAACGAAGATAGCGCTCGCCGAATAAAAGTCTATCAGTCATTATTTTTCAATAATATTGATAATTTTATAAGTACAGGATTTCCAGTATTAAAATCAATAGTACTTACACAATTTGGTGAAAGTGCATGGAAGAGTATTGTTCGTCAGTTCTTTATTGAGCATGAATGTCGTTCACCCTATTTTGCAGAGATCAGTAAAGAGTTTGTAGAGTATCTTTCAACTGAGACTGCCTTCGACATTTCACTACCTGCTTTTGCAGCTGAACTAGCGCATTATGAATGGCTTGAACTCGATGTAAGTATAAGAAAAAATGAAGAAGGCCTAGAGTTTTTTACCGAAGGCCAAATCATCAACGCTGTGCGCGTGTCTCCCTATGCCTCTCTGGCGGCATACCAGTATGAAGTGCATTTAATAGGTAAAGACTATATTCCAGTGCAGCCTGCGCAAGAGCAGCAATTCTACGTGGTGTACAGAGACCGTAATTTTGATGTGCAGTTTGTTCATGTAAATCCGGTCACTGCAATATTAGTGAATACATTAGAGCAAAGTGAGAATGGGTTGAGTACAGACCAACTTGCTCAGTCTTTAATTCACCAAATTCCTCAAATACCCGCTGATGTACTGATCAATGGTATGAATCAAACCCTTTCAGATATGCTAACGAAAGGAATTTTAGTTCCTCTTAGTTAAGTACTACCTTAATTAGATGGGTTAGCTTGTTGCCCACGTAGACTGGTTAAAACCTTTCGTTAAAGCAAGCCGCCAATAACGTTTCAGTATTATTTCTTCTGCTTATATTAAACTTTCGCTAGGATCTGTATTGAAAGTGAGCGATCAGTCACATTAGCGCTGTCAATCACGCGTGCTTTCGATTAACATTTAGCACCATTTTTTTGTTCACAAAATTGTTTAGGTAGTGCAAATGGCTGACAATTCAGATTTCAAAGAAGTCTATAACAAGTGGTACTTTCTAGCATCGCTAGTAACTCTAATCGCGTTCCCGTTGATGCATATCATCGCCGGCTGGTTCACCTTCTGGTTATAACGCAGACATTCAAGGCATAATTGTGACTGCAGAATATATTAAATCAGTTGTGAAAACCGTACCTGACTATCCAAAGCCAGGTATATTATTTAGAGATGTGACCAGCGTTTTAGAAGATCACAAAGCTTTCAGTAGCTGTATCTCGTTACTTGTAGAAAAGTATCAGGGTATGGGATTTACCAAGATTGCAGGTACTGAGGCGCGTGGGTTCCTTTTTGGTGCGCCATTGGCCATCGAAATGGGCATTGGTTTTGTTCCAGTGAGAAAACCCAACAAACTTCCTCGTGAAGTTGTAAGTGAAAGCTACGAGCTTGAATACGGCATGGATACTTTGGAAATCCATAAAGATGCCATTGAACCAGGCGATAAAGTACTTCTTATCGATGATTTACTTGCAACTGGCGGAACCATTGCCGCTTCGGCTAAGCTAATCCGTTCGCTGGGTGGTGAAATTAACCATGCAGGTTTCGTGATTAATTTGCCTGATTTAGGTGGTGAGAAAAAATTGAGTACGCTTGATATCGAAAGCTATTCTATTTGTGAGTTTGAAGGCGAATAATCGTCTTAAAGCGTAACTAGCAAAAGGCGAAATACGTAATAATGAGTTATCAGGTACTAGCAAGGAAGTGGCGACCAGGCAAGTTCAGTGAACTTGTAGGTCAAGAACATGTCGTCTCTGCCATTTCAAATGCTTTGGATAACGATCGCCTACACCACGCATACCTTTTTACAGGTACGCGAGGCGTAGGTAAAACCACCATTGCGCGTATTTTTTCTAAAAGCCTTAACTGCGAAGAGGGGCAAGGCGCTAACCCTTGCGGAGTATGTAATACCTGTAAAGAAATAGAGCAGGGCAATTACGTCGACTTGTTAGAGATTGATGCTGCATCAAGAACGAAAGTCGAGGACACTCGTGAGCTTCTTGACAATGTTCAGTACAGACCCACTCGCGGCCGCTACAAAGTGTACCTTATCGATGAGGTACACATGCTCTCTAAGCACAGTTTCAATGCGCTGCTAAAAACGCTTGAAGAGCCACCTCCTCATGTAAAGTTTTTGCTCGCGACGACAGATCCTCAGAAGCTCCCTATAACGATTTTATCACGATGTTTGCAGTTCAATTTGAAGGCAATGTCGCGGGAACAAATTGTTGGGCAGCTACAGCATATACTTCAACAAGAGCAACTGCCGTTTGAGCAACCTGCCTTAGCGCTGCTTGCTCGTGCGGCGCAAGGAAGCATGCGCGACGCGCTTAGCCTGACTGACCAAGCTATTGCGCAAGGTGGAAATCAGGTTCTGGCATCTGTCGTAACTGACATGCTCGGGCTGATGGATAAAAATCAGCTGCTTAAGGTGGTTCATGCTGTCGTTAGTAAAAGTCCTGCAGATGTACTTCAGCTAGTCAATGATATTGCAGAACAGGCGCCTGATTATGATAACGTGCATGGTGAACTTGCCAGTTTGTTACATCAAATTGCGTTGACGCAATGGGTGCCCGAAGCATGTAAGCTGGAAACTACATCCGCGAAAGCAATATTTCAGTTAGCCAAAACTATTCCCGCTGAACAAGTACAATTACTCTATCAGATTGCATTGCAGGGAAGAAGAGACCTACCGTTCGCTGCTGATGGTAAGAGCGCCTTTGAAATGACGCTGATGCGCATGATGTCATTCGCGCCGAACGTACCTATTGCTGATACTTCTAGCGAAATTGAAAACGGGAGGAGCGAGCATAGTTTACCCGTAGATCATGCTTCTTCCAGTGGTGGCCCGGGAAACGTCGGTAAGCAGGAGGAAGCGCCAAATAGCGAAACTCCTGCAGCAGTAGCGCAGGATTATACGACCTCTGAAACAGCAACAGAAAGCGCACTGGCAGAGCAAGCTGAAAGTTTGCAATCAGACAGTAAATCTGACGACACAAAAGCTATTAGCCAAGACGCGGCTGAACTTCATAGTGATGGTGACGGTTCCTCTATAATTGCTATTGAACATGCCCCTCATCAACCTGTTGTCTCTGAAAATACTCTTTCGCAAAGCACAATAGCCGATAGCAAAGAGCAAAGCTTCCCTGACGTTGTATCAAAACAACCAATCGCACATGAAGAAGGCGTCAGTGCAACTAATTCTTACAGTGCTCCTGTTTCAAAACCAGAACATGCCTTTGATGATATTAACGCACAAACTGAAAACAAAAGTACTCTCGATGAGCCGCCTCTAGATGCCTACATGGATGAGATGCCACCGCAGTCGGAAGACGACGGTTTTTATGGCGCTAGCGATAGCTTTCTTGACAATGAGTCCTTTGAAAACCAGTCGGCTAGCATGGGGACTACTGGTGAATTTGAGTCGGGAGCGCAAAACACAGGTGGTGAGCTAAGGGATAATGAAACACAACCGTCTTTATCTGCCGAAGAGCAGCTTACGTCGACGGCTGATATGCTTGCCCTGCGTCAAAAACTTAAGCAAAAAAAGGCGCAGGACGCTGACGCTCAGAACAACAAATCTGCTAATGATAAAAGCGAGAGTGCAAGTGATATTCAAGCTCGTTTTGCAAGGAGCAAAGCCGAGGCATCAAGTAATCAGTTTTCAGATAGTGCTATTAGCAATACCCCAAACGCTCACTCGTTGTCAGGCGCTACGGAAACGAATAATATCTCAACGCAATTGCACAGCCTAGAAAGTGAAAACAGCCCTGAGCATGAGAACAGCGTTGAGCGAGGGAGCAGCCCGGAGCAAAATAGCGTTCCTGAGCAAGAGAATAATCCTACGCTAAATAACAGCCACGAGCCAAAGAAGTCCCCTGAGTCAAGAGGCAATCAAGAGCAAAATTTCAATACTCAAGATGCGATTCACAATCGGGCACAGAATGAGAGCGGTGAATTTCAAGCGAGCGCTATAATTGAAGAGCGCGGTAACAATGAATACATTGAGCGCTCCGGGGAGCGCACCGGGCACACACATAATGACCTATCCCCACCTGTAGATGGTGAACGTCAAAGTGCTACTACCGAAACAGACGACTTTTCACTTGATGATTTCGAAGAAGACATGCCTTTTTCGAAAGATGAAGTCAGTGCACAACCGAACATTGAGCATCAGCTTCAAGACGCACCGCCGTGGGCAACTGATTTTGATAACGCACCGTCACAGCATTTCGACGATGCAGCAGCCTTGGTAGATAACAATACGAGCCCAAATAGACCGCTTCCCGAGCAACGGGAAGACGTAGGTGATCGTTCTTTTGTGCGTGATGCACTGGATTTTGATACGCCCCTCAGCAGCACTTACAGTGGCAAATTAAATGCTTACTTAAACGATGGAAGTAAGTTGATTCACGCGAGTCAAATAGATGAGTGGAGTAGTCTTGTTGAGCAAATGCCAGTTGCTGGATTACTAAAGCAATTAGTTCTGCACGCATCATTTTCTCGAGATGGTAATCAAGTATCCCTTGAAATTGACCATAGTCAGACGCACTTACTTAATGACAGTACGAAAAAACAGTTAGTTGACGCAATACATCATGGACTAGGTGAAAACGTAGAGGTGAATATCACCTTAGGTGAACCATCCTCGACGCCTTTTGCGTTACAACAAGAGATTCATGCCATGCGCCACGCGCATGCGCATACGGTTATTAAAACCGATGAAACAATTCAAGCATTGCTATCGACTTTCGATGCGTCAGTGCTAACCGATTCGGTTAAAGCGCGATAGCAGAATTATTAACACCAAAACGAAGCGAGACAAAAATTATGTTTAAAGGTGGAATGGGCAATATCATGAAGCAGGCGCAGCAGATGCAAGAGCGCATGCAAAAAGCACAAGATGACCTAGCTAAAATCGAAGTAACCGGTGAAGCTGGTGCAGGCATGGTTAAAGTAACCATGACATGTAACCACAACGTTCGTCGCGTGGACATCGACGAGTCATTGATGGACGATGACAAAGACATGGTTGAAGATCTGGTTGCTGCAGCATTTAACGATGCAGTTCGCCGCGTTCAAGAAACAAGTAAAGAGAAAATGGGTGATGTGACTGGCGGAATGCCACTACCTCCTGGCTTCAAAATGCCGTTTTAAGTAAAAATCCCCGTATTCATTGGTCTCTGGCTTTTTAAAAAGTTAGGGGGACAAATAGGGGAAAAGGTTTTAAAAGCTCTGGATCACCCAGAGCTTTTTTGTTTTTGTGGAAAATAAAACTTGGCACTTCAGCTTTTCAAGCTATGCAATAGTCATTTTTCAATAAACGCCTGCTCAATTACATAGTGCCCCATTCGTCGAGAATTAGCCTTTGAGAAACCTCTTTCGTTTAGCATGGTCATGAGGTCCTGCAACATATTGTCATTTCCACAAAGCATGAAGCGATCGTGATCTGGATTTAAGGAAGGCATTGATGTATCAGCAAGGAGTTTGCCGTTTTCTATAAGGTCTGTGATGCGTCCTTCATGGCGCACACCTTTATACTCATAGTCTTCTCGTGTTACAGAGGGGTAATAAATCAATTTTTCACGTACCTGTTCACCAAAATAAGGATTATTCGGCAGCACATTTTCAATCTCGCTTTGATAGGCTAACTCCGAGCGCCATCTCGTGCCGTGAACTAAAACTATTTTTTCAAATTTTTCATAAATAAAAGGGTCGCGAATTATACTCATAAAGGGCGCTAACCCTGTGCCTGTGCTAAGCAGGTAGAGATGCTTCCCAGGCAATAAGAAACCGGGTACTAGCGTACCCGCTGGTCTAACGGAAAGCATTATCTCATCGCCAATTGCAATATTTTGCAATCGTGATGTGAGAGCGCCATCGGGCACTTTGATACTAAAAAACTCCAGCTCCTCTTCGTAATTCGGGCTAGCGATGCTGTATGCGCGCATCAGTGGTTTTCCGTCAACTTCCAACCCAATCATCACAAACTGACCACTTTCGAAACGAAATGATGACTCCCGGGTAGTTTTAAAGCTGAACAACGTCTCGTTCCAATGGTGAACATCAGTAACCGTCGCACTGATCAGATTTCGCATCCGCTCTCCTTATCAACTCATAATATTGTGAAGTGTTAAACCAACTTACATGAGGGTATTTCTCAATAATATTGAAAGTACTATTTTGGGTACGAACGAACCATTTTTTACGTTTATCACCAAGTAGAAATTAAACTTTAAAAGTGGCGTAAGCTACATTAAGAAGTGTTTAGAATAGTTTGCAATACTTGCACAATACCCCAGCTAGCGAGTACAAAAGACGAAGATATGAGTTGAAAAGGCTTCTATTTTGCTCGCTAAAATATTCAAACATTTTAAAGCCCGTGATGCGGAGATAGCACCTTCCAACACGCATACTGGTGATGCGGTTTCTATTTGGCGCGATACGGGGCAGGTGTATTACCTAGAAAACACGTTAAAACTCACTTATCAGTCTAACTCAGGTGCGATTACGATTGAAAAAGTATCTCTTGAATCTCTTCCACGCGTCCTTAAAGAACTTCAAAATTTAGACGTTAATTCACCGCTCGCTCGTCAAGAGGTCGCTAATCAAACAGATGCATTTTACGTTAGCGTTTGTGGTGTAACATGGCAGCGCTCTTCTGATGGAAATTATCTTCGTATTAAAGCGCTTCCCGAAGCTGCTGTGTTGAGAAGCCCAACAGCATGTTTTACAAAATCGCAGGCGGTGTTTAAACATGCGTTTATGTTGGAGCATGACGATTTATTGTCACCGACGTCGTCTTCAAGCAAACCTGGCATTTACACATATAATCGAATTTCAATCGCAGATTTTACTACACAGTTAAAGCGTTCAAATGCACAGATAGCGCCCTCTCATAAAGCAAAAGTAGGCATTCAATATGAGAACTTCAAAAGTGCATTTACTGAGCATGAGCAGGCGATTATTGACCAGTGCCTTGAAACGGAGTTTTTCGAAAATGTCGATGACGACGATGGGGAAATGAACCTGCTATCAAACGACGATAAGGGGAAATAGCGAAGTCGCAGTGTTCTTGCCTGAATTCATAACGCTCAGGTAAAACTTGGTTTATGCGTGTAATAGCAAAGCCTCTCAGCTATATTAATATATTCGCATAAAAGTATCTTTATCTCGGAGAGTGGGCTATACCTTTATCAGCATCAGGTTAAAAACAATTCCAAAATCCTTTTTTACACAGACTTATCAGTAAACAGAAAACTAATGATGTGATGCTCCCTCAAACTAGAGATGTATAGCAAGCAAACGAGTAAACAACTAAATGGCGTTTTATGAGCAGCGACACTAAAGAACTATCTTCACTAATTACGCAGTGTGACAAAGAGCCTATACACCTGTTAGGAAAAATTCAGAATCATGGATTTATGGTTATTCTTGATAGGTCCGGAACGATTAAATTTTTATCAGAGAATGCCTCTGCATTTATAAATAAGAGTACAGATGAGTTAATCGGTGCTTCTTTTTGGAATCTCTTAGACCGAAGTTTAGTTCATTCAATCAAAGGCGCACAAAGCCAAGCGATTATTCTTGGTAAAGCGTCCTATCTCTACTCGGTTTCTGTTCCTTTCTCCAACAATACGTTTGATTTATGTGTTCATCAAAGCGATGGATATCTTGTTCTTGAGTTTGAATATAGTGAGTCCTCGCGAAAATTTGAAAGTGTCATTGAGGCGTTGATGATTCAGATGACAATGTTTTCGGAACTCGATGAGCTTTATTCTGGTCTTGCTCAAAGCGTTCGTATTGCAACGGGCTTTGATAGAGTGATGGTGTATCAGTTTCTTGCCGATGGCTCTGGTGAAGTAATCGCTGAGTCAACATCAGGCGAAATGACCCCATTTCTAGGGTTAAGGTACCCCGCATCAGATATTCCTCGTCAGGCTCGGCAGCTGTACAAGAAAAACCTCATAAGAACTATATCTGACGTTCACGGTGAAACACATGAACTTTTAGGGAGAGATGAGAACAAAGCTCGGCATGTTGATCTATCGCTGTCTCGTCTGAGAGCTGTGTCTGAAGTGCATATACAATATCTGAAAAACATGGGTGTTGGGGCATCCATGTCTATATCGCTTATTGTTGAGGGTGAGCTCTGGGGGTTAATTGCATGCCACCACAATAGCCCAAAAGTAGTGCCCAGTAGGCTCGTATCGCAATTAGAGTTATTCGCTGAAATGTTCTCGCTTGAGCTTTCTCGACGGCTAGTTACAGAACGGATCAGAGTGAGTGAACAAGCAAACTCAACCTTTGCGCGAGTTTTAAGTAATTTTTCCCACGGAGGTTCAATTACTAACGCGATTGTTGAGCAGTTGGCCCTATTAAAAACCCTTATTGATATAGATGGTGTAGGCTGTATTTTTAGCGGCGAATATACCAGAGCAGGCTCTGCTCTCGATGAGGAGAGTATTCTGCGCCTTACCGCTATCTTAAAGCGGCTTCCGGAAGAAGAAATACACCAATTTGATAGTTTGGCTGACTGTGGCGGTGATTTTTCTGGTGGAAAGGTTGCCGGTGTACTCGCGCTTAAGATATCAAGCCAACCTATGGATTACATATTCCTTTTCAGAAACTCAGTTGTAGAGCAGGTTACATGGGCAGGTAATCCAGAAAAGCGAGTTGAACAAAAAGGGGAAGAGAAAATCCTTACCCCAAGAGCAAGTTTTGACAAGTGGATTGAATATAATGAATTTAAGTCGATTCCGTGGACGACGTTAGATATAGAACGGGCTAAATCCATTCGCCTTGGGGTTATGGAGCTGACAATCCGCCATCTCCATGAGAAAGAAGCGTTACAGCGAGAGGCTAAAAAAAGGCTGGAACTGCTAATAGGGGAGCTTAACCATCGCGTTAGAAATATCTTAAACTTAGTTAGCGCTATTATCGGACAAACGTCTCAGCATAAAAAAGATATCAATGAATTTGTAAGCTCTCTGTCGTCCCGTATTTCAGCATTAGCTTTGGGTCATGATCAACTTACTCACGCTTCATACAACAGTATTCATTTTAGGCAATTGCTCAATAACGAGTTGAAAGCGTACATGGTCAACGAATCATCGTTCCATATTGAAGGCCCTGAAATCAAGCTAAAGCCATATGCAGTAACGCCTATTGTCCTTGTTTTCCATGAAATGATCACGAATGCTGCAAAGTACGGTGCGTTAAGCGCAACAAGCAATGACGGCAGGGTGTCAATCACTTGGGAGCTTAATAATAAGGGCTGCAAGATATTCTGGGAAGAACTTGGCGGCCCTCCTTTACATAGTCTAGGGGAAGATAGTTTTGGAATGACGGTTATCAAATCTGTTATTCCACATGAGCTAAAAGGCCGAGCTGAAATTAAGCCAACGATAACGGGCCTCACCGCAGAATTTTTTATACCCAGCAAGTATATAGAGCTCGAGGACGTTTACCTAATTGATGAACAGAATGAAGGTAACAACAGAACTATTAAAGCTAATAACATTGAAGCTCCTAAGCCACTTTCTAGCGCCTTTATTGTTGAAGATAACTTGCTCATTTCTCTAGATTTGAAGAAGCACCTTAAAAAAATGGGGCTCGAGCAAATTGAAATTTTTGGCGATATTGCCAGTGTCCGAGCTGCTTTGGCGAAAAGTCGACCTTCAATGATGTTTTTAGACGTACATTTGGGGCATGAAAATACCTTCCAGTTGGGAGGGGAGATAGCGAAGCTATCTATCCCATTTATATTTATAACCGGTTACGGCGCAGCCATTGTGTTACCCGATGAGCTTAAAGATGTGACTGTGTTAACGAAACCTGTTGATACAGATCTTTTAAAACAATCAATAGAAGCCTTCGGCTTTGAGGTGTGACGTAGTGACAAAAAGAATGACTCCGTCAGTAGTCATAGTCGAAGACAGTCTCGTCGAGATTATGAATATCCAAAACATACTCGTGGAATCTGAAATACGGGTCTTAGGCACTGCGATAAATGCCGAACAACTTTTTGCGTTAATAGAAAAAGAAAGCCCTGATTTGATCCTCATGGATATAAACCTAGGTGCAGGTGAATCGGGTATCGATATTGCAAAGTTAGTTGCTGAACAGTTCGCTATTCCTATTGTTTTTACTACTTCATATTGTGACGACACCACCATCTCTAATGCCTTAAAAGTGTCGCCCTATGGTTATCTCGTTAAACCCTATGGCGCATTGTCATTAACAACGACAATATTGGTCGCCCTCGAGAGAAAAAGAATTGAGCATGAACTCGCCTCGTCGAACCGCCGTTTTGCCATGGCGTCAGAGATAGCGAAACTAGGCGTGCTAGAAATTGATAGCGCCTCTCGCTCTATAGTTATTGAGAGTGTAGATAACCTTTTTGATTTTCCTAGAAAGCTGACCGTAGAGAATTTCCTTTCTTTGTTTACTGACGAGCAGCGCTTGGAAGTGGCAGAAGCAATAAGGCTCAAGACCAATTATTTAACAACGCTGCAGTTAAAAATTGCTGGAAGAGAAACTCGTTGGTACCAGGTTGTCCTATCCGATGTAGTGTGGAAAAAGGAATATGTGCAAATTGGTGCTATTCAGGATATTTCAATTCTGCAACATGCTCAGTCTAACCTGACCATAGCAGATCGGGTTGTTAGTGAAATTAAAGAAGGGGTGCTGGTTTGTGATGCGAACGGGTCAATAGTCAAGGCTAACAAAGCGTTGTGCGAAATGCTTGGCTGCGAGCCGAGCGAGCTTATCTCACAAGATATAAATAAAATTTTCCCCAAAGAGCGCAAACACGACCCCCGTCCAAATTACCTAATTGATGGGTTAAGAACAGATCTCACCATCGTAAATGAAGGGCGTAGGTATCATTTGGTTATGTCAGTCACGTCTTTCGATAACGGTAGTGGAGAAACTCACTTTGTTGCTATCTTGACGGATGTCTCAGACCTCAAGTCATCAGAAGACCAATTAAAGCTTTTAGCGTTTACCGACGCACTCACTGGGGCTGGTAACAGAAACCATTTAAATAATGTAGTTGAAAGGTTCAGTGAGTCCTGCGAACCATTTTCAATTATTTTTATTGATATTGATGAGTTTAAACTCATTAACGACACCCATGGTCATGAGGTAGGAGATGAAATCCTCAGAACTTGTGCCAGCCGTTTTAAAGCAGCAATTCGCCAAGATGACTCTGTCTTCAGGTTCGGTGGTGATGAGTTTGTCGTTGTTACTGGTACTACATGTGAAAAGCATCTAAGTAACGTGACTTTCAGGCTGTCTAAGTGTTTTAGCAAATCTTTCAAAACATCATCCGGCAGCTTTAATATCTCGGCAAGTATAGGTGTGGCGACCTCGACAGGTAACATCCCTGCTGTTGATTTATTAAAAAATGCTGACATAGCTATGTTCTCAGCTAAACAAAACGGAAAAAATAGCACAGTCGTATTCAGTGAAGACTTATCTAAAAACATAGAGTACCGACTGTTTATCCAGCAAGGGCTAAAAAGCGCAATTCAGGATAAACAAATCACCGCCTACTATCAGCCTATTATCGGGGCTAAAGGAGAAATAATAGCCATTGAAGCGCTTGCCAGATGGTATATTCCTAGCCACGGCCCGGTTAGCCCAGATAAGTTTATTCCCATTGCAGAGCGCTCAAATCATATCCATGACATCGGTCTATTAATGTTGGATGAGGTTTGCTTTGCAATTAAAACCATCGATCGCTGGGGTTTCTCAAACGTAAGATTTAATTTAAATATGTCAGCTGTACAGCTTCAAAATTCAGGGGTAATTGATCTGTTTGCGGAACGCTTCGCTTTTCACAATATTTCTGCAAAACGAATTGTTATAGAAATCACTGAATCAACCTTACAAAGTGAGAAAGCACGGGAGGTGCTAACAGCTATAAAGCAGCTAGGTGTTACCATTTCAATCGATGATTTTGGCACTGGCTTCTCATGTATCTCAGAACTTGCAGACGAGGCCTATGATTCGATTAAAATAGACCGTTCATTGCTGCCAGATTTTCCTCTTGAGACAAGAGGAGGGCTTCGAAGATCGCTCATTATCGAAAATGTAGTCTCAATGTGCGAAAAACTTGGAATGCCTTGCACTCTAGAGGGATTAGAAACTGCTGAACAGGTCAACTTTGCGAAGAAAATTGGAGCTCGTGCTATGCAAGGATTTTACTTCAGCAAACCCCTTAACTTGGAAGGCCTAATGGAGTTTCTGCAGGCCGAATTTGCAACGAAAACCGTAAATGTCTAGCGCGACTAGTCTTTAGAAATAAACCAAGCTAGTAATGCCCGGTATTTAAGGAGTGCGAGAAGTCAACGTTGGTACTTCGATATTCTTCCTTTGAGTTTTACATGAATACCAATCTCATATACGTTTTTGAGTATGTAGATAATTCCACTATACTGCTCAGCAAATTCAGACGGTTTCAATCAGTACAACATTCCGCAGACATTGCGGATTGGTATTAGATGTGAGATTGGTCTTATTTCTTATATTATTCGTTATATTACTGTCGCCATCATTCCCAAACTGCGTAATGCTGTTTCTTACGAACCAAATTCAGGAAAATGATGTGTCGGCACACTTTTACCTAAGATAGAGGGTTTTTAGTAGTGCTAAGGAAAGGCTTAGTTATCACCACGGTTATTCTTCTTCCTATTGCCGCCGTGGCATTTTTTATGAGTGTGCATGAACTGTTTAAAATGAAAACAGTGACAGTCGATCCAAAACTTAAAGAAATATCAGGCATTGAATTCGATAAGTACAAAAGACTTTGGGCTATCAATGACAGTGGTGACGGACCCATTCTCTACATGCTCAATAAAGATGGTACGATAGAAAGAGAAGTTACGGTTACCAATGCAAAAAATGTCGATTGGGAAGATATGACTCAAAATAGTTTTGGTCATTTCTTTTTAGGCGACTTTGGGAATAATGACAACAAGCGCCGTTGGCTTACGATCTATAAAATCGAAAACCCCATTGATATAAAAACAGATACTACCGAAGCTGAAATTATAAAATTTACTTATCCTGAAATGGGAAAAGGCAAAGTTAAACCCCAGGATAAGAATTACGACTTAGAAGCCTTTGTTGAATATAAACGAAATCTTTATTTATTTACCAAAAATAGAACCCAGCCTTTTGATGGTATAACGAAGCTTTACAAGGTAGGTGATCATGCCGCCAACTTTGATGCACAGCTTATTGGTGAGTTTAAAACCTGTACCACGCTTGAAAAATTATGCTGGATAACCTCTGCTGCAATTAGTCCAGACAGAACAAAACTCGTATTACTAGACTCTACCAGTTTATGGCTGTTTGAAAATTTCGAAGGTGATAACTTCTTCAATGGAGACGTGTCTCGCATAGACCTAGGCGTAGTCACACAAAAAGAGGCAGTTACTTTCTACGATAACAATACGCTGGTTTTTACAGATGAAGAGTATAAAGGGTTATTTGGTGGCAACGTGTATGAAGTTAAACTCGACCAAGCCAAGCGTAACGTGATTAAATACCGCGATAGACTAAAACAAGATAGCGAAGGCGCAGAACAAAAGCGCGAATCCTCTCAACTAGAAAAAGCACCGAAGCAATAGATACTATGAAGTTCAGTCCCTTACTTTCAGAATTAATACAGGCCCTAACTTGCTTACCCGGTGTTGGTAATAAAAGCGCGCAACGAATGGCATTCCACCTTCTAGAACGAAATCGCACGGGGGCTATCGATTTAAGCAATGTGCTTCATAATGCCATGGAGCATATTCATCACTGCAAGCGCTGCAGAACCTTCACAGAAGACGAATTATGTGACATATGCCGTCATCCCGAGCGAGAAGCAAGCGGCCTTCTGTGCATTGTAGAGAGCCCTCAAGATGTTTTAGCAATTGAGCAAACGTTAAGTTACAAAGGCCAATACTTTGTGCTTATGGGGCACTTATCACCTATTGACGGCGTTGGGCCCGAAGAAATAGGGTTAACAGAATTAGAAGCACGCCTTGGTGCGGGTGGAATTAATGAGGTGATCCTTGCTACCAATCCGACGGTGGAAGGGGAGGCGACGGCGCATTACATAGCACAACTTTGTGCAAGCCACAGTGTTGATGCTTCTCGTATTGCCCATGGGGTGCCAGTTGGAGGAGAGCTCGAGTATATTGACGGCAATACGCTAACCCATGCGTTTTCAGGCCGCCGTAAGCTCTAGTTTTAAAGCAGCGCGTTTTTCTTTGAGTAAAGCAAAACGCGATTTTCTTCCTATTCGGCCATTGCTTTTTGGGCGACTCCCTCTTAATCGTTTGTAAAACAGCCTACGCCACTCGTTCTTATTAAAAAATCTCCCAATTGAAGATAAATTTTCGTTCTAAACGTTGAAAAGTACGTTGAGCGACCTTACCTGTTTAACATCAAACGTGATCCATTCAACGAGGAGATATTGGATTATGGCTGAAGCAGCCCAAAAAGAAACCCACGGTTTTCAAACAGAAGTAAAACAGCTTCTTCAACTGATGATTCACTCTTTGTATTCAAACAAAGAAATTTTTCTACGCGAGCTGGTCTCAAACGCGGCAGATGCTGCAGATAAACTGCGCTTTCGTGCGCTAGAAAATGATAGCCTGTATGAAAACGATGGTGAATTAAACGTAAAGCTGAGCGTCGATAAAGAGGCGAACACGGTAACGATTACCGATAACGGTATTGGGATGACTCGCGATGAAGTCATCGCGAATTTAGGCACCATCGCTAAATCTGGCACTAAAGACTTCTTTAGCAAGCTTTCTGGCGATAGCGCGAAAGACTCGCAGCTTATTGGTCAGTTCGGTGTAGGCTTCTACTCAGCGTTTATCGTTGCAGATAAAGTGACGGTTCGTACTCGTGCAGCTGGCGCTGATGCCTCTACCGGTGTTGAATGGGTTTCAGACGGTGAAGGTGAATTCACCATCGCTGAAATCAACAAGCCTACTCGCGGTACAGAAATTACGCTTCATTTACGTGAAGACGAAAAAGAATTTGCCGACACATGGCGCCTTCGCTCTATCGTAAGCAAATATTCTGACCACATTAGCATTCCTGTGCAAATGTGGAAGGACGAAGTGCCAGAGAGGGAAGGTCCGGACGGCGAGAAAATCGAAGCTCAGCCTGGTGAGTGGGAAGTGGTTAACAAAGCCACCGCGCTTTGGACTCGTGAAAAGTCTGATATTACTGACGAAGAATACAACGAGTTCTACAAGCATATTTCTCATGACTTCGCTGATCCGCTAGCATGGGCACACAACAAAGTAGAAGGTAAAACAGAGTACACTAGCCTGCTTTACATACCTTCTAAAGCGCCGTTCGACATGTGGAACCGCGACCAAAACCATGGTCTTAAGCTTTACGTTCAACGCGTTTTCATCATGGATGACGCAGAGCAGTTTATGCCGACCTATCTGCGCTTTGTGAAAGGTTTGCTAGATAGTAACGATCTACCGCTAAACGTGTCTCGTGAAATTCTTCAAGACAACAAGATTACTCAAGCACTGCGCCAAGGCTGTACAAAGCGCGTTTTACAAATGCTTGAGAAAATGGCGAAGAACGACAGCGACAAGTACCAGTCGTTCTGGAACGAATTTGGTAACGTGTTGAAAGAAGGGCCTGCAGAAGACTTTAGTAATCGCGAGAAGATTGCCGGCCTATTGCGCTTTGCGTCTACCCATGGTGAATCAGACGCACAAACAGTTTCATTAGCTGATTATATTGAGCGCATGAAAGAAGGTCAGGACAAGATTTACTACGTGACTGCAGATAGCTTGCAAGCAGCGAAGTCTAGCCCACACCTTGAGATCTTCCGTAAGAAGGGAATCGAAGTACTGCTAATGGGCGAACGCATTGACGAATGGTTAATGTCTCACCTAACTGAGTTTAATGAGAAGCAGTTTGTTTCTATCGCGAAAGGAAACTTAGATTTAGGTGACTTAGAAGACGAAGAATCTAAGAAAGCTCAGGAAGAAGCAGAAAAAGAAGTTGAAGGTGTACTTGAAAGAGCAAAAGCTGCGCTTGGTGATAAGGTAGTAGACGTTAAGTTTACACATCGTCTTACTGACTCACCAGCAGTGATCGTTGCTGACGATAACGGTATGACTACGCAAATGATGAAGCTGATGCAGGCGGCTGGCCAGACAGTGCCAGACGTGAAGTATCACTTCGAACTAAACCCTGAGCATAGCTTGGTTAAACTGCTTGCTGACACGCAAGATGAAGAGCTATTTAATCAGTGGGTAGGTGTGTTGTTCGACCAAGCTGCGTTATCAGAACAGGGCAGCTTGAAAGACCCTTCTAGTTTTGTTCAGAACTTAAACACTTTATTAATGAAGTTGGCCAAATAGGCAAGTGAGTTAGAATATTTACGTAAAAAACGGGCGCCATGCCCGTTTTTTTATTGTAACGTCCTATAAAATTAAGTTTGACCGTTTTACTGTGCTATATTTTGGCAGTTAAAAATGTCAAGTTAATCGCTATGCGCGTTAAGTAATTCAGCTTCAGCAGGGGATGAGTTGTTTGGTAATTTCCTCATCAACATAAGTGTAAACCTATAAAAGCGCCAATAAGCTGAACATATATTCGCCATTAGTCTTAAGATTAACATTACGGTACTCCTTACACTTGTCACCCCTGTGTTGAATGTGTAAAGTGCCCGAAGTAAAAAGTTTAAAAATCATAAGCGGAGAACGCACTCATGCGAATCATTCTTCTCGGCGCTCCTGGCGCGGGTAAGGGCACACAAGCTCAGTTCTTGATGGGCAAATATGGCATTCCACAAATTTCAACGGGCGATATGCTTCGTGCTGCTATTAAAGCGGGTACTGAGCTTGGTCTTGAAGCGAAGCGTGTAATGGATGAAGGTAAGCTTGTTTCTGATGAAATAATCATTGGTCTAGTTAAAGAGCGTATCGCTCAAGACGACTGTAAAGATGGGTTCTTGCTAGATGGTTTCCCTCGCACTATTCCACAAGCTGATGCAATGAAAGAAGCTGGTGTTTCTGTTGACCATTGCATTGAGTTTGACGTTCCAGACGATGTAATTGTAGAGCGCATGGGCGGCCGTCGTGTTCACCCTGCATCGGGCCGCGTATACCACGTGGTATATAACCCACCGAAGGTGGAAGGTAAGGATAACGAGACCGGTGATGACCTCATTGTTCGTGATGACGATAAGGAAGAAACGGTACGCAAGCGCCTTGCAATTTACCATGAGCAAACCAAGCCGCTTGTAAATTACTACAGCGCAGAAGCCGAAGCTGGAAACTGTGAGTACCATAAGCTAGACGGTACTCGCCCAGTTGAAGAAGTAAGTGCTGAACTTGCTGAGCGTTTAGGCTAATCGTCGACAACGTTTACAAAAGGTCGCTTATGCGGCCTTTTTTGTTGCTTGTAACTTACTAGCAGATAACGTTTAATGACGTTCATGATAATGAGAACGTAATTGCCGACCATTTCATCGCGATATAACTATAACATGTGGAGTTAACCATGGTTTTGCCAATCACGGCGTTTTACGCCAGCTTATTAGGTATTTGTTACCTGTACTTGTCCTTTCTAGTTATTGGTGCCAGACGTCGACATCAGGTTGGTATTGGCGATGGTGGTCATGAAGATCTTATTCGACTTTCTAGAGCCCATGGCAACTTTAGCGAGTATGTTCCCATTACGCTTATAATGATTGCGTGCTTCGAAGCTAATACGGGTCAAGTGTGGGCGGTTCACGCGCTAGGAAGTGCACTATTATTTGGTCGTGTGCTGCATGCCTATGGCCTAGGACGCCACTCTGGCGTTAGCTGGCAGCGCTTCGCCGGTATGATCCTAACCTTCCTCGCTATGCTTTGTGCTGCGGTGGGTAACTTAGTACTTATTCATTTCGGTATGTAGGTTAAATATATAACTCAAGTTCCTTCAAACTGAATAGCTCGCTCGTTTGGTGGAATAAAAAAGCGCTCGGTGCAGATAAAATGCATCGAGCGCTTTGTCTTTTTAGATCCTTTTAGAAGCGGTAAGTTACTTTAGAGTAAACAAAGCGGCCACGAGGGTTGTGTACACCGCCTACGTAACCATAAAGATCACCATCACCATCACCAATTGCAAACGGCGGCTCTTCATCTAGCAGGTTGTTTGAACCAATGACTAAGCGAAGGTTATCGCTGTAATTGTAACCAAATTGCAAGTCTACCAGCATTTGAGAATCAACGGTTCTAGACGTATTTTCCTCGAAATCTAATACACCGTCGAAATCAATATCTGGGGTGTCTTCAAACTCACCAATAAAGCTAATGTTTAGGTTGGCATCAAACGCGCCTTTTGACCAAGTAGTGCCGAACAACCAGCGGTGTTCTGGATAACCGTATTCGCCCGTATATTCTAAACCGTCTTTTTCAAACTTATTCATGTAAGACCAATCTAGGTTGAAGCGCAGGTTACCGTATTCTTGCAATTCCATGCTGTAATTAGTACTGAAATCAACACCTGATGCTTCTTGTGATGATACGTTCTGATAGGTGTTGAAAATTTTCTGAATAACACCTAGTGACTCACCTTGCTGAGGGTCTAAACGAACACAGATTGTACTGTCTTGATTATTACATTCTGCATCGTAAACAAGACCGAACTGCTGCTCGTCGATTTTGTTATCTTGGGTAATACTCCATACATCAATGCTCAAACCGAGTTCTTGAATAGGTGCGTAGATCACACCAACGTTCCATGACTCTGACTCTTCTGCATCAAGATTAGGGTTACCCGCAAACTCGATATTGTAGTCTAGCGATTCACAGTCTTGGCCCGTTGCCTCACAGCGATATTGGTCTACGAAGAATACGCTTTTCTGCGATGGACCAAGGCCAACTTGTGCGAGAGAGGGCGCTCTAAACCCTTGTGCCCATGAGCCGCGAACTGTGACTTCATCACTTGGTGCCCAACGTAATGCGATTTTAGGATTGGTTGTGCTGCCAAAATCACTGTAATGATCGTAACGGCCAGCGAGTTGAAGCTCTAGTTGATCAGCCAATGGTATTGATAGCTCTAGATATGCTGCGTACTGGTCCCGTTCTGCTGAAGCTGAAACCGATTCAGTACCAAAAATAAGTCCTCGTTGGAACTGCACATCAGGTACATCAGATACTTGCTCTTCGCGATACTCGACACCTGCAGCCATCATCACAACGTCGTCACCAAAGCTAAACGCTTCACCAGTGATATGTGCATCAACACTTGTCATACGAGACTCACCGCGGCGCACAAGGCTTGTAGTTATTTCGTCAATCACACTTTGTGGGTTAGTTACGCCGCCGAAAGGGTTATAGTTACCAAGATCGATTTGTTCTTGTAGCCAGTCAACACGCACCCAACCTTGTGATTGATCACCGCTTTGCTCCGAACGGCTTCGCCCTTTTTGTACTGATGCTTCCCAGTCGTAATCGTTGAATGTACCGCGTAAGCCCGCAACTAAACGAAGGGTATCGGACTCAATATCCCAACGGCGCGCGCCTGCATCAACAGGGCGGTAGCGACCAATTTCAATGTCTTGACCAAATGGGTTGTTGGGGTGAGTCCCCGGAACGGTTAAGCCCGCATCTTCATCCAAGGGCGTTGCTGCACCGCCTGCTTCCGATGTGTTGTGCTGCATAGCAACTTCCATAAACGCTGTGGTCTCATCGCCAATTTTGTAATCGAATTGGCCAATAAAGCCCACGCGCTCAGAGGCTGGAATTGTTAATCCAAACGGGCCGTAATCGAATAAGCAACTGCCAGAAGCCGTAGCGCTATCTGCAGGGCAGTCTGGATCGATTGTTTTAACGCCATCTACATAGAAGTAGCCTGGATAACCCCGTGATGAACGAAAATCCATACCGCCATACGGTGACTGGTTGGCGGTACCAAAACGGCCCATTTCATCAGCACCCAGCGTGCTGTTATTGAAATAGTCAATAATAACGGTTGCGCTGCTTTTTTCGCTTTGAGAGCCCCATAGAATACTTGCAGTGGTCTCGTCATAGCTAGGGCCAGTCGTGCCGCCATAGCCAGCGTTAATTTCAAGACCTTCATAGTCTTTCTTAAGTACAACGTTAACTACACCTGCTACCGCATCGGAACCATAAATCGCAGATGCGCCGTCTTTTAGAATATCAATGCGCTCGATGGCAGATACGGGTATCGAGTTAATATCTACAAATGAGTTGGTGATACTTTCGGCAAAGGCGCTGATGGCGACGCGGCGGCCGTTAATGAGAACTAGTGTTGCATCTGGTCCCATTCCTCTGAGTGATACTGCTGCTGCGCCATTAGCGGTAGAGTCTTGGCTGTTGTTGCGAGTTGAAAAAGTACCGGCACCCGTGGCTGGCATTCTTTCTAAAAGCTGCTGTAAGTTTTCATAGCCCATGCCTTCAATCATTGTTGCGTCAATAGACTGAATAGGAGAGGGGCCTTCCATATCTGTGCGTTTAATGCGTGAACCGGTGACTGCAATTCGCTCAAGGTTCGCTGCTTCTTCATCAGCTTGCTGCGCATGTACAGGACTTAGTGAGGTAATTCCTGCAAGTGCCAATCCCACTGCTATAGCACTTATTTTACGACCTTGTTTCATTGTTATTTCCTTATTATCCATTTACTTGTTGTGTGTTGCTGCAACATAAGTATGTTACGAACTCATGAATAGCATTTCTAATACTAAAGTTGCAATAGTTGTAATGGCGAAATTTGTGACACTTGGTTACAAGGTGTGTAAAGCAGGTATTCCTTTTTTACTTGATAAAGGCGGTGTTATGAAATTTTATGGAGAGGAAAAAGCCACGTTCCCATTGAGATGGAAAGCAAATTTAACATTGAGAAATAGATGAGAGTGTACGGTGAAATAGGTTAATGCGTTTAATATTTGTACATAAATTAGGGGGTTTCAGCTCTCAGAAATATTTGGAGGTGCTCGCATCACCTCTAATACGCTCTGCAATTTGCTTCCCTTTCAAGCGAAAAATAATTAGACGCTGGTAAAGGTCGCTTAAGAATACCTCTTCACGTTATCTGATGAAGAGGAGTCTCGATGGTAGTTCTATTCTAACGCGGTGAAAAATCTTTCCTTTCTAGGCAGATACGTATCTTCAGTATCGAGTGAAAACGCAACATAATTTGCTTTTCCCTGTATTTCTTCAACAGGAATAAAACCGTAATAGCGAGAGTCTACGCTATTATTTCTGTTG
Source organism: Alteromonas gracilis (assembly GCF_002993325.1). Taxonomy (GTDB): domain Bacteria; phylum Pseudomonadota; class Gammaproteobacteria; order Enterobacterales; family Alteromonadaceae; genus Alteromonas; species Alteromonas gracilis. The sequence goes on from NZ_PVNO01000001.1 coordinate 24,165, forward strand.
TCACCTAGTGCGAGCACATGACCTTTAGGCACGGTGACAGAATTAAAGCTTTTCGCTGGGCTAGGTAGCGGATTAAGCGCAATTGTACGGGTATGCCCTAATATGTTTTCTAGGAAAAGAGAGCTACCCTTTGCTTCAACTGATGCTTTCTCACCATTAATGGATAGCCGATTTTCCTCGAGTCGTACCGTATCACCTTCTACTGCAACAACTCGCTTTATAAGTCTGGTATCAGCCGCGTGGCTATTGATAATAACAATGTCTCCGCGATTGACAGCGCCGGTTTTCGCAAGGACAACGTCTGTAAATGGAATTTCTAGCGTGTATGCAGATTTATCAACAATAACTCTGTCTCCAACATAAATAGTGGGTTCCATCGAACCAGTTGGTACATAGTACCAATCTGCTACACTGCTTCGAAAAGAGAAAAGTAACACCACAAATAAAATAAACGGTAAGTTGCTTCTAACACTTTGCTTAATGTTAATCACTATGGAGTCCTTTAATTAACTTTGCTCTTTTAATCTAATCACATTGGTGAGCCTTCACTTCATTAGTTCGCTCGTAGGTGTAGATTATTCCCTCGTTAAATTGTTCCGTTTTGGCCGTGTGAAAATGTAACCAACTGTGTCAGAAGCTTAGTGATAGCGCGGTGAATTGACACAAATGAAATTTGAACGGTAAAGGCTTATATTTAATTTTTATTCTACATATCAGTTGTTTAGGTTTGCTTTTGTTATGGGTTTTGAACGTCCTCAGTATTGATAGCGCATTTTTCCAGCAAAAGGAATATCATGGCGCTAACAGTGGGCCTGTGTTAATTATTATGGTTTTGATAGTCGAAGAAGTTACAGCATGCTCAATTCCTTTAAACGAACCAGGCTATATACAGCGGTCGCGGTTGTTGCATTAAGCACATTATCAATCGGATGCACGAACAATAATCCCCCGGCCAGTAGCCAAACTGCTGTCGAAAATGCCAACTCATTCAATGTAAATTATGAACGCTTCACGCTTGATAACGGGTTAACTGTTATTTTGCACGTAGATAGATCTGACCCTGTAGCGGCGGTCGCGTTAACTGCGCATGTGGGGTCTGCAAGAGAAAAAGAGGGGAGAACGGGATTTGCTCATCTCTTTGAGCATTTATTGTTTCTAGAGTCTGAAAACCTCGGTAAAGGTGGCTTAGATAAGCTAAGCGCCAGAATTGGGGGCTCAGGGGCGAACGGATCTACTAGTCGAGACAGCACCAACTATTATCAAACGGTGCCTATTGATGCGCTTGAAAAAATGATTTGGGCAGAGGCTGATAAATTAGGTTATTTCATTAACACAGTAACAGACCCTGTGCTCGCTAAAGAAAAGCAGGTGGTAAAAAATGAAAAGCGTCAAAGTGTTGATAATCGCCCTTACGGTCATAACCAATATGTAATTGATAAAAACCTATACCCAGAGGGCCATCCCTACAGTTGGCAAGTCATTGGTTCGCTGGAAGATTTGCAAAATGCCACGCTGGCGGATGTTAAAGAGTTTTTTAATAAATGGTATGTACCCAATAATGTGGTACTAACCATTGCAGGTGATATTGACGTTGCCCAAACGAAAGCATGGGTTAGAAAATATTTCGATGAAATTCCGTCTGGCGAACCTATAGAAAAACTTACGCCTCAACCCGCAAAATTAGAGAACACGGTGAAACGCTATCACATAGATAATTTTGCACAAGCGCCACTGTTAACTATGGTGTGGCCTACTGTGCCTGAATATCACCGCGATTACTACGCGCTTCAAGTACTTTCCCAATATTTAAGCCAAGGGAAGAATGCACCGCTTAATCAAGTTCTCATCGACGAGAAAAAATTCACCAGTAATGTTTATTTATACGGTTACGACGCGGAAATTGCGGGACAGCTTCAGCTACAGATAATGGCGTTTAATGGTGTCGATTTAAATCAAGTTTTAGACGGTGTTAATGAAGCATTTGCCCGTTTTGAGAAAGACGGAATTTCATCAGAGGATTTAGCGCGTATTAAAGCAGGACAGGAAACGGAGTTCTATAAAGGTCTGTCGAGTGTTCTAGGGAAAGGCTTCCAGCTTGCGCAATACGAAATTTTTGCTGGCGGCGCCGGGTTTACTAGCCAGGACGTGGAAAAAATACTAGGCGTTAGCCAACAAGACGTTATGCGGGTGTACAACGCCTACATCAAAGATAAGCCATATGTCGCTACCAGCTTTGTACCTAAGGGCGAGCAAAGCTTAGTGCTTAAGGGGTCGACAGCGGCGCAGGTGGTCGAAGAGCAGATAGTTGCTGGTGCTGAAGAAAGTTTTGATGCGTCGGTCGTTGCCGATTATAAGCGCACGCCGTCCTCGTTCGATCGAACGAGAGAGCCTAGCTATGGCGACAGCGTAACCATTACGCCTCCAGAAGTTTGGCAAACTGACTTGTCTTCAGGGCTTCGCATTGCTGGTATTTCTAATGATGAAGTACCGCTAGTAATGTTTGAACTGAAACTTGATGGCGGAATGCTTTTCGACCAAGAGGATAAGAGAGGTACCGCAAACTTGCTGGCGGCAACGTTGCTTAAAGGAACCGCGAACAAATCGCCACAGGAGCTAGAGCTGGAACTAGAGCTACTTGGCGCATCTATTGAAGCCAATGCATCTGAAACGGATATCACAATAAGCGGAACGGTACTCTCTAAGCATTTCGATGCACTTATGCAGTTGGTGTCGGAAATTGTGCTTTCTCCTCGATTCGATGAAAAAGAATTTGAGTTGGCTAAAAACGATACTATCAATCAAATTGAACAAATTAGAGCCAATCCAAATGCAATTGCAGCTGTGGAATTCAAAGCACTGCTTTACGGGCAAGATCATCCATTTGCAAACACGGCATTAGGGGATATGCAAAGCGTATCTTCTATTACCATTGAGGACGTTAAAGCTTATTACGAGAAAAATTTCTCACCTTCTCTGACGAAGTTACATGTTGCTGGCGATATTGAGCAAAAGGCTGTTACTAAGGCCATATCAAACCTTAATACGCGGTGGGCCCAAAAAGACGTGACGTTACCAGCGGTATCAGAGCCAAAATTACCTGACGATGCCCAGTTATTTTTCTATGACGTGCCAAACGCAAAGCAGTCGGTCTTGTATTTTGGTCACGCGGCACCAAAAGTTACCCATCCAGACGCATACAAGGCGAGCGTAATGAACTATCGGTTGGGCGGCGGCGGTTTTGCGTCACAGCTCATGCAGGAGCTGCGAGAAAATAAGGGCTATACCTATGGTATTCGCTCTTCGTTTTCTAGCGACCAATATACGGGTGAATTTACAATAAGAAGTGCTGTACGTACTAACGTCACACTAGAAGCCACCCAAGCCATCAAAGATATTTTGTCTTCGTTCCAGTCTGATTTTTCAAGTGAAGACTTAGCGGTTACCAAAGGTTTTACCCTTAAATCGGGGGCGCGCGCTTTCGAAACGCTGGGGGCTAAACTGAATATGGTAACTGAAATAAGTGACTTTGGGCTTGCCGACGACTACGTTCTGCAACAACAGACTGAAGTTGAAAACCTGACCGTGAATGACGTCAAACAATTGTACGCCAACTACATTCACCCAGATAAAATGATTTACCTAATTGTAGGCGATAAAGCCTCTCAATTTGAACGTTTGGAGGCACTGGGCCTTGGCACGCCTGTCTTGCTCAATCCCTCTGATCAGCAGGACTAGTTGTTCGTTTTTAAGCAAAAAGTAACGCAAGTGTTCAACACCAACATACAGGGTAAATAACATTAAAAGGCTCGAATGAATTACATTCTTACGAGCCTTTTTTCCATTCGTTGAACGGCTTAATGAGTTTTTAGTTTGGCCAACAACTCCCTAAGCGTGCTTACAGCACTGAAGATAGCTTTAGAGCTTTCTGCTGATGCATTAGAGTTAGTGGAAACATCAGACGTTGCATTACCAATAACCACCATATTTCTATTCAGTTCTTCACTCACTTGGCTTTGTTCTTCTGCTGCAGCTGCCATTTGCGTCATACGTTCACTGATCTCTCCAATTTGCATTACTGTGGTCTGCATTTTTCCTAACGCGGATTGCGAGAGTTGAGCCGCATCTTCAGCTTTTCGACTGCCCGAGTGAATAGTGTTTACTGTATGATCAACTTCACTTTGTAATGCTGTAATAACTTTGCCAATTTCACCCACTGACTCTGCGGTCTTAGAGGCGAGAGAGCGAACTTCATCAGCAACAACACTAAATCCTCTGCCATTTTCACCCGCGCGTGCAGCCTCAATGGCAGCGTTTAGGGCCAATAGATTAGTTTGGTCGGCTATCGCACCAATAACATCAAGGATCTTTTTGATGTCAGCACTTCGCTGAGACACCGCTTGAACCGCGTCCGATGCGTTTTGCATCTCTTTAGATAGCTCTGTCACTGAATGTGTCGATTCTGAAATCTCGCTTTCCGTTTGTTTCACTGAGTTGGTAGCGTTATCTGCATTATCGGCTGCATCGGCAGCCGTTCTCGCCACCTCTTGCGCGGTTTGAGACATTTCAGTGATAGCGGTAACGACACTGTCTATTTCAGCCTGCTGTACTTGGATAAGTGAGTTTGTACTTTCGGTGTGGCGCTGCGTTTCGCCACTTTGCTCAATGACCTGAGCACACGACTGTTTGGCTTGATCAAGAAGCTCCCGCACGCGCTCCTTAAAGAGATTGAACGCTTCACTTAGCTGAATGAGTTCCGCGTGCGAATGCACGTGAATATTTTGCGTTAAATCTCCGCCCTGTCCAGCGAGTTCTTCCATTCGCTCAGCGACTTGACGTACGGGTTGGATAATACTTTTTGTAAATACAAAAACGAGGGCAAGTGCAACAGCTGTGCATATTATCGCTACGATAAGTTGTGTCGATAGCAGTGACGTCACTGCTGAAGAAATCATCGATTCGAGCGAAGTAACCGGCGCCATCGCATGTGTTTTACTCACACCAACAATCATTTTCCATTTCACATCTGCAAGGGGGAGTGATATGTCTTGAGTGACATACAACATGCCATCGTTTTCAATAAGTCCAGACTGTTGTTTTGCACTTAACAGCATGTTTGATTTGGCTTTATCACTAAAAACCTCAGTAAATGGTCTAGCCAGTTTGTCCTTTGCATCGGTTGCAGCAACAACTAAACCGTTTTGACTGACAACATAAACCTCAGCATTGCCGTTATAGAGCGAAGCTTTGAGACCTTCAGCTCGCTTTTGAATAATAGGAAGGTTTAGATCGGTTCCAACTACGCCGCGGAATTGGTTATTTGCGATAACAGGAACAGTTAGGCTAGTCATTAACTCAGTATAGCCTTCGCGAATTTCGTATTGGTAAGGGTTAGAAACGCAGGGCTTGCGTGTTTCTTCATTACACAGATACCATTCAGCTGCTCTAAACCCGAATTCATCAAGCGTTGTATCATGCTTTAACTCAGGATCAGTAATTGCTATCTGCTCAGCAGCGCCGTTTGCTCCCCGAATAAAATAAACCTCGAAGCTACCTGTTCCTGGCGTTGAATGAGACTTACCACTTATGTTTTCAGAAGCTTTACCGTCAAACCTGTTTGTTTCAAACTGCGCATAAACGCTTGAGGTTAAATTCGTATCCAACATACTTTCAACTAAGCGCTCGGTCTGTTCGCGGCTCAATGACAGCGAATCATTCGCCTCTATGCTTTTAGTAAGTTGAGCCGCTAACGCGTTCGGCAAAATATGTGCACTGTTAATAAGTGCTTCCGTTTGCGCTGCATATTGAGATGCCTTGGCAGATACAGTCTTTTGTATCTGGTCTACAATTTCTTGATTAACATGCTGGTCTATTTCTTTTTCTGTCCGGTCAAGTAAGAGATAACTTACGCAAATAAACACTGCGGCGAGAAGTATAAAAAGCATGCCAACAACAGACATAAGCTTGGAAGAAAGAGAATGACTTTTTTTCATTTATAAAAACAACTTTGGTTAAAAAGAGACCAGTACTGAACATAGTACATTTTTGCGATTTTTAGCGGGACAATCCGAATAATTTTGTAGGTATTACGCGATTAAAGTATCAGTTCGCATTGTACATAATTCGTTCTAAAACATCAGTTGTCTATTCATCTTTGTTGATTTGGTTTTTATACCTTTGTATTGGCCCTTATACGTTAATGCATGAAGAGGTGTTTTGACCAAAAACAAGCGTGCCTTACGTATTATCTCTATCTGCGTATACAAATGACGTAAACAAATGAGAAAAACTGGAGAGGTTGATGGCTAAAGATGCTAAGGATTCGGGCGACAGACAGCAAGATGTGGCGTTGAGCCATACCGAAGAAAAGGATGTAAGAGATAACCAAAGCTTAAATTCTGTTTCTTTGTACGCCATCGTACATAGGGAAGGGCTTGAGGAACTTCAGCGCCCTATGATGTCGTTATGGTGGTCAGGGGTTGCAGCAGGTATTGGTATATCGATTTCAATCCTAGCCGAAGGAATTCTGCATCATCTCTTTTCCGGTTCTCCTAATCAGTTTGTGATAGAGAATTTAGGTTACACCGTGGGGTTCGTGTTGGTTATCGTTGGTCGACTGCAGCTTTTCACCGAAAATACGCTTTCGGTCATTCTTCCGTTGTTGAGCAAGCCATCGTTAAATATGGGCTTTTGTATTGCGCGTCTGTGGTCTATTGTCTTCGCCGCTAATATGTTCGGCACCTTTCTAGCTGCATTATTTAGCTATACCCTGCAAGCTGTGCCTCCGGAGCTGGTAGAAGGAATGACTGCTATATCTGAGCATTATGCCAAGTTATCACCATCAGACGCTTTTTCTTACGGTATTACGTCTGGATTTATTATCGCCGCTATCGTGTGGATGAAGCCTTCGGTCAAGCATTCCCAAATATTGATGATTGTGATTTTTACCTATTTGATTGCTGTAGGTAATTTTACGCACGTGATAGCCGGTTCAACAGAGCTCTTCTTGTTGGCACTGCAAGATAAGATAAGTATTATCGAAACCGTTTCTCTTATCGGCGCTACATTGCTTGGGAATATCGTTGGCGGAACAGGGTTGTTCGCACTGCTGGCTTATGGGCAAGTGGTAAGGGAAATAGAGAAATAGAGAAATAGGGAAACAGAGAAGTAGAGAAATAATTAGCGTATAAAAATGCCCTTCGCGTAGAAAACGAGAAGGGCATTTTGGATAAGATCTTTAATTGCTAGTAGATTACTTATGACGCTCACGCAACACGTTAAGTGCATCATTAAGCGACATGTCGCTAGCTTGAAGTAACACTGTTAGGTGATACAGCAAATCAGCGGCTTCGTTTTTAAGCTCTTCTTTGTCGTGGACAGTAGCTGCTAGCGCGGTTTCTACACCTTCTTCACCCACCTTCTGTGCTATGCGCTTAATACCTTTGTTGTATAGGCTTGCAGTATAGCTGCTTTTTGGGTCAGCATCTTTACGCGCTGCCAAGACACGTTCTAAGTCTGCAAGAAAGGTAAATGCGGGTGTGTTGCCGTCAAACCAACAGCTCTCAACGCCGGTGTGGCATGTTGGGCCGTTAGGGTTGGCAAGTACCAACAGTGAATCTTGGTCGCAGTCGCAGGCAACGCTCACTAAATCTAGCGTGTTACCAGATGTTTCACCCTTGGTCCAAAGACGTTGCTTTGAGCGGCTGAAAAAGGTTACTTTACCAGTATCAAGGGTTTTCGCTAGGGCATCTTGGTCCATGTAACCCTGCATTAATACCTTGCCTGATAATGCGTCTTGCACAATGGCAGGCAGCAAGTTGTCCATTTTGTCCCAAGCCAGTTTATTGCTATTTTCATTGGTAATGATCACGGGTTTACTCCTTCTGCTTGCGCCGTTAATCCGTGACGCTTACGCATGGCAATGCCATTGCTGGTTAATTCTGCTTTAAGCTCGTCAATGTTGATGATGCCTTTGTGAAATACCGAGGCTGCAAGTGCGCCATCTACATCAGCTTGCTGGAACACATCAGTAAAGTGAGCAATTTCGCCTGCACCACCTGATGCAATTAGCGGCACTTCACATACATCGCGCACGGCTTTAAGCTGCTTCACATCATAGCCTTTACGCACGCCGTCTTGGTTCATACAGTTAAGTACAATTTCACCTGCACCACGTGCCTGTACTTCTTTGATCCAGTCGATGGTTTGCCACTGACTTTTCTGCGTGCGGCTTTCATCACCGGTGAATTTATACACTTCATATTGGTCGGTTGCTTCGTTATAGAAACTGTCGATACCAATTACGACGCACTGTTGTCCATAAACGTCGTGAAGCTGATTGATAAGGTCTGGGTTGTTAAGGGCAGGGGAGTTAATTGAAATCTTATCTGCACCCATTTCCAAAATGCGCCCAGCGTCCTCAATGCTTTTAATGCCGCCAGCTACGCAAAATGGGATATCAATAACCTGTGCAATTCGGCTTACCCAGCTTTTGTCTACCACGCGGGCGTCAGAGCTCGCAGTAATATCGTAAAACACCAACTCGTCGGCGCCAGCTTTTGCGTATTGCTCGGCAAGTGGCACGATGTCACCAATAATTTCGTGGTTTCTAAACTGAACGCCCTTAACAACTTTGCCGTCGCGTACATCCAAACAGGGAATTATGCGCTTTGCCAGCATGCGATAGCCTCCTTAACCGTAAACTTACCTTCAAGTAGTGCGCGACCTAGAATAACGCCCCCAACGTTTGTGGGTTTTAGCGCTTCAATATCAGCAATACTGCCAATACCGCCTGACGCTTGCCAGCTAACATGTGGGAAACGGGCTGCCATTTCTTGATAGAGTTCGGTGTTAGCGCCTTGCAGTGTACCGTCGCGGCTAATGTCGGTGCATAGCACGTGCTTAGCGCCTACCGTAGCGAAATCTTCTAACAAGCCTTCAAGGGCTACGCCAGAGTTTTCTTGCCAGCCGTGGGTGGCAATAAGCTTTTCACCGCTGTCGCTAATATTGATATCAAGGGCCAGTACAATGTGCTCTGGGCCGTATTTTTCTACCCAAGACTTTACCAGCTCGGGTTGTTTTACAGCCAAAGAACCAATTACTACGCGGCTTACGCCAGTTTCAAGTAACTGCGCTACTTCTTCTTCGCTACGAATGCCGCCGCCCGCTTGAAACTTCATTCGCTTAGTGTCGACCATAGACTTGATAAGCGAAAGCTGACGCTTGCTGGTGTCTTTGGCGCCGGTAAGGTCAACTATATGTAGCCAAGTTGCGCCTTGGTCGGCATAGTCGTGAACCACGTCTACTGGGTCCAGTTCGTATTGGGTTTTCTGCTCGTAGTCGCCCTGATATAAGCGCACTACGTGTCCGTCAATAAGATCAATCGCTGGAATAATCATTATAGGTTCACAAAGTTGGTCAGTAATTGTGCTCCGGCCTCGCCAGAACGCTCTGGGTGAAATTGCACCCCGTAAAAATTGTCTTTATTAATGGCGGCTGAAAATGCATTGCCATAAGTACAGCTGGCAAGCGTATGCTCGTATTCAGGCACGGCAAAACTGTGCACAAAGTAAAAGTAGGTATCTTGTGGAATGCCTTTAAACAGACTTTCGTTGTTGTGTGAGACAGTGTTCCAGCCCATATGAGGTAAGCGCACGCCCTTTGACTCCATGCGCGCCACGTGACCTGGCATAAGGTTCAAGCAGTCGATGTTGCCTGTGCCTTTAAAACCACCTTCAGCACTGGTTTCAACCATAAGCTGCATGCCTAAACATACGCCAAGCACAGGTTGTGTAAGCGACTGAAGGGTTTCCACTAGCGTTTTTTGCTTAATGCTTGCCATAGCCGCTGCTGCTGTACCTACACCGGGTAAAAAGACTTTGTCAGCGCTTTTAATCACGTTTACGTTGTCAGATACGTCTACTTCAACGCCCAAGCGCTCAAGGGCAAAACGTACCGATGAAATGTTCGCGCAGCCGGTATTTACTATGACTATTTTTTGTCGCTGGCTGGGGTTTACCACTGACATTACAGTGCTCCTTTACTGCTTGGTAGTGCATCGCCTTGACGAGTAATAGCTTGACGTAGCGCACGGCCAAATACTTTAAACAAGCTCTCTACTTGGTGGTGGGCATTACCTTCGCTGGTGGAAAGGTGTAATGATAACCCCATGCTTTGCGCAAGCGAGTAGAAGAAGTGTGGCACCATTTCAGTGGCCATTTCACCTACTTGGTCGCGGCTAAATTCAGCCTCAAACTTAAGGTGAGGGCGGTTAGAAATATCCATGATACATTCCGCACGACACTCATCCATTGGCAACGCAAAACCAAAACGGCCAATGCCGCGTTTGTCGCCCAGCGCTTTTTTAAGGGCTTCGCCAAGGGCTAGGGCGGTATCTTCTACACTGTGGTGATCGTCAATGTGCAAATCACCATTAGTAGTTAGGTTTAATTCGAAGCCACCGTGGGTCGCAATTTGGTCAAGCATGTGATCAAAAAAGCCCATGCCGGTTTGAATTGTCGACTTAGCTTGCGAGTCTAAATCTACGCGAACGCGAATGTCGGTTTCAGAGGTTGTGCGTACCACTTCTGCTATACGTGAAGATGCAAGCAAGCTTTTCTGAATATCATTCCAGTTTAAGCTCTCGCGGTTGTACTGAAAGCTGCGAATACCCATGTTTTCGGCAAGCTGCACATCGGTAATTCTGTCACCAATCACAAACGAGCGGGTGAAATCCACTTTGCCTTGCTGCAGGTATTCTTGAACTAAACCGAGCTTTGGCTTGCGGCATGTGCAGTTATCAGCATCGAAGTGCGGGCAAATAAGCACGTCATCGAATACCACGCCTTGGCTTTCGAAAATGGCCATCATGGCATTGTGTGGCTTGTCGAAATCTTCTTGAGGAAAGCTGTCTGTGCCTAAACCATCTTGGTTACTTACCATTACGAGTTTATAACCAGCTGCTTTTAGTTTAAGTAGCACAGGAATAACGTTTGGCTCGAAAACCAGCTTCTCTAGACTATCTAATTGCTTATCTACTGGCGGCTCTTCAACAAGTGTACCGTCGCGGTCGATAAATAAAATGGCTTGCTGACTCATGCCGCGTCCTCATTATTTTTAAATTCGTTAATTAGCTGCATTAAACGCTGATTTTGCTCTTCAGTGCCGATGCTTACCCGTAAACAGTTTTGTAAGTTAAGCTGTTTTGATTGATCGCGAATTAGCATGCCTTGGCTTACCAAGTACTGCATTAGGGCTTGCGCTTTTGCGTAGCGGAATAAGATAAAGTTTGCCCGTCTATCACCCACTAACTCAAAGCCTTCAACTGCTTCTAACGCTTCGGCTAAGGCCTCTTTTTCGCGATTGATGGTTGCCACTTGAAGCTCAAGTAGCGTTAGCGATTCTGCCGACAATGCTTGTGCGGCAATCTGCGCCACTGGCTCTGGAATAGGATAAGGCGCTATTACTTTAAGCAGAGCTTGGATCACCGGTGCTTGGGCAAGTGTAAAACCACAGCGAAGACCGGCAAGTGCAAACGCTTTAGACAGCGTACGAAGTACCACTAAATTCGGGTAGTTGTTAATCTCATTCGCCCATGTATTATCGGCATCAAACTCAATGTACGCTTCATCTACCACTACCAATGCCTTATCAGCAAAGTGATTGAGCACGGTTTTAATGTCTTCGCGGGCAACCGGCGTACCGGTTGGATTATTTGGCGCACAAATGAAGATCACGTTAACGTCATCTTCAGCGCATACAGCATTCACGTTAAGGCTAAAGTCGTCGTTAAGCGGCACTTTCTTAATGCCCACATCACAGGTTTCAGCACTGATGGCATACATACCGTAGGTAGGCGGGCAAATCAGAATGCTGTCTTTACCCGGCGTACAGAACGTACGAATAAGCAGTTCAATGCCCTCATCTGCACCGCGAGTAACGATAAGCTGCGATTTGTCGAGCCCTGCGTAGTTTGCGTAACCACTCACTACCGCTTCAGGCTGACACGATGGATAGCGGTTAAAGTTACCGCTATCTACACTGTATTCGTTGGCATAAGGTGACTCGTTAGCGTTAAGCCAGTCTTGACCACCTGAAAACAAGCGACGCGCCGATTCATAAGGCTTTAGCGGCACTAAGTTTTCATTAATTAAATTATCGATAAGCGTCGACATTAGGCGTCTCCCTGCTTAAGTGCCTGCATACGAAGTGCAACGGCTTGCTCGTGCGCATCTAACCCTTCTGCTGCCGCTAGTGCCATAATCGCAGGGCCTAAATTACGCATGCCATCTTCACTTAGTTCTTGAATTGTGTAGCGACGCATAAAGTCTAAAAGACCAAGACTAGAGTAGTTCTTTGCATAGCCGTATGTGGGAAGCACGTGGTTCGTACCTGACGCATAATCACCAGCTGATTCTGGTGACCACGGACCTAAGAAAATAGAGCCGGCGTATTTAATTTTTGGCAAATAATCACGGGCATTCTCTATTTGTACAATTAAGTGCTCAGCCGCGTAGGCGTTACTTGCTTCAATGGCTTGCTCAATGGAATCAGCCAAAATATAACGCGCATTTTCCATAGCAGGGCGTGCAATCTCAGCACGAGATAGCGTAGCTAATTGACGCTCAACCGCGGCTTTTGCTTCTTCAATAAGCGAAGCGCTGTTAGATACCAAAATAGCTTGGGAATCTGGGCCGTGCTCGGCTTGAGAAAGTAGATCTGCAGCTACAAACTCAGGGTTTGCGAATTCATCGGCTAGCACCAATACCTCTGACGGACCCGCCGGCATATCAATAGCAGCACCATCAGCACGTTGGCTAACTTGCTGTTTAGCTTCGGTAACAAAGCTATTGCCAGGGCCGAAGATTTTATCGACCTGAGGAATCGTTTCAGTACCCAATGCCATGGCTGCAACCGCTTGAGCGCCACCACACAAGAAGATTTTATCAATGCCGCATTTTCTTGCCGCATAGGCAATTTCGGGCGCAATAAGTTGTTCTTTGTTTGGCGGTGTGCAAAGCAGTTTATTTTCACAGCCTGCCACCAATGCAGGCACGCCCAGCATTAACACAGTTGATGGAAGCGGTGCGCTGCCGCCTGGAATATAAAGGCCTACTGCGTCAAGCGCGGTAAAGCGAAGCTCGCACTGAACTCCTGGCGTGGTGGTAATAGCGATATCACTTGGCACTTGTGCTTCGTGAAAGGTCTTTATATTGTTAAACGCTGTGTCGATAGCATTTGCGACTTCAGGTGTTACCTTAGCTGCTAGGGCATCGATATTCTCTTGCGAAAGCACAAGGCTTTTTAGGTCTGGGCAGTCAAACTTACGTGTGTAATCAAGTACTGCCCCATCACCTTCTGCTTCAACGCGGGCGATAATCTCGCCCACGGTTTGCTTTAACTGTTGGCTATTGGCCATAGCCGGGCGAGCTAGCGCCTGTTTTTTCTCATTTTCTGAAAGAGATGACCAAGTAATCATAATTGCCTGCCTTTTAGCCCATCATTTTTTCGATTGGCATTACAAGAATAGAGCTACAACCAAGGACTTTGAGCTTTTCCATGGTTTCCCAGAATAAGGTTTCTGTAGAAACAACGTGGATAGCTACTTGCTCTTCGTTTCCAGCAAGTGGAAGTACCGTTGGATTTTCAGCACCTGGAAGTAGGCTTTTAACTTGCTCTAAATAAGCTTTTGGCGCGTGTAGCATGATGTACTTACTTTCTTTTGCCAGTAATACACCATCAACACGTGGCATTAGACGGTTAACCAGTGTTTCTTTCTCGTCGCTAAGTTCGCCGTCTGCGCGCTTAATAAGTACTGCTTTGCTGCGGAAGATAACGTCTTTTTCCACAAGGCCATTCGCTTCAAGTGTTGCGCCTGTAGAAACCAAGTCACAAATAGCGTCAGCGACACCCGCGCGCGGTGCAACTTCCACGGAACCTTGAAGCATTACGGCTTTTGCGTTGATGCCTTGGTCCTTGAAATAACGCTCAAGAAGGTAAGGGTAGGTGGTCGCTACCTTCTTGCCCTCTAGAGACTGAATGCCGTCATATTTCATTTCGTTAGGTACGGCAATGGACAAGCGGCAGCCGCCATAGTCTAGACGACGTAACACTTCATATTCAAACGGCTTACCCGCAGCTTTTCGCTCAAGCATTTTTTCTTCAAGCTCGTTTTCGCCGATAAAGCCAAGGTCACATACGCCATCCATAACAAGGCCTGGAATATCGTCGTCACGTACGCGAAGCAAATCAATAGGCTGGTTCGTTGAATGCGCAATCAGCAGGCGATCACGAATGTTCAGTTTTATGCCGATTGCTTTTAGAAGTGCGATGCTGTCATCACTTAAGCGACCTGATTTCTGTACGGCAATTCGAAGTCTGTTGCTGTTACTCATTGAAACGTTCCTTACACGTTGTGTTTTAACTTTTGATTGCGCCTAAAACGAAAAACCCCCGGAAGTTTCCTTCCGAGGGTCGAGAATTTTTCTATCTGCGCCGTTGGAAGGAAATATAGACCTTCCAGCACGAACCTGAAAGGTTATGCTTTGTGGTGATGGTGGTGTTTCGCCGCGCAGTTAATCATTTTGGTTAATCTAATTCCTAATTTCGAACGGCTGAAACATTAGCGGTTTGAGCCTCGATTTGCAAGGCAAAAGTGAACTCTTTTCCTACATTAACTCTAAATTAATATACATATAATAAAACTATTCGTTATGAATGAGTTGTGAACCATAATTTTGAGCACCATTCGGCCGATAAATTCTATAAACCCATACACATTTTAGGAGGGCGTATGAGCAACGATCTACTGTTTCCCATTTTGCCTCGTAATACCAAAGTGCCGATTGAACCCGATGAGCGGGTGAAAAAAGTGCAGAAAACAAAGAAGTCTGAGTACATTAGTGAAGAAGACCGCGACAATTTCCAAGACATAAAGCGTACCGAGGTAATTGATGCATCAGCTGAGAACTCGAAAGACAAAGAACGAGACAATAAGAGCGGCGGGCTTAAGCACATTGATATTGATGTTTAATATATCTTGTTAGCATTAGGTTTTATCTGCGTTTAGCTCTGCAAATAAGGCGGCGATCTGTCCCGTCGCTTTATGTTTAGGCAAATAGAAGGGAAGTGGAATACGCTTGGAATGGGACTCTTTCACCTTTACCGTGGCGCTGATATAGCTATCTAATACTGGTAAACCCTCCGACTTGAGTGAGTTCACCAATTCTCCAGGAAGCTTCGCCTGACTATTAAATTGATTAACTACAATACCCAATAAACGCAGCTCAGGATTGTGATCCTCTTTAAGCTCCATAGCATTGTCGAGCAACCGCAAAATAGCCTGTGCGGAAAAATCATCGCAATCAAAAGGAACGCAAAACCCATCTGCAGCAATAAGTGCCGCTTTAGAGTAAAAGTTGAAATTAGGTGGTGTGTCGATAAAAATGTTATCGAATTCGCCCTTTAATTCTTTTAGTGCGTCTTTAAGTTTAAAAATTTTGTATCGAGATTCGAGTTCTCGCTCTACGTCAGCCAAGGCTGGTGAGGAAGGCATAACAAAGAGGTTTTCAAAAGGGGTTGGATGAATAAACTCAATAGGCTTTTTAGCCGTTCTGAATATACCTACCACTTGTTTAAACATATCAGCAACAGAATTGCTTTTTTCGTTGGCGTCAAACCCCGCGTAGTGAGTACTGTTTCCCTGGGCATCTAAGTCTACTAATAGCGTTTTATGGCCCACCTTCGCGCTTTGTGCGGCTAAATTGGTACTAATCGTTGATTTACCCACCCCACCTTTTTGATTAAATACCACGACAATCATACGCAATCCCTATGTTGAAACAGTTATTGAACACATCAATTGACTAAAATATGCCCAAATACCATTGTGGATGCAAAGTATTGTTTTTATTTTGAACGATAGCTCTCTGTAAAAAACTTTAACGGGACGATAAAAACGAAATTCAACTTTACATCTTAATGATAATGATTATCATCAGCTTATTCTTTTTTATGTTAATCGATTAAGTATGCGTTTTACTCCCACTTTACTGGCAATTTCACTGTATTCATTGTTCTCTCAGAATGTTCTTGCTCAATCTAACGAACAAGATGATATGGAGAGCATCACTGTTACAGCTTCTGGCTTCGAACAACTTTTGTCACAAGCTCCCGCGTCAGTAAGCGTTATCGATAGAAAGCAACTTGTACAGCGCGCATACAAAGATATTACCGACGCCCTTCGCGATGTACCCGGTGTCACGGTTACGGGTGGCGGATACCGCCAAGATATAAGTGTTCGGGGCCTACCTGCACAATACACATCTATACTTGTTGATGGAAAAAAACAAACAGGTAGAGAGTCTCAGCCAAATGGCAGCGGCGGGTATGAACAAGATTGGTTGCCGCCATTGGACAGTATCGAACGAATTGAAATTGTGCGCGGGCCCATGTCTACCTTGTATGGTTCCGATGCAATGGGTGGCGTGATCAATATCATTACGCGAAAGAACTTTAGAAAGTGGAGCGGCAACCTTCGCGCAGAAACTAAAATTCAAGAAAACTCTGACAGTGGAACAGATAGTCAAGTCCAGCTCGCGTTTTCTGGGCCGTTAATCGAAAATTTGTTGAGCATTACAGCCAGCGGCCTTTATCAAAAGCGAGAAGAAGACAATATTGAGCGTGGTTATGCAGAAAAAGACCTCAGTAATATTCGTACAGCGTTTCACTTAACACCTAACACGACAGATGTACTAACGTTTGAATTCATTTCTCAAGATCAGACCCGCACCGCTACACCCGGTAAGTCTTTGCCAGAAAGAAACTCTTTATCAGAATTAGAGAGCGATAGGCAATCATATGCGCTGACTCACGAGGGGAAATATGGCGATGTGACTGCTCGCAGTTATATTCAGCAAGAGTCGGTAGAGAATGTGGGGAGAGACATCACCATTGATAATTTAGTGATAAATTCTCAATGGTCTTGGGTTGTTAGCGACAGTCATATGCTGACGTTAGGTGCAGAATTCCTTGAAGAGTCACTTGATGATTTTGATACAAATGGCGGTGATGCGACCAATATTGAAAATAGCCAGTGGTCTTTCTATGGCGAAGATGAATGGCGCATAACTGATAATTTAGCTTTTACGCTAGGCATTCGTCTTGATGACAATGAACAGTTTAGTTCCCAAGTTAGTCCTCGCGCCTACGCGGTATACAATATCAACGACAATTGGGTGTTGAAAGGTGGTGTCTCTACTGGCTATCGCACACCTGAGCTTCGCGAAATGGCTGATGGTTGGATTCAAGAAAGCCGTGGGGGCAACGTTTACGGCAATCCAGACCTGTCACCAGAAACTACGTTGAACAAAGAGCTTGCTCTGTACTATTCCGGTGATGCTGGCCTAGAGTACAGTATTACTGTCTTTCACAATGACTTCGATGACAAAATTGCCATTGCCTCTTGCGAGTTATCTGTTTGCCTAGATGAAACGGATCGCTACAACATCAACGTAGATGAAGCTGAGTCTTACGGCGCTGAATTTGCAGCAAAATATAATGTTGGGAATTGGTCATTTAACGGGGCCTACAGCTTTACTCGCTCAGAGCAAAAAACCGGTGAAAATCAAGGTTTGCCTTTAGTTCAGCAGCCTAAACATTTGTTCACATTGAACACCACATATCGTATTTCTCGAGAAAGCGAAATTTGGTCAAGATGGACCGTGAGGGGAGAAGAAACGGCGTTAACGTCAGTATCGTCGCGCTCAATTTTGTCTCCCGGCGTTGGTTTGTTTGATATAGGTTACAACACTAAACTAACGCGCAATGTTAAGTTGCAAACTGGGCTCTACAATGCATTTGATAAAACTATGCGCTACGAAGAGTTTGGGTATGTTGAAGATGGAAGAAGATTGTGGCTGGGGGTAAATTGGACGTTTTAAAAATAGTAGCTGTTGCATGGGCTGTTGGCTTTTGCGCCAATTGCATGGCTAGCTCAACGCTAACTGCTGATGATTATGCTCGTAAGGGGCTAGAGAGCACTACGCATTTTCCTGGCTTAGCAAGCTTGTGCGATATCAGTGCTCCGCCCAGAGATATGTTTAAACTCGGTGAAAAGCGACAGGAAAGACCTAAGCGTGCCGAGAGTGGAAGCAAGCCCGAACGCAAAGGCAAGGGGCGGCGCCAAATACCACCCCAGAAGGTCTTTGATAACCTCTATTACGTGGGGGCAGGCAACGTTGCAAGTTGGGCAATCGACACAGGCAAGAGCATTGTTCTGGTGGATGCCTTGAATAATAACGAGCAAGCTCAACAGTATATAGTTGATGGCCTTTCTGCACTCGGGTTAGGCAACAAGCCCATATCTCACCTGATTATTTCTCACGGTCACGGCGATCACTATGGTGGGTTTGAACTTATCAAGTCAACATACAATCCTCGCATCGTGATGAGTAATGTAGAGTGGGATTTCCTCGAAAACGATAAATTTGCCAGTTATCGGTGGGGTAAAAAGCCAAGCCGAGACGTGGGCGTAACCGATGGTGAAACGTTGAAAGTTAACGATACTGAACTCACGCTTTATGTTACGCCAGGTCATACTCCAGGTACGTTAACGGTCATTTTTCCCGTAACTGACGGTAACGAACAACATCGGGCTGTGTTATGGGGCGGTACTGGGCTCAACTATGGCCCTGATGTCTCGCGCATTCAGTCTTATACCGACTCTGCCATGACGATGAAACGATTAGTAAAAGAACAAAATATTGATGTTTTTTTATCGAACCATCCTAGTCGTGCCGGAACAAGAGAAAAGCTTGAAGCCTTAAGTAACCGGGAAAGTAATGAAAAACATGCCTTTGTTCAAGGTCAAGATGTCGTTGTTGAAGCATTTGAACTGCTTGAAAACTGCACACGCGCTCAGTGGATGAGGATTGAGGAAAAACAGCACGACCAACGTAATTAGGTCGCTTGTATCAAGGCAAGAAGAGGGGGCTTGATGGTTGCCTCATCCTCTTGCCAGTTCGTTACCCTATGCTATTTGCAAAGAGTGCGGTGATTGTTAAACCTTCTCACGCTCAGTAAACCCACTGCGAAAATAAAAATCGCAAACGTAGAGGGGGCACTAACTTCAGTTGAAGATGAGGTGGTAGCAAACGAACTCGCTAGTATGATTTCTCCGTTAACAATGGGATTATTGGTTAGATTAAACACCGGCCCGTTTAACGGCCCACCAGCGGGGAAAAGTGCATCGTAAAACGCGTTCAGAGAAAAATTATCAAAAGATACTCTTACTGCATTTCGAGACTCAGAGCATGAAGTGTTTGAGCACGACTTTTCAACTTCATTAACGAATATCCCCAAGCCAAAGTCGGCAATATTCAAACCAGCAAAAAGAGACTGATTTTCAAGTGCAGTAGCCGTAACGCTATTTCCCCACAGGCTCACCTCCACATCTACGATATCTGACGAACCTACTGTAGACAGGTTCACCATCGGTCCAGATGATGTATACCCATCAATTTGTGACACAGTGGAGAGTACATCAGCACTAAGCGTTAAAAAGCCGCTTATTCCAAGTAAGTCCGAGAATAAGTCGAGGTTAAGGTCGTTAATGGTTCCGCGGCCTGACGTAAAAAAGCTTGCTTGAACAAAACTCGTTAAAGACGATTGAGATTCACCTTCAATAATGGCCGTAGATGCAATGCTATCAAACTCTGTAACGTCAATCGGGCCGCCCAACATACCTGATACGTCTGCGCTTGCGCCGATTATTGTGTCACTCTGTGAATAATTTTCAGGTGCACTACCGCTGGTGTGAGCTAAGTTGATAGTTGAGTTAGCAACAGCGGTGACAATATTACCTACATTGCTAGTAATGGACAGGTCGACATGGACGGCATTCCCATAACTGCTGCCTATGATAGATGCGTTTGACGAAAAACTGACTGCTGCCGAAGCGCAAAATGCGCTCGTTAATATCGTTCTTGCTACTGCTCTTATCACTTTGTTGTTGTGTGGTTGCATGATGAACCCCTCGTTAACGGCTTAGCGTGCTGCTAAGCGAGCCTTTTACAAATAAAGCGTAGCCACGAGTATTCAATTCAGTTATGAGGGTTTCCCCCTAAATTTAGACTTTCATATAAAGGAGCGGTGGAGAGAGAATCTATGTTGGTAACACAACACTGCTTATTTATTTGTTCCAAATTGCCTATATATTTTGAGTGGAAGAAAGCATATTGTGCAGAAAAAAATAAAAAGGCCTCTTGCATTTAAGAGGCCTTCGGTGAGTTGGAGAACTAATCACTAATTTGATTAGGAATAGTTAGGGCTGAATTAGTTTAGTTCTTTATCCACCCAAAATTTGGTGCCTTTTACCGTAGCCTGTAACGTTAGACCGCTTTCAGTCATGGTGTAAACCGTTACGTTACCAAGGTAACCTTCTCCTTCTGCTGAAGCGCCCTTGTTACCCGCTTTTGCTGCTACGTCAGCATTTCCGCCTAATGTCCATCCGTTATCAATGAAGTAGTTCATTGCTTTTTGCGTGTGGAATACCATTACAATTCGATAATCTTTTGCGCCCAACCCCAGTCCAACGCCGCCTTCTGCCATATTCATATACGTTTTCGCGCCAGTGACGTTATTGTTCACAACACCATAGCCTGTGCCTGCGGCAACAAATAAAACATTGATATTGGCGTTGGTAAACACTGCGTAACCCGCAGCATCTCTGATTTGAGAGCGTGTATCCGGTTTCTCGATGTATAAACGAGTAAGCGCGTTTTCCTGCATGTCTAGAATGGCCTGTTGTTTTTCGGCGACAGTGCCACTACCCATTGAGGCGCACGCGGTAAGCGTCATAATGGCGGTAAATAGTAGTGATTTGACAGTTAACTTACTAATATTCATGCAGTTCTCCTTAGCATGTAGGTACTTCACAGCGATTAGAAAAAACGGTTTCCATAGAGTCAAACTCAAAAACAAACACGCTTTTCCTACGTTAGTTATGCAGTACGCAAAAAACGTGCTAATCAGTGCAAAATGCTGTCAAATTGTTCGTTATTTATTGTTTACCACTCAATTTCAAGCTCCAATGCCCCTGGATGATCGGTTTGTCCTACCATCTCTTCGTAGGGCGTACTCTGTCGAAGCCATACTTTATCGAAAGTTTCCGAGTGGAAGTGTTCTCTTATTTCATTCAAACAATGAAATGTCTTTGGTTCAGACTTATTATCACGAACTAGAGTACGAGCGCTTCCCATGCCTGTTGACGCTAAATAATTACCGCCTTCCAATGACTCTATATATAAATTCATAAAAGTATCCCCTTAATGTCGCCGTTAATAATTACAACTGCTTTATATTAATTAGTTGAAACCCCGTACTATGATCATTAATTTTGTGTCATAGTCTCAGCGCAAAGACGTCAAGCATTTTTGTTTCTATAGTTCTAGAACTAATCACCACCACTTGTTCGTACATATCATTATTCCCGTTGTCTTCAAGCTATCGTGTACGCGCTGCTTATCATCCGCGTTTAAAAAAGCACCAAGCTCAAACTGTTGAAGGTGGGTTTGCAGTACCAATCGGGGAAGGCGCTTTTTTTCAGTATCTTTGAAAAAATAAAGGGATGTGTCGTGGCGAGGAAAACGCAAATGAGCGCCATTTGAACATTGAACAAAAATAGTTTGAGGGGAAATTAGCACCGTTTGCCATTGGTAGGTGGCTTTTGAAACCAAATACATAATGAGTGTCAGTAACCCTACTTCTATTCCAGCAAATGGTAAAATGACCCATGCGCCCGCAAATGCCCACGCGATGGCAATTGAGCTTATAAACAGCCCGAAGCTTGCCATAAGAAATTTCGTTTGTTGCCATGTTGCCGAGCGATTTGGCGAAAGGTGCAGTTGCACCTGCTGCTCAAATGTAGATACTTCAACCATGTTTTTACAAAATGCTGTATACGATAATTGTGTAAGTAAAAGCTTATACGCGATGTAATAACAATAGTTTGAAATTTGTACAAATGCGATTTGCTATTTAGTGCATTTAGCTTGTAACCGAATATTGTCGTATTTTTTTAAGGACCATTGTGACTTCTTTTATCAAGCGAAACCCTGGCAAGAAATTACTGCTTGGCACGTTGTTATGTGCTTGGATAATCTTATTACTCGCCCAGCCTTCTACTTTAGAACTCATTAAAGATTATGGCCTGTTCGGTGGGCTTGGAGTGGTTGGCGCTATTTTTGCGAATGCTACTGGTGCTGGTGGTGGCGTTGTCTTCGTGCCGTTTTTTAATTACTTACTGTTTTCGCCACAAAGCGTGGTGGCGACGAGTTTTGCCATTCAGTGCTGCGGCATGACGGCAGGGGCGCTGACGTGGGCCACCTATTTTAGACAGCAACACCGCCATGACGATTATTGGAAAGCGCTACCAAGCGCATTAATGCTGTCGGTTCCTGCGTCGATTTGTGGAATAGGATTCGCTCAATATTCTTCACAAAGTACGCGATTACTTGAGCAATTTTGGGGTGGGGCTAACAACCTGCATATCGCTTTTGGAAGCTTTTCCATCTTACTAGCAATAGCGATTTTCGCTTCTATTCCGCTGATGAAGCGTACACATTTCGAAAAAGATCTCTCCACAAAAGATTTAGTGTTGCTGCCATTCATCGGCTTTGTTGGAGGAATTATTACGGCGTGGCTATCTGTAGGCGTGGGGGAACTTGTTGCAGTATACCTAATTATTCGTGGCTTTAACGTAACTATGTCCATCGCTATCGCCGTCATTTTATCTGCCTTTACTGTGTGGTCATCCTTGCCTTATCACGTATTTATTAGCGACGCTATTGTGTGGCATGTGGTCTTGTTTGCCGGTGCGGGAGCCATCGTGGGTGGAATGATAGCCAAATACGTGGTTTTGGCATTCTCTGTACAGCGATTAAAACTTTTTTTCGGCATGTGGGTACTAATTTTAGGTATGACGAGTTTACCTATATTTTAAGCCGCTCAATTAATGGTATTTAAGTGACTGACAGGTTACGAGCTAACAATTACCCCAGGCGCAAACTCAGTTTTCAATTTCGCATGAACAAGGAAAGATAATATGGATATCAATCCTGAACCTCAGAAACGCTACAACGTTTTGCAGCCACAATGGTCTTCGCATGCTGTCATCTATCAGGTGAACACGCGGCAGTTTTCGAAAAAAGGAAATTTTGACGGGGTAAGAGAAGGGCTAGCTCACATAAAGTCTCTTGGAGCAGATATTGTCTGGTTAATGCCTATACATCCTATTGGGGAAAAAAATCGCAAAGGTGAGTTGGGAAGCCCTTATGCGGTTAAAGACTATTTAGCAGTAAATCCAGAATTCGGAACTGAAAAGGATTTTAAAGCACTGGTAGATGAGGCACATCGATTATCGTTAAAGATAATTATCGACTGGGTGCCAAATCACAGCGCGTGGGATAATCCTTTAGTAGACCAATACCCAGAATGGTACGCCAAAGATTATAAAGGAGACTTTCGTCCTTCTCCCTGGTGGGATTGGAGTGACATTATTGAGTTTGATTATGAGCAAGTCGGTTTAAGAAAATACATGATTGAGGCCCTATGCTACTGGGTCGAGACCTTTGATATTGACGGCTTTCGTTGTGATGTAGCGGGCTATGTACCCAATGATTTTTGGCAACAAGCGGTAAGAAAACTAAACACCATTAAACCTGTGTTTATGTTGGCGGAATGGGAAAATCGCGATTTACATGAAAATGCCTTCAATATGACGTATGCATGGAGCTGGAACGAAACGCTTCATGAGCTGGCGCATGGTCGATGCTCACTTGATAGGCTGCGTAAATACTATTCGTGGAACGAGAGAAGCTGGCCGCATTCCGCTTACAGAATGACGTTTGTTAGCAATCACGATAAAAACGCGTGGGACGGCACGCACCGTGAGCAGTTCGGTGATGCGCTTGAGGCATGTATTGCCCTTTCTGTAGTGGGTGAGGGCATGCCACTAATACACAACGGGCAGGAAGCTGGTGAAACGAAACGGCTAGCTTTTTTTGAGCGAGATCCTATCGATTGGCAAGAGCATGAGATTGGTACGTTGTACCGCAAACTGATAGCGCTTAAAAAATCTAAAGCGGTATTGGGGAACGGAGAATTTGGAAAAAGAATGATTCAAGTTCCAAACTCCAATATGGATAAAGTGTTTAGCTTTGTACGCCATAACGAAGACGAAAAAGTGTTTGTGATCATCAATTTTTCTCGCGAAAAAGTAGACGTTATGTTCGCAGAACCTTTGTTTGAAAGTGAGTATGCACATTGGGATTCTGGTGAACATATCACTTTTAATGCTGACTCATCTACCAAGCTTGGGCCATGGGAATTTCAAATTTGGGTGGCCTAATAGGGCTGGCTACTATCGGCTACGGTTTAGATGGTAGAAGATAAACGTGGTGCGGGTGATGTCTTTTAGTGTTTTGAATCCTTCAGATTAAGACAGCATTTATCGAAATATACTGATCGATATGAGTCTTGCTCAACTACAAAACCTAAATGAAAGTTCATCATGCTAGTTTACGCTCGAACACATATTAAGGACACCGTATGACGTCTAAAGAATCAAACGAGAAAACAACCGATCGTTCCCTAGGGAATTTTGCTGCCGTTAAAACCTCGATCGCAAATGGTGATGCTGAGGAAGTAAAGGCGCGATTAGAGGGAAATGCGCTTGATAAGCTTGAAAAAGATTACCTGATTGATCTTGCGAGATTAAGCGGGAATGCTGAAATGGTGGGCATTATAGAGGCCGTTCCGGTTAGCGATTAAATTTGAGAACCAGAAGGCGGGGAGCAATTGTAACTTAGTATTCTAGGCAAAAATTTATTTTCGAAATGCTTCGCTACTCAGGCAAACCTTCAAGTTTTCTTATGTTTACTACATTACTTTCCCAAGAGGCTTTGCTGGACATAAAGATATGAGCAGTAGGTATTACTGCTACATCAGTGTCCAGACATCCCGCCGGTACAACTAGTATTCCTGAGGAGTGGTTGTTTGGCAACGCCGTCCCGCAATCCTTACAGAAGCTTTTTTGGTGTTGGCTTCCGGCAAGTGTAAACGACGAGATGTTGTCTTCACCTGAACACCAAATTAGCTTGCCCGTCTGAGAAAAAAGGTTAGCAGCAAAGGCGGAACCTGTGTCTTTTTGACAATGCTTACAGTGACACAAATAGAAACTCTCGAATTCAGCTTCAATCTCAAAAGTTACTGCACCACATAGGCAAGAACCAACATAATTAGTCATAACGTTTCCTGTATCAGACGGAAATAAGGGCAAGTCTCGCATGCCAAACTCTGCGCTAGCTAAGTATTTACGCATGAACTCGCATCTTTCAAGTACTATTTTTCAACGTACTTGATGCCCCGTGGGCGCCAGGAAAATGGATCGAATTGGACTTTCTTACTGCCGGGGGTAGGGCGCAGGTTTAAACGAATAGAAGGAGCTAACGACATGTTAGCCCTGAATATTGAACGATTGCCCTGTGTAACATTTTAAGTGTGGGGGCGCTTTTTAACTAACTGCTTAGTTTCAGCAATTACGGGGTTTTCTAACTTAGAAACCGCATAGGCAACACCAAACCCCAAACAGCTACCTACTAGCACATCGGATAGGTGGTGGGCATCTCGCATAGTTCTAGACTTTCCAATTACTGCGGTTGCTGCAAGCCCAGCAGCAGATGCTAAAAGCAATGGGCCTGAAGAACGGGGTATAGAGCCTGCCACAGCCGCTATTGCACTGGCGTGGCCTGATGGCATGGCGTTGTATTTGTCTTTCAACGCTGGCCCCTTAAATGCCGGCCCTGATTCTGCCCGGGGGCGTTTCCGGCCAATTAGTCGTTTAAGTCCCGCATTCAATAAGCCTGCAACCGACGCTGAGATCGTGGATTTTAAAAGAAACCGCTGTAGTTTCGGCGTATTTGAAAATGTTGAAAGCGTGTAAGCCGCGCCGGTAATTGCTGCGACGGAAGGGGGAGTGGTCGCTTTGCTCAGTGTATCTGAAGTTATTAAGCTTCCTGTACCAGAAGTTGATTTATCCCGTCTCCTGTTTATCTTGGTTAGGGTTTTAAATGCCAGTAAGCTTTTTATGCTTGTAGAAAGTAACATGATTGATTCCTTAAAAATTCACGGTGAAGCGAAGCAATCCGCTTGCTGCCAATGCGGTAAGATTCACTCACAGGTTCGAATACTCACTTCAAGTAACGAATCTTGTAAGTGAAAAAAGCCGCAGATGCGGCTTTTTTACCTATTTGAATTACTCTTCAGAATCATTCTTCATGCTTTGATACTGGGTATATTCTATACGCGTGATGAGTTCATCGTTGTTAGAATCAATGTCATCAAAATCACGGGTTACGCCGCTTCGCGATGCTTCAGCTTTAGTAAGTTCACCGTCGTTATTGGAATCCATCATTTCAAATTTGCTCTCGGCAACCACTGTCTTTTCTGCTTTTACATCAATTTCCTTTTCAATGACTTTCTCATTTACTTCTGGCTCGGTGGTAGCCTGCAGTTCATGGGTCATTTTCTTGTCCTGCACCGAGCTCACTTGTTCGTCAATTTCACTATCAACCGCTACATACGTTTCCATTGTTCCTTCTTCATGGATACTTTCTTGTGCCGCTCGTGCTGAAGAAACAACATCACCGTCGAAATGTTGAGGATATCTCTCAATATGGGCGTCAAATTCCTTCATTGAAAGTTGCGTATCTGCGTTCTTATCGATTCGCGTAAAGTGCGCAAAAATATCACTGTCTTTAGCTTCTGCTCGCGAAATATATCCATTGCCGTCTTTATCTAAATTCGCGAATGATGAGTCTATTTTTTCCATATCATCACCAGCAAATGCCATAGTAGAAAGTGCTGTGCTGATAAGTGTTGCGATTGTTAACTTTTTCATATCTTGCTCCTTGGTTTACGGCCTCCATACTGCTCTAAAACGGAGGAGAGAATTCTATATGAGTGATTCACAGTACATGCCATTCTCTAAAAATATATATATTTCATTTAGATAGGACTATTGGCGTCGTCACGGCGCTGGCGATAATTGTGATAAATATAGGAATTTCTGAAAAAGTTACTCGGTATCGTTAATAAAAAGTGAACAGCCTTGTTCAGCTCGTCGTCAATCACACTAGCTACTATTCAGTGCCGGCCAACCAGTTGTAGAAGTGGGCTACTCCAGCTTCTAGAAAAGGTTCAATAGGGCCGTGTTCTTCTTCACCTGTTGAAAACAACGCTCGCCGTCCCTTTTCTAACAACAGGCAGGCTTCTTCGTCTTCTAAAGCCGTTTCCATGTAAGCGCGCTTTTCAGCAGTAAAGTAGTGTGGCATGGCTTCATGCAGTGATTTTGAATAGTAAAATTCTACGTGGTTTGTGCATGCATCTGCGCCCTTGGGGTAGATGGTGCTGACTACAATAATGTCTGGGTACCATTCAATCATGATGTTAGGGTATAAAAAGCACCAAATTGCGCCATATTTTGGAAGCGTATTACCATAGTGGCTCAAAAGTGCATCTTGGAATTCGCGATAATTGTCGGTAGTACGTTTCGTAAGCTCGCGACCCAGCCCTACTTTTTGTATTGAGAAGTCCTCACCAAACGACCACTCTAAGTCATCTGCTTTCACGAATTGGCGTAGCCCAGGGTGCATTGAATAAACATGATAATTTTCAAGATATATTTCTACAAAGGTCTTCCAATTGAATTTGTATTCAGCTGTTTCAGAGCCTGCATAGAAATAGCCAGTAAAGTCTAGGTACTCGTCTAGTCCAAGTGAAGTCAGATCTAGTTGAGGAGCACGGCCGCGAAACAACAGGCCGTTCCATGTTGTTAGTGATTCTTTTTTTAACTGTCCATTAGGGGCATCAGTAAAGTGAGGCGTGCCTTTTAACAGCCCTGTGTTGTCATAACCCCAACAGTGCAATTTGCATACGATATTTCGGGTTCGACCACTTCCTTCAAGTAGCTTGGCCTGTCGGTGTAAACAAACGTTAGATATAAGTTCATAGCTCTCGCCCTGATTAAAAAGTGCATAACGGTCGTTAAAATGGGGCAATACTTGATAGCTAAACTTCTCGGGCACCATTAACGAATGGCCTGCATATGCAACTCCGCGAGAGAAAGCTTGCTGGACTTCCTTATGGCTTTCGTCAGCATCAAAATAACTTTTAATGGAAGGGTGAGTAATGATTTTCATAGTTTAAAAGGTGGCCTAAAAATGCATCGCATTTCGTCGATTTTATGTAGGCGCTATTTATCACTGAATTGGTTAAAAAAATAGCAATATTTTTCATTGAGCCACTATTTTTTTTAAAATATCAGAGTAGAATCCGCGCACCCTAATTTTGTAGTGACTTTCATGGACATTGGTTTCCATCACTCTGAAGAAAAGCGGTTGCTTACGCTTTCCTTTTACATCGCCGGCGTTTTTGTCTTTGTTGCGCTCGGTTTCGCTATTGCAACTCACTCAGGCGCAATTTTATTCGATGCGGCGTACTCCTTAATTGCATTTGTTATGTCAACGTTAACGCTTAAAGTGGCGAGTCTAGTTCAGCGCCCAGACGATGACCGCTTTCATTTTGGCTACACCGCAATTGAACCTACTTTGAACATGTTCAAGTCGCTGATAATTATAGTTACTTGCATATATGCCGTAGCGAGCTCTATTCAAAGTGTTATCGCAGGTGGCAACCCTTCCAACTATGACATTGGTATGTTTTACGGTGTGGTAGCAACCGCAGGCTGCTTTGGCATTTCGTTTTACATGCGTATTAAAGGGAAACACTTACTGTCAGACTTAGTCAGGGTAGATTCGCATACTTGGATGATCGATGGAGTGTTAAGCGCATCCATACTCCTCGCTTTCATTTTGGCGTACGTTCTTGAGGGGACGCAATATAGTATGCTTGCGCCCTACGTCGACCCGGTACTCCTCATCGTTCTTGGCTCTGCGATGTTGCCCGTGCCATTTAAAATTTTGCGGGAAAGCCTTAATGAGGTAATAAATAAAGCGCCGCCCGAAGCTATCTCGGCTGTAATTGAGAAAAAGTTTAAAAAGACGTTGGCTGACGTCCCTTACGAGCATGTTGAAGTTCGCATAAGTAAGCGCGGAAGAGATATGTATTTGTTAGTTCATATCATTGTAGATGATGCATTTTCTATCGCGACTATAAGTGATTTAGACGAAATCAGGCTTAAATGCGAAGCCGAGATGCGAGAGTGGGATCCGTCCATCATCATGGATATTTTATTTATTAAAGATCCCGAATTAGCGGAGTAAATTTTTGTTAGGGCTAGGCATACTTACTTTGTGAGCGATTTAATTTACCGCGCCAAATGCTGAACGTCTTAACAGAATGAAGCTAACTTATGTTGTCGAGTTTAAAGTAGGGGATGTAAGTAATTTCGCAACCACTGCAAGGCTTTACTGGCTAATTACGAGAACATTTCCGATAATCAAGTTTTTAAGTCATGCGAATGTGTAATGGAAACTCGACTGCCCCTTTATAAAAAATTGCTGGTTATGTATCGAATTGAGCCGGGGTGTCTAGGGCCGCAAGGCGCTGATTACGTCGAGGAATTTTGCGTTTTTGCTAAACAAAAGCTTAAAGACAGGCATAGTCATTGTTTACGATGGGCAATTAAACCTCGCTATGACAAATCTTTGCCCGAGTTAGAGTTTCAGATAAAAAACGGAACTTTGTCTCGCGACAATGCAGCTAAGTATATGACACGTTTCGATATAGACATAGATGGGTTTGAAGAAACGCTGGATGAAGAGCTTGCTGATTTGGTTGACGCGTTTTTCGAGCGATGAAGTAGGGAACAAACGGCGAAAGCAAAAACAAAAAGGCCTCGATATCTATATCAAGGCCACTAAAATAACAGAGTGAAGTTTGGCAAGATTAATCTAAAGACGATACTTTAGCATAGCCTTCGGCTTCTAATTCATCATTAACGCACTCTAGAACAAATTCGTCCTCTGGCTTGCCTTTTGTTCCTTCTTCTTCCGCCACTTCCTGACAGAATTGCGTCAGTTCTTCAACAAGCTCCGCAGGTGCGGTTTCTGATGCCATTGCTGTTAAAGAGAACGCCATTGCAGTTAAACCTATTAAGACTAAACCCTTCATAATTACCTCGTTAAATAGTTGTGTGTAAACACTTACGAGCTGGATATTGCGCTCACTTTTCAGGTTAAAAAAGCTAAATTTTTTGCTCCAGAAGACAAAATCTTTTCATCAAATATTCACTACCCAAATGTGCAAAGCTTTAATGGGCATTCAATAGGCTTTTTGGCATAATGCGCGGCCGAGATTAGAAAAGTAATGACAGCGCCTAAACCATGCCAACAATAAACAATGTATTTTCTTCAGATGGTCTTCTTGCTAGCACCATCAAAGGTTTTGTGCCTCGTGATGCGCAAACAGAAATGGCTAAGGCGGTTAAGCGCGCAATAGATACCACAGGCAGTTTGATTGTAGAAGCGGGTACAGGTACGGGTAAAACCTTTGCTTACCTTGCGCCTGCGTTATTAAGCGATGGAAAAGCTATTGTTTCTACCGGAACGAAAAATCTACAAGAGCAGTTATTTCACCGCGATTTACCACTCGTGAAGAAAGCCCTTGGTAGTAAGCGCAAAACAGCGCTATTGAAAGGCCGGTCAAACTACCTCTGTCTTCACCGTCTTGCTCAACACGGCGGCAATTCCACCCTAGTCGAAAAAGAGGTGTTAGGGCAGCTTTCAGAAGTTAAGCGGTGGTCTAGTACAACGAAAACGGGTGACATGGGCGAGCTGAAGACGCTTCCAGAAGATGCGCGCGTGTTGCCGTTAGTAACCTCTACAGTAGATAATTGCTTGGGGCGCGACTGTCCAGATTATGAAGATTGCTATCTAGTTAAAGCGCGTAGAAAGGCTTTGGACGCCGATATTATCGTGGTCAATCACCACCTGTTTTTCGCCGATATGGCGCTTAAAGATACTGGGTTTGGCGAACTTATTCCTGAAGCCGATGCAATTATCTTTGATGAGGCTCATCAAATTCCCGATATTGCCAGTGATTATTTCGGCGACTCGCTTTCAACGCGACAGATTCACGACATAGCTAAAGATATAACTCTACTATTTAGAACAGTGTTGAAAGATGCGGGGCAGCTAGATAAAGCGGCCGACAAATGCAGAATGATCGCATCTGATTTGCGCCTTCTTTTTCCTGATACTGCAGAGCGAGGGAACTGGGCGGAGGCGTTAGATCGTGACGACGTTCGCATGCAGGTGGGTAAGCTTGCCGAAGCTCTCGGCGTGTTGCACGAGGTGTGTAAACTGCATATTGGTCGGGACAAAGACTTAGATAATATGTATGAGCGTGTGGTGGCGGCAAGAGAGCAACTTGATGCACTCAGCGACAATAAGCAGGAAAACGTGAGTTTGTGGTATGAAACAACCCAACGCCATTTGATTATGCATCTGACTCCGTTATCTATTGCTGCGAAATTCAGGCGATTCGTGTCTTCTCCGCCTCGCGGATGGATTTTTACTTCAGCGACGTTAATGGTTAATGGCGGTTTCGAACATTTTCAGCGACGAATGGGTTTGGAAGATGCGGAAACACTAGGCTTAGATAGCCCATTTAATTATCCTGAACAGGCTATGCTGTGCGTGCCACGCTATTTGCCAGAGCCTAATAGCTATGCAATGCGTGAAACCTTACTGGAAACGGCGAAGCGTTTAATCAAAGCAAGCCGAGGGCGTTGCTTTTTATTATTCACTAGTCACGCCATGCTAAGAGAAATAGCCCAAAAGCTAGAAGATGAGATAGACAATCCACTACTCGTGCAAGGGACAACAACGAAACAGGCATTGCTCGATGCGTATTTAGCCGATGAAAAAGCGGTGCTTATGGGGACGGGAGCATTTTGGGAAGGCGTCGATGTGAGAGGAAACGACCTTGTCTGCGTTATGATTGATAAGCTGCCTTTCGCTTCGCCCGATGATCCGCTACTGCAGGCACGTATGGAAGATGTGAAAAAACGTGGGGCTAACCCTTTTGGTGTAATTCAGATCCCACAGGCTGTAATTACCCTTAAGCAAGGTGCAGGACGATTAATTCGAGACCCTACAGATAAAGGCGTATTGGTTATTTGTGATAATCGCTTAGTCACGAAACCTTACGCTAAAACCTTTGTCGGAAGCTTGCCAGATATGAAGCGAACGAGAAGCTTAGATGAAGTAGAAAAATTTTTAGCCGGCATTGATGAAGCCTAAGTTAAAGCCCTAAATATCGGCTTCTTGGAAATTATAAGCAGAGGTCGATTTTAGGTTATACAACACAAGAGACATACATGAATATTTTAGCGATAGATACGGCAACCGAAGCATGTTCGGTAGCATTACAGCACAACGGAACACGTATTACCCGTTTTGAAATATGCCCACAGCAGCACAGTCAGCGTTTGCTTCCCATGGTTGACGAGGTATTAAAAGAAGCGAATATCACGTTAAATGACCTAGACTTACTCGCGTTCGGTCGGGGCCCTGGCAGTTTTACCGGGGTTCGTATAGCTACTGGCATGATACAAGGTTTAGCGCTTGGTACGGGGCTGAAGGTTGCCGGAATAAGCACACTTGAAGCTATGGCGGTCGAGACTGCAGCCAAAATCAACGATGAAAGCGCACTTATTGCAGTAGCTTCGGATGCCCGCATGGATGAAGTTTACTTTGCCGTGTATTCTCAAACTCCTGATAGCGTCAATCGAATCATCGATGAGCAGGTTTGTCCGCCCGAAATGGCGTTGGAACAGCTTGATTCAATGGACCAGAAAGTGAGCAAAAAAATTGTTACCGCAGGCACCGGTTGGACTGCATATGAAAAGCTCAGCGAGTGGCGCGCAAATACATATGGTGAAAGCCATGAAGACGTTTCCCTACCAAACGCAGAATATATGCTTAGCTTGGCATCAAAAGCGCAAGAGACTGGTAACGTGTTTGATGCAGTTAATGTAGAACCTGTTTATCTTCGAGACAAAGTTACGTGGAAAAAACTGCCGGGAAGATAATCCATTTAAAAGTGGTTTGTAGCGTTTATGTGCTGCAAACCTACTATAATTTGGTACAAATTTTGCCTTAAAAACTTTGTATGATTATTAACAATAATTTTGCTTTACCGTCTTCAGAGCCTTCGCAGGGGCGGGTAGCTAAAATCAACAAAGACCCTGAGCAGCAAAGCAAAGGGCAAAGTGAATCGTCTGCCAGGGCGATCGTTGTTGCGCCTGATAAACAAGGCACAGATAACGCAAAAGCATATCAGCAATTTATTCGCGAAGACGGCAATAATTATTCTCAAAACGCTATCGCCTCTTACACCAGTTTCGAAAAACAAGCGCAGCGAGAGTCAATTCAAGCAATGTTTGGCGTTGATATTTACGCCTGAAAAACGCAGATTTTTTAATTGCCTTGTAATGAACCTCACGGGCTTTTGTTGATGTATTCGCTTTACCTCCACTTTTTTCCATGTAGTAGCGCACTGTAGTTAATCAAAACACTTACGCAAAGCTTACATTTTTGTTTAATTGTCTATGCGGACTGGTATTAACTGAACGAATGAATGGAAGGCAACTCTAAGATCTAGTTAATCTTGTATTAGCATAATTGTAATTGAACGGCAGTGGTTGTCGCTTCGTATTAATGCTAATGTTTAGATTGATAGCGTGTGCTTTTTCTTTTCAAGTTAAAGAGATACGAAAAACAACTTGTAGACCTGCTAAAGAAAATACATCGCTTTTTATCGTGAAATTCAGGGTTTGCTTTGATTAAGTGCATTATTAACACGGCACTTTTTCCGGGGTTCAAAGGAGCGCTTTAATGTCTCGTTATTTAGTTTTACTCACAGTCTTCTTGTTTACCGGCTGTTCCATCGTACCTGATAGCATTGAGGTGCCAGAAGGCACACAACTGATCAGCTACTCAAAGGCGGTAACTTCAGGTGCCAATGCGCAAGGTCAGAAAGCGCGTTGGGGTGGTTTAATTGTCGGGGTAGAAAATAAACCTGACAAAACTTTTATTGAGCTTGCTCATTTTCCGTTAAACCATTACGGCAAGCCCGGCACGAGTGGGGAAACCTCGGGGCGCTTTAAAGTTCAGATTGACGGATTTGTCGACCCCATTGTATTTGAAGAAGGTCGTTCGGCAACCTTTCTAGGTACTATTACCGCTCCTACGATGGGTATGGTGGGTGAGCAACCCTATATTTATCCCACAATTATCGCCGATGATTACCACATGTGGCGCGACCGTGATGTTTATCACATGGATACTTTCGGATTTAATAGTTTTACAGGTTGGTATTCCCCATTTTGGGGCGGGGTAGGGCCATTTTATCACCCGTTTGGATGGCGCAATATGGGGTGGGGGCATCCCGGATTTAGCCACACACGTATCATTCGGTATAGCAATGCGCCGAGCCGCTCTGCTTTGCCTAATACAAAAAAGGTGAGTGCTAAGTCCCAAAGCAGGGGAACACGTTCGAACAATCAGACGAATCAGCAGCAAAAGTAGTACATGTAACAAAGGCGGCATAATATTGCCGCTTTTTTTTATTTTTTCTGGCTAACATGGATTTGGGCGGCAATTGTCTGCCGGGAAGGGCACTATGATTGAAACAGAATTTAATATTGGAAACCTCACTTTAGCGGCATTGGACAATCAAGGGGGCGGTAACGTCGTCATCGGATTGCACGGTTTTTTGGACAACGCAGAAAGTTTAAGGTTATTGGCACCTTATCTTCAAACTCACCGTTTCGTCGCGATTGACCTTGCTGGTCATGGTCGCTCGGGTCATCGAGCGGCAGGTACCCACTATAACCAAGCTGACTATCTTCAGGATTTGTATGCATTAATAGAAACCCAAGGATGGGAAGACGTGATTTTGCTAGGTCACTCTTTGGGGGGGATTTTGGCAAGTATGTTTGCTGCGTTGTTTCCTGAGAAAGTATCAGCGGTGATAAGTATTGATGCCTGCGGCCCCCTTACTGAATCTGAAGACACGACACCGTCACAAATGCGTGAAGCTATTATTAGTCGCCACGCCAAGTCGCGCAATAAACTTCGTTTAGTCGATTTAGAGGACGCAGTAAAAGCAAGATGCAAGATATCGGATATACCCGAAGAACACGCGCGCTCAATTTTATCCAGAAACTTAACGCAGGATGCAGGCGGGCACTGTTTTTGGTCCAGCGATCCTAAACTTCGAACCAAATCTACTCTTAGGCTTACAGAAAAACAGGCAGAATCGGTGATGCGTGCTATTGTATGCCCTGTACTTTTCATCGGTGCGTCTTATAGTTTTAAGAAACTAGAGAGTGTGTTTTCGAAAAGAAAAGACTGGCTTTTAAATGCACAGTTCGAACAATTTGTAGGCGGCCACCATATTCACATGGAAAATACTGACGATATAGGGGTACTAATACGTCAATTTGTTGAGCAATTGTAAATTGTACCGTTTATTTTTTTTTACACTTCCTATACTATTCGCAAGTTATCAGACCAGTTACGTGAACGTGGCTCCCCATGCGTTCATCAAATAGTATAAGAATAAAGTAGAGGAGGTTTTGGTGGAAAAAACCTGGCTTAAGCATTACGACCCTCGCGTTTCCGCAGAAATTGATGCCGATCGCTATGCATCTGTAGTAGACATTTTCGAGCAGTCAGTAAAAAAGTTTAAAAATAAAGAAGCCTTCATTAACATGGGGCATTCAATTACGTTTGAAGAGTTAGATACCTTGTCTGCTCAATTTGCCGCTTATTTGCAGGCAAGCGGATTGAAGCGTGGTGACGCAGTGGCAATCATGATGCCAAACCTTCTTCAATATCCTATCGCCATGTTCGGTATTTTGCGCGCGGGTATGGTCGTGGTTAACGTTAACCCTCTTTACACCGCTCGTGAATTGAAGCATCAGCTTAATGATGCCAATGCTAAAGCCATCGTAATCGTGGAGAACTTCGCGTGTACCCTTGAAGAGGTTATTGCAGAGACTAATCTTCAAGAAGTTTTCCTAACTGCCTTGGGTGATATGCTGCCCGCACCAAAGCGTTGGATAGTCAACGCAGTAGTCAAATACGTTAAGAAAATGGTGCCCTCGTTCAATCTTCCTGAAACTACGTCTTTTATGTCAGCGGTTAAAAAGGGCCAGTCTCTCGAATATAAGCGTCCTGAAATTGATAGTGGCGATTTAGCGTTTCTCCAGTATACCGGTGGAACTACAGGGGTATCTAAAGGAGCAATGCTCACACACCGTAACATGGTGGCTAACCTTGAGCAGGTCTCAGGTATTCTAGAGACGGTGATTGAAGAAGGTGAAGATTTCGTAGTAACAGCACTTCCGCTTTACCATATCTTTGCGCTATTGGCGAACTGCCTTATGTTCGTTAAGTATGGTTGCCGCAACTTACTTATTACTAATCCTCGGGACATGCCTGCTTTCGTCAACGAATTAAGCAAGTACCCCTTCACTATCTTACCTGGCGTAAACACGCTCTTTAACGGCCTGCTAAATACCCCAGGGTTCGACGAATTAGACTTTAGCAAGTTCAAGTTTGGTCTAGGTGGCGGTATGGCTGTTCAGCGTCCTGTTGCTGAAAAGTGGGAAAAAGTAACTGGCACGGTACTACTGGAAGGTTACGGCCTTACAGAATGTTCACCTGTAGTTGCAGTAAACCCACCGCAAATTGAAGCTTATAAAGGCGCCATCGGTATGCCTGTTCCATCCACAGACATTAAACTACTTGATGATGACGGTAATCCCGTTGAAAAGGGAGAGCCGGGTGAATTGTGGGTGAAAGGTCCTCAGGTCATGAAAGGGTATTTGAACCGCCCAGAAGCAACAGACGACATTCTTAAAGATGGATGGCTTGCAACAGGTGATATTGCAACGGTAGATGATGAAGGTTACTTCTATATTGTTGACCGTAAAAAGGATATGATCCTGGTATCAGGCTTTAACGTGTTTCCTAACGAAATCGAAGAAGTTGCCGCAATGCATGAAAATATTGTTGAAGCGGCAGCGGTGGGGGTTCCCCATGAAGTCAGTGGCGAAGTTGTTAAACTGTTTGTAGTTAAGAACAACGATGCTTTGACTGAAAAAGACGTTATCGCGCACTGTCGTAACCACTTAACAGGTTATAAGGTGCCTAAGCAAGTTGTTTTTAAAGACGACTTACCAAAAACCAATGTGGGTAAAATTCTGCGTCGGGAGCTTCGAGACTAATTCGAATGAAATAGTTTTGTGAAAGCCGGCGTTAGCCGGCTTTTTTATTACTGTGCAAAAATATGCAATATCAATTAATTACGACATTTGAACAATTAGACAAGGTGTGTACTGCTGCGCAACGTCAAGAAGCTGTAGCCTTAGATACCGAATTTGTAAGAACAAGAACGCTTACGCCACATTTAGGCTTAATCCAGCTGTATGACGGGCACCAGCTTGTGCTTATCGATCCGCTCGCTATTGACAACATGCAGCCGTTTATCGCGCTCATGGAAAATACAGAAGTGGTAAAGGTGCTTCACTCATGTTCAGAAGACATGGAAGCTTTTCTTACCGCTTTTGGTACTGTCCCTACGCCCGTATTTGATACACAGTTGGCGGGAAGTATGCTGGATATGGGACCGTCATTAGGCTATGCGAAGTTAGTGGAACTGCTTTGCGATATTAGCTTAGACAAGGGAGAGTCACGCACTGACTGGCTAGCCAGACCCCTTCGAGAGGCTCAGCTAAGCTATGCTGCTAATGATGTTCTTTATCTTCTGCCGTGCTATCAACAGCTAGCCAGCAAAGTACAGGCAGCAGGTAAAGTGCACTGGATTTATCAAGAGATAGATCTGTTGATTGAGAAAAAGCGCGCACAAATGCCAGAAGACTTTGCCTATTTGAGTATTAAAAATAACTGGCGTTTGAACAGCGAACAGCTCACTGTGCTTCAAGCTTTAGCTGCATGGCGATTAAATACGGCGAGAAAGAAAGACTTGGCGCTCAATTTTGTTTTTAAGGAAGGACACTTATTCGAGGCAGCGCAGCGTCTAATAGACAACAAATCTGCATTGTCACGGATTAATGGCGTTAATCATCAGTCGGTGAGGCGCTACGGTGACATCATTATTATATTGATTGAAGAGGCCAGGGCGAAGTATGCGCAAACGCCCGAAAAGCTAAGACTTCCCATTGTATTGCGACTTATTGATGTTGCGAAATATAAAAAGACGCTCGCAGAGTTAAAAGAGGTTAGTGAGCAAATTGCCAAAGATAACGGGGTTAATGCTGACGTAATAGCGTCTAAAAAACAGTTGAATCAACTGCTTAAATGGTACTGGTTTTCGGTTGACGAAACACGGGTTCAGGGGTTGAAGCCTGATGTTCTTTCCACGTGGCGAGAACCCTTGTTTCGCCCCCACGTAACACGCCTTCTAGGCGATGCGCCGTCGCAGTAGTGCCAATTCATAAGACTGGTAAACGCAATTAGCCCAACATGAAGAGAAAACAACCTTATGTTATGTGCAGTTTATAAAACGCGAAAAAAAGAAGGTATGTATTTGTACGTGCCCAAGAAAGACAATTTTGAAGATGTGCCTGAACCGTTGATGCAGATGTTCGGTCGTCCAGAGCTTGTGACTATTCTCGCATTAGATAAACACGAGCGCCTCGGTATGGTCGACAAACAGAAATTAATTGATGAGCTTAGCGATAAAGGGTTCTACCTTCAGGTGCCGCCTAAAGAAGAAAACCTCCTTGAGACACATCGAGAGTCTCTCGGTCTTTCAAAAACACCGGATAAAAAGTTTTAAATTACCATGTTATTCAATGCAGTAAATTTTTCGCTGGGCAAACTAGCGATGGGAAACATCCGCGAGGCCCTCACAACGTCATTTAAAAAGCGCAACCTTCCAGTGCTTTTATCTGTTTTCGTACTTGCGTTGACATGTTTACTTCACAACATCGCACAAGCGGCCGCAAGCGATGCGCTAACCAAAGAGGGTTTTGCTACCTATGTTGCTTCCTTAAAAACAGAGGCGGTGAATAAGGGGATGGACCTTGATAAGCTGGAGGAAGCGTTCGCCACCATCACGTTTAGACCCACCGTTGTAAAGTCTGACAAAAACCAGCCTGAGAAAAAGATAACCCTTGATGATTATTTAGCTACGCGGGTGCCAGATTGGAAAGTTAAGCAAGCGGTGGCAAAGTACGATGAACATAGCACGTTGCTCGAGAAAATAGCCAAAGAATACGGCGTCCAAGCTAGATTCATCGTTGCCCTGTGGGGAAATGAGTCAAATTTTGGGAAAATTCAGGGCAATTACAGCGTGCTTTCTGCGTTGGCTTCGTTAGCGTACGAAGGACGACGAGAAAAACTATTCAAAGACAACTTTTTTGCTGCACTGCAAATTTTAAATGAAGGACATACCAGCGTAGATGCCCTTCAAGGTTCGTGGGCGGGTGCAATGGGACAGACGCAGTTTATGCCTATCTCTTTCTTAAATTACGCTGTGGATTATGACGGCGACGGCAAGAAAGATATCTGGGGCACGGAGGCTGACGTTTTTGCCTCTATCGCAAACTATCTATCCTCTGAAGGATGGAATAGCAAGGGCACATGGGGAAGGCAAGTTAAGCTCTCCGGTGCTGTGCCATTTTCGGGGCTAGCCAAAGCTAACATGAAGCCGTTGTCATTCTGGAAACAAAATGGAGTAACGCGTTTTGATGGGAGTGCCCTTCCCAATGTCGATATTAATGCGTCGCTTATTATGCCCGATGGTGAAGATGGGCGTATTTATCTGGTTTACGACAATTTTCACACGCTAATGAAGTGGAACCGCTCGTCATACTTTGGCATTTCGGTAGGCTATCTTTCAGAACGAATAAAGCGAGGATACTAATGCCTTATCATCACGTTGATATGGAAGGTAACGAGATTTTGTTACCGGTAAATAAAGTAATTTGCGTTGGACGCAATTACCTTGATCATATTCAAGAAATGAATTCTACAGTGTCTAAGACACCTTTACTTTTTATGAAACCCAAAGCCGCAATGTGTTGCATGCACGATAAAGTTGCTGTGCCTACCGACAACGGTGAGTGTCATAATGAACTTGAAGTTTCGGTACTGCTCAAGTCATCATTGAAAAACGCCAACGAAGATGAAGTAAAGGCTGCAATTTGGGGCGTCGGTTTAGGGTTAGATCTTACGCTTCGTGATGTCCAAGCCGCGTTGAAAAAGCAAGGTCAACCTTGGGAAAGATCTAAATCATTCGATAACAGCGCACCGCTTTCAGGCTTTGTACCATTAAATGACGTTGAGAATCTTGATGAACTGCGATTTCGTTTAATGATTAACGATGAGATTCGACAAGATGGTCATACAGCATTAATGCTTCACAAAATTGTTCCTCTTATTGCCCACATGTCCTCAGTGTTTACGTTAGATAGTGGGGATGTAATTTTAACCGGAACGCCAAAGGGGGTCGGCAAGCTAACGCCCTCTGATACCGTTGTCGCAACGCTAGAAGGTCATCTAACCGTGCACACAGAGGTAGTCGCAGAATGACAGTCGCATTTTGGGAAACGAAGTCTTTAGAGGAAATGTCTCAAAAAGAATGGGAATCGCTATGTGATGGTTGTGGCAAGTGTTGCCTACAGAAGTTTATCGATGATGATGCTGTTGAAGAATACGAAGTCACCGATCACATCAAAGATAATGAGAAAATACACTACACCAACATAGTGTGTTCGTATTTAAATACAAAAAAGTGTGAGTGCACGCAATACGAGAGGCGAACAGAGCTTGTACCCGATTGCGTTAAACTCACTAAAGAAAACCTTAAAGACATTTTCTTTATGCCGAACAGCTGTTCCTATCGAAGACTCTATGAGGGCAGGGGGCTACCGTCATGGCATCCATTGCTTAACAAAGGTAAGAAGCATGTGATGCACGCAAAAGGGATGTCGGTAAGAAATAAAACGGTGTTTGAAACTGACGTCGACTTGAGCAACTTCGAAGACTATATTGCTATTTGGCCTCTCGAGGACTTAGATTGAGTTCGTACCAAACAGTTTTGAAGCTCTACCGAATATATCGTCCTCGCCACAGACAATCATAGACTAAAGAGCATAAGTGTTACTTATGCGCTTAGTTTATACTTCCGCTTTATTTTTTTATCCTATTTACAAAAGGCTTAAAGATGGAGAAGTCGAGCGCTAGCGCTTCAGGATTATTAGTCGCTATGGCATGTCTAGCAATGCCCTTAAAAGCTGAAAGTCTAGATGTCAATTATAGCGGTTCAGTGAGAATGCGTTACGAAACCCTGAACAATCCTATTTTTCCCACTAATGAAGACACGCGTGAAAAAACGAACGAGCGCCTCTCTACCCGCGTAAGATTAAAAGGCGAAGCCGTTTATCAAAACTGGCAGGCAGTCGCCGAGATTGAAGATTCTCGAGTGTATCTTGATGACAATGATCCTACGCTCAAGTCTGCTCAGGTGAATACCCTTGAACCTGTTCAATTTTACATTACCTACAAGGGTATCAATGAATATCTAGATAGCGTTACCGTGGGCCGCGTAACGCTCGACCACGGTAGTCGCCGTCTTATGGGGCGAACTCGTTTTAGGAATGCTACTAATAGCTTTGAAGGTGCATTAGTCGATGGGCACTGGTCGGGATGGAATGTACGTGGTTTTTACCTATTACCGGTTTCTCGATTTCCATTTGATGCACCTTCACTTGACGATAATAAGCGCGCTTTTGATAAGAGCTTTAGCAATCAAAAATTTTTCGGGATTTACGCTGAATCACAAGATGATGCCTGGAAAATACATAGTTACTGGTTAAAAGAATCAGACTCGGAAGCGCTTGCAACGAAAAATCGCGACCTTTTCACGCTGTCAGTGGATTATTCGAAAACTTTTTTCGAGGACTGGAAATACAATATCGAAGCGATAGGTCAAACAGGTCAGGCTAGACAGTCTGCATCGGCCTCTGATCTAGACGATAAAGACGTCACTGCATGGATGGTGCACAGTCATATTGGCAAACAGATAAGTGCAAGCACGTTTTTAAGAGCCGAGATCGATGCAGCAAGTGGCGACAATAATGCTGACGATGCAACCATACGCGGGTTCGACTCGCTTTACGGTCTTAGACGATTTGATTTCGGCCCTACTGACGTTTATCAAGCGTTCCCGCGCAGCAATATTTTGGCGCCTGGGCTGAGAGGAGTGACGAAACTAAGCGGTGCACACACCATTATGGTTGGCTACAAGGGACTTTGGCTTCATAAGGTATCTGAAGGAGAAGATGACTTCTTGGGTCATCAGGTTGAGTTTCGTTGGCGTTATCAAGTACATAAACCGCTACGTGTTGAAGTAGGGGGCGCATATCTTGCGAAAGGCAGCGCGTTAGAAGCTGGCGCTTACCCCGATGACTCTATGTATGCTTACACTGGGCTTATGTATTCGTTTTAATTACTCATCCAGAGCAGAGCAAGGATTTACTCTCTTATCTTGAGCGGTATCTCTTTAGCACCCCATGGGTCTTAAGGGATTTGAGTTGAGAGTAGTGAGTAATAGCTTACGATAGAAGGCAAATCATGAAGTAAGCGCGTAAAGTAGTGCATCTCTTCCGAATACACGTTTGCGGCATAATCCTTCTTTAATGCCGCCGATACGCTCAGCCACACGAATGCTTGCCTTGTTGTTTGGCTCTACAAAGCATTCTAAACGATGTAAATTCATCTGCGAAAAAGCGAGCTTTTTTAACGCTTCACAGATTGCAGTTGCTAACCCTTTACCGCAAGCGTCAGGTCTTAACCAGTACCCAAGGTTTGCCGTAAGGTGAGTGTGGTGGATATGGTTGATTATCCCCATTCCTAAGCATTTATCCTCGTGAATAAGCAAATAGGTAAGTCCATAACCAGCTTCCCGAGCACTCTCCATATTAGTAATACACTGTTTAGCAAGTGCAGGGGTGACAGGGCATACCGCAGAACCAAACCACGGCTTTACATGATGAATGGATTGCTGGCCAGCCTCACAAAGCGCATGGCAATGTTTTTCTGCTATGCGCTGAATTGAGACTGGGCCTTGCTCTGTGTGAATAGAAGGCAGGCGAGAAGGTAGAATGGATAAGTCGATCAAAAGGGTTTTTTATCCAACAACCGACATGCGAAAACGAGTGCGAATACAACAAAATAGGCAGCAAAAATGATTTGCATCCATTCAGCCATACCCATCGACAAAAACTGCCATGAGTCTTCTAAGCAATCCCCCTCTGCTGCAAATA
This sequence comes from Alteromonas gracilis, assembly GCF_002993325.1. Taxonomy (GTDB): domain Bacteria; phylum Pseudomonadota; class Gammaproteobacteria; order Enterobacterales; family Alteromonadaceae; genus Alteromonas; species Alteromonas gracilis. Next base: position 67,546 of record NZ_PVNO01000001.1, read on the forward strand.
CTGCTGGTAGCCACTCATGCAACTGCAGCCAAGACGGAAAGTTAGGTACTATTTCACAGCTAGCAAAAAAAGGATTAGCCGCGTTAAGAATGCCCACGTGTTCTTTGGCAATCAAGAAGCCCCACCCAGCGGACACTGCCCAACCGGCAAAGCCTAACATGCGTGTGAAGCCGTTGTTTTTTATAAGAACGATTAACGCAGAAAGCACTATGCCATACATTGCCGTTCGCTGGTAAATACACATAATGCAGGGCTTTAAGCCCATACCATACTGGAAATACAAGGCTGCAACTTCGAGAGCTAATGATGTAGCGAAAAGCACAAGCCACGATGACTTGTGCTCTGCCCACTGGCTTATGCCGTGAATCATACTACGCATAAATTAGTGACCTGATGCTGGCGCGCCAGCACCAGTTGCCGAGTGATGCTCAATCAGGTGCATGTCATATAAAACCTGCGTAGCGTCAGCCAATCCCAAATAGGTCGCCAACAAGCCCACCATCGTAAGTACAACAGTATAAGGCAACGCCATCATAACCATTCGCCCATATGACAAACGAAGTAGTGGAGCGATGGCTGACGTTAGCAAGAATAGAAAGGCTGCCTGACCATTCGGCGTAGCAACACTTGGTAAGTTAGTTCCCGTGTTAATTGCTACAGCTAGCATATCGTACTGATCACGTGTTATTTGACCTGCTTCAAGAGCTGCCGTTACTTCAGTTATATAAACTGAACCCACAAACACGTTATCGCTCACCATTGAAAGTACACCGTTGGCTAGATAGAACATTACCATTTGTGTCTCACCTTCGAATGATAATACCCAGTGAATAACAGGTTGGAATAGGCCCTGGTCGATAATAACCGCAACCACGCCAAAGAAAACACAAAGCAGTGCAGTAAAAGGTAGTGCCTCTTCGAAGGCTTTACCTAATGCGTGTTCTTCAATAACACCGCTCATTGAAGTCGCTAAAACGATAACAGATAGTCCAATTAAGCCAACTGACGCCATATGCGTTGCAAGACCGACTATTAACCAAATACCAATAAGTGCTTGAACTACCAACTTTGCAGTTTCACGCTTACTGCGGCCTTTGTCCATGTGGTCGTTGTAGTCGACTAAGATTTGTCTTACAGCGGTGGGTAACTTCGCGCCGTAGGAAAACATGCCGGTTTTTTCTAATACAACGGTAGTTAGTAGACCAAATACAAAAACAGGCAAAGTAACGGGCGCCATTCTGATAAAGAATTCTACAAAGTCCCAGCCGGCTTTATCTGCGATGATTAAGTTTTGAGGTTCACCAACCATGGTCATAACGCCACCTAGCGCAGTGCCTACCGCAGAGTGCATCATAAGGTTTCGTAAGAATGCTCTGAAATCCTCTAGGTCATGGCTTCCTAGTTCATCATCGCTGGTGTGATCGTGTTCAGAGTGAAACTCTTTACCTGAGGCAACCTTGTGATAGATAGAGTAAAAACCTAAGCCGACACTAATGATTACCGCGACTACCGTTAATGCATCTAAGAAAGCTGACAGAAATGCAGAGGCGAAAATAAATGCTAATGAAAGAATAAGTTTGTTTTTCACTTTAATGACAAGCTTAGTGAAAAGGAACATCAAGAGATCTTTCATGAAGTAAATACCGGCCACCATAAATACAAGCAGTAGCAGTACTTCTAAATTCACTTCAATCTCATGCATCATATGCCCGGGCGAGGTCATGCCTATAAACATGGCTTCTATAAGGAGAAGGCCGCCTGGCTGCAGCGGGTAACACTTAAGTGCCATTGCCAGCGTAAAAATAAACTGAATAACGAGTGTCCAGCCAGCAATATAGGGATCCACCATAAAAATGAAGGGGTTTACAATGAGAAAGGCAATGATGGTTTTTTTATACCAGTCGGGCGCATGTCCCAGGAAGTTCTTATAGATCGCCGCGATCATTGAGGTTTGCATGAGTTCCTGTTCCTTTTACAACAAAGCACGCATTTTTGCGTATCTTTTCACTGTGTAGTTCCGGTTATTGCATACATAAACTGCTGGTGTAGCGGGATGAATTTCGCTCAACCATGGTTTTGCTGCTGTCATTATAGTCGGAAATTAAGCGTACATGATATTAACGTCTTGAGAAAGCAAATCACAGACCCCACCATGTGAAAGTTACTGAATATTTATCACATTTTTCACGATTTTTATTGTGACAGCTAAAAAAGCCTTAAATCTTGGGCAATATGTGTACAGTTGGGTGTTAGAAGATCTTTTAAATAACACTTTATTTTTAAAGACTTGTTAAAAGCTTTAGTAGACTAGGCATAATTCATTGTGATAATAAAAGGGCATCTGGTACAATCAGTTACAAAATAACAAGAACGTGCAGGCGATTAGTTATGATTTATAAGGCACAGAGTCCAGCCGGATTCGCCGAAGAATATATTGTTGAATCTATATGGAGTGGAAGGTTTCCACCTGGCACCATTTTGCCTGCAGAAAGAGAACTTTCTGAGTTGATTGGTGTAACGCGAACCACACTGCGTGAAGTGCTTCAGCGTTTGGCGCGAGATGGATGGTTAACCATTCAGCATGGCAAGCCAACAAAAGTGAATAACTTTTGGGAAACTTGCGGATTAAACATATTAGAAACGCTTGCTCGTTTAGACCAAGAAGGTATCCCTGAACTTGTCGACAACTTGTTGGCAGCGCGTACAAACTTGAGTGCGGTATTTATCCGGGGCGCTATCCGAAACAATCCTCAAGAGTCTGCTGCAATTATTGCTCGATATAAAGACGTTGAGCAAGAAGGGCTGGCATTTGCTCAATTTGATTATCAAATGACTCATGACTTGGCGTTAGCATCGAACAACAACGTATTCGTACTAATGATGAATGGTTTCCGCGGTTTATACTCGCGTATTGGTGGTTACTTTTTCTCTCATCAGCAAGCGAGAGATGTTGCCAACAAGTACTACGCGGATCTTCTCAATGTTGCAGAGAATGGCTCGTACGAAAAAGTACCTGTAGTAGTAAGAAACTATGGTATTGAAAGCGGAAAGGTGTGGTCTGCCATCCGAGATGAAATGCCAAAAGACTTGGTCGACTAAGGTTTTTTTCCATTAGTTCGCATGTGGACACAAACAACCAGATAAATAATATCGCTAACATTGATTCGTTTAATCACGTGTGAGCAGTTGAAGTGCTGTAACAGCATAGATACAGGAATACGCCGCATCGCCTTTCAAAGCATGCGGCGTTTTTTATTCTTTAGTTTTTAAATCTATGTTGTGTCACTCGCACAAACACGATGTAGACGTAAACACGCACCTCAGTCTTAAATCACCTAGAGCAAGAAGTTTCAACATATTTTGTTACATATTCCCGCCTTACAGAGAAAGCGCAGGCATTGAGTATTGGTAGCGCGAATGTCCTAGGTATGTATACTCGATAGTCGAGTGTGCACTGTTTCGTTATCTTCAATGTGCACTGATGCTTTACTCGACTGTGCATTTTATCACGTTAGCATGTTACGAGCGTGTCGTTGAAAAAGAGAAGCGAACATTTAGGAAAACAAATGAAATATTTATGGATAGCCATTGCTGCGGGCAGTTTACTATCAGGCTGTAGCTTGGAAAACAAACCTGAAAACTTTGAAAAAATGCCAAAAAATACAATCACAAAAACCGTGCTTAATACCGAAACGCCTGCGCCTGTGGCGAAAAAAGTGCCTCATAAAATGGAAGCTCATGGTGTTACGCGTACTGATGACTATTATTGGATGCGAGACGACTCTCGCACCGACGATGCAATTTTGGCTCATCTAGCGTTAGAAAACAATTACGTGGAGACCGTGCTCGCGCCACTAAAAGATACCCGCGAAGCGCTTTTTGAAGAGCTCGTGTCTCGTATTGAAAAAGATGATTCTACCGTACCTGTACTTGATAATGGGTACTGGTACTACACAAGTTATTCGGGAGAGAACGAATATCCTGTATACCTAAGAAAGCCGACACTAGATGCCAATCCCCAGGTTTTGTTAGACGCGAACATCATGTCTAAAGGACATGATTATTTCAGCATTGGTTCTTATGCGGTAAGCGAAAACAACGCCTTAATGGCATATTCAGAAGATACACTCAGCCGTCGTATTTACACTATTTATGTGAAAAATTTAAAAAGCGATGAAAAGCTTGACGACGTTTTAGAGGGGACATCAGGAAACGTAGTATGGGCGAACGATAACACGCATCTTTTTTACGTCAAAAAAGACCCTCAAACCCTTTTGGGCTATCAGGTTTATCGCCATGAGTTAGGTACACCACAAAGTGACGATGTGCTGGTTTATGAAGAAAGTGACCCTACGTTTTATACTTACATCAGTAAAAGTAAAGACGATAGTGTTATTTACATACACCACCAAAATACGGACAAAACGGGGGTTTCAATTGTTGATGCAAACAACCCCACATCGCCTGCAAAGATATTTTTGCCGTTAAAAAATGGGCAAGAGTATAGCGTTGCTAAAGCTGAAGACGGCTACTACGTTCTGACGAATATTGACGCAAAGAATTTTAGAGTTATGAAAGCGCCGCTTGATGCCACTGGCGATGTGTCAAAATGGGAAGATGTCATTGCTCACCGTCCAAATGTGTTCCTACAAAATATCGAAGTAATGAAAAATCATTTGGTGGTAAAAGAGAAAGAAAACGGCATGCTTCGCATGGTGGTTCATAACCTTACGACAAATGAAGAAAAAGTTATTCCAACACAAGATCCCATTTATGGCGCGTATTTTTATGCGAACCCTGAAATGGACACGAGCACACTTAGAATTCATTACAGCTCTCTCACAACTCCTGCGTCTATTGTTGATATCAATTTAGATACGCTCGACAGTGAAGTCATGAAGCAAACCCGCGTTTCTGAAACGTTTGATTCGTCCATCTATAAATCGGAACGGGTTTCAATTGAAGCGCGTGATGGAACTGAGATCCCCGTATCACTGGTGTACAGAAAGGACAAATTTAAGAAAGATGGAACGAACCCGCTTTATCAATATGCCTATGGTTCTTATGGTGCGACGATTGACCCCACCTTCAGAAGCAGCTGGTTGTCTTTAGTTGATAGAGGTTTTGTGGTTGCGATTGCACACATACGCGGTGGCCAAATGCTAGGCCGTCAATGGTATGAAGAGGGTAAAATGCACCGTAAGATAAATACTTTTACGGACTTCATTGACGTGACTAAAGGGCTCATTGCTTCGCAATATGCCGATAAAAACAGAGTATTTGCAATGGGAGGTAGTGCAGGTGGGCTGTTAATGGGGGCAGTAGTGAACATGGCGCCTGAGCTTTATCGTGGGGTTAGTGCACACGTGCCTTTTGTTGATGTGGTGACCACTATGAGCGATGCTTCGATACCTCTGACAACGGGGGAATATTCAGAGTGGGGTAATCCAGCCAATAAAGATGAATTCGAGTATATGCTATCGTACTCACCCTATGACCAAGTCGAAAAGAAAGACTACCCGAACATGCTGGTAACAACCGGGCTCCACGATTCTCAAGTGCAATATTTTGAGCCTATGAAGTGGGTTGCAAAACTTAGAGAATATAAAACGGATGACAATTTGCTATTGTTTAAAACCGATATGGAAGCAGGGCACGGTGGTGCATCGGGGCGCTTTAAGCGTTTTGAGTCAACTGCCCTAGAATATGCCTTTGTTTTGCATCTTGCAGGTGTACCGCTTTAATTCGATGCTAATTTTTTGAAACTAGCGTTTGTATTTAAGCCCGAATAAGTCACCACTTTTCGGGCTTTCTTTATTTTTTGTGTTTTTAGTATGCGGATTCTAATTGTTAAGCGTAAAGTTTAGACATGGTGTTAAAACACACTTTTATTTAGCATTGATAGGAGCTCAATATGACGACTACAAACACAATCAAAGGCAAAATTAACGATGCCGAAGAAATGGCGCGTAAAATTTGGTTAGCAGGCCTTGGCGCTTACGGTAAAAGTGTTGAAGAAGCACAGGGGCGTTACGAAAAGTTAAGCGAAGAAGCAAGCAAAATGTTTGACGAGCTTGTAACCAAAGGCGAGTCATTAGAAGAAGATGCGAAAAGCAAAGTAAAGTCTACGACTAATGATGTTGAAAACCGCGTAGCTGATGTACGTAAGAAGCTAGGTCTTGATTCTGAGCCAGCAGATCAACGTATCGAAGAGCTTTCAGCTAAAATAGACGCGTTAACTGAAGCAGTAGCGAAATTAGCAGCGAATAAGTAATTCTTTGCTCTGTTGGGCACCGAAGGGTGCCCATTACGCATAGAGGCTTTTAGCGCACGTAATCGTGCTAGCGGCTTAGCGCAATTGAGTGACAGCGCCGCTTTTTATAATTTTTTATAAACGGTAGGGCAGAGCGTTTAAACCAGAAATTTATTGGTCTTATACGCACTATACCACTGCTGTCATGCTTACTGAATCTCCACCACGGAGGCATTATGAGCAACAAAACTATCCCTAATTCAACGTTACCATCTAGCCTAGACAAAGAATCAACTGCGGCTAACGGCACGGCAGTATCTCCTTTTAAATCATCACCACTATTTGGCTGGTTGTACGCGGGTACTGACCTGATAGCTGCGAGGCTCGACCAAGCAGCGGGCATGGTAAGCCAAAAAATTGATGACACTCAAGAAACCATAAACGCCATGCAGGCGAAAGGGCTCGAAGTTGAGAGTGAGCTGAGGCAAACCTTAAATCCGTTTGCATTGGTTGACGTTGCACAGAAGTTCGTAGCTTCCACCCCGCTCTTTTCTGTATTTTCTGGTGGACAAAGACGTCAGCAAAAAGAACATCAGCTAGAAGCGTTAAATGCGAAGGTTGATTTACTGGTGGAGCAGGTTGCCTTGTTGGCAGCAAAGGAAGCTGCAAAACAGGTGAAAGCTAACGAAGCAGTGAAAACATCAGCTACAGTGAAAAGTACGCCATCAAAAGCGAGCGCAGCAGCAAAGCCGACTCGCGCACGCAAAACAACTGCTTCTACAACGAAATCTGCATCTGCAGGCGTTACTGCCTCGAGTAAGAAAAGCGCAAGTTCGACAGCCAATAAAAGCGCTGCGGCTAAATCGCCGACAAGAAAAACCGCGGCTGCGGCTAAAAAAGAGGCGTCTAACGTTACGTCGAGTGGTGCTAGCAGCACAACTAAACCGTCAGCAACAAAAGACAGCAGTACGTCTTCTGAAACCAAGAAAAACGATTAGTCGTGCAATTTGTCGGAAGAAATAACGTATCAATAGGGTAAGCTTTTTGGCTTATCCTATTTACTTCTCTTGTTCCTTATTTATTTAATTTGGCCCACAAATTTTGATGCTTTTTAAATCCAAAGTAGTCATACGGTTCCCAGAAGCTGGGTACTAGATTATCGATTTCATCAGGTGTGAAATTGTTAGAAAGTTGACTCATGATTTGATTAAGCTTTTCCTTGCCCACACGCATCAGCTTTTTTCTATTGGCAGGAAAATAGAGGTTTTGGCTTTTTGAAATAACCTCATGGGCGCCACTCGTTATAAATTTCTGGTTTCTTGTGACTATTTTACACAGCGGCTCGGCTGGATTAGCAGGGTTTAGACCGATAACAATAGCATATTCATACTGGTCCTTTTCCTGACCATTATCATTTACCGGTATGAAAGTGATGCCAAAGCCTTGAGGAAAGTACCCTACTAAATCAATGAAATCCTGTGCCAATTGCTTGTTAAGCCCGTTCTTTTTGGCTAACTGCTCAATCAATAAATACCCTTTGGGTAAGCTGAGGCGCGAATAATCTGACTTCGTAGACAGTATAATTGAGACATATATTTGCGGAATTTTAACAATTTCGCCTAGTCCAGTCTTTGAAACAAAAGCGTCTTTGACAAGATTAAGCATGAAGTCTTGTGCTTCTTTATGCACCAATATAAATCTGTCTCGCTCTTCTTTGATATCACCAATATAGTTCGGGATACCCAAGCCGTCGCTCAGGTATTTAAGGGTAAAGTGATAGTTAAGCTTAAGAAGATCTTTTCTCTGAGATTCTTCGAGTAAACGAAACTCATCTAAGTCGCCGTTTTCTCCTTTGAGAATGGTTAGCGATGCAGGGCTCTGTAAACCTATGTCTTGCAGAAGTGCAGCTGTGATAAGCGGTCGCCCAAGTTCAACTTTCCATTTTTCCTGCCAGTAGCGATTTCCGCGAAAGCGCGATGAAGCTTCTCGGTATTTGGAGAGGTATCTGTGCGCGATAGTATCGTGTTCCAGCAAACGGTCAACAAGTCGCAAGGTTAATACCGCTTTATACAAGGGCTTCAAACGCATGTGAAGCCGAGCAAAATTTCCCTCTGCTCCTGGCGTAAGTAGCATAAGCGTGCCGAGTAACTTGGCGCTTTGTTGTTGAGTCTCTTGCCAGTTATCACCTTCGCTTAACTCGATTATTTTGTTACAAACAGCATCAAGACGTTCTAGCCTGGTAAGGCGCTCTTCCTCTAATTTTTCTGTACTATTTTTTATCTGCTTAGCAAGCTGTTCAGCCAGAATTTCTTTTTTCTTATTACCTTCAATTTTTTTTAGTTCGACTTTTAAATCGGTAATGTGATTTTCAAGCGAAGGCGTAAGGGAAAAGTAATGACGAGCATCCTCAAACACTGAACCGTAGCCAGCTTCTTGAGGGTATATCATATTGATGAGTTGTTTTACTTGCTGTGTGTAAATGCTGTCTGGGTTTTGGCTTTGTGCGCTCACCGTTATCCTTTAATTTGATGCTGCAAATAGCTGCTTGTTGTCTTACGCTAATCCAGGCTATGCAGTTTAGCTCATGCGTTACCTTACGACATGGCCTAACTCTACTGCTTCACGTTTCTTCAATTGACTTAAATGATACCGCAACTTCTCACTAATTTTGGTATTTCTTTTAATAACATGGAGTTGTGGCCATGACGCCCGTTCACCGCTATCTATCAACTGTGCGATACTTTCGCGGGTTGGATTAGACAATACATGCGACAAGTTTCTTATTTGTCGTTTGGGTAATATATTGATATTGCCCACGTATTGCTGATCAATGATAGAACGTACTTTGTGAATAGCCAGCTTTGCGTTTTTATTTCCGGTCAAACGCTCAATAATATCGATGGCGAAAATACTGTTTGTTTTGGCAAGCTGACCAATATGGCGCGCCGACATATCCCAAACAGAATTAGGATCGATACGGTTTGGCGAGATAAAAGGTACCGCCAAAGGATTAGTCTGACTAACAATACTGTGGTTCACGCCGTACAGCCTTGCTAGTCGCTCAAAGGGGAGGTCTGCCATTAACGAGCCGTCCGCAAAGCGTCGATTTGGAATGTAAGGCACAATATCTCCCGCCGGCGTTTTTGCACGTAGCTGAACGGGACTAAAAATAACCGGTACAGCGCAAGATGCCCTAACTGCTTGGGTAATGATGGCATTGGGCGAGGTTTTGGCATTTAACAACCGTGAGTGCTGGTGAAGATCAGCCGGAGAAACGGTTACCGTGATATGTCTCCCGGTTTTCTTAAACGCTTCTTCAAAGGTGGTAAGGTCAAAAAGCTCAATTAAGGCGTTTTCTAATACCGAACTGTCGAATAGCCCTTTTTTTCCAAGCCCTGCAAAGCTGCGCCAATGCTTGAACGTTTCGTAGATAAACTCGGCGCTCAGTGATTCACGCAGTTCATCATGGTTGCGGGTACCCAACATGGCCGCAATGATTGACCCAGCACTTGAGCCTGAAACCACCGTGGGCAATAGGTTTTTTTCGTTGAGTGATTTTACCACGCCAGCATGGAAGAAGCCTAAACCTGCGCCGCCTGATAGCATCAAACAGCTTCGACCAAAGGCATGCGCGGTTTCTTCAAAGAAAGAAAGCTTTTCGTAAAAGTCTACATGCTGCTCATCGGCGTGAAAAATTTGCTCTAGCGCCAGCGTCACTTCATCTATGAATTGTTCGACAAGATATTTAGTGCCGATTTTGCAGTGGGTAAGCAGTATCGGGTTGGCGATATTTCCCAAATTACCGTGAAGGCCTTCGTGAAGTATTGACATCAAAGCATGCAGGTCGCCTTTTCCTCTGGCTAGCTGCAGGCGTTGAACACGTTTGCGAATTAGCTTGTAATCGTAGTTTTCACTTTCGTCTTTTGCTTTCCACTCGTCAGCGCCCGACAGCGCATCATGAGCTAAGCAAGCGCCTTCATATTCATCATAATTTCTCGCATGCTCGATATCATGTTCTAATTTTTTTAATCGCAAATCGAATACTGCCATGACAAATACCTACAATGTTGAACTAGCAAAGTTATGCTTTGTTAACTGCTGTAATTTAAAAATAACAGCAATATAGTGCCCTTAGGTTTTGTAAATCGAACTCTCATCTAATGCTGAAGCTTATTCGCTAATAAGCTAGCTTTTACACCACACTATCCTTGAACAAACGGTACAAACGTGAATCAACGACGCACAACACCCTATACTTGCAGTTTATGAGCTTTATTTAGAATTCACTACCTAATAGCTAGATAACCAGAATTAATCTGCTATGAGAACGCATTAATAGATCTAGTTATTACTGTTTCACTTACTTGTTTTCAATCAACAATTCGAAGTAATTTTACTTTTTACGTTGACCATTTCATAAGCACTCAGTAGCCTGATGATGAGAATAATAAATTGGAACCCTTACTTGCAGTATGGAATGGAACCTTGAAACCCTGAGTTTGCTATCAATTCCTTTAATTAGCGCTATCGTTGGCTGGCTTACCAACTATCTTGCGGTAAAGATGATGTTTTATCCCATCGAATTTGTGGGCGTAAAACCTATTTTCGGATGGCAAGGTCTTATCCCTGCAAAGCGCCGTCAAATGGCGGAGATTGAAGTTGAGTTAGTTCTTGGAAAGCTTCTTAGTGTTGAAGAGCTAGCTCAGCGGCTCGATGCAGACGAACTCACCAAGGCTATTGAAAGGCGTTTAAGCCAAGTTATTCGCAAAGTCGTAAACGATGTAATGTCCGAATCAGCGCCACAGCTGTGGGCAGCGCTTCCCGTACAAGGTAAAAACCTGGTCTATCAGCGAATAGAAAACGATATTCCCAACGTGGTTCACAAAATGGTGGATGACTTCCAGCATAATGTCTCTGAAATTTTGGATATTAAGGAACTGGTTGTAGAGCAACTCGTTAATGCGCCGGAATTAGTCAACGAAATATTCCTGACGGCGGGCAGCAAAGAGTTTCCCTTTATCGTGCGTTCAGGCTTCTATTTCGGTTTCCTATTCGGCCTACCGACCATGTTGCTTTGGTATTTTTATCAGGCTTGGTGGATATTGCCATTAGGCGGTCTCTTGGTCGGTTATGCGACAAATTGGATTGCCATTAAAATTATCTTTGAACCTAAACGACCGGTAAAATTAGGGCCCATTACTGTTCAGGGCATGTTTTTAAAGCGCCAAAAGGAAGTGTCTGAAGTTTACTCTACCATCATAGAGCAAAAGCTTATCACGCCTAAAAATATCACCCACATTATCCTTCACGGTTCAGGTTCAGCGCAGTTACTAGAACTCATTGAGCTTCACGTTAATGATGCCATCGAGCGCTATGTCGCCATAGCGCAACCCTATTTTGCACTGGGCGTCGGTTCGGAAAATTATCACAAGATGAAAGCGCTAGCGGTGCGTCAAATATTCGATAATTCTGATAAATACTTGTTGTATGCGTTTGACTACGCCAACAATGCGTTGCAGGTTGGCCATGATCTCAGTGAGCGAATGCAGGCATTAAGCGTTGAAGAGTTTGAAGGGGTGTTGCGGCCAGCTTATCAACAAGACGAGTGGAAACTCATCGTGACCGGCGCTATTTTAGGTATGGTGGCTGGGATCGCCCAGCTTTATCTTGTTTTCATGTAGTAAAGATCATGCAGAGTGTTTTATACCGCAACGTTGCTATTTCATAGCTTATGTAAAAGGATTGGACTCAATTATGAAGACAGCGCAAAAAATATTACTTACTGCGCTTACGTTGTTTAACGAGCACGGTGAAAATACCGTGACCAGTGTAGACATTGCTTTAGAATTGGATATTAGTCCAGGAAACCTCTATTACCACTTTAAAGGTAAAGACAGTATTGTGAGTGCATTAATGAAAATGCACGAGCAACAAATGCATAAAGTATTGAATAGGGATAAGCTAGATACTCTTCACCCTGAAGAAATCATGTACTATCTTTTTTTACTTGTTGATAGCATTCACGTTTTTCGCTTTTTTTATCGTAGTCCGGCAGATTTAGCTGAAAAATACCCAGCTATTGTTCGTCCTCGCCAGCACATACTGACAAACTTGAACAAACAGTTGGCGTTTCTTTTTGACGCGTTAGCTCAGCAAGAAACACTCATCGCGACGAATTCAGATAGATCGTTACTAGTAGATTTAATCTCGTTGATTATAACTCAGTCGTGCCAATTCGATGAGTTAAACAGTCATATGGACAGTGCTATGCAGCGCTATCATGCGTTGTCGCTAATGATGGTGAGTGTATTACCAAGGCTGTCGCTTTCAGATGAACAGAAGCATCAACTTTCGCAGCTGCTCAACTCTCACGATTTCATGAGAGATGCTTCAACGCAATCCCCATTCGACTTCGCTTAGAGGAATAACCATGGCAAAAACGCTCAGTTTCTTAGATAAGTCATTTTGGATAACAGAATCAGATGAAAATCCGAAACATGTCGCTTGTTTGCAGCTACTTGCCATTCCTAAGGGAGCAAAAAGTACAGACTATGTTCCTCAATTGTTCCAAGAGATACGAAGTTTTGCTCGTGCAACCTCTCCATTTAATTGTGCAGTAAAAACCGTATTAGGTTATCCGGTGGGGTTTGCGCCCGTTAAAAAACTCAATATGGATTATCACGTTCAGATTCATCGCGTTGCTGATGTGAAAAACAGAGAAGCGCTAGATGGTTTCGTAGCGAGACTACATGCGTCACGTTTGGACCCCGATAAACCTTTGTGGCAATACCATTTCATATTTGACGATAATAGCGATACGTTTGCCATATATGCGCGGGTTCATCACATGTATGGAGACGGAGCGACACTGGTACGCTGGTTTCAAGCTGGCTACGTATCACACTCGCATGAGACGAAGTTTACGCCGGTCTGGGCGGTAAAGCGGCTTAGGCACAGGCGGCATGAGCCCATCAGTTTTTATAAACGCCTTGTTGGCGTCGGTTACGCACTCAAAACAGCTTTTGATTTATTAGTTATTTTTCTTCGTATCTTTATGAAGATTTTGCGGGTTAATCCCCACTATATGCCAGTTCCATTCACAGGAACAAAAACCGTACTTACCGGGCAGGTTAAAGCAGGGAGAGCGGTAGCGACCATGGATTTAGACTTTAAGCGAGTGAAGGCGCTTGCAAGACGTACTCGGTCGACTGCCAATGAAGTACTGTTATGTGCCTTTGATATCGGCGTTCATAAACTACTGCAAGATCACGGTCAGGTATTTAAAAAAGCCTTGTTCACCAATATGCCGATTAATTTGCGCAAACCCGGTGAGAAAACTACGGGCAATAAAATTGCCATTGTACCGGTTCAGCTCGCTCACGGCGAGACAGACCCCTACCTTCGACTGCGCCAAATTGTAGTCAATCATCGTATTGTAAAACACGCCGCTCAGCATGCCCGACCTGCAGCTTTTAGCGGCTACACCATTGTAATTCAATCGCTGGCATTAGTATTTGAATGGCTGAATCTATCAAGCGTAGTTAAGCCAATTGCCAACATTTTAATATCGAACGTACCAGGACCCAAAGATATCCGCTACTTGAAAGACGCTGAACTTCTAGCTTGCTATCCCATTTCAACGATGACACCGGGCGGCGGTGTAAACATTACGCTAATGACTTACGCGGGCACAGCGAACGTCGGCTTAGTATGCTGTAATAAAAATATAGAATCGTTGCAGCCGTTAGCAAGATACGTGGAAGAAGCGTTTGATATGTTAGAAGCGAGCGTGGACGACCCAAGGCTCAATATTGAAGACATCGGCGAACAGGTAGATATGGTGCCGGTCTCCATTGTTTCAGATCACTAGTATGAGTAACTTTTAGACTGAGTGTTATTCAATGAGATAGAAGCGCAGTACGTCGTCTTCTACACGTACGTTTTGACCTAGTTTCGAGAAGAGTACCTCGCGCCAATGGTCACCACGCATAGTGTGGCTTAAGTCTTCTTGGTTAATTTGATTTTTTATCGCTCTATTAATGTGGGGAATGTGGTATTCCAACACTGCTTGTTTTGAGCCCGTTAAATAGACCTGTAAATAGTCTACAGCAATACCAGACGTTCCGGCGCTAAAAATCGATAGTGCCGACTTTAAAGAGCCACCAAGCAAAGAGTTAACGCTTTTAGGGAAAAATCGCGACATCAGAAATTGCGTGTCTTTAATCAACGCGTAATCATCGTTAACTAGAGTGACACTGTCAGTGAAAAGGTCGGTTAAATAAAGCGTGCTCATGTTTTTGTCGTAGTAGGGCGATGCCGATACAGTGAACACCACGTGAGCGCGGTAAATAGTTGTAGAAGCTACCACTATATTAAGCGCGGCAAGACACTGAAGACCAATACGGTTGTTTGCGTTATCTAGCGTAATGTTGCCTTCAAGCACGGTAACCGTACCGGTTCCCATTGGGATGTCGAAAGTGAATGAGTAGGGGAAACTGACTTTTACAAGGTCGTGAAGCTCTGACTTCGTGAAATCTTCGTGCGTCAGCTTGCCCCATTTCACAAGCCATTGTGCCAGGTACACTTTGCATTTGTCTTTGAAGGATAAGTTATTGGTCAAGGTGTATTCTTAGCCTAATTTTTCTAGGCAGTGGCTTGTAGCTAGATAGTCTAATGTAATGCATATACCGATATAGCAGTTAAGTTATCAGGATTGTTAGATTTTTTAAATCTAACAATTTAATTCTTTTATTGATGAAGTATTGTTTGCTAATCTGGTCGTACCACAACTTTTTATTAACATTTATAAAACTTGCCCTCAAGGAGTTGGCGAAATGAGCGAAGTACTCAGCAAATACGATTACATCATTGTAGGCGGGGGCTCTGCGGGTGCAGTGCTTGCCACTCGGTTATCGGAAAATCCTGCGTTAGATATTTTGCTATTGGAAGCTGGCTCAAAGGATACCAACCCACTTATTCATATTCCTTTTGGTTTGTCTCTGCTTAGCAGGTTTGAAGGTATTGGTTGGGGTTATCATACGGCCCCTCAAAAAGAAATGTATGACAGAGAGCTGTTCTGGCCTCGCGGTAAAACCTTGGGCGGCAGCAGTTCAGTCAACGCCATGTGCTATATTCGAGGGCAAAAAGAAGACTACGACCGCTGGGCTAATGAAGAAGGGGCCGAAGGCTGGTCGTTCGACGATGTGTTGCCGTATTTTAAACGCTCTGAGAACTTCGAAGAAGGCGCAGACGAATACCACGGTACAGGCGGGCCGCTAAACGTGAGCAAACTGCGTCATACAAGCGTGCTTTCAGACGCATTTGTAAATGCAGCGTCATTCGCCGGTTACAAACAGCTCGACGATTTTAATCGCGACGAGCGGGAAGGGCTTGGCTTTTATCACGTTACTCAAATAAACGGGCAACGCTGTTCTACCGCTAAAGGTTACCTTTCTCAAGCTAAGCACCGAAATAATTTGACGGTGCTCACGAAAGTTGCGGCAGAGAAAGTGCTGCTTAAAGAGGGCCGAGCTATCGGCGTTCAAGTGCGTGAAAAAGGCGCGGTAAATCGTTACTTTGCCAAAAGCGAAGTCATCTTATGTGGTGGCGCTATTAACTCGCCACAACTGCTTATGTTATCTGGTATTGGACCACGCGCTGAGCTGGAAGAAAAAGGTATATTCGTCCAGCAAGACTTGCCGGGTGTTGGACAAAACTTGCAAGACCACCTGGATGCAATAGTACAGTATACCTGTAAAGCACGGGAAGGATACGCGGTAGCCTTCGGTGCGCTACCTTCTTACATGAAAGCTAGCGTTGACTACGCGTTCAAACGAAATGGCATCCTTTCATCAAATGTTGCAGAGGCGGGCGGGTTTGTGAGCTCTAGTTTAGCCACACAAGGCCCAGACATTCAGTTCCATTTCTTACCTGCAATTTTGAACGACCATGGAAGACAGTTAGCTTTTGGTTACGGTTACGGCCTTCACGTATGTTGCCTATATCCTAAAAGCCGCGGCACTATCTCGCTTCAAAGCAACCATCCTGCTGACCAGGCACTTATCGATCCGAATTATTTGTCTGCAAAAGAAGATCAGCAAGTCATGATTGAAGGCGTGCGTATTGCCCGAAAGCTACTATCTGCACCAGACTTCGACAAGTTCCAAGGCAGTGAGCTATACCCAGGGGAAGATGCGCAAACCGATGAAGAAATATTAGAATTTTTACGTGAGCGAGCTGAAACCATCTATCACCCAATAGGTACGTGCAAAATGGGCAGTGACGACGATGAGATGGCAGTGGTTGATACTCAGTTACGGGTAAGAGGTATAGCAGGTCTTAGAGTCGTAGATGCTTCGGTGATGCCTAGCTTGATTGGCGGCAATACGAATGCACCCACCGTCATGATTGCTGAACGTGCTGCTGAGTTTATTAAAGCGACCCACGAAGGTCAGCCTGTTTCTCTAGCTAAAGTGGAATCTGCTTAAACAGGTGTGAAAGTTAGGAGCGAGGCGCTGTCTCGCTATGGCGCTTGCTAGACCTTCCCGAAGGGGGAGTTTAAAATGTCCGTAACCTTTGTTATGTCACCTTGATGTTGAACCACTATACCTGCGGTAACACGCCGCGATTACGAACATTTTAACGCTCGCTGAGTGGGTAATTATCTCTGCGGACTGGTATTAAAGCCTGATTACGCCTGCTTCTGCATAAATAAGTCCGCTGCACAATCACACATTTCTTTAATATGGCTACTGTCAGCATAGATACCGTCAATCAGTAACCTTGCAATGCCATGTAACGTACCCCACGTAACCTGAGCTAAACGAAGGGCATCTTGATTATTCGGCAGCAACCCTTTTTCTTGCCAATAGCGGGTCATGGTCACCTGAAACTGAAAGCAGGGGAATGCCACGTTTTTCAGGTCATTAGTGGCCGCTTGATTCTGCCAGATAGTACGACCAAACATTAATTCATACATCTCGGGGTTGTCGGCAGCGTAGCCAATGTATTCATGCACAAATTCGCGAAACCGAACCTGTGGCGTTTTGTCTTCTTGTTCGAAGATTCGTTTAGCTGCGGTATGCCAGTCACTAAAGCCTTTGGCCGCAATAGCGCTCAGCAGCGCACTCTTATCTTTAAAGTGATGATAGGGCGCAGTACGAGAGACGCCGGCATCCTCAGCCAGCTTTCTCAGCGAAAGACTATCAACGCCATGCTCAGATAATCGCGCAGTAGCAGCCTCTATGAGGGCACTGCGTAAATCACCATGATGATAGCTTTGTACTGCATTGGCCATATATCAAATTTTTCCATTGTTGCAATTGGGACGAATAGATAACGTTTTATCTTGACAGTGTCAACATAGCCTTTTATCTTGACGCTGTCTAGTTTGCAAATTTGTTAACAGGAACAGCCCAAGGAGACAGCGCAAACCATGAAGTACTCTACATTAGAAGTAAAACAACAGGGCCATATTGCCCACGTAGTACTTAATCGCCCTGAAGCAATGAACAGTATGATCCCTGAATTCTGGACAGAGCTGCCGGCGGCCATTCGTGAAATTGATGACGAGGGTCAAGCTCGTGTCATAGTTCTTTCATCTACAGGTAAGCATTTCTCTGCTGGTATGGATTTATCGGTCTTCTTGAATATGAAAGAAGATTTTAAGGGCGACCCATCGCGAAGAGCAGAACGCATGCGCCGAATGGTAATGCTGCTACAAGATAGCTTTACCGCCATTGAGCAGACACGTATGCCGGTTATTGGCGCTGTTCAGGGCGGTGCAATTGGTGGTGCAGTAGATTTACTTAGTGCATGTGACATGCGCTATTGCACCCAAGACGCTTTTTTTACCATCAAAGAAACACAGTTAGGCATGACGGCGGATGTGGGCACGCTTCAGCGCCTGCCAAAGCTTATTCCCATTGGCATAGTGAAAGAGTTGGCGTATACCGGTCGCAATTTTGGTGCCGCAGAAGCGCAGCAACTTGGTTTTGTAAATCAGGTATTTGACGACCAGGAATCAATGCTAGATGCGGTGATGAAAATAGCGCAGCAGATAGCAATGAATTCGCCGTTAGCAGTTTCAGGTACAAAGACTATGATTAACTACGCCGCGGAGCACACCGTGGCAGAAAGCTTAACCTATATGGCCACATGGCAGGCGGGCATGTTCCAAATGGAAGATGTGTTTAAAGCTATGGAAGCGCAGAAGACCAAAACGCTGCCGGACTATCCGCCTCTACACCCAGCGATTAAGAAAATGAATTCGTAAGTGTATGTAATTAATTGAATTTTAGAGCGTCTTCACAGAAAAGGCGTATTAGACAAGAATATTTAAACAGGCTTTTAACGGCTTTTACCGAGCCAAAACCACTTTCAGGAATGTATCATGAATCAGACCGTTACCGATCATCCCGTTTACCCTCATTTATTTCGTCCGCTTGATTTAGGTTTTACCACCCTTAAAAATCGCGTGCTTATGGGCTCTATGCACACGGGTTTAGAAGAATTACCCGACGGCCACAAACGCATGGCGGCATTTTATGGCGAGCGTGCCAGAGGTGGTGTAGGTCTTATCGTTACAGGCGGAATTGGGCCGAATGAAGAGGGCGCTACACACCCGTCAACGTTTCGTTTAAATACAGACGAAGCAGTGAAAAACCATAAAGAAGTGACTGACGCTGTGCATATTGCGGGCGGCAAAATTTGTATGCAGATTCTGCACACGGGCCGTTATGCATATAGCCCTAAGCTTGTGGCACCGTCTGCGGTTCAAGCGCCAATTAACCCGTTTAAGCCAAAAGCACTTGAAGCTGACGAGATTGAAAAGCAAATTAAAGATTTCATCACTGCCGCAACTCAAGCCCAGCGTGCGGGTTATGATGGCGTTGAAATCATGGGGTCTGAAGGCTACTTCCTAAACCAGTTTATTGCAAAACGCACTAACCACCGCGACGATGAGTGGGGCGGCGAATACGAAAACCGAATCCGTCTGCCGATTGAAGTAGTGCGCCGCGTGCGTGAGGCGGTAGGTAAGAACTTTATCATTATCTATCGTTTGTCGATGCTCGACCTTGTTGAAGGTGGCTCTACTTATGAAGAAGTCGTACAGCTTGGCAAAGAAATCGAAAAAGCGGGTGCCACTATCATTAACACCGGTATTGGCTGGCACGAGGCGCGTATCCCAACTATAGCAACTAAAGTACCCCGTGCGGCATTTACGTGGGTAACGGCTAAATTCCGCGAAGCACTTTCGATTCCGGTAATCACATCGAACCGTATCAACACCCCTGAAGTCGCTGAAGAAGTGTTGTCTCGCGGTGATGCTGACATGGTGTCTATGGCGCGTCCGTTCTTGGCCGACCCTGACTTTGTGCGCAAGGCGCAGCAAAATAAAGCCGATGAAATCAATACCTGTATCGGCTGTAACCAAGCCTGTCTAGATCACGTATTCAACGGCAAAATGACCAGCTGTTTGGTAAACCCTCGTGCGTGCCACGAGCTTGAAATTAACGTAAAACCAGCAGAAACCAAAAAGCGTATTGCAGTTGTAGGTGCAGGCCCGGCGGGATTAGCTGCGGCAGTCACCTCTGCCCAGCGTGGTCACGATGTTGTCATTTACGATGCCTCTAGCGAAATTGGTGGTCAATTTAATATCGCCAAACAAATTCCTGGCAAAGAAGAGTTCTACGAGACGCTGCGTTATTTCAAACGCCAGATTGAGCTTCACAAAAACATTACCCTTAAACTGAATACCTATGTTGACGCCGCCACGTTAAATGATGAAGGGTTTGACGAAGTAATGGTAGCAACGGGTATCAAACCACGCACGCCAGCGATTGAAGGTATTGAGCACGAAAAAGTGCTGACCTATATTGAAGTATTGAAGGAAAAGAAACCCGTTGGCAATAAAGTGGCCATTATCGGTGCCGGTGGTATTGGTTTTGATACCGCTGAATACTTGTCGCATGGCAAAGAAACGCCAAGCCAAGACATTCCTGCATTTATGAAAGAGTGGGGCATTGATATGACCTTCTCGGCTCGTGCGGGTATTGAAGGCGTTAAGCCGCAGCCAGAGCCATCGCCAAGAGAGATCTTCCTACTACAGCGCAAGACCACAAAAGTTGGCGCGGGTTTAGGCAAAACAACGGGATGGGCGCACAGAGTAGGCTTGCTGGCCAAAGGCGTTACCATGATCCCTGGCGTAAGCTACGATAAAATTGATGACGAAGGGCTACACATTACGGTAGAAGGCAATAGCCAAGTATTGCCAGTTGATAACATCATCATCTGTGCAGGCCAAGAGCCGATGCGAGATATCGTTGAAGGCTTAAACATGCCTTATCACTTAATTGGCGGTGCTGATGAAGCGTTAGAGCTAGACGCAAAACGCGCAATCGACCAAGGCACGCGAGTGTGCGCTGCGGTTTAAATAACCAGTAAACTAAACCTGGTCAGAATGATGATCGCCTTATTAAGAGGTGCTTCAGATTGATAATAAACCCCTCTTTTTTCGGAGGGGTTTATTTTTTCTAGCCGCCGAAAGCTGTGATTTTATGAAAATACACAAACCACACCTGTTTTAGCCTGTTGAAGTTATCTAGATCTGCTATTATCGTTCCCTTTTTTCAATGAGATAAATATGACGTTCAGCAACACTCAAGACTTAGTTCAAGCCGTTAACAATTCACCAGAGACTATCGAGTTTAACGATGTTATCGCGCTCGTTGATAGCGCGTTTGCCTTTACGCCAACCGCTTTCACCAATGGTGATGTAACAAACGAAGCTAACCAGAACAATGGCTCATGCAAGCTGCTTGCACTGGGTCAGCATTTAAAGCTAAATCAAGCACAAACACTGGCTTTATTTGGGCGCTTTTATCGTGAAGACGTGCTCAATAACCCTGAGGGTAACGACCACGCCAATATCCGCAACTTTATGAAAATAGGGCATGAAGGCGTGGCGTTTGAGACGTTTCCTTTAGTTGTAGTAAATGCTGATTAGTGATTTTTGGTAGGTAGTACGCTTGCCCACTTAGACATACAAAGCATTATCCATGCAATGCAGCAAGTTGTTTATCGTCTAGATTTCGACTGAAATAAGCGATATGACGCTTCATCGCCTATTTTTTGTGAAAGTGACACCCCTAAGCTGATAAGCGAATTATCAGGCTGCCTCTTTATGGCTCGTTTTAGCACGTTGAGCGCGCTTTCCGTTTGTCCAACACTATCTAGAGCAAGGGCGTAAATATACCAATTTTGTGGGTTGTCAGGGCCAAGTTCTGTTGCTTGTTTAAATAGTGCAACTGCAGTTGGTTTATCCTGTTTACGTACATGCAGCATGCCTAACGAATAATGGATGAGCGCGCTATTAGGTAAATTGCTCATTCCATCAAGTAGGGTTTGTTCTTCTAACAAAAGTTTATTTTGAGCGCGATACAATTCGGCCAAGTTGATGTAGTTCGCCTCAAAGTAAGGGTCTACTGTTAGACCTTGTTTTAGCAGCTTTTCTGTTTGATGAATATTGCCGAGCTGATATTCAACCAGACTTTGATTGAGGTTACCTTCGCCCCGCCATTGATTTACGGTATTCGACAACCTAAGCTCTTCTAGCGTTTTTTTGAAGTTCGGTGTGTTAAAGCCCAGACCTAGCAAAATATTAGCTGCCGTTACTCGTATAGCTTTATATTTATCATCAAGTAGATTTACGTACGTTTTCGTTCGTTCATTAGGAAGAAGAGCACGACCGGCTTGCGCCGCCCCAAGTCTTAGCAAAGGCTCTTCATGCAGAATAAATTTCCGTAAATCTTTATCAGTAAGTGACTGGTTTGACGATGCCAACAAGCTCAGCGCAGTAGCCCGTTTTATAACTGGAAGAGAAGACGAATGGGCGATACGCAGCACAGCTTGTTTGCTATGAATATTACCCTGCATAAGAGAGATATAGTTTTCTTCTTGTTTGTTTAGTGTAGAGTCTTTGCCATACCAGTTGATTAACTTTTCTGATACCCAATCATTATCTTGGTCGTGACAGTTTAAACATGCGTTGGGTGCACCAGTGGTCGAAGAAACGTTGGGAGTTGGAATACTAAAGCTATGATCCCGCCGTGCATCTACACCCATATATGTGCGCGTGGGCATGTGGCAATTTACGCACTGATTTGCATCTTCACTACCCACATGCTTTGTATGCTTTTCACCTTCATAGGCCGATGCCGAGTGACACTGAAGGCACAAACCATTTCCCTCCATTTTGAGTTTCATAGAGTGGGGATTGTGGCAGTCTAAACAGTTAACACCAGCTTCATACATTCGACTTTGTAAAAAAGAGCCATAAACATAAACCTCTTCACGTATTTGCCCATCAGCAAAATATAACGGTGAAATAAGAAGCGAGGGTGAGAACTGGTCGAGGAAAGATTTTTTAGGGTCGATTCCATCAGAAAGTGCGGAGCGCAGAGAGTGACACGCAAAGCATGTTTCCATAAACCGATTGTCTCTTTTTGCAGGAATAAGCTCGCCATTTTTTTGTTCGTGCCAAGCGGCGATATTGCTTCCATCTTTTAACAGCCACTTTCCAATTGCTTGTTGTTCATTAAAAGACAAATCGTGGGAAGTGAGCGAAGGCCGATGGTGTTTGGCTTCTTCAGCATGGGTAACGTTACCCTTTTTATTTGATCTGATGTCATTAACGCTTTTTGCATTTGCAGCATAATGCGATGCCATATCACCGTGGCAGGATGCGCACGACACATTGATTTCATCAAACTGGCTGTCGAATGTAAGCGTCTTAGTATCAAAATTACGCTTTAAACCGCTTGAGTGACAGTCTGCACACATACCATTCCAGTTTTGCATCGGTTGTTTCCAATGCAATCTGTCTTTAGGAGTAATATCTTCAGATGAATAATTGGGGTACCAACGTTGGCCGCCTTCTGATTTGTCTCGAGCATCCCAAGCAAAGGGAAAAACTTGAAGCTTACCTGCTTGCGTTTCAATAAGGTATTGCTGCAAAGGGAAATGGCCAAAGACATAAGCTATCGGATAGGTCTGTGTACTTCCTGCTTCTGTCAACTCGGCAAAAAATTTATTGTCGTTTTTGAAAAAGCGTGCGCTTTGCGTAAAGTGGGTTATCGAAACATTATCGAAATTGGCAATTATGTTTTTATCAGTAGCATTCGCCATTGCTTTTGCGTGGTCTGATTGTTGCCACAGCGTCACTTGTTCCTGATGGCAGCTCACACACTTGGCATATTCTTGTGCGTGTAAATTTTTAACTAAACTTGTTAGAAAAACTATGCTGAAAAGAAAAACTAAACGTGGCATTACAGCTGCTGTCTGAATATTTATGAGATCGCTGCACTCTACCACAGAGACACGAGCAGCGTTAAAAAAGTGTGCGAGCTAATTATCTCGCTCTGTCAAAATCAGCTCGCTAGACTGGGGCATTATCGCAAAGTCAAATTGACCTAAGATATTCATTCCCAGTAACCCGTCGGCATCGGGTAGTGCGTCCTCGGGAAGAACAATGGCAGAGACATCATTGAACTCGTAGCCAGCAAAGTAAAAGCGAGGTATTTGTACCAGTGGCGCTTCAATAGTTCCTGATGCAGTTCTAACGTTGAAGTTGCCAATAAACGTGAGGTTTCGCATACGGCCCAAGCGAGCAAATAATCGTGACGATATTGCTGTTGTACTGGCACCCGTATCTAAAATCATGGTGGCTTTTTGATTAAGCGCCTTTGCCTCAAGACGATACTGATCGCCAATGCGTTCTAAAGCTACACGTGTTTGATATCGAGCCGCGTCCGAGCTTGTGGGTTCGATTTCGATGTTGCTTGGTGTGGTGTTTGCGCTGGCCATATCGCGCATTTCATAGGCTTTATCGCGAATGATATTGGCGTCTCTGTCGTTTAACGGCAGAGCGGCGAGTACATCTTCCATCAGCGTAAGCTTTTGCTGGTAAGCGTACGCTTCAGCCAAATTGAGGGTGTAGTGTTTAGCGTCGGGTATTCGCTGATACAAGGGCTCATTTAACCTGGCAACTAGTTCCCATTGTTCGTCTTGACTTAACTGCGTTTGCGCCTGCTGATATAAAGTGGCAATTTTAGTGTCGATAAACGAGAGCGTTTCAAGTGAAAGAGGCAATTCAGCTAAATCGTAATAGTGTACCAGAGCCGTTGGAAGCGGCTTCGTCATCTCAATCAGTTCACCTTCCAGTAACAGTAGCGATTCGTTGAGCGGGTCATTTTTTAAATAGTTGGTTAGTTCAGTGGCGAGTAACGCATATTGTCCGTCATCGAGCAGAGTAGTTAGCGCTGCTATATCATTTTGGGTAATCTGTCGCGAAGTTGAGCGCAGATCTTCACGATCATTTGGCGGGACGTGAGCACCGTCAGCGTTTGAAGAGGTGATGGTGGAGCGTTTTTTGTTGAATGACTCTGCATTGCCCGTTAACTGAGTCTTGCTTTCTTGCGCTGCCTCATGTTGTAAACGATGCTCATAGCTTGCCTCCGGCTTATAAGCACTGTCATTGTGCTGCTTTAAGCTAATCCATAGGTAAACATTGATGCCTAACGACACACATAGAAACAGTGTAAGCAGAACTGCGAGCCATCTTCTCATTGTTGTAAACACGCCTGACCATAAACGTCTACAAACTGCTTAGGCATCCGTTTTGGCGCGCCTGTATCAAGGCTAACGCACACAAATGTGGTTATGGCATCGAATACGGCTTTGTTTCGCTTTGGGCAGATAAACTGAAATTGACGCTTTAAAGTCAGTTTGTTGTCACAATGCACTATCCACGTTGCACATTCTAACGTATCACCAAGATGAGTTGGCTGGTGATAGTTAAGTTCGTGACGCTTAATAACCATGCCGCGGTTTAGCGCCTGATAATCGGCAAACTGTAGGCCGAGGGCGTTTGAATGAGCCCATGCCAAGCTTTCGACCTGAGACAGGTATGCCACATTGTTCACGTGTTGATAGTGGTCTATGTGCGTTTCATCAACATGCCATTGCTGTACATAGGGGTTGTCTAACATCCAATTAAGCGTTGGGTTGCTCAAATTTTTTCCTTTCTTCCAATCTGTTTTATATCTAACACTACTTCGCTTCAAACAACAGGTAACGGGTTATCTTCAGGTAACGTCAACTCGTCACTCAATAACGTCTGCATTATCGCCTTTTCACGTACCAACACCGGCTGAATAAAGCTTTGTACATCACCTAAGGCTTTGAACGCATCGAACCCTCGTTCCAAAAATTCGTGTAGGGCAAGCAAGCCTGCAAGCTTTGCAGGTCTCCGCGATAGAGAAATTAGCATACCTATACCACGAATTTTTATGACATCAGCAAGTTGATCGCCCAAGTGTGAAATTATATCGATTTGATGTGTGCGATCGTCGATTCTGCCAACGTGTCGATAGGCGAGCGCATAGTTATCGCGATTGATGGGTTCGTTAGGAAAGTGAGCTTGCAGGTACTGAGCCATCGCCATATCTAAATCAAACGACAATGCATTTAACGATAGCGCATCGTCCATGGCGTTCATGGCTTTATCGGGTAGTACTTTTGCGAGTTTTGGAATAACGCGAACTAAGTCAGCGTCCCGTTGGCTAAAGTCTTTTGGGCCATACAACTCATCCACAAAAAACGCCATGGCTTTTTGATAACGCTTTTGCTGGGCTAAATCGTCGTGAGTAACCAGCAAACGCTCACATTGCCAATGCTGCAGCTGATGAATGATAGGCATTACGCCCAGTTGGTTAGCCAAATCACGAAGGGCATTTACCCGATGGATATGTTTAATAATCTCTTGCGCCAAATGACAAACTCCCTATAACGTTGGCATAACTCAATTTTTGTAAACCTAGATTGACCTAAGCAAGCGTGGCTTTCAAGTGAGAAAGTGTTGTTTTACTGGTATACTCTGCCGCCATTAGTTTAGCTCGCTTATTTAGATTTTTAATTAACGTAATGAACAGTCAAAGTAGTCAGTCAGTATTGAACAATACCCTTGAAAATGAGCCCGCTTATGCACACAAGCTAGGTTCTGAAAGAGACAAAGACGTTCCCACGTTAATATCACTATTTAATAGCACGTTTGAAGATTTCAATACACGCTTGGTTTTAGGCGATGATGAGCCCATTTACATTCCTGCTGGTAAGGATAAAAGCTACCATCAAATTGTCTTTGCCCACGGTTTCTTCTCAAGTGCGCTACATGAAATTGCCCATTGGTGCATTGCGGGTAAAAAGCGCAGGCTTTTAGAAGATTACGGGTACTGGTATTGCCCAGATGGACGTAATGAAACTCAGCAGGCAGATTTTGAAAAAGTAGAAATCAAGCCACAAGCCATCGAATGGGCGTTCACCGAAGCCGCCGGCAGAAGGTTTCAGGTGAGTACCGACAATTTGAACGGCGCAGAGCCCGACAGAGAAGGTTTTACTAAAAATGTTGCAGCACAGCTAGCACGTTATAAAGCCGATGGCTTTCCGCCTAGAGCTGAACGCTTTATCAACGCCTTAGAAAATACGTTTTGCAAAAAGAAGCATGATGACGCCCCTGGAGCAGATGCAGCATGATAAACAACGATTCTGACCGCCCAGCCATTTTTAAGCTTGGTGTTCTGGTAAACCCTTTTGCTGGAATAGGTGGGGCTCTTGCACTTAAAGGCAGTGACGGCGCTGAAATTCGTGAAAAAGCACTGGCCATGGGGGCAGAGCAAAAAGCCAACGAAAAGATGGCTAAAGCACTTAGTATTCTTGAAGCATTATCTGGGCAATTTACCGTAGTAACAGCGTCAGGCGAAATGGGCGAAACAGTTTGTGAGTCTCTAGGGATTCCTTATGAGGTAATCTACACACCTAATACCGAGCAAACCGAAGGTGAAGATTCAGAACGCGCTGCAAAAGCCATGGTAGAAGCTAACGTTGACCTGCTTCTGTTCGCAGGTGGCGACGGCACTGCGCGAAATATCTGCAGCGTAGTTGGTACGCAGGTACCTGTGTTAGGCGTGCCTGCGGGCTGCAAAATTCATTCAGGCGTTTACTGCGTATCACCGTCAGCGGCAGGGCAGGTAGTAAGCCAAATGATCGCTGGTGAGCTGGTGAGCGAGATGGACGCCGAAGTCCGTGATATTGACGAAAATGCGTTTCGCGAAGGGAAAGTCATTGCTAAGCATTACGGTGAAATGCGGGTACCGGCCGAGTTAACTTACGTTCAAGCCGTAAAAATGGGCGGCAAAGAAGACGAGGCGCTAGTGTTAGACGACATTGCCGCTTATGTGAGTGAAATTATGAGCGATGAGCCTGATACCTATTTTGTTATGGGCTCTGGCTCGACCGTAGGCGCGATTATGGAATTCCTTGGCCTAGACAATACCTTGTTAGGTGTTGACGTAGTCAAGCAGGGTGAAATAGTGGCAAGTGACGTGACTGCTAGCGAATTGATAACGCTAACCCAAGATAAACCGACAAAAGTCATTTTAACGGTTATTGGCGGTCAAGGGCATATCTTGGGCCGTGGTAATCAACAGTTAAGCCCAGCGTTTATTCGTCAAATTGGCAAACAAAACATGCTTGTTGTCGCCACTAAGCAAAAACTACAGGCATTAAATGGCAAGCCGCTTCGATTAGATTCAAGCGATGCTGCCCTCGATACTGAATTAGCGGGCGCGTTTACGGTTATTACAGGCTACAAAGATAAAGTACTTTGCCAGGCTGTTTAAAAGCAAAAGTAAGACAACCGAGGACGCGATGCGTTTATTGTCAGCCCGTTTCCATTTTAAATTTAAGAAAATAGAAAGCTGAAGATTAAGAGCTGATATCTAAATATCGAAAAAGGAGTATGAAGTGTTACCACCTGCTGCAGCACCAGAACATGTCGTTAAAGCGATTGCAGAGATAGAGGCAAGCCTTGACGACGTAGTTAATCACGGTAGCGACGACGAATTGTTTATTGCAAGCTATCTGCAAGGGCATTTCGCTGTAGAATCCCGTCAACTGGAAATGCGAGAAGATGCCTCCATAGCCATGCTCAATGATAAAATGGTGAAAAGCTTAAATGAAGCGTTCGCCAATAATGAACTAGAAAGCGAAGACGCCAAACAAGTAAAGGCGCTTTGGGATAGGTTAGTCGCGATTTAAATGCGGCTTTCCTTTGCTTCTCTCAACTGGTTGCTTTTGTTCCGCTTCTTCTCAATCCTTTGTCCTTTACAATCCATTACATCTTTATTTTTCGCTGTCCTTTTTAATCTATCAAACCTTAGTGTTCAAAGCATGAACTCGCTGTAATACGTACGCTTGTTAAAAGAGTAAATACAGGGTCGAAGATGTTTTCGACCCTGTACGTTATAGCGAATTAAACGCTAAATTCATCAAACGCACGAAGTGCATCTGCCGCGTACATAAAAGATGGTCCACCGCCCATGTAAACTGACATCCCGCATACTTCTTCGATTTCTTCACGAGTCGCCCCTAAATTGACTAACGCTTTCGCGTGAAAACCTATACAACCGTCACACCGTGTGGCAATACCAATGGCAAGAGCAATAAGCTCTTTCGTTTTTTTATCTAACGCGCCGTCAGCGGTTGCGGCTTTAGCCATGTCGGAAAAGCCTTTCATTACCTCTGGGACACCTTTCTTAACTTCGCCTAAGTAAGGGTTTAGGCTTTCTGTAATCTCTTTATATGATTTGGTCATTCTAAATGCTCCTGCTGTTTGTCGTTCATTTGAAAACAAGTAATAAACCTTTAAAGCGTTATGTTAAAGCGTGGTTTTTGGTTCACTATGATACAAGTCAAAGCTTTGTTCTTTTTATTGTGAAATACGTCTTTGGTAGAATAGATAAGGGTAAAAAGATACTCTAAGGTTTATCAAGCTTTATCTAGTAACCGTTTTATTATTTTGAAAATTATCACAAGTCGTGGAATGGCGAGTTACCTGTCTTCATTAGTCTGCTTTTTTACAGCGGCCATTTACGCCCTTACCAGCTTTGCAAGCGCCTCGCCGTCTGGCTCTGACACGCTCATGAATGAATATTCTGTAGAGCTGTTGACCGCCGAAGACGGCTTTGTATCATCTGAAATTTATTCCATTATTCAAGACCACCAAGGGTTTCTGTGGTTTGGAACTGCAGAGAACGGAGTAATGCGTTATGACGGAAGAAAAATAACGCTATTTGAGGCGGATAATAATCACAGTCAAAGCTTATCCCACAATGACGCCGGAAATTTAATGCTAGATGCTAATGGTGATATATGGATTGGCACGTGGGGCGGGGGGCTTAATAAATATGTGCCAACCACAGGTGAGTTTTTTCGTTATTTAAACGATAACACTGACTCTACTTCTTTGTCTTCAAACCGAATTCAGTCACTGTTTAACGACCTAACAGGGCAACTTTGGTTTGGTTCTTATGATCAAGGCTTAAATAGATATTTAGGCGACGGAGAATTTGAGCGGGTTAAACATATTCCTACAGACGAAACGAGTCTTTCTCACAATCGTATTTGGGACATGATCGATAATGATGAACATACTATGTGGGTTGCAACAAGTTTTGGTTTGAATTTGCTAGATAAACGTTCCTTAACTGCCCAGCATTTTTTTCCAGATCCCCAAAACCATACCGCAACAGGGGCAAACGAAATTCGAAGCTTGCTTAAAACGTCGTCTGACCAATTCTACGTTGCAACCCAAGAAGGCCCCTTTTTGTTTATTGCGGAATCAGGTGCTTTTATTCCTCAGAAAAACCTCGACGGCAAGAGCCTAGGTCAGGTGAACTCCATGATTGAAGACCATAACGGTACGGTATGGTTTGTAACGACTCAAGGCCTTTTTCGACATACTGGCAAAGGCAATATCGTTGAACAAGTTAACTTTGGTTATAACAACGGTCTTCGCATTATTTTTGAAGATCATACCAAAACTAAATGGATAACCAGTGAAGTCCACGGCATCTTTAAATTGGCTCCAAGGCGAAACATCAAGCAAATTAATAGCGACTCGCTGGCCTCGCCAAACGGTATTCAACGTGATGAAAATGGTGATATTTTGATTGTTACGGCTAACGCCGATATCTACAAATGGGATGTGGATACTAAGACGTTAGAACAAGAGTATACCTCGGTATTCGAGGGGCTTGAGGGCTACGAAAAACAGGGGGTTATAGAGCGCCCGATTATAGTGAGCGACGGAAATGGGGTTTTGTGGGTTGCACAAGATAATTATATCGCCCGGGTTGACCGAAAAAGTGACGAGATAAAACACATCACTTTCCCACAAACGGATAGAAACTATCGCCAATTTACAGAATTCAGATCTCTCGCTTTGGATGACAGAGGTAGGGTTTGGATTGGAACCTACAAGCACGGTGTATTTGTTTACGACGAAAAAGCCGATGCGTTTCGTCATCTTACGGTTGAAGACGGACTTTCACACCCAGAAACGCACATTATATACAAAGACCGCGAAGGCAATATGTGGGTGGGAACAGGGGGCGGTATCAACCTATGGTCTTCTGAAAAAGAACAGTTTATCCCCTTCAAAAGCGCAACAAATCAGCAAAATGGTCTGCTAGGCAATATAGTGGAAGATATACATGAGACGAAAAATGGGCAAATATGGGTAGCCACCCAAATGGGTCTTAATCGCTATGTGCCTAAAACTAAAGCATTTGAATGGTTTGATGAGAGTAAGGGGCTTCCATCAAATTTAATCAGGGCAATCGCTGACGGTGACGACAATCAATTATGGCTTACCACCAATAAAGGTATTTTTCTATTCAACCCCGATACTCAACAGGCGTTAAGTTACAATAGTGAGACGGCTCTCGCAGGTAAAAATTTTTATTCGAATAGCCTCATCAAAGCATCCCATAACACCTTCTTTACCAGCAGCCAACGTGGAGTCGAGTACTTCAGTTATTCAAACGTGCAAAACGAATTCGTAGACTCCAACATTGTTCTTACTGGCTTTAACAAAATGGGGGAGGCGGTAAGTTTCAGCAAGCCCATGTCTTACGTCCAGGATATTTACCTTTCTTATGAAGACGACTTTTTTTCTCTGGAATTTGCTCACTTAGACTTTTCTGCTCCCAAGCGCTCTCATTTCGCCTATAAGTTGGAAGGTTACGATGAACAGTGGATTGATATCGGCAATCTCAATAATGTCTCTTTTACTAACTTAAATGGTGGCACTTATACCTTTTTGGTTAAGGCAATGAGGCCTAATGGTGATTGGGGCAAAGAAGTGCTATCGGTAAATTTACACGTAGCTGCCGCCCCTTGGAAAACATGGTGGGCTTATAGCTTTTACGCGGCTTTTCTTCTTAGCATCCTAGTTTTATTCGTATACCTAAGAACGCGACTGCAGCAAAGTGAAATTACAAAACAAAAGCAATTTGTTCAGGCACTCGAACAACAGGTCTCAGAGAAAACCGCCTCTTTAGAGACGCAAGCAGAAGATTTGAAACTGGCCTTACAACGAGCTGAGGAAGCTACAAAGTTGAAGTCAGAATTTCTAGCCAACATGAGTCATGAAATTCGGACGCCCATGAATGGAGTAATTGGCATGTTGGGCTTGCTCAAAAGAAGTAACCTGACATCTGAACAAACTCAACGTCTCAACATTGCCAGTACAAGCGCTCATTCGTTACTGGTACTTATCAACGATATTTTAGATTTTTCAAAAATTGAAGCTGATAAGCTCGAAATAGAAACTGTCGAATTTGATGTGCGTGAAGTGATAGAAAATATTGCGCGTTCTCTGGCGTACAATGCGCAAGAGAAAGGGTTAGCTTTGGTCGTTGATCTTTCAAAAGTGAACGTTGCGACGATTAAATCCGATCCAAACCGAATTCAGCAGATAATTACGAATCTACTCAGCAATGCAGTTAAATTTACTGATAATGGCGAGATACGTATTAAGGCAGAATTGATCCCCCACGATAAAGGTGAAACCGCAGCATTATGCATGACCGTTGAAGATACGGGGATAGGTATACCAGATGCAAAAGTCCCGCACTTGTTTGATCTTTTCACTCAGGTCGATGCTTCCACTACAAGACGCTACGGCGGTACGGGATTAGGGCTTAGCATTACCAAAAAACTCTGCCAGCTATTGGGTGGGGATATCAGTGTTAAGACCGAAGTAGGCAAGGGAAGCTGTTTTAGCGTTGTGTGCGAAGTTGGTTATGACAAAAACAGCGAATTAAATAGGCCCACGCTAGCTAAAAGCCATATGTGCTGCTTAATCGTTGATAGTAACGCCTCTACTAGAAAAGCAATGCAAGCCCAGCTTGAGCGTTGGGATGTTAGTGTCTTATGTGTCTCGTCGATAGACGAAGCTGTCACGGAACTTTCTCTGATTGATGATGATCATCAAGAGCATTCAGCGCCATTGATTGACGTTGTATTCTTAGATAAATCTACCGAATCAACTGCCGTACATGGATTTTTTCAAAGCCTTCGAAACGCTGAACGTACGAAGCACTCAAGAATCGTTTTAATGACGCTAATGGCCGATATTGATGCTGCTAGTGACATTAGCAAATTCGAAATTGAAGCGAGTTATCCTAAGCCACTTGCAACATCAGATCTGCTCTCTGTACTACAGAAAACGAATTTTAATAGGGAAGTAAGTAGCCATCCTGATACCGGCCCTGTTCAAATTACTGCCGATGATTTTGAGCCTAAAGCATCGCTTATTGATCAAAATAGAGCTGAGTCCGACCTATCCATGAAAGATGTGGCCAATATATTATTAGTAGAAGATAATGAAATTAATCAAGTAGTTGCTACTGCTATAATTGAAAGTGAAGGGTATTGTGTAGATGTAGCTAAAAATGGGGTTGAAGCCATAGCGATGCTTACTCAATCGAAGCGCGGCAGCGAAGCCTACAAAATTATTTTTATGGATTGTCAAATGCCTGAAATGGACGGATTTGAAGCCACACGGCTTATTCGTGAAGGGGAAGCTGGTGAGCGTTACAAAACTATTCCCATCATTGCTATGACGGCAAATGCCATGCAAAGTGACAAAGAAAAGTGCATGAAAACTGGCATGGATGATTTTTTGGCGAAACCCATTAAGCATGAGGAAGTTATATTTACGTTGAAAAATTGGCTTTCAAAATAGGATTTGATACTCGCTTACAGTCAAAAATACGGTAGTATGCAACAAGTTTTTAACATGTAGTGAGGGCGTTAATGTTAAGCCGTGTATCAAAACCTTTTGTAAAACTTGTCGAACGTTATCTTCCAGACCCTTACATATTTGTACTTTTACTGACGCTTGTTACCTTCGCATTTGCCTCATCTATTCAAAATCAATCAATATTAACGACTGTTCAGCAATGGGGCGATGGATTTTGGGGCCTGCTTACGTTTTCAATGCAAATGCTATTGGTGTTGGTAACCGGCTTCATGCTGGCCTGTACGCCTCTTGTAAAAACAATGCTTGAGCGGCTTGCGAGCGTAGCCAAAAGCCCTGGAAGCGCCATCGTATTAGTTACTTTAGTATCGCTTATTGCAAGTTGGATAAACTGGGGCTTTGGGCTGGTAGTAGGGGCGCTTTTTGCCAAGGCCCTGGCTAGAAATGTTTCAGTAGATTATCGGTTGTTAGTGGCAAGTGCTTACTCGGGTTTTATCGTTTGGCATGGCGGTTTAGCGGGCTCTGTGCCGTTAACCATTGCAACGCCAGGCCACTTTTCCGAAGCACAAATTGGCGTAATTAGTACCAGTGAGACTATTTTTAGCAGCTTCAACTTACTGTTATTGGCAATCATGTTTGTGATTATTCCCCTAGTTAATCGGTTAATGTTACCGCCTGAGTCTGAAAGCATTATTGTCGATAGCGCAAAACTACAAGACGATGCTCTACCTCCAGCAACAAACGAGCGGCCCGCGGACAAACTTGAAAACAGCAAAGTGCTTGGATTATTCGTAGGCTTTGCTGGGCTAGCTTACCTTGTGAATTATTTCATCGAAGGCGGTGGGCTGAATCTCAATATTGTAAATACGCTATTTCTTTTCCTCTCCATTGTCCTTCACGGTTCACCACGCAATGTACTGCACAGCTTGCAACAAGCTGTGCAGGGGGGCAGTGGCATTGTTATACAGTTCCCATTTTATGCCGGGATCATGGCGGTTATGGTGCAATCAGGATTAGCGCAAACAATGTCGCAGTGGCTAATTAGCTTTGCATCTGCCGAGTCGTTACCTGTGTGGAGTTTTATCAGCGCAGGCGTTGTTAATATCTTTGTGCCTTCGGGTGGGGGCCAGTGGGCAGTGCAAGCTCCAGTAATTTTGCCTGCTGCCGCTGAACTGGGGGCCGAAATAAATAGAGTGGCCATGGCGGTGGCGTGGGGCGATGCGTGGACCAACCTGATTCAGCCGTTTTGGGCGCTTCCCGTACTTGCCATAGCGGGCCTGAAGGCCAAGGATATTATGGGCTTTTGTTTAGTTCAGCTTATCGTAACTGGCGTTATAATTTCGCTGGTTTTGCGGTTCGTTTGAGAACATCTACTCTAGATACTGAATGAAATAAAAAGTGATTCGGCGCCGTCAAATACAGTGAATTAGTTTGAATATTACGGCACAACCAACAGTTAACTAGTGTGAAATATGCATTTAAACGAAGAAAAAGTAGGGTTGTTGATCGTAGATATTCAGGGCACTTTGGCTCGAAGAGTCAGCGATAGCGAAGCAATGATATGCAAAACCGCAAAGCTAATACAATGTTGTAAATTGCTTGATATTCACGTAGTCGTGCTTGAGCAAAATCCTGATGGCTTAGGTGGAACGGTCCATGAAATTGAAACTCATGTTGCAAGCGACCCTCACTTTAAGAAGTTTGCTTTTAATGGTGTGGCGGGCATTGACCAGTTTTCTTCTGAAATATTGGCGTACATTGGCAAAAAAGGATTAAGCCGTTGGCTGGTTGTTGGAATTGAAGCGCACGTATGTGTTTATCAAACGGTAGTGGGCTTGCTAGAAAATGATTTCGCTGTGGAAGTAATACATGACTGCATTTCTTCCAGAGAATCTTCTAACGCTTTGCTAGCCATTGACAATATGCGTGAGCGAGGCGCGCAAATCAGCAGTTTTGAGATGACAGTTTTTGAACTTTTACAATCAAGTCGACACCCCAAGTTCAGGGAAGTATTAGCGCTGATCAAATAAAGACACAACGTGAGTAAGGCACACAGTCGCTGCTACTTGTTAAGCAACCACCTGAAAGACCAAATTTTCTAATATTAAGTATTAAACGTTATAGTCTTTCATATTTAACGTGTTGAGAATGCTTGGTATACGCTCTTCTTGATTGTGATTGACATACAAGAGTGTGCTGGTGCCAGCCTTAGCCAGTATATCGATAAGCTTAAGCACTTTTTGGCGGTTAAAGTCGTCTAAGCCATTGCAAGGTTCATCCAAAATAAGCACAGCGGGGTGCTTAACCATAGAGCGTGCTATTAGCACTAATCGCTGGTCACCGAACGACAGAGATTGAAATGGCGTGTTCTTTTTCTGTTTCAAGCCTAGTACTTCAAGCCACTGTTCTGCCACCGTGCGCTCTGCTAGGGTTGGGCGGGTGTACAGTCCAATACTGTCGTGGAAGCCTGAAATGATCACGTGTTCAACACTTGCATTCACCTTGTACTGCATGTGCAACGAATTCGACATAATGCCAATGTGCTTTTTAATGTCCCATATGCTTTCTCCCGTCCCTCGTTTTATGCCAAACATGGTTAGGTCGTTGGTATAGCAATGGGGATTGTCACCGGTGAACATTTGAAGCAAACAGGTTTTGCCTGAACCATTGGGGCCAGTGATCTGCCAATGCTCATTTTTGCTAAGCGTAAAGTTAAGCTTTTCAAAAACGGTACGATCATCGAAACGCACGAAGCCGTCTTTAAGCTGAATTAAGGTGTGAGGAAGTGCATCTAACTCACTGTTCAGCGCATCAGAGCTTTGGTCGTTATGGTTTGGGGCATCGGCGTGTTTGTCTTTAGCGTTAAGCGCTGCAGGAACATCGATATCATCAGACCCTAACGCAAACCACGTGCTCAATTCTGAGCGCAAGTCGTCATAGTTAAGTTCGCCTTCAGATTTCCACGTAATGCCTAACTCATCCATAACAATCAACTGGGCTTGCATGTTTTTAGGAATATCTGCGAGTTTATTGGCGGTAAGCACCAATGAGGCCTGTTGCTGAGAAACAAGAAAACGACTAAATGCGCTAATAGCTTCAACATCTAGCCCTTCAAAGGGTTCATCAAGCAAAATAATAGAGGCATTGCTTAACCATGCCAGCATGATAATAACCTTGCGGGTTTCACCTGTGGAAAGTGAAAGAAACGCATTATTAAGCAAATGCTCAATTCTTAAAGTGGCAGCAAGCTCGTTAAAATAAGGATGATTTTGATAATCCTCATTAGTGCGTTCGAATAGTTCGCGAACCTGCGTTGGCTCAGCTATTACGTCTAAAATATCCGCACTGTCTTTTTGTTTTTCTTCTTCAATTATCGCTTGTTGTTTAAAAACCGATACTTCTGCAACAACCGAACTGCATTCACGACTACCGCTTACTACTTTTCCGTTACCAGCAAGGGCGGAAATTAAGAGTGACTTCCCGCTGCTGTTTCTACCTGCAATAAGGTAGTGCGATGGTGGTTTTTCATCATTTATTGCTAGCGAAAATGCAGGGGTAATGTATTGATTAGGAAGCTTTGTTTGAAATTCGGAAAGATACAACATTAATGATAGTGAATGGATATGATGTAGAGCTATTGTGAAGTTTTCTGATTACGTGTCAATGGTGAATAAGTCTTTCTGAAGTCTGAACCAGCTGGTAAGTTAGTCTTATGTGCTAAGCGCTACTATGGCCAAACCTATTCACCCACACAGGCTTGGTTTGTAAGATTTACGGCTATTTTCTAACCTTTTCCCATAAAAATCTTACTGAAAAGCTGAATTACCTACACATAATATTTCTACTATCTAAATTTTGATTATAACTAATATTTAAATAATTGTTATTTATCAATGGTTTGTTTTTTAAATTCTTTGGCACTTGTTTTGCGACGTTATGCTTGTGTGTATTTTCAAGGAAAAGAAAAATGGAAACCGATCATCGAGCCGCCAAGCATACTGTTCAACTGCGCAAGAAAAATCAACGAAGAATACTTTCTTTCGGTTGCTTTTCAACGACCGAAAAACGTACAAGCGGCATGGCAAAAAGGCTAATCGTTGCAGCTGCGTCTTTTTGGTTACCATTTGTCGGCGTTGCTTCTACCGTTTCCACTTCAACGCCAAAAGCATTGGAAGAGGCTAGTAATACTTCAGCCTTGCAAACACAGTTAAAGCAAATGAAAAGTGCTTATGCGTTTTATTCTTCTATTGCACAGCAAGGTGATTGGAAACCTTTGGATGAAGACTTGCTTCTTAGAGATGGCGCGCTACGACTGGCCGCCGCTGATAGTGAAACCATCAACAGTGACGACAGAGAACAAGCTATAACTGCGCTAGTCTCGCGGTTAGGCAGAGAATACACTTCATTAGACACAAGCTGTACCCACGCACTAAAAGCGGTTTCGTCTACGCCATGTGTTTTCAACGAAAATGTTGAAAGCGTAGTAAGAGAATTTCAACGACGTCATGGCCTTCTAGTAGATGGTGTAGTTGGAAAAAATACCCTCGCGGCACTTAATGTAGCTGCAAAAGAGAAAGCCCAACAGCTAGCACTTAACATTACGCGCTTAGAAATGTTTGAAGAAAAAGACAGCGACGCTTACGTCTTGGTCAACATTCCCGAGTACCGACTTCGCTATATTAGTAAAGGTGAGGTGAAAGCCACTAAAGATGTGGTAGTGGGCAAACCAAGCTGGGCTACGCCTTCATTCAGCGACCATATCGAAAAATTTGTTGTTAACCCAGAATGGCGAATACCGCTTTCAATCGCGACAAAAGAGATCGCACCCAAGGTAGCCGACAACCCTAAATACTTAGAAGAAAACAATATTGTTATTCGCAAAAATAGTTTTGTTGATGAAGAGCTGGTTGACCCTAATACAATTGATTGGGAAAACATGAAGCCCTATCAGTTTGACCATTTTTTAGTAAAGCTTCCCAACGAGAAAAATCCCCTAGGTAAAGTCAAATACCTTTTTCCAAACCGCCATGCTGTTTACGTGCACGATACGCCATACCAGCAGTGGTTCAAGGAAACCAACCGCGCAGCGTCTCACGGTTGTATTAGATTGCAAGACCCTTTCTCACTAGCAAAGTTAATTGCAGAAGAGCAGGGCGTAGAAAGCTTGATGGATAACGTTATATCAGCCCGTGATTTAAGGCAGTCTAAAACTTTTCACCTTAAAGAGCCCCTTCCTATTCATTTGGTGTATTGGACGGCATGGGCCGATGCAGACGGTAAAGTGAACTTTAGAAACGATATTTATCAGCGCGATAGACGCGATGCCAAGGCACTTACACAAGTCGCGTCTTTGTAACATAGGGTAAATAACTGATGATGGTATCAAAATCTATGAAAATGATAATGAAAAGCTTAACGGCTACGATAGCGGCATTCGCATTTCTTTCGACCGCGCACAGTGCACATGGACATACAAACACACAGGGAATAGATGCAAAAAGCGTCGAAATGACTCAGGAAAAAGTTTCTCAAGAAATTACTCAAGCTGCGCCTCATGAGCCTGTTGTAGTTGAGGACACCGCCCATCTAGAAGACGCTGAATTTAGTCTGAAAATTAACAACATAGTAGTACCTTATAACGTCTTTTCTTTATTCGTGTTGCCTAATGAAATCACAGAGCTTGAAATCATTTACCCACAACCGAATAAAACCTATCAGCTGTTTGAAAATGGCGTAATGTTAGAAAAAGCCGAACCGATGACGTGGCAATGGCAGGCGAAAGACTCTCCTGGTGAGCAGCATCTAGAAATAAGAAGCGAAGATGGACAAGTTAATATGTCGTTGAATGTGTTTGTCATGGTTCCTGCGGAGCAAGTCCAAGGGGGGCGCCTAAAGTATTATCATATTGGGCCGTATCCAGATGAAAGTGAAATTAAAAACAAAGATGTTTATGTTGAGCCTGAAGGCTTTATTGAAGTAACCCAAAAGAACCAAGAATTATTGTTGTCTCCCCATTTCAAATTAAAGGAATTCACCAGTAAGCAGCGCTCTGGCTACCCAAAGTTTGTGTATTTACGTCCGTCTCTTCTTTTGAAGCTGGAAATGCTAAGGAGGGAAATGAATATGAACGACATCAATGTGTCAAACATGGTGATTATGAGCGGTTACAGAACACCACAATATAATAAGGCAATCGGCAACGTTAAATTCAGTCGGCATGTATATGGCGATGCCGCCGACGTTTTTGTAGATAATGACGGAAACTACAGAATGGACGATTTAAACAATGATGGAATGGTAAATATCAAAGACGCTGATGTTATGGCAAGCATGGTAACCGAGCTAAATAAGCGCAGTGAATATAAGGGCTTGATTGGCGGATTAGGCGTGTACGGACCGAAACCACATCGAGGTCCATTCATTCATATTGATACCCGTGGGATTAAAGCGCGATGGAGAAAGCCTTAAGTACTGTAAATTTAATGTTCTGCGCAGGTTTTTAAACATATAGCTCATTCGCGCAGCAACTTTGCGTGAGCGTCAGGCATACGTTATTTTGGGCGTATCAATTGTTATTAATCCTAAACATAAGAGAGATCATGAGTATTACTAGCTTGCTTGGTGATAAGCAAAGGTTCGATG
This sequence comes from Alteromonas gracilis, assembly GCF_002993325.1. Lineage (GTDB taxonomy): Bacteria > Pseudomonadota > Gammaproteobacteria > Enterobacterales > Alteromonadaceae > Alteromonas > Alteromonas gracilis. The sequence goes on from NZ_PVNO01000001.1 coordinate 107,604, forward strand.
TAAAACCTGGTGAAACGACAATGAAGGCTGTGGTGACCATGGCGAACGGTGGTTATGAGCAGTTAAATTACACCGATGTTCCCATGCCGAAACCACTCGCTGGCGAAGTGCTAGTTCAGGTTTTAGCCGCAGGGGTCAATAATACAGAAATTAATACTCGATTAGGTTGGTATTCTTCTAAAGTCACGCAAGGCACTGACGCGTTGGAAGAGAACGACGAAGAGAAATCATGCGCAGCAGAAGAGTTGGATGGTGGGTGGAATGAACAAACTCCTTTTCCATTTATTCAAGGAACTGACTGTTGTGGTCGCATCGTGGCGGTTGGAGAAGGTGTGGACCCTGCACGTATCGGAGAGCGAATTTTAATCCGCTCCTGCATACGTAAAGATTCTTGGAACTCATTAGAAAATATTTGGATGGCTTCAGATTTCGATGGTGCTTTCGCCCAGTACGTAAAAATAATGGCAAGCGAAGCGTTCGCCGTTGAATGTGATTGGTCGGATGCCGAACTCGGAACCATACCCTGCGCCTATGGCACCGCAGAAAATATGGTACATCGAGCTGGCGTTTCTAAAGGAGAGCATGTTTTGGTGACAGGTGCATCAGGTGGTGTGGGCTCTGCTGTGGTGCAGTTAGCTAAACGTCGTGGTGCCGAGGTTACCGCTGTTGTAGGTAAAAATAAGATGGACGTGCTTAAGGACATAGGCGCAGACCGTGTTATCGAGCGTGACAGCGACTTAGTCGAAGTATTAGGAGAAAAGTCGGTTGATGTAGTTATCGATAACGTCGCGGGCGACGGGTTCACTCAAATGTCCGTAGTAATGAAACGTGGTGGTCGCTATGCTTCCTCAGGCGCTATCGCGGGGCCAATAGTAACTCTCGACATGCGCAATTTTTACCTTAAAGATCTTACCTTTATTGGCTGCACCGCATGGGATGAGCCGGTTTTCCCAAATCTGGTTTCGTATATTGAGCGTGGTGAAATAAGACCCATGCTGGCTCAGACCTATCCGCTAAAAGAAATTATAAAGGCGCAGAAAGGCTTCTCTGAGAAAAAGCACGTGGGTAAAATTGTGTTGCTGCCACCTGAGCAGACAGAAGCGCAAAAAACGTATATTGCTAAGTTGAATCGCTAGCTCGGTACTGGAAGAAAACGCGCGTGAATGGCAAATGCATAGCATATGGCGACGCTAACCGCATTTGCCTTGCACCTATAATTCGCCTAGTTTACCAAAATGTTTTGTACTAAATCTTCAGTGTTCACGATAGGGTCTTTGCCAAACCATATGGACCACAAGGCGTCTGCCAACGCTTGGTTTTCAGTTTCGACAACTAAGGTATTGTTGAAAAATACATTAAGCTTCTTTTTAGAAAGTCGTGATAACGTAAGGGTGGAATGCTTTTCTACTTCATCCTGAAAGCCAGAAGATAGTCTTTCGATATCTTGTTTAATCTTACTCAGGTCAGAATCAGCGTTATTTTGTTCAATGCCTTGCATGAGGGCTTCTTCTATTTGCTCTCGTGTCACATCCCTCAAGAACTCTAGTTCGATGCGCTGTTGTGTATTTGCATTCAAGATGAAGGTGATAAGCGAATCTTTATTAGGGAAAACACGTTGAGGCTTTTCCATGAAATGGCTCAGTCTGTAGACGTTAAAGAAAAAGCGTTTTTTAATTGTTGTACCACTCAATGTAAGGGCACCAGGACTGTTTATTACAGTGTTTTCACCCAAATCGTTATGGGTATATGACGAATCAGTCGCCGCAACTACCGACAAAGAAAACCAAGACATAACTAAAAAACTAAAAACGAGGCTAAAAATTACTTGCGACAAAACTGTTCCTCTGAAAAAGCTGTTGAAATAGGTAACAAGGGTAATACTGATATCGTTAATTACAGTTAACGACTACTTACGATCAATTTCGATACTTTCTCAGTACGAAGATAAATAACAAAAAATAGAGATTCTCTTGAAGTTTATACGTTTTCTTCTATTCGTTCCCTTTATTATTACTTTGAGTAAACAAAGTCATGCAGATTACCTGCAAGGCTGTGATGATCCCGAGTACCTAGAGTATATCGAGCAGCGTTTTGCGTACCTTGAATCAAGGAATCGTCGATTGCTTAATGATACACTGCAAGATTATCAACGAAGTTTGTCGAACAACAGCAACCCATACAAGGTGCTGAATAGCTTAAGCCGGCACATAAAATATAGCGCGCAGTTTGAGCCTATAGAGGTAGCAGAATTGAAGATAGAACGCGCATTCGACTATGCAAACAAAATGAGCATTGAACAACAAATTGCGGGCGACGTTTACGATGGCTTTAGCAGTGAAAATCACTACGTAGATATCGCAAGGGCATGGATTGCCTACCGAACAGGCAACGTAGAGAAAACATTCAACGCCCTTCATAATTCAATAAATGATATAGATTCTGCGTTGCTAGGCGCTTTTGGCCCAGACTTCGACTTGGTGCGCCAACTTTATAACGATGGGTATGTTGAACCGGTAGTCACATACATTAAAAAAACTGAATCGTTCTGGACTGGAAAACGACCGGATGCACTTCGTGGGGCGTGGCTCGGTATGATAAACGCTGGCTGCAAAATACAGTTTGACTCTATTGATACGATAAAAGCTGAACAGTTAGGCATTGGCGCTATCAACGTTCAAAAAGCGCTCGGTCTGGATTGACAGCAGTATTCAATAACGAGTCATAAAAGCGCAGCATCTTCATTCACGCCATTACAAGCCCCGCCATTAAAAGCTCAGCGTTATTTGCAACTTAGCTATCGTTTACGAAAAATCTATAAAACAGCATTCGCTCGAAGCTGGAAGGATGTCAATAGAGCCGTTGACCACAAAGTTCAAAGATATCCCCAAGGTGGAAAATGTCAGATAAGAGCGGCATGTCATTCGGCAAAAGCGGCAACAAGTTTCCGTCTTTTTCGTCGGTTAAATCAATCTCTTCTCTAGAAAGATTGCAGACTATCGATTTGTGTAGGACCTAGCTATGCATTCAAGCACGCATAAAAGTTAAAGATATAAGCTTGCCACAGGAAGGTAGTCCGTTATCGAAATTACCTATGTTTAAGTAGCTACATTGCTTGGTGCGATTATTGCAATCCAGCGTTTAAAATGATTAATAAAAATGTCAGTCTTTTAGGCTGCGTAGCGGTTAACATCGGCTTTTGCGTATTTAGGCGATGATAATTTGACGTTTTTTAGCGGACATATCTAATGAATCGTATGATAAATAATGCCTCTCACGCTTTTTTGACAGGAAGTATTAGCGGATTAGTAAAAGTGCTGTCTTGTGCCGCGCTTTACGCGGGCTTGCTTGCGGGTTGCTCTACGCTTGAAGAGCCAAAAAGCCAGTTTTCACAAACCAATACCGACGACATATCAGCGCTTGGCAATGTGGAATATCATACTTACATGTTAGCCAACGAACTTTTTGCTGATGTGGGGCCAGCGCGTCAGTCTCGCTATGCAGTAGTCGGCTTCGTGCCTGTCGATAGCATGAAATACAGTGCCGACCATCAACATCCGTTAATGTTGTTGGGCCATCAGCTTGAGCAGGGAATGATTACTGAAGCTACGAAAAGAGGCTTTTCTACTCAAGAATTTAAGCTTTCGAACGATATAATTGTTAGTGACGAAAGCGACAGAGTGTTAACACGCGATATCGACCAGTTGTCAAATATTGAGCGTGTCGATTTTTACATCACCGGCACCATGGTGTATCAAGAATCTGGTGCGGTGGTTAATGCTCGAATTATTAACGCTAGAAATAAAAACATTGTCGCTGCGGCAACACGTTTTTTCCCGGCCGAGTTGTTTTGGCGGGAAGAACAGGTAACAACCCGAAACGGCAAGTTATACAGAACCGAAGGTACGAGGTAACCCCATGAAAAGACGAAATCAATACGCGGCGCTTTCGCTTTGTGCTTCACTGCTCAGCGTTAGCGGGTGCTCTATGATGATGGGGGAAGAAGAGGTAGCCGAACAAGCGCCTCAGCGCCCGGCTATGAATGTTATTGATATTACTGCCGCCGACCGTGCTCCTGCTAAGCCAGTTGATAACACCAGTGACGCCCAGTCGCAGGGAATGGATGCTTACGGCGCTATCGGTCAACCCCCGTTGTATTCAAGCGTACAGGGCGCGTACAAGGGCCGACCTCTAACCAAGCATATTGGCGACTATGTGAAGAACATGACGCAAGATTTAATTGCCAATATGGAATATGTGAGCAACAAAACACCTATCGGTGTGACCCACTTTGCTTTACTAGATACCGACTTACAAAAAACGGATTTGCTTGGTCGTCAGATGGCGGAATCGTTCGTTCACGAACTGCATAAATTCCGCGTGCCTGTTATCGACTTCAAAGCAACCGAGTATATTCGCATTACTGACGACGGCGACTTTGTATTGAGCCGCGATTATTTAGAATTGAGCAGCAGCCTGCCTATTGAATACGTGTTAACCGGAACAATGACCAAGCATCAAGGTGGCGTGTTAGTTAACGCACGTATTTTAGGTATGGAGTCAAGGGCTGTAGTGGCTACGGCACAAATGTTAGTGCCGTTTTATGTAGTAGATGCACTTATTCCAAGTGACGGAAGCCAGCGAAATGGCATGCGTGATGGCGTTAAACTAAGTCGCGGCTAGGAGCTCACTATGGTGTTTGTGAAGAAGTTAATCCCGAGTGCCTGGCTTGCAGTTGGCGTTATGCTAAGTGGGTCTATAGCTGGGTGCACTAGCACAGAGTCTATAGGCTCGTTTTGGCTAGGTGAAGACGGTGAAATTACACATGACGCCGAACCTGTTCCCGTGCCTAACCGTTCAGGATTAGTTTACACTCCCGACTCGCGAGACAGGCAATACCAGCAGCACGTGGAGGTAGAGCCGGGCTATAAAGACCCGTTACACCACGGCTATGCACCAGCGCAAACTCATAAGCGTTTAAATGATTACGCCTCGCAGCTAGCGATGGAGTTAATGGACAATGCTACCCGTCTTACGCAGCAAGACATGGTGGGTGTGGCGAGCTTTGTTAGGCTTAATCAGTCGTTGAGTGATAGTACTGTGCTTGGCAATCAGCTTTCAGAGTACCTTATTGCCGAGCTGCAAGATTTTGGGTTAGCGGTGGTTGACTTTAAACTTGCAGGCGGCATCACTGTAACGCCCGTTGGCGATTTTGTACTCACTCGCGATGGTACGGCGCTCGCTAAGCAGGTTGAAATGGATCATGTTGTAACCGGCACCATCATTGAAGATGACAGAGGTGTTCGCGTAAACGCGCGCATTGTGTCGCTGGAAAATAAACAAGTGGTGGCAAGCGCTAACGTATACATACCCGCGTTTATCGTGATGGATTTGAATAAAGTGGCTAGCGTAAACTAGCCATTTATTGCCATCTTGCTCTGTTATCGAAATCGAACTCTTTTCATGTTTGCTTAAAAATCTCTAAACATCCGGTCTTTTTTTGTCTGGGCAACAATAGCATTTACAGGAAGACTTCTCCGCTTATTAACTCTGACGTCTAATCGCTTCTCGCGTCATAAAGCGGCTTGTGTTCACTGCATTAAGCAGATCGTTGCTTAAAGGAAGTGGTTCTTTGCACAAACTGCTCACCAAAACTTCTGCCATTAAAGGCGCTGTGGTTAACCCTCGTGAGCCCAAGCAAGTAAGGGTGGAAACTACACTATTTGGCAATACTGGCGCGCTGGTTAACGGCTTGCCTACGCCTAACATAGTGTAGTCTTCTTTCAACGAATCAAAATCATGTAATGCACCTACAACAGGCTGGTGGTCTGGCGAACCCAAACGCGTTGCTGCTCTGGCTTTACCGTCGTGTTGTAATGCCTGAACTATGCTGGTGTTTGCCAGTGCCTGTTCGTGTGTAGCAAGGTTCGTTTCAGTTTCATCGCTTCGCACATCGGTGCTTAAGTCGTTTTTAACGTAAGTTGAACCCAAGGCGTGTCGACCGTCGAGCGCAGGCGTCATATAGCCCTTGTGGCACAACACGGTGTTGAGCTGTTCAATCGGCATTTGGGTGGGGATAGCTTCAACCTGACCGCGAACAGGGCGAAGAGAAAGGCTGTCAAAATCGCCAGCGTTTACCGCACCTGCGCCAAGGGCAAGGATAAGGTGATCGGCAGTAATAACTTCTTCACTCTCAGCGCTACCTAAGTTAAAACGAATCTGCACCCGCTGCTTTGTTGTCTCAATTGCCTCATGAGATACATAGGTATGATTGGGTTTCAGCTCGAGTTTGCCACATTGAAGAGCCTCTTCAATCATGGCAGTAACTAGCTGAGGTGGAGAAAGCCATCCGCCGAGGCCAATGTATAAGCCTGAGTAGGGCAGGGGCAGGTTAGCGATATCGCTCACTTCTTTGCTGTCGACGGGCTTAATCAAAGCTTCAGGCCATACGTCGGCCGCGGCTAGTTTACTTTGACGCTCTGCTACTTTGTCGTTAAAGCTTAATTGAATAACGCCACAAAAATCATGGGCAACGTCGGTAAGATTATTGGCTTTCGTATACTTAATAGTATGGTCGTAAGCTTGCCTAGCATACAAAAAGCTGTGCGCCTGAATACGGCTGGCAATGCTTGCTTCGCTGTGAAGCTGCGGGTAAAAACCGCCTTGAGGGTTGCCAGAAGCGCCGCTTGCAAGGGTGTCACCGTCAAAATATAACGTGGTGCTAATGCCCCGTTTTACTAAAGCAAGACATGCTGAGGCTGCAGCAAGGCCAGAGCCCACCACTGCGACTTTACTTGTTTTATCTATATTGCTGTTAGCGTACCTGTAATAGGGGCCAGTTGGCAGGCGAAGTTTATGCTGCACGTTCTCGTTGTCTTGGCTGAAAACGCCGGTCAGCATGTCGCGCTTACGGCCAAAGCCATTGCGTTTTTTTATGGTAAAGCCCACACCGGCAAGCCCACGCTTTACGATGCCCGCAGCGGTAAACGTGCCAAAGGTTGTGCCAGTTTTTGACAAACGAGCCATTTGGCTAAATAGAGCATCGGTCCACATATCAGGGTTTTTGCTAGGCGCGAAACCATCTAAAAACCAAGCATCGATTAGGCCTTCTACAGGTGAGTGCCACTGAGGTAGAAGCTCGTGAACATCACCAATCCATAAGTCGAGGGTGGTTGAGTGACTATCGAAATGCAAGCGATGGCACCCTTCAAGGCCCATAGGGTAAAGTGTTGATAGGGCATCCGCTTCGGCTTTAAGGGCAGGGAAGGCCTCTAGTGCACGCTGCATATCCTTTTTAGGCAGTGGAAACTTTTCCGTGGTAATAAAATAAAGGTGCCTAAGTGGATGATCTGGATTCGCTGCCTTAAATTTGTTAAAAGCATGCATGGCAACCAAGAAATTCAGCCCAGTCCCGAAACCTGTTTCGGCAATGACAAAAGTTGGGTTGCGCCACTGTTGCCAGCGTTCAATAAGGTCGTTACCCGCAACAAAAACGTGTTGGGTTTCATTAATGCCGCTGTCGTTAGAAAAATAAACGTCGTCAAAATGGTCGGCGACAGGCGTACCGCTCTCATTAAAATGAACCTGTGCATGCTTAGATTTCACTGTTTATTTTGCTCCGTATATGTCGTTTTGGTGTTGGCACTTTGAATTGGAGGCACTTTTCACTACTTCAACAGCTTGCCCATCTGATGCTTGTATTGAAACGTCAGAGCTAGCTTGGCTTTTTGATAAACAACACACTTCTTCGAGTGTGGAAAAGTGCGAGATTACTTTACTGGTCACGTGCTGTGCGCCAATCATACCGCCAATGGTGATCCAAGTACCGTTAATGTCAATTAACCCGCGGTGATCCATCGTAGGTGCTTCAGCTTCTGTTTTTGGTATAGCCCAGGTTTCTTTCGCAATATCAAAGGTCCATATGGCGCCATCTGCAGTTGAAGGTTTACCGTTATAGCCAATGCCATTGTAGTTGTACGGATTAGTCGAACCGCCTACAAAATAGATTTTATTGGTGGCCTCATCGCCCGCAGCGGCCATGCGATAGCGCGCAGAACCTGTTGGATGCTGAAGCGTACGCCAATCAATCTTGAAAGGGTTTTCCTCGTCAATTTTACCTTTAAAGCAGGCGGTTTCCGCAGCAAAACTACGCCGTTTATTACTGTGGGGTGTTACTGAGACGCCGTCACAAATTACCATAGTGTTGTTGACGATGCCGCCAGCGTGCCCAAATACTGGATTACCCAAGAATGGGCTCGCCTGTTGCCATTGGCCGGTTTGCGTATCATAAACCTGCACAAGATTTACGTTGCCATCGTTATGCCAGCCTGAAACTAAGTACACGTAACGGTCTTGGTAGACTAAAGCAGTTGCATCATCAACTGGCACGGGCATCGGCGCCAGTCGCTCATACTTCGTCGTTGTTGGTGAGTATTTATAAACGTCTGGCGTACTAATCTCGTTGTGATCTTCATCAACGGTGTAACCGCCAAAGATATACACGCTGTCCTTAACGCCCACAGCTACTGATGCCAAACGACCTTTTAGCGTTAGGCTTGATGGAACAGGGGGGAGAGCTTGCCATTGCGGCGCATTATTACGCTTACTAGAATCGTCTTCGTTAATAACAAGTTGCCAAGCTCGGTTATGCACATCTTTAAAAGTTTTGCCTACACCCAATCCCATAAAACTGAAGATATATTGTGTGTCTTCTATGAAAACAGACGCTACGGCATTATTTGAAACTGGTTCTGGTAGGGCTGGAAGGCTGATGGGCGCAGCTGCTGCTGAGACAGTTGCTGTAGCAGCAATGATGAAGGCAGAGAGCACGAAAGAAAATTGGGGTACCGCACCTAGGAAAATGCGTAGAGCAATAGTTTTTGGCTTTTTAAATAACACAGTAATCTTCAGTTTCTATTTAAATTTCGAACGTTTGGCCGCGTATTCTACCTGTCACCTTTTTGTTTTTCCGCAAAAGTTTACGCTCAAGTTATTTTGAAGGTTTTGTGACTGTATAAATTAACGCTGGTCATCACCCAGTGCATTCGTGCTACATTGGTATTGTTCAAAGAACGATGTCGGCGTTAGCGAGTTAAGAATAAAGGGCGAGCCATCTTTTTAAAAATAAAAGCCTGCAACCGAAAAAGGTAATCAGTGGCCAATGCGATGTCATTTAAGTCGCTGCAATTGGCAGAGCAGACCACTTTACCATTCAAAATCGTTACCATAAGCCGCAACAACGCAAAGGGTAAACTATGAGAAGAGCAGTTATCACCGGTCTTGGTATCGTATCAAGCATCGGCGTAAATAAAGAAGACGTACTTGCTTCACTAAAAGCGGGTAAGTCTGGAATTACATTTTCAGAACAGTTCGCCGAAATGGGCCTTCGCAGCCAAGTTTGGGGCGACATCGATATCGACTTAAAAGAGCACATCGACCGTAAAGCAATGCGTTTTATGGGCGATGCGGCAGGCTACGCATACGTGGCAATGCAGCAAGCTATTGCAGACTCTGGACTAGAAGAAAGCGACATTTCAAACGAGCGCACAGGTATTATCGCGGGCTCAGGTGGCGCGTCTTCTGAAAACCAAGTGCTTTCTGCTGATATTCTTCGCGAAAAAGGCGTTAAACGTGTTGGTCCATATATGGTTCCTCGCTGTATGGCGTCTACGGTATCGGCTTGCTTAGCTACACCGTTTAAAATTCGCGGCGTGAACTATTCCATTGCCTCTGCTTGTGCCACCAGCGCCCACTGTATTGGTAACGCGCTAGAGCTTATTCAACTTGGTAAGCAAGACGTAGTATTCGCCGGTGGCGGTGAAGAACTGCATTGGTCACTATCAAGCCAGTTCGACGCGATGGGCGCACTAAGCTCTAAATATAACGACAACCCTGCTGTGGCATCACGTACTTATGACGCAGCACGCGACGGCTTTGTAAGTTCTGGCGGCGGCGGTATGGTTGTTGTTGAAGAACTAGAACACGCGCTTGCACGCGGTGCTAAAATCTACGGTGAAGTAGTAGGTTACGGGGCTACATCAGACGGTTTTGACATGGTTGCACCGTCGGGTGAAGGCGCAATTCGCTGTATGAAGATGGCAATGCAAAACATCGATGCACCAATCGATTATTTGAATACCCACGGCACATCAACGCCAGTAGGCGACGTGAAAGAACTTGCTGCTATTCAAGAAGTGTTTGGTCAAGCGGGCGTACCTATTAGTGCAACCAAGTCCCTGACAGGTCACGCTCTTGGCGCTGCAGGTGTAAACGAAGCTATTTACAGCTTACTGATGATGGAAAATAACTTTATTGCGCCATCAATTAACATCGACACGCTGGACGACGCGGCCCAAGGCTTAGATATTGTTACACAAGCACGTGAAGCAACGCTAAACACTATTATGTCTAACAGCTTCGGCTTTGGCGGCACTAACGCAACGCTGGTTATGCAGCGATACAACGGTTAAATAAAACCGCTTGAATTAGTAAACTTTTTAGCTTTATTTAAGAAGTTTCAAAAAACAAAAAGGGCGTAAACCTGAACACCATGAGTGTTTGTGTTTACGCCCTTTTTTATTGTTTTTTTATTGTTCTCGTCTATAGCTTTCTAAAGTAAAGATTGCGAACACGACCGTTAGATATTCTGAAGCCATTCACCTCACCGTGAACATCGCGCTCGAATAGAATATCGCCAACGTGTGAGCTAAAAAAATCACCTTTGACTGGCGCAATATAATGGTCGCTTAGGTAGTGATGAGAAATTTTGATTTTGACTCGGTTGCTATTTCCTATCATTTGCAAACTATACTGACTTTATGACGAAGCAATTTAGTATCAGTTGGTCTAAAAAAGCAGTTTTTCTTTTTTAGAGGTCGATTAGTTTAATACTTGAGCCCTATTTATTTGTTAGAACCTTCATTCTTCGAAAGGACTTTAAATGGATTTAGTTCTTTTTTTAATTACAGCATTGGCCTTAATAATTAGCCTTATAAGAGAAATTAGGAAACGAGGCAGCGACAGCATAGGCGTTGTCGTCTGGAAATATTTTAGTTATTACACAACACTTTCTAATCTTCTTGTCCTAGTTTGGTTCGTGGCTTTGACTTTTGGGCCTGAGCATTCAGTTACTCAGTTTGCTAAAAATCCGAATGTGGCTACTGCAATTACTTTTTATATAGTTACAGTTGGTATTGCTAACTACCTTATCTATGGATGGCTTAAACTCTCACTATTTGAACGTATTTCAGCTTTATTAGTCCATGCCGTTACACCCGTAATCACACTTTCCTACTGGTTTTTCTTTGTGGAAAAAACGCAGCTTCAATACTCTAACTTAGGCTATTGGCTCATTTTTCCGCTGACTTATGCCGCTTACACAATGTCTCATGGGAAATGGACAGAATTTTACCCTTACGAATTTACAAATGTTCAAGCGCTAGGCCTTAATAGAGTTTTATTAAATGGATTAGTGTTATCTATTAGTCTTCTCGTTGGAGGCGCTTTATTTATATTTATAGGGAAGACTCTTGGCGGATTTTAATAATGCGTTTGAGGCACTTGCTATGAGTGCTGGAATTTTATACGTCGGCTATGTCACATCGTTTCTAATTTTAGCTCACGCGTTATCGACCATTCGTGAGGGGTGTGAAGGTCTTCTGTTTGTCTTTACCCGTCACTCAAGTTGCCTATGATAATTTCGGCTTTTGTTTTCTCTCAATTACAAAATGCTGGCATTCAACCAAGTCTGGTGTAATATTGCACCAGATGATGCCTATTGGAGTAAATGTCATGCCTCGTCAAAGTATTACTCTGACTGAAAAAAATGATGCGTGGCTCAAGAGTCATGTTGAAGATACGCGAGAATATGCAAACAAAAGTGAACTCGTGAATGATTTGATTCGCCGGGCGAGACGTGCTGAGGAAATAAATCAAAAGCTCGTCAGTGCAGAGAGAAGTGGATTCATTGAACAATCGCCTGTAGATATGCTGAAAGAATTTAAGGCTGAATTAAAAAGATAAATGGAAAGCTACAAGTTATCGCTGAATGCCAAAGAGGATCTCAGGCGTATTTATACATATGGATTTGTAGAATTTGGCGAACTCCAAGCAGATAAGTATTTCGAAGGTTTTTTTCAGACATTTGAAAAAATTGCGAGTAATCCATCGGCATACCAATCAGTTGACCATATTCGACAGGGGTATAGACGCTGCGCTTATGGCTCAGACAGTATTTACTATCGATACAATGGTGTTGAAGTTGAGATAATGGCAATTCTGGGGGGGCAAGACGTCGTTGACTGGCTCTAAATCAAGCCAACAAACAAAACTCAGTGTCCGCTCTTTTTTTTTTAGGCAGACCTTAAAAACGGAAACGAAGTTGCACCGCTCAATACATTGCGGCACGTACAAATCCATATCTGACTAAGTAAAAACCCTAAGCTCACCCTAATATTAATAGAGGGCTACTGTGTTATCACTAAGTTTTCGGAAAATAAACACAAGGCATCCACAGCGGAATTCTAGTATAACTTAAAGCTTTTTAACTAACGTTCGAATTGCTTCAACAACTATTTCAGGCTGCATTTTGTGAATGGAATGCTGACGCGCCCCTGAAAAAATGATTGTGCTATCGGTAGAGCGAGTGGCTATGTCTTCCTGCAAAGTCGCCCATACCAAATCTCTGGTTTTTGTCTTATCGATTTCAGAAGACGCTTTGTTCCGCGCAATAACCACCAAAGGCATATCGCCATAGTTAGGTGTTAATTCATTTAATTCACTAAGGCTTCTTGGAAAGTATTCGGCTTCATCTAAGCTGGTATATTGATGTTTGGTTGTACTTTTTTTGGCTTTTTCTTCTGGATTAGTGTTGGAAAGGTACAATCTGGGAATACCGACAGGAGCTGCCCACCTTCCAAATTTGAATAGATATTTTTGAAGAGAATTCGTTTGAGGCATCTCATCTATCTGATCTTCATGGGCAGAGTCTACCAACACCAAAGCGGCTATATATTCAGGATAGGTAAGGGCATAGCGCTGCATGTTAACCCCACCAAATGAATGGCCTACAAGGATAATCGGTCCAGTAATATCTTTGTCTTTCAGAACCGAGTGAAGTTCAGCGACAATGGCTTTACTGTCTCTATCGTGCGGGCTTTCCTCACTCCACCCAAGTCCAGCTCTGTCATAGGTAATAACCCGAGAAAACTGTGAGACTTCCTCTACTACTTTGTTCCAGACCGATGAGTCATCACCCATACCAGCATCAAAAATAACGGTAACTTTTCCTGTTCCAGTGTCCTCGACATACAGGCTATAGCCACCGATATCTATCATTTCTCCACGCTTGTCAAAAGAGGTGGAATCAACATAGCTTGAATATGACTGAAATACAAAACCGACCAATAAAAGCAAAACTATGCTGACAGATAAAATTTTCAATGCGAATTTTCCTTTTCTTTGCGTTTCCACGACTTTAATAATATTTCACGAGTTTTTCAGTAATTTAGCTGGTCATTTCGGTTAAGTAAACTGGTAACGACTAAACAAATTATCTGGCTCGGGAATAGTGATTTTCCCATAATGCCGTTTCAGCAAACCTTCACTTTCAAGCTCACCTAAAAGCTGATTCACAGTTTGCCTACTGCTATTTATCATTTGCGCCAAAGACTCTTGCGAAAGCGTTAGCGTAATCGCGTTGTGTTTGGGCAAATGCTGACCGTAACTGGTGGTAAGCATTAAAAGCCGTTTTACCAGCTGGTGCTTAAGGCTAAGCCCTGCGCTTGAGTCAATAAATTGAAATGCACTGCGTACTCGAGTGCATAAAAGACGAGTAAAATGCGGGTAGAGTTCTGGATACTGTTCAAGTAATGCCTTAAACGCGTTTTTTTGAATTATAGCAACGACGGAGTTTGTCTCACAAAAGTTGTCGTGAGTACGGGGGAGGTCGTCAAACATTGATATTTCACCAAACCAGGTGCCAGGCCCAAGTAACGCAAATAACATTTCGCGACCGTCCACGCCCACAGTAACAACTCTTAATCGACCTTCGCATACCCCGTAGAAACCTACGCCGTCTTCACCTTTGGCATGTAGTTGTTGCCCTGATTTTAGGTGTTTTAGGCGCATCTTGTCGAACATGGCTTCCTGTAAATAAGAAGGGAGTGCGCTAAACCACGTAGAGCTAGCCAGAACAGGTTTAAATTTTTCCATTTAACAAATTTCTTACAATGTCGTATATGCGACAGTGTATAGCAGCTGGGACGAGTAATGTAGACGGTAAGAAAAATTAAATGGAAGTTTCTTTGAAGTGCGCGACGTATCGAGTCTTCAAGAAGAGGCTTATACCCAAGCCCTAATCAAATCATTTTGTATATTGAAAGAGAAAAGCTATGACAGATTCAGTAAAGTCGAAGGTTAGCAATGAAGAATGGCAAACCCGCGTTGATCTTGCCGCATGTTATCGTGCGGTTGCAATGTATGGTTGGGACGATCTTATTTTTACTCACATCTCTGCCCGCGTTCCGGGGCCTCACCATCATTTTCTAATTAACCCTTATGGTTTGATGTTTGATGAAGTTACTGCGTCTAGTTTGGTTAAAGTAGATCTTCACGGTAATAAAGTAATGGAAAGTGAATACGACATAAACCCAGCAGGTTTTACTATTCATAGCGCCGTTCATGAGGCTCGAGACGACGCCAAATGTGTGTTGCATTTGCATACAGCAGAAGGCGTGGCGGTATCTATTTTAGAAGAAGGATTGCAGCCATACTCGCAACAGTCGCTTTTTCCGCTGGCGTCGCTTTCCTATCATGCTTACGAAGGCGTGGCGCTAAACCCAGAAGAAAAAGTGCGATTGGTTCGCGACCTTGGCGATACCCAATTTATGATTTTGCGCAATCACGGGCTTTTAACCTGTGCAGACAATATTCCCGATGCATTCTTGTTTATGTTTATTATGCAGCGCGCCTGTGAAATTCAGTTAAAAGCGCAGGCCACGGGCAAACCGCTTATTCCAATTCACTCGGCAATTCTTGAAGGCATTCGTACACAAGCCGATCAAGTCACTCGGCAGGCTGGTGGCTCGTTAGCATGGCCGGGTATTAAACGACGTGTTGAACGCCGTTTCCCTGGATACGATAAGTAACTATCTAAAGTTAACGTTATCAATTACCACGATCCCAAAGGGTGAGGTGGACAAAAAGCACGAGCTAAAGCGCTTTGCTTTAAGCGTTCCCGTTTGAAAGGATAGTATGAACCTCGGCCGTCTCTTTAATGTTGCGGCCAAACGTGCATCAAAATGACGTAAATTAAACAAATCACCGACAAGATAAATCGGGGGCGCTAGGTTACTAAAAGCCTAAGTTAAGGTACACTTAGCGCCATGAAAATACTTCTTGAAGATACCATTCCGTTTGGCACAGATTACCTCAACAGCGTAGGTGATGTTGAAACCTATGCTTGGCAATCTCTTGTGCCTGAAATGCTGCGCGATGTAGATATCCTTGCGTTGCGTTCTACTACTAAGGTTACGCCTGATCTGCTGACCAGTGCTAACAAGCTTAAGTTTGTTACCACGGCAACGGCGGGTACTAATCATTTAGATAAAGCGCATTTGGACAGCATGGGTATTGCGCATAGCAGTGCAGCGGGCTGCAATGCCGTCGCGGTGGCCGAGTATGTACTCAGTGTTTTGCTGCACGCGCAAAAAGCTCAAAAGCTTGATTTATACAATGCGACAGTGGGAATAGTAGGTGCTGGTAATGTAGGAACTGCACTATCAAAAATTTTAACGGCAATTGGAGTTAAACACTGTCTGTACGATCCTCCGTTACAGCAAGCGCTAGCAAATACCGGTAAAACAGAGCATAACGGTCAGTCGTTTGTAGACCTAGCACAAATAGCAAAGTGCGATGTTATCTCGCTTCACGTGCCTTTTATTAAAGGCGGCGAATATCCTACATATCAGATGATAGACGAAGCGTTTCTGGAAGGATTAATGTCAAACCAGCTGCTTATAAATGCATGCCGGGGTGAGGTTATTGATGAAGTGGCACTACTTAGTGTACTTCAAGGGGAAAAACCGCCCACGGTAGTGCTCGATGTATTTGATAATGAGCCAGGTATAAACACAGCATTATTTGACTATGTTTGGTTCGTTACACCACATATTGCGGGCCATTCTGTGGAAGGCAAGGTGCGTGGTACACAAATGGTCTACGAGCAAATTTGTGACGTGGTGGGTACGGCCCCAGACAAAGCGCTCAGCGACTTTTTAGACAAAACCAACCCGATAAATGCTGCGTTAACATCGCCCGAGGCATCGCGTTTATCGGTTGATGATCTCATTGCTGTTTTTCACAACGTGTACGACGTCGCCATTGACGATGAGATAACGCGAAAGGCATTTTTATCGACGTCAAACCGTGATGTAAAGCAAAAAACAGATATTGCGAATACGTTTTCTGTATTGCGTAAGCAATATAGAGTGCGTCGCGAGTGCAGCGCCTATGCGTTACACTTGCCAAAGAACACCAGTAAGCAAATTCAAAACACATTCACCAAATTGGGCTTTCACGTTAGTCTGGTTTAGTTATTTTTAGATTAGGAGCATAAAGCATTATGTCGCAAGCGTTTGACGTAGCGGTACTTGGCGCCACAGGTTTAGTGGGCCAAACCATGATTGAACTATTAGAAGAGCGAGATTTTCCGGTAAATCGTCTGTATCCGCTTGCCAGTAAACGTTCAGCAGGAAGTACCGTGTCGTTTAAAGGCGAAGATATTGAAGTATTAGATGCTGATGATTTTGACTGGTCATTAGTGCAATTTGGCTTTTTCTCTGCAGGTGGCAGTATATCAGCAAAATTTGCTCCGCTAGCGGCAGAGGAAGGCTGTATTGTAATCGACAATACTTCAGAGTTTCGTTACGAGCCAGATATCCCACTTGTAGTGCCAGAAGTTAACGCCCATGCACTGGCAGAGTTTCGCAATAGAAACATTATTGCGAACCCAAATTGCTCAACCATTCAAATGTTGGTGGCGCTTAAACCGATTCAAGATGC
Source organism: Alteromonas gracilis (assembly GCF_002993325.1). Taxonomy (GTDB): domain Bacteria; phylum Pseudomonadota; class Gammaproteobacteria; order Enterobacterales; family Alteromonadaceae; genus Alteromonas; species Alteromonas gracilis. Next base: position 124,662 of record NZ_PVNO01000001.1, read on the forward strand.
GGTTGGTATTGACCGCATTAATGTTTGTACTTATCAGTCAGTGTCTGGCGCTGGTAAAGAGGCCATGGAAGAACTCGCTAAGCAAACTGCGGGTCTACTGAACGCACGTGAAGTAAAGCCAGAATCATTTAGTCGCCAAATTGCCTTTAACGTTATTCCTCAAATCGACGTTTTCCAAGACAACGATTACACCAAAGAAGAAATGAAAATGCTTTGGGAAACCCAAAAGATTATGGGTGACGAAAGCATTTTGGTAAACGCCACTGCAGTGCGCGTACCTGTATTCTACGGACATGCTGAAGCTATTCATCTTGAAACACGTTCACCGATAGATGCGCAGCACGTTAAAGAGCTTCTAGCTGACGCGCCGGGGGTAACCGTTTACGATGGCAACGAGCAGTTTCCAACGCAGGTTAGCAGTGCTAGCGGCAATGACATTGTTCATGTAGGGCGGATTAGAAATGACATTACTCACCCTTGTGGTTTAAACCTGTGGGTTGTGTCTGACAATATTCGCAAAGGTGCAGCAACAAACAGCATTCAAATTGCTGAAACACTTATTCGCGATTACTTATAAATGTTTCATAGAGGCTTCGCCTCTGATTAATCGGATAAGCACAGGAAAAGGTAAACATTTTTCTGTGCTTGCCGATAGTTAACGAAAGGTCGGATTTTGACGTAACAAAACGACAGTGAATTGGGAAAATTTAAACATTGTTACAGGGCAATACTTCTGTCTAACTAGATCACCCTTCATAACTGGTTTATAGTTTGTAAGGTTAGGAATAAATAAACGTTAAAAACAATCGTCAGTCAGACACTTAGACAAAATGTAAGAACATTAAAAAAGCGCAAATAAATCTTACTGCTAAGGTCGCAATAACTGCAAAACGCTAGCTTGACGAGATGGTTTCAAGGTAGCTTTAGAATAAAAATAAAAGCCAATGTTTTCTTCCGTACTGATTGGCTAGAAAATCCGCCCAAACATACGGGTGGTCAAGACGCTTGAGGGCATATAGGATTGCTATGAAATTGCATTTGACGGGCTTACTTTTACTCACACTTTGTTTGTCTTGCCCTGTAACTACAGTAGATGCACAAGAACGCGCTACCTTCTTAAAAGGTCCAAAAGACGCTACCGATCAGTTTTCCGGGCTGGAATATGGCCCTATTGATGCCAACGACACACTTTGGCGAATAGCGGAACGCTACCGTCAGAATAATAACCTGAGTGTATATCAGGTTATGACAGCCATCTACGAGCTCAATCCTAACGCATTTGAAAACGGTAATTTAAATCTATTGGTCGATGGCGCGGTGCTTAAGCTGCCTTCAGAGCGCTACATTGCAAGAATTGATAAGCAAAAAGCCCAAATGCGCGCTGAGCAGGACGAAAGAGCATTTGCTGATATGCTTAACAAGCCTGGCAGCAGCGTAAGGAACATCAAACCGGCTTCTCCGTTGGTTAACCAGCAAGACCTCACCCAAACTCAAACCGACATCGAACAAAAGATCACCCGTTTAGATCAGGAGCAAAATCGTCAGTTTGATGAACTGCGCATGCAGTTTGCTGCATCTCTTGAAAATGTAGAAGCCATTCTTAATGAAAATAGACGTTTGTATGAACGCGTTGAAGCAGTCAATGGCGAGCTAGAAACGTTAAGAGGGCAAGTTGAAGGTGACGTAAAAGCACAGCTTGATATGCAAGTAGCGCTTCAGCAAGAGTTGCTAGATATGATCAAGGCTGAGCAAGCTCAGCGTGAAGCAGAAAAGCAATCATCGTTCTTGACCACGTTAACAAGCCCTCTGAGTCTTATTATTGGCTCTGCATTTTTGTCGTTGTTACTCGTTGGCGGTTTGATCATGTGGTTGCTTAAACGCAACAGCAAACCTGAAGAGGCGCCCACAGCAGGCCCCACAATAACGGCTAACGATGATGATATACCTGTACCTGATGCTGATATTGGCGACCTTTCAAGTGCCCTAGCGCCAGATTTAGATGAAAAAGCAGAATTATCTGACGACGACTTATTCAATGACGATGACCTTCTAGACGACGTACTTACCTCTGACTTAGAGGAGAGCTTAGATGACGAGCTTGAGTCCTTTGCAGACCTAGAAGACGATATGCTAGTGCCAGATAATGATGACGACTTGTTTGAAGCTGGTGATGATGAGCTTGACCAAAGTGAGCTTGACAGTTTATTTGATGACGATGACTTATCAGACAAGGTGCTAAACGAAAATGACGCGGATGACCTGGAAGGTTTCGACTTATCGGGCGACGACGATGTTTTTGAAGAGAGTGGTGATAGCGATAGCGAGCAGGCGTCAGATTCAGCGAGTGCTGAAGACGCAGGTGACGATGATGATTTCGATATTGATGATTTACTCGATGATGTTCAAAGTCAAGGCGCTGATGAGGAAAGCAAAGCTGAGATAGATGAGACAGAGGAAATTAACCCTGACGATATCTTAAACGAGGTTAATGGTACCTCTGAATCTGAAAATGTTGATGAGGACGACATAGACGCGTTGCTTGCCAGTTCTGTAGAAGAGCTTACTGATGACGCTGAGCCAAGTGAAATCTCACCGTCGCTCCCTACGATTGAGGATGAGGACGAAAAGCCCGAGATTAGCATTGATGATTTGTTGGAAGAGCATGGTGTTGATGCCGGTCTTACCGATGAGTTAGACGGTAACGATGAACTCATTAATGAAGATATGTTGAGTAAGCTCGATGACGAGATTAATCAGCAAAACAAAGAAATCGATAAAATCACCGACGATCTGCTCAACGAAATTGAACAAATAGAAATGATGGGTGGATTAGGCGAAGAAGAAGATGATGATGACTTTGAAGATGAGATAACAACATCAGCGCCGTCACCTCAGTCAATTCAAAGCCTTGACGCCATAACTGATGATTTAGACGATTTGCTTGAAGAAGAGATTGAGGTTGATTCGGACTTCAGCGATCCCCTCTCTGACGAGCTTATAGCGGAATTACAATCAGAACAAGAGAACGACGACAGCGATTTTGCAGACGAAGATACTTCGACTGAATCGGTAGCCGAGCCTAGTGATGATGAAGATTTTGGTGACCCTTTCACTGACGAATTACTTGCCGAGCTTGAAGCTGAGCTTGAAGGTGAGCCTGTAGTTAGTCCGGAGACCGATTCCCTTGAAGACACGGATAACGATATTTCTGGTGGAGTCGACGAGGAAGAGGAAGACGATTTCAGTGATCCTTTAACCGACGAGCTACTTGCTGAATTGGAAGCTGAAGAATCGAAAAGCAGTAGTGACGTAGAGCAGTTAACCGATGAGTTACTGTCTGAATTAGAGGCAGAAATTGAGTCGGGAGATGAAGACTTATCAGAGCCGGAATCAGAACTTGGTTCTGAGATGGAAGAAGCAGAGGTTACGTCTGACGCGGAGCCTGAAGCTGAGCTTGGAACAGAAATCGAAGAAGAGCCTGACTCCATTGAAGAGCCCGAGCTTGAAGCCGAGGTAGATTCACTACCAGAGCCTGAAGCTGAACTAGAGTTTGAGCCCGAGGCTGAATCAGAAATAGCGCCTACCGATGAAGACGAAGTTAAAAGCGAAGACGAGATAGAGCCAGAATCAGAATTTGGTTCTGAGATGGAAGAACCAGAGGTTACGTCTGACGCGGAGCCTGAAGCTGAGCTTGAAACGGAAGTAGAACAAGAGCCTGATTCCATTGAAGAGCCTGAGCTTGAAGCCGAGATAGATTCACTGCCAGAGCCTGAAGCTGAACTAGAGTTTGAGCCCGAGGCTGAATCAGAAATAGCGCCTGCAGATGAAGACGAGCTTGAGAGCGAAGCCGAGATAGATCCGGAGTCAGAACTTGGTTCTGAGATGGAAGAAGCAGAGGTTACGTCTGACGCAGAGCCTGAAGCTGAACTTGGAACTGAAGCAGAACAAGAGCCTGATTCCATTGAAGAGCCTGAGCTTGAAGCCGAGGTTGATTCACTGCCAGAGCCTGAGGCTGAACTAGGGTTTGAGCCCGAGGCTGAACCAGAAATAGCGCCTGCCGATGAAGACGAAAACGATAGTGACGCTAACGCTGAGGCAAACGAAAGTGCTTTAACTTCTGAAGATCCCCTTGATGACGCTATTGAAGCGTTTGAAAAGCAGATGATGGATGATATTCCATCGTTTAGCCAAATGGGTGTGGATGAAGAACTTCAAGCAGAAGAAACATCAAAAGAGAACACAGATTCGACAGATGAAACCACTTCAACGGGTTCTGAAGCGTCTTTATCTAATGAAGAATCGCGCAGTGATGATGAATATGACGACAGTCTTCTGAATGACGCTTTCGACGAAATCGAAAGCTTCGAGTTAGAACAAGAAATTGATGGCGTCATTGACAGTCAAGACAACGAAGAACAAGAAACGTCTTCTGAAAATGAGGCACCATCGGAAGAAGATAGTTCTCAAAAAAGTGCCAATAAAGATTTTGAAGAATTAGACGATGTGCCCGGACTAGATGATTGGCTCTCTGCTTCTGATGATGATGACACTGTTGACGACAACGAAATTCTTGACGATTTAGACAGTGCGGAATTCGATGAGTTACTGCAAAGCCTAGAGTCTGACGATGTGATGGATTCTAGCGAACTAGTAAGCGATGCAGAAGATGACCATGATTCTCTGAAAGAAACTAGCGTTGAAGAGAATGCTTCCAGTGATGAAGTAGAAGAAACCGCTAATCTTGAACAAGATGACGGTGAAGACGAAACGTTCGAACTTGAGCAAGACGAGGATGCTGAAGCGTCACTTGAGCTTGAACAAGATGACGAAACATTCGAACTTGAGCAAGATGAAGATGCGGGAGAGACATTCGAACTCGAAGAAGATGATGCAGAGCCATCATTTGAGCCTGAACAAGACGAAGATGAAGATGAAACATTCGAACTTGAGCAAAGTGATGACAGCGAGCTTTTTGAGTTAGATGAGGATGAAGGGGCTGAGGAGTCAGACGAGCTTGAGATTCCAGATGATCTAGACATAGCCACGCCATCTGAAATTGAGGAAAGTGAGCCAGTAGTAGACGACCCTGCCGCTGAAGATAACGGTGAGGAACTTAAACTAGATAATCCTGACCTTGACCTTGCTGCATTGTTGAGCGACATAGAGTCAGATGATGAAGGAGAGACGAGCTCTGCGTCAGAAGATTTCCTCGATGTAGAATCGCTCTTAGATGACGGTGACGATGCAAATGCTATTGATCCTGACAGTCAGGCGCTTGATCTTGACGTAAGTTTATCTGATTTTACCGGCGTTTCTGATGATGATACGGTTATAGATATCGATAAAGATGCAGGCCAAAACGCAAACCTTGATCTAGCTCGTGCTTACATTGAAATGGATGATGCAGAGGCAGCAAGAGAGTTGCTAGAAGAAGTAATGAATGAAGGTAGCGAAGAACAAAAGCAGGAAGCTGAGTCAATACTAGCAAAAATCGTTTAGCGTTTGAGCGTTGCTTTTTGAAATAGATAAACAGCCTGCCTTTTTAACGCAGGCTGTTTTTGTTTATGTTACTGCGCGGTAACTGGTCATTCCGTTAGTGTTTTTTACGCATATGTGGCATTGCATGTTGCCCGCAGGATGACTAAACTTAGCGCCTTTTTAGCGAAGGGGTAATGTAAATGGGGCGAATTGCCTTAGGGATTGAATACGACGGTGCGGCAGTTTACGGCTGGCAACGCCAGCGCGAAGTTCCCAGTGTTCAAGAACATCTCGAAAAGGCACTGTCGACAGTGGCCAATCAACCCATTGAGGTGCAATGTGCTGGGCGAACCGATGCAGGTGTACATGCCACAGGGCAGGTGGTTCACTTCGATTGTGATGCTCCTCGCTCCGAACGCGCATGGACGCTCGGTGTAAATGCGAACCTACCTAATTCTGTAGCTGTTACCTGGGCTAAAAACGTCAGTGATGACTTTCACGCCCGTTTTTCTGCTACTCATCGTCGCTATCGTTACGTCATTCACAACGCAAAAATGCGTCCTGCTATTCTGCACTCGGGTGTAACGCACATTCATCGTGAATTAGATGAAAAGAAAATGCATCTTGCTGCACAGGCGTTATTGGGAGAGCAAGATTTTACCTCATTTCGCGCAGCGCTATGCCAGAGTAAAACGCCATTTCGAAACGTTACCGATGTGAGCGTGAGCCGACAAGGACGTTACGTTATTATTGATATTCGCGCCAATGCGTTTTTGCACCATATGGTTCGCAACATTACCGGTTCGCTTGTTGAAATTGGTGCAGGGGAGCAAGATGTTAATTGGATTGCACACTTGCTAAGCTTAAAAGACAGAAGTAAGTCAGCAGCAACGGCTAAGCCAAATGGATTGTATTTGGTAGACGTTACGTATCCAGCGGAGCATGACTTACCAAAAGGGCCTTTAGGGCCAGTGTTTCTTCCAGACTGAAATAAACAAATACGCTGAAACAATGTGTGAAGCTAGCACAGTAATCTTTTATCAAATTTAGGTTTTTAGTGTTTTACTGATATGGTGATAGCGAATTTGACGATACCCACTCATCATTTTGATGGTAAGGCGAAGTGCGCTGCCGGTCAGTAGTTAAGGAATCAACGTGATGCAAGGAGTTAGCGTGCCCATTTTTCACTTTTTATCTAAAGTACTCTGCTCGTTTTTGTGTCTAGCGACATTTCAAAGCTTTGCTAATTCACAAGTTCAAGTTCCCAGCATACGCTTTGCTGTCAACACTCCTGGCTCTCCTCCCTATTTATATTACGATGAAAACTCAAAGCGCTATCAAGGCATCGTCGTCGACTTTTTCAATTCTGAGGAAATGTCTAATCAGTTTCCCGTTGTCTACTTAGACTCAAATCGTGCCAGAAGCGAAGATTTATTAACGTCGTCTTCGGTAGACGTGTTTTTGTCATCTCCAAATTGGTTGAGTAAACCGAACGAATTTCTCTTTAGTGAGGAATTGATAGCGCATAATAGTTATATCTACTCGACCACAAATTTCGAAGGGCCATTTGTTTTAGAAGAGAACGTATCCTCGAGCATCTGTACACGATACGGTTTTGTTTATCCTGTCTTGACCGAGTATTTTGACAGGGAAGAAAATAATATTGGCAGAGTTGATTCAAGTAGCCAATTTACAATGACTATGATGCTATCGCGAGGACGCTGTGACTTCGCGATATTGAATGAACACAATGCCCGTTCAGTCATGTTTAATGAGACCTTCTGTTCCACAGCGTTTTATCAATCGCCTAATGTTATCAGTCAGGTGAGTTTAGTGTTTGTTATTCGTTCTGATTTGACTTCTCTCAAAGATAAAATTGATATCGCACTCAAACATTTCGTAGAAAGCGGCCAGAGGCAATTATCCCTCGAGCGCCACTCGGGTGTTAACCAGTTTCCCAAGGTCAAATGCTAGAAACGTCTAGTTAAGCCAGTGCTCATTAATACCTTTAGGTACTAATTTAAATACAGAAATAACTGAGGGTAGCGCTACTAATTCCGACTGCCAACTTCTAAGACCAGTTTTGTTTTTTCCATTTCGTTGTATTGTGGTCTAATAGCGCGCTATATTAGTTAGCTGTTCTGGTGTATTACGTATTTTTTCTTTGTAATACAGCATGAAACTTAAAAATTTAATGTGTTGTTGGCCTCAAGTATGAACAAATATTAATCGTCATGGTCGGCAAACAAAAACAAAGGATTCAATTTCCATGAGCTGGATTCAAAAAATTCTTCCGCGCACGCAAACATCGCACAAAGGTAATGTCCCTGAAGGTATTTGGACAAAATGTGGTTCTTGCCAAGCTGTGTTGTACAAAAGCGAACTGGAAAAACTTCAGGAAGTTTGCCCTAAGTGTGACCATCACATGCGTATTACCGCACGCCGACGTATCGACGCGTTTTTAGACGATGGCGAACGCGTAGAATTGGGTGCCGAGCATGAACCTCAAGACGTACTCAAGTTTAAAGATTCTAAGCGCTATAAAGACCGTATCGTTGCTGCACAAAAGGCGACAAACGAGAAAGATGCATTAGTGGTAATGCAGGGTAAGCTGAAAGGCATGCCTGTGGTAGTCGCTTGTTTTGAGTTTGCGTTTATGGGCGGTTCAATGGCATCGGTGGTAGGTGCACGTTTCGTTGCGGCTGTTAACGCATGCTTAGAAAACGACATGCCTCTTATTTGTTTTAGTGCAAGTGGCGGAGCGCGTATGCAAGAAGCGCTCATGTCATTGATGCAAATGGCTAAAACATCTGCAGCTCTGGCTAAAATGAGCAAAAAAGGCCTGCCTTACATCAGCGTGCTTACCGACCCTACAATGGGTGGTGTATCTGCAAGTCTGGCAATGCTTGGTGACGTGAATGTGGCAGAGCCGAAAGCGCTTATCGGTTTTGCGGGTCCTCGTGTTATCGAACAAACAGTAAGAGAAAAGCTGCCTGAGGGTTTCCAGCGCAGTGAATTCCTTGTTGAGAAAGGCGCAATTGATATGATTGTTGACCGCAGAGATATGCGTGATAGATTACACAGCCTGTTGGTTAAGTTGCATCATAAAAATTAGTGAATAACGAAAACAATTTAAATACTGGCTCAGCGCAAAACGCACAAGACGCTTCTGCGTCCTCAACTACGCAAAAAAGCTTGAGCCAGTGGCTATCCTACCTAGAATCAATTCATCCTAGCGCCATCGATATGGGGCTAGACAGAGTGAAAGCGGTTGCCAATGCCATGGCACTATCGCTTAGCCAATCGCTGGTTATTACCGTAGCAGGCACAAATGGTAAAGGCACCACGTGTCGCTTGCTTGAGCAAGCCATGCTATCGCAAGGCAAAAGTGTTGCAGTGTACAGCTCACCACATTTAATCGATTACCGTGAACGGGTGCGTTACAACGGCGAGTTACCGCCTGCCAATGAATTTGTAGATGCTTTTGAGTTTGTTGAAAACGCGCGAAAGGACACGGGTGGTGAGCCTATCACCTTGACTTACTTTGAGTTCGGTACGCTGGCTGCAATGAAAATGATGCAGTTATGGGCTGTAGATGTGGTGATTCTTGAAGTTGGCTTAGGTGGGCGTTTGGACGCCACTAACATTATTGATCCCAATCTCGCCGTTATTACCACAATCGACCTTGACCATCAGGATTGGCTTGGCAATACCCGAGAAAAAATCGCTCGCGAAAAAGCGGGCATTATGCGCAAAAACGGCAGTGCAGTAGTGGGTGAACTGTTCCCTCCATCGTCGCTTTATGATGTGGCTAATGAATTGCAAGCGAACGTACGCTGGGCAACACAAGACTTTGTAACTGAAGTGGCAAGTGATTACAGTGAGTGGAGTTGGAAAGGAAAGAGTAGTAGCTACGCCTCGCTACCTTATCCTAAAATTCCACTTCAAAATGCGAGTACAGCGTTGGCTGCGCTAGAATTGCTAGACTTGCTACCCGAAGAAAGTGTGGTAAGAAACATTATTGAAAATACCACGATGCCAGGTCGTCAGCAGACGATCAGTGAGTCGCCTCTCGTTGTGGTGGATGTTGCCCACAACCCGCAGGCAACGACGGCCATGCAGAACTGGCTAAATCGTTATGATGTAAGCAGAATGCGTATCGTCGTGGGTATGCTTAAAGATAAGTCAATTGCAGAAACCTTAGCGCCACTCTCTGCGCTTAATGCTGATTGGTATGTATCGTCAACAAGCGGCCCTCGAGGCTGCAATGCAGAAGTACTTGAAAATGCACTTGTTAATGCTGGTACAACCATAGAGAATATAAAGACGTTTAAAAACGTAACCTCGGCATATCAGCGCGCGCTTGCAGATTATCAAACTGGCGAACTTATTCTCGTTTTTGGTTCTTTCGTTACCGTAGCAGACGTGCTTGCTGAGCATAACTAACACGCGCATTGTAGAGAAAAACGTGTATTCAAGCAGGAGAGCACAGTGACATCGGCATTAAAGAATAGACTGGTGGGTACGATCATTGTCGTTGCCCTAGCGGTCATTTTTTTACCAGACTTTCTTGATGGCAAAAAGCAAACTAACAGAGAACCATTTGTTTCTGTACCCGCTAATCCACCAAAGAAGCCTATTGTAGAGCCCGAGCCATTTCCATCGGAGCGAGTGGCAAAAGCGGCAGTTCCTGCGGTTGAAATAGAAGATGAAACCGCCATAGACGATGAGCCTATGGTGACGTCACGTGATGAGGACTCTGGCGCTAGCGTTACTCAGGCGCCAAAAGAAAAAGTTTTCGAAGAGCAAGATAACCTTGCCAGTCAAACTGTGATTGATAACAAAGGCGCGGCGGCAGATGACGATGCAGGTTGGGTTATTCAGCTTGGAAGCTTTCGTCACGAGAAAAATGTCAAAGCGCTGTTAGCCAAACTCGAAAGGGCAGGTTACAGAGCCTTTAGCCGTAAAATTCAGACGAGCTCTGGGCCGCTTAATAAAGTTTTTGTTGGTCCTGATTTAGATAAAAACAAGCTAGAGTCGGCACTGCCTCATCTAAAAGAGCTCACGGGTCTTAAAGGCAAAGTTACAACGTTCAAAGTAGAGTAGTGCGTATTCTTACCTTTATTGATTCGTATTACAGACTAGTAATATTTCTATCTTCTGTTAGAATGCGCGCCATCTCGCCAAAGGCTCGTTGCTTCAAGACAAAAAGCAACATCAACGCAATAAAGAGACGATGAACTGGGTAGACTTTTCCATACTGGGTATCATTGCGGTATCTACCTTAATAAGCCTAATCAGAGGGTTTGTTAAAGAAGCCATCTCGTTAGTGGTATGGTTTGCTGCACTCTTTATTTCAAGCAATTTCTACGCAGACCTCGCAATCTATTTTACAGCCATTGACGACCCTTATTTAAAAAATGGCGCCGCCATTGCCGCGCTTTTTGTCGCAACACTTATTCTCGGTGGCATGATCAATTACGCCATAAGCCAGTTAGTGCAGGCCACAGGCCTTTCAGGTACCGATCGAGTCTTAGGAATAGTTTTTGGTGCATTGCGTGGCGTTTTGATAGTTAGCGCATTGCTCTTTTTTATGGATACCTTTACTCGCGCAGCCTCAGCAGCATGGTGGCAAGCGTCGGTGCTCATTCCCGAGTTTGGTGTCATCATTGAGTGGTTTTTCAGCTATGTGAAAGACTCCTCCAGTTTCTTAAATCCCGCTTGAAATAGGTAACGCACATGTGTGGTATAGTCGGAATAGTTGGTAAAACGCCCGTAGCTCAGTCGCTGTACGACGGTCTGACGGTTATTCAGCACCGAGGACAAGATGCCGCAGGCATAATGACTATCGACCAAAATATGTTTAATTTGCGCAAAGCAAATGGTTTGGTTCGAGATGTTTTCCATACACGCCATATGAAGAGATTGTCAGGCAATATGGGTATCGGTCACGTGCGTTATCCAACGGCTGGGACGTCTAGTTCGGCAGAAGCGCAACCATTCTATGTGAACTCACCGTTCGGTATTGCCTTTGCTCATAACGGCAACCTAACCAATGCCCACGAGTTGCAAGAAGAAGTATTCCGCATTGCTCGCCGTCACATTAACACTACCTCAGACTCTGAATTACTTCTTAACATTCTTGCTCATGAACTGCAGCAAGTTGCGGGTTTAAGTGTAAGTGCTGAACATATTTTTGAAGTCGTAACAAAGGTTCACAAAAAAATTCGTGGTGCCTATGCAGTAGTCGCAGCCATTATCGGCCAGGGTATCGTTGCGTTTCGTGACCCTCACGGTATTCGCCCGTTAGCGCTAGGTAAGCGTATGAGCGAGCTAGGTGAAGAATGGATGGTAGCTTCCGAAAGCGTAGCGCTTGATGCGGTAGGCTTCCAGTTTGTTCGAGATGTCATGCCAGGTGAAGCGGTATTTATTACTGAAGAAGGTCAGCTTCACACCAGACAGTGTGCTGAAAACCCGGTAACTTCGCCGTGCATATTCGAGTTTGTTTATTTTGCTCGCCCAGACAGTTTTATCGACGGTATTTCAGTGTACGCGTCGCGCGTAAACATGGGCCGTAAACTGGGTGAAAAAATCAAACGGGAATGGGCTGACCTCGACATTGACGTGGTTATTCCTATTCCTGAAACATCCATGGACGTAGCGCTTAAAATAGCCAACACCCTTGAATTGCCATACAGACAAGGTTTTGTTAAGAACCGCTACATTGGCCGTACCTTTATTATGCCCGGCCAAACCATGCGCAAGAAGTCTGTACGCCGCAAGCTTAATGCAATTTCATCTGAGTTCAGAGGCAAGAGCGTATTACTTGTTGATGACTCAATCGTACGTGGTACCACATCAGGTCAAATTATCGAAATGGCTCGAGAGTCAGGCGCGAAGAAAGTGTACTTTGCGTCAGCCGCGCCGGAAATTCGCTTCCCGAATGTTTACGGCATCGATATGCCATCGGCTAATGAGCTTATTGCTTATGGCCGTGAAATCGATCAGATAGCAGAGCTTATTCAAGCGGATGGCCTTATCTTCCAAGATATCTCTGATTTAGTAGATGCAGTTCGCGAAGAAAACGAAACCATTCAGCGTTTTGAAACGTCCGTTTTTGATGGAAATTATATTACTGCAGACATCGATCAAGCGTATCTCGAACGTATCGACTTGTCTCGCGGTGAACAGTCGAGGAAAGCGCCGGTGGTACAGGCGGAGCTAAGTAATCTTGATGTGCACAACATGGATGCCGCTGATTAGTTAGTACGGCATTAGCTTTTAGATAAGCAACGTGTTCACAAAAAAGCCGCTTTAAGAAGCGGCTTTTTCAATGGTTTAATCTTTTAAGAAGACGCTAGTGAACGAATACTGGCCCACCAGTAAGCCCCCATACCAATACTGAACCTGTCATTAGGATAACCAGTAACACCAGACCGCATGTCACCACTGAACTTGAATAAATAAAGCCTTTATCTTCTGGCATATGCATTAAAATTGGAACGCCGGAGTAAAGTAGGTATACCGAGTAGCTTATGCCGACCAACAAAGCTGTCATCACTACCCATAGTTCAGGATATAGACCCGCAAAACCCACCATAAACAGTGGAGTGGCTGTATAAGCTGCTAACTCTAACGATTGCGTGTAAGTTGGCGTAGCATCGAAAGCTTTAGCGAGTTCATGAATAAGTACCGCTAGTGCTACTACTCCGGCTATCAAGCCAAAATACATACCTATGCCCATCATGATGGCGGTATTTTCGCTAAGTCGTATGATGTCACCCGCACCAATACTCCAGCCGGTGTGGGCACTGGAATAGTAAGCTACAAGTGAGGGAATGAGTGCTATAAACGCGATATGAGTAAGCGCGTAAAAATAGGTTTCGTGCTTGGTATCAATGGTTTGCCACTCTTCTCTTGGATGAGTGTAAATACCAATTAAGTGATTTAAAATCATAAGGTCCTGCCTTGTTCACCAACATTATTATTAGAAGATTGTTGTGAGGCAGTAAAAACACACGAATTAGCCGAGAATACAAATAAACTCGGACACAGCGGCAAGCGCTAAAGAACTGCCATTAACAATACGTTTACAAATTCAGTGTGCAGCAGAAAGTCAGAGGCGTCAATATAAATAGTTTAATTTATGAACACCTCTAAATAGCTAGTTGATATTCGGCGCTCCAGAGTGGAAACGAAGCTCTTTGTCGTCACTTTCTATCAACGATTTTTCAACGTGACCGAAGTGAGCTACACGTTCAGTTATATCCGTGTCGGATATTTGTCCAGCAAGCGTGAGGTAATCTTCAAAGTGTCTGGCTTCAGAGCGCAATAGGGAAATGTAAAACTTGCCTAAATCTTCAGACACAAAAGGAGCGAGCTTCGCAAAGCGTTCGCAAGAACGGGCTTCAATATAGGCGCCACAAATAAGCTTATCGACAAGCTTTTCAGGCTCATAGGTGCGTACGTGACGTAGTAAGCCATTGGCGTAACGGCTAGACGTTACCGATTTATATTCAAAGCCCAGTTCGTGCATAATCTCTAGCACTTGATAATAATGATGGAGCTCTTCTTTTATCAGCATCACCATTTTATCCAGCATATCTTTTTTGAAAGGCTCAAGCCCTTCAACGTTAAAAACACTTTTTGAAAGGTGTTTAGTGTTAAGCGACTGCCAATCGCCTTCATGTCTATAAGTAAAGTCCTCATAGGGTTTTAACCAGCCCAAAAGCACTTTACTTGTTTCCTCATCAGCAACGTAGCGGCGAAGCAAGTACATGGCTGACTGAGCCGCTTTCAATTCGCAGATTAAGTGATCGGTAAGGATAACGCGAAGGTTTTCTTCTTTTTGGGCTTCGTCTATCCACGACTGTGGGGTCTCGCAGTGCAAAAAAGCGTTAACTGGAGTAAGTAGTGAAGTGACTTCAGAAGTGGAAATTACAGACATGTTGAAACTCAATTTTAAGTGCTACGATGTTTCAGTAACATTTGAATTTGGCATCTGGCAATCTATGTTTCGGCGAGCCCACATTCAAAGTTTCTGATCGAGGCGTGATTTTACTTGATACCTACAAGCCCTTACAACTTAAAAAAGAGGCCGTTAAATTACAAAATGAACTACCTAGCTCACCTTTTCTTGGCACGACCAACCGCAGATTCTCATTTTGGTAACTTATTGGGAGATTTTAGGCGAGGTGTTGATATCAACAGATTTGGAAACGCAGTTCAGCTAGGCCTTAAAAATCACTACGAAGTCGATCGATTCACCGATAGTCACGAGAGCGTTCTAGCTGCAAAGATGCTATTCGATAAAAGTCGCCGGCGCTTTGCCCCTGTAGCATTGGATATCTATTTCGATCATCTACTCATTAAACACTGGACAAAATTTTCAACTCAACGTTTCGATGATTTTCGCGAGCAAAGCTTCGCTTTGTTAGAACAGCGGTTGCCTACCATGCCAAGAACGATGCAGCACAGTGTAGGGCATATGATAACCCATGATTGGTTTGAGGATTATGCTGAAGAAGAAGGCATAGCCAAAGCGATTTCTGTTGTCGCCAAACGCATTCGTTTTCCCAATACTTTTCATTATGCTGTAGACGATATAGGCAAACACCAAAAGGAAATAGAGGCGAGGTTTTTAGCGTTTTTCCCTGACCTCATTGCACATATAAACGATAACGGCCCTGAAAATATTGATAAAACGTAGCCCGTGTTACAGAAATGTATCGAAGAAATTGGTGGTTTTGTCGTTGATTGCTAAGCCGTCGTACAAACAGCGATATAGTCTAACTAGAGCGTGTTGCTCATCTGTATAAGTGACAGGTTGGCAGGCTCTAAGAATACAAAAACGATAAAACTAACGACACACAAAGACAAGAGTAACGATGAATAAACAAGCCTTAAACCTAGTAACATCACTTGTGTCATTTCGCCACGGTGATAACAAACATAAAGCGCTGCCTTGGCTAATGGCCGCTATGCTTGCTTTTGTAAGTTTAAATGCGAGTGCTTCTGAAGATGAGAAAAGCCCCTCAGCACACGCTCGCGCTATGAAAATTGATAGCAGTGTAGTGACAGAACACGAAACTAAAATTCTTGGCAAGCGCGTGAAATACAGTGCTACTACAGGTACGCAACCTGCATGGAACAGTAAAGACGAAGCGGTTGCTACTTTATTCTACACGTACTATCAGCGAACTGACGTTAAGGAGAATACGGAGCGCCCGCTTATTATTTCCTTTAATGGTGGCCCTGGATCTGCCTCAGTATGGATGCACGTAGCGTACACTGGCCCTCGTATTCTTAATATTGATGATGAGGGTTATCCTGTTCAGCCCTATGGTGTTCAAACTAACCCTTATTCCATTTTAGATGTGGCAGACATCGTATTTGTAAACCCGGTAAACACAGGGTACAGCCGCGTACTACCAAAAGCCGATGGCAGTATGCCGTCGCAAGACGAACAACAAAAAATGTTCTTTGGCGTTAACGCCGATATTAGCTATTTAGCGGATTGGGTGAATACCTTTGTAACACGCAATAATCGCTGGCGCTCTCCTAAATATTTAATTGGTGAAAGTTACGGTACTACGCGTGTTTCGGGTCTTGCTCTGGAGCTTCAAAATAGGCAATGGATGTATTTAAACGGCGTTGTTTTGGTGTCGCCAACCGACATCGGTATTGAGCGCAATGGGCCTGTAAAAGCCGCTAATCGCTTGCCATATTTTGCGGCTGCCGCCTGGTATCACAATAAACTTGAGCCTGAACTTCAGAACAAAGATCTTACTGAATTACTTCCTGAAGTCGAAGACTTTACCATCAATAAACTCATTCCTGCGTTGGCTAAAGGCGGCTTCATCGGCGAAGCGGAAAAGCGTGCTGTGCTTAAACAAATGGCGCGCTACTCAGGGTTAAGTGAAACGTCAATTGCTCAAAACAACTTAGACGTAAGCACTGCTTTTTTCTGGAAAGATTTATTGCGAGATGAAGGGAAGACCTTAGGCCGCTTGGATAGCCGCTATTTAGGTATAGACGCGAAGCAAAGTGGCGATCGCCCTGATTATTGGGCAGAGCTAACGTCATGGTTGCATTCATTCACACCAGCCATTAATTACTACCTTCGCGAAGAATTAAATTACAAAACCGATATTAAATATAATATGTTTGGCAACGTGCATCCTTGGGATAGAAGCAACAACCAAACTGGAGAGAACTTGCGTTTGGCAATGGCGCAAAATCCTTATCTGAATGTGATGATTCAAGCTGGGTATTACGATGGCGCAACTAACTACTTTGACGCCAAATACACCATGTGGCAACTTGATCAAAGTGGCAACCTAAAAGACCGCCTTAGCTTTAAAGGGTATCGCAGCGGGCACATGATGTACTTGCGTCGCGATGACTTAAAACAGTCAAACCAAGACTTACGTGAGTTTATTCAAGCTAGCACACCAGTCAAAGGCGCCCCCGCCATGTATAAGCGATAGTCATAGAAGGAAAAGAGATATAAAACAGGGACGTCAGCTTTCTTTACATGAATGTTAACGGAAATTGATATCGTATTTTATGTCATTGAAAATAAAAGGTAATTATTTTTGGCTCGTACCTTGCTAAAGCATTTTTACTAACAGAAAAATTCTTATTAACACTATTTACAAGGAAGTATATATGAAAAAATCTTCGCGTTTTTCACTTACCCTGTTGGCAAGCGCAGCATTAGCCTTTTCTATCTCAAGCACTAGCGCTAATGCCTCCGTGCTCCTCTCAGGTTGGGAAGGTTCTACTGAAAGCGGGTTTGGTTTTTTGGCAATGGAAAGCAATGATGATGGCTCCTCTGGACCCATCATTTTTGATTCCTATGAGGCTTTAGCATTCAATAGCGGTTTAAATTTTTTCGGAACGACCTACGACAGGTTTTTTATCAATAATAACGGTAACATTACCTTCAATGGTAGAGTAAGTTCTTTTACACCAAATCCTTTTCCAAACAGTAATCAGCCAATGATTGCGCCATTTTGGGGGGATGTGGATACACGCTGCGCAGAATGTGGTGACGTATTTATCGGCTCTCCTAATGAAGATACCCTGGTGGTAACCTGGAATGACGTTGGTTACTACAATCAAAATAGTGATCCGACCAACACGTTTCAGTTAGTGTTGATTGACAGGGAAGACACGGGCGCAGGCAATTTTGACGTTGAGTTTAGATATGAAGATATCGGCTGGACTTCAGGCAGTGCATCAGGTGGTATCCCAGCTCAGGCGGGATATGACGCCGGCGATGGGGAAAACTTTTTTACCGTACCTGGTTCTCGAACTGCCGCTATTGCTGATATAGACGAAAGTAACAGCAATACTGGCACGCCAGGTATTTGGAAATTTGCTATTCGCGACGGCGTGCTACCGGGTAATAATCCAGAAAATCCGATTCTACCAATTGTTAACCCAGAAACACCGACGGATTATGAATTTGAATTTTCTATCGATGATCCAGACGAGCTTGTTTTCATCGACCCTGATGTAGCCGTAGGCTATGATTATATCGTAAATAGTGGCCCAAATATCGCGTCAGTCCTTTTGCCAGAAGGTTATGATGACAACATGTTTGACTTATTCCTTTGGGATAATGGCCTTATGGATTGGCTAGATACAGGTACAGATATTACTGGAGGCGTAGAGTACGACTTCACTTCACCCGTAGACCGCTTCAGAATAATGGGAATTGATGTTTCGAATATGCTTGAACCAACGCCTGATGCGTTTGTGACTGGTTTAACGTTCGATGGTTCTGGTGTTATTAATATGAACCAAAATGCGGTTACTGTATTCGTACCTGACCCAACCCAGGTTCCTGCACCCAGCACTTTGTTTCTTATGCTAGGAGCGCTATTTAGCACTTTCCTTATGAGAAAACGTAAGTAGCAGTAATAAATAAGATAGGGGGAGCATAAGCTCCCCATTTTTGTTAAGAGGTAGACGTGAAATATTTAGTAATAGTTAGTTCGATACTCGCTTCATTTTCTTCGTGGGCTGTCACAACGAGCGATTTTGGTAGTTGGAGTTTGCTTTGCAACGATTCTTCAGTTTGTACACTTAGCCAGCTTGTTGCTAAAGATGAGAAAGCAACTAAAGTATTGTTAGGCATTAATGTTGATTATTCTTATTCGAAAGATTTTCCAGTTTTAAAAATAAAGCTACCTAAAAATACGCTAACAAAAAATGGGGTCGGAGTAAAAATAGATAATTTCTCGCCCTTACAAGTGCCTTTTTCTGGGTGTGACGAAAAGGCATGTCAAAGTATTATCAAAATCGATAGCCAGCTTTTAGAGCAATTGCATAACGGTGAAACCATGCTAGTTGCATATCAGAAGTCTGAAAGCCAGCAGGTTACCTTACCCGTATCATTAGCGGGTTTTGACGTAGCATACGCGCAGCTGAATCAAAAAGCTAAGCGTTAGTCATAAATATCTTATCAAGCCGTATTTCAACATACACCTGCTTCTTTAAGGCGCGCTAAACATTCAGCGCAGCGCGCTTTTAACATGTCTCTTAATAACCTAACCGCTGGCGTGATCGATTGGCGGCTCGGGCAGATTAACCAAAGCTGCGTTGGTTTTGGTTGGTAGCCCGGCAATAACGTAACAAGACGCCCACTTAGAATATCGTCACAGGTATCTAAACTTGATTTAACGGCAACCCCTTTGCCAGCCACGGCCCACCGCCTTACCATTTCACCATCGTTTGCTGTCCTGTTACCGAGCATTTTTATCTTAAGTGGTTTTTCGTCGCGCACGAATTCCCATTCGTTATACACTTTGTCGTGCAGTTGATAAAAAAGCCCGTTATGCGTTTTCAAGTCTTCAAATTGTTCTGGGGTGCCGTGGATGTTGAGATAAGAAGGGGCGGCGACAAGAAACCGAGGAACGTCGCAAATTTTAAATCCGTAAACGCTTGCATCATCAGGTGAACCATAACGCAGAGCTAAATCGATAGGATCGCGGTAGAAATCGATATTGCTGTCGTTTAAATTAAGTTTTACGCTTATTTTGTCATGCTCTTCCATAAAATCATCAAGCCACGGCGCTATTACATTTCGTCCTAAGTCAGATGACAAGCCTAGTCGTAGTTCGCCCTCAATAACGCCAGTATCGCCCTTTAAGTTCTGCTTAGCATTTGCAAGCATCGCCATGGCTTGCTCACATGTTGGCAAAAATCGCTCACCAGCAGAGGAAAGCCTGAGCGATCGAGTTGTGCGTACAAATAACTCAGCGCCGAGAGCTTGCTCAACCCGTTTAACTGCCGCACTCGCCGTAGCGGTGCGCATATTTAAATGGGTGGCCGCGGCGGTGATATTTCGAAACTCGGCTACTTTTATTACTACGTTGAGGTCATCTAGTAACATGGTTTTCAAATTTTATTTGATAATGTTTCTTGTATTGTGATGTTTATCCAAAATTAATCAAGAGTATGATGAACGTATCAATTAAAGGAGAGCACAATGATGAAAGCAGTCGGCTATACCCAGTCACTAGAGATTAGTGAACCCAATGCGTTAATGGATTTAGAACTCGCCAAGCCCAGCGCGTCGGGTAGGGATCTATTAGTAAAAATAAATGCCATTGCCGTGAACCCCGTTGATTACAAGATTCGTCAGCGTGTTAACCCTGAAGGCGAAGCGAAAGTGATAGGCTGGGATGCCGTAGGTGAGGTGGTTGAAATTGGCGCTGATGTCACCGAGTTTGCCGTTGGCGACAGAGTTTATTATGCCGGAGACCTTACCCGAGCGGGGTCGAATGCCGAGTTTCAGCTGGTTGACGAGCGCATTGTTGGAAAAGCGCCGAAGTCTTTATCAGATAGCGATGCAGCGGCTCTTCCGCTAACCACAATTACGGCTTATGAATTGTTATTTGATCATCTTGCACTAAAGCAGCAAAGTGAAAAAAGTGACGAAGTAGTGCTTGTTGTGGGGGCAGCAGGCGGTGTTGGCTCAATAATGTTGCAACTACTTAAGAGTTTAACGGGCGCAACCGTGATCGCTACTGCATCTCGGGAAAGTTCAAAAAGCTGGGTGCAAGAGTTAGGGGCCGACTACGTAGTTGACCACAGTAAACCTATGGCCGAGCAAATCAAGGCCTTGAATGTTGGTGAAGTAACTCATGTGGCGAGTTTAAACAACACACACCAATACATTGAAGACTACGTGGAAGTCATGAAGCCGAAGGGTAAATTGGCGTTAATTGACGACCCAGAAAGCTTGGATGTGGCAAAGCTTAAGCAAAAAAGTCTGTCATTACATTGGGAATTTATGTTTACCCGTTCAATGTTTGAAACTGATGATATGGTCGAGCAAAGTCGTTTACTTACTCATGTTGCATCACTTATTGATGAAGGAAAAATAAAGACAACTGTAGGAAAACACTTAGGTAAAATTAACGCTGAAAACTTGATTGAAGCGCATAGAATTTTAGAAGAAGGGCGGGCTATTGGTAAACTCGTCTTGGAAGGCTTCTAATTAAGAGAAGGTTAGTCGCAGGCAATATTTAATTGCCTGCGACTATTAATGGTGAAGAGGAGAGAATAAATTGACGCCAAGGCCTATGCTTGCACATTCACTAACGTACGGCCTGAAATCTGCCCCTCTAAAATGGCGTCTATTTTTTCATTCACGGCTTCTAGGTTTACTTCCTCTGTAAGGTCATCAAGACAATCGAGCTTCCATTCACTGGCAAGTTTGTCCCACAATCTCAATCTAGGCGGCATAGGGCACTGCACAGAATCAATGCCAAGCAACGAAACGCCTCTCAAGATAAATGGAAATACGCTAACATTAAGATCGGCAGAAGCGGTAAGCCCGCAGCATGTCACTGTGCCGCCGTATTGCGTAGCCTTAATGGCTTGCGCTAAGTATTCACCACCCACCGTATCGACAGCGCCAGCGTATTGTTCTTTCAACATGGGGCGCTCTTTATTTTCAAGCAGCTCATCGCGAGTGATTACTTTGCTTGCTCCGAGGGTTTTTAAAAATGACTCATGTTTCTTTTTCCCCGTGCACGCTACCACTGAGTAACCCGCTTTGGCGAGCAATGCGACCGCGACAGAACCTACACCACCCGTTGCACCTGTTACTAAAATATCGCCTTTTTGTGGTGTAACACCGTGTTCAACTAAACCTTGAACAGATAGCCCAGCAGTAAAACCAGCAGTGCCTATCACCATAGACTCCCTTAACGATAAACCAACGGGTTTAGCCACCGCCCATTCGCTCGGAATTCGAATATATTCGCCAAAGCCTCCCGCCGTGTTCATACCCAAGTCATAGCCGGTTACAATAACTTCATCGCCTTCCTTGAAGCTGTTGTCATCGCAGGATACAACTGTGCCTGCAGCGTCTATACCCGGGGTATGGGGAAAGTTTCTGCTAACGCCGGGATTTCCTGTCGCTGACAGGGCGTCTTTGTAATTAAGTGATGAATACTGCACCTTAATGAGCAACGTGCCCTCCGGCAAATCATCAAGTGAACGCTGTTCTATACGGCGAGTGAACGATTTATCTTCCTGTTTTTCTATTAGCAACGCTTTAAACGATGTCATACCTGTCTCCATTGGTCGAAAGTAACGCTACCATTGTGACAATATATATACTTTGCGCAAGTATGCACTTTTTAGTAGGGTAGTACCCTAAAATATACTAATGGGAATGGACGCTAGTTTCTCTTAATTATCTTAGTGAAGTTTACATTGGTGAAAACCAAGAGCAGCAACGGCTGTGTTGCTTTTTAAGGAATTGCTATGACGGCGAATTTAACCAGGGTGGAAGCAGAAAAGAACGACGGTATTGTTACCGTAGATTCTATTAATGCCAAATCAGCGAAAATTGGGGAAAAAGAAAATGACACGGCTCAGTATGTTTGTGGCGTTGCTGTATCGTTAGAAATAATAGGTGGAAAGTGGAAAGGTGTTATTTTATGGCATTTGTGCCATAAAACCCTGCGCTTTAGTCAATTGCGTAGGCGTCTGCAGGGCGTTACACAAAAAATGCTTACTCAGCAATTAAGAGAACTAGAACGTGATGGGTTGGTCAATCGAAAAGTGTATGCTGAAGTGCCACCACGGGTCGAATACTCACTTACAGACCTAGGTCGCACGCTAGAGCCAACCTTGCGCCAACTATGTGATTGGGGCAGAACCTACAATGATGAACATAGGTAATTTAAGGGGTAGCGATAAAGTGTATTAGGTGCTGCGTATTACGCAATGTGAGCAAAACAGAAAAAGGTGAGTATAGGAAAAACTTCCCCACACCCACCTTTTTCGAGCCACACTATTGCTAAGGTTAATTACCTATCTATTTACGGTTTAGGCAAGTAAAGAACCGACAGACAGCGTACTTTCCTCGCCGTTAGTGACAGTGTTTACTGTGGCACTCATATTGTTAAAGTCGACGGTCAATGACGCCATATCGCGGTCTTTATTCCAGGTAAGTACCAGTGTGTTATTACTGTAGCTTACGTCGAAAACGCCATTGAAAGCTTGGTTTTCGTTTCTAAGGTTAATTAGCTGCATTAAGCCTTTCACGACCGGCTTTTGCACTGCCTCTTCAACCATTGCAGATGTTAGGTATGGACGGTTGATGTCGCGACCTACGTTGGTTCTAGCAAGTAATTCCATATCGTTTTGTGCAGCGAGTAAACCACCGTAATAAACCTGAGGAATACCTGGGCTAAAGAACTGAATGGCACGCGCCACCAAATAAGCGAAGTCATCTTTGCCAAGGGCATCATAATAGGTACAGTTAACCTGATAGAGATCGACATTATTCGCGGCAGCGCCTGTTGCTTTTTTGGACTCACCATTAGAGTTAACGTGAATTTGCTCCACCAACGCATTAATCGCCTCGGCGTTTAATAAGCCCGGCTTGTCACCGCTTGCGCCCACGTCAACAATGCCGATGCCGTCGTGCGTATCTAGAACTGTAAAGCAGTTGCGAGGTGAAATTGATAGCCAATGTGCCAGTGCGCTTGCATCTTTAGTAAATAGCGTATGCAGAACCAGTGGTGGTAGTGCAAAGTCATAAACGCTGTCACAACGAGAAGCAATATCAATCTGAGTTTGGTAGTGGCTGTGAATTTCTACTAGACACTGCATACCCATCGAACGTGCGCGCGTTGAAAGTTCTTCAATAAACTCGAAGGTTTCTTCAAGCATAAAACAGTTAGTGCCTGTGCGCTTAATTGCATAGCCTGCCGCGTCAAGACGAATGAGATCAACGTTGCTTTCAGTGAATGATTGTAGGATAGAAGATAAATAGTCTTTACCTAATTGCGATTCAACATCAATATCGATTTGGTTGGAAGTAAAGGTAGTCCAAAACGGAACCGTCTCTGGAGAATCAGTTTCTGTACCTACCTCATAATCGCTGAAAAACGGTGTTGGGCGAGGGCGGAACACTTTCGCAATTTGTTCGTCGATTAACGCTTGGTCATTACCTTTAAACACATCTTCTTTAGTAAGAAATAGTGGCCAATAGTCTGACTCGCGACCTTTTTTCAACACATCTTTAAACGCTTCACTTTGGCCTGACATGTGATTAACAATCAGGTCGGCCATAATATCAACCGACTCTCCCAGCTTCTTGATGTTGTCCCAGTCGCCCAATCGCTCATCGACAGACGTGTGATCGATAGGATCGAAGCCAGCATCTTCACCATCATAGGGGTAATAGAAGGGAAGGACGTGAACACCTGTAAATAAGCCATTTAGCGGGCCTTGAAGAAGGCTTGTAAGGCTCTCGATGTTGCCATCACCTAGTCGGTCTGCATAGGTGATTAATTGAACGCCATTGCGTATAGACATGATAACTCTCCAAAATTCAGCATGTGCTAACTCGTACTTCAAATATATCGCGAGCTTGCATTACCTTAAATTAAGCGCTACCAGTCTTGATGGTTCATAGCAGAACATATAACGGGCTTTGCTTAACTCTTTAACTTTTACTAACAGTTTATTAATGATAACTGAAAATAGTAAAATTATTTCTTAATCGATTAAGATAGATTATCAGCACAACGGGAAATTGTAAATGAGAAGTTCAAAAGTGGTGTGCGTTATAAAAATGTAGGCTTTATGTTAATTTTAGAGTTTGTGTCAGTGTAAAATGCGAGTTATCGCCGCTAATTCTTACTATAGCTTGTATCGTATTTCAGTTACCTGTGCTATTCGACGCGACTTCATCCTCTTGTTTTTGCTTAGCCTCTTTCCACTTAGCCAGCTTTTCATAGTAAACATCCCAGATACAAGGGCAGCATGAGCCTCCACCACAGCAGTCGTCTCTTAGGGGCTTTTCAGGTTCTTCGGGTATAGATGACATGAAAAATCTCCTCTAATTTCAGTGAACCCTTTGCTGCGAGTGTAAATATCATGTTGATGACGCCGGGAGCATAATAGTAACCATCATGTTACTACTTACAAATAATTTTTGCAGCTTGTGGGTAATGATCTATGCGAACTGGTATAAGGGAATAGTGTATACAAAAAACGCCTTCAACACGTGGAATGTCCTAGTGTTGAGGGCGTTTTTAATAGCGGGTACCGTGCAATAATATCAATTCTAGAACGGTTTCTAAATTTAGCTCTTATTCCGCGGGTGACGCCTCAGGCGCTTTGTTACCTTTTTTCTGTTCAGCAGGTGTTGCAATCGTTTTTGGTTTTACAGCGTTCGCCTTAGTGAGCAGATCGCTGTTACTTGTCACTAAATCGCCTAATGTACCAGTGTCAGCGTCTACCAAACCCACTTCACGTAACATAGAATCGACCAAAGGGGCGTTAGCGCGATAGCTTAGCGCGGCTTGCGTTACTTGTTCAGCTAAACCACCGCCTGCTGTGGCAATAGTGTGCTCACCTTTTGCGCCGCTACCTTGACCGTAGCCTTGCAGTATTTTGATGCCTTCAATATTTTCGAGAGGCTTAACTGCGTTTGCCACAAGCTCAGGCAATACTTTAAGCATTGCAAGGGCTTTCTGCAGTTCAATCTGTTCAGTTTTAAGGGTGTTCTCAGCTTCGTAAAGCGCCTGTTTACCTTGGGCTTCAACGGCGAGCACTTTCTCGTCAGCCGCAGCTTGAAGCATTTTGGCATCAGCACTGGCCTTCGCTTCAGTAAGAATAGCGGCAGCAGAGTTTTCTGCAGCTTCTCTCTTAGCCTGTGCTTCAACGGTGATACCAACCGCCTCACGTTCCGCTTCTTTGCGTGCATCTATAACTTCAATTTGTTTCTTACGCTCAGCTTCAGCTACAGATCTAGCAGTCAGTACCGCTTCTTCTTTTTCTACTTTTTGCTTTTCAGCTTCGGCCGCTTTCGCTCGGGCGGCAGACTCTTCTTCTGATTTAGTTGCAACAGCAATCTGCTTGATTTGTTCCGAAACCTCTACTTCTTGCTGCTGGCGAATGCGTGCCTGTTCTAACGCTTGGCGCTTGGCGATTTCTTGCGTTTCAATTTCTCGTGACTTTTCAATTTCAGCAGCCTCAATTGCCCGTTCTTTCGCAATTTCCGCTTCTCGTTCTTCACGCTCTTTCATTTCGCGCTGCTTAGCGATCTCAGCTTTTTGTTCCTGACGTTTAAAGGCCAGCACCTGCTCTTGAGCTAGGCGAGCCTCTTCTTCATCGCGCTTCACATCAAGAGATTGTTTTTCAGCCGCTAAGTTGCGTTGTTCAATATGAATACGGTTTTCTTGCTGAATATCGTTAGTTTCTTTACGCTTCTCTTCAATGATCTTGGTTAAGCGAGCACGACCTTCAGCGTCGAAGGCGTTGTTCTCGTTGAAAAACTGAAGATCTGTCTGATCGAAGCCTGTTAAACTTACCGATTCTAGCTCAAGACCATTCTTTTCAAGATCGTTAGCCACACTTTGTTGAACTTTTTGAACAAAGTCAGCGCGCTGTTCATGCATTTCAGTCATGGTCATTTCAGCCGCTACTGCACGAAGTACGTCAACAAACTTCGACTCCATGAGTTTTTTAACTTCTTCAGCACGTGTGGTACGTGTACCAAGGGTTTGCGCTGCCATTGAGATGCCGCTCGCATTCGGTGCGACGCGCAAATAAAAATCAGCTTTTACGTCAACGCGCATACGATCCTTGGTAATAAGCGCGTCTTTCTGGATTTTTTCCACCTCAATACGAAGGGTGTTCATGTTCACCGGAATAATTTCGTGAACAACAGGCAGTACTAAGGCCCCCCCATCTTTTATTACTTTTTCGCCGCCTAACCCCGTTCTTACAAAGGCGGTTTCTTTGGTAGCGCGGGTGTAGAGTTTTGCGAAAATAAGGCCAATAACAATGAGCCCTACAACAATGGCACCGGCAATAAAGAGTATTGACGGCAAGCTAGATGGTTGAATTGTATCCATACTTTTATCTCTTTTTAGGTTATTGGTAGCGTGTTGCTAACCAGCTGTGTTTATTTTTTTGAACTAAAATTACGCGCTCTCCTTGCGAGAAAAGCTCATGGTCTTCAAATGGCTCTACTAATACAAAATGAGGTTGCGAGTAATGATCGGTGAACTTTGCCTCTGCGGGGTTTCCCCGACTTGCTTTTCCAATGGTTATCTCAGCAACAGAGCCAAGAAAATCGTCGCTGGTAAGGGCGCTGGATTCGACGCTGGGGAGTAAGTTTGAAATCAGCCGAACGGTTTTTGCCGTGATGAACAACCCAATCGCAAAGGCCAACAGAACAGACACAAGTGAGGGTACCGTTGTATTGAGTATACTTGCACTCAAACCGTTTATGATTAGCCCCGAAAGGCCAAAAAAGGTCATCAATACAATGAGGTAAACAAGAAAAGGAACTTTGTTTATATTTAGCCAGCTGGCAAAAGATGTACTAAGGAATCCTTCACCATCGAATTCGGCAAAGTCGTCGCCTAATCCCAAAAGACTCATGCCAAAAACGGTGCTGATAAGCTCAAGAATAAAAACTAAGAAAACGGCGAATAGCGCGATGCTGAACCAAAAGTTTTCAGGGGAAAGAAGTACATCTATCATTTACACCATCCATGATGAATCGCTCATTTTATTCTTTTATACCATAGAACAAAAATTAAGCCAGTGAATAACTTATGTACTTTGGGATAGTTTGTAACAAAACCTTTTTGCATCCTCATTAAATGGCCATGTAAGCCTCATGACCATTCATTTATTAGGCTATATGTTCTTAGTGAGAATGGCTTTCACCAATACTGTGGCCATGTTCGTCATAATAGCCACTAGCTCCGGCTTCAATAAATCCCTGCGTGACCATTTTAGTTAAAAACGGGTCAGTGTGATCATCGCCAATATCAGCGTAATCTGTACTTTGATAGTCACGTCGTTTTGAAAAAAAGGCCTCTGTATTAGCATTTAAATCAATATTTTTTAGTGTCCATTCTCTGGTTACACCGTTTTTATCAACGCTAAACGATGCTACCAACTTGAGATAGGGAAGCCATTTGAGTGTGAATTTACCTTGGGTGTTTTCAAGTGAGTAGTATTCCACGGTGTCGCACCCGTTACCGTCTTTTTTGTCTAGCGACATAGCATTAATGAGTTTGTCGCTTATTAGCTGGTAGCGGTAGGAAAAATCTGTCTCCTTTTTACCGTGGATAGTTTCTCCAGGCTGATATTCTATAGCGCGTTCGTGAGCATCGAAATATCGTGTAGGTTTGATAAAGCGGTTGCGAACCAGTGTCCAAGACTCAGTAACGTTTGTCGCAGGATATTCATGCGCCACATTATTAGCGTTTCGCCACAAATGAAGTGATGTGGTCTTTGGGTCTTTTGATGGGCTCTTAATGCTTATCTCGTAAGTTGCGTGAAGGTTTGTGTCGTTTTTCTCGCAAACAAGTTCAGGTGATGCGTCTATGGCAGAATGGCTCTTTGTATCTTGAGCAAAGCCATGCGTACTCAAACTAGAAAAAAGTACAAAAGCAAAGATAGGGGCTTTGTGTGATTTCATTCATTAAATCCTACAGTGAATGATGTTGCTTACTTACATGGAAAAAGGCGACCGAAGGCCGCCCTTGTTTTGACTTCTAAAAAACTTATTCCATTGCACTTTCTGCTTGAGAAACGAAGTCTCCCGCAAAGTCCATGACATGGAAAATAACGCTTTGTTCGTTGGTACCGTTGACAAGGAAAGCGCCTGGGCCTTTCGCATAAATGCCTACGTCTTCACCCGAGTGCGTTTCAGAGCTCAACGGAATTAACGCTTCTTGGTGATAACCTGGTGTTGTAGTGTCAACATCAGTTATATCTTTACGACCTGTATCTGGGCCTGCTAAATAAGACGCGTCTGAATTGGTAACGTCTCCCAGGTTTCTAAAGCCCAAACCATTGGTGTAGCCAAGAGTGGTATATGGCGTACCGTCGGCAGCTGTAGCAGCTTCATCTGAACCTACGTTTACCACCTTACCTAAAATTGGGTTGCCGCGCTTAGGGTAACCCGCCATGGTAAATACGTGCCCGTGGTCAGCAGTTACGATGATCAGTGTATCTTCATCATCAGTAAGTTTATCAGCAGCGTCAACGGCTTCAGCAAAGGCGATAGTGTCGTGAAGCGCACCGTAGGCATTTCCTGCGTGGTGAGCGTGGTCAATACGACCAGATTCAACCATAAGGAAGAAACCTTTCTCATTGTTATCCAATACCTTAATTGCTGCGCTTGTCATTTCTGCGATAGACGGTTCGCCAGCAATATCGTTACTGCGGTCGGCTTCGTATTGCATGTGCGATTCGTTGAACAGAGCAAACACTTTTTCAGTGGTTTCAGTATCTAAGCCGTCGAACCCAGACTGATCAAAGATATACACACCGTTCTCATACATTGTCTGCCATTCTGCAGTCAGGTCGCGTCCATCTGTACGATCTCCCTCAATGCTGCTCGCTGCATCCGGGCTGTTGAACGCTTCGTCACGAGGTAAGAAGTGACGACGTCCGCCTCCCATTACGACTTCAATGCCATCAACGTCTAAGCCTTCGAAGTTTGCTTCTAAGTTAGCTTCGAAATTAATTAGCTGGTCGGCAATATCAGAGCAGCCTGCAGTAACCGCTGCTTCTGGCATATCCGAAATGTCTTCCCAGTTGCGGTCAGCAGATTTAGCGTAAGTTGCAGCAGGTGTTGCGTGTGTAATACGGGCAGTTGAAATGATGCCAGTAGACTTACCTGCAATTTCTGCAAGCTCAAGTGCCGTAACTAACTCGTTACCCGCAACCGTTGAACAATCGCCGCGCTCAATATCTTCGTCAACCCCGATAACACCGACATCGGTTTTTATACCGCTCATCATCGCGGTCATTGTGCCCGCTGAATCTGGTGTTTGAGCATCGACATTATAAGTTTTTGAAAGGCCAGAGAAGGGGAATTTGTCGAAGCTAAGCTGGTTTTCTTCGCCGGCAAGACCGTTCATTTGACCGTCTAAAATTCGAGCTGCCGTAACCGTTGAAACGCCCATGCCGTCACCGACAAACAATATAACGTTTTTCGCTTTACCGCGAAGATTAGCAACCATGGCGTCTAATTCTTCTCGAGAATTAACCGTGGCAGTAAACGCTGCATTTGATGAAGCAGCACTTTCACCCGAAGTTGCATTCATCCAAACCGCTTTATTGTTTTCCACTTCGGTTTGAGCTGCTACGAACCACTCGTTATTTAAGCTAGTCAAAAGCTCACTGCTACTAACGCTGTTAACACCAGGAACACAAACATAGCTTGTTGAAGTGATTTCAGAATCGGCAAGGGTGCCATCAGCATCTGCATCTAAGCCAGAGTCTATGCGCACGCCTGAATTAGGACAATTAGCATCGCCCACCGCCAACTCAGTTTGAACGGTAAGGCTTGTTAAACCGTTTTGACCATCAACGCCATCAACACCTGGTGCGCCGTCGTTGCCATCATCGCCTTCCAAGCTACACGCTGAAAGACCTGCTACTGCTACCGCAATTATACTTAATTTAAAAAGGTTCATATTCTTATCTCTACTTACTCGTTTACAAGGCCAAGCGCTTGATTGATCAAGTGGAAAACAACGTTTTGCTCTATTACGCCTTGCGCAAGCTGGCTTCCAGGTCCTTTGGCATGCAGTGCAATGTCTTCTCCAGAGTGTGTCTCTGAACTAAGTGGAATAAGTGCTTCTTGGTGATAGCCAGGCGTTGTTGTGTCGATATTAGTGATATCAACGCGGCCTGCTGCGTTTTCCAGTGCATACGTGGCATCAGAATCCGTTTCATCACCTAGGTTGCGGAAACCTAGACCATTGGTATAGCCAAGGGTGGTATAGGGTGTGCCGTCTGCCGCTGTTGCCGCATCATCAGAGCCCACGTTCACTACCTTGCCAAGAATTGGATTACCGCGCTTTGGATAGCCAGCAATGGTAAACACGTGACCATGGTCGGCAGTTACAAGAATAAGTGTCTCTGACGGGTCGGTATTTTCAACCGCAGCCATTACCGCTTCTTCAAATGCTAAGGTGTCGGTTAATGCGCCTGCTGCATTACCTGCGTGGTGAGCGTGGTCAATACGACCTGATTCAACCATTAAGAAAAAGCCGTTCTCGTTGTTATCAAGAATATTGATTGCCGTTTCCGTCATCTCTGCAATTGATGGTTCGCCCGCAATGTCGTTTCCGCGGTCTGCTTCGTATTGCATGTGCGACTCGTTGAAAAGACCAAATACACGTTCAACACTTTCAGTGTCTATCGCGTCGAAACCTGCTTGGTCATAAACGTATACACCATTTTCGTACATGGTCTGCCATTCAGCTGTAAGGTCGCGTTCGTCGGTTCTATCGCCTTCAACATCGCTCACTGCATCAGGGCTATTGAATGCGGCGTCTTTTGGCAAGAAATGACGGCGACCACCGCCCATAGCGACATCGATGCCGTCAACATCAACACCAGTGTAGCGTGCTTCTAAATACGTTTCAAAATTGACGAGCTGGTCAGCAATGTCACTACAGCCAGCAGTTACAGCAGCTTCTGGCATATCGGAAATGTCTTCCCAGTTACGATCTGCTGACTTTGCGTAGGTTGCCGCAGGGGTCGCATGGGTGATACGAGCAGTAGAAATAATACCTGTTGAAAGGCCTTTAATTTCGGCAAGTTCTAGCGCGGTAATAACTTCGTTGCCAGCAACAGTTGAACAGTTACCGCGTTCGATGTCTTCATCAACACCAATTACACCCACGTCAGTTTTAAGTCCTGACATCATCGCTGTCATAGTGCCTGCAGAATCCGGAGTTTGCGCATCTACGTTGTATGTTTTAACTAACGCTGTATGAGGAAAGCTTTCAAAACTTAAGTAACCTTCTTCACCAGGGTTGCCTGCTAACTGCCCCTTATGAATTCGTGCTGAGGTAAGGGTAGAAATACCCATTCCATCGCCAACGAATAAAATAACATTCTTCGCTTTAAACTGATTGTTTGTTTGGAGCTTTGTAGATAGTTTGGCTTGAGCGTCAGTAAACCAAGCGCTGTTTGATTGATGCTCTGGTAACACTGCCGCGTGAAGACTAGCAGAAACCGCTAGAGCGACTGCGGTGCATGCCACTTTCCAGGTACGATTCATGATTTTTTCCTAAACGTATTGTTTGTATTGGTTGTGGTGTTGTCTAGACATCTCATCACTACCCATCATTATTCCTTGCATGGGGAGTGAATCGTTAAATCACGGAGAGCGTATGGAGAAAAGGTGACAATTCTTTGACACTTATATTGCTGAACTGTCATAAATGTCACAAAACTGTATTATCGAGGGAATTTTACGGTCGTCGTAAATTTGATAAAGCTCACGTTTTATAGTGAGTTAGCGGTAAGGAATTGCACACATTAAAATTTTATTAATGGTAATAAAAAAAGTGGTAAGACCACGAGTAAGTGTCAGATTTCCTTACTTAAAGTTGTGATGTTGTAACATAGCTTCGGAGGCGGTAACCTTCAACACACTGCCTTGGTCATACCAATCGCCAAGAACAATGCGCGTCGCTGATTTTCCATTCGCTTTGAGGCTATGAATGTTTGGTCTGTGCGTATGACCATGGATCATGCGCTGTACGCCCCACTTTTCCATCACCTTAACCACTTCTTCTGGCGTTACATCCATAATCTCAGGCTTTAGGTTCTGTTGCTTTTCTTTACTTTCGGCACGGCCGTTATCTGCTACACGCTGTCGATACCACAAGGGCAGGGCCAGCATTAACCTAGGCCACCACCAGCCACGTGATTTCCTGCGAAACTTTTGGTAGGCAACGTCACGAGTGCATAACTCGTCTCCGTGAGTAAGTAGCGTCGGTGTGCCATATAAATCGACAACTTCCTGTTCGTTTAGCAACGTCATGCCCGCTTTAGACAACCATTTATCTCGAATAGCAAAGTCGCGGTTGCCGTGTATAAAGTAAACAGGGCAGTGCTCGCTCACCGCTTTAAAAGCTGATGCTATAGCGGTGTTAAAGGGGGTTACGTTGTCGTCACCAATCCACACTTCAAACAAATCGCCAAGTACGTAAAGTGCATCGGCATTAATCGCGTCTTGTTGTAAAAAGCGCATCAAACAGTCAGTAATATCCGGACGGTCTGCACTCAAATGTAAATCGGCAATGAAGTAGGTGAACGACATAGATCTTCTTAATATGGTTTAAAAAGCCGCGTTACATTAACGCGGCTTGCACTTAACTGAAGGCCGTGAACATGTTTCGACAATTGCGCCGGCCAAGCCATTGTTCTGGCTGTTATAAAATCAGTTGTTTAAGCAATAACTGCTTTTTCAATGATAACTGGTTCTACAGGTACATCCTGGTGATAGCCGTGGTTGCCTGTCTTTACCGCTTTGATCTTCTCTACTACGTCCATGCCTTCTACAACTTTACCAAAAGCACAGTAGCCCCAACCGTTAACAGATTTGCCAGAGTGGTTAAGGAAGTCGTTGTTGTTTACGTTAATAAAAAACTGTGCGGTAGCAGAGTGTGGATCTTGCGTACGCGCCATTGCGATAGTACCAACTTCATTGGCTACACCATTATCGGCTTCGTTTTCGATAGGATCTTTGGTGTCTTTCTGGTCCATATCTGGCGTAAAACCACCACCTTGGATCATGAAATTGTTAATTACACGGTGAAAAATAGTGTTATCGAAAAAGCCGTCTTCAACGTAAGAAAGGAAATTCGCTACGGTTTTAGGCGCTTTATCTTCAAAAAGATCAAGGGTGATGTCACCGAAATTTGTTTTTAACGTAACCATTGTGGGTTGTCCTGTGTGTTAGCATATAAAATGAGTGCGCGGATTTTAGCGCAAAACAGGGCAGTAGCGCAAAATAGTGCACCAACGCAAAAGCCTTGTACCATTTAAATGATGACGGTGCTAAACTTTGCGGCCCAAAAATTATGACAAATAGGAAATATAGACATGCTACATCTTTACAATACCCGAACCCGTGAAAAAGCGAAGTTTGTTCCGCTTCAAGAAGGGAAAGTGGGTTTGTATGTGTGTGGTATTACCGTTTATGACCTCAGTCATATGGGTCACGCCCGTACCTACCTAAGTTTCGATATCTTAGTACGCTACATGCGCCACCTTGGTTTAGATGTGAAGTATGTACGTAACATTACAGATATTGACGATAAAATTATTGCTCGCGCCAATGAAAATGGTGAAAGCTTTCAGGCGCTAACTGCACGCACTATCGCCATGATGCATGAAGACTTTGCGGCAATTAATTTACTTGAGCCAGATGTGGAGCCGACAGTAAGCGGCCACATGGACGAGATCATCGAAATTATTCAGCGCCTGATGGACAAAGGCTATGCTTATCAAGCGGCAAGCGGCGATGTGCTATTTGACGTAAGCAAGTATGAAGATTACGGCAAGTTGAGCAAGCAAGACCTAGATCAACTTAAAGCAGGTGCCCGTGTTGAAGTAGCGGCAGGAAAAGACGACCCGCTAGATTTTGTATTGTGGAAAACCACTAAGCCAGGTGAGCCAGCATGGCAATCGCCATGGGGCGACGGTCGCCCAGGTTGGCACATTGAGTGTTCAGCCATGAACCACAAGCACCTCGGCGCGCACTTTGATATTCATGGCGGTGGTTCAGATTTAACTTTCCCACACCATGAAAATGAGGTGGCTCAGTCGTGCTGCGCATATGACACGCCTTATGTAAACGTGTGGATGCACGCGGGGATGGTACAGGTTAATGATGAAAAGATGTCTAAGTCATTAGGCAACTTCTTCACCTTGCGCGATGTGCTTAAAGAGCACGATTCAGAAACCTTGCGTTTCTTCTTAATGTCGGCGCATTATCGCAGTCAGTTAAGTTACTCACAAGACAACATCACCCAAGCAAAAGCGGCCCTGGAGCGTTTGTATACAGCGCTTCGTGGTGTTGAAGTAGACGAAAGCACTGACCTTAGCTACGGCGGTTACTTAGCGCGTTTTGAAGCGGCTATGAACGACGATTTAAACGTGCCTGAAGCCTTTTCAGTGTTGTTTGATGTGGCCCGTGAGCTAAACCGCCAAAAGGGCAACGCCGAAGAAGCGGGTAAACTGGCAGCGGTTCTAAAAGGCTTAGGCGCAATTTTGGGCATGCTTCAAAGCGACCCAGACACCTATCTTAAAGGTGGTGAGGGCAATGATGACGAAGCGGCTGAAATTGAAGCGTTAATTAAACAACGTAACGACGCCCGTGCTTCGAAAGACTGGGCAGCCGCAGATGCAGCACGCGATGCATTAAACGCTAAAGGCGTAGTGCTAGAAGATGGCCCAAGCGGTACAACGTGGCGTAAAGCCTAATTAGCAGCCGTGCTATTTGACAGTAGGAAAGCCCGCAATATGCGGGTTTTCTTGTTTGTTAAGGGGAAAGGCAATGGCTTATATAATTAGCTTACCGTAGTAGGCTTAAATATCAGAAAGTAAAATTGTATCTCCAGAACTTAGGTTTAGCGCTTGTGCTGTTTGTTGAGAGATAACGGCAATTTCGCCTTGCTCACTCACTTTGGCCATCATGGCATAAAACGGTTGGTTAAGAGTTGCTACAAGCATTAACCTGCCTTCTGTAACATTTTGAACGATTTCTACATTCATTTGTTTCGTCGTTTGAACAGTTTTAAGCGTTGCTACTTCGGCTTCCATACTTGGCGCACCGTCAAAAATGTCGATGTAGTTAGTAAACTTAAACCCTTCTTTTTCCAGTAATGCCATGGCAGGTCGACCATCATTGTGAGGCTTTCCAATGGCGTGTTGAGCATCGTCAGGTAGCATGTTCACGTACAAGGGGAGCTTAGGCATCAAATCGGCAATGAATTGATTACCGTTAACGGCGCCGTATAAATCTGCTTCGGCATAAGTCATAGGAAAGAAATGGCTACCTAAAGCGTTCCAAAAAGGGGAACGACCTTCTTCGTCAACGTACCCTCGCAAATCGGCCATTACGTTTTTAGGAAAAACATTTTGATGCAAGCCCATGAATAAATACCGTACTTTAGTCAGTAGCTTGCCGTTAAAGTCTTTTCGGTATTGGGGTAGAAGGAAAAGCGAAGCCACCTCTGCATAGCCTTCAAAATGATGACTAAGATGCAGCACATCGTGGGTGTATTGTACACCAAGCGCGTTGTTGCGCTGTGTTACTTTTTCTCGTTTATAACTATAAAAACTATCATCTTTTCCCAACTCACCAAAAATGGCAGATGTACCAACAAGCTCACCAGAATGAATATCCTCCAAAACGAATAACAAATAATCAGGTCGTTCTTTTTTATACAGTTTTTGCTCTTCGTTTATTGAGCGTTTTAGCTTGGTGTTAAGTGTTAATCTGTCGGGTGGGAATGTGGTCATGCCCGGTGAAGCAGCTTGTGCTAGTGCAAGTAAGCCCTCCAAATCACCTTCTTTTACCAACCTAATACGTGTCTGTGGACTTGGTCTACTTGTCTCGTTTACTTTGCTATCAACTACCTTGCGTTGAAGGTGTATACCAGCCACCATACAGCGTACGGAACCACCGCCCATTTCAATAGTGGGAACAGTGATAGGAAGCAAAGTAAGATCGTTGGGGAGCAAAGCTAGCTGCGTTTCATCTAATGAATTAAAAGCGGTTTGTGATATGAGTAATAAACGTTTTCCGCGGTTATTCAATAGCTCAAGGCAGTTTCCAGCAAATGCATTTACTTGCGCTTCGTTAATTTCTATTACAGTTTTACCGGATTCCTTAAGTGTTGATAGCACCAAAGGCCTGTCGCAGTCTTTAATCATGCTAGTCGCAACAATGGCGAAGTCGCTACCCACACTCATCATCACATTAGTGTGATAAACGGCTGTACCGTTGGCGTCAAAGGCGCTAAAAAATACAGGTGTTAAACCAAGTAATTTGCACGCCGCTGTTACAGCTTTTTTGTTGGCTCGTTGAGAAAGGCAAACATAGGCTAACTTGCTTTCATGGTCGATTACCATGGCCCCTGTTCCTTCCACAATCAGGTTGTCTTTTTCTAGATATGACAAATCCGTTGTTTGCGCTACGTCATAGTGTTTTTGCAGATAGCTGACTATGTCATCTCGTCTTTCATTTCTGCGGTTTTCGCAGTACATAGGGTAGGTGACAAGCAAACCGTTGGTATGTGTACTTAACCAGTTGTTTGGAAATACGGCATCGGGAGTATCTTCATTTTCGGTGTTAAAGACCTCTACGGTAACTCCGTTTTTTTGCAAAGTGCGAACCATTTCGTCAAATTCATTACTAGCACTTTCAGACATCT
Organism: Alteromonas gracilis; assembly: GCF_002993325.1. Lineage (GTDB taxonomy): Bacteria > Pseudomonadota > Gammaproteobacteria > Enterobacterales > Alteromonadaceae > Alteromonas > Alteromonas gracilis. The sequence continues at coordinate 161,903 of NZ_PVNO01000001.1, forward strand.
CTTTCATCGCAACTTGGCTCATTGCGAAGGACTTCTGAAAGCTATTGTCTTTGGCTGTTTGTTCGTTAGGTCGAAAGCGACTGGGGCGCACCATTAAAACTGTATTTGGTGTAGTTAGGCTTGTGTTTGAGATGTGACTGGCTTGCATATAACGTCCTACAGACCTTAGCTAAGTTATTTCCACTGAAAAGAGCGTGTATTTTATTCTCTGGCTAATTCACTTAACCATGCTCAAGGTGTTGCAAGTTGTAATTTATTTAAAGCATAATGCTCAACTTATTTGTCATAATGCATGTTTGCAAACAAGGCGGCGAGAATTGATTAATGACTTGGCGGTTTGAATGTCTGTAGAGTAAATGGGTATGTATGTTGATTTAGATGCAAAAGATCGCGAGCTTCTCGACATATTGAAGCGTGATGCGCGAACGCCTGTTACCGTGCTTGCTGAAGTCCTCTCATTATCGCGAAATACAGTACAAAAACGTATCGACCGGTTAGTAAACTCAGGCGTGATCGACGGCTTCACTATTCGCGTTAATGAGCAACTGCAACCAGACAAAATTAAAGCATTAATGTCAGTTGAGCTTGAGGGACTCAGTACAACGCAGCTAATCATTAAACTAAGGCAAGTAAACGGTGTTGAAAGGTTTCATACTACAAACGGCAACTGGGATTTACTTATTGTTATAACCGCCGAGAGTCTCGCGCACTTAGATAGCATTTTAAAAGAAGTACGCGGCATTAAAGGTGTGCTAAATAGTGAGACGAGTATCATTCTGTCAACTACTGAAAAATAGTACGTACGCCTTATCAGTCTTAACAGCTATTGTCGCCATTTATCCATCGATTCACATCATCACTTAAATTTCGGGCTTGCCAGTGGGTATTGCCGATTCTTTTTCCGTTAAATGTGACTTCCACCGCTGCTGTGCAACGTGTGCCTTCACTAATTCTAAGCATTCATTTACAACGTTAAGTACTTCTTTATCAAGTGCATCGGCGGTAGGGGTATAGTCGTGCATACCTACTGAAATGAAATGGTCGATGCGCTCTGCGTCTAGGTCGCTTAACAGGTTTACCAGCGATGTGGTAACAATATCCGTTACCGATTCCTCCAAGGTATTTTCGATAGCTCTACCAATAACTGGCAGGTAGTGGAGAGAGGAAACTTGTGCATTACTTCTTACTGCTTTACCCACGCTTTTTCTCACGTGCTCTCGAATTACCTCGCCGTGTTCTTCGCTTTGAATAGACTGGCCTAAATGGTTGATTACACCTGCCATCCACTGAGTAATTACCGGGCGACGGGGAGCAAGCACCTGTGCGTTGATATCGTCTAATAATGGCGAACCTGCCGAAATATCTTTCTGTGCATCGCTTAATACTTTAACCACAATTCTGTCGCTCAGTTCCTCAACAAATACATCGTAGTAGAACGCAAAAAAGCGGAAGACCGCGGTTTGATTTAAGTCGATAATTTCGAACTTGTGCAAGCGATGTAGTATTGAGAATATGCGCAAGAAACGAAACAGGCGAGTGGGGCCGGTTGGTATCAAGCCGACAATGTCGTACCAGTGTAAAAAAGGGAAGAAATACCAGCGTAAGTGTTCTTTTCGAACAATAGCAACAATCCAGCGAAAGCAGAATTCGGTGAAAAATATGGCGATGAAAACTAGGTCGACCAGTAAAAAATTGTTGTGTATAGGGTCGTAAGTGCTCAGAAATGCAGGGAAATAAGTACCTAAGAGGCCATAAACGAAGTCTGTGGCATACAGCGCATCAAAAATGAGCCATGCCAGGTTTATGAAAAGTATACCCAGCATGACTAAGTCTAAAATTAACCAAGGCGTTTCGTGACTGTTTCGCAAATTTTCTCGGTTAATTCTTAGCATTTCCGTATCCTGTATAGTCTTTCTAAACTGTCATCAACCCGAGGCGCTTAACCTTGTTACATCCACGTGAAGTTTAAGACGCTGACCTGGCTGTAAATAGCGTTTAGTATTAAGCGAATTCCACTTGCCTATGTCGCTTACTTTAACATTGAACTTACTGGCAATACGAGAGAGAGAATCTCCGTTTCTCACTGTATAGGTGAGTGTTTTAGTAACCCCAGTTTTTGCGCTGCCTTCTTGCCATACAACCAGTGTTTTGCCCGGATGCAGCATATCGCCAGGAGCCATGCCGTTCCATTTTGCAAGCTGCTTGGTGCTTATCTTGTACTTACGCGCAATATCCCAAAGCGTATCACCCGATTTCACTGTGTGACTAACTTTCTGCTTAGAACTTTGGCTATTTTGCAAGCTTGCAAGACGTTCTTCCTGCGACAAGGTATAGCTGTCTAGCTCTTGAAGCGCGACAGGTACCATAATAGCTTGACCCACGCGGATCATAGATGAATCCAGCTCATTGATTCGTTTTAGTACCTTTACCGTAGTGTGGTACTGCTTGGCAATTTTGCTTAAGCTATCGCCGGGCTTAACGGAATGTCGCACCCAGTTTAACCGCTCCTTTTGATCAATATTGGCAAGGGCCTGAGAAAACGCCGCCGCCTTTCCGATGGGCAGGACCAACCTGTGAGGGCCATCCGGAGAGGTTGCCCAGCGGTTGAAGCCTGGGTTTAATCCGTGCAGCTCTTTTAGCGACATGCCTGCGAGCTCGGCTGCGAAGGCTAAATCGACTTGTGAGCCTATATCGACGACTTCGATAACCGCCACATTTTCAATTTCCGGCCAAGAGTAAGCGTACTCATCTTTATTTTTGAGAATATCCGCCAATGCGAGAAGCTTTGGTACGTAGGCGCGAGTTTCTTTCGGCAAGTCTAAATTCCAAAAGTCAGTGGGTTTCCCCGCTCGCTGATTCGCTTTAATTGCTCTTTGTACTCGGCCTTCGCCACTATTGTACGCGGCAAGCGCGTGCAGCCAGTTTCCATCAAACATTTCATTTAAATAGGTAAGGTAATCAAGCGCACCTTGGGTTGACGCAACTACGTCACGGCGCCCGTCATACCACCAGTTTTGCGGCATGCCGAAGCGTTTCCCCGTGCCGGGAATGAACTGCCACATTCCCGCAGCACGTCCGTGAGAATAGGCGAAGGGGTCAAAAGCACTCTCTACAATTGGCAAAAGAACAAGCTCCATAGGCATATCGCGCTTTTCAATTTCTTCAACAATGTAATAAAGAAAAGGCTTTGCCCGTTTAACAACACGCGCCATATACTCGGGGTGTTTTAAGTACCACTTTCGTTGGGAACTAACTCTTCGGTCATCTGGAATTTCAAGCGCAAACTTGGCGCTAGCTCGCGCCCACACATCCGTAATTACCGCCTGTGTATGTACATCAGGTGTATCGGTGGTTTCCGCGCCTTCTTCTAGGGTTTGGTCGTTCGGGTGAACAACGTCGATAACGCCGTCCCGTGCAATCTCACAATCTGCGACGGCTTCTTCGGTATTATGAATTTCACTACAGGCTTCCAAAGAAGCGCTTTCGTTATTTTCTATCTGCGCATTGTCGTTATTATTATCGGTTAACTGACAACCCGTTAAACCTATCGCCAATATCAAGGGCGATAGAGGGAAAAACTTCAACTGCATATATGAAGAAACCTCTTGGAGCACTGCAAACCGTCAATATTACGATAAACGGCTTAATAATGCATCAAAACTCATCTTTCCAGCGGCGAACTACAGCAAAGACTGCCACATCGTCGGCTAGGTTATTTTCGCAATACGCTTCGGCAGCAGTTTTTACAGAAAGTTCATGGGCGCGTAAAAATGGGTTTATATTTTTCTGCTCTTTAAGGGTACTTGGCAGCGTGGGTAGGTTTTGTTCACGCATAGAAGCTACCCAATCTGCATACTCATTCAGCGCTATATTGTCGGGCTCAACTGCTAGCGCAAACTTAACGTTCGCCTGGGTGTACTCATGGGTACAGTAAACTTTTGTGCTATCGGGCAGGCGCTTGAGCTTGTTAAGCGAGTGATGCATTTGCTCCGGTGAGCCTTCAAATAATCGCCCACAACCAGCAGAAAACAAGGTGTCGCCACAAAACAAAGCGCCATGTCCAAAGAACGCGATATGGTCAAGAGTGTGTCCAGGAACTTCCATTACCTGCAGTGACAACTTCAGAACAGGAAGCGATACCGTATCTCCCTGAGACACCGACTTGGTGATGCCGCGTATATGATTACCTCGCGGACCAATTACAGGAAGGTCGGGTACAGCCGATGCCAACTTTGCAATACCACCTGTGTGATCTCTGTGGTGATGCGTTATAAGTACGGCGCTAAGCGTTAATCCCTTTGCTTTGATAAAAGCTAACACTGGCTCGGCATCACCCGGATCGACAACAATAGCACTAACATCATCGTGTAGGCACCAAATATAGTTATCAGTGAATGCGGGAATAGGGTGAACGGCTATGTTTGAAGGAAATGTTTCTGACGTCATTTTTGTACCTGCTTGTGTAGGTAGAATTATGCGTTACTATAGGGGCTTGTGGACAGCAGAGCAACCAAAGAGCGCGCAGTGATAATGAAATCGGCGTTTAAAGCCAAACCACCTCGCTACCCCACAAATTGGGGAGATTTTCCCGCTGGCGAACATATACGTACTGCGGTCAACACCGTATGCAGCGATTATGCAGAGCGCATTTTTGGCTATCACTTTGCAAAATTAGGTACGCTTAGCGCCGAAATTAACCTAGATAGCAGCCCAATACGGCATCATATTAACCATGTTCCATTCGACAGCGAGCTAAGCGGACAGTGTGAGCTTAATGGGGCGGATACAAACACATGTGAAAGTAAAGCGTCGAGCCACGCATTTAAAGACTGCGAATATGGTGACGTAAAGAAAAGTAGAGGTAACACAATAGTGGGGCAGTCACATCGACTGCCTTTCTCGGAAAACAGCATTGATGGCTTTCTATTGGCTAATGAATTAGATTTCGCACAAGACCCCCACGAAATCTTAAGAGAAGTAGACCGCGTTATTACGCAAAACGGGTACGTTATTATAAGTGGCTTTAATCCACTGAGCTTGGCAGGCATTGCTAAGTACTTACCGGTAAAGCGTGGCAACGTACTTCACGATGCGCGCTTTTTCACTTCATACCGAATTAAAGACTGGTTACAGCTACTTGGCTTTGAAATAGTAGAACAGCGCCAAGTATTGTTTTCAACGCTCTTTTTTCAGCAACGGTGGAAGGGGGCGGTTAAGCTTCAAGAGTATTTAGCGTCTTATTTACCTTGGTGCAGCGCGGTTTATGTGATTTTAGCGAAGAAGCGGGTTATTCCTATGACGGCAATCAAACCCAAGCGGAACTTAAAACCCAGCTTTTCTGCGGTAGGCGCCAGTGTGAGAGCCTCTACCTTAAATCACTCACGTCGCTAAGATTACCGAGCATTTTTCCTCAGATTGTGAGGAGCGAGCAGTCGACAAAACAAACGAAGTGACGAAGTGAAAAAGCACAAAATAAAAAAGCCACGACATTTGAAACTGTCGTGGCTTTTATGAATGGATGGGCAAGGGCGCTCTTGAGAGAAGCCCAAACGCTATATTTTTCTTAAAGTGCCTTACTTAACGCGCATACCAGGCTTTGCACCCTCGTGCGGCTCAAGAATGTATAGCTCGTCGCCGCCAGGGCCTGCGGCTAATACCATGCCCTCACTCATACCAAAGCGCATTTTGCGTGGCGCTAAGTTAGCTACCATTACCGTGTGCTTACCGATAAGCGCTTCTGGTGAGTAAGCCGACTTAATACCAGCGAAAACTTGTTTAGTTTCGCCGCCTAAATCTAGCTCTAAGCGCAGAAGCTTGTCAGCTTTTTCTACGTGCTCAGCGTTAGCGATACGTGCAATACGCAAATCAACCTTTGCGAAATCATCAAACGAGATAGTTTCGCTGATAGGATCTTTAGCTAGCGGGCTGTCTGGGTCGATAGCGGGTGCTGCTGGCGCTAGGCTTTCTTTTGAATCTTCAACCATGGCGTCAATTTTCTCCATTTCTACACGCTGCATCATTGGCTTAAACTTGTTGATGGCGTGACCTTTTAATAGGGTTTGCAATGAATTCCAATCAAACTCGTCGTTTAGGAATGTTTCTGCTTTTTCTGCAAGTACTGGCAGTACAGGCTTCAAGTAAATAGCCAACAGACGGAACATGTTGATACCGAGCGAGCACACATCGTGTGTAAATTGCTGCTTGGTTTCGTCTTTAATGGTTACCCAAGGTGCGTTGTTATCAATGAACTGGTTTGCTTTATCTGCAAGGGCCATAATTTCACGTACAGCTTGGTGATACTTACGCTTTTCGAAAAGGGCAGCAATACTTTCAGACGCGTTTTGGAACTCAGCAATCAATTCAGGCTCAATTACGTTGTCAGATAATTTGCCGTCGAAACGCTTGGTAATAAAGCTCGCACAGCGGCTTGCTATGTTAACCACTTTACCTACAAGGTCTGAATTCACTTTTTGTGCAAAGTCAGTAAAGTTTAGGTCGATGTCGGTAACACCGTCGCCTAACTTAGACGCAAAGTAATAGCGCAGATATTCTGGATTAAGATGGTCAAGGTAAGTACGGCCTTTAATAAAAGTACCGCGCGACTTTGACATTTTCGCACCGTTCACGGTGACGAAGCCGTGAATGTTTACACCAGTTGGTTTGCGGTATCCCGCGCCTTCTAGCATGGCAGGCCAGAACAGACAGTGGAAATAGGTAATATCTTTACCAATAAAGTGGTAAAGCTCTGCTTCAGAGTCGGCCTTCCAGAAGTCATCAAACTCTAGGTTGTTCTGGTCGCAGAAGTTTTTGAAACTCGCCATGTAGCCAACCGGCGCATCTACCCATACGTAGAAGAACTTGTTAGGCGCACCTGGAATTTCAAATCCAAAGTAAGGCGCATCACGGCTAATGTCCCACTGCTGAAGACCTTCAGTGAACCACTCTTGTAGCTTGTTTGCCATTTCTTCTTGAAGGGCACCAGAGCGGATCCACTCCTTAAGCATCCCTTCAAATTTTGGTAGGTCAAAGAAGAAGTGCTCAGACTCACGTAGTACTGGTGTCGCACCAGATACAACGCTGCGCGGGTTTTTCACTTCAGTTGGGCTGTAAGTTGCACCACATACGTCACAGCTGTCACCGTTTTGATCTTCTGCGCCGCAGCTTGGGCACGTACCCTTAACGAAACGATCCGGAAGAAACATTTCTTTCTCAGGGTCGAACAACTGGTTAATGGTGCGCTTACTGATGTAGCCCGCGTTATCTAAGCGTGTGTAAATTTCTTCACACAGCGCCTTGTTTTCTGGCGAATGGGTTACATAGTAGTTGTCGTAGTTAACGTGAAAATCAACAAGGTCTTGGTGATGTTCAGCACGGGTTCTTGCCACCATTTCTTCTGGTGTAATGCCAAGCTCCTGGGCTTTAAGCATAACCGGCGTACCGTGTGCATCGTCTGCGCAAACACTGTAACATTCGTTTCCGCGAAGGCGCTGAAAACGAGTCCAGATGTCGGTTTGAATGTGTTCTAGCAAGTGGCCTAAATGAATAGAGCCATTTGCGTATGGCAACGCACTGGTTACCAGAATTCGGCGTTTTTCTGACATAATGACGTTATTGATTCTTTGCGTTTCAAAATGGCTGCAAATACTAGCGGAAAACCGCGTTTTTTGCATTACGTAATTCACACAATTCTACTACTAGTAAGGCATTTTATGTTCTTTTCTCGCAAAGCAGAGCCGTTAACTAAAAAAGTTGCTGCTATTTTGGCCAAGTATTTTTCATTAGATGAAGACGATACTTTGCCATGGTGTGCTTTTAGTCAGCCAGAAAAAGAAGATGCGGGCGTTACTGTTACCTTGCCATTTTGTATCGCTACCCAATTAAACACCCTTAAGCAAGAAGTGCTCACGCAGCTAAAAGGGAAGCTCGATGCTGACCAGCTCACATTTAAACAGATGGTGGCAAGTGGCGAAACTGAAGTAGCACCGGTTACCAATATTAAAAACATCATTGCGGTAGCCTCGGGCAAAGGTGGGGTAGGTAAGTCCACAACGAGTATCAATTTAGCATTTGCGCTTATGCAGGAAGGCGCAAAGGTGGGTATTCTAGATGCCGATATTTATGGGCCGTCCATTCCCATTATGTTGGGCAACCCTGATGCACACCCTGAAAGTGCAGACAACAAACACATGCAGCCACTTATGGCACATGGGCTGGTGGCAAACTCTATTGGTTATTTAGTTCCTCAGGAAGATGCAGCAGTATGGCGTGGCCCTATGGCAAGCCGAGCGCTCAAGCAGTTATTAGATGAAACGCTGTGGCCTGTACTCGATTACTTAATTGTAGATATGCCGCCAGGTACCGGCGATATTCAACTTACTATGGCCCAGCAAGTGCCGCTAACTGCATCTGTGGTAGTTACTACGCCGCAGGATTTAGCATTAGCGGATGCTCAAAAAGGCATAAGCATGTTTGAGAAAGTAAACGTGCCGGTGCTAGGGCTTATCGAAAACATGAGCTATTACCAATGCAGAGCCTGCGGCACCAAAGACTACGTGTTTTCAAAAGACGGTGGCGAGGCACTGGCCGAACGCCATGGATTGCCATTGTTAGGGCAGCTACCTCTTGATATTCATATCCGCGAACATGGCGATGCCGGCACGCCTTTGTTACTGGCCTCGCCTGATGGTGCCTTAAGTGAAAGTTACCGTGAGGCAGCGCGAGCACTGTCTATGCAGCTAGCCTTGACCGTTGAGCCGCGAAAAGGGGCTGCAAAACATATAAAAGGCGATCCGATAGGTATAGTAGGGAAGGCATAGATTAAAAGGTTAGTCATGAATGCCGAGTTTTTGAAGTAGATGCAGAAGGAACGAGCGCCTATTGAGGGGTGTAAATTCAAAATTAGCTAAAACTTTTTAAAAATTGCACAAAAGCAAGTAAAACAAGCCTTTGAGCAGTTGAATGCAAGCAGTGACATCCGCATAATAGCGGCCTAATGAAATGAGGATTACACCATGCGCTTGTGCGACCGCGATATCTACCAACATCTACAAGATGGAAAAATTAAAATCGACCCTACACCTGACTACGATCAGATTAGCGGTGTAACGGTGGATATCCGATTAGGTAACAAATTTCGAGTGTTTGAAGATCACCAAGCACCGTTTATCGATTTGAGTGGCCCAAAAATTCAAGTTCAAGAAGCGCTGGACCACGTGATGAGCGATGAAATTGTGTTAGAAGAGGGTAAAGCCTTCTTTCTACACCCAGGTGAACTAGCACTTGCAATAACACATGAATCAGTCACGTTGCCAGACAATATTGTCGGTTGGCTAGACGGGCGCTCATCGCTTGCTCGGTTAGGTTTAATGGTGCACGTTACCGCGCATAGAATTGATCCGGGTTGGTCTGGCAATATCGTACTTGAATTTTACAATAGCGGTAAACTGCCGTTAGCGCTTCGCCCTAAAATGAAAATTGGAGCGCTGAGTTTTGAGGTGTTATCGGCGCCAGCTGAAAAGCCTTACAATGCAAGGGTCGATGCTAAATACAAAGGCCAAGCTGGCGCAGTAGCAAGCCGCATCTCGTCGGATGACCAGAGCAAGTAAGAAATACAACCTGAAAAAACAAGATTTTTTTGGAAAAGCCTCGTGCGTTTCCCGTTAAATACTGATAGAAAATAGATAAGCGATAACAAGGGTTAAAGCCCGAGTACTTATAATAAAGCTATCAGTAGTGGGAAGCGCTATGCACACAAACCCTGAACCCTCTTCAGAAATTCAACAACGAAAGCCAACACGCAAGAACAGCATTATCCTATTTGCGTTGTTTGCCTCCGTCCTAAGTGGCTTAGGCTTGTGGGCTATTGACCAGCCAAGCGACATAATTTTTACTGCTGCCATCACGTTATTTGTAGCGGTGCTTTGGGTAACCGAAGCGCTTCCCATTCCAGCTACCTCACTATTACCTTTTGCACTGTTCCCCTTATTTGGCGTGTTGTCTCACAGCGAGGCTGCGTCAGCGCTAGGAAGTCACGTAATTATCCTACTTATGGCTGCCTTTATGCTGTCAAAAGGGCTGGAGCGCGCTAACTTGCACAAGCGATTTGCGATTTACATGCTACGTATAACGGGCAGCGGCAGCCCCCTTAAACTGGTGTTGGGTTTTATGTTAACCACTGCCGTATTGAGCATGTGGATCAGCAATACGGCCACAGTACTTATGATGCTTCCTATGGCCATTGCTATTATCAACGCTGTAGATAACCCGCGATTTGGGGTGGCACTCATTCTAGGTATTGCCTATTCGGCAAGCTTGGGCGGGGTAGGGACACCAATTGGAACGCCACCTAACATAATCTTTATGAGCGTGTATGAAGAGACTCAAGGTATTGAATACAGCTTTCTTGACTGGATGAAAACCGGTGTACCAATTGTAATTTTAGGTGTGCCTGTCATGGCCTTCTGGTTAGCGCGCGGTATAAAAGAAGTGGGCAACATAGATTTGCCCGTGCCAGGCACTTGGACGAAGGCCGAAAAGCGTGTGCTTGCTATATTTGGCACCGTAGCGTTGGCGTGGATTTTCAGACCTTTTTGGACAGCTTGGATTGGCGTAACTACAATCAGCGACAGCACTATTGCTGTAGCAGGTGTTGCGGCTATGTTTTTTACCAATAGCGGCAATGACAATGGCGAGGTAGACGCAAAAGGCAACAACGACAAGCTGCTTGATTGGAAAACGGCGAATGATATTCCATGGGGTATGTTGCTGTTGTTCGCTGGTGGTATTTGTATTGCCAAAGCCTTTATGTCATCGGGCCTAAGCGTTTTAATGGGTTCTTGGTTAACCGGTCTTGCCACCTTACCTGTGTTACTACTTGTTCTTGGTATTTGCTTGTTTGTTACGTTTCTTACTGAAATTACCTCTAATACCGCAACCTCTACCTTGCTTATGCCAATCCTCGCCGCCGCTGGTATTGCGGTGGGCGTAGACCCCAAACTACTTATGATCCCCGCTGCCATAAGCGCAAGTTGTGCCTTCATGTTGCCAGTAGCAACCGCACCTAACGCCATTGCATATTCGACAGAAAAGTTCGATATAAAAACCATGGCGAGAGAAGGCATAATGCTAAACGTGCTGGTGGCTTTAGTAGTCACTGCGGTGTGTTACGTAACGCTAGCCTGATAAAGCGTGGTATTAAGAAAGTGGTAACCATGTGATTTGACGTAGAAATAAGCAAAGATGGTTAGCATTTGAGCGCTTAAACAGGCTTATTGTTAATTCTCGTTGCATTGTGAACAAATATGAGTAGTATTACTCGCTCTTTCGGTCGGTGTGTAGCGCAGCCTGGTAGCGCACTGTCATGGGGTGTCAGGGGTCGGAGGTTCAAATCCTCTCACACCGACCAACTTCTCTCTCCCCCTTGATTGGCTTGACATACAGCCATTCAGTATCTAAAAATATCCACGTATTAACGAACTTAAAAGGCTCTACCCCATAAACGGGGGATCAGCATTCACCTTACACGATTGATAACACCATCCCATCCACAATGGGTCATCACTCTTATTCGATAGTTTTCAAAGTTTCTAAAACCATACGCTCTTCTTGATATCATTTCCATTTTGTTGTGGAAGCCTTCAGTGATCCCGTTGTTTCGTGTAAAGCGCCACATGGCGATGATAGGTTGCAACCACGAAGTTAAGGTATTGGCCAGTGCACGAAGTGGGCTGTGATGTAACTGTTCAAGCAAGTCTAAGAACCTCGGTAATGTCTTCTCCATTCGTTTTTCATTCATAGTCTTTAACAGCATATACCTGATGAGCTTCTGTTTGACCTCATACAGTGTTTTTAACACCGGATAGTCAGCTAAGTAGCGTTGTAGATTGCTGTTTTTCTCTTCGCTTAAATGCCATTGATGTCGTCGCATCAAACTAAGTAAACCTCGATTCTTACGTCCTTCAGGGTGGTGTTGCTGCCACGCTTTTAAGAAGTGATGGTTTATCAAGCGCACCACATGAAAACGGTCAGCGACTATCGCAGCATTAGGGAAATAGCGTTTGGCAATACCACGATAGGTTTCCGATAAGTCTATCGCGATGAGCTTAACGTTTTCTTTATTGGGAAGGTGGCGCAAGTACGAGCGTAAACTTAATTCAGAACGTCCCAGTTTTACATCAAACACACTACGATGTCGTAAATCTACAAACGTCGTCGCATAACCCTTCTTACGGGTAAAAAAGTGTTCATCTATCCCCAGCATCTCTGGGCAGGGGCGACTGATAATCTCTTTATATTTTTGGCTGATGTGTGATTGGTACCAACGCTCTACCGTAGTGGGACTAATGCGATGTGTGCGTGAGATACCACGCTGCGTAACACCACCGTGGTGCGCTTCAAAGACTTCTAAGCGAAAGCACTCCGACGCTCGATAGCGTGGCCGGATCCCAACAAAAGGGTGCCTGAAATAACGACCACAGCATCGACAATGATACTTAGGTACCTTTAAATGTAGCGTTAGCACCTGATTACCTTGGCGCGTGTGCTTCACAGTACGCTTATGTGTGGCTTTTATGCGTAAATGTTGACTCTCACAATGCTTGCATAACGGCTTTTTAGTGGGCTTTGCCCACACTTCAATAAAATCATGTCGATGAACACGTTCTATTTCTAACTCACTTATGCCTAAAATAGTACCTGCGTGGGACATCTGTACTCTCCATTAAATGATTCTTCGCAAAATCAGTTTAATGAATGCGGATGTCCCCCGTTAATGATGAAGAGCC
>NZ_PVNO01000002.1 GCF_002993325.1 Alteromonas gracilis
GGCTCTTCATCATTAACGGGGGACATCCGCATTCATTAAACTGATTTTGCGAAGAATCATTTAATGGAGAGTACAGATGTCCCACGCAGGTACTATTTTAGGCATAAGTGAGTTAGAAATAGAACGTGTTCATCGACATGATTTTATTGAAGTGTGGGCAAAGCCCACTAAAAAGCCGTTATGCAAGCATTGTGAGAGTCAACATTTACGCATAAAAGCCACACATAAGCGTACTGTGAAGCACACGCGCCAAGGTAATCAGGTGCTAACGCTACATTTAAAGGTACCTAAGTATCATTGTCGATGCTGTGGTCGTTATTTCAGGCACCCTTTTGTTGGGATCCGGCCACGCTATCGAGCGTCGGAGTGCTTTCGCTTAGAAGTCTTTGAAGCGCACCACGGTGGTGTTACGCAGCGTGGTATCTCACGCACACATCGCATTAGTCCCACTACGGTAGAGCGTTGGTACCAATCACACATCAGCCAAAAATATAAAGAGATTATCAGTCGCCCCTGCCCAGAGATGCTGGGGATAGATGAACACTTTTTTACCCGTAAGAAGGGTTATGCGACGACGTTTGTAGATTTACGACATCGTAGTGTGTTTGATGTAAAACTGGGACGTTCTGAATTAAGTTTACGCTCGTACTTGCGCCACCTTCCCAATAAAGAAAACGTTAAGCTCATCGCGATAGACTTATCGGAAACCTATCGTGGTATTGCCAAACGCTATTTCCCTAATGCTGCGATAGTCGCTGACCGTTTTCATGTGGTGCGCTTGATAAACCATCACTTCTTAAAAGCGTGGCAGCAACACCACCCTGAAGGACGTAAGAATCGAGGTTTACTTAGTTTGATGCGACGACATCAATGGCATTTAAGCGAAGAGAAAAACAGCAATCTACAACGCTACTTAGCTGACTATCCGGTGTTAAAAACACTGTATGAGGTCAAACAGAAGCTCATCAGGTATATGCTGTTAAAGACTATGAATGAAAAACGAATGGAGAAGACATTACCGAGGTTCTTAGACTTGCTTGAACAGTTACATCACAGCCCACTTCGTGCACTGGCCAATACCTTAACTTCGTGGTTGCAACCTATCATCGCCATGTGGCGCTTTACACGAAACAACGGGATCACTGAAGGCTTCCACAACAAAATGGAAATGATATCAAGAAGAGCGTATGGTTTTAGAAACTTTGAAAACTATCGAATAAGAGTGATGACCCATTGTGGATGGGATGGTGTTATCAATCGTGTAAGGTGAATGCTGATCCCCCGTTTATGGGGTAGAGCCATTTTTTGGAAGAGCTTTATTTCAAACACAAAAAAACCGACTCATAAGTCGGTTTCAGTATCTGCTTCTAGAAGAAGAGATGGTACCAGTGGGCGGACTTGAACCGCCACGCTATCGCTAGCAACGGATTTTGAATCCGTCATGTCTACCAATTCCATCACACTGGCATAGTGTATAGACATCAACGTGGTGTTGATGCTTGGCATTATAGCGATGCCGCGCGCCTATACAACTACTTTTTGTGCTTTTTATGACTAAGTGCCGAAAGATTGTCCAAAGGCGCTCGCCGCTTGAGCCATTTCTTATTTTTTGTCACTCGGTATAAGTTCACTCTTATCTTTCAATTAATAACGAGGTATGCCGCCTCTACCATCTCTGTAGCGTCCAATTAACTGCAATTACCGCAATGATTGAAGATGCAATTGGCATTATCGCTTTGGCGTAAACCTTTACGTTTCGAACAGCCAGTAGCAGCGGTAGCAACAAAGAAACAATGGCGAGTTGACCTATTTCAACCCCTAAATTGAAGGCCAATACGTTCATTACTAAGCTGCCCGACTGGGCGTTGAGATCACCAAACACGCTGGCGAATCCCATTCCATGTAATAGCCCAAAGCCAAAGGTGATAAGGCCTAATCGCATGATGATCGGAAACATGTTGTTTAATGCGGTGATGGCCACCGATAAGGCGATACCTATCTCTACTATACGGCTATCAAGCGTAATGAAATTGAGTGCTGTGGCCGTTAAGGTAATTGAATGAGCAAGAGTAAATGTGCTCACAAGTATTACCGTATTTTTAAAAATACGCGCTTTGCTTGCCGCTCTTTCCCAGCGGTTATTGTTCCGACGAAGGTTCACAGTGAGTAAGGTAGCAACCAAAAAGAGAATGTGGTCAAGCCCGATAAAAATATGCCAAATACCTTGGTATACCATTTCACCAAATTGAGTGATCCAGTCATTGTTTGAAGGGGAAACAGTAATGGATGTTCGCTCGCTGTCTAATACATATACCCCGTTAAAGTCGTTTAGCGTTATCGATGTGAGTAACTTATGGGTAGGAAAGTCCGCGACAATGCCTGTGTATTGCACGGTTAGCTCATTTAACTTTGCGCAAGTAACTTGAAGTGGATAGGCCAACAACGATTCTGCGGATATGTTTTTTATAGATGGTGGCGCTGTATTGAGCGCACAGCGCTGGCCATTATCACTGATGATAACATTGCTCTGTATATAACTGTTTGCCAAGCTATGGTGTCGATTCACCTCGCCCCACGTAAGGCTGCCGTTGTTATCAATATCTAACCCAGCAGCGCGACCGATATCTTCGGGTTTTAATAACAGTTCACCGGCCAGCACATTGTCTGACGTGCTATTAAGCGTTAAATAGCCGTTGCTCAACTCGTGAGATAAGACATCAGTACTAAGCAGTGTAAACATGAATAGCGCAATAAGCGTGTTAATACTTTTTTGATTGAAAAAGGGGATAGTGCTACACATCAGTGGATACCGCCTCTGCTCGTCGTGCCCGCTCTAGCAATTGCTTATCGCTATTATTTTGCGCATATTGCCAGTTAAGTTCGGCAAACTTTAAAGCTAGGGCATAGTTTGGTTCTACCTCTAAAAAGTAAGTCGCGACTTGTGCAGCGTGTGAGCTATCTTCACGCCAAACGCGGATCTCCATATTTTTAGCTAACTGAGATTGCACGGGAGAGGTTTGAATGCCCTGTGCTCGTTCTGCCTTAGCCCATTGAAGGAGCAAGCCATCATCGGCAGTAGATATGTCAGGTACAGAAGCCTCCAAAGTCTCGGTTATGATTTTAAAATTGCCGAGTGAAGTGTGCGCTTCTGCCCAAACCAGCAAAGCGCTAATCGGAAGCTGTGAGAATTCCGTTTTGCCTAATAACTGAAGTGCCTCTTCAGGATTGCCTAATTGTAGCGTCATGTCTGCAAGCACTTCATAAAACCATTCTTGTTCAGTATGTGTGGCTGAACCGGTATATACTTCAAATGCTTTAAGCTTTTGTAGTAACCTAGGTTCAGCTTTTTGCGAAAAATCTGCGTTTACCATACAGGTAAAGGCAATCAAGAAGCTGGTTTTTCCAACTAACTGTTCGCAATATTGTTTTGCCTGTTTTGCGTTGCCCCGCTGAATATTGATATCAGCAAGAAGCAAATGCGCAG
Source organism: Alteromonas gracilis (assembly GCF_002993325.1). GTDB lineage: Bacteria > Pseudomonadota > Gammaproteobacteria > Enterobacterales > Alteromonadaceae > Alteromonas > Alteromonas gracilis. The sequence goes on from NZ_PVNO01000002.1 coordinate 3,485, forward strand.
CCGGGGAGCGGTAATGTGATATTTGTGCTAAATGCTGCTCAGCTTGCTCAAATTTATGAATACCTTGAAGTAACCTAGCTTCAAGAACAACAAGACGCTCTTTTTGACCTGGATTTAATGCGTCATAGTTATTTCGCATTGCACGTGTAAAGCGTTCTACACGGTCCCGTTCATTGCCCTGTGCAAAAAGATATCGGCTTTCTGATAAAAGTTTTTCTGCTTCATCAAAGCCTTTAATTGATGCGTGCTGGGGCTCCCAGGTTGCTATGACCGTGTTGTAATTTAATGCTTCGTTTTGAATGTTTGCTGCATTAGATTCGTTTATAAGCATTGGGTTTGAAAGTAGGAGGGTGAAAGCAAACGTTTTAATAAACTGCATTGTCGTTTCCTTTAAAAAAGCCTTCCATGGCTTTACGGTTGACACTGTTTTCCGCTACTGATGCAGACTGTTAATCGATGAGTAAATCGTCGAAAGTCGTATCATCAGCATCCTGTGTGAACTCTCTTCCGTTAATTGGTAGTGGTTCATCGGTAGGGTCTTGGTTAAATGCATCACGGGTATAGCTAGAAAACGATACCTGCTGAGCTTCTATGGTTACAGAAACCGATGCAGTCACCTCAGGGTTCACACCATCTGACACGGTAAACGTAAAGCTATCGCTACCCGTTACTTGAGCGTTAGGTGTGTAAGTGAAGCTTCCATCAGCGTTAACTACAGCACTACCTAAGCTACCGTTTTCTCCAAGGCCGAAGGTAAGCGAATCGCCATCTTCATCTGTCGCAGTTAACGTACCATCAAAGGCAATATCAGCTTGCGTCGTCAGCATCTGATCCACCGCTACTGGTGCAACATTTTCCTCGGGTGGCGTGTAATCGTCGTCATCATCGCTGTCAAAGCAGCCCGAAAGCGCTAATACCAATCCCGATATGACCCAAACTCGGCGAGAGCGAGCGTTCGCTGAAGCAAAGCGCGCAATCGAAAATTGGCTGGAGTCATGATTAAATAATGTTTTCTTCATAGGCATAATTGCGTTCCTTATTCTGAACCAGCAAGCGGTGTTTTAAGGTAAGGGAATGCGTTATCAATCATGCTGGCGTCTACAGGTGCGCCGTCAGTGAAAGGTACGGTGCCCACACTCGCATCTTCTGGTGCACATAAACCTAAATCAGTGTCTTCACCCGCTACTGGAATAGGGTGACATAGGCGTCCCATCACTACGCGAAGTGCAATGTCTACCACGTCATCACCTGGGCGACGACCGTTAGGGAAACCAGCTAAATCGTTTCCTGCTACACCAAAGGCCGACTGTGATTCAGCAGGTGTTGCCGGAATTCCAGTGTTCAGGCGAAGCATTTCAGATGCAGTTACGGTAGCTTGTTGATTAACACCTGGGAAACCAGTTAGGAACGCTGTTACCAAGTCCGTGCGAGGGAAGTTAGTTGGTGCAAGAGTTTCAATCTCCGTACCCAGCGTGGTATTTACCGCATCTTTGAAAAGAATGTTAAGTAACTCAGGCAGCGATGGGTGAGTCACATAATCAGCGAATTGACCATCATTGCTAGGGTGAGAGGTTGAGAACTTATCCTTATCACCGATACCAATTACCAGTTCATTCACAAGCGGACTACCTAGACGAGAAACCTGTGTCATCGCTCCACCGTTAGTTTCTGGTTTTTCAAACGTCGCATCTGGGTTAAGAATGCGAGCTTGAGGTAAGCTTGCCGTTGTCCAGCCGCCAATTACGCCATTTCCTTCGCCAGTCACACACGCAGCAGGCACTTCAATAGAAAGTGCGGTTACGTTCTTGTCTGCCAAGTCATCGTTCATCGCGCTTTGAGTAATACCGCCCGGGAACCCTTCGCCATCGCCTGCACCCGGCGCACTGTCACCTTCAACAGGTACATAATTTACAAGGTCAAAAGTTTTGCCCAAATTTACGACGAAGGGGTCTTTACGTTGTCCTACGAATACTTTAGCCATGTCGTCACAACCAGGAATGTTGAACGAATAGATAAAGCTTTGGGCATAACGGGCGTATTCCGCTTCACTTGTGAAGGTTTTATTGCCGATATAATCAAGGGGCTTTTTGAACATATCGCCCATTGCAGGCGTTAGCGTTGTACGCGTACCTGTTTTAATGTCGCCACTTACCATTGTAAGGCTGTACATCTCTGAAAAGTTTGCCGCGCTTGAATCATCTGCACTGATACCGCCAACGTTTTTAAGCGGTACTTTTACCATCTTTTTATCGCCTTCTGGGCCGATGGGTAGCGCTATACCTTCGTTATCAGCAGCTAGCATGTTATTAAAATTAAAAACAAAGCTAATGTCTTCTACAGCATCACCATCGTTATCGATATGAATGGCGTAGTGTGCATTCGGGTCCATAGCAAAGTAGTTTGGGCCGCCGTATGCATCCTGCAATGGAATGTAGTTTGCGATAAAAGTAACGTAGCCTTCTCGGCCTTGTTCATAACTGTTAAATGCGTAGAAGTCAGTGCTGTCTAGCGCTGGATGACGAGTAATGTTCGGTGCTTCTCTATGGCTTGACGCGACTGCGCCCGCTGTTATGGCTGCACAAGTAACAGCAACGGCCAAAGACAAGGTTTTGCGTTTAAATTGGATCATGTCGAGTCTCTCTGTTTTTATGAGTTCAAAAGTTAAACGGCTGAGCCTTGGCTTTAGATGCAAAATAATTTAAAAAAATGAAAAAAAGTTTTTATAGAAAGTTTAAATATAAAAAAGGCCACATGAACAGTGGCCTTAGAATGTGTCGTTTTTTGCTAGAAAATTTAAACTGACACGATAGGAGCAATATAAAGTACTTCGGTCGGCGAGCCAGTCACCGAACCGCCTGGCGCTTCTAAACTAACAGCAAGAGCTGCGATACTTTGACTAAGTAAAATGTCGGGTGTAGCCCGAGTATCTCCGTTAGCCTCCGGTAGAAGCCCGAGCGAAATCGGTGCTTCGCCGTTTGCTGGAACCATCCAGAGTTCATAGTCTTTATCTGCAAGGGCAACAAAGGCATCAGTCACCTTAACGTTCATACTATCGCCTGAAACTTCTATTACCCACAATGGCGTATTGTCTGCGTTGTTGACCACGGCAATATGCGATACGACAGGAGCAGGTACAGGCTGCATAACGAAAAGCAATACGGCCAACACCATTGCTGCAGCTGTGGATATGAATGATAAGTTCTTCCAGCGTTTCTGCTTTTCTTTCTCAAAGTCGATGACCTCGCCAGACTTGCTGGAGGATTGTGTATCGCTAGCTACGGAGGCGTCGTTAGCGGCTTTATGCCCAAGTTTTACTTGGATGTTTTCCCACACGTTGTCTGGCGGCGTCACAGGCGGGAGCGTCTCCGCAAAGCCGGTTAGATATTGTTCCCACTGGGCCGTTGCATCGCTCACCGCTTGATATTGCATCATTAACTTTTGATAGCGTGTGCGCGCTTTACCTCTAAGGGTACCAACAACGTATTCCGCTGCCAGTGCATTAAGTCGTTCTTCTTTCAAATAATTCATAGTGACAGGCACCTCTGCAAGCTCTGCAAGCCTCGTCTTATCCAGCTTTTGATTGTACCAAGGGGCGAGGCCAAGTGACTCACCACTTCTTGATGAGACATACCGTTAACGTAAGCTAAGTGAATGGCTTGGCGCTGAGGGCCGTCTAATTCATCCAAGCACGCGGCTAGTCTGGCTTGCTCTGCACCCAGTTTGACATTTTGCGAGCTTTCTACTCCCGATGGTGCATCATCGTTTAGCTCAACTTCGTTTCTTACATTGTGATAGCGAATTAAGTCCAGTGCTCGATAGCGCGCAATGCTTACCATCCAAGTCAACACCGTGCCTTTGCCTCGCTGGTAATTGCCTGCGTTGTGCCATATTTTTATGTAAGCATCTTGTGTGGCTTCATCGGCAAGCTCTGGCCGTTTTAGTAGCTTTAAAGCAACTGCATAAAGCTGTGGGCTGGTTATTTTATAAAGCTCTGCGAAGGCTTTTTTGTCACCGTCTGCTGTTTTACACAGCAAAGGGAACAAAGTTTCATGTTCCATCGTTGCTCCTACCTTTTATTGTTATGGCACCATTTACACAATGAGACTTACTATTGAAAAATGCTGCTTCTAAGTATTTAAACTAGCACGCTTTTTAAACATTCACATAAAATATTGCGGCGCCAAAAGGGCCAGCGCCGCTATTACCATTAAAAGTTTCTGCGCGGTTAATATTTCAAGGAAACAGTAAGACGAACGTTTCTTGGTTCGACCGGGTGATAGTGCAAATCCTCTATGCCCTCTTCAGGCTCGCCAGGAAGTCTCGATACATAAAAGTAGTCGATATCATGGTCATCACTATCAAGGGCGTTCAACACTTCTAAAGTCACGTCCCACATCGGCTGACGATAAGCGACCTGTGCATTCATTAAAAACGTTGATGGCGGTGAAACTTCATCGAAGCTTTCCACCGTGCGAGAACTTAAATAACGACCTCGCAGCGTATAGCTAAACCCAAGCTGGTTTCCGTTTTGAAAATACGTCAGGCCTGCGCTCACAACGCCCGGTACTGTACCGTCAATATGGCGGCCTTCACCCTCTACGCTGTCGCTGAACCTTGCTTTTGTCCAAGCAGCTTCAATGTCAGTTGTTAAATGATGATTAACCCAGTAGTAGGCACTTACTTCTATACCGTGTCTTTCTGATGGTCGGCTCGCTTCAGTGAAGCCTGCGTCGCCGACATAAACCAGTTCACTATCTAGTTCTAGACGCCACAATGCAGCTGAAACGTTATAGGTTCTGTTGTCGGTAAAATTAACCCCGGCTTCATAGCCAAGAGACTTCACTAATAGCGGTGATGGTTCGGTTGCATCCCCACTTACCGGATCTACAGTAATAGTTGCACCCCGCGCGTCGTTTGAGTGATAGCCTTGACCGATATTGGCAAATGCGGTGAACTGTTCAGACAGCAAGTATTTCAGGCCTGCTTTTAACGTAAAAATACCATCGTCAGCACTACCGCTGTTGGCATCTAAATCGCTATCGACATCAACATCTAAGTAATCATAACGACCACCTAACGACAGGCTTAATCTATCGTTTAGAAAAATATTGGACTGAGCAAACAGTGCATAGCTGTTACTTTCTATCGCGTCTTCTCTAACGGTGCCAAACCGGGTTAAATTTTGAGTGCGATACAAGCCTACATTGTCAATATCGTCAAAGCGCCACTGGCCGCCCAAGGTAATACTGCTCCCTTCTGTAATAGCGAGGGGGAGGGTAGTAAATATTTCACCGCCATAGATTTTTCTATCATCAGCTTGTTCGAACTGATCGCCTCGCTCAGGGTTATCGAGGAAGTAAGTGAAATTAGAAAACAAACTAAGCTCTGTGTCTATGGCATAAATAGAGGCGTTCCATGTGTCGCTAGCGTAGTTTGCAGATAGACTATAGCGAGAAGACTCTCCCCCAACTTGGGTATCTATAGAGCCTAGGCGGTCTATTAAGCCGCTTTGAATAGCACGCTCTGGTACCTGATCAGCGCCGTTCCAGCTATTGTCATAAGCCATGCCTGTTATGGTAAGTTGGCCATCTAACATTGGCGTAATATATCGAATATGAGCGTTTTTCTTTTTTACGTCTTCGTCAACATCAGTCCATGGGCCGTCATAGGTTTGGTATTCTAAAGCCGTAACAATGCGGCTTTCTCCGGCTTCAAACTGGTTTAGTGCAACGGCGCGCTTAAAACCATATTCGCCCAAACCTAAGAATACCTGGTTGTTTTCAAGAGAATCTCTCAAATTAAAAATCGCGCCGCCTGCACTAGAAAAATCGCCAATGTTGGCATAGTAGGTACCTTTAAAGTAGTTAAGGCTGTCGATTAGTTCAGGAATTATAAAGTTTAGGTCGCTGTATCCTTGACCGTGGCCGTGACTACGCATGTTGACCGGCATTCCATCGACGCTTACGGTGAAATCGGTTCCATGGTCAAGATTAAAACCGCGAAGAAAATACTGGTTGGCTTTTCCTGAACCGCTGTGTTGCGTCACCATCATACCTGGAATAAATTCCAATATTTCACCAGCGCGTAGCATTGGGCGGTCAATCATAGTGTCACCCGACACCCATCCCTGAGAAGCTGAGATAAATTCCCCGTCTTTTACTGACGAGTCACCGCGTACCCGAATATGCTCAATATCACCTTCTGGGTCATCGAGGGCGAGTGTGGGTGCAGTTGCGAGTAATATAGCGCTAGCAGTTAGTGTTTTTGCGAAAGTTAATGTGGTCACTTTAAGATTTCCGTTATCCGTTTTAATAACGATAACGAATGAATGGTATGCTTGGATGCATTTTTTTTAATAACTGTGCAGTTATCGGTTTATCAATCACTTTATTAAATGACGTTTAGTGTGGCTTATTGTGTTTATGCTGTAGGGCGCTTGTGTCAAAATATGTATTGAAAATGATGATGTGAAGAGACACCCGTGGCAAGACACGATAAGAAAGTTAAGAAAAGGCAATCGGCACCAAAATCGTCGACGACTGCTGAACATGAAAATGCGAGTAGCGCAGACTCAGACATTGAAACCCTTGAGCGAGCGGGGTTTATCCGCCGGTTACTTGCTATGGTTTACGACACCCTGGTGGCAACTGCCGTAGGCATGTGCGCAGCGATGGTGATGATAGTCACACTGGTGGTTATGTTAAAAAACGGTACCCTCGATTTACAGGGGTACGCAGAGCCCGCCGACCTTATTCAGGCGTCGTTTGGCTATAAGTTGCTTATTCAAACTTGGGTAGGCTTTTGGATAGCTGGCTTTTTCTTATGGTTTTGGCGCAGAGGTGGGCAAACATTAGGTATGCGAGCTTGGCGCTTGCGGATTTATAGCACCGTTGAAGAGCCTATGACGTGGCCTCGCTTATTCATTCGACTTTTTGCATCGCTAGGTGGTCTCGGCACTCTGTTGGTCTTATTTGATTTTAAGAATAAACAGTCACTGCAAGACCGTTTAGCGAAAACAGAAGTGTTGAAATTAAGCAAAGAGGCGAACGACCACAAAAGTTGGTAGCGTGCGTGTTGGTTGGCTTAAGAAACGTATTCGAGAAGGTTATCACTTACTAGCGACGATAACCCATCGGTCAATTGGTAGTGAATTTCTGCGCTTGAGTACGAAAAAAATATAAAAAAAGAGGCGATGCCTCTTTTTTTATATGTGCTGTAAGCTACCAATACACCAATCGTAAGTCACTTTGTTGTTTAATTATCGCCTGAGCATAATACCAGCGACAGCAGCAAACAGCAGGCTTGGTAGCAAAGCACCAAGGAATGGCGGCAACTGATATACCAAGCTCACGGGGCCAAATACCTCGTTTAATATAAAAAAGCCAAAACCTGTTAGCACGCCCATAATAACGCGAGCACCCATAGTCACGCTGCGTAACGGCCCGAATATAAACGACAGCGCCATCAACAACATAACGCCAACTGATATAGGCTGGAATACTTTCCGCCACAGCGCTAACTCATAGCGAGATGGATCTTGGTCGTTATTATCTAGATAGTTCACGTAATCAAGCAAGCCAGTAATAGACAATGCTTCCGGCTTAACCGCCACAATCCCCAATTTATCGGGAGTAAGGGTCGAGTTCCAGCGCACGCGATCGCTTTCATCTAACGTGACATTGGTTTCTGTAAACTGGGTTACTTCAACGCCGTTTAGCCACCAGCCATCGCCGTCAAACTCTCCATTTTTCGCATAGGTGATACTGTCTAGTGAAAGGTCAGCATTGAAACTAAATATGCTCACATCTTTAAGCGAGTCTTGGCTCAGCACTTGGCCAATGCTCACAAACCTGTCTCCATCCTTTGCCCATACAAGTTTATCAGATGAGAATAAACTTCCGCCCGAAATGGCTTCTGTTCTTATTTGTTTGGCTTTGGTTTCACTGTAAGGCGTTACCCATTCACCTACGGCCATCACCAGTAAAATCATAACAAGCGTCGATTTCATGGCCGAGTTGATTATATTCCAGCGGCTCATTCCTGATGCTTGCATGACCACCAGCTCACTGTTGCTTGCCAAGACGCCCATGCCAATAAGGCCGCCAAGTAAGGTGGCCATAGGGAAGAACTGTTCTAAATCACGGGGCAAGCTTAGTAGTACGTAAATAAACGCGGCGAGCATGTCGTAGTCGCCTTCGCCTATTTTGCGCAACTGTTCCACGAACTTAATAAGTGCACTTAAACCAATAAGAACACTAAGAGTGACGGTTATGGTGCCCAACAACGTTCGTGCTATGTACAAATCGAGGATCTTAAACATCTATTTCTTCCTCAATATCCAAGCGCGAAGCTCTGTGCCAGTTTTCCTGTCTCGCACAATAAGCATAACCCCTATTATCAGCATAATGGTATGAACCCACCATAAACCAAGCTGGGGCGGCATTTTTCCGTCCTCTAATACTCGTCTGCTTGCAAGTAATAGTAAGAAGTAGCCAAGGTAAAGCAAAATGGCAGGGAACATTTTCCCGAATCGCCCCTGACGCGGGTCAACTGCGCTAAGAGGAACGGCAATAAGCACTAAAAACGGGATGGATAAGGGGATCGCAATGCGCCACTGTAGCTCTGCTCTAGCTTCAATGCTGTCGTCTTCCCAAAGCTCGTTGGTGGGCAAAACACTTACCTTGCGACGGGTTTCGTCTGCAGGTTTATCGGCTATCTGAATCTGGTATTCATCAAACTCAACTTTACGGAAGGCCTTTTCAGACTGCTTGCCTTCGTACTGCACCCCTTCTTTTAATACAAGGTTTCGCGTGCCGTCTGGATTGTTAGCTACTTCGCCCGTTTGCGCGTAAACCACGCGGACACCGCCTTCGCTGTCATCGGTTTGATTTTGCGACAGGAATACACGCTGCAGCGTATCATTTTTGTCCACGTCATGAACAAAAATAACCGCTTTCTCATTTCCGGTCTGCTGGAAACGGCCAGGCATCAGCGCTGAAAGTCCCGCCTCATTTCGCGCTTTTTCTCGCAGTTGATATTCGTTTTCGGCAGCCAGCGGCGCGAAATAAAGGGTGATTGCGCCAGTAACTACCATGATGAGCACAGATAAAAATAGCATCACCCGCGTAACGTACCATTCACTGATACCACAGGCGCGCATCACCGTCATTTCACTATCTACATACAGCCTGCCGTGGGCCAGCATTATGCCTAAGTAAGCACTGATGGGCAGCACCAACGATGAGAGAATGGGGGCATATAAACCTAAGAAGCCAAGCACTAGCCCAGCGGGAATGTCACCGTCTGATGCATCGCCTAAAACGCGCACAAATCGCAAGGTGACAAAAATTGCCATTAGGATGAAGAAAATCGCTAACTGAGATTTCAGCGTTTCCTTAAGTAAATAGCGGAATATCAGCATCTCAGCCCTTCCGGAAAATTAGGAATTTTAGTGAAAGAATGCACAATTTTGTTTAAACTTACCGTTTTTACAAGTTTTGCCTGCAATCATAAACCGTTTGCATGGTGTTTTGACGCAAAATTAACCTATATTCAATAGGCATGAAAGCGTGTATTGCAGCGAACTAAAAAGTTATGCTGCGTATTAAAACATAAAGCAGCGCGAAACGTTACGTGATTTTAGTCATCGTGCAAACCATAAACGACGAAAAGCGAGGTGATATCGTGGAGTTTAGTGTAAAAAGTGGCAGTCCTGAAAAACAACGCAGTGCATGTATTGTTGTGGGTGTCTTCGAGCCGCGTCGCCTAACGGCGGTGGCCGAACAACTAGACGAAATCAGTGAAGGTTATATCAGCAACTTGTTACGCCGTGGCGACCTTGAGGGTAAAGCGGGTCAAATGTTGTTGCTACACAATGTACCTAACGTACTGAGCGAGCGCGTGCTTCTAGTCGGTTGTGGCAAAGAGCGCGAATTAGATGAACGTCAGTATAAGAATATCATTGCCAAAACCATTCAAACGTTGAATGAAACGGGTTCAATGGAAGCAGTGTGTTTCCTTACCGAGCTTCACGTTAAAGGCCGTGATACTTATTGGAAAGTGCGCCAAGCTGTTGAGGCAACGGAAGACACGCTTTACACCTTCTTGCAGCTTAAAACGAAAAAAGGCGAGCCTCGCCGCCCGCTGCGCAAAATTGTATTTAATGTACCTACTCGTCGCGAACTGACGGTGGGCGAGCGTGCTATTGAGCATGGCTTGGCCGTTGCTCGTGGTGCAAAAGTGACGAAAGACGTGGCCAACATGCCACCAAACATTTGTAACCCCGCTTACCTGTGGCAACAAGCGCAAGAGCTAGCTAGCCAATATGACAGCGTAACTGCTGAAGTCGTTGATGAAACCCAAATGGCAGAGCTAGGTATGCAGGCATATTTAGCGGTTGGTCGTGGGTCTGACAACGAAAGCATGATGAGTATTATGCATCACCGCGGCGGTGCTGCAGACCAAGCACCTATAGTGCTTGTTGGTAAAGGTCTTACTTTTGATTCTGGCGGTATTTCAATTAAGCCTGGCGAAGCCATGGATGAAATGAAGTACGACATGGGCGGCGCTGCAGGCGTGCTTGGCACGATGCACACTATCGCTGCGCTTAATTTGCCAATTAACGTTATCGGCGTACTAGCAGGCTGTGAGAACATGCCAGACGGTAAAGCCTATCGCCCAGGCGATATTCTAACGACCATGTCGGGCCAAACCGTTGAAGTGCTTAATACCGATGCAGAAGGCCGTTTGGTATTGTGCGACGCACTAACTTATGTAGAGCGTTTCGAACCAGAGCTTGTTATTGATGTTGCTACGCTAACGGGCGCGGCCATTATCGCATTAGGTCATCACGCAACGGCAGTAATGAGCACGCACAATCCTCTTGCTCACGAGCTACTAAATGCATCAGAGCAAAGCTCAGATCGCGCATGGCGTTTACCGCTATGGGATGATTACCAAGAGCAGCTTGAAAGTCCGTTTGCCGACATGACAAACCTGGGTGGTCGCCCTGCAGGGTCAATCACAGCCGGTTGTTTCCTGTCACGTTTTACTAAAAAGTACAACTGGGCGCACCTTGATATTGCCGGTACGGCATGGCGCAGTGGTAAGAACAAAGGTGCAACAGGCCGTCCAGTGCCTATGCTGTCTCAGTTCTTAATGAACCGCGCTGATATCAAGTTAGAGGACTAATCATTCATGCCACAAGTGATATTTTATCAACTTACCAGCAGTGACAATGGTGTGGCAGGCCGCGCCAGTGAAGTCATTGCGTCAGCGTTTGCCAATAAGCAAAAAATTAGCGTGTTGTGCGATACACAGGCGCAAGCTGAAGAAGTTGATGAATTGTTGTGGCAGCTACCGGCTGACCGCTTCGTGCCCCATAATCTTTTTGGTGAAGGGCCGCAGTCGGGGACGCCGGTGGAAATTTGTTGGCGGCCAGAGCAGGTAGCCAGACGACAAATGGTGGTAAATGTGGGTTCCGGCATGGTGCCTTCGCCTAACCAGCATCGTCAAATCATCGATTTTGTACCCGTGGACGAGAATGCCAAACAGGCTGCACGGGTGAGATACAAAAACTATCAGCAAGCTGGATGCAATATGCAGTTTAAATCTGCATAGCTCATTCGCGTTTAGCTTCAATTTGAGAGTGTGTAATGGATAAAACCTTCGAACCGCAGTCCATCGAGCAGCAATGCTACAAGTCATGGGAAGAGGCGGGTTTATTTAAAGCTTCAGGTAGCGGCGACCCTTATTGTATTTTGCTTCCGCCACCAAACGTTACCGGTAGCCTTCACATGGGCCATGGTTTCCAGCAGACCATTATGGATGCCTTAACCCGCTATCACCGCATGAAGGGCGACAATACGCTATGGCAAGTGGGTACTGACCACGCAGGTATTGCTACCCAAATGGTGGTAGAGCGCCAACTTAATGCTGAAGGCAAGACGCGCCACGATTTAGGTCGCGAAGACTTCATCAAAAAAGTGTGGGAATGGAAAGAGCACAGTGGCGGTACGATCACCGGTCAAATGCGCCGCTTAGGTACGTCACCTGACTGGTCTCGCGAAGTGTTTACCATGGACGAAGACCTGTCTAAAGCCGTAACAGAAGTGTTCGTTAAACTTCACGAAGAAGGCCTTATTTATCGCGGTAAGCGTTTGGTTAACTGGGATCCAGTGCTTCACACGGCAGTATCTGACTTAGAAGTACTAAACGAAGAAGAAGACGGCCACATGTGGCACATGCGCTACCCACTTGCGGATGGTAGCGGTGAGCTAGTGGTTGCGACTACCCGCCCTGAAACCATGCTTGGTGATACCGCGGTTGCGGTACACCCAGATGACGAGCGTTATCAAGGCTTTATCGGCAAAGAAATTAAGCTACCGATTACTGGCCGTTTAATTCCGGTGATTGCCGATGACTACGTAGACCAAGAATTTGGTACAGGCTGCGTTAAAATTACGCCAGCTCACGACTTCAACGACTACGACATGGGTAAGCGTCATAACCTACCTATGATCAACATTCTTACTGACGATGCGAAAATTAACGACGATGCGCCAGAAGCATATCGCGGTTTAGATCGCTTCGACGCCCGTAAGCAAATTGTGGCCGATTTAGACGCCCAAGGCGCATTGGTTAAAATTGAGCCGCACAAGCTTAAAGTGCCGCGCGGCGACAGAACGGGCGCGGTAATTGAACCATATCTAACTGACCAATGGTATGTAGCCGTTGAGTCTCTTGCTAAGCCTGCAATTGAAGCGGTTGAAAGCGGCGAAATTCGTTTTGTGCCAGAGAACTGGAACAAGACTTACTACCAGTGGATGCACAACATTCAAGACTGGTGTATTTCACGTCAGCTGTGGTGGGGACACCGTATTCCAGCGTGGTACGACGAAAACGGTAACGTTTTTGTTGGCCGCACCGAAGAAGAAGTACGTGAAAAACATGGCCTCGGCAGTGACGTGACCCTTTCACAAGACGACGATGTTCTTGATACCTGGTTCTCAAGTGCGCTATGGCCGTTCGCGACCATGGGCTGGCCAGAAGAAACACCAGACCTTGAAACCTTTGTACCGTCTTCAGTGCTAGTAACTGGCTTTGACATCATCTTCTTCTGGGTTGCCAGAATGATCATGATGACCAAGAAGTTCACTGGCAAGATTCCGTTTAAAGATATTTATATTACTGGCCTTATCCGTGATGAGAACGGCGATAAAATGTCAAAGTCGAAGGGCAACGTGCTTGACCCAATCGATTTGATTGACGGTATTGATATTGAGTCGCTAGTGACTAAGCGCACTGCGGGCATGATGCAGCCTCAGCTTGCTGAGAAGATTGCCAAGCGTACTCGTAAACAGTTCCCAGATGGTATTCAGGCTTACGGCACAGATGCCTTGCGCTTTACCTTTGCAGCGATGGCGTCAACCAGTCGCGATATCAACTTTGATATGGCCCGTGTTGAAGGCTACCGCAACTTCTGTAACAAAATTTGGAACGCATCCCGTTTCGTATTGATGAACACAGAAGAGCACGATACAGGCCGTGACGGTGGCGAAATGGTGCTTAGCATGGCCGATCGCTGGATTTGGGCTAAGTTCCAACAAACGCTGGTTGAGTTTGAAAAAGCCCTTGAAGACTACCGCTTTGATATTGCTGCGCAAACGGTCTACGAGTTTACCTGGAACCAGTTCTGTGACTGGTATCTGGAACTCACTAAGCCTGTGCTTAGCAATGACGCCAGCACTGAAGCCGAAAAGCGCGGTACCCGCCATACGCTAATTAACGTGCTAGAAAGCCTGCTTCGCTTGTTGCACCCGCTAATGCCTTTTATTACCGACACGATTTGGCAGCGCGTTGTGCCACTAAGTGCGCTTAAGGTGGAAGAGGGCGCAAGCATTATGGTTCAGGCATTCCCTGAAGTTGATGCAGCGAAACAAGACGACAAAGTACTTGCTGATATCGAGTGGGTGAAGAAGTTTATCGTAGGTATTCGTAATATCCGTGGTGAAATGGATATCTCGCCAAACAAGCCACTTAATGCGCTACTTAAAAACGTAAGTGATGAAGACACTCGTCGTCTTGATGCGGCTAAGGCATTCCTAGACAAGCTTTCTAAGCTTGAAACCGTTACGATATTAAAAGACGGTGAAGAAGCACCAGCCAGTGCCACAGCGCTTGTGGGGGAAATGGAAATACTTATCCCAATGGCAGGGCTTATCGACAAAGACGCAGAGCTTGCTCGTATTACTAAAGCGATGGAGAAAATCGAGAAAGATGTTTCTCGTACCCGTGGCAAATTAGGTAACGAGAAGTTCGTAAGCAACGCGCCAGAAGCGGTAATTGAGAAAGAACGCGGTAAGTTGGAAGAGGGTGAAAAAGCCCTAGCTAAACTTAAAGAGCAGTTCGAGACCATTAAAGCACTGTAAACGAAAATACTTCAGCTTTAACTGGCTAATGAAGTAGATAAATAAAAGGGTTACCTCATATTTGAGGTAACCCTTTTTTATTTGATGATGCTCATAATCAAATAAAGTTAACCATCTAATCGTTTGCCTAAGTATTGTTTAAGCATAGTAACAAGCGCCTTTTGCTTAATGGGCTTAGTAAGATAGTCATTCATACCGGCATCAAGTGCCCCTTGTCTATCTTCCTTCATCGCATTTGCTGAAAGGCCAATAATAGGTACACCGGTAAAACCTTTCTCACGAAGTAGCCTCGTTGCTTCATAACCATCCATAACGGGCATTTGAACGTCCATTAATACGAGGTCGTATTGCGGTGCATTTTCCACTTTTTGTACAGCCTGTTTTCCGTCTTCTGCGATATCAAAAGTAAGCCCAAGATTTGTCAGCATCTCGCCTGTAACAAGCTGATTGATATTATTGTCTTCCACCAACAGCACGTGTCCTTCGAGCACAGTATTTATGGTTTCATGATCAAACTTCGTATTGTCATTTCTGGCGTCTTTCGAGATCACTTGATTTATAAAACGATCGAACTGCGCTGGCGTAAACGGATGCATAATTGACGGTCCGTCCCACAGTGAATCGTATTTTGATTGAAGAGCAGTACCCGCTGTCTCGAAAACCAGACCTACTGACTTGCCTGTTTCGTGTAAACTTTTTAGCCAAGTAAGGTTTTCTCTAAAGGTAGTGAAATTTTGTACATCAAAAATAATGAATTCGGGAAGGTCGGATATTTGCTTCGCTTCCTCAATCGATAAATGTCGCTGTTCCAAGAGCTGAATTTGATGACAATAGGCCAATGGCAGCAAGGGCGCTTGAGTAATGTAAAGGCTGTCTAAAGGAAGCTGAGGGGTTTGGGCCAAGACGCCTGCCTGGTTTTTAAACGCCTTCAAAGGCAGCTCAATTTTAAATGTACTGCCTTTACCTATTGTGGACGTCGCTTCTAGGCGCCCCTGCATAAGTTCTGTGAGCTGGCTTACAATAGCGAGTCCCAGGCCAGTACCGCCATATTTCCTGTTCGTCGACCCATCGGCTTGAGTGAATGGTTTGAAAATTCTATCCAGTTGAGATGGACTCATGCCTATGCCTGAATCTGTAACTTCCATTTTGAGGTTAAGCACATTTCCTTTTTCATTTAATGTGCCATCAAACACTATATCAACATGACCTTGCTCGGTGAACTTAACGGCGTTATTTCCAATATTCATAATGATTTGGGCAATACGCAATGGGTCGCCAATAACCTGCGGGGGAAGCGAAGGGTTTACTGTAAAGTGAACGGATAAGTTCTTTTCCTTGGCGCGTAGTGCAATAACTGCTATCAAGTTATCGAACAGTGAATGCAATGAGAAACTTACTTCTTCTATTTTTAACTTGCCAGCTTCTATCTTTGAAAAGTCGAGTATATCGTTAATCACGCTTATTAAAATTTGGCCTGAATACGCTGCTTTATCCAAGTATCCTCTTACCGTATTTGAAAGCGTTTGTTGTTGAGCAAGTTCTATCAGACCAATAATGCCATTCATCGGAGTACGGATTTCGTGACTCATATTGGCTAAAAACATACTTTTAGACGCAGTTGCCTGCTCTGCTTTTATCTTCGACTCTGTTAAAGCTCTGTTTAAACCCTCTAGCTGCGTATTCATGTTACGCGCTTCATGTAAAAGCTTTTCAGTTTGGCGATTCTTATCGCTAAACACCAGCGCTGCTTTTGCTAATTTACCAATCTCATCTTTGCGATTACTGCCGGGAATATTAGCGATTTGAACGCCTTTAGAAAGCTTGTTAAAGACCAAAGTAATGGAACGGATAGGACCAAGAATACGAAAGGTAGAAAAGAGCGCTGCTGACAATGCGAGAAGTATCGCTATAAGGGAGAATACCTCACCGTTTTGCTGAGTACGCTTGGCTATTTGATACGTTCTTTGTGTGGCAACTTCTGAATTCGTGGTGACTTGCTTAGCTAGCTCACCACTTAGGTAAAGAAATTCGTTGGCTGAGCCTGCCATGACCACATTGACGAGAAATAAGTTGCCTTGAATGAGCTGAGTCAGTTTAAAGAAGTCGCCTTTAATTTTAGCAGTGAGTGACTTTATTCTTTGTTGAAGGCGCTCGTTTTCCGAAAAGTTGAGACTCTTTAAGGAATCGGCTGCTTCGTTAAATGATTGAATAAACCTCATATCAGGCTTCATCAGATACTTTAGCATTGCGTTTTCAGCACGAATTAGAAGGGTTTTCGCTTCTTCCACCGAGACAACGGAAACTTCGCCTTTTGCTAAGGCTTCATCTAACAATGTGTTAAGAAAAGTAATATCTGAAAGTGTGCCTTGGGCTATTAAATTGTCTCTCTCGGAACGGGCATTGACGACCTGAGAGAAGTTCTCCTGATAAGCATTTAGGTGTTCTCTCATCCTCGAAAGAATATACCTGTCGCCCTCTTTACTTCCAGATTGCTCCGCAGCGTCTAGCGTGTCTAATTTGCTGTTTATTGTCACCATCAGCCTGCTGAAGCGCGTGATCGCAGACTTGCTGGCGTTTTCTTTAAAAATAAGTACGTTTCTTTGTAGGTCAACAACATCACGTTCTAATTCTTTAACAATGCCAACATTGATAACTGCGTTAGCGGCTGATGAAACTCCTTTACTCAAAACATCCTGGTTTTTGCGAGCAATAAAGCTCTGCGCCAGAATCAAAGTGATTAGCGCAAGAAAAACGGTGATAAGCTGTATGCGAATTGACGATAACATTTGAACTTACAAAACCTTATTCCATTTTATTAGTGATACTTCTTCCAGAGAGATCATGCGGTAATGAATTCGTACCACTTTTGTAAGCTATATTCATACGTAGGCATAACTGTGTTCCATACTGCGACGTTACTCAAACGGGTTTCATAACTGCCGCCATTGCGCTGTGCGCCAGCTTTAACACTTATCTTTCCGTCGGTTCCCTTCAACGGCTCTGATGCTACTTTTCCTTCGTACCAATAATCCCATTCGGCCTTCGATAAATAGGAAGCCGAGCGCTGTGGGTTAGAAATATAGTAACCCTGTCTAGCGATAAATGCGCCCGGCCAGCCAGATAACCACCAGTTCATGTACTCGTATGCGACGTCTTTCGCTCGTCCTTGTGTAGCGGAAGATAAACACATTACGCCGTGCCAGCCACGGTAACCCTCTTTCGGCGCAGCAAATTTTACAGGAATATCTTGACCATTAAGTGCTGATACAGCGGGCGAGAACATGCTTTCAATAGATACTCTGCCACTTTTCATAAACTCTACCGATTCAGGGACTGATGTCCAAAAACCGTTGAAATGATTTAATTGCGTTAACTCTATAAGAAGGTTAAATAAGTCATCCAGCTCGTACTCAGTGATGGCACCAATATCTTCAAACTGCATAAAGCCTTTGGCCTGTGCGGCAAGCGCTAGGTCAAACAAACCAATCGTTGGATCATTTACAATACCCACTCTACCTGAATATCGAGAGTCTAATAACCATCCCCAGCTTTCTTCTTCACTTTGGAGTTCCACTGGAAGTTTCGTTGTGTCATAGCCAAAAGAGTCTACATTGTGCACGTAAGGTAAGAAGCTAATTCCATCTGTATGCTTTTCGCCCAATGATCCGTTGCCTTGAACATGAAGGATTTTATGCGGAGCATCGCCTGCTCCCTCTCTTGCATTTTCCGTGAGTTTACCGGTCTTGGTCAGGTTATTTATTTCTTCCCAATATAGAAGACGCTTTTTTTCTATTGGCTGAATAGCTTGAGCTCGCCACAGTACGTTGATGCTGTTAGACCACTGCTCATATAGATCGAATGAATTTGGGAGCATCGATGCTTTCTGAAGAACTCTAGCACTGCCGCCGGGTTCAAACGCTATGTTTATGCCCAAGTCTTCCATCGCTCTCTGTCGTATAGCTTCTTGGAGCGTTACGTGGGTACCCATTACACGAAGTGTGGGTTTAGGCTTTCCAATAGCAAAAGGAGTCACGCCCGCAGTCAAACCGAAAGCCAGCCCACCCTTCAACAGGGTTCGTCGTGTTGGCGAGGGCTTTGGGTTTTTATTATATTTTGCAGGCATATACGCACGTCCAAAACAAGCGATAACTTAGTTTTATTCTGGCATCGATTGCACAGAAGTACCAAACAATGTTGGGCTTCTGCCAAAAATAAATATAGCAATTGAATGAAAAACTAAGTTTTTTTGCTTAAAAGGGCTAAGTCCTCTGCTTTGTACTATGCTTTTCAACTTAGGTTAATTTTGGATGGAAGTTAGTTTAATGAAGTTATGGAGAAAGCTCTCTGTTCTACTGCTCACTTGTTTCCTTTTTGCGTTTTACTCCTATTCACACGCGCAGACGGTGGTGGTGCCAAAAGTACAAGGAGAGAAGGAGCAAATTCTTTACGATATTTTAGCGCTGACATTGAGTAAAAGTGCACCGTCAATAACACTGTCAACGCTTCCCGAGGTGCTCAACGAGGCGCAATTGGTTAGTGAAGTCGAAGCTGAAAATCTTGACGTTATGTGGTCTGGTGGAGATAAAGAAAAAGACGAACGCCTTGAGGCAGTTCGCATTCCCGTTTTAAAAGGGTTGCTTGGGCATCGTATATTTCTTATTCGAAAAGAAGATGAAGCACGTTTTTCCACAATCAAAACGTTTGAAGACCTTTTGCAATTTGAGGCAGGCCAGGGACGTTTTTGGGGCGATACACAAATACTAAAAAGTGCGGGTATACCCACGGTAACCACAATCAAATATAAAAACTTATTTCCAATGTTAGAAGGGGGAAGGTTTGATTATTTCCCCAGAGCGCTGCACGAACCATTTATTGAGGCTGCAAATCATCAGCATCTTGACCTTGTTGTAGATACTAACGTAATGCTGGTCTACCCCTATGCTATGTACTTTTATGTAAATAAGAATGACAAGCGTCTGCATGACCTTATTTATAGCGGCTTTGAGAAGGCTATAGAAGACGGTAGTTACGACGAACTCTTTTTCAATAACTCCATGATTCAAGACGTACTGACAAAGGCAAACATTGCCGAGCGGACTGTTTTTCGGGTGGGGAATCCTCATTTACACCCTGATACGCCCTTAAACAGAACAGAATTTTGGTTAGATTTAAAAAACTTACAGTAAGTACATTTTTGAATCATCGAGATACAAATCGCGTCACCTGAGCTAATTTACGGAAAAACCATGCAATCAATAAAACAAAAATCCATGATCACGCTTTCTCTCGTTTCATTAGCGGTAATGCTAGTGGTGTTTGGTTTGAGCTATATTGCAACCAGCCAGTATTTCGATGAGCAGTTAGAGAAAGATATGCGCGACACTAACCAAGCGCTGTCTATTGTTATGCAAGAGCCAATATTTGCATACGATAATAAATTAACCGAAGACATCCTTTCATCCTTTGTAGCTTATCCTCATGTTTTGCGAATAGAGGCCTTTGATCATCGTGGAAATGCGATTGCGAGCGCGGTAGACAAGGAGGCAAACACTCAGTCGCACGATATTAGTAGAGCAAAGGTAGCGATAACATGGGAAGGTAAAAAAGACATAGGTCACCTTCAAGTTTCCTATCTTTTAGATACCAATCAAGATTTGCTTTTCGCAGCAAAATGGATGTTTTTATTAATAGGGATAATTTTAATTGCTGCTCTTGGCGGTACAAATTGGTTTGTATTATCGCGATATGTGCTGTCGCCTTTGAGCAAAGTGTCAGACGCAATGGCCGAAATCGCTCAAGGCGGCGGCGATCTCACGCGGCGTCTTAACATTCAATCAAACGATGAAGTCGGTGAGCTAGCAAATACTTTCGACAGGTTTGTAGCGAATTTACAGATATTGGTAAAAGGGATTGTTGAAAACGCAGAACGCCTTTCAGTATGTGCCGAAGAAATAAGAAAACACTCTGATAACAATGTGAGTGAAACTCAGCTTCAATTGGCCGAAATTGAAGAGGTATCAGCTGCGTTAAGTCAAATGTCAAAGGCCACTGAAGAAGTGTCTCACAACGCTGTACAAACATCAGACAAAACTAAAAGCTGTAACGAGCTTGCAAGCTCAGGTAATCAGATAGTACAAAAAACCGTAGATGATATTCATAGCTTAGGTGAAAGTATAGGAGAGACATCTACTAAAATTTCTGAGCTAAATGAAAAAAGTGAACTCATTAATACCGTACTTACAGTAATAAAAGGAATAGCGGAGCAAACAAATCTATTGGCGCTGAATGCTGCTATTGAGGCTGCGAGAGCAGGCGAGCAAGGTCGTGGATTTGCAGTGGTCGCCGATGAGGTCCGTGCTCTTGCACAGCGCACTCAAGACTCAACAAAAGAAATTGAGGCGATTATCAACGATTTACAAGCCTCTTCCGAAGACGCCAGCAAATTGATGCTCACTACTAAAGATAGACTAGGGGCCACCATTGATGAGTCATCCCATGCTATTGCGGCGCTTGAAGATATAATAAGAAATATACAAATTATCAATGATATGAACTCAGGTGTAGCGACAGCCACTGAAGAGCAAAGCGTGGTCACGACAAACGTAAATACCAAAGTGTCGTCAATCAATGCTCTGACTATTGATGTAGCCAAAAATGCTAAATCTTCTACGGTATTAACAGAGCAACTAAGCTCTTTGAGCCAACACATTCAACAAGATTTGACGAGCTTTAAGGTGTAGGTGTTTTCACGAGTTCGGCATGTATTTCCTGTTCTCTTATTTGGTAAGAGAGAATAGGTAAGCAAAGGCTTTAACTCATCAGCAAGCGATAAAAAGCTGCAGTAATTTGCAGCCTTATCAGTTTGCACGCTGTGTAATCAATCTATCTTTGGCTTCTTACCGACAATCTGCGCATGAATGCTACTCCACCTAGCATAACGAGCGTGAGAAAAGTCCATGTACCACCGTGCTCTTCAACGATCACTACCGTCTCTTCTGCAACATACTCGTAGTTTTCACTTTCAAGAGGAACATACGCAAGAGCGCTATCATCGTAGGCATCTGTGTAAGCGACTAGCATTTCTGTATCTGCGTCATAAAGCTCTAGTAAAATATCGTAATCCCCCGGAGCGTACCCAGATAAAAGATTACTTTCAATTGTAAACGTGTCCGTGGAATCTTCTGAATAGATGTAAAAGTCAGACGTCACATGAATAGCTTCATAAACATCGTTTCTACCTAGGTATAAAACTGCATAAACAGGGGCGCGTGTAAAAATAGTATCGGCGTCGAACTCGATTGAAAAAGTAGAGTGATAGCCATCGTAGTCGATATCTTGCTCTAACGATACCCAGCTTTCGTAAATCCAAAATTCATTAATACTGCTAACGACAATATCGCTAGAAGACTTATTAATGCCCAAATGCTGCGTGTGTTTTTCAGTTTCAAGAATATTCGGGTCTTGATGAAGAGCGCCATCCGAAGACTGAATTTCATCGCGTTGGCTATTTACAGTATCTGTGGTCTTCGATTCAAGCGAGGCCGATGGAACAAAGGGCTTGTCGTAGCGATACTCTTTAGACTCAACGGCTTTTAACTGCGAGTCTGATTCAATTGTTGCATGCGCAGGCGCAGTGAAATTTAATTGCACTGCGGTAAAAGCGGAGTATGTGGCAAGTGCGAGTAGTAATTTTTTCATCTGTCCATCCTTTTCCAATCGATAATGACAGTGTCATTGTTGATGGAAAAAGATGAACAAAAGCTGAAGAGTAACTTAATGCCCCTTCAGCTTTATCTGGGAATTTAAGAATTAGTCGTCGAAGTGATAGCCTTCTTCTTCGTACTCGCCTTCTTCACGGGGTTCAAAATAGGTGCCCCATCCATCGTACGTTACGTCGTGTTTGTCAGCAATTTTTAGCAGTGCGTCAGAATCTGCATTGAGTTTTTCAATATCCAGTTTCCTTTCAACTATAGCGTCGAAGCAGAAAATTGTTTCACCGTCATCTAGCATCAATTCCTCTGCATCCGTAACTTCAAAACCGGCTTTAAATGCATCTACGGCGGCTTTTTCTAACACATCGAAGTCTGTACTGGCGAAGTGGTGCTCAATGGTATAGTCGGCGTCTGCTTGGCTGCCGTCTTCTAAAAGGGCATCAATGGTTTCTTGATTAAACTCGTACCACTCTTCTCTTTCATCGAACTGGGTCATAATAAACACTCGTTAGCAATTTTGACGCAAGTTTACCTGCTTTTTTCTAGTTCAGCGACCTGAGTATTGAGCGTATCGAATTTTTGTTTCATTTCATCATTGAAATGTACCATCCACTCTTTGATTGAATGCGCTTCAGTAAGGGGGACGGGAGCAGAAATATCAATGAGCACTATCCCATTGTCCCAACGGTTCCATTTCACTTTGTTGTGCAAGTTGCTGGCTGTAACCATAACAACTGGCTCATTGGTCGTTTTCGCTAAACGAAATGCTCCCTGCTTAAAAGGTAGAATACCTCTGCCGTAACTTCTGGTGCCTTCAGGAAATAGCCACACTGACGTCTTCTTTTTAGCTATACGATGTGCGGCAATATCTAGCGTATTTCGGGCTTTACCTGAGTTTTTTCTATCAATCATGATGTTCCCAGATAGCCAGTATATTTGGCCGAATATAGGGATCCACTTTAGGCTTTTTTTACCAATTGTGACCACGCCAGGAAGGGCAGCTTTACAAATCGTAATCACGTCAAAACTATTTTGGTGATTAGCTATAAATACGTAAGGTTCATTAATTTTAACCGCTGGGTCCTTTCTAATGATGAGCTTCAGGCCCACAATTTTTGCCATGAGAGAGTATAAGCTGCCCGCTGCATGAACGTTATCTTTGTGAAAAGGACGCACAATACAAATAATCAACAACACAACGTTGATAAACAAAAAGGCGATAAAAAGTGCTGGAATGCGGAATAAAGCGATCAAAACAACTCCTAGATTCTATTGACGCGCGCAGTATAGATGAAGTTTCAGCGTACACTTGTCCGATGAGTTTTTACAGCGCTAATCTTTTTATTTAAAAAGTCCTTATCTTTATCACCTTTAGTATGAGGAAATTTTGCCGATACCCAATTACAATAAGAAGAAGCGCAATCGAATCTAACTCGGTAACCAGTATATGCAAACATTCACTCCAGACGACCTCGAAGAAGATATTCTTGCTGACCTAATGGAGGAAATTAACGAACTCTATGAATCTAGTGAGCAAACTCTGATTGAGTTAGAGCTTCGTCCTGAAGACAACGAGTTGCAGCGCGCTTTGTTTCGCTCTATTCATACAATCAAAGGCGATTTGGGCTTAGTTAACTTCTCACCGATGATCCCGCTTTTGCAGCACGTGGAGGACTTGCTAGATTATCTGCGTAAAGGGCAGGTGGCTTACACAAGCACAATGAGTGATTTGGTATTGCTGACCATGGACAGGGTTAAAGCGTTTGTCGAAAGCGTAATGGCCAATGGTAGTGCTGAGTACGATGACAACCTTCACAACCAGCTAGTTTTGGCAATAAGCCGTGTGACACCTGAAAATTCATCTGATCATGAGAAGCGTCTAACAGAAGCCGTACTATTACTAAATCCGGCTCTAGATAGAGTGGTTGATGATAACGAGCAATCCAATACTCAAAATAAACCGGTCACCCTTGCGGCAACGGGAATACCGAAAGACATTAGTAGCGAAAAAAAGCAGGATATTCTGTTTTTCCGAGATCTAATGCAGTCTATAGAGCGCCGTTCAGATTACTGGGCTGGGCGTGGTGATCGGGTCGCAAAACTTGCAATGTACATTAATGACGTGGCCGAAAATCCTATTGACGAGGATCAGCTTGCCGTTGCCAGTTACGTTCACGATTTCGGTATGGCATTTATGCCTCTAAAGCTACTCCATAAAGGGGATGCTCTTAGCGATAACGAGTTTAATCTTATGCGCTCTCACGTATATAAGAGCGCGCGTTTGTTAGAGCATTTAGACCAGTGGGATATGGCGCGCAAAATTGTGATGCAGCATCACGAGCGTACTGATGGAACCGGTTATCCGCTCGGGCTTAAAGAAGACGATATTTGTGAAGGCGCAAAGTTACTCGCTATAGTGGATACCTATGACGCCATGACTCATCCCAGAGCTCACAATGAAGATAAGGTGTTATCAAAAAAAGAGGCGGTGATTGAAATTAACCGCAGCGCCAAAGGCCAGTTCAGCATGAAATGGGTGAGAATTTTCAACCAGGCAATGACGGCGCTTTTGACCAAAGGACATTAAGAATCTGCAGTCTTTTTGGATAAGCTCTCAGTAGGAGGCTAAAAGCTATTCAAAATGATTGGCGAGCCAGACAAATAAAAATAGCAGGCCTGCGTCTGCTATTTTTTTTAGGTATGCCTAACTCAACCAGATAATTAGTTTACGCCGAGTTCTTTGAGCTTTCTTGTTAACGTGTTGCGCCCCCAACCTAAACGCTTAGCAGCATCTTGCTTATGGCCGTGTGTGTGATGCAGCGCTCGCTCAAGCATAACGCGCTCAAACGTCAGCATTGCGTCGTTAAGAATGTTGTGATGACCGTCACGAAGTTGCTTATCCGTCCAGCTAGCCAACAAGTCTGGCCATTCGCCCGATTCTGTACTCGGTTTCTCTATCGCGTTGTCGCTGTGGATTTCTGGTGGTAAATCACTAGGCAGAACTTCTTGACCACTTGCCATCACGGTAAGCCATCGGCACACGTTTTCTAACTGCCTGACGTTACCAGGCCATGATAGCTGGGACATGACGCGCTCAGCTTCTTTAGAAATACTCTTAGCTTCTACATCCAGTTCTTTCGCTGCACGACGTAAGAAGTGTCGCGTTAGCAGGGGAATGTCTTCTCTGCGTTCACTAAGAGAGGGGAGGTGTACGCGAATTACGTTCAAGCGGTGGAACAAATCTTCCCTAAATTTTCCTTCAGCAACACGCTGTTCTAAATTTTGGTGGGTTGCTGCAATAATGCGTACGTCCACACTCACCGATTGATGACCGCCAACGCGATAAAACTGGCCGTCAGCAAGTACGCGCAACAGTCGAGTTTGCACATCTAAGGGCATGTCACCAATTTCATCTAAGAATAGCGTACCGCCGTCGGCTTGTTCAAAGCGACCTTGGCGAGCAGCTTGTGCACCGGTGAATGCACCTTTTTCATGACCGAATAATTCAGACTCTACAAGATCAGCGGGAATAGCAGCCATGTTCAGCGCAATAAAGGGTTTAGTTGCTCTAGGGCTGTGCCTGTGAAGCGCATGTGCAACCAGCTCTTTACCGGTGCCCGATTGTCCGTTAATGAGCACGCTGATTGAAGAGCGTGAGAGGCGGCCAATGGCGCGAAACACTTCCTGCATAGCAGGTGCTTCGCCGATGATCTCGGTCACCACATCTTCGGGCTGTGCTTTTGATACGTTTGATTGTTCCCTCGAGTGGGCAAGTGCCCGCTGGGTTAATGTAACCGCTTCGTCTATGTCGAAAGGTTTTGGTAAATATTCAAACGCACCCTTTTGATAAGCGTTTACAGCGCTATCAAGATCAGAATGCGCCGTCATGATTATAACGGGAAGCATAGGGTGCGAAGAATGCACTTCGTTCAATAAAGTCATGCCGTCCATTTGTGGCATTCTAATATCTGAAATGATGACTTCAGGGGCTTGGCCGCTTTGAAGTTGAAGTAATAAATCTTCAGGGTTTTCAAAACTTAAACAGCTTATTTCAGCTGCCTGTAAGGCCTTTTGCAGCACCCAACGAATAGAACTGTCGTCATCGACAATCCACACAGACTCATTCGTCATCGTCTGTCTCCTTACGATCGATTGGTAGATAAATTACGAACTCAGTGTGACCAGGGTAGCTGTCTACATCTATTTTGCCGCCGTGGTGGTTGATTAGGGTCTGTGATATTGACAAACCCAGCCCAGAGCCATTCTGTTTACTTGTGACCATGGGGTAGAAAAGTGTGTCTTTAATTTCCGGCGGAATGCCCGGTCCGTTATCAATAATCTTTATTTTTGCCACTAGCGCATAACGTTTTGTTTGAATCGTCATCTGGCGCTCTATGCGTGTTACTAATTTTATTTCTGGATTAGGCGTTTCGCTTTCTGTTAGCGCCTGAACACTGTTGCGAACAATATTGAGCACCGCTTGCTGGATCATATCCGGATCAAGCATCAGTGGCGGTATACTCGGATCATAATCGCGAACAATGGCAATAGGGCTATCTGAGTCAAATCGCATAAGGCTGCGGATTTTTTCAAGGGCCTGATGCACGTTACTTTCTTCGAATCGCGGCAGTGAATTGGGCCCTAGTAGACGGTCAACCAAGTTGCGAAGACGATCAGATTGCTCAATGATCATGCTGGTAAATTCTTTGTGCTCGTCGTTCAGCTCTTTTTCTAGAAGCTGTGCTGCGCCACGAATGCCGCCAAGTGGGTTCTTAATTTCGTGAGCAAGGCCGCGCACTAGTTCTCGAGCAGCATAATGCTGTGCGTTTTGCAGTGTTTCTCGCGTTATGCGTTTTTGCTGATCAATTTTTTTAACTTCAAATAGCAGGCGTGGGCCGTCTTCAAAGTGTAAATTCGTTACAGTCAAATCAGCAGATACGTAGCGGTTATCTCTAAACGCCAATTTAATTTCATTCTCGGTGAAATCTTCACCTTTCCTTATAGCGGCTTTAAGGCGGGTGGTCTCTATTGTGCCCGGCAAAAAGAAGTCTTGAAGTGGGTGTCCGATAAGTTGTTTCAACCCAGTTTCAAACAAAGCTTCACCCGCATGGTTGGCATAAACAATCGTAAGTTTATTGTCTACCATCACTAATGCGGTGTTTAAGCTATTGATTAGCTGTTGTGTTTCTAACTCGGTGGAATGCATCCGAGCTCGTCTCCTTTGCACCATATTTGTGCATTGTAGCTTGCAATGATGCGGTGCGCGAATAAAGAACTCAGCAATAAATATTTACTGAACCTCTGTGGTGCGCTTGCATAACCATGGTTGCACGCTATTAGTTATTAATTAACGCCGATGCCTGATGAAGGTAAAGGGTTTGAACTGGAGACGATGCAAGAGTCTTGCCCGTATTGTTAGTTAGTTCAACTTTGTAGGTGTGTGCCCCACGATGGATACCAGATAACTTAAAAACGCCGGAATTATTGCTAGCAATTGGGGCATCATCAAAAATTAACCGATAGATAGGTGCTTTAGGTGCACCAGTTTGAGTCGCTGAAATGGTAATTTCACCTAAATTATTTCGGATTGTCGCCTCAGGTGCTGGAGATTTGATTACCACGCGGTATTTCGGCTTTGGTGTATCGGGCTTAAGTGGTGGTGGCGGGGGAACTTTCGCAGCGGTAACTACGTTCTGTGTTTTTCCATCAAACGCTAATGGCTCTGCATTTTTTTGCGGCTTATCGGTGTAAGTAACAGATCCATCTTTTCCAACTACTTTATAGATTGTTGTAGAGGAAGAGGTTCCAGCGACGGGTGCATTGACGCCTTCAGCTTCGTCGTTCATTTGTGCATCTTGCTGCGTACTTTTTTGTTCATTATCTTGACTTAGCGCAGTGGCCTGTAAAGGAAGCAGCCCATAGCTAGCCAGCGTCAGCAGTGATAGTAAGCAGATATTTCGCGTCATGTTTTGCACGTGTTGTTA
The DNA here is from genome assembly GCF_002993325.1 of Alteromonas gracilis. GTDB lineage: Bacteria > Pseudomonadota > Gammaproteobacteria > Enterobacterales > Alteromonadaceae > Alteromonas > Alteromonas gracilis. The sequence continues at coordinate 31,610 of NZ_PVNO01000002.1, forward strand.
CCTAATCAATGTATTGTAGGGCTGCCAATTTATTACCTTTGGCCGAGCACTTAATTGGTCTGGCTAGATTTGACTAAAACTGGCGCACAGTAAATTCCGCTAAAAAGGGGACTCTATTGGTATTCTTTAACGAATTTATATAACCATAGTAGATAATTAGCGCGCATAAAAAAAGCCCGCAAAGCGGGCTTTAGTATATATCGCTATACAGGTGTTATTACACGCTGTAGTACATGTCAAACTCAACAGGGTGAGTTGTCATGTTAAGTTTGGTTACTTCTTCAGACTTAAGGTCGATGTATGCATCGATCATGTCGTCTGTCATAACGCCACCGGCTTTAAGGAAGTCACGGTCGTTATCAAGCGCTTCAAGCGCCATTTCTAGCGAGCTTGCAACTGTTGGGATTTCCGCTGCTTCTTCTGCAGGTAGGTCATACAAATCTTTATCCATTGCATCGCCAGGGTGGATCTTGTTCTTAATTCCGTCAAGACCAGCCATTAGCATTGCAGTGAACGCTAGGTATGGGTTAGCTGTTGGGTCAGGGAAGCGAACTTCGATACGACGCGCTTTATCACTAGTTACGTGTGGGATACGAATAGACGCTGAGCGGTTACGTGCTGAGTAAGCAAGCATTACCGGCGCTTCGAAGCCAGGAACTAGACGCTTGTATGAGTTAGTCGATGCGTTTGCAAATGCGTTGATTGCACGCGCGTGCTTAATGATACCGCCAATGTAGTAAAGTGCTTCTTCAGAAAGACCAGCGTACTTGTCACCCGCGAAGATGTTCACGCCATCTTTAGAGATAGACTGGTGGCAGTGCATACCAGAACCGTTATCGCCAACAAGTGGCTTAGGCATAAAGGTAGCAGTTTGGCCGTATGCATGTGCAACGTTGTGAACTACATACTTGTAAACTTGAATTTCATCAGCTTTCTTAACTAGCGTGTTGAATTGGCATGCAATTTCGTTTTGGCCAGCTGTTGCTACTTCGTGGTGGTGCGCTTCAATTACAAGGCCCATTTCTTCCATTACTAAGCACATTGCTGCACGGATGTCGTGGGCAGAATCTACTGGTGGTACTGGGAAGTAACCGCCTTTAACACCTGGGCGGTGCGCCATGTTGCCGCCTTCGAATTCTTCACCTGAATTCCATTTGGCTTCTGCAGAATCGATCTTATAGAAAGAACCCGCCATATCTGTGTGGAAGCGAACGTCGTCGAAAAGGAAAAATTCTGGCTCAGGACCGAAGAATACTGTGTCACCAATGCCTGTTGACTTTAGGTACTCTTCCGCGCGACGAGCAACTGAACGAGGATCGCGCTCATAACCTTCCATAGTAGAAGGCTCAACGATGTCACAACGAATGTTTACTTGTGTTTCTTCAGCAAACGGGTCTACAACACAGCTGTCCGCATCTGGAAGAAGAACCATGTCTGATTCATTGATGCCTTTCCAGCCAGCGATTGAAGAACCGTCGAACATTTTACCTTCTTCGAAAAACTCTTCATCAACTAGGCCCGCAGGGATAGATACGTGTTGTTCTTTACCTTTTGTATCGGTAAAACGTAAATCTACAAACTTCGCTTCACTTTCTTTAATAAGCTCTAATGCCTTATCAATCGACATCGTGTCCTCCAGGTTTAATGTAAAAAATGCGGGATGATCAGCTTCACCCCAACAGTGAAAAAAGTGAAAGCGATTATCATGCCATCTATATGCATGCCGATTTCTGTGGCATAGCGGGGCACCCATCACTTCCTTTTAAGTTGAAATGCACCATAACTGTGCGCTCTTGCACGATTGTGGTGATTCGCTCTTTTTTTACGATAATCAGCCTAGAATACTTTGCAGCATATGGCTACCTAATATGTTCAATACGGTGCAACATAAGTGTTCAATAGTTGAACAAGTGATTGAAAATCAATAAAACGTGTCCACATCAAAAAAAAGATGCGCAAATGCCGTGGTTTTTCTGTACAATCCGCGCAAATTTTCTATCTGCATTTTTTTGCAACAAATCTAACGCATACTCCTTTCCACTGAATTGCAGTAGTCGTTGATTTACACAGGCTCTATATAAGCATGAATACCACTGATATAAATAAGTTGCGTAACATCGCAATCATCGCCCACGTTGACCACGGTAAAACGACCCTGGTAGACAAACTGTTACAGCAGTCTGGCACCCTTGAATCTCGAGGCGAGCAAGAAGAGCGCGTAATGGACTCGAACGACATCGAGAAAGAACGTGGCATTACCATCCTAGCTAAGAATACAGCGATTAACTGGAACGACTACCGTATCAATATCGTCGATACTCCAGGACACGCTGACTTTGGTGGTGAAGTAGAGCGCGTAATGTCAATGGCCGACTCTGTACTTCTACTTGTAGATGCACAGGAAGGTCCAATGCCGCAAACGCGTTTTGTAACGCAAAAAGCATTTGCTCAAGGCCTTAAGCCAATTGTTGTTATCAATAAGATCGACAAGCCAGGTGCTCGCCCTGATTGGGTAATGGACCAAGTTTTCGATTTGTTCGACAACCTAGGTGCTACTGACGAACAATTAGATTTCCAAGTTGTTTATGCGTCAGCACTTAACGGTTGGGCATCATTGGACTCAGACACTAAAGAAGACGATATGACGGCGTTGTTCCAAACTATCGTTGACCAAGTATCTCCTCCTGATGCGGACATCGACGGCGCATTCCAAATGCAGATCTCTCAGCTTGATTACAACTCTTACGTAGGTGTAATTGGTGTTGGTCGCGTTAAGCGCGGTTCTGTGAAGCCTAATCAACAAGTAACTATCGTTACTGCTGATGGCCAAAAGCGCAACGGAAAAGTTGGTCTAGTTTATGGCTACCTTGGTCTTGCTCGTCATGAAGTTAGTTCAGCTCACGCGGGTGATATCATTGCAATTTCTGGTCTTGGCGAACTGAAGATCTCTGACACCATCTGTGACGTTAACACGGTAGAAGCGCTTCCTCCGCTTACCGTTGACGAGCCTACGGTAACCATGACTTTCCAAGTAAACACGTCGCCGTTTGCTGGTAAAGAAGGTAAATATGTAACGTCACGTAATATTCTTGAGCGTCTTACAGACGAGCTAGTACATAACGTAGCGCTTCGTGTAGAAGAGACGCAAGATCCGGATAAATTCCGCGTATCAGGTCGTGGTGAGCTTCACCTAGGTATACTTATCGAGAACATGCGTCGTGAAGGTTACGAGCTTGCAGTATCACGTCCAGAAGTAATTCTGAAAGAAGTTGACGGTGAAACACAAGAGCCATACGAAACGTTGACCATCGACTGTGAAGAACAGCATCAAGGTTCTATTATGGAACAGCTTGGTCTGCGTAAAGCTGAAATGACAGACATGTCACCAGATGGTAAAGGGCGCGTACGTATCGACTTCGTTATTCCAAGCCGTGGCTTAATTGGTTTCCAAACTGAATTTATGACGATGACGTCAGGTTCTGGCTTGCTTTACCACACGTTCGATCACTACGGTCCTTATAAGGGCGGTATTATTGGTAAGCGTAAAAACGGTGTGCTTATTGCCAATGCTAACGGTAAGGCGCTAACTAACGCCTTGTTTAACCTTCAAGAGCGTGGTCGCCTATTTATCGGACACGGTGTAGAAGTGTATGAAGGTATGGTTATTGGTATTCACAGCCGTGACAATGACCTTACTGTAAACGCGCTTAAAGGTAAGCAGCTTACTAACGTTCGTGCATCAGGTACTGATGAAGCGCAGACACTCGTTCCACCAATTAAGATGTCTCTTGAGCAAGCGCTTGAGTTTATTGATGATGACGAACTCGTTGAAGTAACGCCTGAGTCTATCCGTATTCGTAAGAAGCTTCTTACTGAAAACGAGCGTAAGCGTGCATCACGCGCGCCTAAGTCTTAATACCTTCTAAGACTTAAACAACTTTTAAAATGCCAGCTTTTTGCTGGCATTTTTTATTCTGCGTAAAGCGGCCAAAATTTCGACCAATGGGTAGTGGTCAAAGATAATTTACTCACCTATGCTTAGACTAATTGGGTTAGGGGCTAAAAAAGGCCTTAAACTGGCATAAATTATCACTACTTACCGATTTTTAAGGGGATCGTATTGTTTTCTGTAGCCGTAGTCGAAGACGACCCTATCACGCTTGATATGATAACCGATGCGCTGGAAACGCAGTTAGACGCAACCGTTTATTCGTTTACACGCAGCAAATTTGCTAGAGACTTTTTGTTACAGCAAACTTCTGACTCGTTAAATTTAATTATTAGCGATCAAGTTATGCCGGATTACGATGGTTTAAGCTTGTTGAAAACCTGCCATTCTTCTGGTCTCAACGTTCCATTTTTACTAATTACCGCAGACCCAAATAAAGAACTGGTTATTGAGGCTCGTAAGCTTCAGGTCACGGGTTTCTTAGCTAAACCACTTGATATGACGGAATTAATTCAAAAGACCCAAGAAGTAGCTGTACACAAAAGATAATGGCATTAAGTGATGTTATTTATCTCTATTTAAGTACATTTAGATCTAGCGAAATAGCGTTAAATCACGATATTCACCCTAGTTTATAACGTAGGAAACTTCTACACTGTTGCCACAAGTTTTTATGCAACAGGATGTAATGTGAGCACGTTATTCGATAATACCCCCCCTCGAAAAGACACTTTCTCGTTTAAATGGCAAAAGTACAAAGGAAAAGACATCATTCCTGCGTGGGTTGCCGATACCGAGTTCCGTTGTGCTCAGCCAATACTCAATGCTATTTCAGGTTATGTAGAACATGGTAATTTGGGATACATTCTTCCGGCACACCATGAAGGTGCAATTCAAGCGGTAGTTAGATGGCTTAAAGATAAGCACAATTGGAACATTAAGCCAGAGTGGTTAGTGTGGACTCCTGGCGTGGTACCAGCGTTTAACGTTGCCTGTAAAGCTTATTGTGAGCCCGGCGATAAAGTGCTTATTCAAACCCCGAATTACCCGCCTTTGTTAGCTGCACCTAAGCTCAATGGCTTAGAGCGGGTTGATATCGGTACGGTAGTTCAACATGCTAATGGTGACAGCGCCGATACGATTAATGAGGTAGAAGGCACGCGCTATACATTAGATTTTGATGCACTAGAAAAAGAGGCTGCAGATCCTCGATGCAAACTGTTTATTCTATGTAACCCAATGAATCCTGTGGGCTCGGTATTGTCTAAAGACGAGTTAGATCGTATTGCCGATATTTGTAACGCAAACAATGTAACTCTCTGTTCCGATGAGATTCACTGCGACCTCATTTTAGAAGAGGGAAAAACGCATATTCCTGCAGGGCGTGAAGCAAACCTTGCGGAAAATAGCGTTACCCTAATGGCCGCGAGCAAGACCTTCAATATAGCGGGCTTAGGTACCTCATTTGCTATTATTCCCAACCGCCAACTGCGTCAGGCATTTACTAATGCAGCAGCAGGTATTGTGCCTTGGGTTACCGTATTGGGGCTGGCAGCAACTGAAGCGGCTTTTACCCAGTGTGACGATTGGCACCAACAGCAACTTATTTACTTGCGTGAAAACAGAGACATGGTCTTCAATACCATTAACAGCATAGATGGGCTGCGTATGCTAAAAGCCGACGCCACCTTCCTTGCTTGGGTGGATGCAAGTGGCCTTGGCGTTGAAAATGTTCAGCAGTGGGCAGAGGAAAAAGGCGTGGGCCCATCGCCTGGCATCGATTTTCATAAAGCGGATCATTTTCGAATTAATTTCGGCTGCAGCAAGGGGATGCTCCAAGACATTCTCCAACGCCTAGCCAGCTAAAATCGGGGGCAGAGTGCTTTTCAGCCCAAAGCTGAAAGCTTTAACTTCTTTTGACGTTAAAAAGGGCCAAAGCGGCCCTTTTTCTATGCAGTCTGTTAGTTACGTTGTCTTACTGCTTTTGAAACCTGCCAACTGGGTTAACTTTCAAAAAAGTCAGACTAACTCTGCCCTCATCTCTGTAACTAGCTAAAAACGCCGATTAATTTATACAAACCTAAACCAATCACAGTGCCAACTACCACAAAGCCCGCTACGTTACTTTTCCACGTGTTTCTAAATTCACCCAACGCAGTGCTTTTGTTCATTACCACTAGCAAAAATATAGCAATGATAGGAAGTAGCAGGGCATTGGTGGCTTGTGCGAACAAAATAGCAGGTAACGGTTTAAAGCCAAGTGCTGCAACGCTTACACCTATAACAATGATAATGAACCACACCGCCTTGAAGCTCTTACTTTGCATATTGTCAGATAACCCAAGCGCACCAGTTACTGCGTAAGCGGCTGCGAGCGGTGCCGTGATCGCACTGGTTAATCCGGCTGCAAACAAACCAAGTGCAAAGAACCACTGCGCTTTATCACCTAAAACCGGTTTGAGCTGTTCTCCCATATTAGATGCGTCCATGGTGGCAGCTTGATTGAAAAACGCCATCATGGCCGTGGCCATTACAATTAGTGTGATAAGTCCGCCCATGCTTATTGCTCTCGCTGATTGATTGCGACAGGCTACAACTGCGTCGTGTTTATTCTGTCCTTGAGATGATTTAGCTACGAGACTAGCGTGTAAGAATAAATTATAGGGAACGATGGTTGTTCCGATTAGCGCAAGCACCGTTGTAATCGCATCGGCATCCAAGCGGGGAGAGATGAATTGGCTAAACATAGCAGCAACGTCAGGCTTGGCTACCAATAGCGTAACTAAAAACACCCCAGCCATAATAAACACCAAGTAGACAAGAACGGTTTCAATCCATTTGTAGCTTCCAGACCAAAGCAAGACAATCGCTATAGTGCCCAATATGCTGGCCCATGGACCGATGCCTATGTTAATGAAGGCATCTAGACCAATGGCTGCTCCGGTTAAATTTCCAGACTCATAGGCGGCGTTTCCGATACCGATGGCACTGACTATAAGCAAAATAAACACATTTTTTAGCCAGGGTTTATATGCCATATCTTTCATTGCACTGGCCAAGCCCTTGCCACTGGCCACGCCTAATCGAGCCGCCATATCTTGCAGCACTATAGTAGCGAAAATGGAAAAAAGCAGCGCCCATACGAGGTGAAAACCAAAGTTAGCTCCTGCTAAGCTTGCTGTGGTTACTGTTCCCGGCCCTATAAATGCGGCCGCGATGATATATCCTGATTTATCTTTTGCCATTGCAACGACTCTTAGTTAAGTTTTGCTATCATGACAATAGGTAGGCGAGCACGCAACAGTACCGCTAAACCAATACAGTAACAGATTGGTTTTAAACCTATTGTCGCGTACCCAATGCGGGCAAGTCATTTTCTCTCGCCTTTACCCATTTTAAGTGAGGGTAAAAGGTTAAAAAATACGCCCTTAGCAAAGTGGGCGCGCAGACTACCGTTTCACGAAATAGAACGCAAATTAAAATAGGACATTAATGGTGAAAGACGGCTATCCGATAACGATGGTGAGCGATATTGTGTCGTTGCCTAATTTTGAAAACGTTCTTCCTTCTACTTACCAAGTTGATGGGATGATCTTTGCCGTAGCCTCCGCACCAGAGATACCTATGCCCGAGCAGTGGATGCCTTGGTTAATTCAGTCAGGTGACAGTAAGCTTGTAGATAAGGACGTAGATAAACTGGCAGATGCGTTGATGAATGGTTTACGCGCGCATCTCGATTTTATGCGACAAGAAAAGTCACCACTGCCTAAGGAACTAATTTCGGCCGAAGAGGTGAATGGCTTCAGAAGACCCTCGCAAGCATTAGAGAGCTGGTTGACCGGACTACTTCATGTCCACAAGTTATTGGAACCCGTTTGGGAAAATGCGTGGCAACAATTCGAGAAAAAGAGCGGTGACAGCACTAAAGAAGCGCCGGAAGCGCGACTATCACGTTGTTTAAAGCTGTTTTCTACATTGGCAAATGTGGATTTAGCCCTTTCGTATCGCAATGAAGAACAAACCGAGCAGTTAAAAATGAACATGGCTTTGCTGATTAAGCAGTTGCCGTCAGTACTTGCCGACTATACAAAGCTTTCGGGCGAATTGGCTGGGGCGTTGCCAAATCAGTTTGAGACATTCAGCAAAACTTAAATAACTACCTTTCGCCTGAACATTAAGTTTAGCAGCTATCGCTGTCGCTGATGCTGACGCTGATTTAATGTGTGTTTGAGGGAAGCTGTATAACTGTCTAGTTCCAGCTTCGCTTTTTCGTATTGTTCGTTTAACCGCAAGGAAGCCGGTTCCCGCATCAGGGCTTTAAAGGCCAAATCTGTTTGTTTGAGCAAATCTTTAAGGTGTTGATTACTGTCGTCCATGTCGTATTCCGATAAGTACATTTATTTAAATCCGAGAAACAGCTTCAACCCGGTGCTTTCTTGCGCTTACATCGTTATTGCTGGTTTATCGCTTCAGGGCTTGATACTCCTTTTATCAAGCCCCGAAAGGGTTTAATTTCTCGCTAAAAAGGCTTTACTACCGCCAAACAAACAATAGCGAGTATGGCCAATACCGGTACCTCATTCAAAAAACGGTAAAAGCGAGGAGAATGCCTATTTTCGTCTCGCTCAAATTGCTTCAACAACTTAAACAAATAGAAGTGGTACCCGTAAATAGCAAGTAAAAGCAATAACTTTATGTGAAGCCACCCTGACATTTTAAACCATGTACCGCCATAACTGACAATAAGCGCAACGCCGAATGCTAGAGTTAACAAGGCGAATGGGGTTACGAAGAACCATAACCGACGCTCCATAACTTTAAATTCGTCTTTTACAACTTGTGATTGAGTGGTGGCGTGATACACAAAAAGCCGTGGTAGATAAAAAAGCCCTGCCATCCATGCCAACATGAAAAAGATATGCAGTGCCTTAAACCATAAAATGTACATATTAATATTGCGCCTTCTGTAAAAAACTTTGCAAGATATTCCAGGTAACTACGCCAATAATATCGTTAAGTTCTTGATCGTAAATATAAACTGCGCCAGAGCGCGAATTTTTGAGATGTTCATACACCTCGTGCAGCGTTGACTGGGCGCTAATGCCTTCCATCTCGTAGTAGTTAAGCGCCGTCGCATCGTGCTCCAGACTGACATTGTATTGGACCAGTTTATACTGCACATCTATTTCAAACTTTGATTTTTGAACAACAATTTGTGTCGGATTACTTTCTAAATAATTGAAAAGTGCAGCCTCTGGAGCATCGTGAAACAACTTGTATTCGGTATTCATTGCAGCGAGTACGCCAGTTTTCTCCAGCGCTTCTCGAATTGAAGAAATGGCGTAGGGCAGGTTCTGATAGTCAAGCTGCCGTATAAATATGGATCGGTTTCCAAAAAATTGCGTGGAAGTAACATAAGCTGGCACGATAACAAGCATGGCCGGTAATATAATTTGCGGGCTGTAAGAAAGCTCCATAACCGCTGATAGGGCTGCAAGCGGGGCATGTAATACGGCTGTCAACATACCGGCAATGCCTAGTAGCGCAAAGCTATTTGTAAATTCGGGAACATCAATAAAGTAAGATAATGGCAAAAGAAGCACTGCACCCGCTAGCATTCCGATCACCATTACTGGACCTATGATCCCTCCTGGTATGCCCAAGCCAATGGCAAAAACCGCTAAAATTACTTTGAATACCAAGGTTGAAACAAGCAGGAGCGCGCCAGGGGAACTATCAAACAAATGTTCAACGTCTATGAAATTAGCGCCAAGAGCTTCAGGAATTAACATGCCAATAGAGCCTGTAATCAACGCTGCGAGTACAAGTCGCCACACCATAGATACCGGTCTAAAAAGTGTCATAACACGCATTAGCTGACTGTTAAATAATACGGCTAAGACACCTAAAAGAATGCCTAAAAGAACCAAGTAAAAGTACATCCACTGACTAAACGCGTTAAACGATAAAAACGACAGTTCGTTGACCTCACCAAACACGATACGCGTAAGGACCGAACCGCAGGCGGCAGCTAGCATGATGGGAACAAAGATATGGATTTTGTATTCTCGGAGCACAACCTCCATTACGAAGATAACTGCGGCGAAGGGGGTATTAAATGAGGCGGATATACCAGCAGCGATACCGCAGCCAGCAAGTATTCGAATACTGTTGTAGGGAAGGCGAAGCCACTGGCCTAAAAAGCTGCTACTTGACGCGCCCATGTGTACTGAGGGACCTTCTCTTCCCACTACAAACCCGCCCGCTAACGCAAGCATACCCCCAAAAAATTGGTTGATGGTGGTTCTTAGAGGCACATAGCCATAATAATATTTTACCCGGTGAATAACGAAGGGAATACCAAGGCGGTAATGTTTGAAGCCAGTTAAAAAAGCAATGAAGAGTATCAGACCCACACTTATCAAGGGCATGATAAACCATACTAACCAGTCGTGAGTGAGAACCGATTTAAGCGACGATACGCCTGTTTCCTGCAGCCATTCCACACATAGCCGGAACAAGATAATAATAAGCGCCGCGCAGGTTCCCCCTACAATGCCCAGCATGCACAACTGAATGGATGTGCGTGGGTGAGCTACTTCCTCTCTTAAAGCCTGCAAGCGCATGTTGTGGTACAGTAGGTTAACGTAGCTAGCAGCTTACCATAAACACTTAAAATTCATAATATTTAGAACGCGTTAGCGTTTTGCATTTTTGTTGATATAGAGATCATGACAACCGATCAGTTAAAACACATTTTAGGAAACTACAAATGGTCACTGCTAGTGGCTTTTATAATGCTAGCCATGGTGGGATTTGGTTATAAACTTGCCCGTATGATTGACGAGGGTGATAGTAAAAAAGTTCAGGCGCAGCAAGAGACAATTGCTATTTTGTCTGAAGAGAACAATGCGTTAACGACTAAAGTGAATCAGCTTGAAGTGGCCGTTGAGATTGCGTCGTTAGAAGCTGAAAAAATTGTCAATACACTTAATGAACAGAAAAAAGAGATAGAAGCTCAGCAGGAGTTGATCAGCTTTTACGAACGGGTAATGGCGCCAGAAAAAACTGAAGACGGCTTTGCTATCGAAGGAGTAGAGGTTTTCAAACTTAGCGACACTACGTATCAATTAAGGTTGGTTTTACTGCAGTCAAAACAGCAAAAGGCGGTGATAAATGGCGATTTAACGATTGCTATTGTAGGTAAAAAAAACGGCGAACCTATTACTCTCAAATCTGGTGAATCGAACCTGTTAGCAGAGAACGTTAGGTATCGGTTTCGTTTTTTCCAAGCGGTTAACGTTACTCTCACCATTGATAAAGACATCGATGTGGAATCCGTTGAATTCACTACATCAGTTTATCAATACAAAACTCGAAAGGGTACTTATGAGATGAGGGTTCCATGGAGCGAGGCCCTTTCTGTAGAGATTGAGTAAGGGGTTATAAGCAGTGCTTTTGCTGCAAGGTTTAGGGGGCCTTTTTGCACTTCATCCTTGTATCTTTTTCGATTTCAGATGTCGTGCCCGTTACAACTTTAACCCAAGAGTAATCCTGTCTAGATTAGGGCGCACCGTTAGAGGTGCGCCTGTATAAGCGAACTGCTAGCTAGAAAGGGTCACTGTGCCTTTCATAATGCCGATATGGCCTGGAAATGAGCAGAAAAACATATATTCTTCATCTTTGTTCAAGCCTTCAACGGAAAACGTAGTTGAGGTTTGCTCGCCACCACCAATAATTTCCGTAGCGCCGATAACGCGCTCATCATTAGGCTTTACATAGTTGTTATCTAACCCTGCACTCATGCCATCGGTTGCCACAGCTTGACTATCGGCTTTAGTCGTCATAACCCAATTGTGGCCCATAGATTGTTTCGGCAATTGGCCAGTGTGTTTAAGTGTCACCGTAAATTCGCTACAGCTCGTCGGAATGGTCACGTTCGAGGTGTTGAACTGCATAGCATCGTTTGATTCCACAGTAACCTCACAATCATTAGCGAATGCACTAGAGGCCAAAAAGAAGAGGGCTGTGCCACCAAGTAATTTCTTGATCATAAAAAATATCCTTTGAATTTAAAGTAACTGCACCTTTCGGTGGAATAAGAAGACTCGGTTAACTATACGGGAAAGAATACCACTGGATCATTGTAAATGTTAATGGTTATCATTTATATTTGTGCTTAAGGGTGTTTGATTCGTCTTTCATAACTTTTAACGCACAAGGAAGCCTATATCATCAATAAGCAATGCACAGCAACAAGTTCGATTCGGAAACAGCGCAGATGAGCTGGATGTATTGGTATAAATTATCTTGATGGCGCTACAGTTGTTTAGCGCATATATACAAGCCTCTGCTTAAAGCTGAGCGCTGTGCTCGCAGCGGGAGTGATCGAATTGCGCTTGCAAGAATAAAAATAGATATGCATTTGCTAGTGCCCTATTTTCTTTAGAGAGCTTACAGAATAGACAGCTTACCGAGTTGCAGACACCAATGTGAATGACGCGTAAGCGCTTATGGGCATGCACACATAACACGAGTTTCACCAACACAAGGATACGAGTAATGACAGCAACACGCACAGAACGCGACAGCATGGGAGAACTTCAAGTCCCTGAAAATGCGCTTTACGGCGCGCAAACTCAACGGGCCATTCAAAACTTTCCAGTAAGCGGGCAGCGTATGCCTGAAGCTTTTATACGCTCGCTTATCACAGTGAAAAAAGCGGCAGCACAAGCCAATATGAAACTCAACGCTCTTGATAGCAATCGTGGACAAGCCATTGTTAAAGCGTGTGACGAGCTACTTTCTCTTGAAGACATTGTGCAGCATTTTCCCGTCGATATTTTTCAAACGGGCTCGGGAACAAGTACCAATATGAACGCCAACGAAGTCATTGCGAATTTGGCTTCGGGTTACGCAGATGAAGAGGTTCACCCCAATGACCATGTTAACTATGGTCAAAGCTCTAATGATGTCATACCAACAACTATTCATGTTAGTGCTGCCATGGCGCTCACGAACGAGCTTATACCGGCTGTCGAAAGCCTAATTGGCATTATTGAGGTAAAAGCGAAGTCGGTGTCGCAGTACAGCAAAACAGGGCGCACTCATTTAATGGATGCTATGCCGGTAGGAATGGACCAAAGTTTGCTGGCGTGGGCAGCACAGCTTAAGCAGCAAGTTAAAACACTGCGTGCAGTGCAACCTGCTATTCAAACGCTTGCTCAGGGCGGTACCGCCGTAGGCACAGGCGTAAATGCACACCCGGAATTCGCGGTTTCCTTTTCCGATAGTTTAAATGCGATTACCGACGTAGGCTTTAAACCGGCAGACAATTTCTTTGCGCTTATTGGTTCTCAAGATACCGCAGTCACATTATCTGGCGCGACCAAAAGTCTTGCGGTTACGCTCATGAAAATAGCTAACGATTTGCGTTGGATGAATTCGGGGCCACTTGCTGGTCTTGGTGAAATTGCCTTACCTGCATTGCAGCCTGGCTCGTCAATTATGCCAGGAAAGGTGAATCCAGTGATCCCCGAAGCGGTGGCGATGGCCTGTGCACAAGTTATAGGCAACGACGCAGCCATAACAGTCGGAGGGCAGTCGGGTAATTTTGAGCTAAACGTCATGCTGCCTATGATTGCTAATAATCTATTATCAAGCTTGTCGCTAATGACCAACAGCGCCAAGCTTATCGGCGAGCAAGCCATTGAAGGTTTCACTGTTAATAAAGATAATATCGAGACACCGCTCTACAGAAACCCAGTATTGGTTACCGCGCTTAATCCTGTCATTGGCTATGAAAAAGCAGCCGAAATAGCCAAAGCAGCATATAAAGAGAATAAACCGGTTATTGACGTTGCCGAGGCGATGACAGATATACCCCGAGATGAGCTAGAAACCTTGCTCGACCCTAGAGCACTTACTCGTCTTTAGGCGCTTAAAACAGAGATGTAGTGTTAAAAAAATGCGGCGTTTTGCCGCATTTTTTTATGGTGAAATAAATTTCAATTCTGAAGCAATTTTGGTGAATTCCTTTCTTCGTTAAAAATAATTCGGTTATTGGCATAATATTGGCTAATACAGTAGTGAAAAGGACATTACAGTTGCTGTATGTACGGGGGTTTTTTGATACAGTGACCCATTGAAACTATTTGAATCGCTGCGTAAGACAGCGACAAACTATTGCGCTAATAGGTTTTGCTAGTACCAATGTATAAGCAACGCCTTTTCGGGAAGAAAAAATGACAGAAACTTGCTTTCGCATGAAGGGCACTACGCTCACCAGTATTGTGTTAGAAGTAATAGATTTTGAACCAGATAACTTCGAAGCTCAGCTATCGCAAAAGATTGCGAGCGCGCCGCAGTTTTTTACCCGTTCCTCACTGATATTGCACCTGATAAAACCCTTGTCAGCTACTGAGTTTGAATTGCTTGTTGCGCTGTGTCGTCGCTTGCAGTTACAACCCATGGCGGTGAAAGGAGAGGTGGCTGAACTAAAGCCAACCATTAACGATTTGGGCTTGGCGGATGTCAGCCAGAGCAAGTTTACCGATAGTGTTCTTCGCTCGCAAAATCCGTCTCAGCAAGCTACTGCAAGCAACGTAAATAGTAGTGAAAATAACGGCGGCAGTCAGGCGCAGCAGTCATCGACTAGCGCCGCGAATACGTCATCAGACAGTGATGCTTCGCCATCTGCGGTAACGCCTTTGAAAGCTGAAATTAAACCAGCCAAAGTAATAAACCGTCCGGTTCGGTCAGGCCAGCAAGTATATGCTGAAGGCGGTGATTTGGTGGTGACAGCATCGGTAAGCGAAGGTGCTGAACTTCTCGCCGATGGCAACATACATGTTTACGGCACGTTGCGCGGGCGCGCGCTAGCCGGTGTTAAAGGTAACACGGGGGCCCGTGTATTTTGCCAGTCGCTAGACGCGGAACTCATTTCAATTGCAGGGCAATTTATCATGCACGAAACCGTCAAGGGTGAATGCTGGAAGAAACCTGCACAAGTATATTTAGAAGAAGAAACATTACGTATAGAGCCGTTGGCTTGATGCTTTGTACGCACCAATAGGAAAGAATAGATGGCAAAGATTATCGTAGTAACCTCAGGAAAAGGTGGTGTAGGCAAGACTACATCGAGTGCAGCAATAAGTACGGGGCTTGCGTTAGCGGGTCACAAAACGGTAGTGATAGATTTTGATGTGGGTTTGCGAAACCTTGACCTTATCATGGGCTGCGAACGCCGGGTCGTTTACGATTTCGTAAATGTTATTAATAAAGAGGCATCGCTCAAGCAGGCATTAATTAAAGACAAGCGCACAGAAAATTTATTTATTCTTCCTGCGTCTCAAACGCGAGATAAAGATGCGCTTACGGTTGATGGTGTTCAAGCGGTGCTTGATGAACTGAAAAAAGACTTCGAATTTATCATCTGTGATTCTCCTGCGGGTATTGAGCAGGGGGCACAAATGGCGTTGTACTTTGCTGATGAAGCTATTGTTGTTACCAACCCAGAGGTATCATCAGTACGAGATTCAGACCGCATTTTGGGTATACTACAAAGCAAGTCTATGCGCGCTGAGAAAGGCGAGCCGGTTAAAGAGCACCTTTTGCTAACCCGCTACAACCCAACCCGCGTTGAAAGCGCTGAAATGTTGAGCGTTGCTGATGTTGAAGAAATACTGGCTATACCGCTATTAGGTGTTATTCCAGAATCTGAAGCGGTTTTAAAAGCGTCTAACCAAGGTCAACCCGTTATTCTTGACGAAGATGCTAATGCAGGACAAGCTTATGCTGACGCCGTCAAACGTCTGCTGGGCGAAACTGTTCCACATCGTTTCCTTGAAGCAGAGAAAAAAGGGTTCTTTAAGCGCCTGCTAGGAGGGAAGTAATGGGTATTTTCGACCTGCTTAAGAAGAAGCAAAAGCCGAGCACTGCGGCGGTAGCCAAGGAGCGTTTGCAGATCATTGTTGCGCACGAACGCAAAAGGCGTACTGAGCCTGATTACCTGCCTATGATGCAGCAGGAAATTATTCAGGTTATTCGCAAATATGTGACGATTGCTGATGATCAAGTGTCGGTGCAACTGGACAATAATGACGATTGCAGCGTACTTGAACTCAATGTGACGTTACCTGACAGCAACAGCTAAGTCTGGTAGGGAAATGCGCCCTAGCATAGAAGCCAATACAATAATGGTTTTATACCAGTGCTACAGCGGTTTTTCACCAGCGCTACAGCACGCTATTGCTAACGGTTACCTGCCCTAGCTGTTGATTAGGTCTTCATCTACATCAAGTTGTTTGGAGGCCTGTGCAATTAAGTTCTCATCAAGTGGAGGCGGAGAAATATCTACGCCTTCGCTTAATCTAGAAACAACAGTGTCTAGTACGTCTACCCGTGCTTGCCACTTGTATTCCCCATTTATAATACGCCACGGTGCGTAGCTTGTGTGAGTACGTTCAAACATCTCGTTCACTGCCCTAACGTATTCTTTTCGCATTTTACGGTTATGTAAGTCTTCTTCGGTTAACTTCCAGCGTTTAAATGGATTGTGAAGGCGTTCCTCAAAACGTTCGCGCTGCTCTTTCGGTGAAATGTGCATAAAGAGCTTAATAATACGTACCCCGCTATCACTGAGCGTTTTTTCAAACGCATTGATTTCGTCATAACCACGTTTGTAGGTCTTTTCGTCGATAAGCTGGTCAACGCGCTCCACCAATACTCTACCGTAGTGTGAACGGTCGAATATCTTGAGGGTGCCGGGAGAGGGGATGTGCTGCCAAAAGCGATAGAGAAAATGCTTGTCTTGGTCCTCTTTTGCAGGCTTAGCGACAGGAAATACGCTTACGCCACGAGGGTCTAACTTCTCCGTTATACGTCTTATCGCGCCACCTTTACCAGACGCATCCCAGCCTTCAAAAACGACCAACGCACGCTTTTTCTGATGGAAGTAAGATTGCTGAACGTGAAAGAGCTTCTCTTGCTGTTTTCCTAATGCGTCCTTGTATTCTTCTTTGCTATCAAAACGAGACTGCCCAAAATCCTCAAACAAAATAGGGGGAGAAGGAAGCAATAGTGTATTGTCGGTATTATTCATTAGCGCGCCTCGATTTTAATGATTCAGTGCGCAGAGCCCAAAACAGGGGCTCTGGTATTTCAGTGTTAACTACTTAGCTTTATTTTTCTATCTTTACGTTTAGTTTATCGCTCGCTCAATGGTGGAGATAAACTTGAATCGTTAAGTTTTGCCCCAATAATTGCTTACTATCCGCAAGTATTAGATAATTGCGAGCAAGCACAAAGTGCGTAAGCACGAAGTTAATTTAGAGGTGGGTATGTCTGTAGAAACGGCGTTGCCGATAGAGTTTTCTGACGCTGCAGCAGCGAAAGTGAAAGCCCTTGTTTCAGAAGAAGAAAATCCTGATTTGAAATTACGTGTATACGTAACAGGTGGTGGCTGTTCTGGCTTTCAATATGGTTTTACTTTTGATGAAAAAGTGAATGAAGGCGATATGACCATCGAGAAAGACACGGTGACCATGGTGGTTGACCCGATGAGTCTACAATATCTTGTTGGTGGCGTAGTTGATTACGTAGATGGCCTAGAAGGCTCACGGTTTTTAGTTCAAAACCCCAATGCCACTACAACCTGTGGCTGTGGTGCGAGCTTCAGCGTTTAGCGTTCTTCGCAAAGCGATAAGGCTTTTTCAAATAGTGAGCGCTTTTTTGTACGGATTCAAAATGCGCTAAATGTTGACGACTTCTACAACCATAGGCATACATCGCATCATTTTGTATGCCTGTCGGTTGTCTTGTTTTTAATACTTCCTTTTGTTTTCAAATTCCGGCTACACTAATTTCATCAAACGACCACGTTTTAGGACAGCGTTATGAAATTGTATGGCTCAACGACTTCTCCCTATGTACGCCGCATACGTATTGTACTCGCCTCCACTGAGCACGAATTTTTAAACCTTCAAATATTTTCGGGTGAAGACCGAGAATTACTCGCCTCCCGCAACCCGACGCTTAAAGTGCCTTGTCTTGAGGACGAGGGGCAAATGATTTTTGATTCCCGCATTATTTACAATTATCTTGCCGACAAGCTTGATCACGACGGCTTAACTTGGGAAGAAGAAAATCAATTGACCCTGATAGATGCAGCTAACGATTCGTTTGTACAACTCATGCTTCTTAAGCGTTCAGACTTTGATATTAGTGAAGATAAAATGTATTTCAGGCTTCAAAATGAACGAATTGAAGCTGTGCTTACTGCGTTAGTTGACCAGCTTGATGCTGGTGGTTTTAGCGGATGGACTTACCCAGAAATTTGCTTATATACCATGATCGACTGGGTGCTGTTTCGCGAATTACACAGTATGAAGGCATTTCCAGAATTATTAGAGTTTCACGAAAAGCATCACAACCGTATAGAGGTTACTGCTACCGATCCTCGCGGTTAGCGCTAAAACTTTTTAGCAGAAAGAGAAGCGATAAAAAAGGGCTATTGGATAATCAATAGCCTTTCGCAAAGTCGAACTGATACTTAAGCGGCAAACGCGCTAAATAGCGCTCAGCATTTTCTAAAAATACGCTTGCTACATCACTTGGCTGGGATTCCGCTGCCGTATGAGCCGTTATGGTAATGTTTGGGTGATGCCAGAATCGGTGAGTAGGAGGTAACGGCTCATGTCGAAATACATCGAGCACGGCATGAGCAAGAGTACCTTTATCCAGCCCACTGATTAATGCTTCATCGTCTACAGCACTTCCGCGCCCTGCGTTAATAAATATACTGTAAGGTTTTAAAGCATTAAAAAACTCATAAGATAGCAAGTTTTGTGTTGTTGGCGTGTCTGGCATCAAATTAACGATGTGATCACAGGCACCGGAAAAAGCCTCTATTTCACTTGGCGTATACACGCGCTCAGCACCTTTTACGTCATTACCACTTCGCGTTAATCCTACCACTTTCATGCCAAAAGCATTCGCTACCGGTATCAGCGCCTGTCCGATGTTGCCAAGACCTACAACACCAAGGGTTTGCCCATTAAGCGGAACGCGTGGCGATGCTTCCCACTTAGGCGTGGCTGCCCGCTGATTCTTTTCAAAAGCGTTTAAATTTCTTGCATGCTGGAGTAAATAGGCAAATACATATTCACGCATGAGCTTGCCGAAAATTCCCTTTAACCCAGTGAGCATATAATCTGTTCTGCCTGCGTTGAGAAGCGGTGCATTACCTGCCCATGTTGACTGACACCACTTTAGCGCCGAACATTTATCAATAATCACAGCGGTAAGATCTGGGTCGGAAAGTAGTACGGTCACATTATCGGTATCGACTTGATCAGGGTGGCATGTAACCTGGTCTATTGTTAGCAATGACTCGCGATTTGTTCCTCGCAATGCATCACTATCAGCAATTTTCTGTTGTAAAGCCTCAGCAATTTCATGGGCTTCATCGCTTAGTATTGTCAGTTTTATCATTCCCAAATCCCTCGCGGCTGGTCGCTTAACGCATGGTAAGTAAACATTTCTTTCCTAGACGTACAACTAAAATCGTTCAGCTGGTTGTTCTAAAAATGTGATTTAAGTTTTACATTTTTGTAAATAGTGTTGGTGCAACGTTGATTGCACCTGAAGTTAATTCGCAACGGAATCGTCATGCAGTCAGAAAATAATGCCCAAAATCCACTAGCAACACATATTGATGTGAAGCACGCTAAAGTACTCTCTCCAAAGCGTAACACAACCCAAGCTGAAACCACGCAGGCTCTGGTGGATGAACAGCTCGCTCACTTTGGTATCGATTCAGCAAGCGATTACGGTAAAGCACTTGCGAGTACTGCACATCATCTTTACGGCGCACAAGCAAGCGTAATGCAATTGTGGGACATTACCAGCAATACCTTGAAAGAACTTGATAAAGAGGACAGAGTCGCGTATTTCAATGCTAAAAAGTTTCTTTCTTTCCAGATTGCTAAAATTCTAGATACGTTACAAAACCCCTTTCGCGCAACCTACCAGAGTTTATCAAGCGGAAATGGCTCGCAAGGGCACTATCCTCTATTTGACAACGTCACCGCGCTCTTCTCTGCAACGCCAGTGGTCGTGCGTACGGCAACCTATGTATATGCCTGTACCGAGTGGGTAGATGATGCGTTTCAAGGCAAAGAGTTTACTCACCAAATTTACTCGCGATTATTAAACCCAACGAATATCTCTCTTGCTAACGCTATTGTAGATATGGAAGCGGGCCCTTACGCCGCCGATTATCTTGCATGGAACTTTAATTCAGGCATGGCGGCAATTGATGCCTGTTTATCAAATGTACTAAGTCACGGAGATGTACTTATCGTTTCTAGAAACGTGTACGGTGGCGTCTATCAGTTGCTCCATGATTATTTCGCTCGCAGCAACCGCATGGATATTCAAATTGCGTGGTTTGACGGTTATGATGCGCAAAGCTTTGTTGAATTTATGCAAACAACGAAAGCTGAGCATGCGTCTCGCTTAAATAATGGCGCGAAGATGCATGTGTATCTAGAGTCGCCTTGTAATCCACATGGTTATGTATTAGATGTACCGGGCATCTGTGAACTGGCTCACGCACAAAATGCGTTGGTGATGTTGGACTCAACGCTTGCTACGCCTGTTTTACACCAACCCTTACAGCATAAAAATAAGGCTGCACGACCAGACTATGTGATCCACAGCTACACCAAGGATTTGTGTGGAAGTGGCGCAACCACGGCGGGCGTAGTGATAGGGGAGGGGCATCGCATGTTCCAACCCAAAGGCAGTTCAGTCAACGGTGTAGACTGGTCAGAAACCATGTTCTGGGATGTGTATTACATTAAAGGTGCGTTCTTAGATTCTGAAAAGGCCTTTGACGTATTAAACGGTATGAAGACCCTTGAACAACGCATGATGACGAAAGTGATCAACACGCAAGTCTTTACTGCATTTCTTAATGCTCACGATCAAATTCGCGTTAACTGCCACGCGTTGCCTGAACACAGTAATGCTGGGCTGCGCGAGAAACAGCATGCACATGGCTGGCCGTGTACGTTGTTTACCGTTGATATGGCGCCGGCAAACTTACCCCGCGATGTATTCGTTCGCTTCTTTGATGCTCTAGAGCCCGCGTTTAGTCATCAAGTGAGTATTGGCCAGAACAACACGATTATCCTATGCCCCGCATTGACGTCTCACTCTGAACTTAGTACAGAAGAACAGAAAAAAGCTGGGATTGAATTAACTACTATGCGCATAGCCATGGGAACCGACAACGTCAAGCACCTCATTGCCCATTTTATGTTAGCCGCTAAACATTTTATCGAGCCACACGTGCCAGGTTTTTGTGAGAATTTTATGGCAAATGCAGACATCGACAGCTTGTATTTATTGGTGAGTGAAAGAGTTAGTTCGCAGCACTTCGGCAGTAAAGCCAGCATGGACTCATTGATGAAAGGGGCATAGCGTCATTATTTAGCTCAAGAAGTTGCATTGAGCAGTCGATAGAAAATGTTGAGGATGTACTCCTTCTCCCGAGCCTTTCCTTACGCGGGCTCGGGATTTTTTTGTATGAAAGATTAATGGCGCTGGTAAGCTGACGCCTTTATCTTAAAATAAAAGATACAACGACTCTTAATCTTGAAGACTATCTAAGGCGGCTTTATGCACGAGTTTAAAATTGATGTAACGCTAGATGCATCATTGCCCTTTGTTTTTGCAGCATTTCACGAACCTGAATATCTTTCTGAATGGTTTGCTCCGGGTGATTGTTCAGTGACACAAATCATGTGCGACTTTAAAGAGGGCGGGCGTTATCGCATAAAAATGATGGATCCCAGCGGCATTGAAATGTCTTTGACCGGTGAATACGTGACTATATTAGCAAGTGAACAGTTGTCGTTTTCCTGGGCATGGGAAGACGACATTGAAGAGTCGATCATGACAACGGTGGATATACACTTTGAAGAAACCGAAGAAAACAACGTTAGGCTCGTAGTTTTGCAGCAAGGGTTTGTGAACAAGCAAGAGTGCGAACAACATAACTATGCCTGGATGTCGTGTTTGGAAAAGCTCGCCGTGTTAGCTGCTCAGAAAAAGTCATTCAATTAATGGTTTAGTCTTTATCTGTGGGCTAGGTTTAATTGCGCTAAAGCGCGCAGAATAGAAAGGCAGAGCGAGACGCTCTGCCTTTCTCTTTTTACCAACAAAAAGTGAAGCGCTATTATGCCTAAGTAAGAGACGTCATGGCGTCTTTTCCACTTTTTTCGCGGTAAGTTTCATAATCGTTGTAGCCTTCTTCTGAACCACCGTACCAAGTAGATGGGTCGTCGAATGATGCGAGCGGGTAATCGTGCTTGAAACGAGTAGGTAGGTCTGGATTGGTTATCCATGGTCTACCGAAGGCTATCATGTCCCCATCGCCATCAGACAAGCGTTTCTCTGCTTCTTCTTTTGTATAGCCACAGTTACCCATGAGCATGCCGTCATACAAAGCTCTGAACTCGGCAAGGGTCATCGCCTCGCCACGCTCGTGAAAACCAAACGCTAGGCCGTCCATAACGTGAAGGTAGCCTATATTTAAAGTATTGAGTTGTTGCGCTACATAAGTATAGGTTTCGCGGAAATCATCGGCGCCCATGTCGTTGAAGACACCGTTTGGCGATAATCTAACGCCCACTTGCTCGCTTGACCATACGCTTAGTACAGTGTCCATGACTTCTGCTAGGAAGCGATAGCGATTCTCTAGGCTACCGCCATAGTTGTCGTCACGTTGATTGCTGCGGCTATCAAGAAATTGATTAATAAGATAGCCATTAGCTGCGTGTACTTCAACGCCGTCGAAGCCTGCCGCTTTCGCATTAACCGCCGCCTTTTTGAAATCTTCAACGGTTCGCTTAATGTCATCATAGGTCATTGCCTTTGGCACTTCGTAAGGCTTTTTACCTTTTGGTGTGTGGATCTCATCACCTTCAATCTTTATTGCTGAGGCTGATAAGGGCAGTTCACCATTATGAAAGTCACTATGTGACGCACGCCCAGTGTGCCATAGCTGCAAGATAATTTTTCCGCCAGCTTGGTGAACGCGGTCCACAATAGAGCGCCAGCCATCTACCATTTCGTCGGTGTAAATTCCTGGAGTATCAACCCATCCAATACCTTCTTCTGAAATAGCTGTAGCTTCTGTGATAATGAGGCCCGCGTCGGCGCGCTGTACATAGTGATCGCCCATAATTTTATTCGGTATGCGATCGGCGCCTGCCCGCCCTCGGGTCATTGGTGCCAACACCATTCGATTTTGAAGCGTATTACCTGCCCAATCAAAAGTGCTAAAAAGTACTGAATCTGTCATTCCTTATCCTTAATTAATCTGAATACTTCAATAAGGGGCACGAAATAGATGAACCCCTTGTACTTGAGATAGTAGTGAATACATAAATATGGGGGACTTGGATTGATCATGAAGGCAATAGAGAAAAGATATCTATTTCAACTTCAATACATGAGGAGCCTTGATTTCAACACTAGACGGTATGGCACCAAAAAAAGCGCGCCTTTCGGCGCGTTTAATTAAGGGAAAATAAGAGCAGCAAGGTTAACGTCGAACCGTAGGCCTATAACAATTGCGTCATCAAACGCGTTGACTCTGTCGCGCTCTGCGAACTGGTCGGGGTTAATAACATAGTGTACGTTTGGCTGAATTCTTACATGTTCGTTGAGTTGGTAACCATAACTCAGCTCTAACATAGTTTGACTACTTGCCGGCGTGCCAACGCCGCCGTTCAGAGCTCGCTGAATACGCTGGTCTTCTAGTGCTTCGTTACTATACTGCTGGCGGGTATATACAAAACCAATAGTATCGTCAGGACGAGAGGCAAATGTACCGCGCAATACGAAACCCGCTTTTATATAGTAGTCTTCGATTAATTCGCCTGAAGTTCCGGTTAGCACAGCGCCAAACAGCGTTAGTCCTTCTTTGGTAAGTGGGTTAGGGCGAGTAACAGTTTGTTCAAAGCGGGCGAATATACCCGAGCGACCGTTCCTAACTGCATAATCATTTCCTGACTGTGCTGCATAGTTGCCCTCATCATCAAATACAGGATCGGTATAATCAGCACCATCGTACCAACCGCCAATCTCATATCTTTTTGGAAGCTCGTCATCATTCCACGTGGTTTGATAACCTAGCGTAAACGGAACCACGACGCCGGTGGCCTCATTTGTAGCCCAATCAAATCCGTGGTCCCCCAGGTCTTGATGGCTGGTATTGTCTTCATATATTCCTGTATGGAAGTAGGTCTTTGGTGAAAGCCAGTATTTCGCATGTCCGCCCCAACTCGACACAGGCCACCAGGTAAAGTTACTGGTTCTAAAAACAAACGTGGGGTTGCCGCACGCTGCGTTTGTTTGAAAGTATTGGCAAAGCTCAGATCCCAAAAAACTGATGTTGGCCACTGTGCGGCCACCTTCTACTTCCAAATCACCGTCAAGAAATGTGGATGAAATAGTAAAGCGAGCAAGACGAGTATTTTGGCCACCAAATATTTCCTGCACAGAAGTGCTATTGCCGATGTAATGCTCTGCTAGGTTTTTTCCATGCCGATTGGTCATCGCAATATGAACTTTGGTGTTTTCCCAATCTAGCAAGGTATTTAAATCTAATTCTCCACCCACAAAAAGCTGTCCGGCGTAAGCACTACCTCTTCGCTGACCTCCCTTAATATTTGTCGCTGACTCGCCGGTGTAACTAGCTTGAAAGTCGAACGCTTCTTGCCAGTTACCTTGTGATGCTAGACCGGTAGTAGAAAATACGAGCGTACTTGATATAAGCGCTGCAAAGAAACATTGCGATATTGTCTTAGCCGTGCAGAAGGAGATAGGTTTATCCATCATTTTTCTCTCAATTAAAAATACGTGGCGAGTTTGAACTGTTATGACTTTGTGACGAAAAATACAAAGGTATTTCTTGTCTGTTGCCCGCTAATTCCTTGTTAAATCTATAAAAAATGAACCAATTGAAATAACAGTGTGTTAACACTTTCTTAAGGCAAGACGAAATCTATCTAAATGTATCGATTAAATCAACCATGTTTATTTATATGTTTTTGCTGGTTTGTTTAATTTTGGTTAAAAATTCAAGCAGGTTTGATTGTCGAAAATAGTTTTTGTGGCTCACATGAAACAGTCATACTTTAACTCTTATAATATTGATATATATGATTTATTTTTGTTTTTAATAATGTGCGTTATTTGAGGGTGAAGGGCTTTGTTAATTAGTATCTTAATCCAAAGTATAAATTTTTACCTTTTTATAATTAAATAAACTAAATTGATTTATTGACAGTGATAAAATGCGGTGATTAAATTGGTTAACTAATTATTTACAAGCAAAAGGCCGTTTATATGAAAAACAACGCCCCTTTAGTTTCCAAAGACACATTACTCCCCTTTATATTGTTAACAATCTGCTTCGCTGCATGGGGGGTTGCTGCCAATATGACTGACCCACTTGTTAAAGTGTTTAGTAAAATATTTACCATGTCTTCGTTGCAATCAGCACTTGTACAGTTTGCCTATTATGGTGCGTACTTTTGTCTGGCAATTCCTGCAGCCTTTATCAATAAACGCTTTTCTTACAAAACGGGAGTGCTCACCGGATTAGGGTGTGCTGCTGCGGGAGCGTTTTTGTTTTATCCAGCCAGTCAAACTATGACCTATGGCTTTTTCTTGGCCGCCCTTTTTGTATTAGCGGGTGGGCTATCTATTCTTGAGACCTCAGCTAATCCTTATGTGATGGCTATGGGAAGTGAGAAAAGTGCTACTCGCCGTCTCAATCTCGCTCAGGCGTTCAACCCTGTGGGTACAAACTTAGGGGTATTTTTAGCCGCGACCCTTATTCTACCGAACCTGAATCAAGCCTCGGCAGAAGAGCGGGCAGCCATGTCCGTAGGCGAGCTTAAATCTGTTATCGGTGCTGAACTTGATGCGGTAATGCTGCCTTATGTAGGTATGGCTTGTGTGCTTGTGTTAGTTTGGGTTGCAATAGCACTGATTAAAGCGCCCATTCAAGAGTCGGTAGAGACGAGTGTCGAAGACGTTAAGCTTGGTGCGTCGCTAAAACGCTTAGTGGCAAACAAGCACTACCGTTTTGGTGTACTGGCTCAGTTCTTTAACGTTGGCGCGCAAACCTGCGTTTGGACGTTCACTATTCAGTACGCCATGACAGCTATGGGTGGAAATGAGGTTAGTGGTGGTGAGATCTTGCAATACAGTATGATTGTGTTTCTTATCTCTCGTTTTGTTATGACGTGGGTCATGCAGTACCTTTATCCAGCGAGACTTCTAATGATAATGTCGCTAATCGCAATGGCGCTGTGTATTTTTATGACGCAGTCACCTAATTTAGCAGGCGTAATTGCACTTGTTTCTATATCTGCATGTTTATCACTCATGTTCCCTACGATTTACGGTATTGCTCTTGAGGGATTAGGAGAAGATACCAAGCTTGGCGCTGCAGGTCTTGTAATGGCAATACTAGGCGGAGCAATTTTGCCGTTATTCCAAGCCGCTATTATAGATAGCGCAGGGGTAGTAATCTCTTATGTTGTTCCCGCTATTTGTTTCTTGCTGGTGGGTGGCTATGGGTATTTCGATATGCGCGCTAAAAAAGGATGTGTTGACAATAAAAGTAAAGTAGATGCTGAGGCGTTAAAAGATATGGAAATGGGAATCGCCAAATAGGTGATAAGCGTTCTTCATTAAGGGCGATGCTACAGCGCCCTTTTCATGCTTTTTTAAAAAGCGCTCCGAGCACAGTGGCTTTAGATGCCCCTGTCACCTCAGGCACATTGCCGGGTATGTCATTGACGTAGGCATGTGCAAACCACGCAAATGCGGCACCCTCAACGTGTTGAGGGTGCATGCCGAGAGTAAAGCTATCAGAGACCTTGTAGTTATCTAAAGCGTCCACAAGATAGGCCAAGAGCGCTTTGTTAAATGCGCCCCCTCCGCAAATAATAACTTCGCTTGCTTCACCACATTTATTTACTTGTGGTAAGTACGTTTTGATATCTCGAGCAATAGTTTCGCCGGTCAAAGCCAGTAAAGTAGCCTGAACATCCTTTGGCGCTAAATTGTTACTCGCCTCTTCACCATCTAACGCCGTACTAGAAGGAAAGTAATCTGCGAGCGTGTTACTTAACCAGTCGATATTGAAATATTCTCTACCTGTACTTTTCGGTGCGGGTAGCTGGAAATAGTCGTCCAGTAGAAGCTGCTGAAGCAGGCCCGAATGAGGGGAGCCCGACGCTGCCCAAGCACCGTCTCTATCAAAGCTCTCATTTAAATAAAGGCTTATCCACTGGTCCATTAACCTATTTCCCGGCCCGATATCAAATCCTCTGGGAGCGAGGCCTTCATGTCGAGGGGAAAGCAGTGAAACGTTAGCAATACCACCTATGTTCACAAGGGCGCGATATGTTTCACTACTTGCAAAAATTGCATTGTGAAAGGCGGGAACAAGGGGAGCACCCTGTCCTCCAAGCGCAATATCCTTACGCCTAAAATCGGCGATAACATCAATGCCCGTTAACGTGGCAATAGTATTGGGGTCGCCTATCTGGCAAGTAAAACCTCGAACTGAGGATTTGGTAAAGTGTGCCGATAGTACGTCTGCATTTGGGTGGTGGCGTACTGTTTGGCCGTGGGAGCCAATGGCCGTGATATCTGATGCAGTAAGGTCATTTCGTTCAAGTAATTCTAAGGTAACCCGGGCAAAGGTTTCAGCAACTAGTCTGTCTGCAATTGCCAGACTATTCAGTTCGTCAGGACCTTCTGTGCAAAGCGCGTTAAGCGCTGAAAGTAACTCGTTTGAATAGGGCGTTGAATGTGCGGCGAGGGTAGTACAGAAGGTTTGTGTAATATCACACAGGACGGCGTCGACGCCGTCCATGCTGGTGCCTGACATCAGGCCAATATATTTTGCCATAGCGCTGCTATTTCATCGCAAGCATAATACGTTTGTTGTTATTAAGCTGCTGTTGACGAAGTTCTGCTATTTGCATAAACCTTTCTCGCTCTTCCTTTGCAATCGGTAGCGCTTTTGGTAGCTCTACTGTTCGTGGGTTTCTATGTACACCATCTACCAAGAATTCATAATGTAGATGCGCGCCAGTCACCATACCTGAGCTACCAAGATAACCGACAGTTTGACCTTGTTTAACCGTATCTCCAACCTTCACTGCACGTTTCTTAAAGTGAAGGTATTTGGTGGTATATTTTTCACCGTGTTGAATGAAAACATGGTGGCCATTGTATTTATCATAGCCCGCTTTGATCACTTTTCCATCGCCAGCGGCCATGATTGGTGTGCCAACCGCTGCAACATAGTCAGTACCGCGATGTGCTTTCCAGCGCTTTTGTACAGGATGAAAACGCGCTTTTGTGAAGTTAGAACTTACGTATCTAAAGTTAACCGGGGCACGCAAGAAGCTCTTACGCATACTGCGGCCTTCAGGCGTATAGTAGGTACCGTCTTCATGAAGGATCGCGCTAAAATGTTCGCCTTGGTTGGTAAATTCAGCAGCCACAATATCGCCATAGCCAACAAACTCGCCATCAATGTATTGCTCTTCGAACACGACATTGAAGGTATCACCAGAGCGAATTTCCATTGCAAAGTCGATATCCCAGCCGAAAATTCCAGCCAAATTCATAATTTGATTACTGGTTAAGCCAGCGTCGCTCGCGGCATTCCAAAAGCTAGAGTGAATTTCACCTTGCGCGAAGTTATAGCGAATGTCGACATCACGTTTCTCAAGCTGGGCAGTAAGCCCGTTATCATCGCCAGACGTACTAGGACGAACAAACAGGGTTTCCGTTGAAGACAGTTTGTACTTCAATTCTCCAAAACTACCGTCTTTATTTGCTTTAAACGAGAGTTCATCGCCAGGCAGCAAAGTAACAAGTGTTTTTGCTAGCTCGCCAGCTTGGGTCACATTATAAACGTCGCGGGCAGTAAAACCTGCTCGTTTAAATAACTTTGCTAATGTGTCGCCACTGCGAACTTTATAGGTTTGCCACGTAGACTCTTCTTCACCAGAAAACACATCAGTAGACGGCGTAATATGCAGATCTACCGGATAGCGAACGCCCGCATCTAAAATATGTGCCTCTTGATGGCGGCTAGCTTCAACTGGCTCCGACGGCAAAAGGATAAGCCCGCCAAGAAACAGGCTCGCGATAGCGATACCTGTTCTGTGCTGCTTAGGTAAATTTTTATATAAATTGACCGCTTTTGAAGGGTCTAATTTCTTTCTCATACTACTGCCCACCTGAGAAATGTTATGTGCACAACTCTATTTCACATACGTTGCTTAAAAATGCAACTTTTCTCATTATTTTATTAGCGCAAATTGTTACACCCAATAGCTCTTAACACCGTGGTCATCTCAAGCGTGCGCTGAATATTTGCGAATGTGAAGGCTTTAGCCATCCCTTTACGTTCGACATAAGACAATTCAGTACACAGATTTCACGTTCAAAACTGTTGGGTTTAACAACATGACTGTTTGGAATCCGTTTTTTGACGCGCAAACCTTTTAATGGTTCCGTTGTACGCGTAAAATGCCCGCCATTATTGAATGTACAGTTTATTTAAGAGTGTGACTTACAAATGAAAGATTGGCAAACAGCGCTAGCTGAGATTAAACGGGGCGTAGATGAAATACTTCCCGAAGAGGATTTAATTGAAAAACTCAAATCCGGCAAAACCCTAACCATTAAAGCGGGTTTTGATCCAACTGCGCCTGATCTGCATCTAGGTCATACTGTGTTGCTCAACAAGTTGCGTACATTCCAGCAACTAGGCCACAAAGTTGTTTTTCTTATTGGCGATTTTACTGGCCTAATTGGCGATCCTACAGGTAAAAATGTAACACGCAAGCCCTTAAGCAAAGAACAGGTATTAGAAAACGCGAAAACGTATCAAGAACAGGTGTTCAAGATCCTTGATGAAGATAAGACAGAAATACGTTTTAACTCAGAATGGATGGATAAACTGGGCGCAGCAGGCATGATCAAACTCGCTGCAAGCCAAACGGTTGCGCGTATGCTAGAACGCGACGACTTTAAAAAGCGTTATAGCAATGGTCAACCTATCGCTATTCACGAATTTCTATATCCGTTGGTGCAAGGTTGGGACTCTGTGGCGCTTGAATCAGACGTTGAATTAGGCGGTACTGATCAGCGCTTTAATTTACTTATGGGCCGTGAACTTCAAAAAGAGCAAGGTCAAAAGCAGCAATCTATTGTGATGGTACCGCTACTTGAGGGCCTAGATGGCGTTCAGAAGATGTCTAAATCTTTGAACAACTACATCGGTATCACAGACGCGCCAAACGATATGTTCGGTAAAGTAATGTCTATTTCCGATGATTTGATGTGGCGTTACTATGATCTTATTAGCTTCCGTCCACTAGAAGAGATAGCTGAGCTTAAATCTCGTGTTGCTAACGGTGAAAACCCGCGTGATATTAAAATCATGTTGGCGAAAGAAATTATTGCGCGCTTCCATGACGATGCTGCAGCTGAAGGCGCGCATCAAGATTTCATCCAACGCTTCCAAAAAAATGCCATTCCTGACGACATGCCGGAGCTTGAAATAGCGCTAAGCGACGAAGGCATTGCAATTGGTAATTTGCTAAAAGAAGCGAAGCTTGTTGGGTCAACGTCAGACGCCATGCGTATGATTAAGCAGGGTGCAGTTAAAATTAACGGCGACAAAGTGGAAGATACCCGTTTAGTTATCACTGAAAAAGGTGAAAACGTGTACCAGGTGGGTAAACGCAAGTTCGCGCGCATCACTCTTGCCTAGTGTTTTTCTGAAATGTTTTGAAAGCCCGCTCATTTGAGCGGGCTTTTTTTTGCTTGAAATATCAATTTTGAAACATGGTTGGCGATTTTTCTTTAAAAATACGATTTGTTGCTAGTACAACATAGACGTATTAACCAAAATTGGAAATGAGCATGTTTGGCTTTTGCTTTTGTAACTAATTGGCGTTAAATGTTTTTTTAATATCTTTTACTTTTTTTAAAAAAGTTTGTCAGGTTTTTGTCATTGCCATCGTCTATAGGGGAAAAGTTAAACAATAATCCCAACTGTACGATGAGCAGTTTACGCGTTGCAGCCTGGGGTGAAACAGCAGCGATATTTAAATAAAAAATACTTAGGCAATGCAAAAGGATAGAACAATGACAACCTTAACTTCAGCTAGTACAACATACCAACACGCTAACAAGAGTCTTCCTGCGAAAGAAGCATTAACATGGCTTAAAGAAGGCTGGCAGCTTTTTAAGAAAGCACCAATCAAGCTATTAGGCCTTTCATTTTTAATGTTGCTTATAGCTGGGCTTCTTCAGGGGCTCTTGGGGCCTGTCGGGTTAGGAGTATCTAAGTGGATAAGCCCGATTTTAGCTACCTTCATGTGGTTGGCGATCGCTAATTTAGCAGTAAAAGGCAGGGTAAGCCTGTCAGGTGGGACATTGCGTTCATGGGCGAATATTGCATTATGGAGCTTAACCGGGCCCGCAATAGCGTGGATTCAATTTCAAATTGGCGATATGTTAATGGGGGCTGAGTCAATGGCGGCTTTAGCAAGCGGTAATATAGTAGATGTACCCGCTTGGAAAGTTGGGCTAATGATGGGCTCAGCGACACCAATAAACCTACTGCTTCTATTTGTACCTTTGTTGCTAATTTTAAAGCATCATTCAATCTCAGCGTCTTTTAAAAATAGTATTGCTGCGGTAATAGGCGCTTATAAACCCATGTTAGTAGTCGGTGTGATGATGTTCTTGAGTGTTGCACTAGCGCCTTATACCTTTGCATTATCGGGGTTAGTGTTAGGTCCTATTGTTTCATGTGCATGCTTTGTTGCTTATCAGCGTTTGTTTCGATAATCGATCACTGAACGAAACTCGACAGCTCATTTACAGCGTGGAATTAAAAATAATAAAAACGGAATTGCAGTGAAAGAAATCGTGCAAATTGAAAAACTGCTTTGTGAATACGCGCCACTCATGGCGCGTATTGCGGCAACGTTTGAGGCCAATAAATCCCTTCAAGATGAACTGATACAAGAAATGTCACTGGCGGTTTGGCGTGCTTTTGAAGGAGCCTCAAAAGAGGGGGGTAGTAGCTTTCGCGGAGAGGCAAGTGTGAAAACATTTGTGGCCAAAGTAGCGCATAACAAGGCGGTTGACCACGTGATTAAAGAGCAGCGGCGTCAAGAGTTCACTCACGAGGGAGAATTTGATTCTTCTCACACTACCAGCACTAGTTCATCTCGAGATGCAACGTTACAAGAGAATGCGATGGATCTCATGACAGGCTTACGTCAGCTCGAAATAAAGTACAGACAGGTACTTGCCTTGCTTTTAGAAGGTTTCAGTCAGCTGGAAATTGCCAGTATGTTAGGTATCAAAGAGAGTGCCGTCGCTAAACGAGTAAGTCGCGCCCGCCAACAGTTAACACAGATTATGGGACAGCAGCCATGAGCGAGGGTAAATCAGCCATGAGCGGACACAGAAAAGCCATGAGCGAGGGTAAAAAGCCATGAGCGAAGAAGGATTAAATGTGAGTAAAAACACTTCCAGTATGAGCGAATTAGATGAACAGCTTGCACAGTGGCAAAGTGCATATAAAGAGGCAACGCCTTCAGTGGATACTGATTCACTGATTAAAGACACTAAAAGCGCGAGATTTAAGCTTAAACTAAAAGGTGCCTTTGATTTAGCCCTTGGGCTTGCGGTTTCTGTGTGGTGCTTAACGTTAGTGCTGTTTGAGCCCTTAACTGCCTACCAATTTTTTCTGTTTTCGGTACTTACGCCTATCCCTGTTGCGTTTGGAATATGGGGATATTGGGTAAGACAAAAGCAGTGGAGAGCGCAAACACTAGACGTGCAGTCGATGCTATCATTTAAACAAATCCAGCTACAACAGCAGTTACATTACTGGAAAGTGAGTCTTTATGGGTGTGTAGCATTGTGGTGTGGATTACTAGCGTTAGCTATTTTCAATGTGCTCATGTTCGATACGTATACCTTATGGGGTGCACAACTACTCATTAACAGTGTGGTCGTGTTCGTCGTATATCGCAGGTATAAAAAGTTAGCGGCAGACTTGCCGGCGGCGCTGGCGAGAATAGACAACATGAAATAACTAATACCAGCCCGCAAAGGTAACTACCTACTCTGTGAGAGTTAAAATGTGCGTAATCGTGGCGTGTTACCGCAGGTGTAAAAGCTGTAGTTTCAGTTCTATAACTCTAGTATAGGAGCGAAGCCCCCATAGATAAGGCGCTTACCGTCAAACGGCATGGGGTTTTCGCTATTGTTCATTCTAGGGTCTTCCATCACCTTTTGCCATGCAGTATCACGCACCTCTTTTGATGGCCAAAACGCAATTGAAAACACCACGGTTTCATTTTCTTTAGCTTTTACAGCGAGAGGAAAAGACGTTACCTCCCCATCGGGGACATCATCACCCCAAGCTTCGAGTATTTTTGTGGCGCCATACTCTTTAAAAATATCGCCAGCGAGTTTGGCGTGCTCAATGTATAACGCTTTATTTTCGGTGGGAACGGCTACAGCAAAGGCATCAATATATGACATGAGTTTACTCCGTCAAAGAAGAAGTGACTAAAGTAGCCTAATTTATAGTCAGCATGCAATGTAAACGTTGCTAGCGTTCTGCAAATTTCGCCCATTGATAAAGGCCATGCAGGGCGAGCCTTCTCGCTTTCGCAAAAGGGTAGGTTTTAAGTGGTGAACAATAAAGGGGAAGGGATAAATCGACGTCACAGGAACCGAGCATACGTTGAGCGAGTCTTTGCCCAGCAAATGCGGCAAAGGAAACCCCCGAACCGCAGTATCCCATGGCATAAGCGATAGTACAGCCAGAGCGGTGTATATTATTGTTGCTAGCGTCATTGTCGACGAAAATTCGGGGCATACTGTCTAATGACACACTCACCCAGCCACTCCAAAAATAATCCATGGCAATACTATTTAGCGCTGGAAAACTTTTTACCATGGCGTTATAGAGACGCTGCTTTTCTGAGGAGTTGTCGGCACCTTTTCCAGTTACCGCGCCACGACCACCGAATAGTAGGCGTCCGTCGGGTAATACACGATAATAGTATTTCATCATTCGTGTATCCATAAAACTCATTGGCGCAGTTAGACCAGTTTGCGCACGCTGTTCTTCATTCATTGGAGCAGTGACAAAAATGCTCGACTGAACAGGGAATTGCTTATTATCTACGGCGTCGTGAAAGCGCTTAGGGGTATAAGCGTTAGTGGCAATTAGTATGTGTTTGGCTGATACAGAGCCGTTCGGGGTTGTAACTACATATCCTGTCTTATGCTTCTCGATATGGGTGGCAGGAGAGTCATAGTAAAGCGAAGCGCCAAGTGCTTTTGCTACTCGCGCATACTCGCTTACCAGTTTTAACGGATGTAAACACGCTCCATTTACTTCAACTCCTCCGAAAGCCCCCTTAATGCCGAAGCGAGAAGTGAGATCCTCTTGACTAAGTAGGGTACTTGCTACGTTGAACTGAGATTCATGGTGCTTTGCGCTATCGCACAGTAGGTTGGCTTGTTTTGGGCTGTGAGCAAGTTTCAAATAGGGCCCTTTAACTAGGTCTACGTGCATATCAAAGTCTGCAATACGTTGATTGAGTAGATTTACCGCGCCATCAAATTCAGCCTGCATACCTTTAGCAACCGCGTATCCCCATCTATTTTCGATGGCACTTAACGATAGACGACCGCTTCCAGAAAGAATGAAACCGCCATTGCGACCTGCGCAGCCAAAACCCAATGAATTTGCGTCGAGCAGTGCTACCTGTTGACTAGCTTCAGCAAGCGTCATTGCAGCCGATAGCCCAGTATATCCACCTCCAATAACAAGGTAATCTGAACTTATATCTTTACTTAACGGTGGCAGCGTTTCAAGTTTGTGAGTGGCATGCCAGTAGCTTTCGGCTAGGGGCAGAGATGGTGAAACGCCGTGGGAAACTAAAGGGTCGTAAGGCATAAGAAACAAAAAGTAGTAAATACCCGATAAAGCTTAAAATTCAAGAAGCATTTCTGCGCCTTCACATTCGCAATATTCCGTGCATACGGGGCAGTCGTAGCCTTCATGAATAGAAGCATAGCGCCATTTATTGGGGTGTTTTTTTATTAGCTGCCCGCCATTTTTGGTGAAATACTTAAAAGCGCTATTGCCGGGGCTAGCCAGCCAAATGTGTGCTAATCCCGCATCTGCGCCTTGTGCCTTTGCGCACTCAATAGACTTATGCAGTAATTCGCTCCCAATTCCTTTACCTTGCATGTCAGGGTCAACAGTGTTGCACTTAAAGTAGCAAACATTTTCAGCTGTCGCAGGCCACAAGGATGGCGTGCACCATTCGTCGCTTTGCCATTGGTTGTGAGCAAAGGTTAAACGAAAACCAACCACGTTATTTTGATTCAGCGCCACCCAACTAGCGTTGATATCGCCTACAAAGCTTTTTGCATAATAATCGGCTAGCAAATCATTGGTAAGATAGTTGTCGCCATGCACCTTATTACCCAGTGAAATTACACCAGCAAAGTGGATTGGCGAGAGTGGCGCATAGGTTATATCAAATTGCGCCAAAACGGTTTGATGCATAGGGGCTGACTTCATGACTTCTCTTTACTTGGAGTATGCTTTATCCCGTCCAAGTGAACATCCAAAGCCTCTACGGATATAAGTATTTCTCTCACGGACATCCACAGTGAATAAAGCAATGAAACTAGGCTTGCAGCGAAGACCCAATTGCCTACCTGCTGGTAAGTAAGATAAATGGCGAGCATCGAAACGACGCACAGAAAAAAACTCCCTACACCAGCTATTTGCATGCGTTTGATAAGTTGAATGCGTAAACGCAGGTTTTTAATTTGAGCTTGTGTATTATCGTCTCGTTCTTCTTTCGAGAAGTTTCTGATTATCGTTGCGAGCGTCAAAAAACGATTTGTATAGGCCAAAAGTAGCAATGAAATTGCGGGAAACAACATGGCTGGGGTAGCGATATCTATTTTCATAAGAGGGTTATACAATCGAAGAATAGCAAGAGTGTATCACACGCTGTTATCAACACACAGCATACAGCGTCTTAGGTAAAGTGTGCTTTATTAGAGGGGGTTGGGCAACACTAATAAGCGTTAGTAAGCAAAAATAACCGTGTACACAAGGGCCAACAAAGTTACATTCTATCGACCGTCATTCCTGCTGCACTCCAACCTAACATGTCGCCTTCCAAATGCATGACTTCAGAAAAGTCGAGGTCTTCTAATACTTTCATGGCGAGTTTGGCTCTTCTGCCAGAGCGACAATAAATGATGATAGGCTTATTCTTGTGATTTTCTAATTCGCTAAGGTAGTCGTTAATATTTTCGTGAGGCATATTTACTGCTCCTGGTATATGGCCATCTGCAAATTCTTGAGGAGAACGCACGTCGATAAGCAGCCAGTCTTTATTCGCAACGCGTTCAATGAGGTAAGGCGAGGCAGCAACAGATGCTTGTGAGGTCGCTTTTGCAGTACATTGAAGCGTTGCAAAGAGTGCAACACCGACAATAACAAGAAAAAACACAACAACGATTCGCATGCTAGAAAAACTCTTACTCTCACTTCGGAATTAGACTTAAGTATAACGCTTATGCGTTTTAGTTTATACCTTCACAAAGCAATTTTAGTTCATTTATTAAACGCAACGAAAAGCGACTGGTAACGTCAGGATCTACCACGAGCAACGGTGCGTCTAAGAAGTCACGGTGCTTGGCCCAAAAAACTTCAAGGTCTGTGCGTGTACTCTTTGACGCAGCCACTAATACGTGAGGTTGCCTCATTAAAACATCTTTTACGCTTACCTGTGGATAGTCGACAGGGCTATCGTGGAACAATGTTTGGGCTCCGCATACATTAAGCAGCTTGTTGGGCCATGCTCTCGGCCCAATAGACATAAGCGGCACCGCCCATGAATAATAGAATACGGGTTTATTGGCGGTTTTTGCGTATTTCTCTTTTAGGGCGTTGAGTTCTTTAATAAATTTATCTGTTAGTGCGTTGGCACGTTTTTCTGTACCAGTCAGTTCGGCGAGTCTGTTTATTTCTCTGGGAATGTCTTCCAAATTCTCAACGTTACTGCTAAAAACCTTAAGCCCTAGAGAGGAGAGTTTGTGAATATCCTGCGGCTTATTTCCCCCATCCCAAGCGAGGATTAGATCGGGCTCAAGGGCTATTATTGTTGCGATATCTGCACCTTGATAGTCGGCTACGCGAAGAATAGCTTTGGCTTCCTCCGGAAAGTCACTGTAATCGCTTACGCCCACAAGGTTCTTGCCTAGCCCTAAACTGAAAGCCCATTCAGTTAGGTGGGGAGCAAGGCTAACAATCTTCAATGAAGCGTTATCTTTTAACTTTATTTCATTATACGCCGTGCTACTTGTGCTAGCAGCATGTGAGAGCATGCTTATGAATGCAGCCGAGAAATATAGATATATAACGCGTAAACGAAATGCAGAGCGAAATACATTTAGCATTTTACTTTGCGTTATGTTGCTACTTTTCTGACGCATCACTACATTTCTCATTGTTTGCTGAAGCCTATAAAGTACTCGATTTATTTAATCACTGTGAATAGATAAAAGTGATCGCTTCAAGGCCATTGACTGCTTTTATCATTATAATAAGGGCTAGGTAAGGGCTAAGGCCAATAACGTAAGGGAAGCCACGGCCGTTGTTGCTAGCATTGCATACGTAATTGTAGATTTGGCAGCAATCATGTTTGAGTATTTCACATCGCCGTCGCCTCCAACTCGGGTGTAACGAAACTTCTTATCTGCGTAAATTGCCGGCCCGCCAAGCTTTATATTGAGAACGCCGCCCATTAATGCAAGAAGAACCGAGGTTTTATCTTTCACTGGTGAACGTTTTATTGCACTCACCCCCTTGATTGGATGGCTAACAAGCAGAGTTATTAATCCACCAAACAGGGCTGGTGGAAAGGTAAGCAAATAAACGAGCTTTCGCACCGGTCGGGCAAAATAAACCATGTTTGGCGTGCGATAATGCCATTGCCAAGACGTAAGTAACAGCAAACGATAGATAAGTGCACCAATTGGGCCAGTTACTACATAATAAAATATGACACCGCAGTGAAGATAAAGAAATTTCAGCCACAGAGATTCAATAGCGGCTTTAGCAATGCCAATATCAGACAAAGAGTCACATTGCCTCGCGGTCATTGTTTGCACCATCTCTCTTGCGAGAGACTTTTTATTTCTCCCCACACTTGCCAACACTCGTTTGTACTGTTGGCGCTGGTAGCCAAAATCGAGTAGCGCAATAAGAATGATGGCCTCGAAGAAAATAGGGTATTGGGCCATATAGACCAAAATGGCAATACAAATTACCAATGGAGCAAGTAGGACAAGTGCAGCGAGAGTGCCTGAAATATAATGCTGGCTAGGGCCATAGTCGCGAGATGGTACGACTTTGCGCCCCATCTGTTGTACAAGGTAGCGCATTAGTGTTAGTGGGTGAGTTCTCTGGGGCCAGCGCCATATTGCGTCTACGGCGACGGCCAACCAAAGTACTAATAGCGACTGATATCTAGGGTCGCTAATAATGTCTGTCATCTTATTTTGCGAGGGCTTTTATCATCGCCATTACAAGCTGCGCTGAATTTTTGGCTGCCGTGTCTAAATATTCTTTGAAGCTAACCGATGATGTTTTTCCAGCAATGTCCGACAGCGAACGAATCACAAGGAATGGCGTATCAAGCATGTAGCAGGTTTGGCCTATAGCGGCGCCTTCCATTTCAACTGCTTTCATATCAGGAAATTTCTCACGTAGCTCTGCCACGGCTTCATCGCTGCCGATAAATGCATCGCCAGTACAAATTAAGCCAGTTGTCGATTGAAGCGATGTAATTGTTGCCGCAGCATTATGTGCTGCTTCCATCAGTGTGGTATCACAACGAAAATCTTCAGGCATACCGGCACATTGACCTAGCTTATAACCAAAATGAGTCAGGTCGGCATCATGGTGAATGACGTGGCTAGCAATCACCAAATCGCCAATGTTGAGGGCTTTATCAAAACCACCGGCTGAACCGGTATTCACCACAGCATCGGGGGCGTACTGCTCAATAAGCACAGTGGTGGCAAGGGCAGCAGCAACTTTACCAATACCGCATTTAACTAACACAACGTCTAAGTCGTTAAGTGTGCCTTCATAAAATGTAAGGTGCTTCCATTGCGTTTCTTTTACATCGCAAAGTGACGCTTTAAGTAGCGCAACTTCTTCGTCCATTGCACCTAAAATACCAATTTTTTTCATAACTATACCGACGATGTTGAGGGGATTTAACGGGTGAATACGCTCTAAAGTGGTTTAATTGTATAAGGAAATCTTTAAAACTGACAGAAAAATGCCTTTGTTACTGCTATTTGAGAGTAAGAAAATAGCAATGTAACAAAGGCTAGGGGAAGTTAGGCTTTTTAGATTAGGCCGCCGCGGGTCTGCTTGAACGAATTGGGCGAGTCGGTCGCTTAGTCGGCTCAGGGTTATGAGTCGGCAATTGAGCCATCTTCTGCTGAAGGCGACGGTATGGAATGAGTTTATTTTCCAAGCATTCGCGAATGTCATCTACCGTATAGCCAGATTTTACTTTAATTCTTGCGTGAGGAAGGCCAGCAGCGTCGAGCGCTCCTGTGACAAACCAGTCTTTCTGAGTTTTATAGCCTTCTTTACCTTGGCTGTGGACAAGGTCGATTGCCATAACAGGGCTCATATCGTGTTTGTTTACTAAAACAAAATCTAATTGACGGCTAGATGCTCTGCTTAACGCTTGGCTAGCCGTTTTTTTGTTGGTTGACTGTCGCACTGCAATGAGGTCGTTAAGGCGCACGCGGCACACAATTCTAAACTCTCTACCTACGGCCTGCTCAATTAGATTTAGGAACGTATGCTCCACAGGAGTAAATAATTGTGGCTTTCGTCTAAATGGAAACGCGACCCCGCCATCTGACAATTTAATGGCACCTAGCGCAACTAAAATAAGTAACATCATTAGAATAATTGCCAATTCCATCGTAACCCTCGCAAATATCAAAAAATAAAAGCCCGTGACAATTCGGTTAGTTAAGGTGCGCTAGTTTTTTGAAACTAACTCGAGCACTTTAGCTTTACCGGTGTCAGAAAAATGACACCGAGCATTGTCACCGTGTTGTACTTATCGAAATTGCAAGCCAGATGCCAACATGAGTAGTTTTACATGGCTTTTTGAACTGAGAGATTATTTACTGTTTGACGTAACCAGGATATCGACTTGAGAACCAGCATTATCGGGGCTTATTACTACCCTAATAGCCTTATCTTCAGATGTGAGTAACGTGCGCCCACTAACGGGGGAGTGAGCTTTTAGCAAGGGATGTGCGGCTTGATAGAAACCAAGCATCTCTCTTGTGGAGCGTGGAGAATGATAAACCATTACCGCTGTCATACTTTCGTCAAACGCTTGGCATTGGCGGGCCTCTTCGGAAATCTTAACTTGCTGAAATTCCGATGGGCAAGACACTAAAGTAGGTTGATTCGCAAAAGCACTCTTTGAAGCAGCGTTAACCGAAACAGTATCGCCGTAGGATGAGCCACTTGTGCTTGCGAACAATGTCAAACATAGGGCGAGTTTTTTAATGTCTAAGTTCTTCATAAATAGCGTTTTGCGTAG
Organism: Alteromonas gracilis; assembly: GCF_002993325.1. Classification (GTDB taxonomy): domain Bacteria; phylum Pseudomonadota; class Gammaproteobacteria; order Enterobacterales; family Alteromonadaceae; genus Alteromonas; species Alteromonas gracilis. Next base: position 72,401 of record NZ_PVNO01000002.1, read on the forward strand.
TTTAATTCTTATTTGAATTTAGAATACTAGAGCCGTTGGTCCAGTACATCAACTAAACCTTGGTCTATTAACGTATGTTCTCAGCAGTTTTCGTATTTTCTGGGCACGCTAAAACAAAAAAGCTCGATAGTCAGACTATCGAGCTTTTCGTTACCGGTTATTTTAGTGCTGGTTAAACGCCGATGTAGTCCATAATGCCTTCTGCGGCTTTACGACCTTCATCAATAGCAGTAACAACCAGATCACTACCACGTACCATATCGCCACCAGCAAACACCTGGGGATGAGAAGTTTGGAAGGCGAACTTACCTGCTGAAGGGGCGCGTACGCGTCCTTTTTCATCAAGCATGATGCCGAAATCTCCGAACCATGGTGCCGGGCTTGGTTGGAAGCCAAACGCAATGATAACTGCATCCGCTTCAAGTACGTGCTCTGAACCTTCTACTTCCACAGGGCGACGACGACCATTGGCATCTGGTGGCCCCATTTCTGTCTTAACGAGCTTAACGCCACAAGCCTTACCGTTTTCATCAACAGCAATATCTAGCGGCTGGAGGTTAAATTTAAACTCTACACCTTCTTCCTTTGCGTTAACTACTTCTCGGCGTGATCCGGGCATGCTCTCTTCGTCACGACGGTAAGCGCAGGTTACCTGTGCAGCGCCTTGACGGATTGACGTACGAACACAGTCCATGGTGGTATCACCACCGCCTAATACAACTACGCGCTTGCCTTTCATATCAATGAAATCAGAGGGGGATTTTTCAAGGCCCATTACGCGATTGGTATTAGCGATAAGGAAAGGTAGGGCTTCGTAAACACCTTCAACGTGCTCGTTGTCAAAGCCGCCTTGCATCGACTTGTAGGTACCCATGCCAAGGAAAACAGCATCGTATTTATCAAGCAAGTCTTGGAACTGGATGTCTTTACCGATTTCGGTATTAAGTACGAACTCAACACCCATCTCGGTAAAGATTTGGCGGCGTAGTTTAATTACGTCTTTCTCTAATTTGAAAGACGGAATACCAAACGTAAGTAGGCCACCGATTTCTTCGTATTTGTCGTAAACAACAGGTTTAACGCCGTTACGAACCAGAATATCAGCACATGCAAGGCCAGCAGGACCTGCACCCACGATAGCCACTTTTTTGTCGGTCCATACCACGTCAGACATGTCTGGGCGCCAACCCATTTTAAACGCAGTATCAGTAATATACTTTTCAATACTACCGATGGTGACCGCACCAAAATCGTCATTCAGCGTACAAGCGCCTTCGCAGAGCCTGTCTTGTGGGCAAACGCGGCCACACACTTCAGGCAAGCTGTTAGTTTTATGCGAAAGCTCTGCGGCTTCTAAAATTCGGCCTTCGTTAGCCAAGCTCAACCACTGAGGAATGTAGTTGTGCACGGGGCACTTCCATTCGCAATAAGGGTTACCGCAGTCCAAGCAGCGATCTGCTTGGCCTTCGGTTTGAGATTGGCTAAGCGGCTGATAAATTTCCGCGAACTCATGTTTGCGTACCATGATCGGCTTTTTCGGCGGATCGATACGTTCAACATCGACAAATTGATATACGTTCTTTGCCATAAACTAAATCCTCCTACTGAGCCTGAATGCGTAATTCAGCACTTGAACGACTGATGTGACCAAGCAAGTTTTTCACATCACTGGTTTTTGGCTTAATAAGCTTGAAGCGTTTCAGCGTTGCGGCGAAATCAGTAAGCAACGATAACGAATGCTCGCTTCCTGTTTCTTCGTAATGCTGATTAATTAAGCCACGTAAGTGCTCAGCAAGAATTGCTTTATCTTCAATTGACATAACATCGACCAGTTCGGCATTCACACGGTTGTCAAGATCGTCGCCATCATCCATAAGATAGGCAAAACCACCTGTCATACCAGCACCGAAGTTAACACCAACCGGACCAAGAACAGCCACAATACCGCCTGTCATATACTCACAGCCGTTATCGCCAATACCTTCCACTACCGCAATGGCACCAGAGTTACGTACGCCAAAGCGCTCACCGGCACGGCCAGCAGCAAACAGCTTACCGCCGGTTGCACCGTAGAGGCAGGTGTTGCCCATAATGGCACTGTCGTGGGCGTCATATGAGATGTCGCGAGGCGGATGAATAACCAGCTTACCGCCTGTCATACCTTTACCTACGTAATCGTTGGCATCGCCTTCAAGGTGCATGTGTAAACCGCCAGCATTCCATACGCCAAAGCTTTGACCTGCTGTGCCAGTAAGTTCAACCTTGATAGGTGTATCTTCAAAGTCATGGTTACCGTGATGTTTAGCTATTTCACCCGATAGCAATGCGCCTACAGAGCGGTCTGTGTTGCGAATTGGGTATTTAAGTGTAATCGACTTGCCATCGACCACAGCTTGCTGACCGTCTTTGAGCATCTGGGCATTTAGCTCGCCTTTATCAATTGGCGCGTTAGTCGTTTGCGAGCAGAATAAACGCGTGTGCTCACCTGCTTTAGGCTGCGCTAGCAATGGAGACAAATCTAAACGGTTTTGCTTAGCAGTAATGCCATCTAGCACCTTAAGTAGCTCTGTGCGACCAACAAGGTCGTCGAACTTAGCAATACCCATCGACGCCATGATTTCACGTACTTCCTGAGCAATGAACTTAAAGTAGTTCATTACCATATCAGGTAGGCCGATGAAGTGGTCGTCACGCAGCTTTTGATCCTGCGTTGCTACACCGGTTGCACAGTTGTTTAGATGACAAATACGCAGATATTTACAACCTAACGCAACCATTGGGCCTGTACCAAAGCCAAAGCTTTCCGCACCTAAGATACCTGCTTTTACAACATCAAGACCGGTTTTCAAACCACCGTCGGTTTGAACGCGTACCTTGTGGCGTAGTCCATTTTCGATAAGTGCTTGCTGAGTTTCAGACAAACCTAATTCAAATGGGCTACCTGCGTATTTAACTGATGTTAGCGGGCTAGCACCTGTACCGCCGTCGTAACCTGAAACGGTGATAAGGTCGGCATAAGCTTTTGCTACGCCCGTTGCGATCGTACCTACACCCGGCTCAGATACTAGCTTAACTGATATAAGCGCCGTTGGATTAACCTGTTTTAAATCGAAAATTAGCTGCGCTAAATCTTCAATTGAATAGATATCGTGGTGTGGAGGCGGTGAAATAAGAGTTACACCCGGCACAGAGAAACGTAGCTGTGCGATGTACTTATTTACCTTGTCGCCTGGAAGCTGACCACCTTCACCGGGTTTTGCACCTTGTGCCACTTTAATTTGAATAACGTTAGCGTTAACCAAATAGTGAGGCGTTACACCAAAACGACCTGATGCAACCTGCTTAATTTTAGAGTTCTTTTCAGTACCAAATCGAGAAGGGTGTTCACCACCTTCGCCCGAGTTAGACTGACCGCCCAACCGGTTCATGGCAATCGCTAGCGCTTCATGGGCTTCAGGGCTTAAAGCACCAATTGACATTGCTGCGGTATCAAAGCGAGGGAATAGATTTTCCGGTGCCTCTACTTCGCTAATATCAATAGGATCGCAATTAGGGTTGATGGCTAGCAAGTCGCGAATGTGCGCAGGCGCACGCTCGTTAACTAGCTTAGCGTATTGCTGGTAGTCGTCGTAGTTACCTGACACCACAGCCTTTTGAAGCGTACTGACTACGTCTGGGTTATAGGCGTGATATTCGCCGCCATGTACATATTTTAGCAAGCCGCCGTGGTCTATTGATTTACGCTTAAGCCACGCGACACGGTTAAGGTTAATAAGGTCTTGATGGAAGTCATCGAAGCCTGCACCTTGAATACGCGACGTCACGCCTTTGAAACAAAGCTTCATCACTTCGTTATTCACGCCCACTGCTTCAAAGAGCTTAGAGCTACGATAGCTAGCTACAGTGCTAATACCCATCTTAGACATGATCTTATACAAGCCTTTATTGATACCCTTACGGTAGTTCAACGTGGCCTGCATAGGAGAAATGTCTAGCTCGCCTTTTTCGCAAAGCTGTTCGATAGTTTCGTATGCTAGGAATGGGTAAACCGCGGTTGCACCCAAGCCGATAAGTACGGCGAAGTGATGCGGATCGCGGGCGCTTGCCGTTTCAACAACAACGTTCGCGTCGCAGCGCAGTGACTTTTCTACCAAACGGCGCTGAACGGCACCCACTGCCATTGCAGCAGGGATAACTAAGCGGTTTTGTTTAATGTTTCTGTCAGACAGAATAACGAACGCAGCGCGTTTATTTTTAACCAGCATTTCTACTTCGTTACATACGCGCTCAATGGCTTTCTTCAAACCTTCTTGCGGTGCATATTGAAGCTCTACCACTTCAGAGTAGTAGTTGTCTGGGTTAAATTCACGCAGCTGTTTAAGGTCGGTATACATCAATATTGGCGAGTCGAACAATACGCGGTCAGCGTAACCTGACGTTTCACTAAATACGTTTTGTTCACGTCCAATACAGGTTGCCAGCGACATTACGTGATTCTCACGTAGCGGATCGATAGGCGGGTTAGTAACCTGTGCAAACTGTTGACGGAAATAGTCATAGATTGTGCGCTGACGTGATGACATAACCGCCATTGGCGTGTCGTCACCCATTGAACCAACGGCTTCTTGACCGTCTTTCGCGAGCACTTTCACAACCTGCTGAATTTCTTCGTAGCTATAGGCGTGCAGCTTGTGATACACCGCCATAGCATCGTCGTCAAACACGCGCTTGCCAATTAACGACGCATCAAGCTTTTCAATTGGTGTAAGTCGACGAATATGCTTGTCTAGCCACTCTTTATAAGGGTGACGCGCTTTTAAGTCTTCATCAATTTCAGTAGAGCGCCAGATTTTGCCCGTGTAGGTATCTACAGCAAGCATTTCACCTGGGCCAACGCGCCCTTTTTCGATAACGTCGGCCTGCTCGTAATCCCAAATACCTACTTCAGAGGCAAGGGTAATGAAACCATTCTTTGTAATAACGTAACGTGCAGGGCGTAAGCCATTTCTATCTAAGTTACAGGCTACGTGACGGCCGTTAGTTAAAACGATGCCGGCAGGGCCATCCCATGGTTCCATGTGCATTGAGTTAAACTCGTAAAATGCACGAAGGTCATCATCCATGGTTTTGTTGTTTTGATAGGCAGGTGGAACAAGCAAGCGCATGGCGCGGAATAAATCCATACCACCGGCTAGGAATAGCTCAAGCATGTTATCCAGTGACGATGAATCGGAACCTTCGGTGTTAACGAATGGTGCCGCGTCTTTCAAATCCGGAATAAGTGGCGTTGAGAATTTAGCAGCACGTGCCATTGCCCAATCGCGGTTACCTTTAATAGTGTTTATTTCACCATTATGCGCAAGGAAACGGAAAGGCTGAGCTAGCGGCCAGCGTGGTAATGTGTTTGTTGAGAAGCGCTGGTGGAATACGCAGATTGCGCTTTGCATGCGCTCGTCGGCAAGATCGTGATAAAAGGCAGGCAAGTCTTTTGGCATTACCAAGCCTTTGTAGATTGTTACAAGGCCTGATAGACAAGCCACATAAAAATCGGGATCTTGTTCAAGACGCTTTTCTGCTCGGCGGCGGATCATGTACAAACGACGTTCTAGATCGCGTTTTCTCCAGCCCGCAGGTGCGTTAACGAAAACCTGTTCGATTTGCGGAACGCCCGTTAGCGCTAATTCACCCAGTACTGAGCGGTCGACAGGCACTTCGCGCCAACCCACTACTGATAATGTTTCTTTTTCTAGCTCTTCATTGAGTACTTCACGCGCGGCTTGCGCAAGCACTGGGTCCTGACTTAAGAAAATCATGCCCACGCCGTATTTTTTGCTGAGTTTCCAGCCATTTTCTTCGGCGATTGCATGGAAGAACGCATCCGGTTTCTGTAGTAATAAACCACAGCCGTCACCGGTTTTCCCGTCGGCGGCAATACCGCCACGATGCTGCATACGGTCAAGGCCGTGTATAGCAGTTGTTACCAATTCATGACTGGCTTCCCCATGAGTGTGAGCGATTAAGCCAAACCCACAGTTGTCCCGGGAATCATTGGGATTATATAAACTCATCTCTTAACTCCTTCAACCTTTTGACTGGGCAAGGTATGCGTTGCGTGTAGATGCGCCTAGGTTTGCGTATCACAACATTGTTAGACGTCTTTTAGCCTGCTAGCGTTATTGCCTACAGTGTGCGCCTTTCTTGTCGTTATTTATTATTAGAGGATTACCAGTCGTTTCCGCATTTTTATGCATTATTGCGATGCGGGCCGTACAAAATACCCACATTGAAAACTAAAATCAAACGCTAAAATTGCTCGGCTCGTTAGCTTTTAGTATAAATATAAATTAATTGTTTTATTTCAGTGGTTTACATTATTTATTTTAGGTTTGTAACAAAATTGTTATAAGCCTAAAAAATCAATTAACTGGCGCCGCCTAAACGATAATGGTTTTTATTTGTATAAACATAGTGAATAAATATGCTTTTTAATTGTTGTTTTATGTTGTCAATGGCGGGTTGGGCTGTATTTTTATTAAATTGTAAAGTTTTAGTTCCGGTTGTATAAGAAGTTTGCTATGTTGGTTAAAAAATGACCTGGTGTAAAGTTGAATATGGTGTTTATGCAATAATAGGTACTTCGACATTACACTCTGAATTGGCCGGCAAGCGAGCGTTTCGGTGAGAATTGAAGAATAAAAATTCACTGTCGTAGCGCTAGACGCGACTATTAAGGAAGATGAGATAATGCCCCTGTCCACACTGCCTAAAACTTCACTGAGGCTCACTGAACACAGACTACTAGGCGAGAACGTCAGCTTTCAATTGTCGCCAAATACTTCTGGACCATTTGAGTCTAACGCTCCTGATACCATTGTCGTTCACTTTACCGCGGGGAGCAGTTTGCAATCGTCAGTCGATGTCCTCACTAGTGCAGATAGTGGCGTTTCCGCCCATTTCGTCATTGGCCGAAACGGTGACATTGTGCAATTGCTGCCGACTAATCAAATAGCATGGCATGCTGGTGTAAGCGCTTATGCTGGAAGAACTGACTTAAACCGCTACTCAATAGGTATCGAGCTAGATAACGCGGGTCAGCTAAAGCCGAGAGACGACGGTCTCTTTGAAAGCTGGTTTGGCAAGCGTTACGATAAGAGCGAAACGATAGAAGCACTTCACCCTAATCAATCCGTTATGGGCTATTGGCATAAATATACGGATATTCAAATTGCCAAAACAGCAAGCCTTTGTCGTTTGCTTTGTGCTCACTATCCAATTTCTACATTGGTTGGACATGAAGAAATTGCGCCTTCTCGAAAGGTTGATCCCGGCCCGGCTTTTCCTATAGAAGCATTAAGAAAACTGTTGATGTTAGGTGCATATGAGCAGGAGTCGCAATCACATAAAGATAACCTAACTAATGAGATCGCTGTGCGTCAAGAAACCCATGAAAGATCTGAAAATACCGTACATAACAAAAAAGGTCGCGTGGCTAGCGTAAGCGCAAACACGTTAAATGTGCGCAAAGGGCCAAGCGCGTCATTTGCATTGGTTGATAACACGGTGCAAAAAGGCGAAGTGCTGAAGATATTAGAAACGCAAGGGGAGTGGGCTAAAGTTTCATTCACAAAAATAGGATGGGTGAACACGCAATACATTAACGAAATCTCCGAGAGATTACCGTTTGAAGGATAGTCATTCCTGCATTCCCACGCTTCGCTAGGAAACTTGCCAGCGCCTCCCGAGTGGGCAATTATCTACGCGGATTGGTATAACGCATTCCCGAAGTGGTGAAAGCCTGATAGGATAAAGGCAAAATAAGCTTCAATTTGACGTACATGCATTCAGATTCACCAAACGATTCCTGGGCAATTCGCTTTGCTCAATTTGTGCAGCGATTTGGCACGTTAAAGCTCAGCATACTATTCGTTGTGCTTTCCCTTGTGTTCACGCTTGGCGGTTCATACGTAATTCGCGTAAGCATGGGGAGTCAGGTTCAGCCTGATGATTTTATTAGTGCCGTAGTCCTTACGATGCTTTCAGCGCCATGGGTGTTGTATTTCTTTAGTGAGCTAATTAAGCAATTAGAAAACTCACGAACTAATTTGAAAGAAGTAGTAAGCCAGTTAGAAAGTTTGCGAGAAGAAGATGTGTTTCTGAACCGAGAGCTTCAGAGCAATATCAGGCAATTGAACCATGAGATAGAGCAGCGAAAACAAGCACAAGAAGAACGTGAAGCTCTGTTTAAAGACCTTGAAAGAGAAATTCAAGATAAGTCAGAACAAGAAGCCCAGGCACGACGTCTTTCAACATTACTGCGTTCAATAATTGATGCTTCTCCAGATCTCATCTACTACCGCAATGAAGAAGGCCGTTTTGCTGGCTGTAATCGCATTGCTGAACTTATGACGGGTAAAACCGAGCAAGAGCTTTTGGGGTTAACGCCGAAAGATGTGTATGAAGAAGAGCTTGCCCGCCAAATTGTTGCCAGTGATCACGAAGTATTAGAAACCAACGCCAGCATTACCGAAGAATTGTGGTTGCGCTTTGCTGATGGTCGTCGACGCTACTTCGAAATGAAGCGTGTGCCTTTCTTCGATAAAGAAGGTAATCGTCTAGGCTTGTTGTCCTTTGGTCGAGATATGACCGAGCGCAAACAAGCTGAAAATGCCGCTGCTAAGGCTAGCACGGACAAAACCCGCTTTATCGCTACCATCAGTCACGAACTGCGTACGCCACTCAATGGTATTGTTGGCTTGAGCCGCATGCTGCGCGATACAGAGTTAACCGACGAGCAATTTAGCTGGGTGAGTACCATTTACGCCAGCGCGATAACATTAGGGAACATATTCAACGATATTATTGACCTAGATAAGCTCGACAGAGACAAGCTTGAGCTAAGTCTTAAGACTATTTCACTTAAGGATTTTACTGAGGAACTGAGCAGTATTATTCGCCTGCTTGCAGGAGATAAACAACTCGACTTTAAAACCAAGATTAACGAACCGCTGCCGCGTCTTGTCGAAATAGATGGAACCCGCCTACGACAAATTTTGTGGAACATCCTATTCAACGCAGTGAAGTTTACGCAGAAAGGGCATGTGAGTTTATCGGTGTCTGCAACTAAGCCAGATGGCGATAAAGCATATGTAACGTTTGTTATAGAAGACACGGGCGTCGGTATTCCTGAAAGCGAGATAGACAAAATTTTTGCGATGTACTATCAGGTTGACCATCCCGACCATCAGTCGGCAACTGGGACCGGTATTGGTCTGGCGATTTGTAAGCAAATGGTTGACTTGATGAAGGGTGAAATTCACGTCTCAAGCCAAGTAGGTAAAGGGACTCGGTTTGAAATTGTGTTGCCTGTGCAAATTTCTAATAGCCCAATGAAAGTGGCCCAGCTAGAAGTTACCGGGCTCAATATCTTGTTGGTAGAAGATATCGAGTTGAACGTAATGGTAGCCAAAGCCTTATTAGAAAAGCTTGGTCAGAAGGTTGACGTAGCGATGACTGGGCAAGAGGCTATAGATAAAGCACGAGCCACACAATACGACCTCATACTGTTAGACATTCAGCTGCCTGACATGACAGGGTTTGACGTGGCAAGCACGTTAATTGAAGAAGACTTAGTTATGCAGACGCCTATTGTCGCGCTCACGGCTAATGTGATCAAAAAACGTGACGAGTATCTTGAAAACGGTATGGACGATGTGATTGCCAAGCCGATCAAAAAGTCACGGGTTATTGAAGTCTTTAATGAGTTATTTCATGCACCTCCTGCGCCTCTAGAAGTTGATGGGGAAGTAGAACGCCCTGAACCAAATAAAACATTAAGTAACATTTTAGATATGGACTTATTGCAGATGTTGGTTGATACCATAGGGGACGAAATGGTGCGCGCCAGCGTTAAAGTATTCCAAGAAAAAATGCCTGAGTACATGGAAATACTCCAGCTAAGCTTGAGTGCAGACGAAAAGTCAGAGGTGTGCTCACAAGCCCATAAAATTAAGGGAGCTGCTGGCTCTGTTGGTTTGGCGCGGGTGCAACGTATTGCTAACCAAATACAGCAGGGCGACCATCCAACGTGGTGGGAGAACGTGCATGATTGGGTGGAGGAGCTGCAGATGGCAGTACAGCATGATATGAAAGCACTGCACGACTGGCTTAACGAACAGCAAGTTGACGATTAACTAGCGCAGCGCGCTTTATAATGATTAATGTACAAAGAGGGCTTGCCCTCTTTTTTATTGCTTAGTTTAGAGATAAACCTTGCTCCAAGGCTTAAATTTTTTTAGATGTTTAGTAGCGTTGAGTAAACCCGTAAACCGAACGGGCTAATTTAGAGGTAAAAGGAATTTTGTAATGACGACTGACACGCCACAAGAAACCGTGTTTTCCAATAATCAGCTTAGCGTTGATGAAATACCGTCTTTTAAAACACTTGCTTTAGTACCTATATCCAAAAAGTATCGCGCGCTGAATATCTTCTCAATTGGGTTAATAGCCTTGGCGTTGACGGGGATTATCACAGGGTTGAGGTTCCAGCGTTTTTGGTCGCTACCAGAGAATCTACTTCTAGCTTACCCTTACGTTGTTGCAGGAATAGTTGCAATTGGTGGCGTATGGGCGTTGTACCATTTTTTTGCCGACGTTCGCATATTTTACGCAATACGAGAACAAGACATAAGCAAGCAGTCAGGGCTCATTTTTAGAAAACTTTCTTGCCAACCCATATTGCGTGTTCAACACGTGGAGGTAAATCGTGGGCCGCTAGACAGATGGGCCGGCCTTGCTTCACTGCAAGTGTTTTCTGCTGGTGGCGAAATGTACACGTTTGAAATTCCAGGGCTAAGCCTGTCGCGCGCAGAGCAGTTGCGTGAATTTATTCTGGCGCATAAAGATATAGGTGCACGCTAATGGCAGCGTCTGGGCCCTCTGAAAACCAAACTATAGACGTTATGCGGTCACAAGAGCCAAACGATGATGTTTCTCTATCCCTACTAAACGACGGTGAAGGGAGCAGTGAACATAGGCCTGAAGTCGAGACCGGCGGCGACTGGCAACGGCTTGCTGTTATTTCAATTTTGTATTTTACCATTCGCAACTTTACCAATATGGCGCAAGGGCTTATTTACGCCGTTCCCGCATTGGCCATTTCGTTCAACATTTGGGATAACCTTTTTTCTCCTCAAGTGCTTATTGGCGCCGGAGTCTTATTTTTGTCCACGAGTGGCAGTGGTGTAATCAGCTACTTGATGTACAAATTTCGCGTGCACAACCAGCACGTTGAAATTCATCATGGTGTATTCCAACGCCGTTATACCAACCTGCCATTGTGGCGCATTCAAAATGTTAAGATAGAAAGGCCGTTTTACTATCGTCCTTTCGGCTATGCACTCGTGGTGCTTGATACAGCGGGGAGCGGTAAGGAAGAAGCCAAAATAGTGGCGGTACCTGAAAGTTACGCGGAAGCCCTAAAAAAACAGGTGCTGTATGAAAAAGTGCAGCACATAGGAGATAACGTTGCTGGCAAGCCTGATGAGGAAATGGGAGATAAGAATTCAAGTACACAATACTCCGCTAAAATTGATACTGCAGCTGCCAGCGCCCTTACAAATGAAGAAGTGCTTAACCGCCGTTCGGTTAAAGATATTATTATTCATGGCATTACTAATAATCGTGTTTGGATCATACTGGGTGCCGCAGCGCCTTTTTATGACGACGTATTTGGCGTGGTTTCAGAATGGTTAGCAAACAAGGGGTTACAGCTTAACCAAATCGTAGGCGAACAGACGGTTGCATGGTGGCAGTTTGGACTGTATGCCTTTGTCGTGTTAATGATGATTATGGCGTTGGTGGCGCTGCTTAGTGTTGGGGGCGCGCTTTTCACCTTCTACGGCTATACGCTTTCAAGGACAGGAGACCGGTATATACGTCGCAGTGGTTTGCTTAACAAGCTTGAAGTTAGTATGCGAGCATCGCGTATACAGATGATCACGGCAAAGCAAGACTGGTTAGATAAAGTGTTGAAGCGGGTTAATTTGTATTTCGAGCAAAACTCAACCGCTGGACAGCAAATGCAAGAGCTTATGTCGCCGAATAAGCTCATAGTGCCATCAGTAACTGAAGATGAAGCCTTTGCACTTAGCCAAGAAGTAATGCCTGGCTGTGATTTGCGTGGACAGCATTATCAAACGATAAGTCGGCGCTTCATTCGATTTTGGCTGCTAGCAGCTTGGACTACTCCACTTCTCGGCATTTTCGTCGTTGGCGCAGTAACATCTCACTTAGACATTATGATTGGCGCAGTCTCTACTTTTATCATAGTGGCCCTTTTACTGACACTTAGATGGTGGCGGTGGGGAATAGCCTACGATAACAAGTACGTTTACATAAGACGGGGACGAGTAGGCGTAGACTATCAATGCTTCGAGCCCTACAAAGCGCAGCAAGTGATTGTAAAGCAGAGCATATTTATGAAAAAAAGAAAGCTTGCCACTATTAAGTTTGTGCTGGCTTCAGGAGCGGTGACGGTGCCCTTCCTACCTGAAGAGTACGTGAACAAGCTTGCTGACAGCGTGTTGTATGAGGTGGAGGCGACAAGAAAGTCTTGGATGTAATTGAGCTGGAATTAGTCAAACTCACTTTAATTACTGAGTAAAAAGCGCCGCTTTTTTAAAGGCTGGCGCTTTTAAACAATTACGTATGATTTTTAGTTAAAGCTTTATTTTTTGTAAAACTTTAGTGCATCTAGCACGTCATAGCAGGCGCCCATTGTATGATAATCCGTTTTTCCTACTGGGCTTTTAGTCTCTTCTAGCTTTTCATTGTTAGCCGATAAAATCCTGTACCAAGCGCCGTATATGTGGTCGACCATGTGCTTCCAAGAGTAATCCCAAATCCGGTTGTACCAATGCCAATATTTTTCGTTACCCGTTTCCAGCGCCAATCGGGCGGCACATGCAAATGATTCAGCTTGTACCCAAAAGTATTTATCATCATCACAAATACTATTGTCTGGAGCAAAGCCGTAGTATAAACCACCATGTGTTTCGTCCCAGCTCAACTCAATTACGGAATCGAATAGCGAGCTGGCGCGTTCAATTAACCAATCTTGTGGTTCATATTGGTGAATTTGTAACAATAGCTTTGCCCACTCAGTATGATGACCGGGCTGAAAACCCCAAGGACGAAAAAGGTTTTTAGGATCATCTTTGTTGTAATCCCAATCTACTTCCCACGTCTTCGTATAGTGTTCCCAAATTCGACCATCAGCTTTGTTTGCTTGACGAATGGTGATATTCCTTGCTAACTCTATAGCGCGATGGAGAAAAGGAGCGTAGCGTGTTGCTTCGTAAGCCGCAATCAGCGCCTCACAGCTATGCATGTTTGCATTCTGCCCACGATAATCACTGCATTGTGAAAAGTCAGCATTAAATTCGTCTTTGTATAATCCGAATTCGCTATCCCAAAAGTGCCTTTCCATAAGAGAAAACGTATCGTGAATATACTGCTCTGCCTCTTTTACCCCAGCGCGAAGTGCCCAGCTATAGGCTAAAATTACGAAGGCTAAACCGTAGCAGTGGTTAGTTGCATCAGTAATTGTGCTTTCGGTTCCATCCACAGACAGTGTCCATGCGTAGCCCTTAGTATCTTTCTGCAAATGATATTCACGTAAAAATTCAATGCCAGACTCGACACGCTCCTTATAACGTGTATCACCATACGCTATGTGAGCTCTCGCATAGTTAAAAACAAAACGTGTAGAGCTCACTAAGTGACGAGTCTTCTTGTCATAGACACTGCCGTCATCCATAAAGTTCTGATAAAAGCCGCCTGATAGAGCATCTACATTAGGCTCGTAGAAAGCCAGTATACTTTTTATATGTGAATCTAAGAATTTATTGGATGAAAAATCTGGTTGAGAAAGCATTCAAAGTTCCCCTTAACCTTTTTCTGTGGTATTTGGTAAAAGCCAGTAAAGCGCCATGGCTGCAGTCCAAGAAAAATCTGCACCACCACTACGCGCGCCGGTCTCTGCGTGGAATGACTCGTTAAAGCCGCTTTTGTAAATACACGCGCGACTTCCCTCTGTAATACGCTGAGCTTGTTGTGAGAAGCCATAGTCCTCTAGGCCTATGGCTATCATCCAATTTATATGGATCCAGATAGGGCCGCGCCAGTAACGCTGAGGTTCATAGTTGGGATCGTCAGGGTGAGTAGAAGATATGGCATATGTACTGTGTTCAAGCCATTTATCTAACACTGAAATAAGTGGTTGCGTTTGCTGCTCACTCACAAGCCCTGCGAAAAAGGGTAGTAGCCCAGCAGATGTGCGTGCTTTGCACATTGTGTTACTTCTGGTGTCGAAGCTATGAAACATGTTGGTTTCTGAACACCAAAGCTTGCTGATAGCCCCTTCAGTTAGATCCAGACGTTTTACAAGGTAGGCTGTTTGATCGTTACTTACGCCAATTTTTTCACATAGTGTCAGCAAATCTTTCGTGGCACGGTGCAGAATTGAAATAATGCTCACATCGTTTACACGATACGGACAATCTTGATAAATCAACGTATCGTCGAAATTCATCTTGCGGAAAAAATCGACAAGATACAAAAAGCGATCATACTCCTTTTTGTGAGGACGCTCGGAGGCATCTATGTGACTTGTGTCACGGCGAGTATATTCCCAGTCTACACATGGAACAGCTTCTAGTGCTGCATCCCACGCAGGGCTATTATCCATACCCGATTCCCACGGATGATAACTTACAACTAACCCTGTATTTTCAGGATCTCTCTGCTTATACCACCATAAGTGGTAATCGATAAGCTGAGGAACGATAGTTTTTATCTGAGACTCAGCAAGTGCACGATCTTCTGTCTCCTCAAACAAAATCTTGATAACGGAAGCTAGCACAGGAGGCTGTGTAATAGACGTACTATCCGGTGAGTTCTGTACGCCCCAAATATCAGGACCCGGGAAGTAAGTATCTGAATGCTTGTGGAAAACAACATGGGGCACCATTCCTGACTTCCATTGCGCGCTGAGCAATGACGTAGTTTCTTCCCAAGCTCTAGGCTCATCAAAAGGAAGCCAACCTAAAGCCACGATGGCTGAATCCCAGTTCCACTGAAATGGATACAGTCCGTGCGTAGGCACCGTATAGCCACCAAGGTCGTTTTTAATTAGCGTTGCTTTCGCTTCTTCAATGAGATGCGCATCACGGTTTTCTATATTTATCATTACTTATTACCCAATATGAGTTTTAGATTTAGCAATTATTACACAAAAATTTAAAAATAAAACCCATTTTGGGTTGAAAGTGATAAATTTGTGTTTTATTGTAAATGGGAAGTTAATCGCGAGGTGTTGTGTTCGGCAGTGTGTGAAGCCCTACTAAGACACTCTACATAATTAAAAACGGTTGGAGATACACAGTGAATAAACTACTTCTTGCGACGACGATTTCGTCGCTATTAGCTGGCAATGCAATCGCTCAGGACGCTGAAAAAACGGATGGTGCTCAAGGCGCTAAAGCTAAGAAAGAGTATGAACAAATCGTTGTTACGGGCACCAGTCGTGCTCGTTTGGTAGCGGAAACGCCGCAGTCGACTACATCTATGGGCGCGCAGGAAGTAGCGAAACTCTCGATGAGTAGCCAAGCCGATGTTCTTCGTTATGTACCGGGTATAAAGGTAGAAGGCGGTGGTGGTGAAGTCGCCACAAACTTGCAAGTACGAGGCTTACCATCATCAGGTCAGTTCCAATTTACTCCTCTACTTTATGATGGCTCACCCACTTTGAGTGCGTTTGGTCTGAACTCATCTGCATACGATGTTTACTTTAGAAACGATTTAGGTATTGAGCGTGTTGAGTTTGTGCGCGGTGGTGTATCAAACCTGTTTGGCCAAGGCTCTGTCGCTGGGGTTATTAACTACCTTTCTAAGAAAGGAACTGAACTTTCAGAAAGCACAGTGCAACTAGAGTTATCTGATAACAATCGCAAGCGTTTAGATTTTGCTACAAGCGGGCCTTTAAACGAAAAAGGTATGTATTACGCTATGTCTGGTTTTTATCGTTATGATGAAGGCCCTATTGACACAGGATTGCCTACTGAAGGCTATCAAGTTCGCGGTAACATTCATAAGGAATTTGATGATGGCAGCGGCTACTTCACTATTTACGGGCAAGCGATAAACGATGAAGTGCAGTTTTTCTTACCTCTCCCCCTTGATGCACAGAGCCGTGAGCGTGTTGCAGGAAATGACGGGCGAGAAGTAGAATCAACCCAAACCTTTTACGCATCAGGTTTATCTTATGACACTGCAGATGGACGCTATCGCACTCCGATTGAAGAGGGCGTCGCGACAAGAGGTGGCTCGGTGTCTATGGAATTCTCGAAAGATTTGGGTAATGACTATAGCATTCTTGCTAGAGCAAAGTATGCCAGTTATGACCACCAGTTCAATTTGTTCTTAGATGGCGATGGCATTATCAATGTGCCAGAGACACAAAGCGAATATCTAGCAAACCGAGGGCTTGATGAGTTAGGTACTGCAGCTTTTACTTACGCGGGAACAGACATTGCGCTACCTGAGGGCGACCTATTATTTGCAAACCGCATTCTAGATAGGGACAGACCGGCGACAGATTTCTCGTCTGAGTTGAATATTGTTAAATATCTCGATATTGGTGACTTCTCCCATAGCATTACGGTAGGTACCTTTTTCTCAAGTGCTGAGGCAGAAGACAATAATGTAATTACTCGATATCTTGGTGAGTTTAACAACCAAGCTCGTTTGGTCGATTTATCGATTACAGATGCTGATGATAATAACCTAATAGTCAGTCAAAATGGCGTAACCGGCCCAGGTATTAGTTTCTCTGATACGACCATCTCTGCACGCAGAAATGCTTTCTATATTGCTGACCAAATGCAAAGTGATGATTGGATCATTGATGTTGGTTTGCGCTGGGAAGAAATAGACGGCACGATCACACGAGAAGGTAATCAAACGGTTGTCGTTAATGACGATCCTATGCTTTATCAAGACTTACAGGTGAATGTAACGGGCAACGGTGCTTTAACTCACGGTAATGTTGATAACTCGGAACTTGCTTATTCAATAGCTGCGCTCTACAAGCTGGCCGATAATTTCAACGTTTATGCTAACTATTCAAGAGGGTTTTTCTTCCCCGAACTTCGCGGCGTTGCGTTTAATCCTAACGGTCAACCAGGACGTTACGAAAGTGAAATAGTGAAGCAAGCTGAGGTAGGTGCCAAATTCTTCTTAGATGACTTTGTGGGAACCGTAGCGTTGTTCAAAACTGATCTTGAAGACAGACGTTCTGTTGACTTTGTGAACGACGAAAACGGCGTAGCAGTTGAAGTTCCTGTTTTTCAGTCTACAGAAGCCTATGGTGTTGAAATTGTTGGTAGTTACAACATTACTGATGATTTAATCTTCGATGCTAACTTTACCTACACTGATCATGAATTTACCGAATACGATTCAGATCCTTCTGTGATTGGTAACGAGTTAAGAAGAAAGCCGAACGTAATGTTTAACTCTGCCTTGCGTTATACGCTAGATGACTGGGATATCTCTTTCTACCACAATTACCACGGTAAAAACTTTACTAACGACGCTAATTCTGTTGAGTTAGATGACTTCCACGTATTCCGTTTAGATACGGGCTATACATGGGAACTCGGGCAGAGTGAGCGACTTCGTGCAAGTATCGCTGTATGGAATCTATTTGATTCAGATGGTATTACTGAAGGGTCTCCTCGTCTAGGTAATAGCCAAACGGCAGGTGAATCTTACTTCGTAGGTCGCCCTATATTACCGCGCCGTGTGTCTTTGCGTTTGCGTTATGATTTTTAGTCGACGTTGACACTCCCCCTCGCTGATGGCTCTTAACGGAGCTATCAGCTTTTTATTTCGCGACTTGAATAATAAGAACAGCATATGAATTTTTTAGATTATATTGTAGTGATGGGTTACCTTGCCGCTTTGCTGTATATGGGGTTCGCCTTAAGACAGCAAGAAGACAAGGGGGATTATTTTCTTGGTGGCAGAACGTTAGGGTGGAAGCCGCTAACACTTTCCGTAATGGCCACACAGCTCTCTGCAATTAGCTTTATTTCTGCTCCGGCTTTTGTTGGACTGCGGGATGGTGGCGGTATGATTTGGCTGTCTTACGAGCTGGGTATTCCTATTGCTATGATCCTGCTGCTAGGTACTATCCTTCCGTCTCTATACAAGTCAGGCGTAGTCAGCATATATGACTACCTAGAGCAAAGATTCGGACGTTTAACTCGCGTTCTAATAAGCATTGTCTTCCAATTTAGCCGTGCGTTCGCAACGGGTATCATGATTTATGCAGTGTCGATTATTCTGCAAGGCACTATGGGTATTGAAGCTTGGCAGGCCGTAGTGCTTACCGGCATTATCACTGTGCTTTATTCGCTACAAGGCGGCATGAAAGCAGTAGTTTATGCTGACGCTATACAAATGGTTATCATTGTACTGGGCACCATAGCGTGCATCGTCATCGGGCTTCATGCACTGGGTGGCTTCGATGCACTGGTAGAACAGGCACCAAAAGAGCGGCTAACCGCAATCGATTTTTCTTCTTTGGGTTTTAGTGGCGATGGCTTTGGTTTTTTGCCAATGCTGTTTGGTGGGATTGTTCTTTACGCATCCTATTATGGCTGTGATCAAACACAAGCTCAGCGTGCGTTATCGGCAAGAAACGAGAATGACCTTCGGAAAATGATTGTCGCCAACGGAATTATTCGTTTTCCTATAACATTGCTGTATTGTTTTTCTGGGTTAATTGTTGGCACACTTGCGCTTACCAATACTGACTTTTTCAGTAAAATCCCTGCTGATAACCCAGACTGGTTGATGCCGACCTTTATCCTAAATTACCTTCCGCATGGGTTAATAGGGCTTTTGATTGTAGCTATCTTATCTGCCGCTATGTCGTCGTTAAGCTCAGCTATCAATTCTTTGTCGGCGGTTACCGTAGAAGACTATTGCCGCATAACCGATACAGAACTTGAGCACAAAAGTTATCTTCGCGTAGCTAAAATAACTGGTTTGATATGGGGTGGTGTTACGCTGGTTCTTTCTCTTTTTGCAGGAAACATTGCACCAACAATAATTGAAGCTATCAACAAAGTTGGTTCTGTATTTTACGGGCCTATACTCGCGCTCTTTTTACTTGCCGTAGCAAGTAAAACGCTGAGCGGACGACATGTTAATTTGGGGCTCATTGCAGGCGTGGGTACCAACGTCATTATTTGGCTATTCGTTCCAGACATTTTTTGGTTCTGGTGGAATGTCATCGGCTTTGTTGTCACCTGTGCCGTTTCAATAGTAGCACGCACTGTATGGCCTTCATCAGTATCTTCAACTGATACAAAACAGCTTGTTTTCCACTCTATTCTAACTAAAAGCGACATTTTCATATTGCTAGGCTTTTTTATTGTCATGCTAAGCGTGTGTTTACTTCTCCCTTCACTATTTTCATAAGGGTCCTGCGGACCCTTTTAGAGGTTTCAAATGATTAAAACATTCCTTTTATCTTTGTATGAAGAAGCGGTGAGAGTTAGCAAACCTAAACACTGTTTGCCAAAGTACTTTGCTTCGTTTGATAAGAATCAGCGAGTATGTATTCTGGGGGCGGGTAAAGCGGCAGCAGATATGGCTGTTGAGGCTTATAACTACTTCGGCGATAACGCCTACGGTTTGGTGGTGACACGTTACGGCTACGAAAATACAGAGTCCACAGGCAATATTGATGTGCATCTTGCTGCACATCCAGTCCCTGATGAAAATAGTGTAGAAGGGGCTAAAGCGTTATTGTCTTTGGCATCTAAGGTAGCCCCTTCAGAAAACGCTATTTTCCTTATTTCCGGTGGCGGATCGTCACTCGCTTGTGCTCCGCCAGAGGGTATTTCACTGGATGAGAAACTTGCACTCCACAAATTCTTATTGCGAAGTGGTGCAAGCATTGAGGAAATGAACACAGTTAGAAAACACGTTTCTGTTATCAAGGGGGGAAGACTTGCCGCTGCGTCGAGAGGGATAAATACAAGCTTAGTTATTTCAGATGTTGTGGGTGACGATCCGGCTTTTATTGCCTCTGGACTAACGGTTCAAGATACTACAAGGCCTGAAGATGCAATCGCTATTCTCGATAGGTATGGATTTAGTGAAGCGTCTTCTATTCGTGACCACTTAAATCAAGCTTTGCCGCTTCCGAAGGTCTCAGGTGACTACACATTGGTGGCTAATGCGCAAAGTGCAATTGATGCCGCTGTTAAAAAAGCGAAGGCGGCTGGTTGGGATACCGAGATTATTAGTTACACAGAAAGAGGAGAGGCGCAAACAGTCGCTAAACGGCATGCAGAAATCGCGCTTGAATATAAGAAAAAAGGTAAGCCAATTCTACTTTTTTCAGGCGGAGAACTTACGGTGACACTAGGTGACTCTGAAGGTGAAGGCGGGCCGAACCAAGAGTATCTCATGGCTCTTGCACACGCACTCGACGGAGAGCCAGGAATTAGTGCCCTAGCAGCCGATACAGATGGAGTTGATGGCAGCAAAGATGTGGCAGGCGCCTTCATTGACGAAGGTACACTTGCGAAGGCATTTAATAAGGGGCTTGATGTAAACGTATTATTAGATGAGCACAATAGCTTTGGCTTTTTTGGTGCTCTTGACGCGCATATAGAGATTGGGCCAACACGAACAAACGTGAATGATTTCAGAGTGATTTCTATTTCAACGTAGTGGGAACTCAGCGTAAGTTACGTATAATAGGTACAGCTTAATTCGAATATGTTGAAAGTGAAATCTATGCTGACATCGGCGAGAAACAATCAATTGCTGCGTGGTAATTTCGAGCTTGGCAAAGGCGAAAAGTTGCTACAAGACAATCCCAAAGCTATCGTCAAAGAGGTGTTTTGGACTCACGGCATAACACAAAGAGCAATATCTGCCGCCACAAAAATCCCCCAGCAGACCGTTTCTCGTTTGGTGATTACACTTATTGAAGATGGTCTTATCAGAGGCGTTGGTGACTCGGGTAAAGCCTCCACAGGACTAGAGCCAAACCCCGAGTATGCTTATAGCTATGGCTTATCGATACTGCTTGATGCTATATCCATTGCTTTGATGAACTTTAAAGGTGAAGTGGTTGCAACCCGGCACGTAGAATTAGACGATATGGGAATTGCTTCGGTACTATCAAAAGCGGTTGCTGAAGTTGAAGCAATGTCAGCAGAACATAGTATCGATAATGACCGTATACTCGGTATTGGCGTAGGCATTTCAGGCTTCTTCAGCTCAAATGATGGCAAAATGAATACGCACCATGCAATTGAAGAATGGGCTGATATCAATATTGCAGATACTGTGGCAGATGCATTTAATTTACCCACTTGGGTAGTAAATGATGGGACGGGAGCCGCCGCTGGTGAGGGGATCGCAGGGGTAGGGCGGAAGTATAAAAACTTTGTGTACTTCTTCGTATCAAGTGCCTTTGGCGGGGGGTTGATCAATAACGGTGACATGATTCGGGGAACCCATGGCAATGCCGGGGAGCTAGGCGATATGCTACCTGCTAAACTGTATAGCCACCCAAACCTGAAGTTGCTTGAGCGTATATTGTTAAAGCACGGTGTTGAGGTACCATCAATGTATCGCTTAAATGAAGTGTTTGATCCTGAATGGCCTGGCGTTGACGAATGGATCTATAAGGTGCAAGACTCATTCGATTTAGTCGCAACGGCAAGCTCAGCCCTGCTTGATAGCCAAGCCATTATCATCGGTGGTCACATACCGACTAAATTGGCGCAAAAAGTCATTCCAAGGATTGACGTATATGCACAGTTTAGACGAGGTGCTAAGCGTCCGATGCCCGAAATCGTTTGCGCTGGAGTAACCGATTGCCCGGTTGCAGTGGGAGCAGCAACACTGCCTATAAGAGACTGGTATTTGTAATTTAATCTATGCTTGTAAAGACACTTTTTGCTTTCTATCTCTAAGAATTATCTGATCTTTACCTGAATGCTTCGCTTCGTATAATCGAGCGTCAGCAACTTCTAATTGAGACTCCAAGGAGTCGTGCGCTTCGGCACACACCCCGATACTGCACGTCACGTTGAATTTATGGTGAGTAAATTTGGTGGTGCGCACAGTGTCCATAAATGTAGCGAGCGCTGAAAGGTAAACTTTTGGTGGTCTTACTGATACTACAGTGAATTCTTCACCACCGTAGCGGACTATCAGGTCGTCTGGAAAATAGTCTTTTAGAAGCGCGGCGAATTCTTGTAATAATACGTCGCCGGTTTTATGACCGTATGTATCGTTCACGCCTTTAAAGTTATCGGCATCTATCATCGACACTATGACATTTGTTCTGGTTCCCTTATTTTCGAACAACTCTTCGGCTTTTTCATAAAGAAAACGGCGGTTATAGACCTTAGTAAGTGGATCTAAATTAGCTGAATCACGAATAGTTTGAATCATTTCCTGCGATTCAAGGTTCTGCATTATACGGCAATAGAATTCTTCGTGATAAAAGGGCTTTGAGAGAAAGTCATTCGCGCCGCTTTTAATAAATTTAGAAGTAAGCACGCTATCGCCGGTGGCAGAAAGCCCAATAAAAACGAGATCTTGCATTCTCTTTTCGTGGCGTATCGCCTTAACCAATTCATAGCCATCCATATTAGGCATACGATGATCAGCAATCACCATTTTAATGTCGCGATGATTATCAAGCTCATCGAGCGCTTCCAAACCATCGCTTGCTTCGTGAACTTGAAACTTGAATTTGCGAAGCAAGGAGCAGATATGGTTCCGGCTCGTCATAGAGTCTTCAACAACAAGCACCTTTGTGTTTAGGTTTTTTCTTAAGCGATCAACCAGCTTAGATACCTGTAGGTAAGAATAGCGAGACTCTTTAGTAATATAGTCTAGCACGCCCTGGTCGAGTAGTTGCGAACGAGTAAATTCATCGAAGTTCCCGGTCAGTACGATGGTTGGAACGTTATGAGAAAGTGCTAATTCGACGCTTTCGCCACGGGGGGCGTCGGGAAGATTTAAATCAACAATAGCGGCCAAGTATTCGGTGCCGCTCTCAAGAGCCCCTTTTGCCTCAGCTAAATCTTCACAGAGGTCACATGTAAAATGAGGATTTTCTTCAATAAGTTTATTGACGATCTTACGGACAGTTACGCTGTCTTCTACTACAAGCACTTTATACATGTGAACTTCTCTTGGTACATACCACTTTATATTACTCAACAATTACAAAAAAAGCCCTCTTGAAGAGGGCCTTTCATACGAATGTCTATATTGAGACTTTTCGATGCGGGCTAATGCTATTAGCTCTGTTCGACAGGAACGCGCACGTTTCCCTCCATTAGCACCCTTGCACTTCGGCTCATTACTGCTTGATTGATATGCCACTTGTCGTTTTCAAATGACGCTTTTGCACCAACGCGTAGCGTGCCAGAGGGGTGTCCAAAGGTCACCGAATCTCTGTCTTCTCCGCCAGCTGCTAGGTTCACCAGAGTACCTGGAATTGCTGCAGCCGCAGCAATAGCTACGGCTGCCGTGCCCATCATTGCGTGGTGAAGTTTACCCATTGATAACGCGCGAACTAGCACATCAATATCAGAGCCTAAAATGTCTTTTCCGCTTGATGCCTTATATCCTCTAGGAGGTGCAACAAACGCAACTTTAGGCGTGTGTTGTCTGTTTGCGGCTTCGCCTACATCTTTTATTAGACCCATTTGAACAGCGCCGTGTGCACGAATGGCTTCGAATTTAGACAGGGCCTCTGCATCGTTGTTGATGTCGTCCTGTAATTCTGTGCCCGTGTAGCCAATATCTTCAGCGTTGATGAAAATAGTTGGAATACCCGCGTTTATCATGGTCGCTTGAAGTGAACCAACACCCGGTACTTCAAGCGTGTCGACCAAGCGCCCTGTGGGGAAGATAGCACCCTCACCGTCCGCTGGGTCAACAAATGCCACTTCTACTTCTGCTGCAGGAAAGGTAACCCCGTCTAGCTCAAAATCACCGGTCTCCTGCACTTCGCCATTAGTGATGGGCACCTTGGCAATAATCGCCTTATTGATATTGGCTTGCCAAATATTGACAATCGCAATGCCGTTTTCGGGGATTTTATCCTTGTCGACAAGACCATTGCTGATTGCAAACGCGCCAACGGCGGCTGTTAAATTACCGCAGTTACCGCTCCAGTCCACAAATGGCTTATCTATGGCTACTTGCCCAAATAGATAGTCGACATCGTAACCTTCACGTTCGCTTTTGCTTAAAATAACGGTTTTGCTGGTGCTTGATGTCGCACCGCCCATACCATCGGTTTGTTTACCGTATGGATCTGGGCTTCCGATAACACGCAGAAGCAGGGCATCGCGCGCAGGCCCCGGCTTTTGCGCAGCTTCTGGCAAGTCGGTTAAATTAAAAAACACACCTTTGCTAGTGCCGCCACGCATGTAGGTAGCCGGTACTCGAAGTTGTGGCGCATACTTTGTCATGTTTTTTCCCTCAGCTAGCTTCGGCTTCTAAGAAGTCTTTGGCGAAGCGTTGTAATACACCGCCTGCACTGTAAATAGAAACTTCTTCACCTGTATCTAAGCGACAGGTTACGGGCACTTCTAGCTGCTCGCCGTTTTGACGGTTTACAACTAGCGTCAATGTTGCGCCTGGTGAAGGTTCGCCGCTTACGTCGTAGGTTTCCGTGCCGTCTAGCTCTAGCGTCTTACGTGTCGTGCCAGGCTTAAACTCAAGCGGTAGCACGCCCATACCAATGAGGTTGGTACGGTGAATACGCTCAAAGCCTTCAGCTACAATCACTTCAACACCCGCAAGACGCACACCTTTAGCTGCCCAGTCCCGTGATGAACCCTGACCGTAGTCGGCGCCTGCAACAATAATTAGAGGCTGTTTGCGGTTCATGTAGGTTTCAATGGCTTCCCACATGCGGACTACTTGGCCTTCTGGCTCAACGCGGGCCAGTGAACCTTGCTTCACTTCACCGTTTTCCAGCACCATCTCGTTGAACACTTTCGGGTTCGCAAGAGTAGCGCGCTGGGCGGTTAAGTGATCCCCACGGTGGGTGGCATACGAGTTAAAGTCTTCTTCGGGTAGCCCCATTTTTGCCAAGTATTCACCCGCGGCACTGCTTGCCATAATGGCGTTCGAAGGTGATAAATGGTCTGTGGTGATGTTGTCACCTAAAATGGCTAACGGACGCATACCCTTCATGGTGCGCTCGGCATCCATTGCACCTTCCCAATAGGGCGGGCGGCGAATGTAGGTGCTCATTTCACGCCAGTCGTAAAGTGGGTTAATGTCTTTACCATAGTCAACGCTCAAGTCGAACATTGGCTCGTACACTTTTCTGAAGTGTTCGGGCTTCACCGACTTAGCTACAATAGCGTCAATCTCTTCATCGCTTGGCCAAATGTCTTTAAGCGTTACCGGGTTGCCGTCTTTGTCAGTACCTAGTACATCTTTTTCAATGTCAAAGCGAATAGTACCGGCGATAGCGTATGCCACAACCAGCGGTGGCGATGCCAAGAAGGCTTGCTTAGCATAGGGGTGAATGCGACCGTCAAAGTTACGATTGCCCGATAATACCGCCGTGGCGTATAAATCACGGTCAATTATCTCTTGTTGAATTTTAGGGTCTAGCGCGCCGCTCATGCCGTTACAGGTAGTACACGCAAAGGCAACTACGCCAAAGCCTAAATCTTCCAACTCGCTCATTAAGTTAGCCTCTTCAAGGTACAACTTAACGGCTTTAGAACCTGGTGCTAGTGAGCTTTTTACCCACGGCTTGCGAGTTAAACCGCGCTGGTTGGCGTTACGTGCAAGCAGGCCTGCCGCAATAACATTGCGCGGGTTTGAGGTATTAGTACAGCTTGTGATAGCCGCGATAATAACCGCGCCATCTGGCATTTTACCCTCTTCTTCGTCCCACTTCGCAGCAATGCCGCGACTTTGTAAGTCGCTGGTAGGTAGGCGAGCGTGAGGGTTAGAAGGGCCGGCCATATTACGGCCAACCGCAGAAAGGTCGAACGTTAGCACGCGCTCGTATTCGGCGGTGTCTAAATCATCTGCCCATAAACCTGTGTGTTTAGCGTACTGCTCAACAAGCGCAATTTGCTTTTCTTCACGCCCAGTTAGGCGCAAGTAATCGATGGTTTGCTGGTCAATGTAGAACATGGCTGCAGTGGCACCGTATTCCGGTGTCATGTTCGAAATGGTAGCACGGTCGCCGAGCGTTAAGTGCGATGCACCCTCACCATAGAATTCAAGATACGCAGAGACTACGCGCTCTTTACGTAAGAATTCGGTAAGCGCTAGAACAATGTCGGTAGCCGTTATGCCTGGCTGTGGTTTGCCAGTCAGCTCAACGCCAACGATATCTGGCAAACGCATGTAAGATGCGCGGCCAAGCATTACGCTTTCAGCTTCAAGTCCGCCAACACCAACTGCAATAACGCCAAGTGCATCAACGTGTGGTGTATGGCTGTCGGTACCTACTAGCGTATCGGGGAAAGCAACGCCGTCACGGGCTTGAATAACGGGTGACATACGCTCCAAGTTAATTTGGTGCATTATGCCGTTACCCGGCGGTATAACATCTACGTTTTTAAACGCGGTTTTTGTCCAGTTAATAAAGTGGAAACGGTCGTCGTTACGTCTGTCTTCAATAGCGCGGTTTTTCTCAAACGCGTCTTTTTCAAAACCTGCGTGTTCAACGGCTAACGAGTGATCAACAATGAGCTGCGTTGGTACAACCGGGTTTACTTTAGCCGGATCGCCGCCTTTTGCTGCAATTGCATCGCGAAGGCCCGCTAAGTCTACCAGTGCCGTTTGCCCCAAAATATCGTGACACACTACGCGAGCAGGAAACCATGGAAAGTCTAAGTCTCGCTTGCGATAAATAAGCTGTTTAAGTGAGTCGGTGAGCATCTCAGGTGCGCATTTGCGCACCAAGTTTTCAGCCAATACACGCGACGTGTAAGGCAACTTAGCATAGGCGCCCGGCTCAATAGCATCTACCGCTTCACGAGTATCGAAAAAATCGATACCCGCGTTAGGAAGCGGTTTACGGTAATCAATATTCATAAAATCTCAACCTTACGCGCGTTCGCTGATAGCAGGCACTGGGCGTAGTTCTTCGCCTGTGTATTCTGCTGATGGACGAATAATACGGTTGTCAGCGCGCTGTTCCATAACATGTGCAGCCCAACCCGTTAGGCGTGACATTACGAAAATTGGCGTAAATAGCGGTGTAGGAATACCCATAAAGTTGTACGCAGAGGCGTGGAAGAAATCAGCGTTACAGAAAAGCTTTTTCTCGCGCCACATCACTTCTTCACATCGAACTGATACAGGGTAAAGCACGTCGTCGCCCACATCTGCAGCCAGTTTTTCAGACCATTGCTTAATGATCTCATTACGCGGGTCAGACTCTGAGTAAATCGCGTGACCAAAGCCCATGATCTTTTCTTTACGCTCTAGCATGCCCATCATTTTTTCTTCAGCGTCGTCGGCAGAGGTAAAGCCTTGAATCATTTCCATGGCGGCTTCATTAGCACCACCATGAAGTGGGCCACGCAGTGAACCGATAGCGCCAGTTACACAAGAATGCATGTCAGATAGGGTTGAAGCGCAAACACGTGCAGTGAAAGTAGATGCGTTAAATTCATGCTCTGCATAAAGAATTAACGATACATGCATCACTTGTTCGTGAAGTTCACGTGGCTTTTCGCCGTGAAGCATGTGAAGGAAGTGACCGCCAATTGAATCGTCATCGGTTTCAACGTCTACGCGTACGCCATCGTGCGAGAAGCGGTACCAGTAACAAATGATGCTTGGGAAACACGCCAACATACGGTCTGTAACGTCTTGCTGCTCATCGAAGCTGGTTTCCATTTCAAGGTTACCCAGCATTGAACAGCCTGTACGAAGTACGTCCATTGGGTGTGCATTTTTTGGAATGCGCTCTAGCACTTCTTTCAGTGCTGTTGGAAGGCCGCGCATGCCGCGAAGTTTTGTTTTATAAGCGTCCAGCTCAGACTGGTTAGGTAGCTTGCCCTTAAGAATAAGGTACGCTACTTCTTCAAATTGGCAGTTTTGCGCTAAGTCTTTTACGTCGTAACCACGATAGGTTAAACCAGAACCTGATTTACCGACGGTTGATAATGCTGTTTTACCTGCAACTTGGCCGCGTAAACCCGCGCCACTTAACTGTTTAGCCATCTTGTTGTCTCCGGTCTTGTAAAATTTGTAAGGTACTTTTTTAAAAATTTAGAAATCAAAATTACAATGAAATCAGCAGTTGAGCTGGGTGCCTCGCACCTCACTCACTTTCTGCTATTTTGTATTCGTGTTAGTTTTTGCCTTCTGCGAATAGCGCATCTAGCTTTTGCTCGTATTCGTGGTAGCCAAGATAATCATATAGCTCCATGCGTGTTTGCATGCTGTCGACAACGGCTTTTTGATCGCCGTTTTCAAGTATAGATTTGTACACCATTTCTGCTGCTTTATTCATTGCACGGAACGCACTTAGTGGGTAAAGCACCATGTCAGCGCCCCATTCGCCCAGTTCTTCTTTATTCCAAAGTTCGGTTTTGCCGAACTCAGTGATATTGGCTAGGATCGGTACGTCTAGTGCTTCTGCAAATGCGCGGTAGTGCTCTTCGGTTTGCACTGCTTCTGCGAATATGCCATCTGCCCCCGCTGCAACATAGGCTTTTGCACGTTCAATGGCTTTTTCTAAGCCTTCTTGAGCAAATGCGTCAGTACGGGCCATAATGAAAAAGTCTGGATCTGTTCTGGCATCTACCGCGGCTTTAATACGGTCTACCATTTCCGCCGTGCTCACAATTTCTTTATTAGGGCGATGGCCACAACGTTTTTGTGCTACCTGATCTTCCATATGAACGGCCGCAGCCCCTGCTTTTTCCATATCACGAATGGTTTTGGCAATGTTAAATGCACCGCCCCAGCCGGTATCAATATCGACTAAAAGTGGTAGGTCACAGGCGCTGGTAATACGCTGAACATCTGCAATCACGTCATTAAGCGAGGTCATGCCTAAGTCTGGCAAGCCGTAGGATGCATTCGCTACGCCGCCACCTGATAAATAAATGGCTTGGTGACCAATGGCTTTTGCCATCATGGCGGAATAGGCATTGATAGTACCTACAATTTGTAGAGGTTTGTTCTGCTCAAGGGCGGTTCTAAATTTCTTTCCTGCACTCATGATAATCACTCGCTTATTTGAAAGTAGGGTAGAGGTGAATAAGATTTGAAGAAGCGTTGGTAGGATTAACCATGATTCAACTTCTTCTCAATATTGTTTTTTGAATAAAGAATATGGCGGCGCATAAGCATTTCGGCCAGTTCCTCGTCGCGGTTCGCAATGGCGTTAACAATATGTCTATGCTCGTCAAACGCGGTGCTCACACGTGGCCCTGCCATGCCTAACTGCACGCGATACATGCGTACAAGGTGATACAAACCGTCAATAAGTACACTAATTAAATGTTCGTTTTTGCTGCCAGTTACAATTCTGTAGTGAAAGTCTACATCGCCGGCTTCCTGATAATAGCTGTGGCTATCTTTAACTTTGTCGAAGTGGCTGTCTAGCAGCGCCTGCATATTTGCAATTTCATCATCGCTCATGTAGCGGGCAGCTAATCGGGCCGCCATGCCTTCTAATGCTTCGCGCACCTGATAAAGTTGAATGAGTCCTTCGGGTGAGAGTGCTACAACGCGAGCGCCAACATTGGCTTTGCGCTCTACAAGGTGGCAGGTGGCCAAGCGGTTAATTGCCTCGCGAATAACCGCACGACTGACCTCGTACTTTGTCGACAATTCCATTTCACTCAGCTTGCTGCCTGCGGGAATAACGCCCTCCACAATGTCCTTTCTCAGTTGAAAGAACGTACGGTCGGCATTGGTTATGGCTTGTTCGCTTTTTGATAGCACAATACGTAGTCTTTTGTGAAGCAATGTCGACAATATATGCCTCATTCAGTCTTTATTCAAGTGTAAATGGCGTATATTGTCGACAAAGGGGTAAGATGTTAGTCGTACGTTGGCGGTTAAAAGTCACGGCATTTGACATCAGTACTACGGTATTTTTCATCAATACTAAAGATACGAGTGATGGATTCATGAAAAAAGTGCTGGGTGTTGAAATTGTTTTTACCTGTAAAAGGATGAAGAATTGCTGTTAAAGCGCACTAAATTAAAATTGCACTAATGTGTGGTTGAATTTTGTCCAGCTGGTCAAGCTTTTAACATTGGGTGTTCTCACATCGGTTATTAGTGGTTAGACCTGTTAAGTTTTTGAATTAATTGAATTGTTTACCATTTCGTTTGAGTTTGATAGTCAGTGCGATACCTAACCAATTAGTCTAATATTGAAGTCTTAATTTAGTAAAAGTGTAATATTTCACTTTGCAAGATCGCAAAGTAACGGTAACATATCGTTCCAGTCTTCAAGCCTAAATTCTTTTTCTGAATTTTAGGGGGCTGGAAAAGTATTTCCTACTTTTAAAGCAGAGTTTCATTGAAAGTAAGTTTGTAATGTTTTATTGCGACTTACTTTTTTATTGTCTGCTATCCAGTACTCGCACACGGTAAAGTGCGCCTCTTAAATCAGTGAGTTTAGGCTTTCAAAGTTCCAGAGAAGAATTTGAAGCAGCCTATAAAAACAATTTTAATACCTAACACTCACGCAAAGGGGTTACACCATGAAAACCAATACTGACGTGTCTAAGACACTCGCCAGTAAGCTTTCACCTGTCGCACTAGCAGTAGCGATGACCGTTCCAGCTCTTTCAAACATTGCCGTTGCTCAAGAAGCTGAAGCAACAGAAGAACAAAAGTTTGAAGCCATTACCGTTACCGCAACAAAACGCCCTCAAGTCATTTATGAAGTTCCTATCGCAATCAGCGCTTTTGACGGCGACAAGCTAGCAGCACAAGGCATTACAGACCTTACAGACGTAGGTAAGTTTGTACCAAACCTTAACGTTACTGGTTTCTCTGCGGGCCATACTTCTTCTGTAAACCCTTTCATTCGTGGTATCGGTCTTCAAGATCACCTTATTACTACTGATCCTGGCGTTAGTGTTTACGTTGACGGCGTCTACCTGGGTCGTCAAGTTGGTCAAAACTGGAGCTTAAACAACATCCAGCGTATCGAGGTGCTTCGTGGTCCTCAGGGTACACTATATGGTCGTAACTCAATTGGTGGTGCTATCAACATCATTACAAAAGAGCCAGACCAAGGCGATGTAACTAAGGTAAATACAGAGTTTGGTACACGCGGCCGCGTTAAAGCCGACATCTTTGTTAACCATGGCTTAACTGAAACTGTTGCGTTTAACATGAATCTCGCGTTTAACAAACGCGATGGCCTAGGTGAGTTTATTAACGTACCTAACGCTGAATACGATGTGGGTGAAACTGAAGATATTTCAGGTCGTGTATCACTTAAGTGGGAACCGTCTGACGACTTCCGTATGGTGCTAACTGCAGATGCAAACAACGGTGACGGCGGCCTACGTCCTTATACCGTGCTCATTGACGAAGTGGGCTCTGCGCGCTATTTCGGTGGCGGTAACGGCTTAGGTGTTGAGTTGCGTAACACAGATGTTACACCTGAAGGTGCTGACATTTATGATAATGCTACAGGTACTGAAGCGGTAACTGGCGTATCAAACGAAGCCCGCGGTCTTTCATTGACGACAGAGTGGGATATCAACGAAGACTACACTGCAAAGGTGGTAGCTAGCCAACGTACGTCTAAGTACAAAGCAGGCCTTGACGATGACGGTACTGTTTTCTCATTAGATCAGTTCCCTGAGCGCGGTGAAGCTGACCAAACCTCAATTGAATTTCAGCTTAACGGCTACATCAACGAGTACACTGACTTTGTTGCCGGTCTTTACTATTTCAATGAAGAAGGTAGCAACCGCCAAGGCGACGACTCTAACTTCGACGGCGGTCCAAACTTACTTGAGCTAGACCAAGAAACCACATCTAAAGCGGTATATGTAAATGTGCGTCGCGACCTAACTGATGAGCTAAGCGTGTCAGGTGGTCTTCGATACACCGAAGATGAAAAAGAAGCGTCTGCTAACGTGTTTTCAGCACTTGGTACAATCTTCGACTCAAACGAATGGGATGAAGTTACTTGGGAGCTTGCTACCAACTATACGTTTGAAAACGGCATGACAGGTTACGCTACTATTCAGTCTGGCTATCAGTCGGGCCAGTTCCCAGCACGCCCTTACTGCCTAATCGGCCAGTTCTTCGGTGCGGGTGGCTTCGATGATATCGAAGGCGCGCAAGCTGCCGTACGTGCTAATAACTGCTTCACAGCGTCAGACAACATTACTGCAACTAACTATGAAGTGGGTATTAAAGGTCGTGTAAACGACTACTTTGACATCAGTGTTGCTGTATTTAACACTGAGTTTGAAGATCTGCCTTACCAAGTAAGTCGCGTAAGCGAAGGCGGTTTCGACACAGCAAACCTTGTTGTTGAACAAACATCACGCGGTATTGAAGCTGATGCAACGTTCAACTATGGCAACTTCAGCATGATGACCAGCATCGGTTACATGGATGTTGATGTGGAAGAGCAAGATGGATTTAACCCGGTAGCACCACTGACTCCAGACCTTACGCTAGCAATTGGTCCACAATACACCTTCGAACTTGATGGTGGCGATTCAATTCGCGTGCGTGCTGACTACTCTTACCGTTCAGAAATGTACGGTGAGCCAACATCTGCACCAGAGCGTATGACCGAGCTTGATAGCCGTGCGTTAGTTAACTTTGATATCGCGTATACGCCAGCGAATGAAGCGTATACAGTCGCACTTTACGGTCGCAACATTTTCGATGAGCGTTACGACAATGCGCGCTTGAATACAGGTGACTATATCCTGCAAATTCTAAGCAACGACGCGAGTGAGTTTGGCGTTAGATTCTCAACTGAATTCTAATAGCTACAACGAGTTATGATTACAAAGCCAGTCTTTCGACTGGCTTTTTTTTGCTTATTTTTTCTTGTTTTATCTTCATTATTGGCATAATTTTAAAACTGTTCTAGCAATGTCCGACGATTATCTATGAAAAAAAGAGCGCTCCACGGCATTACTTTACTTGCAGTATCTATGCTTGTATTTGGCTGCACTTATACTGTGTATCTACCTGACGATGAAGAAAATCACGCTAACAAAAACGGCGGAGTAGCGACTGCTAAGCCAGAGTTTGGCAATCAGTGCCGTTATAGTGGTAACGGTGAATATGGCGTATGCCCAACGTCAAATGGTGAAATGGTCGGAACTGCGTGTTCGTGTCCAACACCATCAGGGCAAATTATGGGAACGGTGTCTAAATACTAGGCCCTTATCGCAGCTAGACCTTAAAATCATATGGAGTTGAAGCGTGGGATTGTTTACCAATTTTAAAAAATCGCGGTTAGAAAAAAAGTTTAAGAAAAATGAATGGGTGGTTATACAACCCATTTCGTTCGCTCAATTTGAACAGCTTATAGTCGACCATGTCGATAGCGGCTGGGAAATTGAAGACGACTATGAAAGGCTCGCAGAAAATACGTCAAAGTGGCAATGCGAATTACGCAAAGGAACCAGTATTCTTACCTGTATTTGGACAGCCAACCACCAAGGTATTGTATATGGGCCTGAACGAGTGCTTACCGGACTATCTGAAAAGCTAAAAGTCTCTACATCTAAAGCTATCACGACACCTTGGTTTTAAGTTAGCATTTTTGGCCAGCGATTAGAGCCAGCCTTTTTGTTTCGCTATGCGAGCAGCGTCTACCCGGTTTGTGGCGTCTAGCTTAGATATCGCTTCTGACAAGTAGTTTCTTACGGTTCCTTCAGACAAAAAAAGTGAACGGGCTATATCTTGAGTTTTCAGCCCTTCTGATGCCAATTTAAGCGCCGACATTTCTTTTTTTGATAGCGGGTTGTTGTCATCTAATGCCATGATCGCAAGCTCGGTGGAAATGACCTTTTCTCCGGCAGATACATCGTGAATTGCCTTTATTAGATAGTCGCTATCCGATTCTTTTAAAATAAACCCTTTAACCCCTAAACTTAACGCCCGCTTGATATAACCTGGTTTTGAAAACGTGGTCATAAGGACAATCTTGGTACCGTGGTTTCCATTGGCGATATGAGCCGCTAAATCGAGTCCAGATACCAGCGGCATTTCTATATCGCTCAAAATGATATCGGGCGCAGGGTGTTCATTTAAGTAATTAATCGCCTCTTGTCCATTGCTGCACTTACCGACAACAGTTAGATCGTCTTCTAATGACAAAAGCATGGCTATGGCATCGCGAACCAAAGACTGATCTTCAACAATCAAAATAGTAGTGACTTTTGAATTCATAGCGCAGCCTTCATCGACGAAATTTGATCAACATTGAGTTGGAGAATCACAATAGGGTGGGGAGTAAAGGAAATGTCCACATTGGCATGGATAGATGCGGCGCGCTCTCTAATTCCCATTAGACCGTTCCCTTCTTTTATCGACCCACTGCTCTCAACAATGCCATGGTCTTTATAAGTCATCTTCACGGTCTGTTCGTAGACTTCAACACTGAGTGACACTGTGTTTCCTGTTGAGTAGCGCAGTGTATTTGTCGTCAGTTCCTTGATAATAAGTGCGAGCTGACTTTCTTGTTTTGCACTTAAACGTGCGTTCACTTTGTCTTCAATATTGGTAATAACGGTAAAGCCATTTTCCTCTAAAAGCGCCTTATCTTTCGCTATTTCATCGCAAAGCGAAAGCTGCTTAATATCTGATACTGCTTGGCGAATATCGCTTAACAAAGACTGCGAAAGCTGGGCTAATGCTCTCACTTCACGATGAGCCTCTTCAATTTTGTCTTTACTTATCAGTTTATCGGCCAACTGTGCCTTCAAGGAAATGGAGCTAAGAGCGTGTCCTGCTACATCGTGTAAATCTCGACCTATACGTTCACGCTCGGCTATCGCTGATAGAACCCGAAGGGCTTCCGCCTGCTGACTTTCTTTTAATCCGTGAAGCGTTTCTTTTCGCTCCATAACGCCAAAGCCAAATAGAACGATGCTGTTCAATAAGGAGGCAAGAAGGAGAAAACCAGCACCGTCAAATACGGAAAAGTTTAATGATGTAAGTAGTACCATCATGGTGCTGATGGTAAGTATGCCCGTTCTCAGCGAGTTATAGTACCCGACGATGAAAGCAATAAAACCTACAATTGTTGCAGCTCCTGGGTTTTGGAAGCTGCAAGCCACTGATAATAAAAACATCAGCAGCAAATAGCTCGGCAGTGTTTTAGCGGGTTGTTTTATAGCTTTAATGTAAAGAGTAACGAAACAAAAATATCCTGCTGATTGAAATATCCATGTTTCAACAGGTAGTGGGCGTGAAATAATTAGTGGGACAAAGAAAAACAGCGAAAAAAACAAACTGCCGTGCGACCAGCGTTTTTTGCGGCCATTTCCCAAAAGCGGCATGACCGGCGCCATTTCGTTCTTGTCTACATGGCTTATAGATTCACCCATTTTCGCAGTGCCTTCACCTACATGAGCGGTAGGCACTGCGCTGGTGTTATCTATTATGTGGTTTTGGCTGCGCATTGCGAGTATTTCGTCCTTACTGAAATACAACGGCTGACTT
This sequence comes from Alteromonas gracilis, assembly GCF_002993325.1. Classification (GTDB taxonomy): domain Bacteria; phylum Pseudomonadota; class Gammaproteobacteria; order Enterobacterales; family Alteromonadaceae; genus Alteromonas; species Alteromonas gracilis. The sequence continues at coordinate 108,191 of NZ_PVNO01000002.1, forward strand.
GCTAGTGATAAGCAAGGTGCCTGAGATAATTAACATAATACCTAGCACGGCATAAATGTCGAAAGTTTGTTTCCAAAATACCACTGATGCAGCGGTGATTAGCGCGATACCCATACCTGACCAAATCGCATAGGCAACGCCAATTCCCATATTCTTTAGTACCATCGCAAAGAGCATCCCTGAGACGGTGTAGAAAAAGATAGCGCCGTAGCCGAACGCCCACTTTTCCCAGCCGTTAGACATTTTAAGTAGCATGGTAGCGGTAACTTCCGTAACGATAGCAATGGCTAAAAATAAGTATGTCATGATGAATTCCTTTTGGTTGTTTTGCTGTAAAGCGTATTCTATTGCGGTAAATCGTGCTTAAATTGACATCTGAGCATTTGCTCTTTTCTTCACATTGCAGGTTTGAAAGCGACGTTCGAGTGCAATTAAAGAGACGATATAAACTGAAACTATGACCGCAGATATGGCTTCGACACGAGCATCAGGGAACAGATACCAAGCGCCAACAATGCCAAAGGTTCTTGCGATAGTGTGGAAATAACCTACCCAGTGTTCGATAGCCCAAGATAATGGCATCCACATCAGTCCAGCTAAAATTCCTATGCTAAGAGAAACCGTTGTATGGTCTATCGCCGCAACCGGAAGTGCGATGGCGAACACCAAAAGGCTCATTAGCATGCCAACGAAAAAAAGGCGATCGAAGCTATTTGATGTGGCCTTTTTAGCAAAAAATCGCTCGCCGGAGAGGTATGACAGTCCAGCACCTAAGTAAAAAATAGCGCCAGTACCGATATACAGCATCCACGTGATTGTTAATTCTGATACAAAGGGAGCGCTCGCGCCTAAAATTGCCCAAACAATAGTACCGGCCAGCGGCATTGCGATGAACCTGTTCTGTTTGAAGCTTTCGCGTTGTTGTTCAAGCGTTGGCTGAGTTCTTTTTAAGCTGACAGCTGTGCGAGATGACGATACCTGTTCCATTTCTTTCCCACCTTTCTTGGTTATTTCGATAGGGCAAGTATGCGTGAGAGTTGTGCTTTGAGTTAGTCACAAAAATCATCAATAGTATGTGACATTTGTCACGAAATTCTTAGAACAGGCTAATTGAAAAAGGTCGAATGGCGAGAATAAATAAGTGCTTAGGTTAAGTAACCGTGAGTGCTTAAGGATTATTGCGTTTGCTGCTCTTTCTTTGCTTTGCGTTTATTTAACACTGATACACCGTCCTCTTTAGAAAGTAGTAGGCTGTCGTAAATACTGACAAGCGCTATCGCTCCCATAAACAGCATAGCGATAGAAAATGTTTGCAAGTTAGGTGTATCAGGGCTTTGTTCCAATATAAGCGCTGCAACAGCGATGGCAAGGGCTGAAAGCGTGATGCCTAAGCCTCGATTCATTTGCATTAGAATCGCGCCCAGCGTGTTCGCGTCTCGCATTTTATTGGGCGGTACGTCTGCAAAGGCAATGGTGTTTAACAGCGTTAAGTGCATTGAGCGAGTCACACCGTTTATAAAAAGTATTGTTGCTATCATTAATGAAGAAGTGCTGTGGTTAACGAAAGCAAAAGCGACGAAGCCAAGCGCGATGAGCACGCCATTCACCACTAGCACACGTTTAAACCCAAACGTGTTCATTATCCACGTTGTCGCTGGCTTAATCGCCAAATTCCCTGCAAAAAGCCACAGTAATAAAGAGCCAGCCTCTACGGGTGTGTAACCCAATCCAAGCTGCAGCATTAGCGGCACAAGAAACGGAGCGCTACCTAGTGCTACACGCACAACAGACCCGCCATAAACAGAAAGCCTGAACGTTTTGTGCTGCATGGCATCGAATGAAAATAGCGGATTTTTGGCAGTTTTTACGTGCCTTATGGCAAACATCATAAGCACTATACCCATGGTAATAACGGCAAGTGACTGGACTAGTTTGTCGCTGGTACTGGCTAGGAACTCAATGCCTGCCATAAACAAGGCGAAGCCGACTCCAGTAAGAAGAAAACCCTTTACGTCGAATTTGCCCACATCGCCTTTGGTATTTCTTAGCAAATACAGAGACGCAACAATGGCAATAACGCCCAGTGGGATATTCATATAGAATATCCACTGCCAGCTAAAGTGTGTTGCTATATATCCACCAAGTACGGGGCCGAGCAGTGGAGCACTCAACGCAGGCCACGTAATTATAGCCACAGTTTTTACCAGCTTTTCTTTTGGCAGATCACGCAGTACAACAAGGCGACCAACGGGCACCATCATGGCGCCGCCCAATCCCTGAAGAATTCGCGATAGCGTAAACTCTAATAAGGTTGTGCTTAGCCCACAAAGTACAGAAGCCAATGTGAAAATAGCAATAGCCGCAATAAAGATAGTACGAGCGCCAAATTTATCTGCAACATAACCGCTCAGCGGAATGAAGAGAGTAACAGCGACTAGGTAGGCTGACACGCCAATAGAAAGGTGGGCTGCCGGTACATTAAAGTCGGCAGCAATTACGGGGAGCGCCGTAGTAATAACGGTAGCATCTAAAATTTCCATAAAGAGCGCCCCTGCAACCAAAAGGGCAGTGGCTAACTCTCTATTGAACAATTTCAAAGGCTCTAACGACGCGAGCAACACCTGTAATATTACGCGCAATATCAACTGCTGCGGTAGCTTCCAGATTATTCAAGCGGCCCATGAGAAAGACCTCGGAATCTTGAACAACAACTTTAACCTGTAATGCAGGTACACGCTCATCGGCAACGATTTTAGTCCGCACTTTTGAGGCCAGCCAGATATCGTTAGCCTGCGTTCCCGCGCCAATAGGTTCGCCAATACGAATTTGGTTGTGTATCTTTTTAATGTAGCTGACTTCTTGTGCTCGTTGAACGGCCTCGTCTACCAAGCCCTGATTGGGCGCTTGACCCGTCAGCAACGCCACGCCGTTGTAAACATCAACTTGAAGGTTAGCTTGTTCTTTTAGGGCTTCGCTTTTTGACCATTGGTACGACACTGCCGCGTCGGCATTTTGATCGTCTAGCTGTGTACCCACAGTTCGTCTGTCATTAGCCACTTTTGCCGCCATCGCGCCCGCGGCACCCACCGCTACGACACAGCCTTGCAGGCTCAGAACCAAAGCAAAAACAGTTCCCAGTAATCCTAAATATTTAGCGCTTTTAATCATAGTGCTGTGTTTACTCGTCACCATGGTCTGCAGGGAATAAGCTATCATCAATACATTCACATAAATTGTGAATGACTAATAAATGCACCTCTTGAATTCGCGCAGTGCGGTTCGACGGTACGCGAATTTCTACGTCGTGCTCACTTAAAAAGCCAGCCATTTCGCCACCGTCTTTACCTGTTAACGCAACAATGGTCATATCACGAGAAAGTGCGGCTTCCATTGCTGCAATAACGTTGCGTGAATTGCCGCTTGTAGATATTGCTAAAAGAATGTCACCCGGCTGACCGAGTGCGCGAACTTGCTTCGCAAAAATTTCATCGTAGCTGTAGTCGTTTGCAATCGAGGTAAGTGTAGAAGTATCTGTACTCAACGCTATGGCCGGAAGGCTCGGACGGTCGCGCTCGTAGCGGTTCAGCATTTCAGAAGAGAAGTGCTGTGCGTCTCCAGCAGAACCGCCGTTTCCGCAACTCAGTACTTTATTTCCACGAATAAGTGCTTCAACCATCATATTGGCCGCTTTTTCGATAGACTCAGGCAGTATTTCTGAAGCTGCAATTTTGGTTTGAATGCTTTCTGTAAAGTTCGCTTTAATTTGTTCAATCATACTTCTAATCTCTTTTTAAAAAGACGGGGAGCTACGGATATAAAAAAATTCGGTAATTTGAGTAACAATTGATACTTAAATTCACCGAAATCGTATGCTTTGTTCTTTTAACAATGCGCAAAGAAATATCTCTAGCCTACGTTTTTCAACCATTGAAGGTTATGCCCGTCTATGGCAATAACGTCAATCCGTAGGGGAGTAGACGCTGAATTAAGACCATTATCTAACAAATAGAACTCAAACGCAGCCTGAATTCTCTGTAGTTTTTTGGCAGTAACAAATTCCAGCGCACTGCCGAACTGGTTTCTTTTTCGGTATTTAACCTCAACACATACAATGGTGTTCCCATCTTGCATCACAAGATCAAGCTCACCCCGTCTGGTGTGATAATTTCGACACCTAAGTTCAAGGCCTTGTTCTATCAAATATTTACAAGCCTTATCCTCTCCTGCATTCCCTTGCAGTTTTGACATAGTATTTACTCCGAAAGCATTCTTACTTTTTCGTTGCGTATAATGGCTTGCGGCTGTTTGCGTACAACTTCACCTCGTTGGTTTAACGATAAGTTGCCCGTCAGTCCGTCGTGAGAAAGGTATTTCAGCGTATTAAGCATGCCTAATTGAGGTAAAAGCTGATAGGCATCAAAGCCAAACGCGAATAACCGCTTCTGCATGGTGTTTTGATTTTCCCATGCTTGCTGCACTTCTTGTTCTAAAGGTTGCCATTTATGTGACGGCATCAACCATGGCATGTCTACAAAGTGAACGTTTTGCAAATCGCGCCATTGGTTTTTACCACTGTCGTAATCCATTGAGCGAGAGGTGGCATAAACGGGTACCTGCTTGCCATCGAAAGGGTTTAGGCTCGCTTCAATAATAGGATTAAGTAATTCGGTGTCTTGTGGTGAAGAGAACGCAACGATTGCATCAATGTCCCGTCTACTGCGGGGCATGTTGTACACTTCATCGTTGGTCATATACTCAATTTGGTTGATACGTTCGTTACTTTGCGCAACATCCAACGCTTGAGTGATACCTTCGCGAAGCGAATTGCTGTCGTTGAACGTGACCGACGTAATATTTGCGCGCTGTTTGTTTTCGGCGCTGTTAAGTGCTTTCCAGTGGGTTTTGAACGTGTCGTCCATTCGTTGATAAAGGCTGTTTTGCGCCGCAATTACAATAGGCGCTCTATAGCCTTTCTTAAAAATGAGTTCGGCAAGCTGCTTCGCCTCATCTTCTGGGGCAAGGCCATAATAATTCAGGGAAACAGGTAAATCTAACGCCCCGATTTCATCTTGTGTCTTTGGCTCTGCCAAGTCCACATTACTCGCTTCGTTGTCAACGTCTGCTCGTTGAGTAGCAATGGAATAAGACGTAGATTGTCGAAGGGAACTGTCTGGCAACTCGTCGGGACGGTTAAGAGCCAATACATTTACCCCGATGGGTAGATTAGGTATTAAGCTTTCAATGGTTTCCTTTAACAAAGGACCTATTATAAATCTAGTGTCGCCAATCTCGGTAATCAATTCTTGGCTGTCTGCGCCGTTGGTATTAATAAATCGCAAGCGCGGTAAAAGGTGTTCATCTTGGCGTTTTTCCACATCGGTATAATACGCTGCCATAATGCCGTCTTTTACTACTTGCCCGGAACGCGCTAACCTTCCAGAAAGTGGCAGCAGCACTGCAATATCATTAGCTCCCGCGTCGGTCAGCTTAGAGGCTTTAACAACGTCTTCCGGCAACGCGTTTTCAAGTACGTGACCGCGATACACCTGCGTGAACTGCTGCAAATTATTGGCAAGTTTGATGGGTGATGACGCGTATTGTTCGGTGAGTTCTCGCAATGTAAGAAATGGAGCTAGTGCTGGATATTCTTCCCCAATAGCATTTAGCGATTCTTTCGGCAAAGAAGTAATCCATTTCCATACCTGTTCTACTTTTTGCTCGTCTGACAAACGCGTTTTTAATACACTATTTGCCGCTGCCGCCAGGTTTCCTTGCTGAGAGTAAAGCTTTGTTTGAAGTTCCGCTTTTTGGTAGGCCGTTTCGTCAGTTTCGATTACGTTGTCAAGCATGGCCAGCAATTCTTCTGGGGCTGCACCGGGCAAATCTGTATAAGCTTTAGTTATTAGCAACGAATAATAAGACTGGTTTGCACTTGAAATGCCGTCTTCTTTAACTTCAAAAAGAACTTGTTGTGCGAGAACAGGCTGTTGGTTCTGGAGGTATAAGTCAGCAGCTTCGAGCAACAAGGTATCGCGCTGATTTTTGTCACGTGTACGGGCCCACACTCTTTTAGCTTCAAGTAGCTTATGTTCTGGCGTTACATTATCGTCAACTTGTGTAGTTTCAATAGGTGAAGGCTTCACTTCCACAGGTTTAGATTGAGATTTAGGCGTGCTTCCACAGCCTGCTAGCAACAGTACAGAAGCAACGGCTGACAGCGTAAACATTTTTCCAGCTTGTCCGATATGACGCACAGTTTCATTCCTTTTACATCGTGATAGGTCAAGTTTATCTTAACCACTGTGAAAATCTACGCTTGCCAGCATAATCTGGACTAATGGCGTGTTACACTTATCGCATTATCTTTATATCTAACGAAAGACTACACCACTGCTATGACAGACACCGCAACCCTATATATTGTTCCAACGCCTATCGGTAATTTAGATGACATAAGCGCCAGAGCCATTCGCATTCTGAGTGAGGTTAACTGGATTGCGGCTGAAGACACCCGCCATAGTGCCCGTCTTTTACAGCACTTTAGCATTGGTACTAAAACACTTTCGCTACATGAGCACAATGAAGATAAGCGAACGGCTATGCTTTGTGAGCGGTTGAAAGGCGGAGAGTCGGTAGCGCTAATTAGTGATGCCGGTACGCCGCTTATCAGCGATCCCGGCTTTGTGTTAGTACGCAAATGCCGAGAGCAGGGCATTCCTGTTAGTGCGTTACCTGGCCCATGTGCTGCCATAACGGCGTTAAGCGCGTCGGGGCTTCCTACCGACAAATTTATCTTCGAAGGTTTCTTGCCAGTTAAGACACAAGCGAGAGAAGGTGTGCTGTCTTCTCTTTTAGACAGAACTTTCACCACTGTTTACTACGAGGCTCCACGCCGAATTTTAGATACGGTTACCGATATCCAGCGCGTACTGGGAGAGCGTCAAATAGTTGTAGCAAAAGAGCTTACTAAAGCCTTTGAAACTTACGTGAGTGGTAGCGCACAGAATGTACTTGATTATTTAAATGCTGAGCCCGCTCATCAAAAAGGTGAGTTTGTCGTCATGATCGGCCCCGCTCAAATAAGTGAGCAGGCCATTCCAAGTGAAGCGATGTCGCTATTAAACACGCTTTGTGAGCATATGCCTTTGAAGATGGCAGCAGCTGTAGTCGCCAGTCATTACGACTTGAAAAAGAATGCGCTTTATCAAGCCGGACTCGATGCAAAAGCGTAATTATCTATGCGGACTGGTATTAGTCACCAGCAAGATTGATCTTAAGCGTCTCTGTTGAATACAAAGTAATAGATTCAATTTTTGCCCTAAGTGCTCGAAGGGCAAAATGCTAAAGGAGGCGCAGATGACTAAGACACTAAAGATCACCATGTCGGAAGGCAAATGGTTGGTAGATATATTTTCTCAAGCGAACGACTCTGGCGTTTACGATCTTATTCACCCTAATACCTCCACTGAGGTATCGTTAAATGAAGGTGAAATGTACGGCTTTCGCTATAGCCTGCAAGGAAAGGCAGGTACAACGTTTAAAATTGAATTTGATGATGAGGTGTTAGCTGAAGGCGAGATAGATAAATCTGAAATTGCGTCGGGAAGCGGGGTAGTTTAGGTTTCGACTTCAAAAAATGAGGTGATAATAATTATTAAAGCCGCGAGCTTTCGCGGCTTTTTTTTGATAAAAAACTGTCAAATACCTTCTGGAAACAGACTTTCTTTCGTTACTACTTGTATGCTCTCAATAACGTGGCGCACGTCATCGTCGAGCTTTTCATTTCGAAGTGCTAATGCTCGGTTTCGTTCAAAAAGTTCAGTGTGGCTTTCTAATCTTCTTCCCATTTTTCTCCAAGCTTGAACTCTGGCTTCATATGGCCATGCTTCTAGTTCAATACGGTGAGAATCTAGCTGAGTTAAAAGCATGGTCGCAGCCGTTGCCATAGACATGCCACCTGGCCAATTTGGGTTTTGGTTTTCAGGGTCAAAGGATACAAAGGCGGTCATCATCGGCCCATAAGTTTTTAGCCAGTCATAGTACTTGTTGAAAGCTTTTTCATCATATTCTTCTACGTCAAAGTTATAAGAGCGGCGATCAGATACTGTGACTCTTGATGGGGTATTGTCTACGTAAACGGCAGTAGTTGTTGTTGAGGTAGTTATCGCTGGTGCGTCGGTGGCATCAGGCATTGGGTCATCGGCTCCGCCCACGGTTAATCTTCCACCTTTGCCTAGGCCTCCTTCCACTTCTTGGGCTTTATATGAACGAAGCGCCACAACCATTTGGTTGTAAGAGTCGGCAAATGCGGTTACCAACATTTTTCCTTCAGGCGTTTTAGAGAAGCCTCCAGCGCCTCCTGCTGTGGGGCCCGCGAACATACCGCCAAATAAACTAAAGTCATGATTAGCTGCGCTACCGGTTGATGATGAAACTTGCACGCCGGAACGATTATCGATGAGCAGTAAAGAGGTGGCCGCTTCATTCTTACTAAAACCTCCCCCGACAATAGAACCTAATGTGCCAAAAAGGGCACCTGCTATGGCTTTACCGCCTTGTGTTTTTTCAGCAAACAGAACCGATGGGCTTAGCGTATAATCAGCTGCTACCATTTGCCCGCCACCTATATTAGAGCCCGATCGAAGTTGTCCTGTTTGCATAAGCTGGCGTTCAGTATTCATTGCGTTCATTGCACGGCCGCGCTCCACAATCACAAAGCAGTTAGACTGTTGGATCATAAGCCTGATAACAGGAATAGTACTGCCGAGCTTTGGATAGGTCCTGCGATACTCTGACCACCAGGGTAAGCTGGTGTCTTCAAACACACTCAAAGTGCCAAGTGTTTCGTCACAGCTTTCTAGCTGTGCATTATTGTTCGAAGCACTAGCACCACCGGCACCACCACTTACCGCGCCAGAACTGCCTCCTCCCATCGATGGTGTGGTAGACATACAAGCCGTGGTTAAAAACACCGCGCTGAGCGCAGAGATGATGGGTTTGGCAAATGTGTGTACTTGATCGGTACAGTTTGAGCCTAGATTATTCTTCTTCACAATCAATTCCTCTGATAAAGATAAGATATAACCGAGACAGGCAATTTTTGATGACTTGGTACAACACCTGAATTCGGTGCTGAACAAAAGACGGCGGAGGTTTTAGACTCACCCTAGATAAGGCTAGTAGGTCGAAATTCCCTTTTGACTACTCAACAATGTCAAAATAGCATTTGCGAAGATGGGGAACAAGCAAATTGATCAAATATTGGTCAATTTGCTTTTATATATACTTTAATATAAGACTCTAATCCTAAGACAAACGGCCTTTAAAGTCTTCGTAGCTGAATTCGCGAACCAGCTCAAAGTCGCCGTTAGAACGCAGGATGCCAATAGCAGGGTGCTCTACGCCGTTAAAGAACGTAGTTTTCACCATGGTATAGTGCATCATATCTTCAAATTGTAATCTATCACCTGCCTTGAGCTTAACGTCGAATGAATAAGTATCAATAACGTCACCAGCAAGACACGAATTGCCCCCTAGCTTCACGTTGTGTGCTTTTTCATCTGGCATAGCGGCTCCCAAAATTGTAGGGCGGTAAGGCATTTCTAGCACGTCTGGCATGTGTGCTGTTGCTGAAATGTCTAAAATAGCAATATCACCTTCATTTTCGACCATATCAACCACTTCACAAATGAGCGGGCCAGTTTGCCACGCAACGGCCGAACCTGGCTCAAGGATAACATCTAAATGAGGGTAGCGAGCCTTGAAGTCTTTTAAGGTTTTGATGAGATGCTCAACATCATAACCTTCGCGAGTCATAAGATGCCCGCCGCCTAAATTTAACCACTTTAACTGGCCTAACCATTTACCAAAGCGTTTCTCTATGGCTTCAAGGGTGCGTGCCGTGGCAAAAGAGTCGCATTCACACAGGTTGTGGCAGTGAAAACCTTCAATGCCCGACAAGTCCACGCCTTCAAGTTCACTCGCGCGAATACCTAAACGTGATCCCGGCGCTGCAGGGTCGTACAATGGCGTGTCTGCTTCCTGGTGTTCAGGGTTGATGCGAAGGCCTAAAGACACATTTGCTAGTGCGTCTTTATGCGTATTCCACTGAGACAAGCTATTAAAAGACAGGTGATTAACCAAGCCCGCCAGTTCTTTTGCGTCATTGGCTTTGTACGCTGGAGAATAAGCATGAACCTCTTTACCCATTTCAGCCGCGAGTTTTGCTTCCCAAACCGAACTTGCCGTCGCGCCGTGCAAATACTGTTTGATAATGTCAAAGCAAGACCACATCGAAAAGCCTTTAAGTGCAAGAATAATTCGCGCGCCAGACTCGTCTTGAACTCGTTTCATTAGCTCAAGGTTTCGTATTAGTTTTGCTTCTTCCAATACATAGCAAGGAGAAGGAATATCAGTGCGTTGGGTTAAATCAGCCAATGGGGTAGAGCTCCAAAAATATAACTGCTTCTAAGATCCGAGAAAGTCCTACTGTATTACACATGTACTCATAGCTCAAAGTTAAGATGAGTAGGGAGAATAACCGAGGCTTCAATTAAAAAAGGCGCTTAGAAAAAGCGCCCACATGTTTGATTACTTCGTGAAAGGGCTACTTTCACATTCAAGTACGTGCCATGGCAGACCGTGCTCGTTAAGCATATCCATGAATGGATCTGGATCGAATTGTTCCATGTTCCATACACCTGCTTCTTTCCACGTGCCGTTAAGCATAAGCGCCGCACCAATCATGGCCGGAACACCTGTGGTGTAAGATACCGCTTGGGCGCCTACTTCTTCGTTACATTTAGCGTGGTCACAGTTGTTGTAGATAAAGATAGTTTTTTCTTTGCCATCTTTAATACCTGTGATGTAGGTACCAATGCACGTCATACCGCTGTAACCTTCAGCAAGTGAGCCTGGGTTAGGTAGCACTGCCTTTAAGAACTCTAGAGGTACAATCTTCTGACCTTGGAATTCAACTGGCTCAATGCTAGTCATACCAATCCCTTCAAGTACACGCAGGTGGTTTAAGTAAGCATCGCCGAAAGTCATCCAGAAGCGCGCACGTTTAAGGGTTGGGAAGTGCTTAACAATAGACTCCAACTCTTCGTGGAACATTAGGTAAGACGCACGAACACCGATGTTTTGGTAGTCTAGGTCTTCACGTACACTAAGTGGGTCGGTTTCTTTCCACTCGCCGTCTTCCCAGAAACGTCCGCGCTGAGTGATTTCACGAATGTTGATTTCAGGGTTAAAGTTGGTCGCGAAAGCTTGACCATGATCGCCGCCATTACAGTCAACGATATCAAGGTAGTGAATTTCGTCGAAGTAATGCTTCGCCGCGTATGCCGTGTAAACGTTAGTAACGCCAGGATCGAAACCACTGCCAAGCAGAGCCATGATGCCCGCGTCTTTAAACTTATCTTGGTAAGCCCACTGCCACGAGTATTCGAATTTTGCTTCGTCTTTTGGCTCGTAGTTGGCAGTGTCTAGGTAATCAGTGTTAGTTGCAAGACATGCGTCCATGATTGGAAGGTCTTGATATGGTAACGCTAGGTTGATTACTAGGTCTGGTTTTACTTCGTTGATAAGCGCTTCAACTTCTTTTGCGTTATCTGCGTCAACAGCGAAAACACCTTTAACGCGATCTGCACCAACTTCTTGCTGTAGCGCTTCACACTTAGATACCGTGCGGCTTGCTAAGTAAATTTCGTCGAAATGTTGCGGTAAACGTGCACATTTTTTCACAGTTACCGACGCAACACCGCCAGCACCAATAATTAAAACGCGAGACATAATAACTAATCCCTAATTTTGCTAATGAATTTTGGGCTGAATGCTAGCAGACCAACCGGATTTGGCAAGCAAAGACAGCCCGTGACAGTACAAAAAATTTTAATCGTAACAAACAATATGAAAGGTAGTAGACAGCGAAAGAAAACTCCCTTTCAAATCAGAATTTTCACTTCGCCACCTCGTCCTATGTGTTGTATTACATAAAAATGTTTCACCGATGTGAAGCCTTGTATAGGCTTACACAAGGCAGACCGTAAAAACAATGCGAATTAAAGTCGCTTTTTTAACGTGTAACGGCATCGATAGGTGGTGATATAGCGACTCTACCGTCTACCTTGTAGTAAGGATAGAGGATAAGACGTTCTTCATGGTCGGGTGTGGCGGTTGCAATTGCAATGGCATCTAACGTTTTGCTATTTTGTGTGTTTACGGTCGCGGCATAGACCAAAACGCTGTAACTGTCCGTATCCGTGGTCGTATCAATAATTCGCCACTGCAACTGTTCAATGAGTTGAGATTCGCGCTTTTTACCCCGGTCCTCATCATTGAAAATACAGCCAATTCGACCTTTCTCATAAATGGCCGCAAAAGGATAAAATACATCACAAACGGGTAACATATACTCACATAACTGCAGTGACTTAGAAACCAGAATGTTCAACGGCGTTGGCAATGAAACTGGACGGTCGATCATAGCTTATCTCCTGTGAGTTAGCGTTGCTAGACACGCGTTAATACCTACGCTTTCAACGTCACAATAGTTTAATAATCGACAAAGAGACAGAAAAATTAATGTGTGGAAGGTAGGTTAATCTTCACTAGTGAACCTTGTCCAACATTGTCCTTCTGTAGAACTGTCTCCATCATTCTTTAGCTGTTAGATGCTTTTTATATTTCATCGGCGTGGTCGAAAACCACTTTTTGAAGGCATGAGTAAAGGAAGATTGCTCGTGAAAGCCAAGCAAGTCTGCGGTGTCGGCAATCGTGTGGTTTATTAATAGTTTATCCACGCGTGCTTTTCGCTCATCATTCAATATTTGCTGAAAACTTGTTCCACTGAGCTTAAGTTTCCTCTGCAGGGTCCTGGAACTGATAAAAAGAGCATTAGCAATACGCTGCTGATCGCAGTTTTTAAGTGTTGGATTAGCCTTCAAAAGTGCAATTGCTTTATGTTTTATTTCTTCATGCTTATTTTTTATATATTGGGAAGCCGCGCTTTTGTTTTGACTCAGAAGTTCTTTTTCGGTTACTTCTACAAGCGCATTAAACATCGCTTTGTTTTCGCTTGTAAAAGGAACGTGGAGTAGGTGTCTAGGGAAAATAATAGAGTTGGAATCAGCATTACCCGTTACCTTACAGCCAAACCATTCCTGCAGTATTTCTTGCTCTGATTGGTTCAATGAGAAGGTGAAGGTTATCGCAGTAAGTTTGCAGGATGGGCCTAAAATTTTGTATACCGTTGCAACCCAAGCCGTGGTATTGCGCAGCACCATCTGTTTGCAGTCGATGCATTGCGGCGTCCATTGTATGCGCGTGTCATCAATCTCATAAAGCACGGTCGTAGTGCCGATATCTGCCACTAATGCATCGAAGCGCGTTAATGCTTGAATAGCTTGTTCGAGGTTCTCGCAACTTTCAACTAAGTACCCCAGCACACCATAATCTTTGGCCTGAATATGTTTACCTAGTGCGAAGCCGAACAACGGATCACCGGTTAATTCTGCCCCTTTGTTGAGTAGCTTTATGTAATCTTCCATCAACACCCTGCTGCAAGTTAAAGGATCAGGGCGCAGGGGGACGGGTATCTCTTTGGAGTCAATTCCTAGACTAACCAAGAAACTCACAACGCTTTGTTGATAGGCTGACGATACAGATGGCATCTTATTTGTCGCAAAATAACAAAAATACTGACGTATTAGCGCAAGATAGGTAGCAAATGTCAAATTATGCTATTTATTGTTTATACAAGGTAAGTAAGACATGGTTAACGTTTATTATCAGAAGAATATCGCAACAACGCCGCGGGCACTTCGCGATACCTTACTTGACCATCAAAATCTAAGCGACTTTTTCAATGCGTCGTTCAAGGTTGTTCAGCCGGAAGATGATAATGAGGTTAGCGGTGGCAAAGGCTGCGTAAGGGCGGTAACTATTTTAGGTGTATGCTTTAAAGAGCAAATTGTTCACGCAGACGACCAATACATTGAATATACCGTAGTTGGTGATTTTCCCGTTAAACAACATACCGGGGTTATAACGTTTACGGCTCATGAAAACCATACTCAAGTTTCTTATCGCATTACTTGCTGTGCACCTTGGTATTTACCCGCTTGGTTGCTGGAACGCCTTTTACAAAACGATGTTGAGCAGTGTTTGAATAAGTTAGGAGCCCGTTTTGATCCCTGTTGAACTTATACTACTTGGCTTAAGCCCAGTTTTTCTTCTTTGTGTTTTAATTGAATACAAAAAAGCACGGCAGTTTTATAACGTTAAAGACAGCGTGAACAATGCACTGTTAGCCTTGCTCCACCAAGGAACCGATGCATTGGTACTGCTTCTTCTCATGCCTGCATTCATTTGGCTTCACCAATATTCGCTGTTTGAGATTGAGCTAACTGCTATTTCTCTCATTGCCGGCTTTGTACTTCAGGATTTTTTGTATTATTGGTTTCATCGCGCTTCACACAATATTCACTGGTTTTGGCTGGCACACGTGGTGCATCACAGCTCTACAAAAATGAATTTCACTACGGCCTTTCGACAAAGCGTTTTATATCCATTCGTGGGCATGTGGTTGTTCTGGGTACCAATGATTGTAGTGGGGTTCTCACCAAGCCTGGTATTTGCAATTGTAGCAATAAACTTGGCCTATCAATTCTTTGTTCATACGCAAACCGTTGGAAACTTGGGCTGGGTTGAATATGTATTTAATACGCCTACTCATCACCGTATTCATCACGCGACAAACAAGCCTTACATCGATAAAAATTACGGTGGTGTGCTCATTATCTGGGATAGGTTATTCGGTACCTATGCTGAAGAAGATAAAACAATAACGATAAAGTACGGCATTGTAGGAAAAATGCCCAAGGATAACCCTATTAGCGCTAATTTCAGTCAAATAGGTGTGCTGCGTGAACAGCTTCAACAGGCAAATGGAGTAAAAGCAAAGCTAAAGAGACTGTTTGGCTATCCTGTTGCGGATTAGCTCGATAGTTCAAATGAAAAATTTATCTTGCACCCTGCAAACCGCCTGTGTGCAAGATAACAATCCGTGCCCCATTTTTGAACTTACCTTGAGCCAGCATATCTTTAACCGCCCAGAAGGCTTTTCCCGAATACACGGGCTCTATTTCAAAAGGCATTGTTTTATTAAAATCATCGCAAAATGCCACAAGTTCAGATGGCGCTTTAGCATATCCGCCCCAGTGATAGTTGTGGACAATATGCCAGATCTGCTGAGCAGGCTGAGTAAGCGTTTTTGAAGCGTTTTGTTTCGTTTCAATTTCACCGACACTTTCAGTCTTAAGCGAGTCAGGCAGGAACTGTTCTACCAATTCCTCCAGGTATCCTTCACCTTTGAGTACGCCTATTCCTATAGCCTTGCGTACGGGCGTGAGGATACCTTGACGGGCTTTAGGAATGTGTTTATCTAATTTATCTAGCGCTGCGATAATTCCAGCTAATGTGGCACCGCTAGCGACTGGCGCGACCATAACATCAAATTCAAGGTCGATTTCATCCATCATGTCTTGAAGACCTGAAAGTGCCCGAGCCTGACTTCCTCCTTCGGGAATAATGAGGGCGTCAGGATATTTGGTTTGAAGTTTATTTAGATATTCGTACTCATTACGTCTTTGGTACGTTTTTCTATCGACGTATTCGATTGTTGTTTCCCACTGAATGAGATCTTCAATCATTGGCGAAGGATTAGCAGAATAATTTCCACGAATAATGGCAGTCAAAGGAATGCCAAGTTTAAAACAGATAAAGCCCAGAGCGTGAAGATGGTTAGAAAAGCCACCGCCGAAACTTATGATTGTTTTGGGTAATGGATGCGTTAGCGAATGGCTTAATTTTCGCCACTTGTTACCTGAAATTATCGGGTGTATCGCGTCGTCTCTCTTCACATATAGCGATACCTTTTCCGCACCTTCCCAATCGGGAGAAAAAGATATCAAAGGAGAGGGAAGGTTAAGGGATGTTTTGAAAGCGTTAAGCGATAGCACGTTAAGAACCTGGTCTTATTTGATCAAATGCATGTTGGCGAGAGTATAACCAGATACAAACGCAATAAAAAACCTGTAATTTTTATTACGCTGATATAGAGCATTCCTATGGTAACAAGAACAATTCACGTTTTTCTCTTATCCCTTTTGGTGGGAGCAATGTTTATGTCGAACAAGGCATTCGCACAGGATGAAAATTCACAAAACGCAAGCGCTGAACGTATAGAAGAGCATGTACCTAACGCGAAACTTGTGGGTAAAGGCATGTTTTCCTATTACTTTTGGGATGTTTACACTGGCGAATTATTTGCGCCTGAGGGCACATACAACAATGCGCCACCATTTGCTTTGCGCTTAACTTATCAAAGAGAACTCGAAGGGAAAAAAATTGCTGAACGTTCTATTGATGAAATGAAGAAGCAAGGGGACGTGTCTTCAAATAACGCTCAAAAATGGCTGGCCTTGATGGAAGACATTTTTCCTGATGTCAGTGAAGGAGACGTTATTACCGGCATCGCAACTGAAGATGGCAAAAGTATTTTCTATGTGAATGGCGAAATGTCTGACGAAATCCAAGATTCCACTTTTACTCAGCGGTTCTTTGATATCTGGTTGAGTGAAAAAACTTCAGAGCCAAAGTTTAGAAAAAAGTTGCTCGGCAAGGGATAAGAAGGGCTGAACTCTTTCTCGAACCCATACATTTTAACTGATTACGTAGGACATTATTCGATGATAAAAAGTGCGTGTAAACTCGTTTTAGGCCTTAGCCTCGCTACATTGAGTGTTGCTGGACTATCAGGCTGCTCCGTCTCTGTTGAGGGGGAAGACTATCAGTCAGTGACGCCAGCGTTTAATATCGAGCAGTTTTTTGACGGCAATGTGAAAGCTTGGGGTATTGTTCAAAATCGATCTGGAGAAGTCGTACAGAGGTTTGTCGTTAACATCGATGGGTCAATTGACGGGGAAACCCTTACATTGGATGAAACGTTTGATTATGGCGTAGGTGATGGGCCCGAATCCCGGACTTGGAAAATAGTAAAGCAAAGTGATAACACCTTTATCGGTAACGCGGGAGATATTGATGGTCCTGCAAAAGGCACTAGCTATGGTAACGCATTCAATTTCCATTACCAGATGGATTTGCCAGTAGATGATACAACCTATTCAGTAACGTTTGATGATTGGTTTTGGGCGTTTGATGATAGTACCATGATGAACCGTTCATACATTCGCAAGTTCGGCCTAGTCATGGCTGAAGTGACTATATTTATGCAGAAGCAGCCATAAGGCTGCTTCAACTTCTGGTTTTAACGAATTCCTTCACTCGCTATCCATTTTCACGCGTTGCTATTTGGGAAAGCAAAACACCACGCCCAATCCATGCCCTTTCATTAAAGGGTCGTGTACGAACCAAGTTTGTCCGTCGTGTAGCTTAACTATCGCGGAAACGAGGGATAAACCCAACCCGTTCCCTTTACTGGTTCTACTGCCATCGGCCCGATAAAATCGGCGTTCTAAATTTATTATTTCGTGTTCACCCACGCCTATGCCTGCATCATTTACTGCAATAACAATGTGTTTATCCGTAGTTGTTAGCTGAACAGTAACAATACTATCTTCGTTTGAATATTTAATAGCGTTATCTAATACATTAGCTACAGCTTGAAAGAGTAAGTTGGGGTCGGCAAGCATTGTCACATCATCAATGCTGCTTGAGAGTTGAATATTGCGCTCTTCAGCAAGAGGATGATAAAGATCAACCACGTCCTCGACGATAGCGCGTGCATCTGTGCTGCAGAAGCCTTCTTTTTTATTCGTTGTTTCAAGGCCACTTATACGTAGAAGGCTGTTAAACATATTAAGCAAGTTGTCAGCCTCTTGGGTTGTCTCACAGCGAAGCTCGTCGTCTTCAATTTTTTCTAGCGTGTTGCGAAGTCTTGACAATGGCGTTCGTAAATCATGAGCAATGCTATCTGTAACCGACTTGATGTTATTTACCGAACTTTCAATAGTATCGAGCATCTGATTGAAAACGAATGAAAGGCTGCTTAAATCATCCCAGTTACTGTCTATCTCTAAGCGCTCTTCAAGACTCCCTGTTTTGATAATTTTGTCGGCGGTCTGTGACATGCGGTTAATTCTATTTACGACATAAACGGCGATAGCAAAACTGAGGATACTCAATGTGCAAAGTAGAACCACGATAATCCAGCTGAACGTTTTGCCAAACCATTGAGCGCTGTATAAATCGTCGATACCACGCCCAACGTAAAGTTCGTACTCACCTAAGTTTGTCTCTCGCATTAGCGCTTGGTGAAGTATTTTACGAGAATCACTGTTTTGGCGAGTAATAACGATTTCAGCAGTATCAAAACTTGCCCCTTTGTGGCGTTCTAGCACCAGAGGAACGGAAGACAAATTACCTGCCACAATCTGATTATCTTTACTTAACGCAATAAACGAACGCAAATTATTGAAAACGCCCTCTTGAGAACTAGAGTTGGACGCGTTTGGGGAGAGACTATCTGACCTGATGGAGGCGATTACAGCTTCTATACCAAGTTTCTCGTGAAGTGTGATTAATGCGTTCGTTTTGGCGTTAACCGCAGCGTTGGATTCAGAAATAAACAAATCACTGCTGGTTAAGCGCCAAAAATAAACGATAAGAACAATAGCAATGCAGGCTAGGGTAGTGAGCAAAACGCCTACGCGAAAGCTTGAGCTACGCGTAAAGTCGCGGATCGCTATCATGCAAGCTCGTCCGCTATGCGGTACCCTGTGCCTCTTACTGTTTCAATTAACGGAACGTTGAACGCTTTATCTACTTTTTGACGTAAACGGCTTATGTGTACGTCGATTACGTTGGTTTGCGGATCGAAATGATAATTCCAAACCTGCTCTAGCAACATGCTGCGCGTTACCACTTT
Organism: Alteromonas gracilis; assembly: GCF_002993325.1. Classification (GTDB taxonomy): domain Bacteria; phylum Pseudomonadota; class Gammaproteobacteria; order Enterobacterales; family Alteromonadaceae; genus Alteromonas; species Alteromonas gracilis. The sequence goes on from NZ_PVNO01000002.1 coordinate 127,140, forward strand.
GCCCTTGTGGCGAAGCAAGCATTCAAGCAACTGAAACTCTTTAGACTGTAAATCGATTTCCTGGTCGCCACGGAGCACCTTGCGGTTGACTAAATCAAGCGTTAAATCGCCTACTTTAATAAGAGTTTTGTCTTCGCTCTCTTTATTTCGACCGGCTAGCCCTTCGACACGAGCGAGAAGCTCTTCAAAGGCAAACGGTTTTGTCAGGTAATCGTTGGCACCTGTGCGAAGGCCCCGAACTTTATCTTCAACTTGGCTCTTTGCGCTGAGTAACAAGACCGGAGTAGTATTCCCTTCCTCACGCAGTTTTTCTAACACTGAAAAGCCGTCGAGTTCAGGTAGCATCACGTCTAATATCACAGCGTCTAATTCACTTTGCGACGCTTCACGGTAGCCAGATGTTCCATCACCCACAGTAATACATTCATGCCCTTCGCCCAATAGTCCATTAGCAATGTGCGAGGCAACTTTAGGATCATCTTCTACAAGTAGCACTTTCATTATTACGCTTCTTTTGGTTATCAACATTCACACGCTTGTTTGGCGTTGCTATTACCTCGATACCTCAAGTTTTAACAGCAAGCGAGTTCAAGCAGTCGAAAAGCATTAACGCTTTATGGTTCTTTTACGAACATGGAGCAATGAAACGATCACTTTTAAGCGTTTGTGCATGTAGCGTGTTTTTAAGATGTTAGTTTCAGCCTTGAAAGGAGCGCAATTTTTTACTCTCCTCTATCAAACCGCATAGTCGCGCTGTAGGGGGTAAAGTGTTGTACATCACCCCTTGCACATTTCTCCTGTACGCCGTGCCAATACTCGGGCGTCATCAAATCACCGTGAAGCGATTTCAAAATGTCTTTAAACTTACGTTTTCCTACAATGAAATGTTCAAATTGCTCAGGAAACACATCGTTAGGCGCTACCGATAACGTGTCGATTGCATAAGGATCATCAGATTTTGGCAGCGCTCTAAAGTTACGCTCGTTCATTAAACAAATTTCATCGTAGTCATAAAAGATGACGCGTCCGTGGCGAGTAATACCAAAATTTTTGTGAAGCATGTCTCCAGGGAAAATGTTAGCCATTGCTATCTGCTTAATACATAACCCCAATTCATCGAGTGCACGCGTAATTTTTTCTTCATCAGTTTCTTCTTGCAGGTACAGATTAAGCGGAGTCATTTTTCGCTCTATGTACATGTGCTTGATAATCAACTCTGTTTCAGTAAATTCTAAACTCGATGCACAGGTTTCTTTAAGCTCGTCGATGAGTTCAGGCTCAATCCTGTCTAAAGGAAATCTAAAGTTTACGTATTCGTGAGTATCTGCCATTCGGCCCACGCGGTCAGACATCTTAACCAACTTGTAGCATTCTTTGACGTGATCGCGGGTAATTTTTTTACTTTCTGCAAACTCGTCTTTAATAATCTTGAACACCACACCGTAAGAGGGGAGATGGAATACCATCATGACTAACCCGCGAATACCGGGAGCAGCTTCAAATTTATCGTCAGACTCATCCATGTGCTGTAAAAAGTTTCGATAAAAAACCGTTTTGCCGTGTTTGTAATGACCCATGGCCATATAAAGTTCGAAATGTTTCTTGTTCGGCAAAAGCTCTTGAAGAAAGGCCGCCACCTCGGCAGGGTTTTGTGTATCCGCCATAAAGTAACTGCGAGCAAAACCGAAAATAACGCTTAAGTCTTTTCGGTCAGTAAGCAACGCGTCGACGAACATATGGGGCTCATTGTATCTTCGCATGGCAATAACAAACGGCAGCGTCTCATCAGGCATGCAAATTCGGCCAATCAAGTAAGCGGCTTTACCACGAAAAAAGGTAGGCTTTAAAATTTCAACTGCCTGAACGCTGGCTAACTGTTCTTTGTTCAACCTCGCTCGAAGCGCCTTCTCAAGATGCTGCAAATCCCGCTCGAAGTTTTCAAACGGAATGTTGTATCGATAGATCTTAAAAATCGACTCATACATCTCGCGAACCGTTGTTGTGGTGTCAAAGCTATTGATGACTTTGTCTCTGTCTTGCCCTGGCAGAAAGCAGCGGCTTGGCAGTACAAACATCATGTCGTTGTCAATTTTTCGATGTTTGAACAAACGGCCTATTACCGAGTTATAAAAGGTTTCGGCAAGCTCAAACTGAGGGTGGCCTTCTAGCTGTAAAGCAAATACTTTCTTAAGTTCTTGCCAAAAAGCATCGTCTTTTTGATGTACTTGCGTTAGGTGATATATTTCGGCCACTGCGTCAGAAAGGCTTTGTTCATAAATAGTGATACGCTCTTTTGAGGCAAGCTGCGTCTCTTTCCAGTTACCCTTCTCAAATCTTTCTTGAGCGCCACGTGTAATCCGAGTAAACCATCGATAGCTCTTATCGAAATGAGACAAAATCTGATAGGCCACTTTTTTAACTAACTGCTTGTCATCATTAGAGGCTAACTCGTGCATTGGCGTATTTCCTTGTTTTGTAGCCTACTAGATCTATCATAAATCTCTTCTTTTTCAGAGAAAACTTTGGTTTATAACCAGAATAAGTCGAGCATTATTAGAGGCTTTTTATATTTTATTATACTTTCGTTTAAGGTATTCTGATGGCCGATTAGTAACCATTTATAAGTTTGTAGTCGATGGGCTTTAATATTCTAATTTGTGATGATTCTTCGCTAGCCAGAAAGATGGCGAGAAATAACTTGCCAGATGGGTTCGCTGAAACTATCTATGAAGTGTCAAACGGTATGGATGCTTTAGAGGTGTTAGCACATCACACCATCGACTTGGTTTTGCTCGACCTCACCATGCCGGTTCTAGATGGCCTTGGTGTACTAAGCGAAATTAAGCGCCGTCAGCTTGAAGTGTTCGTTATCGTGATTTCGGGCGACATTCAGCCGCAGATGCAAGAAAAGGTGATGTCGTTAGGCGCGCTGTCGTTTATAGAAAAGCCGATTAAACGTGATGCGTTGAAAACCATTCTTTGCCGTTTTGGTTTTATTCTGCCCGACACCTACCAGACTGCAATTGCTGTTTAAATTATCCGTGAATAAAAAAGAGCGAACCTTGGTTCGCTCTTTTTCGTTATGTACCAGCACACATATTATTAATCAAACCAATGACGGGTTTTGTTAGCGAACCACACTAATGAAAGCATGACCGGAACTTCTACCAATACGCCTACCACAGTCGCCAAAGCCGCGCCGCTGTGAAGCCCAAAGAGAGAAATTGCCACGGCAACCGCTAGCTCGAAAAAGTTCGACGTACCAATCATGCACGCTGGTGCCGCAATATTGTGCGGCAGTTTCATGCGCTTTGCTGCAAAATAGGCAATGGCGAAAATACCGTAAGTTTGTATAAGCAGCGGTATCGCGATAAGTACGATATCTTGGGGCTGCGATAATATAGTTTTTGCTTGAAGGCCAAACAAAATAACAATTGTCAGCAGTAAACCAATGACTGAAAAAGGTTTGAACTTACTAACCAATGCGTCAATAGCGCCATTTCCTGGAACGGTTTCCTGCGCGCTATTGCTTTTGTTTTCCAAGCGGCGGCGTGTGATATAGCCCGCTACTAAGGGCAATACTACATAGAGTGCCACAGAAAGTAGCAGGGTGTCCCAAGGAACTGTGATGTCTGTTACGCCTAGTAACATAGCGGTAAGTGGTGCAAAAGCGACTACCATAATAAGGTCGTTTATTGAGACCTGCACCAGCGTATAGTTTGCATCCCCCTTGGTTAGGTGGCTCCACACGAAAACCATAGCAGTACACGGAGCAACGCCCAGTAAAATCATACCTGCTATATATTCAGTGGCAGTTTGCGGGTCTACCCAATCGGCAAAAATACCTTTAAAGAATAGCCAGCCTAAAAGTGCCATAGTGAAAGGCTTAATAAGCCAGTTAACCACAAGTGTAAGCACCAAGCCTTTTGGCTTTTTACCGACGTCTTTAATAGAGCCAAAGTCTATTTGCACCATCATTGGATAAATCATTAGCCAAACAAGCACGGCCACTACGAGGTTTACGTGTGCATATTCAAGTGCTGCAATAGACTCGAATGCGCCAGGCATGGCATAGCCCAGACCTACACCCGCAACAATACAAAGACCAACCCATACTGATAAGTAACGTTCAAAGAAACCCATTCTGATTCACCTTTGTCTTATTTTACAACGACTTTTGATTAACACGCTTGCTCACTTCTTCTGCGCTTTCAACGCGCTCAGAATAGCGATCAACCAGAAAGTCTTTGTTGTCGCGGGTAAGCAAAGTAAATTTCACCAGTTCTTCAACTACATCCACAATGCGATTGTAGTAAGGGGAGGGTTTCATGCGACCATCGTCTTCAAATTCAAGAAACGCTTTTGCCACAGAAGATTGGTTAGGGATAGTTAACATGCGCATCCAGCGGCCTAAAATTCGCATCTGGTTTACCGCATTAAACGACTGAGAGCCTCCTGATACCTGCATGATGGCCAGTGTTTTACCTTGAGTCGGGCGCACGCCACCAAGGCTAAGCGGTACCCAGTCAATCATGCTTTTCATAATGCCTGTCATACTGCCATGCCGCTCTGGAGAGCACCAGATTTGCCCTTCAGACCACATCATAAGCTCGCGCAATTCTTTTACTTTGGGATGTGATTCATCTTCAGTATCAGGCTGCGGCAATCCACGAGGATCAAAAATTTTGGCTTCAGCGCCAAAGTATTCAAGCAACCGCGCTGACTCTTCAATAACTAAGCGGCTGTAAGAGCGCTCTCTCAGTGAACCGTAAAGCAATAAAATGCGAGGTTTATGGTCTGAGAATGTTGATGCAAAGTTAGCCATAATGGGCTTGTGCATTTGTTCCATTACCGCATTATCTGATGGGCTTTCAGCCATTGAGCTTTCGTTGCTGCTAGATATATTTTGGTCCATTGTTTTACCTTTATTTATTACTGAGCGCCCAACGTTGATAGTGCGTCTTTAAGTGCTGCTTTATCTAAGTTTTTTTCTGCAAGTTCTGCTAGTGCCGCTACGCGCTTTTCAATAATATCGATGGTGTTATTGAATGCATCGGCCTTCTCTTGCTCGCTACCTTCTAGCTTAGACGGGTCTTCTAAGCCCCAATGCACCTTAAGTGACTTACCGAAATAGACAGGGCATGATTCACCGGCAGCGGAATCACAAACTGTCACAACAAGATCTGCGTCGTAGTCTTCAAACTCATCCCACGACTGGCTTTGAAGGCCATTCGTGCTAAAACCACGCTCTGCAAGGTACTTTAAAGACAGAGGGTGTACTTCACCCACAGGTTGGCTGCCGGCACTACGCGCTTCAACTTTGCCGTTCGACGCATTAGTGATTGCCTCGCAAAGAATGCTGCGGCAGCGGTTGTGCGTACAAATGTATAAAATCTTCATATAAAACCTTACTTTAAGGGTTGATGCTGTTTTGAGTAACCATCAAAAAATGTTAAAAACTCGATAAAACAGATAGTTAGCGATGTACGACGGTGTAATTTCAGCGCTGTTGCACACGATAAAATTTAGGCGTTAGCAACTGGTGCAAGACAAATTCGATAAGGCCTCGCTGAAATACTCATCGTTGTGAGTAGCGGTATTCTTTATGACGTCCAGTGCCCAGGCAGGTAGGTCAGGGTGAAGTTGGTAATACACCCATTTGCCCTTACGGGTATCGAGCACTAAACCGCATTTTCGTAAATCTGCGAGATGGCGTGAAATTTTTGGCTGGCTTAATTGAAGCGCGTCGGTAAGGTCGCACACACATAGTTCGCCTTTTACGCTAAGCATAAGTAGCGTTTTTAAGCGGGTGTCTTCAGATAGGCATTTGAAAAACGTTAAGGGCGACAAAAAACATGCAGACATAGAATACTTCACATATGAAATTTCGTATGTGAATTATCATATATGAAATTCCGTATGCGTCAATGACGAATCTGAAATTTCATATATGTTTATTTTTAAAAATTAGCTCCGCAACTGCATTCTTTAGTTATCTATGCGGACTGGTATTAAGCTAAAAAAGCCTAATCACTTTCTGGCAAGGCAGCGTTGAAGGACATCGCTACTTGGCGGTTGTTTAGCGCATTATAGTGAGTGATAACGTCGTTCATGAAGGCGTACCATGTTGGGTTTGGATGCCAAATTGCCATAAGGTCTTTTTTGGCGTTTTGTTCATTTTCTCCAAGTACGTTGATTCTGTATAGATATGTAAACGCGGCACCCCGCCAATTCAGTTTGCAGTGGGTCAGCACCTTGTCTTCGCTCACCTCTACGCTTTGCATAAACGCTGCGTAGTTTAAAAAGTTGGCGAGCGTAGGGCCTTCCCAATCAACAGGCACATTAAAGTAATCGAGCCCTAATTCTGATGTAGTTAAAATTTCACTGCTTCGATCCCCTGGGATCAAGTCTATAACGTGAGTGACTCCTTTTTCCTTCAGCAAAGAAAAATGAGCAGCATTGGGTAAGCCAGAAGAATACATAAATGGCCCGTTTTCTTGGAAGTTGGTGAGTGTTGCAAGTGTAGGTGTTGTTTCCATCTGCATGTCATTCCCCGCTTGCTGAGTTGAGTTTCCCTCATGATAAGCGTTTGCACATAAGCTTAATCCCAGCCCTAAGCTAATAATCGCAGTCGCGACAACGCGACGTAACGTAGACTTTTGAAGCGATGGCGTATTTTTCATTTGTCCAAGTGCTGCTGTTTGGGTCTTTTTCATAGTTAAGAGCTCACTGTTGACACCGGTGTGATTATAATTTCTACGTTACACAATTGCTCACTATTGTCCAAGCAGTAAAAGCTACGAATAAGTCTTTAACAGCAGCGTTTGCATTAGGTACTAGGTTTAGTCTTGGGAAGTTCCTGATCTAGTGCAAATGAAGGGGCAAGCTCGGTGTGAGAGATAGAACAAGAGCCGTGCGTGAGGCGTTAGAGCAGGGAGTGATATAGCTTAGGTTTTAAAAGGAGAGGAATTCCTCTCCTTAACTTTTTTCAACGGTTCGTATTACCTATCCATATGCACAACGGAGCGGATGCTTTCGCCTTTATGCATTAGGTCGAACGCTTCGTTGATCTCATCAAGTCCCATTGTGTGAGTGATAAACTCTTGAAGACCAAAGTCGCCATTTAGGTATTGCTCTACGATGCCCGGCAGCTCTGAGCGACCCTTAACACCACCAAACGCAGAACCACGCCATACGCGACCTGTCACTAATTGAAATGGGCGCGTTGAGATTTCTTGTCCTGCACCGGCAACGCCTATGATCACAGATTCGCCCCAGCCCTTATGACAGCACTCTAAGGCTGAACGCATCACGTTCACGTTACCGATACACTCAAACGAGTAGTCGACGCCGCCGTCAGTCATTTCAACAATGACTTCCTGAATAGGCTTGTCGAAGTTATTAGGATTTACTACGTCAGTTGCACCAAGTTGCTTCGCTAAATCGAACTTGCTCTCGTTAATGTCGATACCGATGATGCGACCCGCACCGGCCATGCGAGCACCAATAATCGCTGATAGGCCGATACCGCCTAACCCAAAGATAGCAACCGTATCGCCTTCTTGTACTTTTGCGGTTTTAAGTACTGCGCCCATACCTGTAGTTACACCGCAACCAAGTAGGCAAACTTCGTCCAGTGGTGCATTTTTATTAACTTTTGCTAAAGATATTTCTGGTAAAACTGTGTACTCAGAAAACGTTGAGCAGCCCATATAGTGATAAATTGGCTCGCCATCTTTAGAAAAACGGCTTGTGCCGTCTGGCATTAAACCTTTACCTTGGGTTTCACGCACCGCTTGGCAAAGGTTAGTCTTTCCCGATTTACAGAACTTACACTCGCCGCACTCTGCGGTGTAAAGAGGAATAACGTGGTCGCCAACTTCTACACTGGTTACACCCTCGCCAACCATTTCAACAATACCGCCACCCTCGTGACCCAGAATTGAAGGGAATACGCCCTCTGGATCATCGCCAGAAAGGGTAAACGCGTCAGTGTGGCACACGCCAGTGGCAACGATTCGAACGAGAACTTCCCCTTTTTTAGGTAGCTCTACGTCAACTTCTTCCATTTTTAACGGCTCACCCGCGGCCCAGGCTACGGCGGCTTTAGACTTTATGTGCGTTTGACCTTCTTGCAATGAATCTTTAAACGATGCCATGTGATGACTCCTTTATACCAATTATTTGATAATGATTTATAGGCCAAAGTATAGGAGACGGATTAGTTATGATAAATACACTTTTAGTAAATCACTTTTGCTTATTTGTAATAATGGAGTAGTCGAAATAGAATGAGACTAAGTCTGAGAGCACATTTGCGTTAGTCAATGAGGTCATAAATACTTAGGATGAAATATTTAGAAGGTATCGCAGAGTTCTGTGCGGTGGCAGAAGTTGGCAACTTTACAGGCGCGGCCAACAAGCTTGATACATCTGTGGCACAAATAAGTCGAAAAGTAGCGTCATTGGAAAAGCAGCTTGGTGTAAAGCTGTTGCAGCGCACTACACGCAGTGTGTCGTTAACTGAAGCTGGCACATTGTACTTTGAACAAGCATTGCCGGCCTTAAAAGCGCTTGAAAATGCCCAACTGTCTGTAAGCGCGCTACAAACGTCACCGCAAGGGTTAATTAAACTTACCGCGCCTGTGGCTTTTGGTGAGGCGTTTATAGCGCCGTTGCTTAATACTTTTATGCAAAAATATTCAGGCATTAGCGTTCAATGTACCTTTTCAAATGAAAAGCTCGATATTGTCGATTTGGGTTTGGACTTAGCCATTCGAATCGGAAAACTTGAAGACTCTACGCTGGTAGCCAAAAAGATAGCAACACGTCATCTTTTTGTTTGTGGCAGTAAAGCGTACTTTGAAGAGCATGGTCAGCCTCAAACTATCGATGAGTTAAAACATCATTCGCTTTTGGTGGGGTCACAACCTTATTGGCGATTTATGGTAGACAAGGAAATTCAGTCGATTAGTGTGCAAGGCCGAGCTCGCTATAACAGCGGGAATGCGCTGCGAAGTGCAGCTTTAGCCGGCTTGGGGCTAGCTCAATTGCCAGGCTTTTATGTGCGAGATGCATTGGCTTCTGGCGAGCTTATCGAAGTGTTTCCTGAATACAAAGATAAGCAAGAAGCCATCTGGGCGGTATTTCCGTCTAACCGCAATGTGGCTCCTAAAATAAGGCTGCTGGTGGACTTCTTGGCCCAGCATATTGTTTCAGATAGCTGATGCTTGGCCGATGCAATAAGTGATCGAAATATAGCCTTTGAACCTAAACATTCTGTAATTAAGACATGTAAAGGTGATGTGGTGCACAACGATGATGGGCGAATTCAGGTACGCGGTGCTCGCGTACACAATCTTAAAAGTCTCAATGTAGATATTCCCAGAAACGAAGTGGTGGTGTTCACCGGCGTATCCGGTTCGGGAAAATCTTCCCTCGCGTTTGGGACCCTGTATGCTGAAGCGCAACATCGTTATCTAGACTCAATATCACCCTATGCACGCCGCCTTATTGAGCAGATTGAAAAGCCAGACGTGGATGCGATTGAAGGGCTGCCGCCAGCAGTGGGTCTACATCAGCGCCGTGGCGCACCCTCTGTGCGTTCATCAGTTGGCAGCATTACTACGTTATCAAATAGTTTACGTATGCTGTATTCAAGGGCTGGTGATTATCCTGAAGGGCAGGGTATCATTTATGCTGACGGGTTCTCTGCGAATACGCCGGAAGGTGCGTGTGATGAATGCGACGGCATAGGTAAAGTGTTCGACACTCAGGCGCAGCTTCTCGTGCCTGACGATACCCTAACCATACGTGAAGGTGCAGTTGCTGCTTGGCCCGGGGCATGGCAGGGAAAAAACCTCGTTAGGGTACTGCTATCTCTTGATATTGATGTTGATGTTCCATGGCATACGTTACCTAAAAAAACGCAAGACTGGATTTTGTATTCCGATGAAACGCCTCAGGTACCCGTATATCGTAGCTATAACTTAGAGCAAACTCGACAAGCACTCACTGAAGGTGAACCGGCTAGCTACAACGGCAAGTTTATCAGCGCCAGACGTCACGTATTAGATACATTTAAAACCTCTCAAAAAGAAAAGATAAAGCAGCGCATTGCACGTTTTCTTTCGATCACATCCTGCCCCACCTGCCAGGGTAAGAAGCTTAAAGCAAAGGCATTAAATGTTACGTTAGATCGCTTGGATATTATTGATTTCTCGAGACTTCCATTGCACGACGTTGACAGAAAGTTGAAAAAACTTAGGCATGCTGTTGCAGATGATGCTTCCGAAAGGGCACAAGTTATAAGAAATATAACCTCTGATGTCGTTGATAGAATTAAGCCGATTATTGCGCTAGGTCTGGACTACCTATCATTGGACAGAAGCACGACCACGGTTTCAGCAGGAGAGCTTCAGAGATTACGTCTGGCTACGCAGCTTAAATCAAATCTGTTTGGTGTGGTATTTGTAATGGATGAACCCTCAGCAGGTTTACATCCTCGCGATGTAGAGTCTTTGGTTCACGCGCTTCACGATATCACGAAAGCAGGTAATTCGCTGTTAGTGGTTGAGCATAACCCTTATGTCATCAAAGGTGCGAATTGGGTGGTGGATGTTGGCCCTCGGGCGGGCACAAACGGTGGCGATTTGGTATTTAGTGGGCCTGCAGAACAGCTGGCAAGCGTGACGCACTCGTCCACTGCCGACTTTGTTTTTAATAATAAAACACTGGTGAATAGAGCACGGCGCAGTGCTACGGGCACCCTTAGCCTTAAAAACGTTACTCGAAATAACGTTAAAAAAGCGAATGTTGAAATTCCTTTGGGCGTCATGACAGCCGTTACCGGGGTATCAGGTTCAGGAAAATCAAGCCTGATTAGTCAAGCGTTGGTCGAATTGGTGAGAGACGGACTTGGCGGTACTCACGTTCAAAATGAAGATGAACTCAGCGAAGCGTCATTACTTTCAAGTGATAATTATATAGACGACGAAGAGATAGCTGAAAAAGGCGCTATAGAAAAAGGGTTAGACGACATAAGTCGTTTAGTGGTTGTCGATCAGTCTTCAATTGGCAGAACGCCTCGCTCTACGCTTGCAACTTATACAGGAATGTTTGATCAAATTAGGCGTTTATTTGCTGACACCGATGAGGCCAAGTCTTGTAACTATGACGCTGGACATTTTTCTTTTAACGTAATTAAAGGTCGCTGCCCTAATTGCGAAGGGTTGGGTGTAGTTTCAGTGGAACTACTTTTTATGCCAAGCGTTTATTCGCCATGTACGGTATGCCATGGAAAGCGCTTTAAGGATGACGTGTTAGAGATTAAATACAAGGAGCATTCCATTGCCGATGTTTTAGCGCTTACCGTCGATGAGGCTCAGCACGTTTTTGACGACAATAAGGCAGTACTGAGAGGGCTTGAGACGCTTATCAAAGTAGGTCTTGGATACCTTACATTAGGTCAAAGCGCGACAGAGCTATCTGGCGGAGAGGCACAGCGTATAAAACTAGCCACTGAGCTAAAGCGCGCTCAAAACAGCAACACTCTTTATGTATTAGATGAGCCTACAACAGGCTTGCATCTGTCAGATATCGCTCTGTTAATGACGCACCTAAGTTCCCTGGTAGATAGAGGCAATACAGTGGTTATGGTGGAGCACAATATGAAAGTAGCCGCGGCGTGTGACTATGTCATAGATATCGGACCAGGCGCAGGTGGGAGTGGCGGACAAGTCGTCGCTCACGGCACCCCTGAAGACGTTGCTAGAAACAAGGAGAGTGCAACCGCTCCGTTTTTAACCGAAGCGTGCCGGCTAAACTAAGGCATTGCTGTTGTTTTTATTGCTTTATAGTGACTTTTTAAACAACTTTACGTTCGCGAATTCGCCGATAGCAGATGCGTTTGTACCTTAAAAAGAAATGTTTCTTAATTATTGTTTCATTTTTTGCAATACAGTATGGTGAAAACTGCGGTTGACTTATAGACGTCTATACGGCAAATTGCTTGTATGAAAAAGATTCTAGTTACTCGCACCACCATGATGCTGATTACCACCTTAAATAGGGCGGTCGCTGACTAGTGCAAGTAAGCAAAAGACAACGAAAGCCCGCCTAAACAAGAGCGGGCTTTTTTTTACACACGTTTTAGCATGCGTAACCTTAAGGAGCAGCATATGAAAGTCTTAAAGTTTGGGGGTTCTTCTCTAGCCGATGCACCGCGATATATGCGTGTGATGGAAATTAGCACGGCAACCCACCAAACCGAAGGTGCTGCGGTTGTACTCTCGGCCCCCAAAGGGGTAACTAACGCGCTTTCACTATTGTGTGAACAGGCCGCCGCGGGTGAAGATTTCCAGCCGTTATTTGATAAGTTAAACGATACGGTGACCGGCATTGCCAACAACTTAAACGAAGAACTCGACGGGTTTGCACATGCAAGCGTGGTGGAATTCATTAATAGCCACTTATCGGTATTAAAACAGCACCTTGAAGGCATAAAGCTCTTAGGTGTTGCACCTGATAATGTAGCTGCGGGTATTCTCAGTATTGGTGAATACATCTCGGTAACGCTCTTCAGCGCCATGCTATCCGCCAAAGAAATAGCTAATCGCATCATCGACCCTGTCAAATATGTGCTTGCGGAGGGCGACTACTTAGACAGTATTGCCGACGTTTCACTAAGCAAAGCGCGTTTTTCAGATGTACCCTGCGATGGCAGCGAGTTCTTAGTTATGCCAGGCTTTGTTGCTGCTAACGAAGCGGGTGAGAAAGTTACGCTAGGGCGCAACGGTTCAGACTATTCAGCGGCCATTCTAGCGGCTTGTATCGATGCAAGCTGCTGTGAAATCTGGACGGACGTAGACGGTGTTTACAACGCTGACCCGAATCAAGTTGAAGGTGCTGTACTGTTAGATAAGCTTACCTACCAAGAAGCCATGGAGCTGTCTTATTTCGGAGCCAAGGTGCTTCATCCAAAAACCATCGGGCCTATTGCACAGCATCACATCCCTTGTCTGATCAGAAACACGTTAAACCCGGCAGCGCCAGGTACGTTAATCAGTAATGAAAAAAGCGAAGTGTGGACGTCGGTCAAAGGTATCTCCCAGCTTGATAATGTGACCATGTTTAACGTTGCAGGCCCCGGTCTTAAAGGCATGGTAGGCATGGCAAGTCGCGTGTTTGAAGTAATGTCTAACGCCAATATTTCAATAAGCCTGATCACACAGTCTTCATCAGAATATTCAATCAGTTTTTGTATACAAAGCAAAGATGCCAATCGCGCGTTGAACCTTCTTGAAGATGCATTTGCGCTTGAGCTTCAAAACCAACTGCTTGATCCTATCGAAGTGCGCCATGACCTGGCTATTGTTACCTTAGTAGGTGACGGCATGCGTCAAACTAAAGGGCTGGCTGCGCGTTTCTTTAACTCTCTTGCACAAGCGCGAGTTAACAACGTAGCCATCGCGCAGGGCTCTTCAGAGCGCTCTATTTCAACAGTAATTGAAAGTAAGCGTGCTAAGAAAGCAGTAAAAGTAATCCACCAGAATTTTTTCTCTGACCGCCATACCATAGACGTATTCCTAGTAGGGTGTGGCAACGTGGGCACTGAACTGCTAGGTCAGATTGAAAAGCAGCAGCCTGCTTTGTTGAAGCGCAATATCCAATTACGTGTTTACGGCATCGCAAATAGCCGCAAGCTACTGCTAAATAGCCAAGGTATTGAGCTTAGCGGTGACTGGAAGGCGGCCCTTGAGTCAGCAAGCGAAGGATTAAGTGTAGAGCGCTTACACCAGTTTGCTAACGACAACAGCCTGGTAAACCCGGTTATTGTTGACTGCACCAGCCATGAAGCCATTGCACAGCAATATGTAGATATGATGGAAAGCGGGTTTCACGTTGTAACGCCCAATAAAAAGGCGAATACCAGCGCCATGTCTTATTACCGTAAGCTGCGCAAAACGGCCCTTGATACCAATCGCCAATATTTGTACGAAACCACCGTTGGTGCTGGGCTACCTGTTATTGATAACTTGCAGAAGCTATTCAGTGCAGGTGACGTACTACACCGTTTTGAAGGTATTTTATCAGGCAGCTTATCTTATGTGTTTGGAAAGCTTGAAGAAGGTATGAGCCTGTCGCAAGCGACACAAACAGCCAAGGACAACGGTTTTACCGAGCCTGACCCCCGCGATGATTTAAGTGGTATGGATGTGGCGCGTAAGCTGCTTATTATGGCTCGTGAAGCTGACTTGGCCCTAGAGCTATCTGACATCGAAATTGAATCTGTATTGCCCGCTGGTTTTGCTGAAGACTGTTCAATTGAAGACTTTATGCGTCAGCTTCCTGAGCTAGATGCTGCCATAAATGAAAAAGTTGAGGCGGCCAAGGCCGAAGGCAAAGTCCTTCGCTATATCGGCAGCATTGAAGACGGTAAGTGTAAAGTGAGTATCCAAGCAGTGCCGGCGAGCAACCCGCTTTCACAGGTAAAAGACGGCGAAAATGCACTGGCTATTAACAGCGATTACTACAGCCCAATCCCTTATGTAATTAGAGGATATGGTGCGGGTGGTACGGTAACGGCAGCAGGGGTGTTTGCTGATATTCTGCGTACTATGCCATGGAAACAAATGGCGCATTAACGGCTAATTAACGCTTGGTATGCTTAACCTAATGAATAAGCGGCTAAAGTAAGAAATTCGAAGGTGCGACTTGGGTTAGTGATTTATCCCGTTGAGTCGCAAGCGAAGTAAGAGAAATAATATGAAAGCATTAACGGCCTTTGCGCCAGCTTCAATTGGAAATGTAAGCTTAGGCTTTGATGTATTGGGTGCAGCGCTTGCCCCAGTAGACGGCACTAAATTAGGTGATGAGGTTGAAATAAAAGCGGCTGAGTCATTTTCATTAAAAACGGTAGGGCGCTTTGCTCACAAACTTCCGGGCGGTGCAGATAGCAATATCGTCACTAAGTGCTACCACTATTTTTGTGAGCAGATGGAAAAGGCTGGGAAACCGACCTCTCCGGTAGCCCTTACCCTTCACAAAAACTTGCCAATTGGCAGTGGTTTAGGCTCAAGCGCTAGTTCAATTGTTGCTGCGTTTGCAGCGCTTAATGCTTTCTTCGACAACCCGTTTGATGAAGATACGTTGCTGATTATGATGGGCGAGCTAGAAGGCCAAATTAGTGGTAGCGTTCATTACGATAACGTAGCGCCGTGTTATTTGGGCGGCATGACGCTAATGACGGGCAGCGACGCGCCGGTCACGCTATCACTGCCTTTGAACGACGACTGGTACTATGCCGTTTGTTATTCGGGCATTAGCGTATCGACAGCGGCTGCTCGCGATATTTTACCTAAGCAGGTGGATATGGCGACGGCGCTAACCTTTGGTCGGCAGTTAGGCGTATTTGTTCACGCCTTACATGCGGGTAACTTTGGCTTGGCGGCGTCAGTAATGAAAGATGTCATTGCCGAACCTTACAGAAAGTCGCTACTGCCTGGCTTTGATGAGGCACGTGCATTTAGTGAGCAAGCGGGCGCGCTCGCGTTCGGTATTTCGGGGTCAGGGCCAACGGTGTTTGCCGTGTGTTCAAGTAAAGCGCAGGCGGAAAACGTCGCCGCATATTTAACCGATAACTATATTCAGAACGATGATGGCTTTAGCCATGTGTGCCAAATACCAAGCCAAGGTACTATTATTTCTTAAAGGCACATGATTTCTTAAAGGTATAGTATTTCTTAAAGGCACAGGAATTTCTTAAAAAGATTAAAAGGGCAGCATATCTGCTCAATTAAAAAGGTAACAGCAAGTGGAATTGGTAAATTTAAAAGATTCATCGGACACAGCGAACTTTGCTGACGCTGTGAAGCGCGGCTTAGGTAAAAACCAAGGGCTTTATTTTCCAGAGCATATTCCTACTCTAGACAATATTGATGAGCTGTTGGAAAAACCGTTTGTCGAGCGCAGTATTGAAGTGCTTCGCGCACTGATTGGTGATGAGCTGAACAATGGCGAGCTAGAAGAGATTGTGCAAACCGCATTTGCTTTTGGTGCGCCAGTAGAGCAAGTGAACGATAACGTGTACTGCTTAGAGCTTTTCCACGGACCAACGCTGGCGTTTAAAGACTTTGGCGGCCGTTTTATGGCGCAAACCCTGTCGCGCATCAGCGAAGGGAAGCCAGTAACTATTTTAACTGCGACCTCAGGTGACACTGGCGCGGCTGTAGCTCATGCGTTCCACGGCATAGAGAATATCAACGTGGTTATCCTGTTCCCTAAGGGCAAAATCAGTGCGCTACAGGAAAAGCTATTTACCACGCTAGGCGGTAACATCCATACCGTGGCAATAGAGTCTGACTTTGATGCGTGCCAATCGTTGGTGAAAACCGCGTTTGATGATCCTGACGTACGTGAAGGCCTTCACCTAAACTCAGCAAATTCAATCAACATTAGCCGTTTATTAGCCCAGGTTTGCTACTACTTTGAAGCGGTTAGCCAACTGCCTCAAGAAAAGCGTGACCAAGTGGTCGTCTCGGTGCCTAGCGGAAACTTCGGTAACCTCACAGCAGGTATGATTGCTAAATCGTTAGGCTTACCAATTAAGCGTTTTATTGCGGCAACGAACTTGAATGACACAGTGCCACGCTATCTTAAGACCGGTGAGTGGGATCCTAAGGCGACCGTAGCAACCATGTCTAATGCTATGGATGTGAGCCAGCCAAATAACTGGCCGCGTATTGAGGCGCTTATCGAACGTGGTTACATCGACAAAGCGTGCCTTAAAGGTGAAATGGTAGACGAAGAATATACGCAGCTTGCTATGCGTCAGTTAGCGCAACAAGGTTATACCAGCGAGCCGCATGCCGCTATCGCCTATCGCGCGGTAAACCACGATTTAGAAGACGGTGAAATAGGGTTGTTCTTGGGCACTGCACATCCAGCCAAGTTTAGAGAAACCGTAGAAAATGTATTAGGAAACCCTATCAGCTTGCCTAAGCCGTTGGCCGATGTAGCAGGTGAAGATAGCTTAGCCGTAGACCTACCCGCGTCTTACGATGCACTTAAACAGCATATGATGGATTTATTGAAGTAATGACATCATTGGTTTCAACATGGCAGAGCGCGCTTGGTGAAGAAAAGCAAAAAGACTATTTTGTTGAATTGCTTGAGCGCGTGAAGCATGCGCGAGAGGCGGGAAGCGTCATATACCCGCCTCAGCCTGATGTATTCAACGCACTTAAATACACGCCGCTCGATGAGGTTAAAGTCGTGATATTAGGGCAAGATCCTTACCATGGACCTAATCAAGCCCACGGTCTCTGTTTTTCGGTAAAAGCAGGCGTTAAAACACCGCCATCACTTAAAAACATGTACAAAGAGTTATTGACCGACATCGACGGCTTTGTCGAGCCTAACCACGGTACGCTCACGTCATGGGCAGAGCAAGGTGTATTGTTGCTTAATACTGTTCTCACTGTGGAGCAGGGCAAGGCGCATAGTCATGCGAAGTGGGGGTGGGAAACCTTTACTGATAAAGTTATTGATGCGGTCAATGAACACTGCAAAAACGTAGTGTTTCTTCTGTGGGGAAGCCACGCGCAAAAGAAAGGCAAGCACATAGACCGTGAAAAACACCTAGTCTTACATGCACCTCATCCATCTCCACTCTCAGCACACAGAGGCTTTTTAGGTTGTAAACATTTCAGCCAAACTAACCAATACCTTGTTGCCAAGGGTAAAGACCCCATCAACTGGCAGGTATAGCATTAGCTTTTAGGCTAAGCACCTAAATAAAGCATACTAGAAAGTAAAAAGGCCGCCTGTGTAACAGGCGGCCTTCATTTTATCTTTCCAGTGTTTCTAGCTCGTACTCGAAACCACAGTCGAGTTCGGCGAGTTCTTTTTCTAATTTGTAGCGATCTTGCAGCGCTTCGATTTCTCTCCACTTACGTTTTTTGCTTTTGGTTTTTGCTGGGCTTGCTTCGATGTCTAACATGGCAAATAGATCTGACTTATCCACTGGGATCTCCTTTTTATACCACTACAACTAATACAGAGTTTTTGTTTTTAAATTCCCTCTGTACGATTTTGTATCACAGCCGACACTAAAATAAAATAGTTTAGTTTACCTTTTATTAACAAATTGTGACGATATGATGACAAGGGTAAGGAAAGTCCAGTGTGTTTAAAGCGCGAACAAAAACTGTATGCAATTGATAATTTTTGGTTTTTTAGTAATCAATTGTACAGTGCTTCAGATATCAAAAACGCCTGTCGTATCGCCTATTAATACCGCAACAAAAAACGGCTAGCTTTTGAAAAAGCTAGCCGTTCAGTTTGTTATTTGCACCAAGTGGGTGATTTTAAATCACCTCGTGTTCCTTATTTTGGTGCATTCGCTGCTCTGAATTTGGCAATCAATTGTTGTGTTGAAGCGTCGAAATTGTCTTTGTCCGCTTCGCCTTGAATGCCTGCAAGCACTTGGTTTCCTAGCACTTTACCTAACTCTACGCCCCATTGGTCGAATGAGTTAAGGTTCCAGATAACACCCTGAACGAATACCTTATGCTCATACATTGCAACCAGCGCGCCAAGTGTTTTAGGTGTAAGGCTGTCAAATAAGAAAGTATTGCTAGGCTTATTACCAGGCATGGTTTTGTGAGCGGCTAAGCGTTTGCGTTCTGCGTCGTCAAGGCCCTTACCGTCAAGGTCTGCATAACACTCTTCAAAGGTTTTACCCTGCATGAGCGCTTGGGTTTGACCAAAGCAGTTAGACGCAAGCATGGCATGATGGGTGTCATCTTGATTAGGCACGTTAAGCGGCAGCATAAAGTCTGCTGGTATAACACCAGAACCTTGATGAATAAGCTGGTGGAAGCTGTGCTGACCGTTAGTACCCTCACTACCCCAAATAATTGGGCCAGTCGGGTAGTCCACGTTCTCGCCTTCTTGCGTCACTTCCTTACCATTACTTTCCATATCTAACTGCTGTACGTAAGCTGGTAAGCCACGAAGATAATGGTAATAAGGCAGTAAAACATGTGATTGTGCATCAAAGAAGTTTCTGTACCAAACGCCCAACAACGCAAGCAATACAGGCATGTTTTCTTCTAGCGGTGCGGTTGTGAAATGGGTATCCATGTCAAACGCACCTTCAAGCAAGCCTTTAAAGTTTTCAAAGCCAAGTGCAAGTGAAATAGGCAGGCCAATAGCTGACCACAGTGAGTAACGACCGCCCACCCAATCCCACATTGGGAAGATATTGTCGGCGCTAATACCAAACTCGGTGGCTGCTTTAACGTTTGAAGACACAGCTACAAAGTGTTTAGCGATATCTTCTTGTGTACCGCCAGACTTTAAGAACCAGTCTTTAGCCGTAAGTGTATTTTGAAGTGTCTCTTGGGTAGAGAAAGACTTTGACGACATCACTACCAAGGTCTCTTCAAAGTCTACGCTAGATAGCACGTCGTGGATGTGGCAACCATCAACATTGGCAACAAAGTGAACCTTCACCGCTTCAACCGTATGAGGTTTTAACGCCTCGGTCATAATTTTAGGGCCAAGGAACGAGCCACCAATACCGATTGCCACAATGTGCTTGATTGGCTTGCCGGTATAACCTTTGTGTTCACCGCTGTGAACTGACGCGGTAAACGCTTCAATTTTGGCAAGCGTAGCATGCACTTCAGGCATTACGTCTTCGCCATCTACCAGTACTTTACGGTCAGAGAAGTTACGAAGCGCGGTATGCAGCACAGCGCGGCCTTCTGTTGAGTTAATTTGCTCACCAGCAAACATCGCGTCGCGAAGGGTTTCTAGTTTGCACGCTCGAGCGAGGTCGAAAAGTCCTTTAAGCGCGTCATCATTTACACGGTTCTTCGAGTAATCAAGAAAAATACCGCAGGCTTCAAGCTGCATCTTATCAGCGCGATTTGCATCTTGTGCAAACCAGTCGCGCATGTGTGCATTTTTTACCGTTGCAGCAAGTTCAGACAGCTTTTTCCATTCAGGAAGAGAAGTTAAAACACTCATTAATTCAATAACCCTTACGCGCTTAGTTTTTCGCGAAGCATGGTTTCAAGTTTTTCCTGATCTGCGGCAAAGTTACGGATGCCTTCAGACAGCTTTTCGGTTGCCATTGCATCTTCGTTCATTGCCCAGCGGAATTCGCTTTCTGTTAAGCGGTCACCTGGTGTTTTTGTAGCGCCATTGTCTTTAAGCTTAACTTCTAATTCGCCAGGTTCGTTTGCCAGTTCTTCTAGCAGTGCTGGGCTAATGGTTAGACGATCACAACCTGCCAACGCTTGAATTTCACCAATGTTACGGAAGCTTGCGCCCATCACTACGGTATTGTAGCCGTGGTCTTTATAGTAGTTGTAAATTTTAGTTACAGATACTACGCCTGGATCTTCATCTGGTGCGTATGACTCAGTACCGGTCGCTTTTTTGTACCAGTCTAAAATGCGCCCTACAAATGGAGAGATAAGATAAACACCGGCCTCTGCACAAGCTTGTGCCTGGGCGAAGCTAAATAGAAGCGTTAAGTTACACTGAATGCCTTTCTTCTCTAGTTCCTCTGCTGCCTGGATACCTTCCCAAGTAGACGCAATTTTGATAAGAATGCGTGACTTATCGATACCCGCGTCTTCGTATAGCTGAACCAAACGCTCCGCTTTTTCGATAGTGGCGGCAGTGTCGAACGATAGGCGTGCGTCTACTTCAGTCGAGATTCGGCCTGGAATAGTTGCAGAGATTTCTTTACCAATGGTCACTGCTAGCTTGTCTGCAGCATCAGTTAACTGCTGGTCAGCGTCGTTTGACTGAAGTTTTGCCCATGCTACAGCATCATCAATTAGGCTTGCATATTGAGGAAGACCAGCCGCTTTTAAAAGTAGCGACGGGTTAGTTGTGGCATCGACTGGTTGATACTTTTTAATGGCATCGATGTCGCCCGTGTCGGCAACAACGGTAGTGATATCACGTAATGAAGCTAACTGATTGCTCATAATTCTCTCTGTTCTTTATCAAAATAAATTTGGACAACTCGCTGGAAAAGCCAGTTGAATAAAACGGTTCGCTTGCGCGTGTGTAGGGCTTCGCGCTCTCGTTTTCTTTTTGCAAAATACGTATTCCACTGAGGAACGAGGCAAAAATAAATTTAGCGCTTTGGTCATCAAGACACACATCTAGAAGATGCATCTGACTTATTGTTTGAATATTTTTTTGTACTGCTATTTATATCAAACCCGTGTGACAATTCATACATTGAATAATGACAAATTCACTAATCGGATTTCTCTGTTACGCCAATTTACGTCTTTTATATGCCATTTTGCTTTTTCAAGCGTATCAGGTGGTACAATACGGGGGTAATACCATTCCGCATAGATCATTACCCACTCAGCGAGAGTTAAAATGTTCGTAATCGCGGCGTGTCACCGCAGGTATAGTGGTCCTACATCAAGGTGGCACAACAAAGAGTACGGGCATTTTAAACTCGCCCTTCGGGAAGGTCTGGCAAGCTTCCTAGCTTCATTCTGGGAATTTGAAAGGGAACAGCCATTCCTGCATTCCCACGCTTTGCTAGGAAACTTGCCAGCGCCTTCTGAGTCGGCAATGATCTATGCGGATTGGTATAAAATTTAAGGAGTCGAAATGTTAGTTGTAGTATCCCCAGCGAAAAATCTAGATTTTGAAAGCGACATTCCAGTGAGTCAGTTTACTCAGCCTGTCATGCTTGGAGATACGGAACGTTTAATGGAAGTATGCCGCACGTTATCTCCCGCTGACTTATCATCGCTTATGAAAATCAGTGACAAATTAGCCACCTTAAACGCCAACCGGTTTGCTGAATTTTCTACACCGTTTACGCCAGATAACGCGCGTCAGGCAATGTATGCATTTAATGGCGATGTTTATACGGGACTTGATGCTTATTCACTTGATAGCGAAACGGTAGAATACGCTCAAAAACATCTTCGAATCCTATCTGGTCTTTACGGACTGCTGCGCCCACTCGATTTAATGCAGGCCTACCGTTTAGAGATGGGGACTAAATTAACCAACCCAGAAGGCAAAGATTTATACGCATTTTGGAATGACCGCATTACTTATGTGCTGAATAAAGCATTGGAAGCGCAGGGTGATAATGTGTTAATTAACCTTGCTTCAAATGAATATTTTAAAGCGGTTCAAAAGAAATCTCTTGATGGCATGATCATCACGCCCACCTTTAAAGATTGCAAAAACGGCCAGTATAAGATTATTAGCTTCTTTGCGAAGAAAGCCCGTGGCTTGATGGCGCGTTATATTCTTGAAAACCGTGTAGAAGACGTTGAAGGTTTAAAAAACTTCGACGTAGACGGCTATCAGTTTAGTGAAGAACAAAGTTCATCGACGGAACTTGTGTTTCTTCGTAACCAAGAGGGGTAAGCCCCCTCTCTGGGTACTTATCCATGCAGACTGGTATTATTCGGCGTTACCTTAAGAGCGGTAAAGAAACGGCGCGTGATCACATGCTATCGTGATCACATGCTACGATGTACCCTACAATCATTATCAACTGAGTTGAGTCATACCTTGAGCATACTAGTTCGCAACTTACCTAAATCATTTACCCAAGAAAGTCTTGAAGATCTGTTCTTTGAGTTTGGTTCCATTGTGTCATGTGACATGGTGATGGACGATGCAACAGGCTTATCTAAAGGCTTTGGCTTTGTTGAAATGAGCACGCAAGATGAAACCGACAATGCCATTAAAGCGCTAAACGCAAAGGTTATTGACGGGAAAAAAATTCGCGTCAAATGGTCAAATCAAGAGAAGAAGCAGGCCGCTGCTGAAGAGCTTGCTCCTGCAGCACCTAGAGATATACCTGAAAATGTGTGGGGAAATGCTGCTAGCACTAATGATAAGCATAAAAGCGAGCCCGAATAATTGCTTAAAGTTCGATGGTTAGTGTTACGACGAATCGTTGTTATTTTCTCAAATGTTGTCGGGCAAAAAATCGCCTGGATAACGAAACCGAGAGAGTGAGAGAAACTTTATTTAATTGAAGCGCCAGCGCGCAGTTACCCTATAGAGATAAAAACGCGCTAGCGCTTTTTCTATTTCACGAAAAAGGGAAAGTTCGCATGTGCGGCATTACCTTTTCCATCATAAACAAACGCATACAACCGATAAGCCCCCGGAGATTCTGGCGCTTTCAATGTTATTTTCTGTGCTTCAGGGTTCTTTATCAGCCCTAATACTTCCTCTGGCACTACTTCACGGTCGCCACCTACTTCTGTGGCTGTAGACTCTTTTCTCACTTCCCATCTAAATCGCAACTTATCGCCATCGGGATCCACTGCGTTGAGCGTTGCCTCATAACTGTCGCCGGAAAAAAGAAAAACGTTATCAAACGCTACCTTATCATCTAAACCAATGGGGCTTACCCTAGGTGTACGGTTTTCAGGCCACTTTCCTTTCCATATATAGTGCATTACATCTATAGCTTCGGTGCGCTCTCCTGAGTCTAAAAACATTCCGTACCACGTGCTTGTACGTTCTTGCTTTTGCCCCCAAAGAAAAACATAGTTGCCGATGAGTTGTTTCTTTTCCGGCTCAATTGCCTTTACGAAGCTTTTTGCGTAGTTACTGGCCTTTTCTGAACTGGTAGTTTCAACGGGGGCACCCCATTTAGTTTCATATACTTCCCAGTGACCCACTGCGCCCCATTCGGTGATCATATAGGGCCCTTCATAGCCATACTTTTCAATGTATTTAGGAAGATTGACCACATCAGCATAAAGCTGAAAACTAACGAAATCGAGGGACGGAGCACGGCGCGTAATTGCGTCCATGGCTTTTTTGTCAAACCCGGCAATGGTGGTTGTGGTTGGATGATGCGGGTCAAGTGACTTAATCAATTCTGCAGCCTCATTAACCGCGTCGTATACTTTGGGGTTAGTAAAGTCAAAATTCAGCTCATTCCCAATGAACCAAGTTAGTAGGGCAGGATGGTCTTTGTGAGCCAGCACGCTGGCTTTTACCTTCTCAAGCTGTGCAGCGACAGCTTGTTCATCATCATAATCAAAGCCATGTCGCTCACGAGCGAAATCAATGCCTAAAGAGACGGTCATTCCAAGCTCATGGGCTTTATCTAGTAAAGCTTGAGCAGGCATTGCTCCACCATCTATCGACCAGGTTCGAATTGAATTGGCCCCGTGCGCAGCCAAAGTGGCAAGATCGGCACCATCTACCCCGGCCCCTTTAACTAAATACGGCTTACCATCGCGTAACAAGCTATAGCTTCCGTCAGGGAGTTTACTCACTTCTACGTGCACTGGCTTTGCGGCTATTTCGCCACCTGATAACATAGTGAATACAAATAGCAGACTTCCAATGATAGGGAAACGTTGCACATTATTCTCCTTTAATCCTATTTGCGTCGAAAATACAGCATATTGACTACGTTTAAGAGTCATAAAAAATAACGCGCATACTCCTTTCGGTTTATATGCGCGTTGGTTTTGCTTAATTCAACACTAAGCGATTTTCGCTGCTGTTCAACATTTACATTAGTAGGTGTACCTTACGCGCACGCCAAACGTTCTTGGGCGTGTAAAAAAGCGTGTGTTGTCAAACTGGGTAATAATTGTTGCAGCGGTGCGCACTTCATCAAAAAGATTGTTTGCAAAAGCTTCTATACGAAGTGCACCATCGCCATGGGTATAGCCCATACCCGCATCCACTGTCCAATACGCATCAACAGAATCGTCTAGTCGGCGACGAGGATTATCAGGGTTTTGATAATCAATGCTGTTGAATATGGTCAAGAATTGAGAGTCGCGCCACCCTGTTGAAATAACATAATCGAGGGTGCCGCTACCTATATCAAAAATTTGACTTAATGAAGCGTTAAGCTGGAAGCGCGGTGTGCGGGGCAGACGATTACCATCAATAGACTGGAATACGGCTTCATCTGGCGCTACGTCGGCCTGGAAACGAGAATCTTGTATTTCCTGACTGTTCTCAATCTCCGCTTCTAGCCACAGTGCAGTCCAGTTAAAGTTAATGTCGTAAGGTAGCTCAAACTTACCGTCGAACTGCATACCATAAATTGCTGAGTCTGCAGCGTTAAAGCTAAACGACACTACCAGTGCTCCTGGCGTTGCATCAAGTGGGTCAACAGGTGCACCAGAGTTGAATTCAAGGGCTTGTTCAACCGATAACAGGTTTGTAAACACCTGGTCGCGATAATCATTGTAAAACGCCGAGAAGTTAAAGGTGGTAGGAATATCACCAAGATCGAACTCGTTCTTCGAACCAACCTCGAACAATGTAACGCTTTCTTCTTGATAGGTTGGGGCCAACGTTAACCCAGTTGTGGGGTCGCTAAACGTATCGTTAAATCCACCTGATTTGTGACCTGTAGCAATAAGACCATACAACAATTGCTCGTTGTTTAAGTCGTGTTCAAGTCTGATACGCCAGTCTACAAACTCATTATCTATAAGACCATCCTGCACGGTTATGGAGTTGTTGGGCGAGATAGGTACTGCGAAGGAGTGAGTACCATCCTCATTACAGATAAGTCCATCAGTGACATCACTGTCAGAGCAGGCCGGGCGGTTTTCTGCGCCGCCTTGGGTGACGCCATTAGCAAAGATATCGTCAAGGGTGTCTCTGTCACCAAATTGAGCTATACCGTCGAAGTAGAAGGCTAAGAATTCGTCATCAGAAACATTACCATCTCCATTTTGATCTGGGTCGTAAATAGAGCGCCCAAACCCAGCGAACTGGAAGCCCTCGGTGCCTACTCTGGCGCCCATACAGCAACCAAATGGGTTACCGGTGTTAACATCGAAGCCGCCAAGCGCAAAAGCGTAGCGCGCATTCACACCTTGTCGCGTCTTAGTATCTTTGGTGTAACGTAAGCCTAGCGTTAGGCGTGTGTCTGCACTGAACTCGTAGGTGGCATCACCATATATCGAAAATGAATCGGTATCGGTGTTTGGCTGGTTAAATTCAGCACCCTGAAAAAAGCCGCCGCGATCTCCCGCAGATGCTAGGAATGTTTGTTGACGTTCATCAAACAAAAAGATACCAGCAGTGTAGGTGAGTCGGCTTGCATCGTCGTCAGACAATAAACGTAGCTCGTGGATGATTGACTCAGAATCAGTTAAAAACTGGAAACGAGAGAAATCGTCAAGTGCTTGATCCAACGGGGCTAGGGCATCGAAAACGCCAGGGAAATCTGGTGATAATGGCGTTGCGGCTTGATAGTCGTAGATTAGGTCGCGATAGCTTCCATTATATTCCAGCTTAACTTTACCCAAGTCATAGGTGACCTCAAGCTTGAAGCCATCGTGAATAGTGTCTTGGATGGGAGAAAAACCGCGGCCAACTACGTCACGGGGGTCTTCAATGGTGTCGGGGTCTATGCCAAGACCAAGTGGCAAGGCGTAGTTTGTACCCGTGTAACCCGTGCCTTGCTCTCTAGCAAAGTCGTAAGACATGTAAATGCTTAAGTCGTCATTAGGTTCGTAGAGCGCTTGAAATCTTAAGCCTAGGTTATCAGCGGCTTCCGCAAGTTCAAGATCGAGCGGGCCAACATCATTGTAATACGAGTCGTGGTCGGTTTTGATACCGGCAACACGAAAGGCCAATACGTCATTGACGGGTATGTTTAATGCGCCGGTTATCGTTCGATGGTTGTAGTTACCGAACTCAACTTCGGCACTGCCATTCCACTGACCAATAGCTGGGCGCCAAGGGATAATATTTACAGACCCTGCGGTTGCATTTCTTCCCCGCAGTGTACCTTGAGGACCAACGTTTACCTCAACGCGTGATATATCGAAAAATGCTGAACCGATACCAGATGGGCGTGGTATATATACGCCGTCTAAATGCGTCGCCGCAGCCGGGTCACCGAGCTCTGTATTATTAGAGCTGCCTATCCCTCGAATCCATACTTCAACGTTGCCCTGATTGTTACCAATTTCTAAACCGGGAATAGACTCAGAAATATCGGTAATATCCTGGATACCTTGCGCTTTCAGGTCTTCGCCAGAAAAAGCAAATGCCGTTCCTGCCAAATCTTGAATGTCTTGTGACCGACGTTCTACGGTTACCACAATGCGTTCTAAGTCAGCTTTCTTTTCTTCCTCAGTTTTCTCTGTATCTTGAGCAAGCGCCGATGCGCTACCTAAGACGATGGAAGAGGCCAAGATGCAGTGTCCGAATGCTCTTATCTTCCCTGCCAAGACCGATGTTGTATTTATTGGCATGTCATTAAAATCTCGATTAAAAAATTTCATTTTCGACCTCCCTATTCCACGATGGAGAAGTTAACGTTGTCGTAGAAGACACCGCTAGGGTTATAGTCAGTAGCTGAATTAGAGAAGCCAAATTGCAGGATTTGACCGTCTAGACTCTCGTCCAATGTCGCCTCCACAGTGTAGCGCGCCCACTCAGTGTTACTTACCTCGCTTACATCAACTCTTATATCCACACTCGAAGCAAAACCGTTGTTAGGATCGAGTACTCTGATGTAGGCATAAGCAGTCGTCGGTGGGGCAATCCCTCCTTCAAACGGTGCTTTAGCGTCAAATGAGAACACGTAGGTACCGGCGTCAGACGCGCTGAACACGGTCTCTTGGAAACTCGCTGCTTCAATCACCAAGCCATTAGCATGGTCACCGTTATTGTAATCACTGAATACGTTTAAGTACTGAGTACCTTGCGCTTCACCGGCTTCGCCAGTGGCATAGCTTGTGAACCCGCCCGTATTATTGGGAGAGGGGAATGGACCGTAACTATAGGCGAAGTTACCATTAGCAAATACCGCTGCAAAGCTCAGCCATCCGTCACCAATTTCTCCTGCACCGGCGTTACCAGATTCGAAATCTGTTTCGTAGAACACGCCCG
Source organism: Alteromonas gracilis (assembly GCF_002993325.1). GTDB lineage: Bacteria > Pseudomonadota > Gammaproteobacteria > Enterobacterales > Alteromonadaceae > Alteromonas > Alteromonas gracilis. The sequence goes on from NZ_PVNO01000002.1 coordinate 155,058, forward strand.
GTAGTGCTTTATCAAAGTCAACGTTATCAACAATGATGGCTGAAGGCGCAAAGTTGGTTGTCCTAGAGGTGAAACCAAACTCTAGTAATTGGCCTGCCATAGCGCCGGTGATGTCAAAGTTGACGCTATAAGTTTGCCAGTCGCTACCTGATATCGCCGACAGGTCAATTTCTACCCGTGCGGTGGTTGAAAATCCATTGCTGGGATCTAACGTCTGTACATAGGCGGTGGCTGTTGTAGGATCAGCAATTGCGCCTTCGCTTGGTGCTCTTGCATCGAAGCTAAAGGTGTAGGTGCCGGCGTCTTCGGCAACCAAATTAAACTGTTGGAACGTTGCCGCTTCTATAAATAAGCCATTACCATGATCAGCATTGTTATAATCATTGAACAATACTAGCTGTTGTGAGCCCTGCGCTGCATCGCCTTGTCCTACGGCAATATTCGCAAAGCTATTAGAGTTGAGTGGGGTACCAAATGGTGCGCCATAGTTATAAACAAAGCTGCCGTCAGCAGTAAAAGCCGTACCAAAACTCATCCAGTTGTTACCTAGTGCAGTGGCTTGAGGGTCAACGCCTTCAAAGTCTGCGTAAAAACTTAGCGGTAGTACTTCTTCTTCCACGATATCGGTGAACGGTTCCCAACGAACGTTATCGATAGTGAACGAAGTGGTGGCATTCACGTCCGTAACTGAAAGCACCAAACCAGCACTGACTGTCGTGGTGTTCAGCCCAGCGTTAATGAGTTGATTGAGAGGAATTTCAATTTCCTGCCACTCACCATTAGCAGGTCGGCCCAAGTCTTGTGGTCCACTCGTGCAAGGGAACACACAATCTATTTGCATAGTAATGGTGTTTGTGTCGCTACCAAAGTCTGAAACAAACAAATCAAACACCACTGCGCCATTATTGTACCCTGCTAAATTCTGAGGGTCTGTTGCGATAAACCATACGCCGTTTTCTCCATCCCCATTGAAGGTGATATCGATAACTTGGTCTCGCAATGCATCGTCGCTGGTGACAATTTCCCATTCTATTTTGTTAACACCATCGGGATTGCTTCCATCGGTGTAAGTTTCAAAACCAGAACCGCTATCGACTGCGCCTATGCCAAACGTCCAGAAGGGGTCAACCTCATCAATGAATACGTTTTGCGGCACGGTAGTAATTCGAACAATACCGCACGGCTCAGTTTGTGGAGTTCCGCACACGAGCCGTATATTGTCGAACCGCATTTTCGCAGCGCCACCTACTGGTTCAAGTACAATAAGGTTTACGACTTCCTCAACATTCATCGGACCGCCGCCAAACGCACCAATGTTGCTTTGGATAACGTCACTTAGTGCTAGAGATACTGATGTCCATTCATCAGTAGGAAGGTTAGCAAGTGGAACTTGAGTAAATCCAATGTTTGGAAAGCCGCTGTCAACGCCTACTTGCAGCGCGGTCGCTTGCGTGTCGGCACTGTCGATGTACACGTCAAATTTTAATTCGCCGCCATAAAACTCGTTGTTGTCGGCTCTACCCATTCCAAATAACTCAAAGGTGTTGCCTTCTGGGTCGTTTATTTGAATATTTCCACCGCCACTGGTAGTGACTTCGATTACCGTACCTCTCGTCGTGTCACTTGACTCTACTTCAGCAACGGTTAGCGCACCGTCATTGTCGAAAACACCAATGCCCAAAGGTCTTTCGCTGTTAGTGCCGCTAAATAATACGCCCGGAGCATCGTCATACAGAGGGAACGTATTTACGACGACATTTTGTGGGGGCGGCGTACCGTCGCCTCCTTGAGTGATAACAAATGGGTCTACCTCATCAATACTATTTTCGCACCCAAGACCATCGCCTACAGGTGGTAGAGGGCATTGATAAACGCGGATATAGTCAACCAAAAGTTGCCCAGGAAATACGTCTGCGTCATTGGGGTTGGGTACACCTGCAGGATTGCCTCCAACGGCCAAATTAACAATAAGGTGTTGGTCTTCATTGAAAGGTGCATCGTCCTCACCAGAGAGAAACCCTTCCATTTGGTTTTTGAAATAGTAATTCCAGTAGGTATCTCTACTGATTGTAAAATAATGATCACCGTCTACAAACCAACGAATGCGCTGTGAGTCCCACTCAACCGCGTATTGGTGAAAACCATCAGTAGGGTCGATATCGTAAGTTTTAGACTCGCTAACATTCAGTGGAAATCGCTGACCAAAGTGTGCTGTCGCTGCGACAAATGGCGTAGCCTGACCGAAGCTTTCCATTACGTCTATCTCACCACGCGCCGCCCACTCGCCAAATGGCGAAGGATCGCTGCCAAGAGTCCAAAAAGCGGCCCAAAGTCCAACACCCTCGGGGACTTTAATACTCGCCTCAATTCGACCATACGTAAAATCGAACAAACTCTGCGTTCGCATGCGGCCGGAAGTGTAAGCAAAATTAGGATCTGGAGAGTCACCAACACGTGCTTCAATAATTAACGTTCCGTCTTCTACAGTGATATTGTCGGCAGTGTAGTATTGTAATTCATTGTTACCCCATCCTGGCGGTAATCCCACTGACGTGCCGTCTCCAACTTGTATTTCCCACTTGCTCGTATCTACAGCGGAGCCGTCGAATTCATCAGCCCAAACAAGCTCGAAATTTGCTGAAGTAGGAGGAGGTGGATTTTCAAGCTGGCCGCCTATAGCTTCGTCATCGTTTTGACAGCCACTTAAAAGCATGGAAGCGCTTACAATTGACGCTAGACTTAACAAGTTGAGAGTTGGTCTGCTCATGTGTTTTTCTCTTGTTGACAGGACTGGTAGTGAATACTCTTGCGCACTTTTATCGCTTTGTATTTGATTTTTCTAAGCGTTATGTGAGCACCCAACGTTAACTTATAGTCAAAAAATGCCAAATTAAAAGAAAAATTATCGTTAATTTAATGTTAACTTTGATTTTGGTGAGGATAAAATGTTGGCTATCGTTGTGTTCGCCTCTGCTCTTTGAAGCTAAGTAAGAGAAAGTTCTGTTAATTAGAAATATAGATCTTTTGAATGCTTTAGGCGGGAAAAAGAAAATGAATTTAGTGGTCATCACACGAATGACAGCGACATACATTGAATGACCTGATTAAGGCGTGCTGGCAAACGAATCTGCCAGCACTAATCAGCTGTTTAACCGGATACTGCTTCTTTCTGTACTTTAGGTTTGCGCGCCGACATCACTATTGTCAGCCAAACGAGTACACCACACAAGGCTAGAGCAAGACCTACCCAGCCGGTTGAAGCATAGCCATAGCCTGCGGATAATGCCATACCAGCAAGCCAAGGTCCCAACGCATTTGCCGTGTTGAATGCCGCGTGATTCATCGCTCCAGCCAGTGTTTGTGCGTCGCCAGCAACGTCCATTAGCCTGGTTTGTAGCGGTACGACCATGCCACCGCCAATACCGATGAAAAATAACGATGTTGCCATGAGGTACGGGTTGCCCATAGACGCGGCATACGCAGCTGCTGATAAGCCAAGCAGTAGTTGAAACATTATGGCTGAAGTGAGCAGTCGCCCTTCAGAATAACGCCCGGCAATAATGTTACCCAGCGTTACGCCAATACCGTAAATTAATAAGGTTACAGATATTCCCCATTCTGGGGTTGTGGTGGTACTCAGGTACGAGGCACTGAAGTAGGAGTACACCGAAAACATACCACCAAAGCCGATAGCGCCCATTAGTAGGACTAGCAAAACATCTTTATTTTTTAGCGCCTTAAGCTCAGTGAGCGGTTTTGCATCTGGGTTAGGGCCACGGTACGGTGCGGTTTTCCATACCATTAACGCAGTTATCAATGCGAAAGCCGAAATCATGAAGAACCCAGTTCTCCAACCAAACACTTGCCCTATGCCACTGATTGACGGCACACCAATAATATTGGCGATAGCCAAGCCTAGAATGACGTTACTGACGGCTTGCGCCCGTTTATTTTTGCCAGCAATATCTGCAGCAAATAGCATGGCGATACCGAAATAAGCGCCATGAGGAAGGCCGGCAATAAAACGAGCGATATTCATTGTCCATTCTGACCATGCCAGCGCTGTAAATAGGTTTCCAACGGCATAAAACACCATCATTGAAATAAGCATGGTGCGGCGGGCAAGCCGAGAAAAGAAAATAGTGATGAGCGGCGCCCCAACAACCACGCCAATGGCATAGGCACTAATTGCGTAGCCTGCGATATGTTCGGTAATGCCAAAGTCTTCAGCGAAGTAAGGTAATAAACCCATTGCAGCAAACTCGCTACAACCAATCACGAATGTACCGAAAGCCAGCCAAAATGTAATGGTGGCCAGCGAATATTCGCCCTCGTTAAGAGAGTGGTTGGTATCCGCCGTGATAGAGACCATCTTGTCAGTTTGATTTCCCATAAATTACCTTTTGTTCCTTCTACACCTATCCGTCGACTGGAGACGATCGTAGCATCCTCAGGCTATCAAGGTAACGGTAGTTGATAAGATTTATTATTTAATTCAACGGGTTAATTGTTTTGTTTATGTTAATGGAAATGGGCTGGTGTGTTTTTTTTAAGATAGTTATAATGGTATTTGCAATATCAAACCCCTGACTTTTAAGCAAAAAATCAATACTGCACCAAAATATAAATCAGATAATCATTAACACTTACCGTAAAACGCTTGCAGACTATAGCCCAGCTTTCAGGGTCGACTTTCCACTTCACATACAATACGCAAAACGAGCAGTATGTTTTGCATCACAAAGAGGCAACCACATAAGCACAACGTCGATGCGAAGTGGGCTTGGGCTGGGTGTAATAGATGAGTTGCCTTTGCTAGGTGGTTATATTCCCGTTGCCATTTCTATTGGGCGTGATAGCAGTTCAGACTAAGTTTTATCGCTCGGTCTAGCTTTCGTGCTGCTGGTTTAAGTTCCTTTCTTTCCCAGTGCCTTATCGCCCCAAATTTTCTTTAAACGCTGGTCGCGGCCACAGTTCCATCGATAGAATTTGTAGCGAACAGGACTTTTTTTGTAGAAATCTTGATGGCCAATTTCATCGCCCTTTATCGGATAAAAGGTAGAGGCGTCGAGAATAGGTGTAACAACCTCTTTATTCGGAAACTGGGCTTTTACTGCCGCCTTTGTTTTTTCTGCAATTGCCCGCTCTTTGTCGTTAGCAACAAATATGGCGCTTAAGTAGCTTGGGCCTTTATCACAAAACTGGCCTCGGCTGTCGAAGGGATCTATGTTTACCCAAAAATGATCAAGAATATCTCGATATGAAAGTTTTGATCCATCATAGGTTATTTTAACCGCTTCATAGTGCCCTTTGTGATTGCCGTTGTAGGTTGGATTTGGCACACTTCCACCGGTGAAGCCAGAGACTACATCGGTTACCCCCTCTAGCTTTTCAAAATCAGATTCCATACACCAAAAGCAGCCACCCGCTAAAACGGCTTCGTCTGCATAAGATGCTGGTAAAAAAATAGCGGTACTAAGCACAGCGCTTAGAAGTAATGTAGAGAAAGTTGATTTCATTTTTTACCTTTTGTTGTGATGACGAGGTCTGCGCTAATAATTAGACATGTCGAAATGGTGCAAAATTATTGAGCTACTTCCTAATCATATACGCCACACCAATAGAGAACGTTTAAGTGCGCGAAATATTTCATCGCAGTATTCGTCTTCTGCTGGTTCTCCACCTTTTTAGCGTTGTCCTTTCAAAAAAATTAAGCAATGCAGCACGTAAAATTTTCATTTTAGTCTGTAGTCTGACTATCTTTTTAGGCATTAGCTTACTTTACGTGTAGGCCTGCTCTTTCCTGAGGCCAAGCATAATAGGGGGGAGCGCTAAATTGCGATGTCGGCAAAGCGTTTGCATTATTGATGTTACATAGAAGCCGATTTGTTTGACCGCAGATTGGTTTTAACCCGCTTATTGCTAAATGCTCTGTTTAAAGCAGTTCAGTTAGAGTTTGAATATGTTCGTGGCAGTTAAAACGTTTAGCGTGAAGTAAGTTCAGTCAAAAATGTAAGGATGAATGATATGTCGATAGTAAAATCAGGTAGTGCAGCGTACAAACCACTTGGCAAAAAAGGGAAGGGAAGTATTTCTACCGAAACAGGTGCCTTATCTAATCAACCCTATGGTTTTAATACACGATTCGAAGACGGAAAAGGGACTAACCCCGAAGAGCTAATTGGTGCTGCTCACGCAAGTTGCTTCACAATGGCGCTTTCATTTGCACTATCAGACGCTGGCTATGACGATGGCGAGTTAAATACGACGGCTAAAATCACTTTAGAGAAGAGCGATGACGGTTTTGAAATTACTCAGTCAGCGCTAAGCCTGGATGCCAATGTCGAAGGTATTACCGAAGATGAATTCGAAAAAATTGCACAGGACGCGAAAGAGAATTGCCCCGTATCTCAACTTCTAAACGCTAATATTACGTTGGAATACAAACTGAACAAAAGCTGAGAAAACAGCAAAAACCTTTTTTCAAACAGATTATAGAAAAGCGGCATTGGCCGCTTTTCTTGATTTTGGAGTTCATCGAGTTAATTTGAATTCTCAATATACGTTCCAAGGCTTATTTCCCAATTACACCACAAGCGACGCGCTCACCACCGCCGCCCAGCTTTTTAGGTGAATCAGAATAATTGTCGCCGCCTGCGTGGATCATCAGTGCACGGCCTTCAATATCCTCTAACTCAAGCTCGGGAGCAAACACTGGCTTTGTGGCGTTCCCATTTTCATCTACATAAAGTACGGGAAGATCACCCTCGTGACCTTTTTCAGACCATGGTTCACGGTGCTTACCGGTATGTTCTGGGTCGAAATGTCCACCAGCCGCGCCACCGAGTACTTTTTTCCCATCTTTCATCGCAGGTGAGCAGTCACCATTTTGGTGAACATGAAAGCCATGAACACCCGGTATTAAGCCTGAAAGCTTTGGCGTGAACACGACGCCATCGTCGTCGTAGCTGCTTACCATTACGGAACCAATACTTTTGCCCGTTTTTAAATCATTCATCACCACATCTTTTCCATCTTCTTGGTGATGCGCCGCAAAACTGCCCGCACTTACTATTAATGATACCGACCCTGCTAGGGTTGAGAGTAAACGTTTTTTCATAGTGTTCTCCTTCACTAAGATGTTGAAATATTGCCTTGCAATTACATGCGCACTGCACAGTTAGAACAGCACAAAGCAAACCACATTGAATTTGATTGACGATTAGGATTGGGAAAATGAAGCTAACCCGCGTGGTTATTGATGTGTAGAAAGGAAAGTTAATTGTATTAAAGAGTTAAATTGATAACTTACGAAATTAGAAATGAATTTTCTGTGAAAATCTTACGTAATGTACTCCGTAAAATTGAAGTCCCGTGGCTAGGTAAACCTTTAATTACACCGTTAAAACTCAGTTACAATATGTCGCTAGCACTCTTAGCGTATTAGACTTAAAGTGATTACACATTAATTTGATAAGGGCGGGATATGTATACGCTTTACGGCTACCCGAAAACGCGCTCGGTACGAATAGCATGGGCGTTGGAAGAAATTGGTTTACCTTACGACTACAAGGTTATTGATTTAAAGGCAGGAGAGCATCTGTCCGATGAATATAAGGCAATTAGCCCCGCCGCCAAAATCCCAGTACTTACAACACCTGAAGGTACCTTGACTGAATCAGCAGCTATTGTCACTTTTTTGGCTGAAAGACACGGCATGTATGAATTCATTCCGGAGGCCGGCAGTTTCGATAGAGCCAAGTACGAAGAGATGATGCTATTTCTTACCAGCGAGTTAGAACAGCCTATCTGGAACTTAGCGAAGCACACCTTTGCGTTGCCTAAAGAGCAAAGGCTAGAGCAAATGCGAGATGTAGCGGTGTGGGAGTTTAAGCGCGTGTTGCCTGTATTTTCTTCTATGCTTGGCGACAAAGAATTTGTGTGCGGAAGCATGTTTACCATGTCCGACGTTATAGCAGGTCATATTTTAGCTTGGGCGAAAGGGAGCAAATTAGACTTAACATTAGATGGAAAACTAGAAAATATTTCAGTTTACGCGCAGCGCGTATTAAGTCGTGAAGCGTATGAAAGAGCGTGGCGAAAAGAAATGGCTCAGATAGCCGAAAACTAATAACGCATATCAATAATCTCAAGATGAGACTTATAAAGCTTCTCTTAAAAGCAGTTAACGCTGAGGCTTTTCATAGAAATGCAGCAAGCGTGGTTTAAATAACGGCTGGTGGTTTAGCGCACCCGCTAAGCTGTGTAGCACTTAAAATTACAACGAATTAAAAAACGACAGCGCCTTTAACTCAACGCGGCGGCGAGATATTCGCGAGACACCCGCAAGATAACGGCGATTACAACAAGGAACAAAAATGAAAGTATTTAAAACACTACTAGTCAGTAGCGCAGTAACTATGGCATTAGGCCTCAGCGCTGCCTCGGCATTGGCCCATAACCATGCAGAGCAGCCAATCGACAAAGCAAGTGTGTCGGCGACGAAGGATGCATCTGAGCACGATAAGCTTTTTGCACTCTTTGCGGCTGCCGACCAGCGGAATATAGAACTAAACCCCATTATGGCTATTTTCCGTGGCGATATGCGCTATGCAGATAGAATGGGCGATTTCTTAACAGACTCCCATGCATTAGCTGGCAAAACGGCCACACTGCTAAACCTGTCAGAGCTTAAACAAATTGACCGTAGTCAATTAAGCGATACAGACAAGCTTGCCTACGATGTATTTAAATACAATCAAGAGCGCTCGCTGAAAATGTCGACAGACGAGATTGAAGCGCTAACTGAAGTTCGCCCTGTTAACCACTTCAGCGGGTTTCACACCTTTTATCCAACCTTTGCGAGCGGAAAGGGCGCAGCGCCATTTAAAACGGTAGAGGATTACGAAAATAACCTATCTCGCCATGAGGATTATATTGCGATTTCTGACCGCGCTATCGATAAGTTTCGAGAAGGCATGGAAAGTGGCGTGCTTGAAACCAAGCTTACTATCGACCGCGTTATCAAGCAGTTTGATACTCAGTTAGCTATCCCAATTAAAAAGTCACAATATTGGGGGCCAATCACCATGTTCCCAGAGAGCTTTTCTGATGAAGAAAAAGCCCGTTTAACCGCTGAATACGAGAAAGCGACGCAAGAGATTTACGATGCAACAACGCGTATGCGTGACTTCCTTCGCGACGAGTATCTTCCCGTAGCCCGTGAAAGCATTGGCCTTAGCGATATGAAAGGTGGTGCGAAGCTTTATCAGCTTATGGTGGAAGGTTCAACGACACTGCCAATGACGCCTGATGAACTTCACAAGTTGGGCTTAAAAGAAGTTAAGCGTATTAAAAACGACATGCTTGAAATTAAGGATGAAGTGAAGTTTGAAGGGACGCTAAACGAGTTCTTCGACTATGTTCGTAACGATCCTAAGTTTAAGCCTGAAAGTCGCGAGGCACTAACGCAAAGCTATTACGATATTGGCCGCGAAGTTGACGAGAAAATTGATCAGTACTTTTCTTTATTGCCCAAATCTGAGCTAGAAATAAAACCTTACGACCCTGCTATCGAGCAATTTAGCGCGGGTGGTTCTTATCAGCCGGGCACGCCCGATGGTTCGCGCCCAGGTACTTTTTACTTTAACGCGTATGACCTTCCTAGTCGCTTAACCACAGGAAACGTTACCTTGTACCTACACGAAGGCGCGCCGGGTCACCATTTCCAAGTGAGTCTAGCGCAGGAAAATGAGGCGCTGCCTTCATTTATGCGCTTTAGCTTCCTTCCAGCCTTCGGTGAAGGTTGGGCGCTTTATTCTGAAACGTTAGGCTACGAAATGGGCTTCTTCGCTGACCCATGGAATCGCTATGGTACGCTTCAAGATGAACAACTGCGCGCCATGCGTTTGGTGGTAGATACGGGTATCCATGCCAAAGGATGGACCCGTGAACAAGCTATCGACTTTATGCTTGATAATTCAGGTATGACACGTACAGAAGTTGTGGCAGAGGTAGAGCGTTATATCGCCATTCCGTCACAGGCACTATCTTACAAGGTCGGCGCACTTAAAATTCAAGAATTGCGCGCTCGTGCAGAGAAAGCGCTGGGTGATGATTTCGATATCCGAGAATTTCATGCGCAAGTGCTAAATACAGGTGGTATACCTTTGGCCATTCTTGAACAAAAAATTGACCGCTGGATTGCGAGCCAGAAAAGCTAAAGACAGTATATAGATACACAATAGGCCAGTAGATACGGTTGAAGTGACCCCCAATAGTTGGACATTCCAATTGCGGGGGCACATCCCTTATATTACTGGCTTTTTTGTACTGCTAGCGTTGGCAATATCTTTTCTGCATTCCGTATACCGACTATCAAATAGAAGGTTGCTGTGGAGTGTAAATTTCACTCTAATTAAGGTAGATACCTTTGAATTTTAAATAAAAAGAAAGGCTGTGTAACTGTGTCTTATTTCATTTATTTGCTCATTGAGCAATATTTAGAAGTTCAAGACATGTTTTGATTTGTGTAGTCAGTCTGAATTTAAAAAGCGCAATAGTAAAGGCTGTTGATCAATATCACACCAATCTGATACCTTCGATGTAGCATATTTTTGAAGACAGACGTTTGTCGAATAGTAATTTGCTTACGTATATTGGTATTAAGCCTTCAAAGGCTGCTGCCATCAAGGAAACTGTATTGAGAGGGAACGATATTGAAAGAAATCAAGTCGATGGCTCGATTGGCAATAGGTGTAGCAGTGATAGCCATCTTGTCTGCTTGCCAGAATTTGCCAGTGACAAAAGTGGTAGAGAGCGAATCTGTAATAGCAGAACCTGAATGGGAGAACTCTACGTTTAAGTACACGCCAGTAGAAAAGCCCAGTTCACTTTTTTCATTAAGTTTAGAACAGCAGCAAAAATTTCTTTCATACTATTATGCGCCGGAAAATCAAGACATTGCTCCCAACTTTAGACTAGCGGACTACCTCAACAAGCTTCTAGAACACTTCGATTATGCTGGTGATACTTTGACCGCTTCGGAAGCGCTAAGCAAACAATCGGGAAATTGTTTGACTTTGGCTGTGCTAACAACTGCGTTAGCAAAACTAGTAAGCCTTGAAGTGTATTATCAACAAATTCATACCCCACCTCTTTATCGCAGAGTTAATGGTGTTCTTACTACCTCAACCCATGTGCGCAGTATTGTGCTTGAACCTCAGCATGAAAAACAAGATGGAGTGATTTTCTTTAGGAGTAGAGCCGTAATAGACTACTTTCCTTCAGCATCCAATGCTCTCGGTGAGTATATAGGGGAAGAAGCCTTCATTTCCATGTACTACCAGAATATGGCAGCTAATGTAATGGGAAACAAAAGTGGCGACCTTGCCTATAGCTACTTATCTGAAGCGATGAATCTTGACAATAAAAACCCAGAGACGATAAATACTCTCGCCGTTCTATACCGAAAGCATGGTCTACACGAGCAGGCTAGAAACCTTTACGAGTTTGTTATCGACAATGAGAATAAATCTGTTCATACGCTTACAAATTACGCAGTTCTCTTAGATAGCGTTGGTGATAAAAAAGCACTCAGTCGTTTGGGGGAACTTTATTTGCGTGCTGATGATAGCAATCCTTATCGGTGGTACGATCTGGGGAATGTTGCACTAAAAAAGGGGGACTACGAGCGTGCCACCGTATTCTATAGACGAGCAGTGGAAGAAGGACCATATTTAGCCGAGGGCTATCTCGGCCTGTCGAAAGCGTACTACTTTAGGGATAATATCGAGAGGGCGCTCGTCATGATGAAAAAGGCAGTATCGCTATCATATCAGTCTAATCGCGGCCTATACGCTGCAAAGCTTGAGGCCTTGCAGCGTATCAATGAGTAGTCTTATATAGATGCTGCGAGCTCCGCGCCTTGACGAATCGCGCGCTTGGCGTCTAGCTCTGCAGCTACATCAGCCCCACCTATAATGTGTACAGTTAATCCCGCATTTTCCAGCGGTTCTTGGAGAGGCTTAAACGGCTCTTGGCCTGCGCAGACTATGACGTTATCGACTGGCAGTACTTTAGGCGTGTCGTTAATCAGTACGTGAAGGCCTTCATCGTCCACTTTCTCGTAGCTCACACCATTTATCATTTGGACATTATGGTGTTTTAATGATTGCCTGTGGATCCAGCCGGTTGTTTTGCCAAGCCCTTTGCCTACTTTTGAGGTCTTACGCTGAAGTAAATAAACTTCGCGGTCTGAAGGCTCTATCGCTTTTTGTTTGAGCGCCCCCGGCGTTGAATAATCTTTATCGATACCCCAGTGGTCAAGCCATTTATCCTTATCTTTGGCTAAGTGTTCATGCTCAACTAAAAACTCTGCTACATCAAAACCGATGCCGCCAGCGCCCACAATTGCCACTTTTTTGCCTACCGGCTTGTGGTCTCTCAATACATCCAAATAGCTCATCACTTTGGGGTGGTCGTGGCCTTCAATTGTCAGTTTACGTGGGTTGATACCGGTTGCTAACACGACTTCATCAAAGCCGCCTTTAGCAAGGTTTTCAGCATTCACGTCAGTATTAAGATGGATAGTAACGCCAACACGTGCCAACTGATTATCGAAATAGCGTAATGTTTCGTAAAACTCTTCTTTGCCAGGCACTTGTTTAGCGTAGTTAAACTGCCCGCCAATCTCAGCGGCTTTATCGAACAAGTGTACGTCATGACCACGTTCAGCGGCATACATGGAAAATGCCAGTCCAGCTGGACCTGCACCTACAACCGCTAACTTTTTCTTGTTTTGGGTGGGCTCAAAAGTCAGTTCAGTTTCATAGCATGCCTGTGGATTAACTAGGCAGCTTGCACGCTTTTGCTCAAATGCATGATCTAGGCAAGCCTGGTTACACGCAATACAGGTGTTGATAAGCTTAGATTCATTGCGCATGGCTTTGGTAACAAAGTGTGCATCAGCCAAGAAAGGGCGGGCCATCGACACCATATCAGCATGACCTTGAGCCAACACCGACTCTGCAACTTCAGGAGTATTGATGCGGTTAGTCGTAATAAGAGGGACAGACACTTCTTTTTTCATGCGTTCGGTTATCCATGTAAACGCCGCGCGAGGCACCGAGGTGGAAATAGTGGGGACCCGCGCTTCGTGCCAACCAATGCCGGTATTAATAAGCGTAGCACCTGCTTTTTCAATTTCTTTAGCCAAGTACACAACTTCATCCCATTTAGCCCCGCCTTCAACCAAGTCGAGCATAGACAGTCGGTAAATAATTATGAAGTTAGTACCTACTTTTTCCCGTACGCCTTTAACTATCTCTATAGCAAGACGAGCACGGTTTTCCAAACTGCCGCCCCATTCGTCACTTCTATGATTGGTCCGCTCGCAGAAAAACTGGTTTATAAGGTAGCCTTCAGAGCCCATAATTTCGACGCCGTCGTATCCAGCATCTTGAGCTAAGCTAGCACATTTTATGTAGTCTTTAATGGTACTTCTTACGCCCCGTGAGGAAAGTTCCCGTGGCTTAAAAGGCGTGATAGGCGACTTCATAGGTGAGGCAGAAACGGCAAGCGGATGATAGCCGTAACGCCCTGAATGCAGAATTTGCATGCAGATCTTGCCGTTTTCTTTATGCACTGCTTCAGTAATAACACGATGTTTTTTGGCATGACTCGAACGGGTCATTCTGCCTGCAAATGGCGCAACCCAACCTGAAATATTAGGGCTGATCCCGCCAGTTACGATAAGACCTGCACCGCCTTTCGCACGCTCGGCATAAAATGCAGCGAGTTTGTCAAATCCGCCTTTTTCTTCTTCAAGGCCAAGATGCATAGAACCCATTAGCGTTCTATTTCGAAGCGTAGTAAAGCCTAAATTTAGTGGTTCAAGTAAGTGAGGGTATGGTGAAGGCTGCGATGCGGGCGTATTCATAATTATTCTCTGTTTTTATATGCTATGAAGGCGGCTGGTTTATGGTTTACGAGCTAAGTTTACCGTTAAACGCTAGCTTGACCGACCAGTTGTTCTGATTATTTACCACTGCATGCAAATGGTAAAGGAGAGTCATCAAGTTTTTATAAAAATAAAAAAGCGAGATACCAGTTGAACGGAAATCTCGCTTTTAAGCGTTTAATTTTATTAACCCTGATTTGGTGCAACGCATAAACTAGTTGTTACACCTATGTATGCCCGAAAGTGCTGAAATGTGCCGCTATCTATTCATCAACATACATTTTTTGCTGGAATTTCAACGTTTGTTTACTCGTACCTTTTTGTACACCAATCTCAAACCTAAAGGTTTCCTGATCGCGAAACGGTAAAACAGCTAAATAATAAATTGCGTCGCCATCTTCAACTTTTTTGAAGGTAAGCTTGCGAGCGTTACCTAAAAGGTTCTTTGCTGTACCTGTGACGTCTGCACGTTGCGCTTCGCCAGAAACTTTGTCGAGTACAGAAATGTTCACCAGCGCGTTAAACTTACTTCTTACGATGCCATAGCTAGCAGCAACTTCGGGCGTTAAAAATGGGGTGCCGACCACCATGTAATGTACATCCCATTCACCCAGCGTTTGCTTTTGTTCGGCAAAAGCAGAGATGCTTAGGCAAGCCATAGCTATTGCAAGAAATGCCAAATAGCCTTTTTTTATTCGGTTTGATTTATTCATGATAGACCTTATCGTTGCCTTCATTTTTACCTGTGTTTTTCCGCTCACGATGCAATAAACGTCATTGCTTGGACCGCAGATATCTTAATGATATGTCGGTATGTAGACATTCATTACATAGGGAAAGTATCTTGGATCAGTAGCTGTAAAAACTGTAATGCAATGATGGCAATAAGCACTGATAAGTCCAAGCCGCCTAATGGAGGAATTACCTTACGGATAGGCGCTAAAAACGGTTCGGTAAGCTGATACAAAACGTAGTCAACAGGAGACTGACCTTGTGATACCCAGCTTAAAATAGCCCGTAACAGCAACACCCAAAACATCAGCGATAAGGTTTCTTTTACCACACCAATCACTGACAGTATTGCAATGCCAACAGGGTTGAGGCTACCGCCAAACATCAAGCCCAGCGTGATGAGCTTTAGGGCGCACACTGCTATTGCCAACACAAAGGTAGCGGTGTCGAATCTGCCGATTGACGGGATAACACGGCGCAACGGCCCCACAATAGGGTGGGTTGCTTTTACTACAAATTGACTCATTGGGTTATAAAAATCTGCTCGAACCACTTGTAGCCACAGGCGCAGAATAACCACCATCAAATAAAGGCTAAATAAGGTATCAATCAAAAATACCGTTGCATTCATGTTGTGCTTTTCCTAAAACGTTATAGCTGTTTTGCCATTTCTTCTGCACGCGAAACTGCTGCGCGCATCGATTTGCTGACAATGTCTTTTAAACCTTCATTAATGAAAGTATTTACGGCTTCTGCTGTCGTGCCGCCTTTAGATGTAACTTGGGCACGAAGCTCGCTTAATTCAAGGTCGGGGTTGTTACAAACCATTTCGGCTGCGCCTAACATGGCCTGCTGAACCATTAAGCGAGACTGGGCTTTATCGAAGCCCATGTTCATTGCTTCTTCCTGCATATTTTGCAGGAACAAGAAGAAATAAGCAGGGCTGCTGCCTGCTGCAGCAATAACGCCGTTAATACCCTCTTCTTTATCTACCCATACGGTTTCGCCCACGCTGTTCATCACATCGTCAACGTATTGTCTGTCAGATTCTGAAACCGTGTCGTCGGCATACATGCCTGACATACCTTTACCCAATAAGCTTGGGGTGTTAGGCATAATACGAACAACAGGGTATTCACCACCTAGCATTTCTTGCAGCCGAGCGACGGGAAGACCGGCAGCAATACTCATAAACAACTTGCCAGATAGGTCATTGTTCTTTTGTAACTCGGCGCACATATCGCCCATTATTTGTGGTTTTACCGCAAGCACGATGGCATCAGCGAATTGGCAAGCTTCATCATTAGATTGTGTGGTGTGAATACCAAACTCGGCTTTCAGGCCGTCTAACTTGGGTGTGGAAGGGTTTGCCGCCAAGATATTTTCTTTGGCGTAACCAGATTTGATAAGACCACTGATGATGCTGCGGCTCATGTTACCCGCGCCAATAAATGCTAATTTTTTCTGTTGCATGTAAATCCTATTTGTTAGTTTCGTTTAAGTCTGTGTAGTGAGGTGTCGACCTAATTTCGTTTACCGAAAATGGCGGTACCTACGCGCACCATCGTCGACCCGTGCTGGATCGCTTCTGTCATATCACTACTCATTCCTACGGATAGGGTATCAAAATTGCTCAGTGATGTATGGTAGTGGTCGAATAATTCTTTAAGTTTGGCGAGCGACTTGTGCTGCTGCTCTTCACTTGGGTTGGCTTTGGGAATGGCCATTAATCCTCGCAACGTTAGGCGTTCCTGCGATTCAATGAACTCGATAAGCGAAGATAATTCGCCAGGAGATATACCGGACTTACTCTCTTCGTCATCAATATTCACCTGAATACATACATTCAGCGGCGGCAATGAGTCTGGTCGTTGCTCGTTCAAGCGGCGAGCAATTTTTTCTCTGTCTACAGACTGAACCCAATCGAAATGCTCAGCGACGATTTTAGTTTTGTTTGATTGGATTGGGCCAATCATATGCCATTCCAGATCATCGAGATGAGAAAGTTCCTGAACCTTTTCAACACCTTCCTGTACGTAGTTTTCACCGAACATTCGTTGTCCCGCTTCATACGCTTCCATGATATCTGATACGGGTTTTGTTTTGCTAACCGCTAGCAATTTAACAGAATTTGGTGGACGATGTGCACTGGTAGCGGCTTGGTCTATTCCTTTTAGTGCGGAATTTAGTCTTTCTGCTATTGTTTGCATTATTCACCTTGTTTTGGAGAAGTGGTTGTGGATATTACCGAACTTTTGGCTTTCAGTGTTAAGAATAACGCCTCAGATTTACACTTATCAGCGGGCCTACCACCAATTATTCGTGTAGATGGCGAAATGCGTAAACTGAACGTGCCTGCTCTCGATCACAAGCAAGTACACAGTCTCATTTATGAGATTATGAACGACATGCAGCGCAAAGAATACGAAGAAAATCTAGAAACCGATTTTTCTTTCGAAGTAAATGGCCTGTCGCGCTTTCGTGTAAATGCATTCGTCCAAAATCGCGGTGCTGCCGCGGTGCTGCGTACCATTCCCAGCAAGGTATTGACGCTAGACGATTTAGGCGCACCCGAAATTTTTAAAGATATAATAAACCAACCTACGGGGATTGTGCTGGTAACGGGAGCAACGGGCTCGGGTAAAAGTACCACGCTTGCGGCAATGGTCGATCATATCAACACCCACAAGCGTGAGCATATTCTCACTATTGAAGATCCAATCGAATTCGTTCACGAAAACAAACTTTGCCTGGTAAACCAGCGAGAGGTGCACCGCGACACTCACTCGTTTAACAATGCGTTGCGTTCAGCACTTCGTGAAGACCCTGACGTGATTTTGGTGGGCGAGCTACGTGACCTTGAAACCATACGACTAGCTATATCCGCTGCGGAAACCGGTCACTTGGTGTTTGGTACGCTTCACACTAACTCTGCGCCAAAGACTATCGACCGTATTATCGATGTATTCCCAGCCGAAGAAAAGGCCATGGTGCGCTCCATGCTCTCAGAGTCGCTACGCGCGGTAATATCTCAAACCCTGCTGAAGAAAGTTGGAGGGGGTCGAATAGCAGCACACGAGATCATGGTAGGTATTCCGGCTATTCGTAATCTTATTCGTGAAGATAAGGTGCCGCAAATGTACTCTGTCATTCAAACTGGTCAGGCACATGGAATGCAAACGATGGATCAGTGCTTACAGCGTTTAGTGGCCATGGGGGTGATTACTAAACAAGATGCGGCGGCTAAGTCGGTGGATAAACAGTCGATGAACAACTTCTAGAGGCCGATATGTTAGATTCACTTTTACAAAAAATGGTCGACTCCAATGCGTCGGACTTGTTCATTACCGCCGGGTTTCCCGTTAGTGCCAAGATAAACGGTAAGCTTACGCCGGTCACTGAAACGGCGACTTCTGAGGACGCCTCATTAGCGCTTGTTCATGAAGCCATGACCGAAAAGCAGCAAAATGAATTCCATACCTCGAAGGAATGTAACTTTGCGATAGTGCGAGAAGGAATTGGCCGCTTTCGTTGCTCTGCGTTTTGGCAGCGGGACAAGGCAGGCATGGTTATACGTCGAATTGTTACTCAGATACCCAAAGCAGATGATTTAGGTCTACCGCGAGTATTGAAAGAAATCATTATGTCCAAGCGTGGTCTTGTTCTGTTTGTGGGTGGAACCGGAACGGGTAAATCTACTTCACTTGCTGCGCTTATTGGTCATAGAAATGAAAACTCTCATGGTCATATCTTAACTATAGAAGACCCCATTGAATTTGTGCATGAGCACAAAAATTGCGTTATCACTCAGCGCGAAGTAGGCATCGATACGCAATCTTTTGACGATGCGCTTAAAAGCTCGCTGCGTCAGGCGCCAGATGTCATTCTCATTGGTGAGATTCGTTCTATGGAAACCATGGAATATGCCATGTCGTTTGCCGACACGGGGCATTTGTGTGTGGCAACACTGCACGCTAACAATGCAAACCAAGCGATAGAGCGTATTATGCATTTAGCGCCTAAAGATCAGCACGACAAGCTGCGCTTCGATTTAAGCCTAAACATTCGGGCTATTGTTGCCCAACAGCTTGTTCCTACTCCGGATGGTAAAGGCCGGGTAGCTGCAATTGAAATACTGTTAAATTCACCATTAGTGCGCGACCTCATTCAGCGAAATGAAATTGGCGCGCTAAAAGAGGCGATGAAGAAGGGCAAAGAGCAAGGTATGCAGAGCTTCGATATGGCCCTTTATGATCTTTATAAAGCGGGCAAGATCGATATGGATCAAGCGTTGCATCATGCTGACTCGCCTAATGACTTACGCTTGATGATTAAACTTGATACTAGCGATGGATCTAGTTTGGGCACGCTGTCCAATGTGTCCATTGATATGGATGATTAGAACGCGTTCAGTTAAATTGAGGCAAAATATACGTCGTAATTTTATGACCTGTACTCGCCAATAAACGGTATTTTCTAAAAAAGCAGCCTTCAGTGGCTGCTTTTGTATTTGAATGAGGATTGCTTTTGAAAAAACTTTTCACTTCACAAGATGCCTTTGAAATGCAAGCCGTTCGCAGTGAATTAGACGCTCTATCTATCCCTTATATGGTAAAAAACGAGTTTGCTAGCGGCGCCATTGGTGAGTTGCCTTGGCAAGACTCACAACAAGAAGTATGGCTCGTTGATGATAGTTGGTATGGCAGGGCTTCTAAAGTGGTGGAAGCGTTAATAAACAGCGCAAATAAAACAACGGGGGCCAGAGAGGACTGGCTTTGCACGCAATGTGGAGAGGAAAACGGTAGCGCATTCGAGTTATGTTGGCAATGTAATGAAGGACATCGCCCTGAATAACGTTAGCACAATAATTTATAGCGCTTAGTGTAACCGGATTTTGCTAGGGCGCATGAAGCGTATTACTTAATTGGCTTATCCATATTGGCTTTCAGTCCAACTGGCAAAAATAACACAAGCAGACACGCTATCTACTTTATCTTTAGTTAGCTTCTTATAACCGCCTAGCTCAAACAACATGGATTTGGCATCGGTAGTAGTAAGGCGCTCATCACACGTTTCCACTGCCACACGGAAACGCCCGTGCAGCCGGTTGGCAAACTTGCGTGCTCGCTGTGTCATTTCTTGCTCGGTACCATCCATATTAAGCGGTAACCCCACCACGACAACGTGAGGCTGCCATTCCTCGTACAGCTTTTCAATCACCGCCCAGTCTGGAATGCCGTCTTTCGCTTTTAATGCCGCTAGTGGAGAAGCGGTACCGGTAATTTCTTGTCCCACCGCCACGCCAATACTTTTAGTACCAAAATCAAAAGCAAGTACCGTGCGATTACCTAACTCAGGCATGTCCGGCCCCTGGCGCAAGCTGCCACACGTCAACACCCAATTTATTTACCGTTGCCTGCCACTTTTTGTGTATGGGCGTGTTAAACAAAATATCTTCATCGGCTTCAATAGTTAGCCACGCGTTCTCTTGCATTTCTTTTTCAAGCTGCCCCGCAGTCCAACCTGCATAGCCCAATGCAATAAGCACGTCTTTCGGCCCCTCATCGTTGGCAATTGCAGTAAGTATATCTTTCGATGTGGTGACCATAATGCCCGGTGCAAGCTTGAGACTCGACGCCCATGCTTTTGGGGAAGAATGGAGCACGAACCCGCGCTCTTGACTCACAGGCCCGCCAGCGAGAACGATATCCTCAGCTTTTTCATCAGATACATTAAGTTCTTTATCAGTTTGTTCTAGAAGTTGCTTCACGTTCATCGTAGAAGGCTGATTTACTACGATGCCCATTGCACCTTCTGCGTTATGCTCACAAACATAAATGAGTGATCGGGAAAAGTACGGATCGTCCAGACTCGGCATCGCGACTAAAAAGTGGTTCTGTAAGCTTTTCAATTCCGTCATAGGTTTTCTTTCACTTCTATTGGACTGCGAACTAACAGCATGCAGACCTTTTTTACTTATTGTTTAAAATGTCGTCGGTATAGGGCCCAAGCGCGTTGAGCCTTATATCTCTTTACTTCTTCAGGCGCTTTTCTATCGCATCAAACAGCGCACCGATTATATTGATGTCGTAAGCTGCTTCTATTTCTCGTACGCACGTTGGGCTAGTAATGTTTATTTCGGTAATTTTATTCCCAATTACATCAAGACCCACAAAAAGAATATTATTTTCTTTCAGCGTAGGCGCTATAGCCTCAGCTAGCGCTCTGTCAGACTCTGAAATCGGCTGCGGGCGACCAGTACCGCCGGCAGCTAAATTACCGCGGGTTTCGCCCTTAGTTGGCAGGCGTGCTAAGCAGTAGGGCATCACTTCGCCATCAACAATCAGTACACGTTTATCGCCATCTTTTATTTCTGGCAAATACTCTTGGACCATCATGTATCGGGTGCCCAACTTAGTTAACGTTTCAATGACAACGCCTAAATTGTTGCCGTCAGGTTTAATTCTAAAAATAGAGGCACCGCCCATACCGTCCAATGGCTTGCAAATAATATCCTTGTGTTTAGCGTGAAACTCGCGGATCAAGGTTTGATTGTTTGAAACCAATGTATGAGGAATATGTTCTGGAAAGTAAGACGTAAATAGCTTTTCGTTGTAATCACGCAGCGCCTGCGGATTGTTAACCACGAGCGCGCCTTCGTCTTGAGCGAGCGAAAGTATTTGAGTGGCATAGAGAAATTCACTGTCAAACGGAGGGTCTTTGCGCATTAGCAATACATCGATATCTCCTAAGTGAACAGTAAATTCATCCTCAACAGTATAAAAATCCGTTGATTGATCTTTTACTGATACGGTCTTACCAAGCCCCATAGGCTTACCGTTATCCAAGTACAAGTCTTTTAGCTCGAAATAGACAATTTTTGCACCGCGGCGCTGGGCCTCAAGCATCATTGCGAAGCTTGTGTCTTTATGTGGCTTAATGCTCGCAATGGGGTCCATGATTACGCCAACGGTATATTGCATAGTGTCTCACCTTAAATATTTATAAAATCCCATCACAGACGGGCCATCTACTTATTGATTTATATTGGGGCACAGCTTAAGTTCTTCAAGCCAATCATTTCACACGCAAAAGGCGTTAAAAGTCGCCATGCAGCGCTTGAAGTATACTTAGGCTGGTTATTGCCGCCGTTTCCGTTCGCAAAATTCGAGGTCCCAGACTTACTGACTGGTAACCGCTCTCATTCGCTTGATGTATTTCTGTTTCGGCCAAGCCACCTTCAGGGCCAATTAATAAACGAAAACCATGCGTGTTATAAGGTTGTCTGGCTAGACTTTGTTCCGCTCCTGGAGCAAGTACAAGCCTTGTTGTACTTGTTGATGATGACAGCCACTGGCTCAGACTAACGGGTGCATTAAGTGTTGGAATAACGTTGCGACCGCTTTGTTCGCACGCGCCGATAATGATCTTTTGCCATTGCTGGATTTTTTTCTCCCAGCGCGATTCATCAAGCTTTACGGTGCAGCGCTCGGTGATTATAGGTGTAATTTCAGACACTCCAAGTTCCACACCCTTTTGCAAAACGGTGTCCATTCTATCGCCCTTAGAAACACCCTGACCTAGGTGAATGTGAAGTGGTGACTCTTTTGCCAAAGAAAGGCAAGCATCAGCTTCTACCGTAACTTTTTTCCTTTGAACACTGATGATTTGTGCGCTGTATTCATTACCATCACCATTAAATAACACTATGGGGCGATTGGGCTTAATACGTAAAACCGTGGCGATGTGATGTCCTGCATCTTCGGTTAACTCGAATTCTTGTTCTAACGGGATGGGATTGGGGTAATAGACTCTAGGTATACGCATAGTAAATCAGGTGTATGGTTTTACCGCGTATAATACGTGTGTGGAGATACAGGTTGCAATGCTGTTGAAGACTTCGTATGCACTTTAAGGTTAAATTCGCCTTAATAGTAAATGACACGAACAACAGCATGCGCCCTTTAAATACTTGCTGACTCGGTTTTTTCTCTACGCCGCAGTGGGCGAAGAGTCGTTAGAAGACGATTTCAACACAGAGGTTGTTCGCTTCGATTGATGTGACGGGCGGTACTCCGCTCTTGCGTACTTAGTATGTTTTCCTTTATCAGTGCGAAGTGAATATAAAAACAAACACAATACAACTGAAAATAAGGTAATGAGAAGCAACATGCGTTAATCCTTTAAGTGACATAGTTTGCTAAAGCTCGTTCATGTTTGGCTGGCCGGCTACATATTAGGTGTGCAACGCGCCCAACTTTCATGAGACTTTAGTCTAAAACTTTGCGGCTAAAAAATCATCAAAAAAATTGTCTTAAAACTCGGTAACTTCCAATTTTATGGAAAATAGCAAAGCGCATTTAAGCTTCGAGTGAAATCATGCTTTTAATGAGTTACAGGGGTGTGACAATTATTCAAAAAGATACTCAAACTTTAGTCTATATGATGGTTAAAAATGACGTTTCAGACCGCTACTTTAGGATAATTCTCGCACTATCAACAGTCTATGTAGCTTAGACTTTAGAGCAAATTTATGCTGTTTGAGCCTATTATGTATTGGTGTTAATACGAATAGCTGCTAACGTATTTGCGTTAATTACAACTAACCATGACAAGGACCATATTATGGAAGAGAAACTCTCGCTTTTTTCAGCAAGCGATGTTGAAAGATATATAAACGAATACGCCATTCCTTGGGGTATCAATATATTAATGGCGATTGCAATTTATGTAATCGGTAAAATCGTAGTTGGACTCATCCTTTCTGTTTTTAGACGCCTAATGGCTAAATCTAAATACGATGACATGTTAGTAGACTTCCTAGAAGCCATACTTAGCGCAATTTTGATGCTGTTTGTTATTGTAGCGTCACTCGACCAACTAGGTGTAGACACTACTTCGCTTGTTGCAATACTGGGTGCTGCCGGTCTAGCAATTGGCCTATCACTGCAAGATTCACTGAAGAATTTCGCGGCTGGTGTAATGCTTCTAGTATTTAAGCCATTTAAAGCGGGCGATTTTGTTGAGGCTGCTGGTACGGCGGGTTCTATCAAGAAGATTGGTATCTTCACTACCACAATGAATACACCAGACAATAAAGAGATTATTGTACCAAATGGTAATATTTATGGCGGTAACATCACCAACTATTCTGCAAAAGATACTCGTCGCGTAGACATGGTTGTTGGTATTGGTTACGACGCCGACTTGTTGAAAGCTAAGCAGGTATTGCAAGAAATGGTTGCTGCTGATGAGCGTATTTTGGCAGAGCCAGCACCGACTGTTGCAGTTTCTGAACTAGCAGATAGCAGCGTTAACTTTGTAGTACGCCCTTGGGTTAAAGCTGCAGACTTCTGGGCAGTTAAGTTCGACTTTACTGAGCAAGTCAAACTTCGCTTTGACAAAGAAGGTATTTCTATTCCATTCCCACAAATGGATGTTCATCTTCACAAGCAAGACGGCGAATAGTCACTAGCTTTGAAAACAAAAAACGCTGCAATGTTGCAGCGTTTTTTTTTGCTTTAAGGAAAGGGAATACTGATACCTTTTACTGTAATCTTGTAGTAGCCAAAAACCGTCGATTTTGGCGCCCACATTTTATCTGCAGTTAGGACGATAGGCAGTGGCTTGATAGTCTGCATAGGCGTCGGGCATATTAGCTCGCAAGTTATCAATTCTTGTTTGTGGAGCAGGGTGAGTTGATAACAGTTCCATTGGACGGTTACCCCCACTTGCCGCATCCATGTTTTGCCATAAGTTAACTGACTGTCTAGGGTCAAATCCAGACTTCGCCATGAGCTGAAGACCTATAACATCGGCTTCAGATTCGTGAGTTCTGCTGAAAGGTAGTTGAACACCCACCTGAACACCTAAACCTATGGCTGCCATAATCGGCCCTGATTGAGGCACTTCGTTCGCTGCTAACACCTGACCAACCGCTTGACTTCCCATATTGATCAATGTTGATTGTGACATCCGTTCGTTACCGTGCTCTGCAATAACATGTCCCACTTCATGACCGATAACAGCGGCAAGTTGATGCTGGTTTTCTGCAACGTTAAGAAGCCCTGTATATACACCAATCTTTCCGCCTGGCAGGGCAAACGCATTTACCTGTTCATCGTCAAACACCACCACTTCCCACTGACCATTGAAAACGCTAGCGGGTACTTGGGCAGTAATGGCGTTTGCTACACATTCTACGTAAGAATTCTGAACAGACTTATTCGAAATTTTGAGTTCCTCTTTCATTCCTGTGAAAGCTTGGTCACCCATTTGAGCTAACTGACTCTCAGAAAAGAGCAATACTTGATTTCTGCCTGTTGGTGAGGTTGCACAAGCAGTTAGCGTAAGCGTCGCTGCAATCAATGCTGACGCTGTGAATTTCAATTTCATGACTAATCCTTTTAAAAACTTAAGAGCGTCGGAACCACTCACTTCAACAACGAGCTATTCCAATTTCATTAAGTTTATACATAATATTGTGAATATTAGTATCAGATAGTGCCTTCAAATAAAACTAGACGTTTGCTTTATCTATGATTTTCGATGGGTTAAACCCGTGGGGTTCTTATCTTTGTTATAGAAAAGTGACTGCCCTTTGCCTAATTAATATTTGTGTCATAAACTGATTCTAATTTATACATAGAAGTTACATAAATTTTCTGGTGTACTAAGGCAAGAAGTTCCTGTTTCTCTTTCTACTTTCTTTAGCGAAAGTGAAAACTTCGAGATTTCTAGGGCCTGACAACGTACGACAAAAATACAAATAAAAAGGAAATAAGATGGCAGTGCGTAATAAATTTAAATATGGATTACTTGCATTTTTAGTGTCTGCTGCGCTTTCTGGATGCGGCCTCGATGGCGATGACGGTGCGCAAGGTGAAACAGGTGCGCAGGGTCCACAAGGCGAGCAAGGCGAAGCTGGAGCAGATGGAAGCGATGGTACCGATGCGTCAATTGGCATTGCTATGGACATCGTTGGTCGTGCCTTCCTAGGTAACCAAACAGCCGCTGAAATTGTTCAGTTTCATGCTGGAACCAGCACAATTTACGCAACAAATGGTGAGACCAACACTATCGCGGTTATCGATGCCTCTAGCGTGAATACCGCTACCATGGCTGATCCAATTAACACGACCTCGCTAACTCCAACTACTATCGCACTGCCTGCCGATATTAACGGTGTAACGTTGGGCAGCTTAACAAGCATTGCAATAAGCGGTGACCTTATGGCCGTTGCAGTGCCAGCTGATGTGAAAACAGACAATGGATATGTACTGTTTTATAACGGCTTGGATAGCTCATCGCCTGCGTTTTTGGATTCGGTAGAAGTAGGCGCGCTGCCTGACATGGTTACTTTTACGCCTGATGGTGGCAAAGTATTGGTAGCAAACGAAGGTGAGCCTTCTGATGACTACACTATCGACCCTGAAGGTTCTATCACGGTTATCAATATTCTAGCGAGTGGAGAGCCTGAAGAAACAGGGACTACTGTTGGATTTAGCGCACTTAACGGCACCGAAGCTGACTTGATGGCACAGGGAATGATGTTTCCTAACCCAGCAGGGCGCACAATTAATGGCACTGCAATTACGTCATCTGTTGCTAAAGATTTAGAGCCTGAATATATCACCGCCACTAACGATGTTGCTTATGTAAGCCTGCAAGAAAACAACGGCTTGGCTATTTTAGATTTAGAAGACTTGACTGTTGAAGTTGTTGGTTTAGGGACTAAGTCGTGGGCTGGCTTGAATATTGACATACAAGAAGATGGAGCAGTGAGCTTTGGTCAATATACAGGACTGTACGGCGTATACCAGCCTGATACTATCGCTAACTTTACGTGGAAAGATGCGACGTTCATTGTAACAGCGAATGAAGGCGATGCTCGCGAATACTTCTTTGAAGCTGCCGACGAGGCCGCATGTACAGCTGCTGGCGGTGTTGATTTTGATGAGAACGACGGCTGCCTAGCTTATACCGATGAAGTAAAAGTAGAAGATCTGACTGCTGCTGCTAACTCTGAATTAGCTATGCTACAGGCAACAGGTGAAGCCGATGATTTACGTGTAACATCAGCCATGGGCGATGCAGATGGTGACGGTGAATACGATGCAGCGTATGCATATGGCGCCCGTTCATTCACTATTTGGGATCAAAACGGTTTGGTGGTTTACGACTCAGGTGACGATTTTGAGCGTATTACTGCTTCAGTCCACGGCGCACAGTTTAACAACGGTGATGATGAAAACGCGGGTGACTCACGCTCTGAAAATAAAGGCCCTGAGCCAGAAGCCTTAACGGTTGGCCAAGTGGGCGATCGCACGTATGCCTTTATTGGCACAGAGCGCATGGGCGGTATTTTCGTTTACGACGTAACTAACCCATATGATGTTCAGTTTGCTGAATACATTATCAATCGTGACCTTACTGAAGGTTTAACTTCCGATGATGTTATTGGTGACCTTGCGCCTGAGAGCTTAGTGTTTGTTAGTGCAGAAGACAGCCCAAGTGGTGTTCCTCTTCTAGTAGTAGGTAGCGAAGTAAGCGGCACTGTAACAGTGTGGCAAATTAACCAGCTTTAATTATTTACCAAACGCAATATGAAAACCCGCTTTTAGAAGCGGGTTTTTTATTGGCTATGAGATGAATATTAGAGTTGTTGTCAAAAGTAAAAAGTACAAGGTTCTAAATTCAAACGCCACGAATATTGAATACACCAAGGTTTTCACTAAACGAAGATAACTTGGTCAGATATTTTTTGAGCGTTTCAATTCACTAACCCCCTTCAATCTACATGTCTGGTTTAGTTCAAACGCTTCGCAGGCAAATGCGATTTATTTTCCAATTATCCATGCGGACTGGTATTAATTGGGTCAGAGCCGCTATTTACCGACGCAAACACGATTGGTCACATTCACTGTAGTTACACCGAAAGCGGATTGAGGTAAGCTATAGGTCATCAAATGCCCCCGGCACCTAGTAGTAGGGTATCGGAGGAGCTAAATTGCATACGTATTATCGCGTACAGGACACGTCGCTTATCGTGTACAGAACGCGTCGCCTATCGTTTGAAAGGCCTGTCGCAACGCTGTGCATAGTACGTTTGTGGTGTTAATTAAAAAAATAGAGAATGATTATGTCTCAGCAAGTTGTGATCAGTGGTGTAGGTGTATGGCACCCTAAAGACAGTATTACAAACGAAGAACTGGTTAATAGTTACAATGCCTATGTTGATGCTTTCAATGAAGAAAATAAGACACAAATAGAGGCGGGCGAAGTTAATGCAATGCCTTATTCAAGTGCAGAGTTCATCGAAAAAGCTTCAGGTATAAAGAGCCGCTACATCTATCAGAAAGAGGGCGCGCTAGATATCACTCGGATGAAACCGAAAATTGAACCCCGCAGCGATGACGAGCTTTCTCATCAAGCTGAAATAGCCGTTGAAGCGGCAAAGCTAGCACTAGCATCAGCTAAACTAGATAGTAAAGATATTGACGCCGTGATCGTCTCATGTGCCTATACGCAACGTGCATATCCAGCAATAGCCATAGAAGTGCAAGAAGCACTAAATATTGAAGGTTTCGGTTTCGATATGTTGGTGGCGTGCTCGGCAGCAACCTTTGGCATGCACCGCGCTTATGAAATGCTCTGCGCAAAAAATGCGACGCGAGTATTGGTAATTAATCCCGAGTTGGTGTCTCCACAAATCAACTACGCCGATCGCGACAGCCATTTTATTTTTGGTGATGTGGCAACCGCTACCGTACTGGAGATGGCTGAAACCGCTCAGAGTGAGCATGTTTATGACGTGCTTAGCACTAAGGCCCTGACAAAGTTCTCAAACAACATCCGATCAAACTTTGGGTATATGACCCGTGCAGAAGATGTTGACCCTTACGGACCTGATAAGTTATTCCATCAGGCTGGAAGAAAAGTGTTCAAAGAAGTTTGCCCTTTGGCTGCGGCACATATTGAAGAGCACTTAGCTACTCACGGCATAAAGCCTGAAGGCGTAAAACGCTGGTGGCTGCATCAGGCAAATATTAATATGAACACCCTGATTTGTAAGCGACTGCTAGGGCGTGATGCCGACCGTACCGAGGCGCCAATTGTGCTGGATGAATTTGCCAACACTGCTTCGGCTGGCTCTGTGATCGCCTTTGGCCTCAACCATGAGGATCTTGTTGCCGGCGATGTTGGCGTGCTTTGCTCATTTGGAGCAGGTTACTCAATAGGCTCTCTGGTTATCCGTAAAAGGTAGTGCTTTACAAAATAAAAAGGGTGAGATGAAGGGATGATTTCAGATGTAGGCTATGTGTTAAACAGTCTGGCGCATTTAGCCCTTTTATTGTTGTTGTTGACCGTACGCAAACCAGGTGTGGCCAAGAACCTATTAGTCTTGGCTACGGCTGCTACGTTTTTATGGTCGACAAGTTTAGTCACTGCACTGTTTGGCCCGGTTTCATTAAGTTGGTTGCTCAGCGCTGATGTCCTTAAGCAGCTTACGTGGCTTTTATTTTTAGCCGGCTGCCTTCAAACAAGTTTCAACAACATTTTCGATGTTTTAAAGCGGCCCGTCACACTTATCATTCTAGCTCCTGCGCTAGTTGCATTGTTTGCGCCCTATTTATTGGCGGTCAATCCAGCGTGGAGCTTTCTTGTTCTTATCGTATTGTCTTTAGAAGTATTGGTTTTACTGGAAGTTGTCTATAGACAAGCAGGCCGAGAGCAATGGGCCTTCAAGCCGCTTATCATTTATTTAGGTGCCACAAATTTATTTGAATTTGTCACTTACGCGAATGCGACCATGGTTAACCAAGTGGAGGTTGGCTATATAGCTGCTCGCGGTTTTATCTACTTCCTGTTGATGCCCCTGCTTGTTATTTCTATACGCCGAATTCACCATTGGGGCATAGATATATTTATCTCTCGCGATGTCGTTCTGCATAGCTCGCTGCTTTTAGTGGCAGGTGGCTACCTGTTCATAATGGCCGTAGTCGGGTACGCGATAAACTATTTAGGGGGAAACTGGGGTGCTACCGTTCAAATAATTTTGGTTGTGATGTCTTTCGCTTTGCTCGCCACGGTATTTTTATCCAATGGTTTTCGAACGAAGATAAAAGTATTTATTACAAAGCACTTTTTTGCCAACCAATTCGATTATCGCGTCGAGTGGGTAAAGTTAACGAAATGGCTGACGAAAGCCGGAGAATCGAGTTCGGATGTGTACTATGCGGGTTTAACCGGCATGCTTAACGCAATCCAGTACGATTCTGGTTTGTTATTTAAAGTCACGCAAAATGGTTATGAATGTATCGCTTCGGCGTCTCCTGTATCAGACGGTAAAGAGTATAGGTGTAAGACCCTTGATGCGCTCGTGCTATATAGTGATGAAAATGGTTGGATAATCGACACCGACGCTTATCTAGTCAAACCCTTTGATTACGAGGGGCTAAAGTTAGATAGGGACGCACTAAAGCAGTGGGGCTACCAGCTCTTTGTTCCCTTTTTAAAAGAGGGCGGGTTATGGGGCTTTGCTGTACTTGCGCCAGGAGATAAGGAAAAAATCAGCCTTAACTGGGAAGTAAAAGATTACCTTACCGCTGTATCCGAGCAAGTGGGTACGTACATGCAACATCACGAAGCTGCCCAAGTTGTGGCTGAAAATGCACAGTTCGCTGCGTTCAATCGAATGTCAGCATTTGTATTGCATGATTTAAAAAATGTATTAGCGCAGGTCGACTTGATACTGGCCAATGCGCAGCAACATAAGCACAACCCTGAGTTCATTGATGATACCTTTGAGACCTTAGAGCACACCAAAGCCAGAATGGAAAAAATGCTTAAACAACTTACCGACAAAAAAGCGGTAGAAGAGGGCGTAAATTCCGAGTTTCTCCTTTCAGATATTGCAAAAGATGTGGTCGAAAAACGCTGTTCAGCGTTACGTCCGCTACCCGCCGTGCATCTTGTGCGAGAAACTCCCGTACTGGTAGATAGAGAAAAAGTCGCAAACGTACTTTACCATCTTATAAGTAATGCGCAGCAAGCTACTGCAGATGATGGTGAAGTAGATGTGGTTATTACTAGTAATTCAGATAATAATACACAGCTTGTAATGATAGAAGATACCGGTACCGGTATGGATAAAGCGTTTATTGATGAACGCTTATTTAAGCCTTTTGACACGACCAAAGGGAATGCGGGTATGGGCATTGGCGCTTACGATGCTAAAACCTACATTGAGTCAATTGGCGGGAAGCTTACTGTTCAAAGCGAACCAGGTCGTGGCAGCTGTTTTACACTGTATTTTCCGATAGGATAAGGTGTACGCTAAATAAGCGGTGAAAAACCGCACAAATCCAAGCACGATGAATGGATGAAGTATAATAATAGGATGATAAAATGACTGATACCATTTTGGTAGTAGACGATGATTTAGGTATACAAAAGCAGCTTAAATGGAGTCTTACGGATTACAATGTTGTTTTTGCTGACGATCATACTTCAGCCATTGCTCAACTGCGTCGATTTGAGCCAAAAGTTGTTACGCTTGATTTAGGACTGCCTCCCGACCCTGCGAATGCCTCAGAGGGCCTTCGTATTCTTCATGATATCATCTCTCTTGCGCCGCGAACCAAAGTCATTGTTGTTACAGGAAACAATGACAAGCAAAATGCGTTGAAGGCCATAGATTTCGGAGCCTACGATTTTTATCAAAAGCCAATAGACTCTGACACCATTAAGTTGCTTGTCCACGCGCACTCAATCTTTCTAAGCTAGAACATGAAAACAGTATATTAGCCCGCTCTCGTTCGGGTATGTCACGTATTGTAGGTAATAGCGAGGCGATTCAAAAAGTAGTGCGCCGCGCAGAGAAAATTGCCAATACAGATATAAGTACCTTGTTATTGGGTGAAAGTGGTACGGGTAAAGAAGTTTTTGCTCGCAGTATTCATGAGCACAGCCCGAGAAGAGATAAGCCCTTCGTGGCGATTAACTGCGCCTCTATTCCAGAAAATTTGCTAGAAAGCGAGCTATTTGGATATGAAAAGGGGGCGTTTACCGGCGCGAATAAAACAACGGTGGGCAAAATAGAGACCGCTCAAGGCGGTACGCTATTCTTAGATGAGATTGGCGACATGCCAATTGGGCTCCAGGCTAAAATGCTGCGTTTTTTGCAAGAGCGTGTAATTGAGCGGGTTGGTGGTCGAAATGAGATTCCAGTAGATATTCGGGTCATTTGTGCAACCCACCGTGATTTGCAAAGTATGGTTGCGCAAGAAACCTTCAGAGAAGATTTATACTATCGTGTAGGTGAAATGCCTATAATAATCCCGCCGCTGCGCGACCGTGATCAAGATATTATTTTACTTGCCCGAACTTTCCTTAATATTTACCGCGAAGAGTTTAAAGCGAAAGCCAAAAGCTTTTCTGAGTCAGCGGTTAACGCCATGCTCGCCCATAAATGGCCGGGCAATATTCGCGAAATGCAAAACAAATTGAAGTCGGCGGTGATCATGGCAGAGGGCACGGTTATACAGCCTGACGATCTAGGATTAATACCTGTTGATGCCCAAGATGAGCCAGAAACGCTGAATTTGCGAGAGGTGCGAGAAATTGCAGAAAGCCGCGCAATACGCCGGGCATATCAAAAAGCTGAAAAGAATATGTCGAGAACGGCCGAGCTTCTTGGCGTAACTAGACCCACGCTTTATTCACTTATTGATAAATATCACATGGAAGATATCAAAAGCAGCGATTAATTTATCGCACGATATGGTGGTAAGTATTTTTGCTTATCACCATACAATAATAGATAGTGCGTGGTAAGCACCACAATATTCCGCTAAAGAATGAATTGGCAGTGTGTCTCTGCTAACACATCATGGCCGCTGTAATGGACCTCTACCGCAATACCTTGTGAGCTATCCTCTACATAGACGATGCTGCCACAAAGATTGCATACGTGATGCGTTTCTCCATTTGACTCATGAAGCGTAGCCAACGTTGAAGGTGCGCAGTCAATAACTAGCTGCTCTTTGGTTATATTTACACGAAAAGCGCAGGCATCAGCCTGTGACAATGTCTCATTATCAGCTTCGAGTTCACCAATATGGTCAACTTCATACTGAATAGCTTGGCAACTACAACTTCCTCTATACATACCGCTATTCCTCTACTGCTTTTAATCGAGGTTATCTGGCCATTTAATACTTGCAACGTTATTGAATGATGTCGCAATTCTTGAACCAGTAAAGTTAAATTTGTGATCTATTGGCGTGCGCTTATTTTCATTGTTATTAAGTGTTTCAATAACGCCTACCCAGCCGTTTCTTCCTGAGAGCTTTGCAGCGTAGAGCGCATAATCAACGACAGCAAACGTACGCTCCCATGCCATTTCAAAATCGTCTTTTCTGTCTGGCGGCAGTAATGAGAAACCTATACTGCAGGTTATATTTATCGGCTTTTCTAGCCCAATATCAAAAGGAGTACTTGCAACCATCTCGCGACAACGTTCAGCAAGCTCCGGAAGCTCCTCGCGATTAGACTGGCGACAAACGACTAAAAATTCTTCGCCTCCCCATCGAATTATTAAATCGGTAAGCCTAAAAACGTGTTTTAAAACTTGTGCAAATGATGCCAACACTTTATCACCGGCAATATGGCCATAATCGTCGTTAATTCGTTTGAAATGGTCAATATCAATCAGTAGACACAGTAAATCTTGCTTTGACTTATTCGTATCAGTGCTTTGATTAGATGAAAACTGGCTTCGCCTTATTTCTCCGGGAAGCTGAGACTCAAGGTAGTGTCTGTTATATAAACTCGTTAAAGGATCTCGTAAGCTGACTTCTTCAAGAGTTCTATAGGCGGCTTGTAATTCTTCGTTC
The DNA here is from genome assembly GCF_002993325.1 of Alteromonas gracilis. Lineage (GTDB taxonomy): Bacteria > Pseudomonadota > Gammaproteobacteria > Enterobacterales > Alteromonadaceae > Alteromonas > Alteromonas gracilis. The sequence continues at coordinate 188,649 of NZ_PVNO01000002.1, forward strand.
TTCTCTTGAAGCGTTAATGTTTGCTGACGAACCTCACGGCGCAAAATGATGGTTTGCTGGCGCTGTTTGTATCTGCTCCATATCAGAAAAGTGAACAGCAACGCTGCTAAAGAGATGCTCCAAACTAATGTTGTCTGTAGCTTTTCCTGCTCTGCTTGGGCAAGAGCAAGCTCTTTTGATTCTTCCAATTTTTCAAGGGTGTGAGATTGTCGAATCACTTCAATTTCAGCTTGAAGGCCCTCAATAGCAGATTTGTTTTCAGAGTCCAGTAATGCCTCGCGTAACTGCTGAATTACCGATTGAATGTCCAACGCTTTTTTAAACTCTCCCAAGGATACGAACGCATTCAGTTGTAAAGATAAAAAGCTTATTTGATCCCGTAGATCACGATGTTTTCTCGCCTCAATAGTTCCAGTGCGCGCCTCTGCTAGCGCTAGCTCGAAACTCTGCTCCTTCATGTAGGCGCGAGCGAGGGCAAGCCGCCCTTCCTGCATAAGTTTTAATTGTCCGGATGATTGAGCAAATGCCATGGCTTCTTGCAGCAATTTACGGCCCTTGCTCGTGTCACCCTGTTCAACAAAAGCCCTACCCAACAACATTTTGGCTTCGGCGATAGCGCCCACGTCTTTAGTCACATCTAAGTGCTTAAGCCCACTTTCAATGCTTTGGATTGCCTGTGAAGGTGAACTTGTTTTAAGTAAAAGTGCACCGAGGCGAGTTTTTATGATACCAAGCAGACGGCTGTCATTCGCCTTTTCTATACTTTCTAATGCATCACGGTAATAGGTATGAGCCAGTGAAGTCTGATTAAGTGTGCTGTATAAGTCGCCAATATGCAGTAAGGAAAGACTCATCTCGCTGGGCATATTGTTGTCTCGAAAATACCCTAGTGCTTGTTTGAGTGGCTCTAGTGCAATCTCAATTTTGCCTTGCTGCTGCTGAATAGTTCCGAGTTCTAAGTTTAGCCTAGCTTTTAAGGTATCATCTCGCTCTATTTGAGCAATAGACATAGCACGGTGTACGTAGGCAAGGGACGAATCGTAGTTGGAAAGGTGCCGTTCTGACGTCGCAAGGTGAAGCAGTGTCAGTGCCATTTTGCTAAGTGCACCTTTCGCTGTGTAGCGTTCTAATGCGGCACTAAATACTACTTTAGACACTTCAAAACGAGACGTATTAAGGAAAAGTACACCAAGACTTAAGAATTCGTCGGCAGGTATTTTCTGTTGCTGGTAGGCTTGCTCTAATAACAGCAGCGCTTTGCTGTCGGCATCAGCATATCGTTCGGCATCAAGAAGCCTTTCAATGTTTGCGATTTCAGCGCCTACAAAGTTCTCTGCAGCAGCCATTTTGATATAGGCAAGTTGCAGAGTAATAAGAAGGGCACACCCCAGCACACGCAAAGTGCTACGTCTCCTTGAGCCCATTCGCTCTTGTCTCCTATATACTAACGTTATTCGCGGTATCTACATGTTTACTAAGCTAATGAAGCATCCGTTCATTGAGTTCTAACATGAAAGCGGCACCTGGCTTCATTGTGACGGATTTAACGAATAAAGTCTGTATTTAGGTTTATACTTTTGTCTATTTTTAACTATGCGCGTTAATCCATTCCCGAATTAATGCAGATTTGGCTTTACCTGTTTTTTCTGAAATCTCTGCAAGCTTATCGATACATTGCGGTGTTAGCGTGAAAGTAGCATGGCGCATACCTTCTTTAACTGGCTGACTACTCTTCTTGTTTATCGATACAACTCGGTCAGTGATTACAGCACAAGATTTTACAGCCGCTTCTGTAGATAATCGCTGATTTACGGCACTAACGTTATGTCGCGCATTCACTTTCCCCTGAGCGTAGTGTATTGCGTCATCAATGAAATCTTCAACAGTACGAAGGTTGGGCTTAGCTAAAGGCTTCGACTTTTTGAGGTTGAGCAAACTCATAAGCATCCTCCATTTTGCCAGCAAGTAGCTCTTCAAATAACGCTCTAATTTCTGTAGCGGCTTTGCCTTCCGGTTCGCTTTCAATTACAGATTGACCTGATTCCTCGGAATCGTCATACATATTGCGGCTAAACGTTACTGAATTTAGCACCGGAATGCCGAACGAGCGACAGACTTCTTTTGCTTCTAAGATACGGCTGGCAAGACTAGGCAGAGAAGGGCACTGTGTAATAACGAACGCTGCGTTCATCTTGGGGTTTACCATCTTACAAGTAGATAAAATATCTTCCATATGGGGGACTGTCTTTAAATCCCGTCTTTTTGGACGCAACGGAATCAAAATGTGGTCAGCGACCGCCATTGATGAGCGCAGCGCTAAGTTGTCTTGCCCACCACAGTCGATAACGACGTAGTCGTAATACTGACGCAGGCTTAATAATTCGTTGCGTATTTTTCCGTATAACTGAACGCAATTTATTTCAGCGAGGCGGGGGTTAGCCTTACGCTCCTGGATCCAGTCCGAGGTCGTTCGCTGAGGATCGCAGTCTACCATTAGCACCTTTGCACCCTTTTCGGTGCGAAGGTAAACGGCTATATTTTGTGCTAAGCAGCTTTTGCCACTACCGCCTTTTTCTCCACCAACTAAAATAATCATGGTGCTAACCCTCGAATGTCGCTTTACATTGAAATTTGCAAGTAAGTCCGATCGTAAATAATCTTATGGCCGTACCTGTCTGTGCTAGAAAGGATAGGCAGTGCAGGCGTTAAATTCAGCATCAAAATCGATATTAACGAATGTAAGGCAATACCTATTGATTTGTGTGCGATCTCGCTCTAGGCTTTTAAGCTTAGTGATGTGTTTATTTTCGAAATTACCGATAAGAGGTTGTTATGTCAGAAAGTCGCTTTACGTCAAAAGAGGGGCAAAAAGTCCCAAGTGTGTCATTCCAATGCCGAGAGGGCGAAGCTTGGGTAACCAAAACCACAGATGAGTTATTTTCTGGCAAAACAGTCGTTGTGTTTTCGCTTCCTGGCGCATTCACGCCCACCTGCTCATCCACGCATTTGCCTCGTTACAATGCATTAGCAAAAAAATTCGCAAAGCACGGCGTTGACGACATCATTTGTATGTCGGTGAACGATACCTTCGTAATGAATGCTTGGGCCGCGGACCAGGAAGCAGATAACATTACCGTAATTCCTGATGGGAATGGCGAATTTACAGACGGTATGGGCATGTTAGTTGATAAGGCTGATCTAGGTTTTGGTAAACGAAGCTGGCGCTACTCAATGTTGGTAAAAGATGGCGTGGTGGACAAGATGTTCATCGAGCCTGATGTGGCTGGCGACCCCTTTGAAGTGTCTGATGCGGATACCATGCTTGGCTATATTGCACCAGAGGAACAAACTAATGCGCCGGTCTCTATCATTACGAAACCAGGGTGTCCTTTCTGTGCAAAAGCTAAAGCGTTGCTCGATGACAAAGGTTTTGAGTACGAAGAAATTGTTCTTGGTAAAGGCGCTACGCTCACAAGTCTAACAGCAATCAGTGGTCGAGAAACCGTGCCGCAAGTCTTTATTGGCGGAAAACATATTGGTGGTTCAGACGACCTAGAGGCTTATTTCAGCTAATACAATTTTTGTTTGAATCGTCACAAAAGCGGGAGCATGTTACTATGCTCCCGTTTTTTATTAGTCATCCATAGCGGAGAAGAATGGTGTCGTTTAAGTCTTTTGTAAAAACGCTGACGTGTTGTGTTGTATTAATGGCTGCAAATAATGCTGTGGCTGAAAACAATGAAATAAAAGAGCACAAAGCGCAGTTTAAAGCGTTTTACGAGAAAGAATGGGGACAAACCCAGCCTTGTAAAGAAACTAGCCTTAACCGCTACTCTGTTTGCAGCAATGTATTGCGTAATGAAGGTAATGCGCCTTTTATACTCACTAACAAAGAGAGCGATAATGTCGCTGTGTTAATTCACGGCCTTAGTGATTCGCCTTTTTTCATGCGCGAAATCGCCAATATCCTTTTCGAGCAGGGGTTTACCGTTGTTGTACCACTACTTCCTGGGCATGGTAAACGGGATGCCGATGACGATATGTCTGATTGGGATTTAGCAGAGCGCTGGCAACAACACATTGATGATGTTATCAACTTGGCGAATAGCATGGGAAACACATTGCTTGTGGGTGGTTTTTCCACGGGGGGCGCGCTAGCGGTAGAGCACTACTTGGATGATGCTGAAAACATTGATGGCATTATGCTCTTTTCTGGCGCGCTTGCGCTTTCTGATAACGCCGAAGGCATGTCTCGAATTTGGGGTATTAAACTTCTAGCTCGAATGATTGACGGTAGCTATGAGACTCACGGCCCAAATCCTTATAAATATCCTAGTGTCGCTGGCTTTGCTGGTTTGGAGTTGATGGACTTAATTAATACTATTCGCGAGAAAGTGAGCGAAGGGCAGTTAATCGAAGTGCCGCTGTTCGCTGCGCACTCACAAGCTGACGTTACGACGCCTATACGCGGCATTGAGCAATTAATGGACGCCAGCAAAGGTCCAAATACCTTCTTCGTTATTGATGAGTCGTATTCACTTTGTCACGCCGATTTAGTAGTGAGTCCACGTTTACTTAGCCAAATGAATTTCAACGCGAATATGGTAAATCAACAAGAAGAATGTGCCGTACCCAAAACAAATCCGTTGTTTTCAACTATGGAATTGATGTTGCGTGATTATCTGTCGCAGTTTTAATAATATAGCGTTAGCAGCGATTAGCCTCTGGCTTTACTGCCATTGGCTAACGAGCTATGATTTATCAAGTATCAAAAAAAGCTATACGTTTAGATTAGAATCGTGAATAACATAAAGCAGTGTTTCACACCAAAATGGTATAAGGCAACCAACGCGCGTTCGTTAGTGCTTATGCTATTTTTGATGGCGTCCCTTGTGTCGTCAGGTAATGCTGTATCTTATGAACATGCTCATTTAACACCTAATGCAGAAGTGGTTAAGACTTCACCTCACGATGGGAATAGTCATAAGCATGGAAAAGCTTCGCATGGCGCTCATCACGCTGCTTTTTCAGATAACGTTACTACATCCCCTAAGCCTTTAAGCACCCACTGCCAGCAGCAAGGCATGTTATCGCAAAATGTAGGCTCCATTAACGATACTGAAGTGACATCTCAGGTAATTGTTGACCTAGAAGCTGACATGGCGTGCTGTAAAGATGATTGCCAATGTCCTGCTGGTCATTGCTTTAACACCGGTGCTTCCGCGCTTTTACAACCCGCAATACAAACCCATATAGCGGTGGCTACTATGGCAGCGATAACCCCTATCTTGGGGCAACATTCAACCCTTCACTTTGGGCAATTTCGCCCACCAAAATCTCTTTTCACAGCATAGATCTATCTAGCGAGCTTGTGTCGCAGGCTAAATGGCGAACTGCGCTCGCGTGTAAATAAGGTTTTATTTCCCGAAGCCTAGCTTCGAAATAATGTTCGAGTTAATTCTCTTTATCTGTGTGGTACGTGGCTACTTCTCTCGCCAACACTCCCGTTGGCAAGTGGAATGAAAGCAGTTTATTGAATACGTACTACCTCTAAAAAGTGATGTCATAGATGTGTTATTTTACGGTTTTTCCAAAAGTGAACGAGTGCGTTGAGATATATCGACAGTCCCGCCCTATGTTCATCGTTTTACCTTTGCTTTTGCTGTGTTCTTTAATTCCTTTGAAGGGGCATGGACAGGCCTTAAGCCTTGAACATGCAGTTCAATTAGCAATTCAGCATGACCCACAATTAAAAGGGAACGCGTATCGAGAGCAAGGGTTCAAAGCCCAGTCTGATGCAGCGGCATACTGGGAAAACCCTCAGATTTCGGCGTCGCTTCAAAATCTACCAACTGATGGTTTTGCCGTTAACCAAGAGCCTATGACTCAATTCAAAGTGGGTCTGAAACAGCAACTGCCACGAGGCGACGAAAATTATTATACCCAACAAAAATACAAGGTCATGGGTGAGGGTGTGTTGATTGAGGATCAAGTAAGAGAGGCCTGGCTTAAAAAAGAAGTCACTCTTACTTGGTTAAACTGGTTTTATGCCACACGTCGTATTGCGCTGTTAGACAAAGAAAAGGCGTTGCTTACCCAACTACTTGATTTTACAAACTCCAGCTACAGCCAAGGTGTGGGGTCAACTTCACAACAAGATATACTAAAAGTCCGCCTCGCGCTGCTATCGTTAGAAGACAAGTATGTGCAGGCTTATCAGCAGAACAATGAAGCAAAAGCAGCACTGTCAAAATGGTATGGTGCGCCGCTAGAAGCATCGTTAAGCGTAACATCGTCGATAGACTTTGCTGCCATTGTGCAGAACTACAAGGGCGATGTCTCTGCGTTTTTAAATGATATAGATACCGACGAGCCTTTCACGGTACTGCAGCATCACCCTGAAGCCATTTTGTTTCAATTGCAATCCAAGGTTGAAGCGCAAAATCTCAATATTGCTCGCGAGCAAACTAAATCAAAGTGGGCCTTTGAAGCAAGCTACGGGTATCGGCAGGATGATGAAAATGGCATGAGCCGAGCTGACTTCGTTTCTCTTGGCGTTCAGGTAGATCTGCCGTTTTTTAATCAATCCCGTCAAGATGCTTCTATTTCGGCAGCAGCTTTCAAGATGAGCGCGTCTGAAACGGACTTTCGATTAAAAGTGAATGACCTTGCTTCAAAAGCCGATGTTCTTATGACGCGACTGTCAGGACTAAGTGAGCGAAAAGCGCTTTATGAAGCGGTGCTTATTGACGAAACAAAACAACTCTCCAAGGCTGAACTTACGGCTTACACCAATGACACGGCAGACATCACCGACGTGGTGAATGCAAACCTCATGTTAGTAAAAGTGCAGGACGACTTATTAAAAATTGATGTAAAGCGCGCCAAAACACTCGCGGAACTTGCCTATTTATATCTGCCATCCCACATTAACCTATCGAGAACAGAGTAGTTATCATGACACCTTCAACAAATATAAGTCCAAAAACTAAAGGGTTAATTCTAGGCGTTGTTATTGGTGCCCTTTTAGCACTGGGTCTATCGACATTATTAACGTCACACTCTTTCAGTGATGGAAAGAGCGAAGGCAATGGGCAAAGTGACAAACAAAGCAACGCACAAAACAGTGATAGTGCGCCCCTATATTGGGTCGCTCCTATGGATGATAGCTATCGTCGAGATAAACCCGGCAAGTCACCGATGGGCATGGATCTGGTGCCGGTTTATGCCACTGCTGATACAAGTTCCAATCAAGGCGGCGGGCACACGCCTGGAACAGTTATGATCCCCTCGAACGTACAACAGAACATGGGAGTTAAAGTTGCCCCAGTCACCATTGGTGCTTTGGAGCAAACCATCGCAGCGTTAGGTAGCGTAGCCTACGACGAAGATAGTATTGTTCACATCCATCCCCGAGTATCGGGTTGGATCGACACACTTTTTATCAAATCTCAGGGAGAGCAAGTTGAAAAAGGACAGGCACTCTACACGTTATACTCACCGGAGTTGGTGACAGCACAAGAGGAATATGTGCTTGCCCTTAAACGAGGTGACTTACGCCTAATTGAAGGCGCCGCTGAGCGACTTAAAACGCTGGGCCTGTCACAGAAGGCTCTTGATGGTCTGACAAAAAGCAGGCGCATTTCTCAAACCGTTACTTTCAACGCGCCGCAAGGTGGGGTGGTGGAAGCCCTGAATATTCGTGAGGGATTCTATATCCAGCCAGGTATGACGCTGATGAGTATTGCCCAGCTAGATACGGTGTGGGTCATCGCCGAGCTTCCTGAAAAGTACGCGCAAAATATAGCGCTACACGATACAGCTTTGGTTAGTCTTGATGAACTTGCTCATACTTCAGATGCTAGATGGAAAAGTCATATTGAATACATTTATCCGTCTATGTCTGACGTTACGCGAACTTTGAAAGTACGTATACCACTTAACAATAATCATCATAAGCTTAAGCCCAATATGTTCACCCATGTGTCAATAAAACCGGCTGAGCGCGCCGCTGCCCTACTTGTGCCTCGCAGTGCAGTAATTCGTTTCTCCCAGGGAGCCAGAGTAGTCCTGAGTGATGGGAAGGGGAACTTTAAATCGGTTAGCGTAAGGCTAGGTCAAAGCGACAATTCACATTTTGAGGTGCTAGACGGCTTGTTACCAGGAGACCAGGTTGTAGTATCAGCACACTTTTTAATTGATTCTGAGTCGTCTAAAAACAGTGACTTCAACCGGATGAAAGCACCAGACAATCAGGCAACAACGGCGGGAACCATTGAGGCAATTAAATTGTCAGCTAACAACAAAGCAGATGAGGCTGACGGCAATGCAGAAGTGGTTATAGCACGCGGACCAATAGAGAAATGGGGGCGGGGCCCGGCAGTTATGTCGTTTGCAGTGTCAAAACACATTGATTTATCCCAGTTTAAAGAGGGCGACACGGTGAGGTTTACCTTCGTAACCGGCGATGAATTCACGGTTATCGATATGCGTAAACCCGCGGAGCACGTTATGCACAGCGACATGGTTCACGGTTCGAAACAAAGTACCCACGCTCATACCCCGAATAAAAGTATTGCTAACCCTCGCTCTATGGAAAAAGAGCGGGATGAAATGCGTCATGAAAAAAACAGTCATAAGACCAAAGATCATGAGTCGATGAATCATAAGGAGCACATGCACCATGATTGAATCGGTAATTCACTGGTCGGTAAATAATAGAATACTGATATTGCTGAGCGCACTAATGCTGAGTGTTGCAGGCGTCTGGGCAGTAAAAAACACGCCTATCGATGCTATCCCTGATTTGTCTGATGTCCAGGTCATTGTGAAAGTAAATTATCCGGGTCAGTCTCCACAAGTGGTCGAAGATCAGGTTACGTTTCCACTAACATCAGCGTTAATGTCAGTTCCGGGGGCACAAACTGTACGAGGCTATTCATTTTTTGGTGATGCTTACGTGTACATTATTTTTGATGATGACACGGACATGTATTGGGCGCGAAGCCGAGTTTTAGAGTATTTAAGCCAAGCCGCTTCGCAACTGCCTGAAGGCGTAACACCTCAGCTAGGCCCAGACGCAACCGGCGTGGGTTGGGTATACGTATATGCCTTGGAAAACGATGTTAATCAGCCAAACGCGCTGGATGCTGGGGAGTTAAGAGCACTGCAAGACTGGTTCTTAAAGTTTGAACTACAGTCAGTGGAAGGCGTATCCGAAGTTGCGTCTGTGGGCGGTATGGTTAAGCAGTACCAAGTGATTGTCGACCCAGAGAAATTGCGCGCCTATAACATTCAGCCATCTGTGATTGACATTGCCCTTAAACGCGGTAATCGCGCCACCGGAGCTTCGGTTATCGAATTGGCTGAAGCAGAATATATGGTTACGGCCCAAAGCTATATTCAGGGAATAGATGACATACTCGCATTACCTACAGGTGTTATTCAAAATGGTGTGAGCATCACCATCGACGATGTGGCGCAAGTGGTAGAAAGCCCCCTGATGCGCCGCGGTGTCGCAGAGCTTAATGGGAAAGGCGAAACCGTAGGTGGCATCGTTGTTATGCGATATGGTGAAAATGCAAAAGCCACTATCAACGCCGTTAAAGAAAAGCTAGAGGCATTAAAAGCGAGTTTGCCGGAAGGCGTGAACATAGTTCCGGTTTACGACAGGGCCACACTTATTGATAACTCGGTGGATACGCTTTCAAATAAATTAGTGGAAGAGTTGCTAGTTGTCGGCTTTGTATGCGCTATCTTCTTGTTTCACCTACGCTCCTCTATGGTTGCGCTAATCAGTTTACCCATTGGTATTCTCACTGCCTTTATCGTGATGAAGGTCCAAGGTCTTAACGCCAACATCATGTCGTTAGGCGGTATCGCAATTGCCATTGGTGCTATGGTAGATGGCGCTATTGTAGTGGTTGAGAATTTGCACAAGCACATAGATCAACATTCAGCAAATGCAAAAGCAACATCTTACCGGCTTTCTGCCGCCAAGCGTTGGGAACTGGTGATAAGGTCAACATCGGAAGTTGGTCCAGCGCTATTTTTTGCGCTGCTTATTATAACGGTTTCGTTTATTCCTGTTTTTGCGTTGGAAGCCCAAGAAGGAAGGCTTTTTGCGCCACTCGCTTTTACCAAAACATATGCCATGGCTGCCGCCGCCGCACTCGCGATTACCTTGGTTCCTGTGTTAGCGGGCTATTTTGTTCGCGGCAAAATACGTGCTGAAGCAGAAAACCCGGTTAATCGCGCATTAGAGAGCGTCTACAGACCATTGCTAATGCGTTCGCTCAATTACCCATTAGTTACTCTTGTTGCCGCATTACTTTTATTGGTTTCTATGTATTGGCCGTTAAGTCATCTTGGCAGTGAATTTATGCCTGAGATAGATGAAGGTGACTTAATGTATATGCCCACCACTTATCCAAGTATTTCGGTTGGAAAAGCCAGAGAACTTTTGCAACAAACCGACAAGCTTATTGCAACCCTGCCGGAAGTTAAAACAGTATTTGGAAAAATTGGGCGGGCTGATACGGCCACTGATCCTGCGCCACTAACTATGATTGAAACTTTTATTCAGCTTAAACCAAAAGCGCAGTGGCGAGACGGCATGACCACTGAAAAACTCAAAGAAGAGCTTAATGCACTTATACAGTTTCCCGGGCTGACTAACGCATGGGTTATGCCTATCAAAACTCGCATCGATATGTTGGCGACAGGGATAAAAACACCTGTGGGAATTAAAATTGCCGGTCCAGATTTAGCGGGGATTGAATCTATTGGTAAAGATATAGAGGCGCTACTAAAAGACGTGCCCAATACCGCGTCGATATACGCCGAGCGCGTTGTCGGCGGGCGCTATATCTATGTTGATATTGATCGGCAGTTGGCGGCGCGCTATGGCATGTCAATCGACGATGTTCACAGTATTGTGGGAACAGCCATTGGCGGGCAAATAGTGACTCAGTCTGTGGAAGGGCGAGAGCGTTTTCCTGTAACCATGCGGTTTTTACAGCATTATCGCGATACACCTGAATCTTTGGCATCCATGCCGTTTGTTACTCCAAGTGGGGCGCATATTACTTTGGGTGATGTCGCAAACGTACGAATAGATGATGGTCCTGCAGCGATTAAAAGTGAAAACGCGCGTTTAAACGGTTGGGTATATATTGATGTATCGTCCGATTCTGCCACAGGTATAGATTTGGGAGGCTATGTAGCAGCGGCTAAAAAACATCTTTCAGATCACCTTGAGGTACCTGCAGGGTACTCACTTACGTGGGCTGGCCAATTCGCTTATCTGGAGCGTGCGAAAGCGAAACTGTCAGTGGTTATACCTCTCACGCTATCTATCATCTGTCTTTTGCTCTATCTGGCATTTAGGCGCCTGCGCGACGTGGCGTTAATACTCGCTACCTTGCCATTGGCATTGGTTGGTAGTGTTTGGTTGCTTTATCTTCTTAATTTCAATTTATCGGTTGCAGTGGGCGTCGGATTTATTGCCCTTGCGGGTGTAGCGGTTGAAATAGGCGTGATCATGCTGGTTTACTTAAAGCAATATGTATCAGAAGCTCTCTCGATGCCTGAGTCTGAGACAGAAGACGCTTATGCTAACAAAGATGAGCGGGTGAAAAGGGCAATCGTAAACGCTGCTTTAGCAAGACTTCGTCCAGTCATGATGACATCGCTTTCTATTATTGTAGGCTTGCTGCCTGTTCTTTATGCTACGGGTACTGGTAGCGAGGTTATGCAGCGAATTGCCGCGCCGATGGTGGGGGGTATGGCAAGTGCACTGGTGCTAACTTTGTTTGTGCTGCCAAGCGCGTTTTACTTCGTTGTTTCGCGTAAAACGTAACAGGCAATAAAAGAGGGAAGCACATATCTGCTTCCCCACGCCTTATTTACGAAGCACTAGCGAGTTAATGCGCTGCCGCATAGTCTTCTACCTGCTGCCAGACGCGCAGCAGGTTACCGCTTAATATCTTTTCAATATCTGTGCGGCTATAGCCTCTATCTAGCAGACCTTGAACGAGGTTTGGAAAGCTTGCTACGTCTTTAAGCCCAATGGGGAGTGAGTCACCTACACCGTCGTAGTCTGAACCAATTCCCACATGTTCAACACCAATTAGTTTTACCACGTGATCGATATGATCAAGTACTTCATCAAGTGTTGAATAAGGGTAAGGTACTTCTTTGCGATAATTCTCTTCAAAATTCTCTAGTTTAGGGCTGTCTTCACCTTCCTTTTCAACCAACGCTTTGCGTGCAGCAGTTAGGCCGCTACGCCATTTACCTGCTTCTTTTGAAACAAAGCTAGAACCAAAGTTAATCATAATCACGCCGCCGTTTTCGCCGAGCTTTTTGATCATGTCGTCATCCATGTTGCGTTCGAAGCCAGGTGTGAAGCGGCGCAGTGAAGAGTGAGAGGCTATAGCTGGCGCCTTAGTCAATTCAATAACCTGATAGAAGGCGTCGTCAGACACATGAGAAATATCCAACATAATGCCAATATTATTCATTTCGCCTACGAGTTCTTTGCCAAATGGACTCAGCCCTTTCCACTTTCTGCGAAGGTCGTATGAAGAATCAGAAATATGGTTTGCTTGGCTATGGGCAAGAGTAATGTAGCGTATCCCGCGCTCGTAAAAAGCCGCTAGGTTTTTCAAGTCACCTTGAATAGGCGAACCGTTTTCCATACCCATAGGCAAAGAAATTAGCCCTTTTTCAAACTGTGCTTTTACGTCAGAAGGGCTTTTAGCAATGGCGAACTTGTCCGAAGCGCGAGCAACTATTGCTTCTACTGAGTCAATAAGCTCGTGAGCAAGCTGTGTAGATTCAGGTGAATTGTCTAAGCTTGCGGGTACATAAATGCTCATAAACGGGGCGTTTAAACCTCCGGCTACAGCGCGAGGGTAGTCAAAGTCTCCACCATCGGTCGCTTTGGTAACATCTACCCATTTTTCTTTTACGCGATAAGGCACATCAATGTGCCCGTCTACAATAATGGTTTCTTGAGCGATTTTAATCGCATTTTCTGATGCAGAGTAGACCGGAGTGTCTGCAAATACACTGTTGGAAGCAAAAAGCGCAGAGATAAAGAATGCGCAAGACGAGAGTGGGAAGTGCCCCTTCATAGAAAATCCTTATTTTGTTTTTTATCGCTTAGGTCAACAGCCCCTAATTAACTAGCAATAAGAGACTAAAGGATAATTCATACCGCGACAATAGGTCTTCAACAGACTCTCATTTACATCAAATCGCTCTTTCGACTCTTGAAATTAGCTTGAATTGCTCATTTTTAGAGCGCTTGTGCTTGTTTACTTCAAGTTTACATTGCAATAAAAATTTAAAACTTGTTATGGTGAAGACTGCGTGACTTCATTGCGCGAATACGGGATACTCCCAAGCGCTCCGCCAACTATCGATGCTGATATGCATCAGCGCGGCCGACGTAAAATTTTTGATGGCACCCGCTCTTCTCACATAATCAAGCCGGGGCCACAGCTAACAAGTATGAGAAATAAATATGGCTATTAATTTTGTACCGCTAGATAAAGAAAAGCATAAAGACTTAAAGGTTGCGGTAAACACTTCTTTCAGCTTTGCGAAAAATACACACCTTGCAGCAGCGACGATTCGTGAGTTTGCACAACTTGCAGCGACAATGCCGTTGGTTTTTATTGAAGATACCAATGCAAAGCGCCATCACGTGGTGACTATGCTAGGCATGGAGCAAGGACAAAACCTTTTCCTTACTGGCGATAGTTGGAAAGGCCCACACGTTCCGATGAACATCCTTCGCTACCCATTCGACGTACGTCCTGACGGCGACAAGCTTGGTGTTTATATTGATGAAAACTCTGACCTTATCTCTGACGAAGGCCAAGCACTATTCACCGAAGCTGGTGAAGCAAGCGAGTTCCTTGAAAACCGCCAGAAGTTCCTAGCAGACCTAGCGAATAGCGAAATGCTAACTCAGCGTTTCGTGGCGAAAGTTGTGGAACTAGACCTACTAGATCCAATTCAAATTCGTCTTACTTACCAAGATGGTAAGCAGCGCAACGTTACCGGCATGATGAGCATCAACGAGAAGAAACTTCTTGAGCTGCCAGAAGAGCAAGTACTAGAGCTGCACAAGCAAGGCTTCCTAGGCGCTATCTACGCAGTAATGATGTCTGTTGGTCAGCTTAACCGTCTTGTTGAGCTCTCTAACGGTACAGAAAACCCAATTCGCAGTATGCAGCTTTCTGCTGTAAAAGCAGAAGAAGCTCCAGCCGAAGCGGCGCCAAGCGCGTAATTGCCCCTTAATTTTGAAAGTTAGAAGCCCGCCAAGTCGCGGGCTTTTTTGTGCCTAAAATTCACGTTCAGACTTCGTCATCTTTCGTTCAGAAACCGTTAAGTTTAAATGTCTTATCTTGTTTGTCGATTCCAACACATTTTTTAAGGACAAAAGACATGAACATCAAATCTAATAAATTTTCAACAACGCTAACTGCACTATCACTCATTACGGCTTCTGTATTTTCAGTCTCAGCAGCACATGCCGCTACACAAAACGAAGTACAAGTTATGGCTGTCGATTTTGAAGGACTAGATGAAAATCTTTATGGTGCCAAATATGTTCGCTATTTAGATGAAGTGAGTGGTAACAGCGGCGCTTACCTTATCAACCCTTATCTTCAGCGTGTATCTAGCCTGTCTGGTGGTTATGCAAATTTAGATGGTATTGACGTGTTTAATTTAGGCAGCACGTTTTATATTGATGACACCTGGATGCTTGCTATAGAAGGCGCTCATAGTAAATTTGATGATGACTTTGGTGATGAGGACTACACCAATATTGATTTAAAAGTAGGGTTTAACCTATCACGTCAGTGGCAAATTGGTGCAGGTCTTATCTACCAGCGTGCTACCTACGACTTTAATGCCGATGGAGAGAGCTATAGCGAGAGTGAAAATGAAACATCACCCCTTGTTTTCACCCGATATACCACAGTAGGTAATGCTGGAACGGGATGGGATTTCACAGCCCAATACATCGCCGATGATATTGATGTGCTGTCTGGAAGTGCGCGTTACTTCTTTAGCCCGGGATTAAGTGTTCAAGGTAGCTACAGCTATACGAATGCGCCAGACGGTTTTGATAATGTTAAAACGGCAGGCGTAGCGCTTGATTACTGGGTCAATGAGCAGTTCGCAATATCAGCGAGTTATGAAACAGATATTGATAGCGACGTAGATAGCGATGTTGCGGCATTGTCAGCCACATACCGTTTCTAATTAAATGCACGGCTTCTCAATAGAATAAAATTCAAAAGCGATAAACAATAGAGACAGTGGGCTTTCAACTAGGTTGAAAGCTCATTTTTTGTTTTCACCCTCCTGCCTTTACCACGTTAAATTTGTTGCTGCGCTCGTGATTGGGGAAATCTACAGGCCCTTCGCTTCAGTGCGTTAAAAACTGCAGTTCATCGATAAATTACAGGTTTAATTTTTCGCTATTGAATGTTTTTTAATCTTTTTTACATGCCTAATCATACACTTCCTAAAAGTACTGTATATGCAGCCAGTTAAAACCCAGTGTTTATGCGGCCTCCACGGCTTTTTTCTACTTGACAGTGGGGATCATTGATACCTAAACTGTATCTCAGTGGGTAAATGTGGCGAATTGTGGATCAAATCATCATCACTTTGCAGATTAGTACTCAAAAAACAAGAAAACCAAGAGCAAATAATAAAAGGCTAGGGGAATGTTCCGCGGCGCTAACGCAATCAATCTGGATACAAAAGGCAGACTGGCTATACCTACGAAGTATCGTCAGTCGCTGCTGGATGATTGTCAGGGACAACTAGTCTGCACAGTCGATACACAACAAAGTTGTTTGCTGCTTTACCCACTTCCCGAATGGGAAGAGATTGAGCTTAAACTCTCTAAACTTTCAAGCATGATCCCAGCTGAGCGTCGCCTTCAGCGATTGCTCCTTGGGTATGCCTCTGAAGGCGAGATGGACAAAAGCGGTCGTATTCTTGTTCCCACACCACTGCGAACATTCGCAAAACTCTCAAAAGAAGTCATGTTAGTTGGTCAGTTAAACAAATTCGAAATTTGGGATGCCGATATTTGGGCACAACAAGTTGAAGCTGATATAGACACCGAACGCAAAGGCGAATTTGAACTTACCGAACGATTACAGGACTTCTCGCTATGACGCAGCCTAATGAATTTAAACATATTTCAGTACTGCTTGACGAGTGTATTGAGGCGCTGGCGATTAAACCAGACGGTATTTATATTGATGCCACGTTTGGCCGTGGTGGGCATTCAGCACATATATTGAATTCGCTAGGTGAAAGCGGGCGTCTTATCGCCTTTGACCGTGACCCTCAAGCGATTAAAGCAGCCGAACGCTTTGCCGATGACAAGCGCTTTAGCATTATCCACTCTCCGTTTGGTGATATGGCAGAAGAAATAGAAGCGCTGGGGCTAACCGGAAAGATTGACGGTGTGCTGATGGACTTAGGCGTATCTTCACCACAGCTTGATGATGCTGAACGCGGTTTTAGCTTTTTGCGTGACGGCCCGCTTGATATGCGCATGGACACTTCACGTGGGCAAAGTGCGGCAGACTGGCTAGCCAGCGCCGAAGAACAGGATATTACGCAGGTAATTAAAGAGTTTGGCGAAGAAAAATTTGGCAAGCGAATTGCGCACGCCATCGTAAATACACGCAAAGTTACGCCCATAACACGTACTGCGCAGCTAGCAAAAATTATCGATGAAGCAGTGCCGGTTAAAGATAAATTTAAGCATCCGGCAACCCGCGCGTTTCAGGGAATTCGCATCTATATCAATGCTGAGTTAGAGCAGCTTCGCGTTGGCCTTAAAGCGGCTACACAGGTGCTGGCAAAAGAAGGGCGTCTTGCTGTTATCTCATTTCATTCTCTTGAAGACCGTTTAGTGAAACGCTTTATCAAGGATCAAAGTAAAGGGAAGTCAGTACCACATAACTTACCGATTACTCAGGCTGAAATAGATGCCGATAAAGTGCTAAAAGCATTAGGTAAAGCGATAAAACCCTCAGAGCAGGAGATTGCGAACAATGTTCGCTCTCGCAGTTCGGTATTGCGTGTGGCAGAAAAACTATGACGAAAGTCACACCAGACAAGGCCAGCACTAATTTTAAATTACTGCTCATTATTGTTTCAGATTTGACCCGCAACAAGTTGCGGGTTTTGTTGTATTTAATGGTTATTGTTAGTGCTATGGCGGTAACGCTAAGCAGCCACCACAATCGTCAGCAAGTGATAGCCCTTGAAGACCTTATGCAGGAGAAAGACGAGCTTGACGTTGAGTGGCGTAACCTCGTTCTAGAGCAACGGGCGCTTACTGAACACAACCGTATCGAAAACCTCGTAGAAAAACAGTTAGATATGTACCGCCCGACTGCTGACGATGAAGTAGTGGTGAGATTGAAATGAACGTTGCAAATAATCGACAGCGAAAGAAAACCGGCGCAAAACAAAATGTCACCCCCAGCTTGGTACACTGGCGATTTGTGGTTGTTCTTGTTGTCATAATGCTGGTATTCAGCGTGCTGGCAGCCCGCGCCGCCTATATTCAAGTTATTGAACCTGATGAGCTTATTCAACAGGGAGATAATCGAACGCTTCGCACCCGTGATATGCCAACCTACCGTGGCCTTATCACCGATAGAAACGGGGTTGAGCTGGCAGTGAGTGTGCCTGTTCGCGCTATCTACGCAGACCCGAAAATTATTCACGAAAACGACGGTTTTAAAGAGGAACGTCGTTGGGAAGCGTTGGCTGATGTGCTGCGTCAAGATGTTAATGAACTTAAAGAAAAAGTCGCTAACCCCAAGCGCCGCTTTGTGTATTTGCAGCGTCAAGTTTCGCCTGCCATGGCCGAGTACGTAGATAAACTGGACATTCCGGGCATCTATCTTCGCCGCGAAAGTCGCCGCTACTATCCTACGGGTGAGGTTTCGGCGCAGTTAATCGGCGTAACCGATGTGGATGACACAGGTGTTGAAGGCTTAGAGCGCATGTATAACGAGTGGCTAACGGGGACGCCAGGCTCTCGCAAAATTCGCCGTGACGCGAAAGGTCGCCAAGTTGAGATTTTAGAAACCACTTCAGGCGAAAAGGCCGGCGATTTACAGCTGACTATTGACCAACGTATTCAAGCTCTTGCTTACAAAGAGATAAAAGAAGCCATGATTTATTATCAATCAAGCTCGGCTTCTGCCATTGTTATCGATGTAAAAAGCGGCGAAGTGCTGGCAATGGTTAACGCGCCATCGTTCAATCCTAATGATAGAAGTGATATCAGCCCACACCGCATGCGCAACCGCATTATCACTGACGCCTTTGAACCGGGCTCGGCACTTAAACCCCTTGCGGTGTTGACTGCTTTGGAGTTTGGTGAGGTGGAACCGGAAGATTCTGTCAATACTCATCCAGGTTGGATGCGTTTAGGTGGAAGCTTGGTTAAAGACTCGCGTAACTACGGTGAGTTGACCTTAGAAGAAATTATTCAGCATTCATCGAATATGGGTACGTCTAAACTGGCGCTGTCTGTACCTAAGCAGTTCTTGCTTGATACCTATTACAACATGGGGCTGATGAGTGACACTGGCCTCAACATGGCCGGGGAAAGCAGCGGTATTTTCCACGAGCGTAGTCGTTGGTCTGAATTTGAACTTGCCACACTTTCTTTCGGCTACGGTATTTCAGTGACAACGGCCCAGTTGGGACGTCTCTATGCCACATTGGCAAATGGTGGCATCAAAACGCCGCTTAAGATCATCAAAACACCAGAGCAACCCTCGTGGCACGCACAATCTGAGCGCGTTATAAGTGAAGAAAACGCAAACGCCATCGTCCAGATGATGGAGAGCGTTACGCTGCGCGGCGGTACTGCAACGAAGGCAGCAGTGCCCGGTTATCGTGTAGCGGGAAAGACAGGAACAAGCCGAAAAGCAGTAGCTGGCGGGTACGGTGAAGAGTACGTCAACATCTTTGCCGGTATTGCACCTGTGTCCGACCCTAGATTAGTGACTATTGTATTGATCAACGAACCCGGCGGCGATTTGTATCACGCGGGGGATACAGCTGCACCGGTGTTTTCGTCGATTATGGGCGGCGCGTTACACATGTTAAATGTTACGCCAGACGATAAGCAGGTTACCTCAAGCAGCTTATTGAAAGGAGGTCAAAGTGGTAGTTAATGCCTTTATTCAAAGCACTAAAGCCTTGCTAGCGAAGTTCGGCGTAGAGGCGCCGGATATTCGTATTGAAGGTCTTACGTTAGACAGTCGAGAAGTGAACACCCGATTGGCGTTCTTGGCTATTAAAGGGCACGAACGAGACGGTCGAGATTTTATCCCGCAGGCAATAAGTTTAGGGGCCCGTGTAATTCTGGCGCAAACTGACGACAGTGAAGCCCATGGTCAAATGGAAATGCGTGACCACAGCGTAATTATTTCGCTGTATGAATTACCGCAAATGCTTTCATCACTCGCTGCTGCATTCTACGACTATCCCGCACAAAAAATGACGACTGTTGCGGTAACCGGAACAAATGGAAAAACCTCTACAGTTCAATTGCTTACCCAGCTTAAAGATGAGTTAGGTACGCGCAGCGCAAGTATAGGTACCTTGGGCAGTAGCGTATTTGAAGGTGACGAAACCCAGTGGGCGAATACGCCTGCGGCAAACACAACGCCCGACGCCATACGTATGCAATATTTATTGGCAGACTTTGTGCAAAGCGAAGTGCGCCATACCGCCTTTGAAGCAAGCTCTCATGCGTTGGTTCAAGGGCGTCTTGGCACGGTTAAAACCGATATTGCGATTTTCACCAACCTTACGCGAGACCATCTCGATTATCACGGCACAATGGAAGAGTATGGCAAAGCTAAGCGCTTGCTGCTTCAACAGCCGGGTTTGAAAACCGTAGTGTTAAACGCGAACGATGATGAAAGTACAAAGTGGGACGGTGCCGCAGATAGCGCCATTATGCGGGTATGGACTGGTATTGATGATAGCAAAGATGCTGCGCTGTTAAGCGCCTACAACAATCCTCAATATCGCCATTGTTTCGCCACAAATGCTTCTTATCATGCGGGTGGATGTAGCTTTGAGCTAGTGAGCTCTTGGGGAAGTGCCGCTATTGCTTTGCCACTTTTCGGTAAGTTCAACATCAGTAATGTGCTAAGTGCCATCGCGACCTTATTAGCTGAGGGCGAGCGTTTTGATGAAGTGGTTAAAGCGGTAAATGCTATTACTCCTGTACCTGGCCGGATGGAAGTGTTTCCTGTTAAAGGCGCTGCCAATTTAGTGGTGGACTACGCGCATACGCCGGACGCACTTGAAAAAGTGCTGCTTAGCGCAAAATTTCACACTAGCGGCAACGTGTGGTGTGTATTTGGTTGCGGCGGTGACCGAGATAAAGGTAAGCGGCCTTTGATGGGGCAGGCAGCCGAGTCAGGTGCTGACGCGATCGTTATCACAACCGATAACAGTCGCAGTGAAAGCCCAGAGTCTATTGCGAAGGATATCATTGACGGTTTGCAAAATCGCGAACTGGCAGTCGCTATTGCAGATCGCGAAGAAGCTATTCGTCATTGCCTAGAGCATTCACAGGAAGGCGACATCATCATAGTGGCTGGAAAAGGCCATGAAGATTACCAAATTATCGGTGACAAAAAGACTAACTATAACGAACGTGCAGTTGTGGCGCGACTGCAACAGGAGTACAGCAAATGATAACAACAACGCTGTCGTGGATAGCCGAAAAGGTTAACGGAAAATTAGTAGGTACTGCCGCGGACACCGAAGTGTGTTCGGTAAGTACTGATACCCGCACGCTCGAAGCGGGCGCGGTATATCTGGCACTTAAAGGCCCAAATTTTAACGGTCATGACTTTGTCGAGACCGCTGAAAAAGCAGGGGCTAGTGCAGTTATTGCCAGTGAAGAGATAGTGACATCGCTACCTGTAATTCTGGTGAAAGACACCAAAGAGGCACTGGGCGCATTGGGAGCAGCGGTTAAGGCACAGGTTGCACCAAAAACTATTGCGATCACAGGAAGTAGCGGTAAAACCACGGTGAAAGAAATGTGTGCAGCAATTTTAGCCCGTAGAGGTAATGTGCTCGCCACTAAAGGGAATTTCAATAACGATATTGGTGTCCCCTTAACTATGCTTCGCCTAGAGCCTCAGCATGAATACGCCGTCATGGAGTTAGGAGCAAATCACTTAGGTGAGATTGCCTACACTACCGACTTGGTTAAGCCTGATGTTGCAACTATCGTAAATGCTGCGGCTTCCCATTTAGAAGGCTTTGGCAGCTTGTTAGGCGTAGCTCGAGCAAAAAGCGAAATATTTAAGGGTTTAGGAAGCGACGGTGTGGCCGTTGTAAACATCGACAGTCAATTTGCAGAGTTTTGGCAAGGTAAACTTAAACAGACTAAAACGCTGACGTTTTCCCCTGAGCAAAAAAACGACGCCGACTTCAAAGCGCAAGATATTACTATTGGATTAGATGGATGCGCCGCATTTCAACTAGTTTGTCCTCAGGGCGAAATAGCTATCCAGCTTACTATCCCCGGTATTCATAACGTAGGTAATGCGTTGGTCGCTGCGGCGCTAACGTTACAAGTGGGTGCGACATTAGAAAACGTGCGTGACGGTTTACTTGCAATGAAGCAGGTTAGCGGCCGTTTAAATGTAAAACAGCTTACCGAACAAGTTCGATTACTAGACGATACCTACAATGCCAACGTGGCTTCCGTGAACGCAGCAATTGATACACTCAGTAGCTTTTCGGGCATAAGAGTACTTGTACTTGGAGACATGAAAGAATTGGGCGAACAGGCGCGTTTTTATCATGAGCAGGTAGGTGAATACGCAAAACAAAAAGGGATTAATCACCTTTACACTATGGGTGTTTTGAGTCAGTCAGCAAGTGCTGTGTTTAATGAAAATGGTGGTCATTTCAGCGATATTGAAAGTTTGTTGACCGCAATGGAGAATGATTTGTTAGTGCAGCAGCGCGATATTTCAATTTTAGTAAAGGGTTCACGCAGTTCTAAGATGGAACGCGTGGTAGAGGCGATCGAGGCCTCTACGCTGGGAAAGCTGGATAGCCGTCGGGAGCGAATAGCATGTTAATTTGGCTCGCCGACTGGCTGACACAATTTGATTCAGGGTTTAACGTATTTTCATACCTAACCCTTCGCGCAATATTAAGTACGTTGACCGCGTTGCTTATTGCCATTCTTATTGGCCCTAAAATGATCCGTTATTTGCAGCGTATGCAAATCGGTCAAACCGTGCGCGACGATGGCCCGCAAAGCCATTTGTCAAAATCGGGCACGCCCACAATGGGCGGGTTACTCATCCTAGCGGCAATCGTGGTAAGCGGCCTGCTGTGGGCAGATCTCACAAACCGTTATGTGCTGGTAACCCTGACCGTGGTGGTGGCCTACGGTATTATTGGGTTTGTTGACGACTATAGAAAAGTCATTCGCAAAGACTCAAAGGGGCTAATCGCACGCTGGAAATATTTCTGGCAATCGGTTGTGGCTTTAGGTGTGGCGTTTTATTTGTATAGCAGTGCCACAATAAGCGCTGAAACCTCGCTGCTGGTACCTTTCTTTAAAGAGGTATTCCCGCAGTTGGGTGCCTTTTTCATCATCATTACTTACTTTGCCATTGTAGGAACCAGTAACGCGGTAAACCTTACCGATGGCCTGGATGGTCTGGCAATAGTGCCAACCATTTTGGTGGCAGGCGCGTTCGCTATTTTTGCCTATGTAACAGGTAACGCAAATTTTGCTGAGTACTTAAATATCCCGCACATCCCCCTTACCAGTGAACTGGTGATTGTCTGTACCGCTATGGTCGGCGCAGGTTTGGGCTTTTTATGGTTTAACACCTATCCAGCTCAGGTGTTTATGGGGGATGTTGGCTCATTAGCGCTAGGCGGAACCTTGGGTGTACTTGCCGTACTTGTGCGTCAAGAATTGGTTCTCATCATAATGGGGGGGGTGTTTGTCATAGAGACCTTGTCAGTGATCCTGCAAGTTGGTTCTTACAAACTACGTGGTCAGCGTATATTTCGGATGGCACCCATCCACCACCACTATGAATTAAAGGGCTGGCCAGAGCCGCGCGTGATTGTGCGTTTTTGGATAATTTCTATCATTTTGGTTTTGGTGGGGCTCGCTACCCTCAAACTCAGATAAGCGCTGAAGAGATAAATATTAATGTCGTATAACGTACGTGAGCATAGTTATGTAGTCGGTGGCCTAGGTGTGACGGGTCAGGCTTGCGTGCGCTTTTTGTTGCAGAAACAGGCAACCGTTAAAGCGTTTGATACACGGGCTAATTTTACTGCACCTGCTGATCTTAATGGTGACCTTGAACCTGACATGCAAGCGTTCATGGCTGAAAAGGTCACGTGTAATGCGCTTAGCGCAGATTTCTTTGATGGCGTAGACACCTTGGTGTTAAGCCCGGGTCTTGCGCTTGACATTGAACAAGTTAACCTAGCGAAAACATGCGGCGTTGAAGTGATTGGCGACGTAGAACTGTTTGCCCGCTTAAACACCTCAAACAGCAGCAACACGCCTGCTAAGCGTGTCGTGGGTATAACAGGCTCAAACGGCAAAACCACTGTCACTCTGCTGGTCAATCACTTACTCAACGCCTGTGGCGTGAAAAGCATTGAAGCGGGTAATGTAGGCCGACCTGTATTGGAAGCGTTGGAAAGCGATGCTGATGTAGTAGTAATGGAATTGTCGAGCTTTCAACTTGAAACAACGTCAAGCCTAGTGCTTGAGGCTGCCACGATACTGAATATTTCCGATGATCACCTAGACCGTCACGGAACGCTAGAGGCATATATTGATGCTAAGCATCGCATTTTTGATAATGCCAAATCAGCCATTGTCTGGCGAGACGGTGAGTTTGTAGCACCAGATGAACACCTCTTAGTTGAGGCTAATGACAACTTAAGCCCCGTTTCGGATATTAATTTAAGTGAAACGCCCCATATAGAAAAGCAAGGTTCACAACATATTATTGAGTATGGCTTAGGTGAGTCTTCTAGCGGTTTTTCTATCGCGACCTTTGAAGACGATGGGAAACTGTGTATCGCGTTTAACGGCGAAAAGCTTATCGCTTTAAGCGACATTCATTTAGCCGGCATGCATAACGTGCTAAATATTATGGCAGCCCTTGGCATCTGCCTTAAACTCGGTGTGACGCCTCAAGCGGCGGTTAAACATCTACACAGTTTCAAATCTGCGCCTCATCGCTGTGTTGAAGTAGCCTGTGTAAACAATGTTCGCTATATCGACGATTCAAAAGCCACTAATATTGGGGCGACCATCGCAGCACTTGAGGGAATTGGCCCAACTATAAACGGCAAGCTTATTCTTATTGCAGGAGGCGATGCCAAAGGTGCTGATATGGCAAGCCTTGCGCCCTATCTAAACCAGTACGTTTTCCATGTGTTTGCTTTAGGCAAAGATGCACACCTGTTCGAAAAGAGCTTCGCGCATACAACCCGCGTAGCCACAATGAAAGATGCGGTGAAAGCGGCGATTAGGGTTGCTGCTCCCGGTGATACGGTGCTGCTTTCACCTGCGTGTGCGAGCTTGGATATGTTTAAAAACTATATGCATCGCGGCGACACCTTCAAACTGGACGTTTACGACCTACACAATATAAGTTTGGGGGCGGTACTATGATGGCAGCCTCTACTAAACTTAGCGCTTTATTTGCTGCAAGGCATGACGGGCAGCAAACAGCGACGCATCCTTATGACGTCACGCTTATTTTAATCGCGCTAGCATTAATGAGCATTGGCGTTATTATCGTTACGTCTGCATCTATGCCGGTTGCGGACAGACTTCACGATAACCCATTTTACTTTGCTATTCGCCACGGTATTTATATTGTTGGAGCGATAGTCGCGGCCATGATTGTACTGAATCTTCCCATGCAGTTCTGGCGCATGACCAACCCCTATCTACTGCTCGCTGCCATCGCGCTTCTATTGGCTGTACTAGTGATTGGAAGAACCGTAAACGGAAGTACTCGCTGGTTGGCGATTGGCCCTATTACCATTCAGGCTGCAGAGCCAGCCAAGCTTTTCTTCTTCGCCTATCTGGCGGGCTATTTAGTTCGCCGTTATGAAGAAGTTACAGAAAACTTAAAGGGCTTTATCAAACCATTGGCTGTGTTTTTTGTATTAGCGATGTTGCTACTGCTTCAGCCAGACTTGGGTACTGTGGTGGTAATGTTCGCCACTACAATTGGCCTGTTATTTTTAGCCGGCGCACGACTATGGCAGTTCTTCGCATTGGTGTTTGCAGGCATATTGGCGGTTGTCGCACTTATCGTGTTTGAAGAATACCGAATGAAACGGGTAACTTCATTTTTAGATCCGTGGGCAGACCCGTTTGGCGCGGGTTATCAGCTAACCCAATCCTTAATGGCTTATGGCCGCGGTAACTGGTTTGGGCAAGGTCTGGGTAATAGCCTGCAAAAACTGGAATTTTTGCCAGAGGCACATACCGACTTTGTTATGGCCATTTTGGCAGAAGAACTTGGCTTTGTTGGCGTACTCGCGGTACTTGGCCTCATTTTATGGATGGTATTGCGCTCGCTAAACATTGGAAATAAAGCACTAGAGAAAGGTCGAGCGTTTGATGGCTATCTGGCATACAGCATCGGCATCTGGTTTAGTTTCCAGACGGCGGTAAATATTGGCGCAAGCGCAGGTATTCTGCCAACCAAAGGATTAACGTTACCACTAGTTAGCTATGGCGGTTCGTCACTTATCGTTATGTCTGTGGCTGTGGCTATATTGCTTCGAATCGACTTCGAATTGCGGGTTGATGGCGTACAGGCAATTGGCCGAGGTGATGGGAAAGACGGTAAGAAAAACCCTCGAAGGAAAAAGCCTATTCCTTCAGGTGCGGCTCAATCAAAGGTGTCAGCGACATCCCCGTCAGCATCAGTAAACGATGCTGATGAAGAAGATTTTTCAACTGGAATTGTTAAGGCAAAACCTACGACTAAAACGTCAACAGCGGAAGATGAAGGCAAGGCCGGCATTAAAGCCATTCTCGCGCGTGTCGCGCAGGAGGCGGACAATGGCTAAACGCTGTTTGATTATGGCAGGCGGTACAGGCGGGCATGTTTTCCCAGGCCTTGCGGTAGCCAATGCGCTTCGTAGCGAGGGCTGGGATATTCATTGGCTGGGCACCGCCGAGCGAATGGAAGCGCAGGTGGTACCTAAGCACGGTATTCCTATTCACTTTATTCCGGTAAAAGGGCTACGTGGAAAAGGGATATCGGCACGTTTTAAGGGCGCTATGGCACTAGTAAAAAGTTTATTCTCAGCAAGACGAATCATCAAACGGCTAAAGCCTGATGTCGTTGTTGGGTTTGGCGGCTATGCTAGCGGTCCCGGCGGGGTAGCAGCAAAAAGCTTAGGCATTCCCGTTATTGTACATGAGCAAAATGCCGCGGCAGGCATGACCAATAAGCTTCTTAGCAAAATCGCAAACCGAGTACTCCTTGGCTTTGACGATGCTAAAGAACAATTTTCAGGCGTTGCTGACCACGTGCATACTGTGGGCAATCCAGTTCGCGATGAGATTTGGCAGGTCAAATCCAAAGCTGCAGGCATGAATGCAGACGCTCGTAAAAACACTCTTGAAAACACCTGTGAGCACAAACAAGGCCTAAACATGCTTGTCGTTGGCGGCAGCTTGGGCGCACAAGTTTTGAATGAAACCGTACCTAAGACCTGTGGTGTGCTAGAGGGCTTATCAATAAAACACCAATGCGGAAAAGGTAACAGTGAAGGTGTCATTAACGCCTATGCGTCGGTGGGCGCAGATATGTCGAAAATCGATGTCAGTGATTTTATTGATGACATGGCCGCAGCTTATGAGTGGGCAGATTTTATTGTCTGTAGAGCCGGTGCGCTTACGGTAAGTGAAGTTGCAGCTGCTGGACGCGCGGCGATTTTCGTACCGCTACCGTTTGCGGTTGACGATCACCAAACAAAAAATGCGCAGTCGCTAGTGAGGCAAAATGCAGCACTTATGATTGCTCAATCTGTATTAAAAGAAAATTTAGGGCAGGCGGTTCGTCAGTGGTTACAACACCCTGAAAACTGCTTAACAATGGGTGCTGTTGCTAAAACATGTGCAAGCACTCATGCCACGGAAAATGTAGTAAGCCACGTTAAAAGCGTGGTAGGAGTAGGGGACTAATGGTTTTTAAAACCCCATTTGAAAGCCCGCAAATGCGCAGGGTAAAAAATATATTCTTTATTGGTATTGGCGGTGCCGGTATGGGCGGTATTGCAGAAGTACTGCTTAACGAAGGTTATGCTATTGCTGGCTCTGATATTCAAGAAGGGCCTATGACACAGCGTTTAAGCGAGTTAGGTGCCGAAGTGAAAATTGGTCATCGCGCTGAAAATGTCGAAGGCATGGATGTTATCGTTGTGTCTAGCGCAATTAACGAGCAAAACCCAGAAATTATCGTTGCTCGTGAAAAACGTATCCCTATTATTCGCCGTGCAGAAATGCTGGCGGAGTTGATGCGATTCCGTCACGGTATTGCGATAGCTGGAACGCATGGCAAAACTACCACAACCAGTTTAATTTCTACCATATTCGCAGAAGCCGAATACGACCCTACGTTCGTGATTGGCGGCCTGTTAAATAGTGCTGGCACAAATGCCCGTTTAGGAAAAAGTCGTTATCTAATTGCCGAAGCTGATGAGAGCGATGCGTCTTTCCTTCACCTACAGCCAATGGTATCGGTGGTTACGAACATTGAAGCGGATCACATGGATACCTATGGCGGCGATTTCTCAAAGGTGAAAGATACCTTCGTAGATTTTCTGTCTAACTTGCCATTTTACGGCCAGGCCATTGTCTGTGGCGACGACGCCAATATTCAGGAGATTCGCCCGCGTATTGGTAGAAGTATCATTACTTACGGTTTTGAGCCGCACAATGACTATCGCGCTGAAAATATTACGCTGTCATTTGGCAAAGCGAATTTTACCGTTATTCGACCGGATCACGAGCCACTAGATATAACATTAAATCTTACGGGCAACCATAACGTTTTAAATGCTCTTGCTGCCATTGCGGTGGCAACGGATGAAGGGGTAGACGACGACGCCATTATGCGTGCTTTAGCCAGTTTTGGAGGCATTGGTCGCCGATTTGAACAGCTAGGTACATTTAACACGAGTAAAGGTGAAGTGTGCTTGGTGGATGATTACGGCCATCATCCTACAGAAGTAAGAGCCACTATTGCTGCAGCTCGCGCAAACTGGCCTGATAAACGTTTGGTTATGGTCTACCAGCCCCATCGGTTTACGCGAACTCGTGACCTGTACGAAGATTTTGTTGAGGTGTTGTCGAGCGTTGACGCACTGCTGCTTCTTGACGTTTACGCAGCCAGTGAACAGCCGATTGAGGGTGCTGACAGTAAAGCGCTGTGTCGTTCAATTCGTCAGCGGGGACAGATAGAGCCGGTATATGTAGGCGATAAAGACGCCTTACCTTCAATTTTGGCGAATATCATGCAAGACGGCGATATTGTGATGACCCAAGGGGCGGGTAATATCGGTCAAATCGCGAAGCTACTAGCGCGTTGTGAGTTAGAGCCAAAAACACTTACAAAGGAAGGAGAGTGATATGTCTACACCTTTAGTAAGTATTCACTCACAAAAAACACACTTGCCTAGCGAGTATGGAAAAGTTGCTGTGCTGCTTGGCGGCGATTCTGCTGAACGGGAAGTATCGTTAAATTCGGGCAACGCGGTGTTAAACGCACTGTTAAGACAAGGTGTGGATGCTTTTGCGTTCGACCCTGCAGAGCGCCCGTTAACCGATCTTCTTGAACTAAACGTAGACCGGGCGCTCATTATGCTGCACGGTCGAGGTGGTGAAGATGGCTCTATGCAAGGTGCTCTTCAGCTTCTAAAAATACCCTACACGGGAAGCCGCGTTTTGGGCTCAGCGTTGGCAATGGACAAAATTCACACTAAGCAAGTGTGGCAAAGTTTAGGTTTACCTACCGCTAAATATGAAATTGCTGATAAAAGGCACTTTGAAGCTGGTAAGTGCAGCGCTATAATGGATAAATTGGGGAATGAAGTCATGGTAAAACCGGCCAGAGAAGGGTCGAGTATTGGCATGGCGAGAGTGACAAGCGCTAAACAACTCGAAACTGCCGTTCAGGACGCCTTTAAATATGATAATCAAGTCCTGTTAGAGCAGTATATAGACGGTCCCGAATTCACTGTTTCTGTCTTACAGGGGCAGGCGTTGCCGTCTATTCGCATGTCTACTCCACATACATTCTATGATTATGCTGCGAAATATCAGGATAATACGACTGAATATTATTGCCCAAGCGGCTTGTCTGAAGAGCAAGAAGCACAGCTAGCAAAACTAGCATCACGTGCTTTCGATGCTATTTCTGGCAGCGGCTGGGGCAGAATAGACGTTATGCAGGACAACCAAAGGCAATTTTATTTGCTAGAGGCGAATACAGTGCCTGGCATGACAGAAAAGAGTTTGGTGCCTAAGGCAGCCAAAGTTGCAGGATTAACATTTGACGAACTGGTACTCAGTATTCTTTCTACCAGTTTTGACGACGTTGCAAACAAGGCGTAGACGTGGCTAATACCGATACTAACCAAGACAGGCAAGCTTCTGTTGAGGGCAGCAAAAGTAAATCAGCAGTGTGGGGCGGCGTCGCTTTCTTACTGTTGGTTATTGCTGGATTAGTATTTGGTGGGTTGAAAGCTAATCAGTATTTGCAAGATGAACAGCAAATGCCGGTACAGGTTATCGATTTTTCTGGTGATTATCAGCATATCGATATTACAAAGCTTGAGCGATTGATTCGTAAAGCGCAACCAGGAAGTTTTTTTGCCCTAGACGTTAACGAGGTATTCGAACTCGTTGAATCACAGTCTTGGGTTTACCGTGCTTCGGTTCGCAAAAAGTGGCCGAACACGCTGAAAATTTATTTGGTGGAACAGCAGCCGGTCGCCCAATGGAACGAGGATTTGTTGTTAAACCCTTATGGGGATACGTTTAACGATGAAGGTGTAGTGCTCGATCTACCGCGTTTATATGGCCCCGGCGGTAGCGAGAAAACGGCGCTAGAAGGTTATAACGCCATGCATGCACTTATTTCAACAACAGACATGACGTTGTCTGAGTTGTCATTAAGCGAACGATTTGCATGGCAGGTGCAGTTGAAAAACGGCATAAAATTGAATTTAGGACGTCAGGAGTTCATCGATAGGCTGCAGCGCTTTATTGATGTATATCCACTTTTGGCGCAACAAGAGAAGGCGGTGAAATACGTCGACCTTCGCTATGACACGGGTGTTGCCGTTGGCTGGAAAGACGACAACACCACAGATGAAGAGAGTTAAGGAAACCATGTCAAAACCTGCTGAACGCAATTTGATTGTAGGACTAGATATCGGCACCAGCCAAGTCAAGGCTGTGGTGGGTGAATTGCTAGAAGACGATCAAATCAGTATCGTTGGCGTGGGCACCCATGCATCTAAAGGCATGGATAAGGGCGGCGTTAACGATTTAAATTTGGTGGTTAAGTGGGTTCAGCGTGCGGTAAACGAGATGGAGTTAATGGCAGATTGCCGTGTGTCTTCAGTTTTCATGTCTATCTCGGGTCGCCACGTTAAGTGCCAAAATGAAAACGGCATGGTACCGATTAACAATCAAGAAGTAACACAAGAAGATGTGGACAACGTTATTCATGCAGCGCGCAGTGTGCCTATTGCGGCTGAACGTCGTCTTCTGCATGTGTTACCCCAAGAGTTTACTATTGACGTGCAAGAAGGGATTAAAAACCCGATAGGCATGTCGGGCGTAAGAATGGAAGCAGATGCGCACATTATCACTTGCGCCGACGATATGGCGAAGAACATGGTGAAGTGCGTTGAGCGTTGTGAGCTTAATGCGGACCAACTGATTTTTTCAGCCCTCGCATCAAGCTATGCCGTTTTAACCGACGACGAGCGAGAGCTTGGTGTCTGTGTGGTTGATATTGGTGGCGGTACGATGGACATCGTGATTTTCACCGATGGCGCCATTCGCCACACTGCGGTCATACCGGTTGCTGG
Organism: Alteromonas gracilis; assembly: GCF_002993325.1. GTDB lineage: Bacteria > Pseudomonadota > Gammaproteobacteria > Enterobacterales > Alteromonadaceae > Alteromonas > Alteromonas gracilis. The sequence goes on from NZ_PVNO01000002.1 coordinate 219,891, forward strand.
TAATCAAATTACCAGTGACATAGCAAAAATATTTAGAACACCTATTAGTAATGCAGAGGAAATTAAGGTTAATTACGCCTGTGCATTAAAAGATATGGTGAGTATGGAAGACAGTATTGAAGTACCTAGTGTTGGCGGACGCCCAGCTAGAGTCATGTCTCGTCATACGTTAGCTGAGGTTATTGAGCCTCGCTATCAGGAACTTTTTGAGCTGGTACATGATGAAATTCGTGCCAGCGGTCTGGAAGAGCAAATCGCAGCGGGTCTTGTACTTACTGGTGGTACCGCTAAGATGGAAGGTGCTGTTGAATTTGCCGAAGAACTTTTCCAGATGCCCGTGCGCGTGGGCAAACCCATCAACGTAAAAGGTTTATCTGAATACGTCGATGATGCTGGATTTGCGACAGTCGTTGGGCTGCTGCAATATGGCAAAGTACAATCTGATAATAAAAAGTCCAGTACGCAGAAAACCGGTGAAAGCTTATTTCATCGTGTGCAAAGCTGGTTTAAAGGTGAATTTTAATTTTTTGGGGGCGCTATAGCTACGGCATTAAGGCTAGCAGGAAGCAATTAGCCTAAGGGAATGACCTGGCGTAGTGTTTAAAAGACGTACAACCGGAGAGTAAGTATGTTCGAATTAATGGATAGTCACGGCGAAGAAGCCGTAATCAAAGTCATCGGTGTCGGTGGCGGCGGTGGTAATGCAGTTGAACACATGGTGTCTCAAAGCATTGAAGGCGTAGAATTTATTGCGGTAAACACAGATGCACAGGTGCTTCGTAGCTCAAGTGCAAATGTTACGCTTCAAATTGGCTCAAGCGTAACAAAAGGCTTGGGTGCAGGTGCCGATCCGAATATCGGTCGTGAAGCAGCGCAAGAAGACAGAGAAACGATACGCCAAGCGCTTGACGGCGCGGATATGGTGTTTATCACAGCCGGTATGGGCGGTGGTACAGGTACTGGTGCAGCGCCAGAAGTGGCAAAGATTGCCCGTGAAATGGGTATTCTAACCGTAGCGGTTGTTACTAAGCCATTCCCATTTGAAGGTAAAAAGCGTACCTCTTTTGCTGAGCAAGGTATTGTAGAGCTTGCGAACAATGTTGACTCGTTGATCACTATTCCTAACGAAAAACTATTGAAAGTAATGGGTCCAGGCACGCCACTACTTCAGGCATTCAGCGCAGCAAATGATGTATTACGCGGCGCGGTTCAAGGTATTGCCGAGCTAATCACTCGCCCTGGTTTGATCAACGTTGACTTTGCAGACGTACGAACTGTTATGTCTGAAATGGGGAAAGCCATGATGGGGAGTGGTGCAGCAAGCGGTCCAGACCGTGCTGAAGAAGCCGCGGAATCTGCCATTGCAAGCCCGCTTCTAGAAGACATCGATTTGTCAGGTGCGCGCGGTATCCTTGTAAACATTACTGCTGGCCCGGATTTCGCTATCGACGAGTTTGAGACTGTAGGTAATGCAGTTAAAGCATTCGCATCAGAAAACGCGACTGTGGTTGTGGGTACAGTTATTGATATGGAAATGACAGATGAGCTTCGCGTTACGGTTGTTGCGACCGGTATTGGCGCAGAGCGCAAGCCTGACATTTCGCTAGTAAGCTCTGAAGGTTCTCGCCTGACGACCCCAGCGAAAGAGTACGGCAGCACACACTCAAGTGAGCCGCGTTCTGCAGTCGGTGGTACGGAAGGTAATCAAGCGCTTAAAGCTGATGACAGTGCACAACCTGACAACGACTTGGAGTATCTAGATATTCCAGCGTTTCTTCGTAAACAGGCAGACTAATTTAGCTGTTTGAAAACGAAGGGAATTATTTTGCGTTTGTGATGTCTCATTAATTAGATGAAATTTCACAGCGTGAAAAATTCGCGTGAAGTGATTGTTTAAATACGCAATCTGACGGGGTAAATATCGTCGGAACGGGTGTTTTTTGACATGTGAGTAATAACTCACTATAATTCGCGCCCGCTTTTTTAATAGGTAAAAGCTTAAGCAGATGATTAGACAACGTACAATCAAGCAATCGGTACAAGAGACCGGTATTGGGCTTCATAAAGGGGAAAAGGTCACAATGACTCTCCGACCTGCGCCAGCAAACACGGGTATCGTGTTTAGGCGTGTTGACCTTGAACCACATGTCGACATACCTTCGCGTGCGAACGCGGTAGGTAATACCATGCTGTGTACGTGTCTAAATAATGAAGACGGTGTAACTATTCAAACGGTAGAACATCTGGCGTCTGCGCTTGCAGGGTTAGGTATCGACAATATCATTGTTGAGGTAGACAGTAACGAGCTGCCAATTATGGACGGAAGTGCTAGCCCGTTCGTATTTCTACTTCAATCTGCGGGTATTGAAGAGCTAAATGCGCCAAAGCGATTTATCCGAATTAAAAAGCCTGTTCGAGTTGAAGATGGCGATAAGTGGGCAGAATTAGTGCCATACGACGGTTTTCGTGTTGATTTCCAAATCGACTTTGATCACCCGGTAATTAGTCAAACTCGTCAACATATGACGATGGATTTTGATTCATGTTCATATGTTAATGAAGTAAGTCGAGCACGTACGTTTGGCTTTATGCGCGACCTTGAATACATGAACGCGAACAACTTAGCACTAGGCGGTAGCATGGAAAATGCTGTTGCCTTAGATGAGTTTCGCGTATTAAACCCAGAAGGGTTGCGTTACGATGATGAGTTTTTGAAACACAAGATTTTGGACGCTATTGGTGACTTATACTTAGGCGGCCATAGTTTAATTGGTGAATTACGTGCTTACAAAACAGGCCACGGTCTGAACAATAAGCTATTAAACGCTGTGTTAGCGCAAAAAGAGTGTTGGGAGTTCGTGACATACGATTCTCAGGAAACCGCGCCAATTCGTTATGCTCAACCGGCATTAGCGTAATATTTTCAAAAGCCGCCTAACAGGCGGCTTTTTTTCATATGGCAATTACTGAAATAAATGATACAGTAGCCGAATAATTAATATAAATTTCACCCATGTGCCAGAAATTAACAGTCAAAAGCGATTGTGGTTTATTTTCGTCGGGGCACTGGCGTGAAACAGCAATAATCTTCGTGGTATGAAACTAACTATTACATTAGCAGGCAAAAATAAACGTTACAGACACAGTATCAGTGTCCGCACGCTTGTTAGTGCCACCGTGCTATCGTCTATTTTTATGTTGGTATCCAGCCGTTCAACCGAATCGGTGTCCGAAGATATTGCGCGTGTGCGTTTAGCCCAAACAGAAGTCAATGAACAACAAAAAGATGTTGAGGCGCTAAAGCAACAAACCTCCGTTAAGATAAAAGCCTTACTTTCTCATGTCGCTGAACTATCAGCGCAAGCTACGTTGCTTGATGAGAAAGGTAAGCAAATAGCAACAGAATTAGGTATGTCAGCGGCTGACCTGGACGCTTTCGTACCGGTATCGATACCGGATAACCTCCAAGACGACCCCATTCTTCACGAAATAGCAAAGCTTGAGCAATCACTTGATTTGAAGTCTCAACAATTATCTATGCTTGAAAGTTTGGTAAGGGGTCACCATATAAACGAACAGAGCCAATTATCTGGTCGTCCGATTGAGTCAGGGTGGTTGTCTTCTTATTATGGTATGCGGGCCGATCCGTTTACAGGTAAACCAACCATGCACAAAGGGTTGGACTTTGCAGGTAAAGCAGGAGAAAACGTCGTTGCTACTGCAGCAGGTATTGTAACCTGGGCAGGCGAGCGCTACGGCTATGGCCAACTAGTAGAGATTGATCACGGTGATGGTTTTGTTACCCGATACGGGCACAACGATGAATTGACCGTATCAATAGGCGATGTTGTCACCAAGGGTGAAGCTATTGCTAAAATGGGCAACACCGGGCGTTCAACCGGCGTTCACGTTCACTACGAAGTAATAAGAAACGGAAAACAAGTCGATCCTCTGCCTTTCGTCTACAAAAAGTAGATTAAGGTAGCAGCCAGGTATATTCCTGTTATCAAGGCTTTTTACAGGCAGCTTTGATGGCGGTGAAACACAATTTTAGAAAATCGCAAAGCACCCGAACAAACCGGTTGTGTTTTTTACGTTTAATTTAGCTGTGCACAATGTGCGGCGTCTCGACAAGTAGTGGAATAAAAAAGCTAATGTTTTCAAGCATCCTTCGAAAAGTATTCGGTAGCAGAAATGACCGACTATTAAAAAAATTACGCAAAAACGTAGATGCCATCAATGCACTGGAAGCAGAATTTGAAAAGCTTTCCGATGAGGCGCTAAAGGCTAAAACCGACGAATTTAAAGCGCGCATTGAAAAGGGAGAAACCCTTGACGACATCCTTATTGAAGCGTTTGCTACGGTGCGTGAAGCAAGTAAGCGTGTATATGGTATGCGTCACTTCGACGTTCAAATGCTAGGTGGCCAAGTACTGCACGAAGGTAAAATTTCAGAAATGCGTACCGGTGAGGGTAAAACCTTAACGGCAACGTTGCCTACCTATCTTAATGCGCTATCGGGTAAAGGTGTTCATGTAGTTACCGTGAACGATTACTTAGCACGTCGTGATGCTGAATGGAGTAATCAGCTATTTGACTTCCTAGGCATGCGCGTTGGATGTAACGTACCAGGTATGTCACCACAGCAAAAGCGAGAAGCTTATCAGGCGGACATTACTTACGGTACGAACAATGAATTTGGTTTCGACTACCTTCGTGACAACATGGCATTTAGCCCGCAAGATCGCGTTCAGCGCCCACTTAACTATGCAGTAGTGGACGAGGTTGACTCAATCCTTATCGACGAAGCCCGTACGCCACTTATCATTTCTGGCCAGGCTGAAGATAGTTCAGAGTTGTATCGTCGTATCAACATCATTATTCCTAAGCTTGTTCAGCAGGAAAAGGAAGATGAAGAAGGTCAAGAAGGCGATGGTGATTACACTATCGACCTTAAAGCTAAACAAATTCATCTAACAGAGCGCGGTCAAATTCACGTTGAAGAAATTCTACATGAAGAAGGATTATTGCCAGAAGGCGAGTCATTGTTTGATGCAGGCAATATTTCTTTGCTTCACCATATTAACGCTGCACTTCGCGCGCACAAACTGTTCTCTAAAGACGTAGACTACATTGTTAAAGAAGACCAAATCGTTATTGTTGACGAACATACCGGTCGTACAATGGAAGGCCGTCGCTGGTCTGAAGGTCTTCACCAAGCAGTAGAAGCAAAAGAAGGAGTTCGAATTCAAAACGAAAACCAAACCCTTGCGTCTATTACTTTCCAGAACTACTTTCGTTTGTACAACAAGCTTGCGGGTATGACGGGTACTGCAGACACAGAAGCATTCGAATTTAATCATATTTACGGCTTAGAGACGGTAGTGATCCCAACTAACCGCCCTATGCAGCGTAAAGATATGCCTGATCTTATCTATCTGACGGCAGAAGAGAAATACGAAGCCATTGTTGAAGATATTAAAGAGTGCGTTAAGCGCGGTCAGCCAACCCTTGTAGGCACAGTCTCTATCGAGAACTCGGAACTGATTTCTCGCATTCTTAAAAAGTCGAAAATTCCTCATAAGGTACTTAACGCTAAGTTCCATGAACACGAAGCCGATATTGTTGCTCAAGCAGGTAAACCAGGTGCTGTTACCATAGCGACCAACATGGCCGGCCGTGGTACTGATATCGTGTTAGGCGGTAACTGGCAAGCGGAAGTCGAAAAAATAGAAAACCCAACGGAAGCACAAATTGAAAAGATCAAAGCGGCGTGGAAAGAGAGCCACGACGCTGTACTTGCTTCGGGCGGTTTACATATCATTGGTACAGAACGTCACGAGTCTCGTCGTATCGATAACCAGCTTCGCGGTCGTTCAGGCCGTCAAGGTGACCCAGGTTCAAGCCGTTTCTACCTATCATTAGACGACGCGCTAATGCGTATCTTTGCCTCTGAAAAAATGGGCAATATGATGAAGCGCCTTGGTATGGAGCGTGGTGAAGCCATTGAACACCCTTGGGTGACGCGGGCTATCGAAAATGCGCAGCGCAAAGTAGAAGGCCGTAACTTCGACATTCGTAAGCAGTTGCTTGAATACGATGATGTGGCTAACGACCAACGTAAAGTTATTTACGAACAGCGCAATGAACTGCTTGATGAAGGCGATATTAGCGAGACAATTGCGGCTATTCGTGAAGACGTAATTTCAAGCGTTGTTGACGAGTACATCCCACCGCAATCTCTTGAAGAAATGTGGGACGTTAGCGGCCTAGAAGAGCGTATGCGCGCTGATTTCGCTGTAGACCTGCCAATCAAAACCTGGCTAGAAAATGACGATAAGCTTTATGAAGAAAAGCTTCGCGAACGCATTTTAGGTGAAGTGATCAGCGCCTATAAACAAAAAGAAGAAGTGGTAGGCGAACAGGTGCTACGCCAGTTCGAAAAAGCCGTAATGCTTCAGAACCTAGACAGCCATTGGAAAGAGCATTTGGCAGCAATGGACCACCTACGCCAAGGTATTCACTTACGCGGTTACGCACAGAAAAACCCTAAGCAAGAATACAAGCGTGAGTCGTTTGCCTTGTTCTCTCAAATGTTAGAAGCGCTCAAAGTTGAAGTGATCACTATTCTTGCTCGTGTAAAAGTACAAGCTGAAGAAGATGTTCAAAAAGTTGAAGAGCAGCGTCGCCAAGCTGACGATGTGCCTAAGAACTTCGAGCACGAAGAAGCTAGCGCAGCGCCAGAAGCAGCTAGCGACAAAGTACGTACCCAAGTTCGCGAGGGCGCGAAAGTAGGCCGCAACGACCCATGTCCTTGTGGTTCTGGTAAGAAATATAAGCAGTGTCACGGTAAATTGAAGTAATGAAAGTGGTACATGTTGCTGTGGGCGTTATCGCCCGCGGCGATGAAATATTCATTACCTTGCGTCCCGACGGTGTTCATCAGGGTGGGAAATGGGAATTCCCAGGCGGTAAGGTGGAAGAAGGCGAAACCGTGCTTCAGGCGCTAACGCGTGAGCTTGCTGAGGAAGTAGGAATTAGCGTTAACCACAGTGAGCCAGTCATTGTTATTACCCATGACTATGGCGATAAACAAGTTAAGCTAGATGTGCATCGCGTGGATGATTTCGCAGGTGAGCCCCATGGTAAAGAAGGACAACAATCGCGGTGGGTCAATGTGCGAGCACTTAACGCCGAAGACTTCCCGGAAGCGAACGTTCCAATAATCGACGCACTGCAAAGCAAAGCGTAGTCATATAGTTACTATTCAGCAACCAGCTTACAGCAGAAGCAAAACATCGAAAAAATTTGAAAGCGGCTAATAGCCGCTTTTTTCTTATACTTAGGTATAAGTTATTAGCTTATCTTAAAAAACTTCATGCCAAAGTTAGCCCTATTAGACTTTTGTACTTTGACAAAGTCGGTCTTGTGGACTCCGACTTCACTGCATTTATAAGCTTTTGTTTTTACATACAAACGTAAAATCACGCCTTTTGTGACATTTAGGGCATATTATTTCGTGAAAAAAAGGAAAAGCCCTTTCCGTAGTGATAATCATACAAAGGTATTTGGCTTTATACTTAAATAGCCCTTTTTTTGAACGATATTTAATATTGTTGATAAATTGCCATTTAAATATCGAGGTTAATTATGGCGCTCAAAAGGTCCACTGAACAAGCTGTAACACCAACCGTCCGCGTAGACGCTAAAATGAGAAAAGAAGCGGAAGAGGAGCGCCGCAAAGCGAGAACTTTAGCACGACAGCAACAAGCCGCGGAGCGTATAGCAACATCAACAGCTGAGCTGGCAAGTGGAATAAATCAAGCATCAAGCGCTACCGATCAATTGTCTACTGCCGTTAACGAGATTGCCGCAGGAGCAGAGGAATCCAGCAGCGCAAGCCAGGAAAGCTTGGCCGCCGTGACACAGATTTCCGGCGGACTTGCGGCACAGCTCGAACTGGCTGGCGCAACAATGGACAAAACCAACGAGCTCCAAACCTATCTTGAACGGGTGGTTTGTGACCTAGGAGCCATGATGACGAGCGTTAAAACTGCGTCGGAGCATCAATCACGCTCGGTGGTGATGATGAGTGAGTTAGAGCAGCAAGCCTCAAATATCGGTGAAGCCGTCAAACAAGTCACCCGAATTGCAGACCAAACCAACTTATTGGCCCTTAACGCCGCGATAGAGGCCGGACGTGCTGGTAAGCATGGTAAAGGCTTTGCCGTTGTTGCTGATACTGTCCGAGCGCTTGCCGAAGTGTCAGATAAAAGCGCATCTGAAATTGCAAAGCAGATAGAGCAAATCCAGGAACAGTCAAACCGCGTCTCAGATGCGGTGAAAGCCTCCTCTGAAGCTGCGCTTGATGAAGTGAGCAAAGGTGAGGCTGTTACAGAACAACTTAATACTATAAAAGCGGATATGCAAAGCATTGCGGATGGCGCTAGAGAATTACAGGAACAAGTAAAATCAATGGATGCTGCGGCCCAAGAAATTCAAGCAGGCTCAGAAATCATCTCATGTGCTGCCGACGAACAATCCACCGCAGCACAAGAAGTTTCATCGAATGTTTCTGAGCAAAGTGTCGCTTTGTCACAGGCTGAACAGGCATCGCAGTCTTTAGAAATAATCACCGAAGAGCTTAAAAACAGCACTGATATCAATAAAAGCGCAGAGGAAGTCGCATCTTCAGCTGAGGAACTGTCGGCGAGTTTAGAAGAGATTAACCGCTCTTCAAGCGAAATAATGACGGCACTTACTCAGGTCAATAACGGTGCTCAACAGGCTGCGAGTTCAGTTGACCAAGCTGTGGGTAATATCGATCTGTTAAGAGAAGGGGTCGAAAGAGCATCAACGCAAAGTGATATAGCACTTGAAAAAGGCGAAGCAATTACGAGGCTGCTTCAAGAGAATCGTTCGCTAATTGAAGAAATGGTAAGCGGTATAAATTTAGCTTTGGAAACCAGTAAAGAAAACGTCAGTGCCATTTCTGAGATGGAAATGATGACACGGCAAATAGATAAGGTGATCGATACGATCACAACCGTTTCGGTTAAAACTAGTATGCTGGCTGTAAACGGCGCGGTAGAGGCCGCACGAGCAGGTGAGTACGGTAAGGGGTTTGCGGTAGTATCTGCGGATATACAAAGCCTAGCTGATGAGGCTGCAGAAAATGTTGAGCAAATAAAAGATCTTATCAAAGCGATTCAAGATCAGACGGTAAGTGTTAAGACCGACCTCACGAACGTAGCAGAAAGCGCATATAGAGAGGTGATGAAAGCCAAGGAAACTACAAGAGATGTTGAACAAATTGCAAACGACATTGGCGATGTTGTGAATTACAACAAACGAATGAAAGAGCGTGGTGAAGAAATAGCCGCGGGTGTGACACAAGCTCAGCGCGGCCTAGAGCAAATTGCAACAGCCAACGAGCAGGCGAGCAGTAACTGCCAGCAAGCGTTGAGCGCCGCTGAGCAGCAAAGTAAAGGCATGGAGATGTTAGCCAAATCAATTGAAGAAATAGCTTCGGTAGCAGACGAAATGCAAAACGGCTAATCCATCGCACAAGACTTTACAGGGGGAACTTGCCTCATGAGTATTGACACAACACTCAATGAAACTGACGCTAATCTTGAGCAGGTTTCGGACGGTGAGCAACAGTTCGTATCTTTCATAGTCGAGCAAGAACGCTTTACCTTTCCCATGTTATCGGTAGGTGAAATCATTCGTGTGCCGACTATGGTTTCAGTGCCTCTTGGCCCACCGCAAATGATGGGGTTAGCAAACCTACGGGGAAATGTGCTTCCAGTGTATGACTTGAGCGCTATTTTGCTTGGTCGCCATGCAGAGGTGAGTGATGCTACTCGTGTCGTCGTAGTGGAGACTGAACTTGGAAGTTTAGGTTTTTTAGTCGACAGGGTACTTCGCGTATACAGTGTCGTAGAAGGTGCTGTCATTAATAAAGCAGCAATGACAGATTCTATTTCCTATGACTTCATGCTCGGGATTATTAAGCAAAACGATCAGCCGGTGGAGCAAATCTTGGATGTTTCAGCTCTGGCGAGAGCGCAAGCTGTGACTAAGCAAAGCGGTGGTGCGATGCAATTATCGGGCATGCGACGCCTAGACGGTGATGAAGCAGATTGTGCAGATATTGATGACAGTCTACAACAGTTGGTGTGTTTTTCTCTGGAAAAGCAAGAGTTTGCTTTTCACCTTCAAGATGTGGAGGAGATTGTGAGAGTTCCCGCTGAGATATCACAACTACCTGAAAGTGCACCGGCCGTCCTCGGTTTGGTTAATCTTCGCGGCCGCATTATTCCTATTGTCGACTTATCGAATGCCATTGGCATGATGCCAACGGAAATTAATGAAACATCTCGCATTGTGGTCACCCAAAACTTTGAGTTTGGTAGTGTGGGTTTTATTGTTGCTAAGGTCAGTAACGTAGTATCTATTTCTGAAACTGAGCTAGAAAGCGTGCCATCAGTCTGTAACGACGGTGCGGAATCTGGACTTCTTGAAGCTGTATACCGCAGCGATGGTGGAAAGCGTCTGGTCTCCATTATTAACCTTCCTAATATCTATGGGCGCGCGCTCATGAGTGCGCTTACTGGTATCGATGACGATATTAAGCAGGAGTCGCAAATGAGCGAAAGTAACGAAGTAGCGTTTGATGAAGATGACTGCGAGCAATACGTGATTTTCTGGATTAATGGGCAAGAATACGGCGTGAGCATTGACGATACCCAAGAAATTACAAGAGTGCCCGAAAAGCTAGAAAGCGTGCCGAGCACGCCAAATTATCTCAAAGGTATAGTCAATCTTCGCGGAACGGTACTGCCCGTTATTGACCTGCGCAGCCGATTAGGTATGCCGTGTAGTGAGACTTCAGAACGTCAGCGAATTATTGTACTCACAAAGAATAAACAGCGGACAGGTTTTATCGTGGATGGTGTAGCAGAAGTAAAAACGGTAGTCAGACAAACTATTGAAGAGGCCCCATCGCTATCAGAGATGCAGTCTGAATTTTTAAACCGTTTGATAAAGCTTAACGATGAAAAGCGCATCATCCAAATTATCGAACCCAATGTGTTGCTCAACGACAATGCAGTCGCAAAGGTTCAAGAGCAATGCTAATCAACGTTTAAGGTGATCTATGACAGTGAAAGTCCTTATTGTGGATGATTCAGCATTAATGCGTAAGCTGTTTACAGAGCTTTTCGAGAAGGAGGGCTTTATCGTTCAAACAGCACGCAATGGGGAAGAAGCATTAACCAAAGCCGTTGAGTTCGAGCCAGACTGTATCACATTAGATATCAACATGCCGGTAATGGACGGTATGACATGCTTGGCCATGCTGAAAAAGCTTTATACATGCCCCGTCATCATGGTGTCTTCGTTAACACAAAAAGGCGCAACCATTACGTTAGAGGCACTGGCACTTGGTGCCAGCGACTTTGTTCTAAAGACTGGGGGCACTGTTTCACGGAATATCTCAGATTTAGAAGTCCCGCTTATTAATAAAATCCATGCGCTAGCGAAAACCGGTAAACCCCAGCGTCCCATCACAAAAACGCCACCGGTTGTTGAACAAAAGGTTGTACGAAATAGAAGCAGCGGTGCGTTCGAAATAGTACTTGTAGGGGTATCAACTGGTGGACCAAAGAAACTAGAGCATTTGGTTGCGAATCTGAATCCTTCTTTTCCTGTGCCGATTGTCATCTCTCAGCATATGCCAGCATCTTTCACCTGTGCACTGGCGAAGCGGTTAGATGGTTTAAGTTCGCTTAATGTTGTTGAAGTCGACAGTAAGATGCCAATAAAACCAGGCACCGTCTATTTAGCGAAAGGTGATGCGGACCTTGCTTTTTCTAAAGCAGGTAGTGAGGTTTTTGCTCGACCAGTACCCTCTAGTCCGAGCTTTTTATGGCACCCCAGTGTAGATCGAATGGTTGATAGTGCGCTTACCTGCTATAAACCCCTTTCCATGCTATGCGTTCAGCTAACAGGAATGGGAAGTGATGGCGTTACCGCAATGAGTAAGGCTTATAAAGAGGGTGCAACAACAATCGCAGAGAGCGAGGCCACATCGGTGGTGTTTGGTATGCCTAAAGAGCTTATCGAAGCTGGCTGTGCCAGTTTTGTACTTGACAGTCCGAAGGTCGCATCGAAGTTAAATGCGCTTTGTCGTTAATAGGAGTAGTAAAAAATGGGTTTAAAAAAGAAAGTGGAGCCTGTTGCCAATATTTCCGAAGACTTTGAAGAAAAGCGCGAGACCCCCCGAACTACAGAACAACTCGTTAGCGAACTTAACTCAAACGATGGTGACGTGCGTCGATGGGCTATTAGAGATTTAAGTGGTCAAAAAGCAGCCTGCGACGAGTTTCTCAGACGGCTGCCTTTCGAAGACGATCCGACCGTTATTGAAGCGCTATTTAGTGCACTTGAGCAAGATATGTCAGGCCGTCACGCATCCCAAGTGCTCAGCTTACTTAAGAGCGAAAACGTGCAGCTTCGAAACGGTGCTATAGAACTTATGCAACAAAATCCAGATGTATTTGCGGCGAATGTTACCCTTCTTATGCAGGATAAAGATCCGGATACACGTATTTTTTGTGTAGATATCATTGGTGCCGTAGCACACATTGAAGCGGTAAATTGGCTGCACCAGTTTGCTCTAAACGATGACAATGAAAATGTAGTTGGCACAGCGCTCGATAAACTTGCAGAGATTGCAGATGTATCAACACTCGACATTTTGCAAACAGTAGAAAGCCGCTTCCCAAGTCATAGCTACATTCAATTTGTGATCTCTTTGATAAGAAGCCAGGTGAGAGGCGCCGATGAGTAACGCAGCATTGGAAAAAATAGATGCTGCCGACTTCGAGCGGTTCCGCTCTATGTTTTACCGAAAAACGGGGATCCACTTCGAAGACTCGAAGCGCTATTTCGTGGATAAACGTCTTCACGAACGAATGAAAGCCACGGGGCACCTGAGCTTTAAAAGCTATTTCACCTACATGCGGTTCCAAGCATCCGGCGAGGAGTTTCAAAACCTCGTAAATTCGATGACGGTAAATGAAACCTACTTCTTCCGGGAGGAATATCAGTTCGAAGCCATGACGAGAGAAATTATGGATGAGCTAGACAGCTATCGCCCGTCTGGAGAAGATTTAAGAATTTGGTCAGTACCTTCAAGCACAGGTGAAGAGCCGTATTCAATAGCTATCTATCTTATTGAGTATTGGAAAGGTTTAGTCCACAGAGATGTGGAACTGATTTCTTCCGATATCGACAGTAACGTTTTGGCGTCAGCGAAAAAAGGGCTGTATTCGAAGCGCTCGGTACAAAATATTCCGCTTCCGCTGATAAAAAAATACTTCAAAGAAATGAACGGGCAATATCAGTTAAGCGAAGATATTCGGGATTCAGTGTCATTTACACTCGCGAATATATTGTCTGGCAACAATATGAAACAGTTCCGAAACTTTGATCTTATTTTTTGCCGCAACCTGCTTATTTACTTCGACGATGAATCTCGCAAAAAGGCGGCGCATGTACTTTATGACGCGATGAAGCCCGGTGGTTATATCTTTTTAGGTCACAGCGAGTCGATGAGCCGCATTTCATCCATGTTTAAAGTACGCAAGTTTGGTGATGTCATTGCCTATCAAAAGCCGCTTGCAGGAGGGGCATAACATGAAAACAGTAATGATTGTTGATGATGCCTCCACGGTAAGGATGTTCCACAAAATGCTGGTATCTACTCCTGACCGAATTATCGAAGAAGCTGAAAATGGTGTAGAAGCTCTAGAAAAAGCCATTGGCACACAGGTCGATTTATTTTTGGTTGATGTGAATATGCCAAAAATGGACGGATATCGACTGTGCAAAGAGATCCGCCGTAACGAGGCGCTCCGTGCAGTACCTATTATTATGGTCAGCACCGAATCAGCAAATCGAGATGCCGAACGGGCGTATCAATGCGGTGCAAATTACTACATGACTAAACCTGTTGATGCAGACATGCTGAAATTGGTTGTTAGTGCAGTAATTGGAGGGGGCTCCAATGAGTGAGTTACTTGATGTATTCATCGGAGAGTCACGAGAAAACCTTGAGTCGGCGAGCCAAGAATTACTAGAAATTCAATCTTCGGGACCAGCCCCAGAACGTGTAGATAAAATTTTTCGCGATCTGCACACCATCAAGGGGTCATCTGACTTATTTGATATAAAACCTTTAACTCGATTAGCGCATGCAGCAGAAGACTTACTTGATAGTGTTAGAGCAAATGAGGTGTCTTTTAGTAACGATATTGGCGACTTATTGCTCGAGGCTTTAGATCAAATTTCGATATGGTTCGACGAACTAGAGGTGGGCTCCCAAGACCTTGAACAATGGCAACCTATATCGGTTAACTTAGGTGCACAGCTAAGGCATTTCATCGATCCAGATGCATCATGCGGCTCTAGTAACGAAAATGAAGCAGTATCAAGTAAAGAATCATCATCAGTTAATCAAAATCTAACTGATACTCAACGAGAGCTTTTGGCTGACTTCAGCGAAAACGCAGACCTTAAGCTGCTGTGTCAGACTTACGGGCCGTATTGCTATCTTATTCAATACACACCCGATGAAGGTTGTTTCTTTCGAGGGGAAGACCCTGTTAATGTTGCGCTAACTTTACCTGGTCTTAAGGCTTTCAATATTGCCATGCCTGAATTGGATCATGACGCAGACATTTATAACTGCATGACTAGGATTAAAGCGATAGGTTGTGCAGATGAAGATGTGATTAAGCAGCACATGGCGTATTACGAAGGGCAATACACGGTTACTTTTTTCTCGAGTCAGGCGTTGAGCGCCAGTTGCGCTAGCAAAATTAGAGAAAATATTGCCCAAATTCCTGATGAAACATTAACCGATGCAATAGCAGATAATAATCTTGAACAAGTTAATTCAAGTGCAGGGCTGTTGCTTGCCTCTCAGGATTTTAGTGACGCTGACTGTGATGATGCAAAGCGCGTAACTTTACAATTTTTATCAACCGCAAGCGAGCTGGATTTCCTTAGTAGGGCAGAGCCAAGCAGTCACGCGGAAACAGCAGAAAGCGCCAGTCAAAGCATAAGCAATGAAGCGTTTGTTGGTACTGACGATAAGGCAAGTGTTAATGTTTTGAGTAACGCCGATGAAGACGCCCCCCTTAAATCTAATGTCAAGCTAGCAGATATTTCAGCGCGTCCAGAAAAAATTCTAGCCCCTCATGAAAAGGCAATTCTTACTCAGCAACTTACTCTCTTAAATTCAGATAATTACAAGACGGAGCTTATGTTCCCCTCTATAGCAGGGCTCGTAGGGAACATGTTGGGTGAAACTTTTAGCGATGAAGATACCCTGGCGGTTGCTATTTGCAATGCATTAGATGACGAAACAATCAATGAGCAAGCTGATGAAATACATAAGCAACAAAGCACAGAAGAAGCGTCAGCAGAGACTACGCAGCAGACGAATACATCACCAAGCACAGCTGATTTCTCAGAAATTAATACCGTACCCGGTCGAGGTGACAGTCCGCAACCGATTAAAGCCGAACGCCAGGCAGTAAAAATGTTAAAAGTCGATCAAACAAAGATCGACTATCTAATGGACATTGTTGGCGAGCTAACGGTGGCAAAAAACTCGTTACCCTATCTCGCAAAGCAAGCCGAAGAAGAGGGGGGAAGTAGAAAGCTCAGTAAGCAGATTAAAGCGCATTTTTCTATTGTTAACCGCTTGACTGAGTCACTACAAAGCGCCGTATTACAAATACGTATGGTGCCCGTTTCCCATGTATTTCAGCGCTATCCTCGTCTGATAAGAGATTTAGCCAGAAAGCTCGATAAAAAAATTGAGCTTTGTATGCAGGGTGAAGACACAGAATTCGACAAAAACTTAATCGAATCCCTCTCTGAGCCTCTCATTCACTTGCTGCGAAACAGTATTGACCACGGCATTGAATCACCCGAAGAAAGAATAGAGAAGGGCAAGCCAGAAACGGGGCGTATAGATTTAATTGCTACCCCCCTTGATGACAGTGTCATTATCGAGATCCGAGACGATGGTAAGGGTATTGATCCCAATAAAATAAAGCTGCTTGCTTTTCAGAAAGGGGTAATAACCGAATCTCAGCTTGAGAGCATTGATGATAACGAGGCGCTTCAGCTGATTTTTGCCGCCGGATTTTCTACCAGTGAACAAGTGTCGGATCTTTCCGGTCGTGGCGTGGGCATGGATGCGGTTAAAACCATGGTCAGTCAAGCGGGCGGCACCATTGAAATGTACAGTGAAGTGGGCGTGGGTACGACCTTTAAACTGCTTTTACCTCAAACCATGTCGGTTAACCGTGTGATGATGTTTGAAGTAAGCGACCAAATGTTTGGTGTTGGAATGGATGCGGTGGTTGAGACCGTTAAAGTCCCAACCTCAGATATTCAGCGCATTCGAAATGAACATATCCTTGTTATCCGAGAAAAGCTTATTCCAGTGTGTAATCTGCGTGAGGCACTTGGGTTTGAACAGGACGTAGATAGAGAGGAACAGTCAATTCTGGTGGTTTCTACCCCGCAGGGAGAGTTTGGGTTAATCATCGATAAGTTTCATGAGGGCATTGATGTCATTCAAAAACCACTAGAAGGCGTGTTGGCGGGATACGCACACTTTTCGGGAACAGCGCTGCTTGGCGACGGGCGAGTGCTATTGATCATCAATGTACAAGAGGTATTAGCCAAATGCCGATAGCGTTCAAAAAGAAAGTGGCAGTGATGACCGGACACTGTGAAATTGAAGAAGCAGAAAGCCTGTTTACTTGGCTTAACGAAGAGGCTTCTCGGCAAGTTAACCTTAAGGCATTAACAAGTGCACACACTGCGGTTTACCAGGTATTGCTCGCTAAAAAGCCGAAGGTCAGCGTGTGGCCAGAATCTGAAAACCTGTTTTGGTTGATTAAAATAATGAATAACAAGAGCAATGTGTGGTGCGAATGAAAGTAATCACAGTAGCTAATCGCAAAGGCGGCACGGCAAAAACGACGACAGTCGTCAACCTTGCCTATGGGTTTGCACAGGCAGGCAAGCGAGTAATGGTGATAGATCTCGACAATCAAGGTCACGTAATGCACGGGTTAAAAGCGCTTGGATGTGCACCACAAAACGATATTGGCGAATTGCCGATTAGCCATTTTTTTACGTCAATTTTGAAGTGTTCAGAAAACATTTACGCCACGGATGTGGATACGAACAAGGCGAATACCAACGATAACGTAACGATGGATACCCTGCGAAACTGGTGTGATTCAGATTGCGTTAGAAGGCATTTTGACGTTGTACTTATCGATACTCCGCCAACGCTAAGCCCGCAACTGATGGCTGCGTTGTCAGCCGCCACCGATATTATTATTCCTGCTACTCCTTTGCCACTTGCTAGCGACGGCGTGCAGAAATTATTAACCGCCTGCAGAAACGCTATGGCACAAAGAAAGTTCAGAGCGACTAAGCTGACTATTTTACCCGTAATGGTTGAACAAAATTTAAAACTACATCGTCAGGAACTGAGTGGATGGTACGAGCGTTACGGGCGCAACAAAGTGTTAGTACCTATAAGAAAGAGCATCAAATTAGCCGAGGCATTTGCACAAAACAAACCGGTTTTTGCCTATGCGCCTAACAGTCGTGGCGCACACGACTATACTGAATTATGTAAACAATTAATCGGCTAAAAACAAGAGGTAATGCAATGAGCGCAATACACTTAGTAGATGATTCAGCAACCATGCTAATGAGTATGGAAATGCTGCTTAAACGGGCAGGCTATACAGTAACAAAATCAGAAAGTGCTGAAGCGGCTATGACAGCACTTGAATCAATATCGCCCAAGTTGATTATTACGGATTTAAACATGCCAGGTATGAATGGCATCGAGTTAATAAAAACATTAAAGCAGCAATCCAAATTTAGATTTACCCCCATGTTGATGTTAACAACGGAATCGCAGCAAAGTCGTCGACAAGAAGCGAAAGCGGCAGGCGCTACAGGATGGCTCGTCAAACCCGTTGAGCCAGAGCAATTGTTAGGTGTAGTAAAGCAGTTGGTACCAACTGCATAAGGTAAAAATATGAAAGTACTTGAAAAAGCAAAGCAGTATTACGAAACAGTGCTCGCTGAGAAAATAAAAGTGCTTAAGGAAAAGACAGGTAGCATGCAGGATTCGCTTTTACTTTGGTGCGGGCTGATGACCGTGGCAGTTGTAGGGGTAATAGGGTCGCTGAGTCTTCCTATTGATATTGTGGGCGTGCATGCGGGAGTTTGTGTCACTCTTTTAGCAGTGATGGCCTTTATGCCTTGGTATGTAAATCGACAAAGCCGCATTTTTGCTGCCAAATTAAGTAGCCAAGAAAGCTATTTGCAAGAGACCTCAATGCAGTTAGGCGAAACCCATTCTCAAGTTAATGATTATGTAGCCATATTAAAAGGGCAAATGGATGGAATAAGTGCAATAACTGAAGATGCATCGATGGAGCTAATGAAAGCGCTGTACGAAATTGAAAGCAGTATTCAAGACAGTATAGATAATGTTGAATTAGGTCAGAAAAATGCCATAAGTTGTAAAGAAAAAAGTGCCGACGAATTTAAAATTGCAGCTGAGCGCCTCTCCAATATAAAAGAAATGATCAGCACGCAGCGAGCGCAACAAATTGCAGATACTGAAGCTATTCAAGGGGTAATGCGTGAGGTTGAAAATCTTAAAGAGCTTACCGAACTGGTAAAAAATATTGCGTCCCAAACCAACTTGTTAGCGCTCAATGCGGCAATTGAAGCAGCGCGTGCTGGCGAATATGGCCGCGGGTTTGCTGTGGTAGCTGAACAGGTACGTATATTATCGTCACAGTCTTCAGAAGCGGCTGAAAAAATAGAGTCAGGAATAAAATCAGCGCTGGACGCTGCACATGTTCAAGGTGAAAAAATGCTTAATTCAACACGTGCGAACGATACGTGTGAATTATTAACTGGGTTTTCTGAATCGCTGGAAAATATAACGACACACTATCGTGTATTAGAAGAACTTAATCCTAAGATGCTGGCGTGTTTTTCGCAAAGTGCAACAGAGGTGGCTTTAAAGGTCAGTGGAGCAATCGCGAAAATTCAATTCCAGGATATTATTCGCCAGCGTACCGAGCACGTGAAACTAGAGCAAGATGCTATTGTAAGTTTGTTTGGACAGTTTTCGTCTTATATTAATAATCGCGAACATTTTGACGAGTCGTTTAACTTAAGCACTAAAGAAATGTTTGAAAAGTATGTGATGGAAGACCAAAGAAAAATTCACTTTGATATAAACGAATCCTCGCCTGGGGAGAAAAATGAGTTCGAAGAAGCTCGCGAGCCTAAGATAGAGCTTTTTTAACAAGCTCTGGTATAACAACAAATGCCAGTCAATTTTTGACTGGCATTTGTTGATGTAACCCTAAACGCGTTTTCGCTCTGTTTATGATATCGCCAGTTAGTTTTAAGGCGTTAGTTTTTGAAAGTAGCTGAGGAATAACCCTATACTGATTACAGGGTAATACGTTCAGACGTGGCGAACGCAACGTCCAATTTAAAATAGGCGGCTTCATTTATGAAGTGAGGATAAGTTTCGTTCTCACTATCCCACAGGATGTCTTTGCCGTCAAAAGTTCTGAACATGGGCATGCCAGGCAAGAGTGGCTCAAAGTCGTTGTCTTGCAATGCATGGTGGATCATAGCGGTGCGCTTGCCATTGTCATCCAAAGGGAAACCGACATTTTCACCTAAGCGAAACGCCTCACAGGCCGGCAGTGCGTCTGTTTTTATCTCTTGATTATTGTAAGCAATACAGAAATCTAAAACGGCTTCTGCCATGGTTTGCGTTAAAAGGTAAACATCTTCTCTTAACACGCCTTGGGGCTGCCCGCCCACTTCAATCATTACGCCTTTTTTACCCGTAGTACACAAGTAACCGTGGTCAAGGTAAGGCTTCTCGTCTTCCACCAGAATATTTGCTTCTGGCATTCGCTGTTTGACGAATCGCGCTAGCTGAGTGTGAAATTCATCCGCTTCTAGAATAATCAGCGTGGCACCCATTTCGCTGGTGGTGTTGTGAATATCAATAACAAAGTCGGTATTTGAATTGCCTTTTGGGCCAAGTTTTTCATTTAGAGATTTTGCAAGTATCGCTTCTTTGGCTGGGTTATTACTGGCTAAACGCTCAAAGGTAAACTGACGGTTTAAATCTTCTTCCACAAACCGCACGTTTGCTTCAAGCGCTGCTTCATTTGCAATTGTCAAAGAAACGCTTAATACATTGAATCGCGACGGCAAGCCAAACTGTTGCCAATTGCGAATAAGCTGAATACCGCTGGTTTCATTTCCATGAGTACCACCAACAAGAGCGATAGAATTAAACATTGCGTTTCCTTGTATAATTAATGCTTGAAGAAGTCGTCAGATTGTTGAGCCAACATGGCTTCTATTTCTTCGACATCAAAATCCTTGGGTGTTGCATCTTCGGCAGGCTTTCCTGCTATTTTTCTGTCTTCAGCAGCCCATTCACCCAAATCGATAAGCTGACATTTTTTGCTGCAAAAAGGGCGGTATTCGCTTGTTGGTGCCCAAACTACTTGCTTGGCACAAATTGGACATTTCACTTCCATAGTTCGCTCCAGTGTAATACCTTATATAAGGCTAATATCGTTGGCTTTACAGCCCAACGAATAACCAATAAATAGAGATTGTATGAAGTTTAACAGGCTGCTAAACGAAACTGAATACTGTCTTCGACAGCGCCATTTTGCCCATCTTCAGGAGCAAAGTTCATAAAGCGCAGTGCATAACGATATTTGTTTCCGCTCAGGGTAGGGTAATACCCCCCATCTACGCTGCATTTTACCCGAATAAGCTCGTTTTTGTCTTCGGCTGCGCCTTGGTAAAACCCGTTATCGGCAACGACTTCAACAAACTGACCACGCTCGCGTATAAAGGAAAGGCTTACAGCAATGGCATCATCTAGTAGACCTAGCGTTTCTAACCATTGCGTTATTTCTGTTTGACGCTGCTCTAACGGTTGCTGCAACCAAAAATGCAGGTTAGGTAAATCGAAACTACACGCGCCACCGGGAATAGCAAAGCGTTGACGAATAGCGCTTAACAGTTTGTCATCTTTAAGGGAACTGCCAAATCGACGATCTGTTTTTAGCTTTTGCTTTAAAGTTAAAACGGTCTTTAAGGCTTGTTCTAATGCTGTACTATCAATTTTCGGATGCTTTGACCAGTACACTAAGTTCTTTTCGTGGGCGTCGAGATCTTTAGTTAAATCTGAGCGCAAATCTAACCGTTCAATTAAATCTAGCAGTTCGAAAAGCTGTTCAAAAAAAACAAGCTGTAAATGGGTATGCTCGGACTTCGCCGTTATCTTAAGTTGTCCAAGCAGCTGCTCAACACGTAGATAGTTACGTACTTTTTCCTTTAGCGGAAATTCGAAAACAGCGTTACCCATGAAACCCCTTAAAACACGTTGATGTAGAGAATTGGCACGAGAGACGCACCAAAATTGAAACCGAACAGTAAGTTGCGTTAAGCCTAAAGCATCAATGCGTTTAAGCCAAGCACACTTGTAGGACAAATCTTTTGTTTGACGTTATTTGTTCAAAAAAGTTTCAAAAACTGCTATTAGACTGGGGGGGAAGTTATTATTTCTGTGGATATCGCGTCATAAGCACTTAATCAGATGATAATGCCAGCAGCGTGTTGTGGAGGTCTGCAATTTGTGCAGAAAGTGCAGATAGTGTTGTACTGTTATCTAAAACCGTATCAGCTGCTTCAATTCGCTCGTTTCGTGTGGCTTGAGAAGCCATGATATTTCTAATGGTTTCTTCTGTACTTCCATCCCGCTTTAAAGCACGCTCAAGCTGCATTGTTTCAGGGCAGTCTACAACAACCACGTAGTTACACATTTCCGTGAGCTTGTTTTCAACAAGTAGGGGCACAGATAAAATGCAGTAAGGGCTGGTCGATTCACTAATAAGGTGCTGCATGCGCAAGCGAATGAGTGGGTGTAGTAAATTGTTCAGCCAGTTTTTTTCATTGATGTCGGAAAATACTTTTTCACGAAGCGCGGCGCGATTAAGATTGCCATCTTCTAGTAGAATGCTATTTCCAAAGCGATTTTCTATTTCTTTTAGGCCTTCAGAGCCAAGCGCTACCACATCACGTGCTACTTCATCAGCGTCAACAATATCGATACCCAGCTTTTCAAAGTATGCTGTGGCTCCTGATTTACCGCTGCCTATACCGCCGGTTAGGCCAACTACAAACGGTTGATGTGGTGTTGTCATTTCTATATAACCTTGGGATGAATGCTCTTAGCCATGCTGTTGAGTTAAAGCACTGAGTTAAAGCACTGAATTAAAGCTCCGAGTTAAAGCAATTAGTAAAAGTACGGAGTGAATCAAAGCACATAGTCTAAATACGTGGTAATAATTTCGTGTTTAAACAACAGGGTTAACCATCCAGCTACAGCGAGATAAGGGCCAAAAGGAATAGCTAGCGACTTTCCTTTGTTTTGAATAATCATGATCAGAATACCTGCAATCGCGCCAACAAGTGATGACAGTAATATAATAACGGGCAGCCCTTGCCAGCCGGTAAATGCCCCGAGTGCAGCTAACAATTTAAAGTCGCCGTAACCCATGCCTTCCTTGCCTGTAACCAGCTTAAACAGCCAATATACCGACCATAAACTTAAATAGCCTGCCGCTGCGCCAATAATAGCATCGGTCGTACCAACAAAAATGTTTTGAGTGCTCAACAGTAGCCCAAGCCAAAGCAGAGGAAGGGTGAGCTGGTCGGGCAGTAACATTTTGTCTAAATCGATAAATAGCAGTGCAACAAGCACATAGGTGAACGCGACAGCCCACAGCGCTTGAGACGTAACGCCAAACTGATAGGCCGCGAATGTACAAGCTATTGCTGTGAAAAGCTCAACAAGCGGGTAGCGAATTGAAATCCCGGTTTTACATTCCGCGCATTTACCTTTTAAAAACAGGTAGCTGATAACAGGAATATTTTCCCACGCACGAATTTTATGACCGCAGCTTGGGCAGGTACTGTCGGGTTTTATAAGGTTAAAAGGCTCGTCTGGCGTGGCTGATTTATCATTAGCAGATGTGGAAATACCCTCATTTCCGCTATCGCTAAAATAGCTTTCATACTCTTGCTGCCAGCTGCGCTCCATCATGATAGGCAAACGGTAAATTACTACATTTAAAAAGCTGCCCACCATTAGGCTTACAAGGAAAACAAGGCAATAGAAAATAGCGGGGTAGAGCTGGCTAAGCGTTATGATGGCATCCATGAAGTGTAGGTCTTTTAATTTTATTAATGGTCGATAAAGGGCTTGGCGTTTAGCCTATTATAAAGCGCCGTTAGCAGGCGCTTTAGCTAAATTCAATTTATGTGCTTTAAGCTAAGGGTATTTATAATTTTGCTTTCGTACGTTATACCACGTTACCCATTTCGAATATAGGTAAGTACATAGCCACAATCAGGCCACCGATAACTACACCCAGTACCGCCATGATCATAGGTTCAAGCAAACTGGTTAAACCGTCTACCATGTCATCAACTTCAGCTTCGTAAATGGTGGCTATCTTGCTTAGCATTTCGTCTACGGCACCGGACTCCTCACCAATGGCAATCATCTGGGTCACCATGTCGGGGAATACTTGGGTAGCGCGCATAGCAACATGCATAGGCATACCGCCAGCCACTTCTTTACGAATATATAGTATCGCGTCTCGGTAAACTGCGTTGCCGGAAGCCCCAGCGGCCGATTCAAGTGCACCAATTAGCGGAACACCTGCCGCAAAGGTAGTGGCCAAAGTGCGGGTAAAACGAGCGATACTGGCTTTTTTCAGTATTTCGCCAATAACCGGAATTTTTAAAATGTTGCGGTCTACACTATCGCGTAACTTTTGGCTGCGCCTATGAGCACGCACAAACATAAAGCCTGCAGCAGCCACACCCATGGCGATAAAAATACCGTAGTCTTGCACAAAACGCGAAATCCCAAGCACAAATACGGTAAACGCGGGCAGCTCAGCGCCAAAACTACTGAAGATTTCTTCAAACTGGGGCACAACGAAAATAAGCAATATAGTTGTAACAATAAAAGCAACAACCAAAACGGCGATTGGGTAGAACATCGCTTTCTTGATTTTTGATTTTAGTGCTTCAGCTTTTTCTTTATAGGTGGCAATTCGGTCATAGATGGTTTCAAGGGCACCCGACTGTTCACCGGTATAAACCAAGTCACAGTATAAATCATCAAAATAGAGGGGGTGTTTTCTCAATGCAGAAGATAGCGGATTACCTGATTTAACTTCTTCAGTAATTTCGCCAAGCAATTTGCGCATTGACGGGTTAGCGTGACCTTGCGCGATCATTTCCAGGGATTGAATAAGGGTTACACCAGCGGCCAGCATGGTAGCAATTTGCCGTGAAATAACAGAAATATCAGCGGGGGTAATTTTCTTGGCGCCGCCAAACAGAGGTGTTGCGAGTTTTTTTACTTTATTCGCAGAAATTCCTTGGCGACGGAGTAGATTTTTTGCTTCTGAGAGCGAAGTAGCTGAAATTTCGCCTTTGCGAGCTTGACCGTTACGATCTTTTCCCTGCCAAGTGAATACAGTAGCTGCTTTTGCCATAAACTTTAATCCAAAAAAAATTAAAAAACCCAGTCAAAAACTGGGTTTTATGGTTTCAAACGTTGGCAACTAGACCTAGCAAAGAGTTGTAGGGTTGCAAGTAGCAGTCCACGTAACGTTACCGTTTCCGCCTACAGCAGGTGTAAGAGTATAGGTCGCAGGGGTAGTGCCGTCTGATTGCGTTACGCCAGAATCAGCTGATGCGGTTGCAACGATAGCTCCATTAGAAGTTGACACTAGTACCATTGCAGTTGTGTAGCCATTAGTAGCGGTAGTAATATCTGTTGGAATTCCGTTAGAACCGCCATCACAGTTCGCTAAGGTATCGTCAACAGTCTGAGCACAGATTTCTACAGCCGTTTTTGCTGCTGCCGTCGCATTAGTAACTTCAGTAAAACGCGCTTTTTGCGTGTAGTTCTGATACGCAGGCAACGCGATTGCTGCAAGGATACCGATAATGGCAACAACAATCATTAGTTCGATTAGGGTGAAACCCTTTTGGTTTTTAGTATTCATGTTCATCATGGTTTTTCTCCGGGACGCGTATAACACGCTAAGTTAAATCTAATTCAAATTGACGTTTATACCCGAGTCGTCCTTTTCAACGCCCCTGGTACTTGATACTCAGTATAGAATTTTATTTGGTACTGACAAGTATAAGCGAATATACGTATGTCTAGCTTTTGCAGTATGACATGGTTCGCTAGCCCATGGCAGGCCTGTTTACTTAAACTTTCGTATAAATCTTAATGACTTAGCTATGTATATCCATTTATACACAGAGAAACATGACGAGAAATAACTGGGGATTTGCGCGAGTTGTCGTATCTATGGCCATACTACAACTCACGCTTTTCTGCTTCGCTACAAACTAAGGTGTTGGCACCTAGTTAGCTGTCTAAAACGCCTTTATAAACTCTACTACTAAGACAAAGTAATCCGCAGCGACAAATCAATCGCCTGAACATGTTTAGTTAAAGCGCCAGATGAGATGTAATCTACACCTAGTTGTGCAAGTGATGCCAGTCGTTCATCAGTGATGTTTCCTGATACTTCCAGTTTACATTGACCTTTATTAAGCGCTACTGCCTGTTGGATCTGTTCGTTAGAAAAGTTATCTAGCATTACAATATCTGCACCTGCAGATAGGGCTTGCTCAAGTTCTTCCAAATTCTCTACTTCTACTTCAACAGGCTTACCCGGCATCATCGACTTCGCTCTGCTAACAGCTTTTTCAATATTGCCGCAAGAAAAGATGTGGTTCTCTTTAATCAGAAAAGCGTCGAACAGGCCAACACGATGGTTTTGACCACCGCCACAGCGCACTGCGTATTTCTGTGCATAGCGAAGGCCGGGCAAGGTTTTGCGGGTATCTAGAATTTTAGTATTAGAGCCAGCTAAGAATTTAGCGTAAAACGCGGTTACGGTTGCAGTGGCTGATAGGGTCTGCAAAAAGTTAAGTGCCGTGCGTTCAGCAGTCAATATGGCTCGAGCAGAGCCCTCTAAACTCACCAGAACGGTGTCGGCTTCAACCTTATCACCGTCTTTTACATGCCAGGTTAGCGATACAGACTCATCGATAAGCGCAAACGCCTGGTTTGCCCATGCGATCCCGCAAACAACGCAAGGCTCCCGCGTAATAATAGTGGCTTTTGCATTAACGCTCTCATCTATCAAGTTTGCGGTAATGTCGTTCGCGGCATTTAGCTCGCCGCCAAGATCTTCAACAAGCGCGTTAGATACTTGCTCTCGAATTGCTTGCATGTCTGGTGATGTCATCTTCATCGCTGTGATCTGTGTTATGGTCTACTTAAAGGGTACGCAATATTAACCAATCTCCGCGCTGAGTAAACTCTAATTGGCGAAGAACGCTCATTCCAAGCAGTATATGGTCATCTTGCATACCGGGGTTTAAGTTTGCTTTTACATCGCGCACCACAATTTCACCTATGCGCAACGTATTAATGGTCGATTCGACAACTCTCACTACGCCATTGGCTGTGCTGGCTAACCCTTCACGCCCTGCTTTGAGCTGCAGTTTATTTGCCAGGTGAGCGGGTACGGCCACGTCGGTCGCGCCGGTATCCACAAGAAATACAACCTCTTCGCCATTGATATAACCTGATGTTACATAGTGACCTTGGCGATTTTGCTTAAGACGGACCTCGGTTTGGGAACCAATACGCTCGGATGTTGGTTCGGTATTGGGGTTGATTTGTTTTTCTAGCAAATCTGAGAAGACAAAAACCAGTAGCCCAAAGCCGCAAATCCAGGCAAGCGCCACCATCCATTTGCCCGTTGATGTTGTCGGGTCTTGTTGTTCATTCATGCTTAACCCTTTCTATTCATGGTGTGCATTATACCTTAAACAGTCGGTTTTTCTGCAAAGGCCTAAGCGAAAGTCTAGGGCCAGGCTTAATTATTTGCCCAGACCATTGACTAAATAAACTGGTCCAAATCACTGGAAGCTTTTATAGCTCTATACACTTATAAACCTATACAATGTAGGCTACTACGCAGAAAATCAATTATCGAAGCAAATATCATGGTGCTCTACAATAACGCTCGCTACACATCGAGCCCGCATTTCGACGCCCGTCCTGACGGCACAGACGTAAGCCTACTAGTCATACACAATATCTCACTGCCGCCTTCACAATTTGGTACGCCTGGCATTCGACAATTGTTTACTGGCACGCTAAATCCAGAAGAACATCCTTTTTATAAAGAAATTGCTGGTTTACGGGTTTCCGCTCACTGCGTGATATATCGAACCGGCGAAATAGAACAATTTGTACCTTTCGAGCAGCGGGCATGGCATGCAGGTGTATCTTCATTTCAGGGCCGTAGCCGCTGTAATGATTACGCCATTGGTATTGAACTAGAAGGTACAGATACCTTGCCCTTTACCGATGCGCAGTATAAAGCACTCGGTGAACTCACGGAATTCATTACAAGGCACTATCCTCGGATCACTTTAGGGCGTATCGTAGGTCATAATGATATTGCGCCTGGTCGAAAAACTGATCCGGGCGAGGCATTTGATTGGGCAAGGTACAGAATGCGCGTTGCTGGGCTTTCGTAATAAAACTCAGGTCCGCCGCAGGAACAAGGAAACACAATACCTATGATGTTAATGAGCTTGCTATTAGTTCTCAGTCTTGAACGGTTGATAACCAAAACACCGAATTGGCATATCGAAAAGTATGCCGCTCAATATCGTGACTTTCTTCACGATAAAGGTCTGCTAAAGCTTAAAAATAGTGAAGAAGAAAGTGAGAGGGAAACTAATGAAGAAAGGCCATCCGCTCCCTCTGCGGCACTTTATTTCTCTCTCTTACTTCCAGCAGTGCTGCTTGGGGCCATTGAATATTGGTTGCTTGGGGCATTTCTCACCTTTATTGAACAGAGCATAGTATTGTTTATTTGTATTGGCTGCCCGGTATTGAGGGCGGTCTACAAGAATTTTCTTAATGCTGCTGACCGGGGCGATCTTCAGGCATGCAGTATGTATACCGATCAATTAGGGCATTGCGGCAGTCAAACAGACAGTGACGGCACTGCCGGAGCAGAAGGTAAAAGCTTTGGTCAACATCTTACTTGGCTTAACTATCAGCATTATGCAGCAGTGATGTTGTGGTTTATCGCCTTTGGTGCACCGGGGGCGTTGTTCTATAGCTTAAGTCGAAGCACAACGGAAGCATTGTGTGATGCTAATCATCCTTTAAAGGTGGCCGCAGGTAGGCTCATGTTTGCGCTAGATTATATTCCTGTCCGGATAACGGCCTTCGGTATGTTGATGATGGGACATTTTTCCCGAGCGCTTCCAGAGTGGCTAAAATATGCCCTTCAATTCGATGTTTCTGCATACGATGTGCTGACAAAAATTTCCTCAAAAGCCGAGGTGCTCACGCCAGATGAACAGCAGCTACAGGCTGAAAATGCAGCAGTAGAGCCCAAGGTGCTTGTAAAGTTAGCAAAACGTAATGTTATTTTTCTGCTAGCCATTACCTCGGCTTTAACACTTGTAGGTAGCTTGGCATAGCCAATATTTTTAACATTTAATAAGTGCCAAATGTTTGGTCTGTTTATAATTTGTAGACAGATCAAACCCTTCGCGTCTCATCATTCCTTTGTTTCGCCTCATCAGACCAGTTCTGATTGTTGCGCTTTTCTTAACAAATTCAACAATAAAGCTTAACACGCAGCAATTCTCACTGTGTTTGCTATGCTTGTGAGTATTTACCTCGAAATCGATCTGTCTTAAACTAGATAGGTAAAATGGTATTACCAATTGTGGCTGTGGAATAATTATCTCTGATTATTTTTTACATTCACTGCTGTTATATCAGCGCTGGTTTAAATTAAAGGATAAGTGCAACGCATGCGGCAGCAGCGAAAAAAACTCTCTGATGTAATTACCGAGCAACTCGAGTCAATGATACTCGACGGTACCTTGTTGGCGGGTCAAAAACTGCCGCCAGAAAGAGAGCTTGCGCTTGAATTCGATGTTTCTCGACCTTCGTTGAGAGAGGCCATTGGCAATCTACAGGCACGCGGATTGGTAGAGCGCAAGCAAGGCGGCGGTACATTTGTAAATCGCAACCTTAATTCTGCCATGACCGACCCGCTGATGGACTTAGTGAGTCAGCGCCCTGAAACTCAGTTTGATTTGCTTGAATTTCGTCACGCCCTTGAAGGAATGGCGGCTTATTACGCGGCGCTTCGCGGTCAACCAGAAGACTATGAGGCATTAAAGCAAGCATTAAATGACGTGCCTACGCCCAAAGCCCATGAAAGTAAACGTGCTCAAGCAGAGGCGCTAGGTCAGTTTTACATCATTATGGCAAGAGCATCGCACAATATGGTGCTGTTGCATGTGATGAGCACCATGCAAAGTATGCTGGTGGACAATATTGAACGAAATTTTGACATGTTGGCAGCGCACCCTGAAGCAGTGGAAGACATTGCCAAGCAGCGTCGTGAAATTGTAGAAGCTATTGCATCTCGCGACCCTGAAGCTGCGCGTCAAGCATGTAATACGCATTTGGCGTTTATCGAAAAAACGCTTTTAACCATTAATCAACGCGATACACGTGTACAGCGCGCATTGCGACGATTAGAAATTTAGTTACTTAGCTTTGCTTTCAAAAGAGCTAGTTAGCTATTCATTCGCAGAGGCCGGTCAGGTTTTTTCCTGTGCCACTGCAAAAGCAGGTGAGCCAGATTGGGTCACTGTGAGTACAACGTAATTTAGTTTTCCTTCTTTTAGCGCCTTTATGATAAGAGGCAATGCTAAGGGAGGATTTTCTATATAAGCAAAAAATAGGATGGCACCATGTCTGATATGATGCACCAAGATGTAGATCCTCAAGAAACTAAAGAGTGGATTGATGCGCTTGAGTCGGTTTTAGAAGAGGAAGGCGTAGAACGCGCCCACTATTTACTCGAAAAACTTATTGATAAAGCACGTCGCAGCGGAGCGCATTTACCGTATGACGCTACTACTGCCTACATCAATACTATCCCAGCAGCGCAAGAACCAAAAATGCCTGGTGACTTGACCATCGAAGCGCGCATCCGTGCGGCGATTCGTTGGAACGCGTTGATGATTGTATTGCGTGCATCGAAAAAAGATCTAGAGCTTGGTGGCCACATTGGTAGCTTCGCATCATCGGCTATGCTTTATGATGTAGGTTTTAACCATTTCTTTAAAGCACCTAATGAAAACCAAGGCGGCGACTTTATTTTCGCGCAGGGCCATATTTCTCCAGGAATTTATGCGCGTTCTTACATGGAAGGCAATTTAACTGAAGAGCAGTTGAATAACTTCCGTCAAGAATGTGCGGGCGATGGTCTATCGTCTTACCCACACCCTCACTTGATGAAAGACTACTGGCAGTTCCCAACCGTATCTATGGGGCTTGGTCCGCTTCAAGCAATTTACACAGCACGTTTCCTTAAGTACCTAACTAATCGTGGTATTAAAGACTGCTCAGGTCAGCGCGTATACTGCTACATGGGTGACGGTGAGTGTGATGAGCCAGAAAGCTTGGGTGCAATTGGCCTTGCGTCTCGCGAAGGCCTAGACAACCTAACGTTCGTTATTAACTGTAACCTACAGCGCCTAGACGGCCCTGTACGTGGTAACGGCAAAATTATCCAAGAACTTGAAGGTACGTTCCGCGGCGCAGGCTGGGAAGTAGTGAAAGTCATTTGGGGCAGCTACTGGGATGAGCTACTAGCTCGTGATAAATCAGGCAAGCTAATCCAGCTTATGGGTGAAACAGTAGACGGTGAATACCAGAACTGTAAAGCCAAAGGCGGCAAATATACTCGCGAGAACTTCTTTAACAAGTACCCAGAAACAGCGGCGCTTGTGGCGAACATGTCTGATGATGACATTTGGCGTTTGAACCGTGGTGGTCACGACCCAGTTAAAGTATTCGCAGCATATCAAAAAGCGATTGATACAAAAGGTCGTCCAACAGTCATCCTTGCTAAAACGGTTAAAGGTTTCGGTCTTGGTGCATCAGGTGAAGCACAAAACGTAGCGCACAACGTTAAGAAAATGGACGTTGAGTCAATCAAAGTATTCCGCGACCGTTTCAATATTCCAGTAGCAGACGACAAGATTGCTGACTTACCTTACTTCAAATTCGACGAAGATAGCGAAGAAATGAAGTATCTTCGGGCACGTCGCGAAGCACTAGGTGGTTACCTGCCTTCTCGCCGTGAGCAAGCCGAAGAGCAGCTTGAAATTCCTGAGTTAAGCGCGTTTGACGCTATCTTAAAAGGTTCAGGCGACCGTCAAGTTTCATCAACCATGACCTTTGTTCGTGTACTAAATGCGCTACTGAAAGACAAGAAAATTGGTAAGCGTATTGTGCCAATTATTCCTGATGAAGCCCGTACCTTCGGTATGGAAGGCTTGTTCCGTCAGGTAGGTATTTACGCCAACGAAGGCCAGAAATACGTACCTCAGGACGCCGATCAGGTAGCTTATTATCGCGAAGATAAGAAAGGCCAAGTACTTCAAGAAGGTATTAATGAGCTAGGTGCAATGGCATCGTGGGTTGCGTCGGGTACGTCTTACTCAACGTGTAACGCTACCACTATTCCGTTCTACATCTACTACTCAATGTTTGGTTTCCAACGTGTTGGCGACTTAGCATGGGCAGCAGGCGATAGCCAAGCACGTGGTTTCCTTTTAGGCGCAACAGCAGGTAGAACAACCCTTAACGGTGAAGGCCTTCAGCACCAGGACGGTCACTCTCACGTTCAGGCAAACCTTATTCCTAACTGTATTACTTACGATCCAACATACGGTTACGAAGTAGCAGTTATCATTCAAGACGGTCTACGTCGTATGTACGGTAATAACGAAAATATCTTCTATTACCTAACGTTGATGAACGAAAACTATCAGCACCCTGCAATGCCTGAAGAAGAGGGTATTGAAGAGAAGATTATTAAAGGTATCTATAAGCTTGAGCGTGTTGAAAACGACAAGTCGAAGCTTAATGTACAGCTGATGGGCTCGGGCACTATCTTGAACGAAGTACGTAAAGCGGCACAAATTCTATGTGACGATTACAACGTGTCTTCTGACGTTTACTCAGTGACCTCGTTTAACGAACTAGCGCGTGAAGGTCAAGACGTAGCGCGTTGGAACATGCTAAACCCAGAAGCTGAACAAAAAGTACCTTACATTGGTCAGGTTATTACGAAAGACGCAGGCCCTGCGATTTCTGCCACTGACTATGTGAAGAACTACTCAGACCAAGTACGTGCATTTATCGACACTGAATACCGCTGCCTAGGTACAGACGGTTTTGGTCGAAGCGATAGCCGTGAAAACTTGCGTACTCACTTTGAAGTTAATGCGTCATACATTGTGGTGGCATCACTTTATGAATTGGCTCAGCGCGGTGACGTTGAGAAGAAAGTGGTAGCAGAAGCCATTAAGCGTTTTGAAATTAACGCTGAAAAACTTAACCCACTTTACGCGTAAGCCAGATAAGGTATTTTACATATGTCAGATATTCAAAAGATTATCGTACCCGATGTAGGTGGCGACGAAGTTGAAGTTATCGAGCTATGTGTTGCCGTAGGCGACAACATCGAAGCCGATGAAGGCGTTGTTACTGTTGAAAGTGACAAAGCGTCAATGGACATCCCTGCACCGTTTGAAGGTGAGATTGTGAGCCTGTCTGTATCAGTAGGCGATAAAATCAAAGAAGGCGATGTGATTGGTGAAATGAAAGTTGCTGGTGGCGATAGTGCTGCTGAAGAATCATCTTCAGACGATGCTTCACAAAAAGAAGCGCCAAAGCAAGAAGAAGCACCTAAAGAAGAAAGTAAATCAGACGCAGCACCAGCTGCCTCTGGCGGCAGCGAAGTGATTGAAGTTGCCGTGCCAGATATCGGTTCTGACGATGAAGTTGACGTAATCGATGTATTGGTTTCAGTGGGCGACACCATCGAAAAAGAAGATGGCCTCATTACCCTTGAGACCGATAAAGCGACCATGGATGTTCCTTCAACCCATGCGGGTACCGTAAAGGAAGTACTTATCAGTAATGGCGATAAGGTTAAAGAAGGTACGGTAGTGATCAAGCTTGAGATTGCTGGCGAAGGCGGTTCAAGTGGTTCGTCTTCAAACGAGGCCGCAGAGGAGTCAGAATCGGCATCAAGCAAAGATTCAAGCCAACAGGATGCTCAACAAGAATCGACGCAAGAAGAGTCAAGTGATGCTTCAAGCAGTGAAACCATTGAAGTAGCAGTGCCAGACATTGGCGAAGACGGTGAAGTTGACGTTATTGATGTGCTTGTGTCTGTTGGCGACACCGTTGAAAAAGAAGACGGCCTAATTACGCTAGAAACTGATAAAGCCACCATGGATGTACCTTCAACACACGCAGGTACTATCAAGGAAGTCTTTATCAAAACCGGTGACAAAGTTAAGCAAGGTACTTTGGTTGTTAAACTAGAGACCAGCGGTGGTTCGTCTTCACAAGCGTCATCAGAACCGAAAGCTGAAAAGCAAGCTGACGCGCCTAAGCAAGAAACGCCTAAGCAAGAGTCGCAGCAAGAGGCCTCGCAAGGTCGTTCACCGGTACCTCCTGCTCCTGAATCAAAAGGTAACGGCAAAGCGCACGCGTCGCCTTCGGTACGCCGAATTGCTCGCGAATTCGGTGTAGATCTAACTCAGGTTAATGGCTCTGGCCCTAAAAACCGTATCTTGAAAGAAGACGTTCAGGCTTACGTAAAAGCTGAGCTTGCGAAACCTCGCACAGCAGCGGCTTCTGGCAGTGCGCCAGCAGGCGACAACGTACTTCAAATTGTACCGGTTAAACCTGTTGATCACAGCAAGTTTGGTGAGATTGAAGAACAGAAACTTTCTCGTATTCAAAAGATCTCTGGGCCGTTCTTACACCGTAACTGGGCGACGATTCCGCACGTTACACAGTTCGACGAAGCCGATATCACTGACGTTGAAGAATTCCGTAAAGAGCAAAACGCTTACCACGCGAAGATTAAGTCTGGTCTTAAGATCACGCCACTTGTTTTCGTAATGAAAGCGGTAGCAAAAGCCCTTGAGAAATACGAAGTATTCAACTCGTCACTGTCTGACGACGGCGAAAGCTTAATCATCAAGAAATTCATCAATATTGGTATTGCGGTTGAAACACCGGGAGGCCTTGTTGTACCTGTTATTCGTGACGTGAATAAAAAAGGTATTGAAGAACTTTCTCGGGAGCTGATCGAAACATCTAAGAAAGCCCGTGAAGGTAAGCTTAAAGCAGCGGATATGCAGGGCGGTACATTTACTATCTCTAGCCTTGGTGGTATCGGCGGTACAGCGTTTACGCCTATTGTAAATGCACCAGAAGTCGCCATATTGGGTGTATCTAAGTCTGAGATGAAGCCTAAGTGGAATGGTAAAGAGTTTGAGCCGCGCTTGATGGTGCCGCTAAGCCTGTCTTATGACCACCGAGTAATCGATGGTGCGGTAGGTGCAAGATTCTCTACTGAGGTTGCTGCAAACCTAACTGACTTACGCAGAATCATACTTTAAATAAAAGGCCGAAAAAGTTTACAATATCAGTAACATTTTCGATGATTTTATCAGCCTTTTTGACGGCATTTAGGTTATGCTATTACGCAAAAGTAATAGCATGACCCTACAAGAACAGGATTGAGGTTCACAATGAGCGAAATTAAAACGCAATTGGTGGTACTGGGCGGCGGCCCTGGCGGTTATTCAGCAGCATTCCGTGCGGCTGACTTAGGTATTGAAACGGTTATCGTAGACTCTCGCGACACCCTAGGTGGCGTTTGTCTTAACGTTGGCTGTATCCCTTCAAAAGCCCTTCTTCACGTTGCTAAAGTGATGAAAGAAGCGAAGCACCTTGCAAGTCACGGTGTGTCGTTTGGCGAGCCAACCATCGATTTAGATAAAATCCGCGAGTACAAAGACGGCGTTGTTAAGCAATTAACGAATGGCCTTAGCGGTATGTCTAAAATGCGTAAAACCAAGCATGTACAAGGCTTCGGTAAATTTACAGGCGCAAACACCCTAGAAGTAAAAAATGGTGACGACGTTACTACTATTACTTTTGAAAAGGCGATTATTGCTGCAGGTTCTGAGCCGGTAAGCCTACCGTTCATTCCAGAAGATGAT
This sequence comes from Alteromonas gracilis, assembly GCF_002993325.1. Lineage (GTDB taxonomy): Bacteria > Pseudomonadota > Gammaproteobacteria > Enterobacterales > Alteromonadaceae > Alteromonas > Alteromonas gracilis. Next base: position 255,339 of record NZ_PVNO01000002.1, read on the forward strand.
CGTGTAATCGACTCAACTGGCGCACTGGAAATGAAAGATATTCCAGAAAAAATGCTAGTACTAGGCGGTGGTATCATCGGCTTGGAAATGGGTACTGTGTACGAAGCACTTGGCTCAAAAATTGATGTAGTTGAATTCTTAGACCAGCTAATTCCAGCAGCTGACAAAGACATCATGAAAGTATTCATGAAGGACTACAAAGAAAAATTCAACATTATGCTAGAAACCAAAGTAACTGCGGTTGAAGCAAAAGACGACGGTCTTTATGTAACGTTTGAAGGCAAGAATGCACCTTCAGAACAAGTTCGTTACGATAAAGTATTGGTTGCTGTTGGCCGTAAGCCAAACGGTAAACTAGTTGGCGCAGACGCTGCTGGCGTTAATGTTGACGAGCGTGGCTTTATCAATGTTGATAAGCAAATGCGTACTAACGTTGACCACATTTTCGCAATCGGTGACCTTGTAGGTCAGCCAATGCTTGCCCACAAAGCAGTACATGAAGGTCACGTTGCAGCAGAAGTTATCGCTGGGCAGAAGCATTACTTCGACCCACGCGGCATTCCTTCAGTAGCTTACACTGAGCCAGAAGTTGCTTGGGTTGGTGTTACTGAGAAAGAAGCGAAAGAGCAAGGCTTAAGCTACGAAACAGCGACATTCCCATGGGCTGCGTCTGGTCGTGCTATTGCCTCTGATGCAACTAACGGTATGACCAAGATGATTTTCGACAAAGAAACAGGTCGAGTTATTGGTGGTGCAATGGTGGGTACTAACGCAGGCGAAATGCTAGGCGAAATTGGCCTTGCACTAGAAATGGGTGCTGATGCAGAAGACGTAGCACTTACCATTCACGCTCACCCAACGCTTAACGAGTCTATCGGTCTTGCGTCTGAAATCTTCGAAGGAAGCATCACAGACTTGCCAAATCCGAAAGCGAAGAAAAAGAAGTAAACGTCTTTTTCGCGAATTAATTAAAACCCGCTCAACGAGCGGGTTTTTTGTTATTTACATTAGTAAATTCTGCGCAATATCTCTATTTTCAGTCGTTCGAATAAAGAACAGAACTGGAAGATAAAGGAACCAACTGTTGGCTTTTATCTAGGGCCAAAAGATGATTCGTTTTAACCTCTTTGGCATTGTGCAGCACCAGATGAATGTCGTTATCAGCATGCAGCGCCACATTAGATAGGTTTACGCCGTTTACATCATCAAACACCATCGCAGGTCTAAAATCATACGCTCGGGTTTTAAGTGAAATATCCTTGAGCGTTATACCTTTTACGTGTCTTACAAAGAGCCCCCAACTAGGAAGCTCTCCAAACATGGTATATTCAGGGTAAGCATCTCGTACTTGTGGTACTAGGAATAGTTGGTCATGGGGACGGTATGCTAAACCTTTGTTGGCTCTTCCAGGATAGCTGATGGTAATGTTTTCAAGAATAACGTTTTCTACAAACGCGTCCGGTAAACCCGTAATTGAAGCAGGGATAGGATTGAAGAACGCGTTTAACCCAGGCCCTCGCAAATCGTAGTCAATATCGGCTCTATCAAAGCTAATTTCAGCATTTACGTTGCTGATCACCACATTTCTTATTTTGCCTAGCGGTGTATCTTTAGGCACGTCTCTATTGCGTTGGCCTAGACGTATAAAAATAGCGCATCCCACATTTTTTGCATCTACGTTTTTCACACTGACATTTTCGAGAATTGCGCCGTCTACAGTTTCAAGCGCTATTGCACTTCTGTAGGTGTCAAATACAACAATGTCTTCAATTTTTACATTGTGAAAACCATTTTGACTTTCCGTTCCAAATTTAATGCCGTTAGAGCTAGAACGCAGTGTACAATTGCCAATGAAAATATCGTTGTTGCGCATATTTTTCTTGGTTGTAGATTTAAGGCAAATCGCGTCGTCCGCAGCATTTACAAAGCAGCCAGTAATGCGGACATGCTCACAGTCATTGATGTCAATGCCATCGTTGTTCCAAAATGCGTCGCTTTGAACCACGATATTGTCAATGTGTAAATCGCGGCATGCTGCGTAGTGTTGAACCCATGATGCGCCGTTTTGAACAGTTATATCGTAAATTTTTATCTGGTTACACGAATGCATTGCAATTACATTGGGGCGATGGCGAGAGCGATTTCGGCGTGCATTAAAATCTTCTTCGATGCGTTCTTTGGCGTGATGAAGCCGATTTATATTTAGTGCCAACTTACGGCCTTGTGCATTGATAGTTCCTTGGCCAAATATACCGATATTGTCGCAATCGTGTGCTTCGATTAGCGCATGAACCTTACCATCGTCAGTTTCATAGTGTCGAATGTCAGTGCTACCGAGCAAGACAGCGTCTTTATCTAGCTCTAGACTTATGTTGCTCGACAGGTGAAGTGTTCCTGAGTAATAGATACCTGCTGGAAACCAAACCACACCCGATTCGCCACTGTCAACTACAGCCTGAATGGTTGCTTGAATGGCGCCAGTATCTAATGACAGTCCGTTTCCTGTTGCACCAAAGTCCTTTACGCTGAAACGTTTACCTTTTTGGGGAGGTTCACGCTTACTCGGTTTTCGTGTTGCGTTAAATTGCTCGTAGTATTGAGTGAGCATTTTTGCATTCAAAGCGTGTGAGAAGCATGAGGTTGCAGCTATCGTAGATAGTGCTGTTTTGATGAATTTTCGTCTGGATAGCGGAGCAAACATAGCTAACAATCCTTTTTTCTTTGTTGGGGTTGTCGAGCGCCGCTAAAAATAAACGGAAAAAATCGACTACGCCCTAAAACAGGTCATTCTAAAACGTAACTAGTTGTTGAATTTGGAATTTTTATAATATTTTCATGGTGTTGATTCAAAAATTAACGATAAATACCTAAGATCGTAAAGACGTTACCTGAAATTTGACACCGGTGTCAACAGCGTGTTAAAAAAACGTAGATAAGAAATTAATTAACAGGTGGTTGTTTTGTCTAATAAGTACTTAAAAGCTGTTTCGATGAAGCTTTTGCTAAGAACGACGTTATTATCATTGTTTTGCTTACCTTTATCGAAAGGGTACACGGAGGATAGTAGCTATCATCAATACATAGATCCGCTAATTGGCTCTGAGGGCTTGGGAAATGTATTTGTTGGCCCTAGTACACCTTTTGGAATGGTAAAGCCTGGGCCTGATATTGGTACCCATAGTAATAGTGGTTACGATCCGGATTTGACAAAATCTTTGGTCGGCTTTAGCCAAGTGCATGTTAGCGGAACCGGTGGCGGCCCTAAATATGGAAACATTTCCGTGATGCCGTTTTCGGGCAATGTCGAGTCAATCGATCAGAGCAGTTTACGCACGAATGAGCAGGCTCAAGCGGGCTATTATGCAACAGTGCTGACCAAGTGGGATATAAAAGCAGAACTGACCACTGCTGAGCGCGCCGCGTTTCATCAGTACACCTTTCGAGATACAGCTCACAATGCAATAAAAATTGATGGAGGCTTTTTTCTAGGGGAAAACCCGGTGCCAGATGCACGAGAAGCGCAGCAGTTTGTCGGGTCAGAGGTTGACGTTTTATCTTCCACTCAAATTCAAGGATATAGTCGTATACGCGGTGGTTGGAACAATGGTAATGCCTATACTGTGTATTATCACGCAGAATTAGACCAACCTTGTGATCGTTTTAGTACATTTAAAGGAGAGACTTTATATCCCTCTGTAAAAGAGCAATTTGATTCCGGCGAGAAAACAGGGGGGCTTTGTTTTTTCAGTGATCATCAGCGAAAAACGGTGAAGATGAAGATAGGCATTTCGTTTATTAGTGAAGCTAAAGCAGCGGAAAATTTAAGAAATGATATTCCTCACTGGGACTTTAACTTAGTGCGTCAGCAAACTGAGCAAAAGTGGGAGAGGTTGCTGTCCAGGATCGAATTGGATTCGACAGCGAGTGTTGAACAACGGAAGATGTTCTACACGGGCCTTTATCACACAATGCTAATGCCTGTAGACCGCTCAGGGGAAAACCCTTTGTGGACCGCCATGCCATATTATGACGATTTTTATGCTATCTGGGATACGTTTCGCACATCCTCCCCCCTTCTTACAATCATCGATCCCGAGCGCCAAGCCGATATCATCAACGGCATGTTAAATATCTACAAGTATGATGGGTATTTACCAGAGGGGCGAAGTGGAAATACTAATGGCCGCACCCAAGGGGGCTCTAATGCGGATATTGTCATTGCCGATGCCTACGTTAAAAATCTTCGAGGGGTAAATTATCACCTTGCCCTTAAAGCTATGATTAAAAATGCCACTGTTGCACCGGGTGGAAACAGTGAAAAAGAAGGGCGCGGTGGTTTGCCAGACTACAATCGTCTCGGCTACGTTTCTACTGATTATGTGCGCGCGGGAAACAGAACATTAGAGTACGCCTATAACGATTTCGCGCTGGCTACGGTGGCTAAAGGGTTGCATCGAATGGGGGAGTATTATCGCTTTATAGAACAGGCCAATAATTGGCAAAACCTGTGGCGCAATATAGAACATGATGGTGCACGTGGTTTTATTATGCCAAAAGATGTTAACGGAAAATGGATAGACGAAATCCCGTGTGACATTAAAGATGGTGTGGCCACGCGCGTTAGCTATACGCCCATTGCACAAGACTGGCCTAACTGTGTGTGCTGGTGGTGCGGATTTTTCTACGAAGCGAGTTCGTGGGAATACTCGTTTTATGTTCCGCATGATATTGCTGCAATCATAGAGAAGAGCGGCGGCAGCGACGCTTTTGAATCTCGCTTGAACACTTTCTTTGAGCACAATTATTACAACGTCGCTAATGAACCCTCATTTTTAACGCCCACGCTATATCACTGGCTGGGTAAACCTCATTTGAGTTCAGATAGGGTGCGCAAAATAGTTCAAGAGCATTATTCTAGCAAGCGCGATGGCCTCCCTGGTAATGATGACTCTGGAGCAATGTCGTCGTGGCTTGCTTTTCATATGATTGGGCTTTTTCCAAATGCAGGGCAGCCTTACTATTTAATTAATTCTCCGCAAGTGAAGTCGGCAACGTTGCATGTTGAAGGAGGCAATACCTTTAAAGTGATAGCAGAAAATTACAGCGAAAAAAACCGGTATATCGTTTCTGCCACCTTAAATGGCAAGCCATTTCACAACACGTGGATAAACCACTCTGAAGTAATAAAAGGGGGAGAATTAAGATTGAAGATGGCAGCAAAGCCTTCAAATTGGGGAGAGGGCAAGTTCCCGCCCTCACTAACCACCACTCAGAAATAGTCAAAACCAACGCCTGCACGTACCTTTAATACTGGTGCGTGTCGGCCGCTAAATTATTACTTTACGCTAATAAACACAGGGTTGCTGTAAAACCATAAATCAGCCCAGGGATCTTCTCCTGCCGTGTCTATCTGTGGTTCCAATTCATTCTTATTATTAGTACCTCTGATGCGAACATACTGTGCGTGTTTTACCGCTTCAATGTCCATCTTTATCGTACGAAACTGTCCATCCACATACCAGTCTTTTGATGTAAAGCGATGAACTACTGGGGACGGCGTTGCAGCTACGTCGCTATTGATCATGCCAATAATCACGTCTACCCGTTCTACACTAGGGTTTTGACGGCCAAAATTAAGGGCGTCAGGGTCGCGAAATTTGATTTCTATAGAGCTTGTTTCGCCTGATTTTATTTCTATAGTTTCCCCAATATCTGCTGCTTGGCCCTTTTTATTACTGACTTTAACCGAAAGTGAATCAATTAAATCTCCGGTAGTTGCAAACATTTTCCCTTCTCGCATCGCCTGCATTATATCGTCGTATTGTTTTCTCGCGAACACATAGGTTTTTGAATATTCACCAGGCCAAAAGTCGGTTCGCCCCTCTGTGTAGTGCATATGGCTATCAGAAGTGGCTGTTATCCACCAGCGTCTGCCTTCACTCAACAGACTGTCCCAGACGCCGCCGACCACGGCCGTCATTTGATCAAAACCACCCATTGTTGGAAAGTCGTTATATCCGCCCCTTAATCCACTCTCTCGAGTGGAGCCGTCGGGGTTGAGTGCATTGGCTTGGTGGCCGGGGGCGCCTTCCATGCCAATAACGACATCAGGTGCAGTGTCTTGCCATTTTCTTAGTTTTTGAGGCGTGACTTTTTTGAAACTAGAGAGCTTTTCAGCCAAGCGAGCCGGGTGGTTTACAATCAAAATAGGTGGTTTTTGTTCTTCCTGCATTGCTCTGAGCGCTTTAAGCATAAACTCATCTGTATCTCTAGAGGCGGTGTCAGGCTCAATTTCCCTTCTATTAAACTGCGACTCTAACCGGAAAAGCTGTTCTGCTTCAGTCTCGCTATAAGGGATAATTAAGCTGCAGTGACGAGCGCCAGGTGTGTCGAACTCCATGCCGTAAAACTGTAACACCTCAGGTGTCGCTTTTCGCGAAGCGACAAGCTCTGGATAGGCGTGTTCTAAGTTAACGGAACTGTGCCCAGGGCCACCATGATCTGTGGTCACCATCCAGCTCAAGTTATGATGCCTCGCCATTTGTGCGTATAGCGCAGTGGCATACTGCGCATCGCCCCGCAATATAGGTGTTGGTGGAGTCGTGCTCCAGTCCCACCTAGCACTGTATTTACCATGGATATGATGATCGCCCGCAAGCCATGCTGGCCTAGGCTCTGCTTCTGCTAGGGAACGGCTTGATGCAGACGTATTGTGCGTATTGCTGTGGGTACTTTTACACGACACAGTGAATAAAGAAGTGAGTAGCATAATGAAGTAAAACAAAGGGTAGCGCATTGGAAGGGCCTTTAGCGTTCGTTGCGAAAAAAAGTAGAGCGGTTCACAGATGCAAAAAGGGAAGCATAAATCAACAGCTCTACTATAACTACAAATAGAAAAGGCGCCGGAAAACAAGGCGCCTGTCATCGTTAATTATTTATAGCTAACTAAAATCTATAGGTAGCACCTGCCATAAATGTTCTTCCGCTGGTCGTTGTGTTGTACTGACGGTCACTGGAGTCACTATATTGTACTTCCTGTTCGTCCGTTAAGTTGATGCCCTCAATATTCAACTTCAGCGACTCGTTTACTTGATAAAATGCTGAGAAATCCACGTAGGTTGTTTCGTGGAATCCGCGTTCATCTTCATCACCAAGGCCCGCTTCTACACTGCTGATATATCTATCTCGATAGGCTGCTGAAACGCGCGCTCCCCATTCGTCAGTCTCGTAATAAAGGGTTAAGTTATAGCTGCTTTTCGATAGGCCTTGAAAGGCTTTAACTTGATCCTCGCCACTTCCTTGCACATTTCGATACGTACTGTTGCCGTCAGCCCATGTATAGTTGGCAATTAGACCAAAGTTCTGAAACGGCTCAGGTAAGAAATCGAAGTCACGTTGGAAAGCGAGTTCGAAGCCTTTGATGGTCGATGAATCTGAATTTTGAGGGGTCGTCACGTTAAATTGCGTAGTTGGCGTTCCGCCATTTGGCAATAAGCTATTTGGCAACGATAGTTCTTCAAGGGTTTTTGTTTGTGCTGCAGTCTCGGTAACAATAAAGTCTTTGATATCTTTATAAAATACCGCGACAGAAAAGTAACCAACACCGTCAAAATAAGACTCCAAAGAGGTATCAATGTTCACAGAAGAATAAGGCTTTAAGCTGGGGTTACCAATAGTGACAGAGCCGATATCTCCTTCTGATAGCGTAGCTTGAGATACTCTAGCGGACACTGATAAGGCACTTAAAGAAGGACGCGTCAGATTTTTACTTGCGCTAAAGCGAAGTAACACATCTTCACTTACTTCATAAACCACATTAAGTGTTGGTAAAACGCCGGAATAGTCGCGAACCATAATAATATCTTCACCGCCAGAGATACCTTGTGAGGTCAACTCAGTATTGTAATAGCGAAGACCCACGCTTCCTCTAAAATTGGCGTCGTTTAGCATACTATCCCAGCTATACATACCATAGAGGGCTTGGGTTTCTTCTTCGACATCGTATGCAAATGTACTGACAACCTTATCTTCACCTAATGAAAGATTAGACAGACCATAAAACTCGTGTATCTTCGCCATATCAAGCTCGAGCCAATTTTGATCTGGGTGGTCTGAGTAAACGTTGGTAACATCAGATGAAATTGTGGTTACACCGTTGTTAAGTGGGGTTTCTTTACTTTGAACATAACCTGAATCTTGTCTACGTTCGCCCGTGTTCGAGAATTTTTTATAATTGGCGCCGAAGCTAATGGTTCCTGTATCGCCAACGAAGTACTTAAAATCTACCTTGGCATTGTCGAAATCGTTTGTGATGTAGTCTTCTTGGAAATACAAATCTTTAACTAGCCAGCCTTCAAGGGAAGCAGGGTCAAAATCGTAAGTATTTACACCGTAAAAGCGGTCTTGAGTAAAATCTGTTGTTATACCGCTGCCAGGTCGCATAAGGTTGGCTTTGTTGACCTTGGGCTGGTCGTAGTCAGAAGAACTTGTACCAATCTGTGCGTTTGCTATGAAATCCTCTGAGATGTTCCAGTCAACACTGAAAGTTAGTTGAGTGAAAACAGACTCATTGTAATCTTCTCGAGACTCTGTTCTTATCGTGGTATCAGAGTAACGTCCATAAACGACTTCTTTATCGCCATTATTGTCAATGAACTCTAGCTCCTCCACGCGGCCCAAAGCCGTACTGCTAGAACCCCCGGTCGAAATGTGGTGCTCATCAAGCGTATTATTTAGCTCACCGCGCAGAAAATCTAAGCTAATATTTAAATCATCAGAGGGGCGATATTGCAAAGACGCCGTTATACCTAAGCGCTCTTGCTGGTTATTCCATACTGAGTATCGATTACCTCTTGAAAACCATAACTCACCGTCTTCGAGTAATTGAGCTGTATTGGCATCTAGACCTTCATTATAGTTTGAAGTGCTTCTTTTACGCCATCTATAGGTGTTATAGCCGAATTCGCGAGACTCACGTGTGCTATAGGCGACTGACGCTAGCGCACCGAAGTTGTCCCATGTGTTTGACAACATCCCAACTAAACGATTATCAAAGTTATCGGTATTGGTGTTGGTGCCACCTTGAACACCTACTACACCTTTCATTCCTGTAAAGTCGAAAGGCTTCGCGGTTTTTAGATTAACAGTACCGCCTATACCGCCTTCTTCTATTTCGGCCGAATATGACTTTTTAACATCGATTTGATTAAATAGCTCTGATGCAAAGATGTTAAAGTCGAACGCACGTGAGCGGGTAACCGCGCCGCGACTGTCCATAGGAGATGACGAAGACCCCAAAGCCTCCATGCCATTCACTTCAACGCGTGTGAATTGTGGGCCCATTCCTCGAAGTGATATTTGGCGGCCTTCACCGCCTTCTCTTGTGATAGCGATGCCCGGCACACGCTGTAAGGAGTCGGCCAAGTTTAGGTCAGGAAAGTCTGCGATGTCTTCTGCAACAATAGAGTCTTGAGCAACCAAAGACTCTCGTTTTAAATCTTTAGCTTTTATTACTGCACTGCGAAAACCTTGGACTTCTACTACTTCTATTGATTCTTCATTTTCTTCTTGAGCAAAAGCAGGTAAAGCATAAAGTGTATATAGTGCGTGAGCCACGCTTAGCGCGACTGCGGTTTTTACGGTTTTATTCATTGTTATCTCCCATTAACATTCCAGCAACATAAACTTACAAGGTTTATGACACCGGTGTCAATTGCTTAGTAGGGAAATTTTATAATTTTTTAGAATTAAGTGATAAAGCGGCGTATTTGGATTGTCTTTAACTCATAGAAGAACTTTGACTACAGAATGTGCATCATATTCTGGAGTAATTATTCGTTACATGGCTTGGACGACAGGTGTAAATTAGAAAAAGCGTTCCTTTCAAGAAGTGTTGACACCGGTTGCATTAGGTTTTTATAAACTAGTTCCGTCTGGAACATATTTCAAACTACGTATGTTAGAGTGAGTCGGCTAGGGTTAGAAGTTTAGTAAATATTTCTACCCTAACTCTGATATTTCAACAGGTGTTTTCTGTGTATTCAAATGAGCCGGCGTAAACTCTTCACAGTTCATATTGCGCTGTTCCATAAAGCGTTTAACGGTATCTGCGCAGTACGCTTTACGGCAGCATTGAGACAGCAGCATTTCATGACGCTGTACACGTTCGCGAATAAACTTAACCACTAAGCCTCTTAGCCATTGTAAACCGGCATCTTGGTCTTGACGTTTATGCCACATAACCGATAGCGGCGAACTAACGATCTCTACAGGTGTTTCGAACACCGCCAGTTCACCTGAGAAAATCTCTTTTTCCAAAACTAGTGAGGGCGCTACGCAAATAAGGTTGCTCTCTTTAAGCAATGGCGCGGCGTTGTGAAATTGATTCACCGACATGGCTACACGGCGTTTGAGACCTAAATTTGCTAATACTTGGTCAGTTGGCCCGCTTACATCGCCTGTTACGGAAACTAATAAATGATCAGCGGCCACAAAGTCTTCCAAACTAAGTTGAGACTTCGCCAACGGGTGATCCGGCCGCATGACAACAACCCAGCTTGGGTCAAGAACATGTTCGGCTCGAATGACAGAGCCAGGCTCTTGATACTTGGAAAAAGTCAGTTCGGCTTCAGCGTCTTTAAGGATCTTATCCGTTTCCATATCATAATTTGGAATTGCATGGATATTGATACCAGGCGCTTCATTTTCAATAACTTTGCGTAGCGGCCCCCACACCATCGATACAATACTGTCGGTGGCGGCTATACGAAAGGTACGTTTAGCCGTTGCAGGGTTAAAGTCGGTTGGGTTTACGGCAACTTCAAGTTCTCCCAGCGGCCCTTGAATTTGGCTCCATAAATTTTTAGCAAACGATGTTGGCTGAATACCTCGGCCATCTTTCACAAATAATTCATCATTCCAGGCGGTGCGCATGCGTGATAGCGCATTGGAAACGGCGGGCTGCGTCATAGATAGCCTATCTGCCGCACGGGTTATTGCCCCTTCAGTCATAATGGCATCAAAAATCATTAATAAATTTAAATCATGTGGACGCATCATCGTCTCCAAATATCGTTTACGAATTAGATATAAACCAAACCTTGTTTAAGGCTTGCGAGCAGCTTTTGTTTTATCTCACTTCTTTTGTATCAGCTTAGTAGTATGTAGATAGATATTCCTACTCAATTCACGCTTCGTTTAGATGCTGATATATATCAGCTTTTTCATTTCAATTAACACCTGGCGGTACTTCAGAGCTTTTAAATAGCTTACCTAACACCGGTTGATGTTAACGCTTTATAAACGCTGCTTTAACGTTATGTTTTCCAGGCTTTATCGCTTCATTAACGCTTTTAATGCGCCATTTCTCTACGCGTCAATATATAACATCATGTGATGTGTTGCATATAAAAAGATAATTATTTTTATTCTTTGAGGGTGTGCATAATGCGCGGCATCAAAATTTAGTTTAACTTTTTAGAGAATCTTGCGATGAAAACTTTTACCCGTTTATTGGCAATAGTCAGCCTAACTGCGCTAGTCGCTGCATGCGGTGGCAAGCAGGATCAAGGTCAATCTATGAGCGCCACTGCAAATACTGGTGTGCCTGTCGATGTGGCCACCGTAGTATCTCAACGTTTAACCGAATGGGATAACTTCACAGGCCGTTTAGAATCGCCACACATTGTTGCACTTCGTCCACGTGTATCGGGTTATATCGACTTTGTTGCGTTTGATGAAGGTGAATATGTAGAGCAAGGTCAGACGTTATTCTTGATTGATAACCGTACGTTTAAAGCGGAAGTAGACCGTCTGACCGCACAGCTTGAAGAGGCGAAAAGCCGTGTTCAGCTTGCTGAGCAAAACTACAACCGCGCATTCAAACTACGTGAAACCCAAGCGGTATCTGAAGAGGTGCTTGACGCTCGCCTAGCAGAAAAGAATCAAGCATTAGCAAGCTTAAATCAAACACAGGCTGCACTTGAAGTGGCGCGCTTAAACCGCGGGTTTGCAAGAGTTGAAGCGCCTATTTCAGGCCGTATATCTCGTGCCAATATCACGGAAGGTAACTTTGTTACTGCAGGTCAAACAGAACTCACTCGTATTGTTTCTACCGATCGACTTTATGCGTATTTCGATATTGATGAACAGACTTACTTAAATTATTTAAGTGGTAATAAAAAAGCATCAACGGCAGTAAGCGAGCAGCCAGTAGGGATGCGTCTAGCAAATGAATCAGACTACAACCACTGGGGGCAGATTGATTTTATCGACAACCAAGTGAACGGCAGCACTGGCACACTTCGCGTTCGCGCCGTATTTAACAACGAAGATGGCCGTTTAATTCCTGGCTTGTTTGCGCACCTTAAACTTGCGGGAGATACAGACGAACAGGGTATTCTTATTAAAGAAAAAGCCATTGGTACAGACCTTAACAACAAGTATGTATTGGTGGTTAACGACGAAAGTAAGGTTGAATATCGCGCGGTTAAGCTAGGTGACAAAGTGGGCAGCATGCGCATTATCACTAGCGGCCTAAATGCCAACGACACCATTGTAGTTGACGGCTTACAGCGAGTACGCCCCGGTGCACAAGTGGCTGCTAACGAAGTGCCTATGGGCAATGAAGATGCGCTAGCAAACTTATCTAACTGGCAGGCCCGCGTTGATAATGCATCACAAGTCGCTCAAAACATGGCGCAGGTTGAAGATGTTTTATCTGGTGGTTCAATTACTACAGATACAGCAACGGCAGGTCTTAAGTAATGAACATATCGCAGTTTTTCATTAGCCGCCCGATTTTTGCGGGCGTGCTTTCACTACTTATTTTTATTGGTGGTGCCATTTCGGTATGGCAGCTGCCAATTACCGAATATCCAGAAGTCGTGCCGCCTACTGTTGTGGTAACTGCAAGTTATCCTGGCGCTAATCCAGAAGTCATTGCTGAAACCGTTGCAACACCGCTAGAGCAAGAGATAAACGGTGTTGAAGATATGCTGTATATGTCCTCGCAGGCAACAAGCGACGGTCGTATGACGCTAACGATCACCTTCGCTATTGGAACCGATCCAGATGATGCGACTACTTTAGTACAAAACCGTGTTAACCGTGCTACACCACGACTGCCGCAGGAAGTACAGCGTTTAGGCGTAGTTACCGAAAAGTCTTCGCCAGATCTAACCATGGTGGTGCACTTAACGTCGCCCGATAATCGTTACGACATGCTCTATCTGTCTAACTATGCCGACCAGAACGTGAAAGATGAATTGGCGCGCATTAATGGGGTAGGGCAAGTGCGTTTATTCGGGGCAGGTGAATTCAGTATGCGTGTGTGGCTAGACCCAAACAAGCTTGCTGCGCTTCAGTTAAACCCAGGCGATGTGGCTGCAGCCATTGCAGACCAAAACCAGCAAGCGGCGGCAGGAAGCTTAGGCGCTCAGCCAACGGGAACCAGTGAATTTCAGCTGCTTATTAATGTTCGCGGACGGTTAAAAGACGAAGCTGAATTTGAAAATATCATAGTCAAGTCGGGCGAAAACGGTGAAATTACTCGCTTAAAAGATATTGCACGCATTGAGCTAGGTGCTGACAACTATGCGTTGCGTTCGCTGTTAAACAATAACCCGGCAGCGGCTATTCCGATTTTCCAGGCACCTGGCTCGAACGCTATTCAGATTTCAGATGATGTGCGAGCACGTATGGCCGAGCTGTCTAAAATGTTTCCAGATGGCCTGGAATACGACATAGTCTATGATCCAACGGTATTCGTGCGTGGCTCCATTAAAGCAGTGGTTGATACCCTGTTTGAAGCTGTATTGCTTGTTGTACTGGTGGTTGTGCTGTTTCTTCAAACATGGCGTGCGTCTATTATTCCGTTAGTTGCAGTACCCATATCATTAGTGGGCACCTTTGCTTTCATGCAGCTCATGGGGTTCTCACTTAATGCCTTGTCGCTGTTTGGCTTGGTACTAGCAATTGGTATCGTGGTCGATGACGCCATTGTTGTAGTGGAAAACGTTGAGCGAAATATCGCTGAAGGTAAGTCGCCATTCGACGCAACCGTTCAGGCAATGAAAGAAGTGACTGGGCCGATTATTGCTACTACGCTGGTATTGGCTGCTGTATTTATACCAACGGCTTTCATGAGCGGCCTGACCGGGCAGTTCTATAAGCAGTTTGCGCTTACTATCACTATTTCGACCGTAATATCTGCAATTAACTCGTTAACACTTAGCCCTGCTTTATCTGCTCTACTATTGAAGCCTCACGGTAAAGCCAATGATTGGCTAACTCGCACCATGGATAAAGTGTTTGGTCGTTTTGTATTCGCGCCATTTAACCGTGTATTCGAGCGTGGTTCGAAAAAATACACAGGGGCGGTTGGCGGCTTAATTCGCAAAAGTGGCATTGTGTTGGTGTTGTATGCGGGGCTTATCGCACTCACTTATAATCAATTTGCGACTACGCCTACCGGATACGTGCCAGGTCAAGATAAGCAATACTTAGTAGCCTTTGCACAACTGCCTAATGCGGCAAGCTTAGACAGAACCGAAGAAATCATTCGCGAAATGTCTCGAATTGCCATGGAACACCCAGGGGTATCTGATGCCGTAGCGTTTCCAGGCTTAAATATTAACGGTTTTACTAATAGCCCAAGTTCTGGAATTTTATTTACCCCGCTTAAGCCTTTTAGTGAAAGACAGTCGCCAGAATTATCTGCAGGTGCCATTGCCGCAAAACTCAATCAGCAGTTTGGCTCGATTAAAGGGGCTTATGTCGCTATTTTCCCACCACCACCGGTAATGGGGCTAGGCACTATTGGTGGCTTCCGCTTGCAAGTGGAAGACAGAGGTAATTTAGGATTTGAAGAGCTAGAGCGTGTAACCCAAGAAGTGATAGGTAAAGCGTGGGCGCACCCAGCGCTTACTGGCTCGTTCACGAGCTTTACCGTTGCAGTACCGCAGCTAGATGTAGATGTAGACCGTGAAAAAGCGGTAAGCCAAGGGGTAAATATTGATACCTTGTTTACCACGCTTCAAGCCTATTTAGGCTCGCTGTATGTCAATGACTTCAACTTGTTTGGCAGAACCTATCAGGTTAATGTTCAGGCTGATGCCCAATATCGTCAGGAAATTGGTGATATTACCCAGTTTAAAATTAGAAACAGCCAAGGTGAAATGATACCGCTAGGCTCATTCCTAGACGTTCAACATAGCGCCGGTCCAGACCGAGTGATGCACTACAATGGCTACGTTACTGCCGAAATCAACGGTGCCCCAGCGCCTGGCTATTCGTCAGACCAAGCGAAAGCGGCCATTGAAGAAATACTGGCTGAAACCTTGCCGCTCGGAATGACCTATGAATGGACTGAGCTAACGTATCAGCAAATACTGGCAGGTAATGCATCAGCGTTCGTATTTCCACTGGTAGTGCTTCTCGTGTTCCTAGTGCTAGCTGCACAGTATGAAAGCCTTCGTTTACCACTGGCAATTATATTGATAGTTCCTATGACCTTATTAAGCGCCTTAATAGGTGTGCAAATTTACGGTGGCGACAATAATATTTTCACCCAAATTGGCTTGATAGTATTGGTAGGCCTTGCCACAAAGAACGCCATTCTTATTGTGGAGTTTGCCAAAGAATTGCAAGACAGCGGAATGGACGCACTTTCTGCTATCAAGGAAGCGAGCCGCTTACGTTTACGCCCAATCTTAATGACATCAATTGCCTTCATAATGGGGGTATTGCCTATGGTTATTTCTACCGGAGCTGGTGCCGAGATGCGCCAGGCGATGGGGGTTGCCGTATTCTCAGGCATGATTGGCGTAACCTTCTTTGGCTTAATTCTTACTCCTGTATTTTACTATTTACTGAAACGTAAAGGTTAACTCTCCCGTCTACCCAAGCGTTGCCCTCTTAAGGGGCTCTTTAGGCCACTCGTTTGAGTGGCCTTTTTTTTGCCACCATTGGTCAGCTTTTATCTCGTATTGCATTATCTAAATGCTTATATTTCACTGCATCCTTAACACAAAGTTAAAAAGTACAGCAGATAAACGGAGGTTCCAATGAAAATAGGTGCAGCAATAGTAATGGCGCTCGGCATGGTGATTGCGGTGTCTTTACTTGGCGTTCAGGTATCGTCTGCCATGAATGATATGCAAACATGGGATAGGGTAGTTACCGTAAAAGGATTGTCAGAGCGAGAATACATCGCTGACCAAGTGATTTGGCCTATTCAGTTTGTCGACGCAGGCAATGACTTACCTCAGCTGTATGAAAATATTGAGAAAAACAGCATCAAAGTCACAGATTTTCTTAAGGACAAGGGTATTTCTGCTAAGAGTATAACCATTGGCAAGCCTGAAATTAACGATAAACTTGCACAACAATACGGGAGCGGTGAAAGGGCGCCGTTTCGCTACAGTGCAATCCAAACAGTAACGGTTTTTTCCGATGAAGTAGAAAAAGTACGTGAATTAATGCAGCAAATTGGTGAATTAATCAAAACCGGTACTGTGCTATCAGATCAAAGTTACCGCGCACAGCCTGACTATGTATTTACCCGATTAAATGATGTGAAGCCGGCGATGATTGAAGAGGCTACGTTAAATGCTCGTGAAGTTGCCGAAAAGTTTGCCTCAGACTCAAACAGTACATTGGGAAAGATAAAGCGCGCTAATCAAGGGCAGTTCAGTATATCGAGCCGGGATAGCCATCACCCTCATATTAAGAAAGTTCGAGTTGTTTCTACCATTGAATACACGCTAGTAGACTAATATTCATGCTATGCTTTAAGTACGAGCAGCGTGTGAAGACTTTTTTACTGCATTGTAGATTGCTGATGCTGACGCAAAGAGCACACGCTGAAGCTTTGTAGTTTAAAAATAAACCTTTTTGTGTTTGTTTAATAAAATATTTACTGAACATTACTGCTAATGTCTACTGGTTTGATGCGTGCTAATGGGGTTTAATCTCCGTTAGTGCCGCGCTATCGAAAGCCTGATACTAAGAAGGTGGAACGTCTGAGATGACAGACCCAAAAACGCACGCTCAGCAACTGGAATTTTTTGAAATTCCTAGCCCCTGTGTTGGTGTCTGTGAGTCTGGTCCACGAGGTTTTTGTAAAGGATGTTTTCGAAGCCGAGATGAGCGTCTTTACTGGCTTAAAGTGGATGACGCTACCAAACGGAAAATAATCAGCGCATGTGTACGGCGCAAAAAAGCCGTAGTGGCTAAGAAGCGTAAGGCCCAAGCTGAGCAAGGCGAGCAGAGGGATCAGCAGTACCCTTTGTTTGATTCGCCGTCATAGATAAGTTAAAAATTAAAAGAGACTGAGATTTAATACATGTCGTTAGATAAGTATGTTGCTTTTGCCGCGAAATCATTTACGTTACCCGATATTTGCGTGAGGCTGCGTGCTACGCTTGACGACCCCCGTTCTAGCGCTGAAGATATCGGTCAGCTTATCAGTGCAGACGCGTCGCTAACTGCTAAAGTACTGCGTTTAGCGAATAGCTCTTTATTTCGTTTCCCGTCCCAAATTGAGACAGTGTCAAAAGCCATAAGCGTTATCGGTGGAGAAGCGCTTTACAATTTGGTCATGGCTGAAACAGCCACAACGGCTTTCAAGCACTTTGACAATATTCTTATTAAACTAGATAAACATTGGTATCAATCGGTTTACTGCGGCATGCTCGCGAAAAGCCTTGCAATGCGACTTAATGTTCGCGGCGCAGAACGTTTCTTTGTTATGGGTATTCTTCAAAACCTAAGCGAATTGGTAGTGGCAAAGAAAGAGCCTCAGCGTTACTACAATTATCAGAATGCTGAAAAGGGAGATTTACCACATATTGTCCAGTTAACGCATTTCGGTTTTACGTTTGCGCAATGCAGCGGTATCATACTCGAAAATTGGCACTTACCTATTGGCTTGTACTACCCTGTATCCTTCATGAATGATGAGGCAAAGTACGCGTCTGACGTGGACGTTTGTGTGCTGGCATTGGCTAATCGAATAACGTTTAGTCAGCTAGATAAAGAAAATTACGCAAATATTGAACTTTTTACGCCAGAAATAGCCAATACGTTAAGTCTCGACATGGAAGTAATAAGTAATTCAATTGATTACGCTGAGCAAGAAACAGCAAAAATTGCTTCACTTATTAACTGAGCTTTAATAATAAAACCCCGTTACTTCATCGACACACTGCAAGAACGTTGAAAGCTCTCCATAGGATTGGACTAACAAGCGTCGTTTTAAGACGTAATCTAAGAACTATAAAAGCTTAACGTAAATCAGATTATGTTCACGAAAATCCTGCTAAGCATAGCTATTGCTGTTTTCTTTTTAAGCGTGTGCGCTTCAGTAAAGGCCAGAGATCTTATCGAAACACTCTATCATGCCGACTTTACTCCTGACACTGACGATGAAATTCCCCGTTTTACTCTCGATGGCGAGCTTGGTGTATTAGTTAACACCGGTAATACATCTGCTGCCAGTGTGAAAGCAGCGGTGAATGCTGATCATGAAACTGAAAACTGGAGCAGTGTTTATTTTGCTGAACTGCTTTACAAGGAAAGCGGAACAGCGAATACGCAGCGTGATATCAGTGCTCAGCGATTTTATACCAGTGCCCAATTCGACTATAAACTTCTAACCCCTGGCCGCCGTCTTTTCATGTATGGCGATTTTGAAGATGACAAATTTACTGGGTACGATCATCGAGCCTCGCTGGCGGCGGGTTGGTCGCAGCGAGTTTGGCGCAATGAAGACAGTGAATTTCGCTATAGCGTGGGGCCAGGCTACACGTTTATTGAGGCTGAGGAAGATAACGATAGCCTTGTAAACGACGGCATTATTGTGCGCGCTTCAGCTGAGTATAAATACCATTGGAGTTCGGGAGCGAAACTAAGGCAGTTCGTAAGCACTGAAGCAGGGGAAGAAAATACCAAGTCTCGCTCCGAAACCTCGCTTTCCGCGAACGTGTTCGGTTCATTAGCAATGAAATTGTCATTTATATTAAGTCACGAAACCGACACACCAGAAGACGTCGCTGCGCTCAGCACGGAGACATCAGTTGCCTTGGTGTACCAGTTTTTTTAGTTAATTAGTGTAAATTTCGCCAGTGAAACCGGCTTTTTGTCTATTCCGCATTGACTAGAAAGGATGAAAATGTAAACTGCGCAGCACATCGATAATGGTAGCTGCTACTTTGCAATGCCTTCTAAAAGACTACGTTAAAATTCGCGTTGTACCGCCTTGCAGTACCAAAGGTTTCGTGTACGACTAATGGACCGATAATCAATAGGATTGTTCAATGAAAAAGCAAGTGCTTGCATCTTTAATTGCAGTTTCTCTTTCTCCAGCTGTTTTCGCTCAAGATGATGAAGTTAAGCCTTTTACAATGGAAGGTGAATTGGGCTTCATATCAACTTCAGGTAACACTGAAACCACGTCAATCAGTGCAGGTATTCAAGCGCATCAGGAGCTTGAAAGTTGGAGTAACGATTACATTCTTAAAGGTCTTTACAAGCAAGAGACAGTAGAAGGTGATGATGGAGAAGATATTGAATTCACGTCAGCACAAAAGTTCTTCGGTTCAGCACAGGGTAACTACAAGTTAGAAAACCCAGATAATCGTTTATTCGGCTTTGCATCATACGAAGACGACCGTTTCAGTAACTTTAATTACCAATCTACTATCGCTGCTGGTTGGAACCAAAAGGTATTAGAGAATAAACGCCATACCCTTGAATATTCAATCGGTCCTGGTTACTCGTTTATTGAAACACAAGACGGTGAAAACTTAGATAGCGTTATTGTTCGTGCATCTTCAGCCTATTCGTGGAAAATTTCAGATACCGCTAAGTTCACACAAACAGTGAGTACGGAAGTAGGTTCTGACAATACTAAATCTCGCGCTGAATCAGCGCTTACCGCAACGATTAGCGGCAACCTATCCATGCGTTTGTCTTTCAAACTTGACCACAACACTAATGTTGAAGACGATGTTGAGAAGTTAGATACAGAGACCGCAGTAAGCCTGGTTTACAATTTCTTTTAAGCCAGACTCGAAGGAACAAAGGCAGTTAAAAATGAGCTGTCTTTCAATGCTTCTAGATATGAAAGTTAAAAAAAACGCTGCATAACATGCAGCGTTTTTTTGTAAAAGACACCTTGCAGTAGATGTATCATCAAGGTG
Organism: Alteromonas gracilis; assembly: GCF_002993325.1. Lineage (GTDB taxonomy): Bacteria > Pseudomonadota > Gammaproteobacteria > Enterobacterales > Alteromonadaceae > Alteromonas > Alteromonas gracilis. The sequence continues at coordinate 275,540 of NZ_PVNO01000002.1, forward strand.
TTGTTGGTATCGCTTCTAATGAAGAATACGTGTTTTGATTGTACCGTCAATTTGTTGTAGTTCAGCGAGGGCTTCATAGCCGCGGTCTTCTTGCACATCAACAACCACGTAACCGATTTCTGAATTGGTTTGAAGGTACTGAGCTTCGATGTTGATGCCTTTCTCTGCAAATGCTTGGTTAATTTGAGTAAGAATACCGGGCTGGTTTTTGTGTACATGAAGCAGGCGTGAACGACCCGTATGCTCAGGTAACGAAACTTCAGGGAAGTTAACTGCCGACAGCGTAGAGCCGTTGTCGCTGTATTTCGCGAGTTTTCCAGCGACTTCTATACCGATATTTTCTTGTGCTTCCTGCGTGCTTCCACCTACGTGAGGAGTAAGAATGACGTTATCGAACGCGCGAAGTGGCGATTCAAATTCTTCCGTATTAGATTTCGGCTCAACAGGGAATACGTCAATTGCCGCGCCGTTGAGTTGTCCGCTCTCCAGTGCCTTTGCAAGCGCATCAATATCAACCACAGTACCACGAGATGCGTTAATAAGAATGCTGCCTTTTTTCATTTGTGACAGCTCTTTTTCACCAATCATGTCTTGAGTTTGAGGCGTTTCAGGAACATGCAGCGATACAACATCAGATGTGCTAAGTAGCTTCTCTAGTGACTTCACTTGAGCCGAGTTACCTAATACAAGTTTGTCTTCAATATCGAAAAATTGAACGCGCATGCCAAGGTGTTCAGCAAGGATACTAAGCTGCGTTCCAATGTGGCCATAACCAATGATGCCTAATGTCTTACCACGCGCTTCATATGAGCCAACGGCCGTTTTTTCCCATTCTCCACGGTGTGCTTTGGCGTTTTTGCTAGGTACTTGGCGAAGTAGAAGAATAATTTGTCCAAGCACTAATTCTGCTACTGAACGTGTGTTCGAGAATGGCGCATTAAATACTGGGATGCCGCGGCGCTGTGTCGCTTCAAGATCAACCTGGTTTGTGCCAATACAGAAACAGCCAATGGCCACTAGCTTTTGCGCAGCATCAACCACTTTCTCTGTAATTTGCGTGCGCGAGCGAATACCTACAAAGTGAGCGTCTTTGATTTTCTCGATTAACTCGTCTTCTGGAAGAGAGGTCTTGAGAAATTCAATGTTGCTATACCCATTGCTTTGAAGTGTTTCTAAGGCACTCTGGTGAACACCTTCTAACAACAAAATTCGGATCTTATCCTTCTCTAATGAAACTTTGCTCATGAACTCGCTATCTCTCACTGATGTAATTTGGTTTACTTGAATCACTAAAACACGTGCTTCAGACGTTTGTTAAAGGCTTCTAACGGTATTGCAGCTTAGCTATTTCTCGCTTCACTTATCAAAGCTGTTTTTAGTCTGAAATGTAGCGCTACCACGCTTTTAATTCCGTCGGTTTTGCTTTTCGTCGAAGCTAATGGCTTCGAGGAACAAGAATACCTACTTTCTTTTAAAGGACATCTAGACGTCTAAACGGAAATTAACAGAAAACGTATAAAGTTAAAAGCAGTTTTTGTTTAGCTTTTCACCACAGGTGTTGCACATACGCAAAAAAGTAATGAGCTGCATCACCTGCATAGAAGTCTTTTGCTTACTTCTAATGGTGTTTACTTAAAAGTTTCGACGCCACTCTCCGTTGCGCTAAGTACAATGTCAGCACCGCGCAGCGCAAAAATTCCGTTGGTTACTACGCCTGGAATGTTATTAATTTTCTGCTCTAGCTCACGAGGGTTTAATATCTCGAGATTGTGCACGTCTAAAATAACGTTACCATTATCGGTCACAACGCCTTGACGATACTCAGGGTCTCCGCCCAGTTTGACCAACTCGCGAGCAACAAAAGAGCGAGCCATAGGAATAACTTCAACCGGGAGCGGGAATGAGCCCAGTACTGGCACACGCTTACTTTCATCAACAATACAGACAAAAGTCGTGGCGGCACCTGCAACAATTTTCTCGCGAGTGAGTGCGGCTCCACCACCTTTGATCATATGCTTATGTTCAGTAACTTCATCTGCTCCATCGATATAAACAGATAAGTTGCTTACTTCATTAAGTTCAAATACTTCAATACCAAGTGCTTTCAAACGCTCGGTCGAGGCTTCTGAGCTTGAGACTGCACCTTCAATTTTATGCTTTATCTTGCCAAGTTCTTCAATAAAGAAGTTGACGGTAGAACCTGTACCCACACCCACTATGCTGTCAGACTCAACGTAGTCGATGGCTGCTTTGGCTACGGCTTGTTTCTTTGCGTTCTGATCCATGGTCATTCTCCGGCTTATCGTTTTTGGCAGTGTAACGTATATGCGTAAACGCTCCCACATATAAGTCATCACATTTTGATATCGTGAATATTAAGTGTTGTTGAAAATTAACGTCCTAGTCGGCGTGACAATGGCGTCTAACGGCACGTCCCAAGGCGCAATAGGTAATGATTTGACCTCTTGGATATCGTGAGCAATACCGACAAGCTTTGGATTGTTAGGGGATAGTTGATCATGAGAGTGCCGTTTAGTTCGGGTAAACGCTAGTGTTCTGTCATAGTAACCGCCCCCCATGCCTAGTCGGTTTCCTTTAATATCAAATCCAACCAAAGGCATAAGAATAACGTCACATTGTGACGTTGGAAGTACGTTTTGACAGGATAGTGCAGGCTCGTTGATTTTATACTTGTTCTTCACCAGTGCAGTATGGCTGGAGTAAAAAAGAAAAAGTAAGTGACCTTTGCAAACGGGGTGAAGTACGGGCAACGCAAATTGTTTCGAAGGGGTGCTCTGCCACTGCGAGGCAATATAGGGGCCAAGATCGACTTCGCCATCGTTTACTAAATAACCGGCTATATTGCGAGCGTGGTTTAATAAGGGCAACTGATGTAGTTGCTCCGCTATTCCACATGCGGCCTCCTCCTGTTGAACTGCGCTTAACGCGCGGCGTGCTTCTCGAAGCTCTTTTCTCAAGGCGGTGCGCGATTTCAATATTTGTTCTGAGACCATGTTCTAGTGTAGTTTTGTATTTAACTATAGGGCGTATGCAGTGAGCCTGGCAATTTGGGCCGTTCTGTAGTCGCTGTCATTTTACTGCTTTTCTTTTGCTAAAAAGTGATTGAGTACGCGAATAAGCTCATCACTGTTAATAGGCTTTGTTAATACATCATCTAGGCCTTTTTCTCGAAGATAATCGGGCTTCGTAATAACATCTGCAGTTAAGGCAACGATTGGAAGCTCAGACCTCAATCTTTTTATTTGAGCTGTCGCTTCATCACCTTGAATACCCGGTAAGTTTAAGTCCATAAGAACAAGTTCAACAGGGTGCGACTTTGCATATTCAACGCCTTCCTCACCAGTACTCACAATGGCAAATTGAACGCCTAACTTTTCAAAAAGTGTTTGGATTACCACTTGGTTAATGTAGTGATCCTCAACAACAAGCACATTAGCTGATTTATCAATATTTAATTGCGCCACGAGACTTCGCGGGGATGATTCGGGAAACTGAGAAGTATCGATTGAGTCGGCGGGTATTGATACGCTAACCCGTGTCCCTGCGTTTAACTTACTACTCACCTTAATTGAGCCGTCCATTAACTCGATAAGGCGCTTTGATATATTGAGGCCTAAACCCGTCCCGCTTATCTTGCGGGCATTTTCCATTCGCTCAAAGGGGGTGAACAGACGCTCCTGGTCCTCCTCACTCATTCCAATACCTTGATCAATCACGTTAAAAATTAATTTACCGCTTTTGTATTTCACCTGCGCTTTTACAGATTTATCCTTTGCCGTAAACTTTATTGCGTTAGAGAGTATGTTAAGCGCAACCTGACCGAACTTAGTGTCATCAAAAAATAGAGATTCAGGCAGCGCTGTCTCAATTGACGTGTTAAATACGACACCGCTTTCTTCAGCGCGAATCTTAGTGAGGGAAAATAAGTGAGTGAAAAAGTCGTTTAAGCGGACAGCTCGTGGCATTACCCGCATTTTACCTGCTTCTATCTGGTTAATATCTAAAACAGAATTAACAATTTCCAGAAGCCTTTCGCCACTTTGCGATACGTGTGATAAAGGCGTAGAGAAAGTGCCAGGCAGATTCAGCTTACTTGCTTCACTTTCAAGTAGACGGCTGAATGTATTGATAGCGTTGAGCGGAGTTCTAATTTCATGGCTTATGTAAGACAAGAAATCAGACTTGAATTGGCTGGTTCGCTCAAGTTCTCTGTTCTTTCGTTTAAGTTCAAGATGTGCCACTACCGATTTACTTAAGGTTTGAAGTGAAGCTTTTTGAGCATCGGTTAGTTGGCGAGGTTTCTTGTCTATTGCACACAATGTCCCTATAGCATGACCCGACGGAGTAATAAGTGGGGCCCCTGCATAAAAACGTATATCTGGCGCGCCAGTAACTAAGGGGTTATCGTGAAATCGTGGATCGAGGGTGGCGTTTGGAACTTCAAACACTTCTCTTTGTAAGATAGCGTGGGAACAAAACGCTATTTCCCTTGATGTTTCTTCAGCATCAAGGCCCACTTTCGATTTAAACCACTGTCTGTTTGGATCGACTAAGCTAATGAGGGCAATAGGCGTTTCACATATATGCGAGGCAAGCGCGGTTAGATCGTCAAACAGTTTTTCGGCTTCAGTATCGAGTACATCGTAACTTAATAGCTCTGCTAAACGTTCTTCTTCGTTTTTAGGCAGTGGCGCCGCTTCCATAGAGATTTTACCTAACGCTGAAATAAAAAAGGGATTGTATATAAACAATCCCTTAACGATATCACAGAGCGTAGGTATCTATGAATAATTGTTCCAGTTTTTGATGGTCAACTTTAGTAGCGACTTTAATAGTGTTCGCCTCATTCCACAGCGGGCTTGGTGTCGTTCCTTTGGGCGCTACAACCGTTTGCCCTCTATCTAGCGTACCAGTACCAACGCGAACATGACCTTCTGTCAGTTCAAATAGCTCTGGGTGACGAAGATGTGCAATAGGGAATGCATCGTGGAAAAAACAAACGCGGTCTTCACGGTTCTGTGAGTAGAAGTCCATGTAGAACTGTGCGCTTTCTTTAACAAACCCACCAAGGGTATTGTTTTTATCTTCAAGTTTTTCTACAAACTCAGGTGAGAAAGGTGTGAAGTTAGTCACATCAAGACCGAACATGGTCAGTTCCCAATCTGCAGCAAATACGATTTCAGCGGCATTTGCGTCGTTCCAAATATTGGCTTCAGCAACAGGGGTTACGTTGCCAGGTACAAATGCGGCGCCGCCCATAATACTGACGCCTTTCACTAACTTCGGCAGCTCAGGTTCAAGGCGCAAAGCAAGCGCTAGATTGCCAAGTGGACCTATAGCGACAATAGTAATCTCGCCTGGATACTTGCGGGCCATATCTACGATAAACTGGGCTGAGCTACGCGGGTCTAGCTCAGTTTTAGGCGCTTCTGGCTTAATATGTCCAAAGCCATACTCGCCATGAACGAAGTGAGCGTAAGTAGATTCAGGACCTACCCAAGGCATACCAACACCTTTGGTAACAGGAATGTCTTTACCGGCAATTTCACACAGAGTTAGCGCGTTTTGTGCCGCCATAGTTACTGGAACATTACCAAAAACAGTGGTTAAACCTAGGACTTCGATATCTGGTGATTGAAATGCGAAGAATATCGCCATCGCATCATCAATGCCCGGATCTGTATCTAATATGATTTTATGTGTCATCAAATTATCTCAATGCGTCTTGCTAATTGGCGTGTTTCGCTAAGAAACGATCCACTTCTTTTTGTGTTGGAATACTTTGCGCGGCACCTTCTCGCGTTACTGCAATTGCAGAAGCTGCACAGCCACGGCGTAATGCTTGTTTTGCATCAGTGTGATTACAATAAGCTGAAAGGAAATACCCAATGAAGGTATCACCCGCTGCGGTAGTGTCGACAGCGTCAACAGAGAAGGCTTTAACTTCAATAACGTCGCTTTTACGAAGCATCATTACGCCTGCTTTACCTAGCGTAATTATAACCTCACAATGTGACCATTGTTCTTTAAATACGGTCACAATATCTTCAAGTTCTTCTTTACCCGTAATCGCTGCTGCTTCTGTTTCATTTACAATAAGTAAATCTACGCAGTCGAGAGGTAATTGTTTGACCGACTCGCTCATAGGGGCAGGGTTAAAAGCTACTTTAAGCTGCTTCTCTTTAGCTTGGCGAAGTACTTCTTCAATACTGCTCGTTTCGTTTTGAGTAAGCACCCAGTCTGAAGGGCGTGTGTCGTCTAGCGCCTGCATAACGGTTTTCGCATCTATGGTTTGGTTTGCACCACCAAAAAGTACGATGGCATTTTCGCCGCTAGGAGTAACTTGAATAATTGCGTGACCAGAAGGGACTTCGGAACACTTTACGCCACGACAATCCACACCTTTTTTAATAAGTGCTTGTTTAAATGAGGCGTCGTTCTCGTGAATGCTGCCAACGTGCCTGACGTCTGCACCTGCTTGCGCTAAAGCTATAGACTGGTTTGCACCCTTACCGCCTAACAAGGTTTGGTAATGGGTAGAAGCTAACGTTTCACCAGGTTGAACAAAGTGATCTACCTGATAAACGTGGTCAATATTTATAGAGCCAAAATTTATTATTGCCATTTCTTCTTCCGTCGAAAGAGGGCGCTTCCCAGAATGCCGCTGTCCATGTTTCGCCCGTGAACCGAAAAGTTCAGGGCGGAAGTATCACAATTGCCGTAGGCTTCTCGATACGTGTCGAGCTTGCACAATAGCAGCTGTTTCAACTTCCTTGGTTTAAAGCATCGGCCAGGGACATGAATGAACTAGCAAACATCCCAGGAAACATTGTTGTTGTATTAACGCAACAGGGTATATCAAACGCGAGATCCAGTGAAGAGGATCACCTAAAGCGCTTTATAACTAATTTGCGTGGTGATTATAAAAGCGGTAAAAAAATATTACTTTTCTTGACCAATTGGTCAGCAATTATACACGCATATTAGTTAAGCTCAATAATAACCAAACAGCTAATTCAGGAAATAACAGACTAAAAGACAGTTTGAAACGCTGTGCGAGAGGAAATCCTTATCCAACGACACTGATCTTAGATGAAATCATGCAGTGTTGCTACCCATACCGCTTTTTAATTTTGATAAACAAACACAAATTAAGTTTGTTTGAGCACCGAATAAACAAGTGTTGTAAGTGGTTGTGCAAAGGGTGTACGACGTTTTGCTGGCACTGCTATCCCATGACAGCAAGATTGCCAAAGGTAGGCTTTATAGATTGATTTTTGCTAGTATTATCTCCATCAAGAGATATGGGCCAGGTAACAATGGTGCGTTAATCTCAAATCATTTCAAACGAAGAGAAAGAACCGTGGAAAAACAGCTCGATTACGACAGTGTAAGTAATAAATTGACTCAGCAAGGCATCATAGTAGACGGAGCCGAAGTCCATGGCATTCTGTGCGGCATGCTTTGCGGGGGAATGTCTCTCACTGATCTAAAATGGCAAGAAGCGTTGAGTGAAACCATTAATCAAGGGGAAAGCTTCGACGACCAAACCGAGCACCTTCTGAATGCGCTTTTTAATCAAACCTGCCAACAATTGCTTGAGCCGGAGTTTGCATTGAACTTATTGCTTCCCGAAGACCACGCGCCTATCAATGATCGTGGTGCTGCTCTTATCAATTGGGTTCAAGGGTTTATGTTAGGGTTTGGACTTCATCAACAAGATTTGATGCAATGCTCAGAAGATGTAAAAGAGGCCCTAGAGGATTTCTCTGATATCTCTCGTATGGAAGAGCCTATGGACGCAGATGAAGAGTCGGAAAAGGCATTGTTCGAAGTGGAAGAATACGTAAAGGTCTCTGCTATTTTATGTTTCAGCGAACTTGGTCAATCACTATTAGATGATCAACAAGACACGCCATCCGTACACTAAACAATTACTAACGGAAAAAGTAGCGTTTTAATTAACTACTTAGTTCAGGTCATTCAAGTCACTTACTCAGGGTTTTCTCGTTTATGATTAGTGCGCAAGAGTTTATTGCCAGACAAGACAGGCTACTGGCTCAGTGTGGACCAAACAGTGTATGTATTGTGCCGGCAGCAGGATTAGTCACACGCAGTCGAGATACCGAGTATACCTTCAGGCAAGACAGCGATTTTTGGTATTTAACTGGGTTTGAAGAGCCGAATGCATGGCTAATATTATCTAACCATTCACGCTATGGTGAAAGTTACCGAGCGATGGTGGTGCAAGACAAAGACAAAAGCGCCGAAATTTGGCAGGGGAAGCGCCTTGGGGCTGAAGCGGCTTTGTCCCGTTTTAGTTTAGATGAAGCTTTTGAACTTCAAGAACTTGAAGAGGCATTGCTGGCGTCAATTCAAGGGCAAGATAACCTTTATTTTGGATTAGGTCATAACGAAGCACACGACAAGTTAATCACTGAGGCGTTAAATACCTTACGAGATGCGCCCAAAGAGTCTCTTGCACCACGAGCAATACACGATTTTCGCCCTATTTTGCACGAAATGCGTTTGTTTAAATCTGCCTGTGAAGTTGCCGTGATGAAGGCGGCGGGAGAAATTACCGCGCGCGCTCACAAACGTGCAATGCAGTTCGCTGCGCCGGGTTGTTTTGAATACCAGTTAGAAGCAGAAATTCATCATGAGTTCGCAATGGCCGGCGTACGCTCACCCGCCTATAGCACCATCGTAGGAAGCGGCGAGAATGCCTGTGTTTTACATTACGTTCAGAACAACGCGCAAGTAAATGATGGTGATTTGATCTTGATCGATGCTGGCGCAGAGTATCAAGGCTATGCTGCCGACATTACTCGCACTTTTCCGGCGAATGGTACTTTTAGCCAGGCTCAACGGGACATTTACAGCGTTGTGCTAAAAGCGCAAAAAAGTGTGTTAGATATGCTTGCGCCAAGTGTAACGCTTTCTGAAGCGATGTTACACAGCGCCGAGATTATTACTCAGGGTTTAGTTGACCTCGGTATATTAGAAGGTAGTGTAGCTGAGAACCTACAAAGCGAGAGCTGGCGACAATTTTATATGCATGGCTTGGGGCATTTCCTCGGGCTTGATGTACACGATGTAGGTAACTATAAGATTGAAGGCGAAGATCGTCCACTGAAGCCAGGTATGGTTATCACCGTTGAACCCGGCATTTACATAAGCCGAGACAGCGATGTGCCAGATAAATATAAGGGTATCGGTATTCGTATTGAGGACGATGTGGTTATCACCGCCACTGGCGTGGATGTGCTCACCTCAGATGTGCCCAAAGAAATTGAAGAAATCGAAGCGCTTATGAAAAAAAGTTGAAAGCATAGGCGGTAATTTAGCGTATACGCAGAAAAATAACGAAAAAAACAGGGCGGCAGGATAAAACACGGTGAAATCAGCAGAAGCGGTGGATGTAGTAATTATTGGTGGCGGTATCGTAGGAACCGTGTTGGCCAAAGGGCTTGCAGAAAAAGTAGGACTTTCTGTAGCGCTGATTGACGCTGCAGACCCAAAACAAACTCAGGAATCAAATACTGATTTTAATCCATTTACCGATACGCGCGTCATTGCACTTGCAAGACGTACAGTAGCTGAACTCTCTAGTGTCGGGCTAAATCTGGAAGATGTGGCTAAACAGCACAACGGTGAACTCCCTCCAGAAATCAAGCATATCGAAGTAAGCGACAAAGGGCATGTGGGATTACTTAACCTCAATAGCGATGATTATCACATTGATGCTTTCGGACAAGTTGTAAGTTTAAGCACGCTGACACGTTTGGCAGCAAATGCTAGTTCGGCGTATCAATACATCGCCCCGGCAAAAGTAGAAACGGTAACTCAGCAAAAAGATGCGGTAAACGTTGCGCTTGATAATGGCGAGAGGCTTACGGCAAAGCTACTGGTGTTAGCTGATGGAGGCCGCTCTGGTCTAGCGCAGCAGGTTGGAATTGCTAAAACCGTGAGTGACTATAAGCAAACCGCCATTGTATTTAATGTACATGCGCAAACACCTCACCAAAACAAAGCGTACGAACGCTTCACAAAAAATGGTCCACTGGCATTTCTTCCCTTCGATAGTGAAATTGAAGGCGTTAAAGCGCGAGGAAACGGGTTTTCAGTCGTATGGACGGTAGAAACAGAAGCCGCAAAGGCTTTGATGAAGTTAACTAAAACAGAATTTATAAAGGCATTGCAAAATGCGTTTGGTTATAGACAGGGTAAAATACTCAGAGTCAGTGAGTTAGCAAGTTATCCGCTCATGCTTGTTAAAGCTGAATCACTGACAAGCCATCGCGCAGTGGTTGTCGGTAATGCAGCGCAAGCTTTACACCCCATTGCAGGGCAAGGTTTTAATTTGGGTTTGCGAGACTTAAGTACGTTAATTGATGTTCTTAGCGCGTCGTCAAGTGCGCATAATGCACAACAAAATGCGGCAGACAAGCGTGAAGATAACAGTGAGAGTCAAGCTGTGCCTGAGTATCTCCCTGAACGCTTTGATGCGGGCGCATTTGATGTTCTGCAACGCTATGCAAACGAAAGAAAACAGGACAGAAACAATACAATAACCCTTACCGATACCTTGGTAAGAACCTTTTCTAATCAGTACTTTCCAACGGTAATTGGCCGGAATGTATCGCTACTGGCGCTAAGTATGATGCCGCAGGCAAAGAAAGCCTTCGTTAAACATACAACTGGGTATGGCGAAACACCGCAGATAAATAGAGACCGCAATGCAGCACGTTGATATAGCAATAGTGGGCGGGGGAATTGTAGGGTTAACCCTTGCTGCCGCTCTTAAAAATAGTGAATTAAGCATAGCCGTTATTGACAAGGCAGCGTGCTATCAACCGCTTTCTGAAAAGCCTACGGCCAGAGTGAGCGCCATAAACCAGGCCAATATCAAGGCGCTACAACAATTTGATGTGTGGAACTATCTACAACAAGACCGCGCGAACCCTTACACCGATATGCATGTGTGGGATAAAGACAGTTTTGGCGACATCCATTTCTCATGCGGCGAAATGGGAAGCGATGCGTTAGGCATAATTGTTGAAAACCAAGCGCTGGTGAATGCTCTAGCTGAGGCTGGCGAAGCACAATCGAATGTTCAGCTTGTTACTGCTGGCATTGAAAGAGTGCTAGCAGGGCCAAATCAAACCATGCTTATGCTAGATAACGATGAGGTGCTAAGCTGCAGGTTGTTAATAGGTGCAGATGGTGCCAATTCGTTTGTAAGAAAGCAGGCTGGTTTGCCCATTACCTTCAAAGATTACGAGCACACTGCCATTGTAGCCAATATAAAAACGGACGAGCCTCACAACAACGTTGCCAGACAAGCATTTACACCCACAGGGCCACTCGCTTTACTTCCCATGGTGGCGCCAAATGTGTGTTCCATTGTATGGTCGCAAACGCCGGAACAAGCTGCTTCGCTGATGGCATTAGATGACGAAGCGTTTTGTAACGCGTTAACGGCAGCCAGCAATAGCAAACTCGGTATGACTGCGCTCGAAACAAAACGCTCAGCCTTTCCTCTTACCATGCGCTATGCACGGCAGTGGGCAAAGGATGGCGTTGTTCTAATTGGAGATGCTGCCCATACTATTCATCCACTAGCGGGGCAGGGCGCCAACTTAGGTATGCAAGACGCGCTTGTTTTGGCTGAAACGCTGAGTAGTCTTAATGCATCAGGTAAAGATATCGGTCTTTATAAAAACTTGCGAAGCTATGAACGCAGTCGTAAAACAGAAGCGATGAAAATGATCGCTGCGATGGACGGTTTTAAATTTTTATTTGATGGTAACGACCCATTCAAAAAACTTCTTCGTGGTATAGGGCTGTCTGCCACCGACAGGTTAGGCACAATTAAAAACGCTTTTGTCAGCCACGCCATGGGCCTATAAATCCCAAAATGGGGTCAGAGTACTTTTTCCAACTTCAAAAATGGGGTCAGAGTACATTTCTCTAGTTTTGATGTAGGGAAGAAAGCTAATAATGTACTCTGACCCCATTCTTGGCGTTGAGATAGTCAGCTGTAAAGGATACTCTTCGGTATCCTTTTTTTATTTGTACCAACGGTTTATGACTATTTCTCTTTGCAAACCTTATCGTGCCTTGTTTTTCGCTTGCGCCTCCCTGCTTACCGCTGCTCTTTCTATTAGCTTAGCAAGTGCTGAAGCTACTACTAAAATCGCCGATGAATCATCTTCGGCAACGCTAGCAAGCGAGAAAATGAAGCTGAATAATGCCCCTATTGATTTGGGCGTTTATCGCGAGCACGCTAAAACCTTGGCTAGTGATGAGTTCGAAGGTCGAGGTCCACTATCAAAAGGTGAGGAGAAAACAGTAAGTTATCTGGTCGCTCAATATAAGAAGCTAGGTCTGAAGCCTGCCTTTGGCGAGAGCTACACTCAAGCAGTACCGCTTGCCAAAATTACACCTAATAACATGAGCGCCCTTACTATTGGTGATTTGACGTTTAAGGCTGGCGCTGAGTTTACGGCACGTACGCAGCGAATCGCTAAAGATTATTCGTTGAATAGCAGCGACGTTATCTTTGTAGGTTATGGCATTAATGCGCCCGAATATAATTGGAATGATTATGCAGGCATAGACGTAAAGGGAAAAACGGTTGTCATGTTGGTTAATGATCCGGGATTTGCCTCTAAAGATCCTGCTTTATTTCAAGGTAATGCCATGACTTATTACGGTCGTTGGACATACAAATATGAAGAAGCGGCCAGACAAGGTGCAGAAGCCGTTTTCATTGTTCACGAAACTATGCCCGCAGGTTATGGATGGGGGGTTGTCGAGAACTCAAACTCCAATACTAAATTCAGTTTGGTTGACGAAGAAAACAACGCTTCGCAAGTTGGTGTAATGGGCTGGCTTCATCTTAATGCGGCAAGACAACTATTTGAAAAAGCGGGCTTAGATTATGGCGAGCTAAAAGACAAGGCATCGAAACCTGGCTTCATACCTATTGAATTAAAAGCGAAGGCTTCATTGAGCTTCACCAACACCATTGAGCATGCCGAATCTCAAAATGTGGCAGGAATTTTAGAAGGAACAACAAAGCCAGACGAGTGGGTAATGCTGCATGCCCACTGGGATCACTTAGGAAAGGTTGAGAAAAACGGCCAAACTACAATTTATAACGGCGCGGTCGACAATGCCTCAGGCGTGGCTGGCGTGCTTACATTGGCTGATGCACTAACCAAAGCGGAAAAGCGTTTTTCACGTACCCTTATGTTCAGTGCATTCACTGCTGAGGAAACGGGGCTGCTTGGCGCTGATTTCTTCGCAAACAACCCGCCTATTTCCACATCCAAAATGGTGGCGTTTTTAAACATCGACGGCATGAATGTAAACGATGGCGTAGATTATATTTTGCAATACGGCGAAGGTTACCTATCTATTGAAGATGACTTAGCAAACGCAGCCGCGTTACAAGGGCGAACCGTAAAAATGGACCCACGCCCTCAAAATGGTTTATTTTTCCGCTCTGATCACTTTGCGCTCGCTAAGCAAGGAGTACCATCAATTCTGTTTATGAGTTTGGGCGATACCGACCCAAGCTTTATTACCAAGCGTTACCATAAAGCAGATGACGACTACCTTCCCAGCTGGACATTAGGTGGCGTAGAGCAAGACCTCTCGCTTATTGGCTCTATGCTAACTTATTATGCTCGAGGCGATGTATGGCCTTATTGGAAGCGCGAGAGTGACTTCAAAGCAAAGCGTTTGCAGTCGCTGTCTGAACGCGAAACCAGCGCTAAATAAAACACGCTAGAACGGCAGATTAAAATACGAATTTCAAGATAAAGCGACGCTAATGAGTTGGATTTTATTTACATTGGGCGCGGTTGTTATGCAAACCGTGCGCAATGCACTGCAGAGCAAGCTGAGCAGCTCAGTAAACACATCTGGAGTGACGCTATCTCGCTTTATCTTGGCCCCGCCAATAGCTCTTGTCTATTTGCTCATTCTCTACCGCAGTAGCGCAAGTGAAGTACCTCAGTTCTCAGGCTCTTTTATTGCAGTGATACTGTGTGCTTCGCTACTTCAAATAGCGGCCACTTCTTTAATGGTGATTTTGTTTAAGCAGAAGAATTTTGCCATTGGAGCTGGCTTGGCTAAAAGCGAAGCTTTAGTGGCGGGCGTGGTAGGTATGCTGTTTTTCGGCAGTTACTTAACGCCTCTCGGTTGGGCTGGCATAGTCATAGGTGGAATAGCCGTATTCGTGCTAAGCAGCGGCAACCGTCTTCATGGTATTAGTGTGAAAACCATTGCTATAGGCCTTGCCTGCGGTACCTGCTTTGCTCTAACTTCATTGCTAGTGCGTGAAGCTAGCCATATGCTTGATATTCAGCATACAGTGGCTGCAGCATGGGTGCTTTTGTGGGTGCTGTGTGTTCAGGCTATAGCTTTAAGTGGATATATTGCATTAACCAAACCTTTCGTGTTTAGCCAATTAGTGAATGCCAAAAAGCAGGTGCTAGCGATAAGCACGGTTAGCTGCTTAGGTTCTATTTGTTGGTTTACAGCCATGGCATTACAGCATGTAGCACTGGTCAAAACGCTGGGGCAACTTGAAGTGTTGCTTACGTTGCTGTTGTCACACTATTGGCTCAAAAATGTTGTGACTCGCCGAGAAATTGTAGGGTTGTTATTAATTGGGCTTGCTGCGGTTATGGTGATGTGGGCGTAGACTCGTTTTAAACGCTCTTATACAACGAAAAGAAAACTATAGGGGGTTAATTTTCGTCACTTTCTACTGGCGTATTCGAACAGCGTCTATTGTCTTGAATACGATCTAACTTCGCCATTTCTCTTTTAAAGAAGTAACCAAGCGCTATAACGCCAGCCGTTAAAAAAGCTACTAGAAAAAGCATTACGTCCTCAATTCGCCTACCATAAAAAATCAAGATCATAATTCTTCCGTGGCGTTTTAACAGTTACGTTCCTGTAACCTATGTTATCAGACTGTTCCTCTAGTATTACTTAGCAATATCAATAACTACAACAGTTAATGCGTTAACCTTACTTTAAAGAACTCTGCCAAGGTTTTACTTATCACAGGGTGCTGTGTATCTTGATTGAACAGGCAAATGTTCACCTTACCTAATTTAGGTAAGTGCGGGTGGTTTAGCACTGCTAAATTGGCTGGTAAGCTTGATTTTGCTAACGCAGTAACGCCAAGGCCTTGCTGAATAGCGGCAACCAGACCGCCTAAATCGGCATTAGTGTAGCTAATCTTCCAAGCAAACGTTTGCTGCTTTAGCTGTTCGATTACCCGGCTTCGATACATACAGCCATCTGGCGCTAGTACTAATGGAATATTGTTTCCCACCAACGGGTGAGATGTATCGCCAACCCACACAATGTCATCTTCTAGTACTACTTCGCCTTCCGTTTCTTCATCTGGGTTAACCAGGGCCAGAATTAGATCAAAGTGCTCTCGCCGACTGGGGTGAAGCAAGTCGCGGCTTAGCGCTGATGTTACCTCTAACGATACGTCAGGATAGCGTTTTGAAAACTCGCCAATAAGGCCAGGCAGAAGCGTTGACGCAAATTCATTGGGAATGCCTAAGCGTAAGCGGCCGCTAAGTGGGGCAGGTGTTAGGCTTCGAAAGATATTGTCATTAAGTTCTAGCAGCTCTTTCGCTTTTGGGTAAAGCCAGTTTCCATCAGCACTTGGTACATGACGTTGGCCTACTTTAGTAAATAGCTTGCGGTCTAACTGCGACTCTAGCTTTTTGATTTGCAAGCTAATGGCTGGTTGAGAACGGCCTAAAAAGTCGCCCGCTTTAGCGTAGCCACCAAGTTCAATAACGCTAACGAAGGTGCGTAGCGTGTCTAAAGAAAGCTGCTTCATGGTTAAATATGGATTCCGATACCACCGGTATTAAACACTACTATTAAGAATAACACTTAACCGTATCGTAAACCCACAAAGTCGTCGCTTAAATTACCATTCTCTTAGCCGCCATCCTTTAAGTGCGTAAAAAAGAATAAACGCATAGCAAGGTATAGTTGTCCAGTAAGCGTTTAGCACTCCAAATTGATCAGCCGTAAATCCGAACATTAAAGGAATAATTGCGCCCCCTGCTATACCCATTATCAATAACGCAGAACCGTGCGCTGTAAATTTGCCCAATCCCTCTAAAGCGAGAGGCCAAACAGCTGGCCATACGATAGCATTAGCAAGGCCCAATAGTGCAATAAGAGTAATAGGATCAGGAAGTGTCGCAATACCTGTCCAGCCCCACAGAAAACCAGCAAGCAGTTGGCTTTCAGTGTCAGTGAAAGGTATTCCGATAGACAAAGCGATGCCCAATAATGAAGAAAAGGTAAGTAATTGATGCTGAGAACAAATGTTGGGAACTAGTAATAAACCCAAGCAATATCCAATAACCATAAAGAACATAGTGTAAGAGGTAAGTCCAAGAGCACCTGGGACGCCTAACTGAGAACCTGCCAACCCAATAGTATCGCCAGCAACGACCTCAACACCCACGTAACAGAAAAGCGCAAGAACACCTAACACAAGTTGAGGAAATTGAAGGACAGAACCTTTACCTTTCCCGTATTCGGAGAGTTTTTTATCTTCAACATCTAGATTGAGTTCAGGTAAGCCAGAAAAACTTAACGCTATTGCGAGCAGTACTAGCGCAGCGGCCATACCTAAGTAGGGCGTTATAAGGCTTTGCGCTAATTGTTGTATTTGCGCACTTCGTTCAGCTTCTGGTAGTGCGGCGATACTTTGTTCGGTAATACCTGACAAGTCCCCCAGTACAAGGGCAATAAACACCATAGGAGCGAGCCAACCAGCCCCTTTATTCAGTAACCCCATTATGGATATTCTTGCCGCTGCACTTTCTGACGGCCCAATTTTTACCAGATATGGGTTTGATGCGGTTTGTAGAATAGTTAACCCGGAACCGACTACGAATTGAGCTGTGATGAATAATATGAATGTCTGCGTTTTAGCTGCTGGAACAAACAGACAGCAGCCTGATGCAATTAATACAAGGCCAAACGTCATGGCGTTTTTGTAGCCCATTTTATTAAGCACGAGTGACATAGGAAGCGCCATAACCACATACGCGATGTAAAAACTAAACGCGATCAGCAGCGCCTCTGTTCCATTCAAATTACAAACAATTTGCAAGAAGGGGATGAGTGCTCCATTCAGCCATGTAATAAAACCAAAAACGAAAAACAATGTGCCGATTATCACCATCGGAAGTGTTGTTGACGGGGTGGATTTAACTGCAGTTTGCATCGCGTTTCCTTCTTTTTTATATTTTTATGTCACAGTGTTGTCTTTACCAACCAAATGCTTTGACCATTATTCTTCGAACTTTTTTTGTCTGTACAAGTGAGTGAAGGCTACAATTGCTCAAAACTAACGAACAGGCTCACCATTTCGCCAGCAGCGTTTGACCTGTAGGTCTTGGTTCAAGGTAATGAAATTAGCCATGGAACCTAGGCGTAGCGTTCCAACGCTTTTTTCGCTTTTTATAAATGTAGCGGGCGTTGACGTTGCCATTCTCAGCACTGACTGCAGTTCAACGTTTAGGTCGAAGTGAGCATGCTGAATGGCTTGTTCCATGGTCAAAAGCGAACCCGCTAACGTGCCATCGTCAAGCCGCAAAGCATCGTCTTTACGGAATACTTTCGTGCCTTGGTAAATAAAGTGGTCGACGTCGCTAGCTGCTGGTGCCATGGCGTCGGTTATCAGCATCAGACGTTTATCGCCTTTAAGCTTTATCGCTAACGTTGCGGACACAGGGTGAACGTGATGATGGTCAACAATTAACCCGCAATAGACATCGTCTCTGTAAAGTGAGGCACCTACTACACCAGGTTCTCTGCTGGTGAAAGGTGACATGGCATTAAAGAGGTGTGTGGCACCCGTAGCTCCTGCATCAAAAGCCGCAAAGCATTCATCTGATGTCGCATTAGTGTGGCCTATAGATACAATGACCCCTGCTTTCGTCAATGTCTCTATGTCGGAGGGTAAAACCGCCTCTGGTGCTAGAGTAACAATTACTTTACCTAGGTCATCTCGAGTAAATAAAGCGAGCTCTTTGTCGCTAAGCGACCGGATATGCGTTGAACTATGCATGCCCTTTTTGGCTATGCTAAGGTGGGGGCCTTCGAAGTGCACGCCTGGGATAGCACCTGGATCCCATTTATGACCCAAGGCAATTGCATCAGCACCTTTATTCATAACCTCAATGTCGTCAGTGATAATAGTTGGCATTAAACTACCGGTGCCCACTGTTAAGTAAGCGTTCGCCATTTGCTGAAGCGCAGACAGTGTCGGTGTTTCATTAAATTGAACACCACCTCCACCGTTAACTTGAACATCCACCATTGCGGGTATCACTAACTGGTCAATGATTTCAGCGTTAGTCACATTTTCATAATCTGGATAGAAAGCTACTACTCGAGATTCATACACGTCGAATCGAACGTTAGAGTGAAGTGTGAAGCCATCAAAAAGGCGTTTTGCAAAGAAAGACTTCATGACTACATTGTTTCCGTTACTTTTTTAAGCCCGACAGGGCTGTCTGGGTCCATATCCATATCACGGGCAGCTTTTTCAATATCTAAGTAAAAACGTTGCATAACAATTAGCGGAGAAGTGAGAGGGTGGATATCTGATTGTACCTCAAACAAAGGGAAAACCTGTGCTCCTCTGCGGGCTACTTCTTCAATTTGGACCTTGTGCACGCTACTTGAAGCGTCGGGGATATGTGCATCAATGATCGCAGTTTTGCGATTTAGAAGAGATATTGGCCCGTGAAGAAATTCTGCACTGCTAAATGCCTCAGCCTGAATTCCACAAACTTCTTTCATTTTCAGTGCTATTTCTCTAGAGATGGCGTAACCGAAAGCGCGACCTAGAACAACGCATCGATTAAGCGGTGCTAGGTGCTTAGCAGTAAGTACGAAGGGAGTTGTCATTACCGACTCTAATTGTACTGGTAAGGCAAGCAATGCTTCGTAAATATCATTACGCTTGGTGCAGGTTGCGACAATGCTCAATAAAGCGTATAGCGTTGCTAAATAGCTTTTGGTTGCCGCTACGGCAATCTCTGGGCCGGCGCAAAGCGGAACAAAAATATCTACGATGTCTTTAACTGGCGATGACTCATCATTTACCAGTGCAACACACAAGGCACCTTTTTCCTTTGCCATTTTTGCTTGCGCGAGTATGTCAGGGCTTCTACCTGATTGGGAAATAATGAAAACGAGTGCTCTATTTAATCGCAGCGATTTGCCGAAAACACTGTTTACCGAGGGTGCAGCAGACGCAACGGGTAAACCCATTTCGGTCTCAATCAGATACTTTCCAAACACGCCTGCATGGTCTGAGGTGCCGCGGCCAATGATATACACGAACTCTGGGTCATGTCTTGCTATCTCGTCAGACAGTTTCTTGTATATAGCGTTGTTGTTGTTAAGTTGTCGCTTTAGTACCTGTGGCGTTTCCGCCGCTTCAGTCGCCATTTTTGTAACGTAAGCCAATTTAACGCTCCTTTACTACGTGTTTTACTAATGAAACTGCACCGAATTCAGGCGAGCATATAGCAGGTTGCAACTGCTCCTTGATATTTTCAGGTAGCCATTGGGCCCATTGCGAAGACAAGCCGCCTATCATAGCTATACGTTTAGCTCCTAACTTATTTAAGCGAGAAACTATCTCGCAAAGATATTCTTTACCTTCTTCCACAATAGCTCGCGCAACAGGGTCATTGTCGATGGCACACTTCACGACCACTGGGGCAAATTTTCCGAAATCATTAGATTTATAGTGCAATGATTTTCCAACTATTTCTTGAGGGTCGCTCGTACCCAGCGCCTCACATATTCGAATAACGAGATTGGACGAGGGCATTAATGAGTCTAATGATTCAAGAGTGTATTGCAGTGCTCTTAATCCAAGCCAAGCCCCACCGGCTTTATCGCCCAATGGAAACCCATGGCCCCCAATATTAGTTAACGTACCCGACAAGCTTGCTACTGCTGAGCTGCCTGTTCCGGTAATAATAATTGCCCCATCTTTACCGGCGTGCGCTCCCACACACGCGATGTGAAGATCGGTTGTTATATGCGTGTATTTAAACGGAAGTATCCAGCTCTCTGCAGTTGCCCGATAACGAGGAACATTAACGCCAGCAAGACCAAGGCAAACATTGAGATCTTTCAATTGAAGTGCAGGTATCGAGGCTGCTTCTAATGCTTGGGTAGTAGCTTCAATTATGGAAGTAAATGCAGTTTCCGCTGACTGAGCAGGGTTGCAAGGACCAGACAGTCCTTCACCAAGTAGATCACCGTATTCATTCTCTAGTCGTGCTTTACACTTGGTTCCACCGCCGTCAACGCCGACAAAATAATTCTGGGTCAAAGGTTCCACCTTAAATTTTTATAAAGATTTGTTTGCGATAGAGGGCATATACAGGGATAAAGCAAACGCCAAGAAATAGGATGACCCATATAGCAGCGCTAATGAAATCACTTACTCCAGCAGTAGACATCAATTCTGTATAGCTACTGTGAATAGATGCACCTGACAATTTCCAATCAAGAAGCTTTTCGATTATGACATGCAGAATGTAGGCAGTGATCGCGTTGGCTCCGAAGATAGTGGCTATTTTAGTGCCGCATCTGAAGCCTTTAACATCGGTATACCACATCATTGACGCTAAAATCATTGCACCCATCCCGCCGGTGGCCAATACAAATGAGCTGGTCCATGCCTGTTTGATAAATGGAAAGCCGAGACTCCAAATACATCCTAGAGAAAAAGATAAGAAACCAAACACGAATAAATTCATAACAGTGGTTGGCAGCTCTCCTTTTCCTTTGATAATAATGTGACCAATGAGCATACCCATTATGCCGGTGACGATAGAGGGAAAGGTACTGAGCAAGCCTTCAGGATCCCATGTGCCTCGCCACAGCATACCCGGTACGAATTGGTCGAACCAATTTACTATATTTTCACCTCGCTCAAGATGGCCGCTAGGCAGACCAGGGGCAGGAACGATCAAAATGAATACCCAATATAATAACAAGATTGCGACACCCGTTGTTACCACTGTTTTAGGCTTGCAGTATATAGCAAGATAACAACAAACCAGGTAAACAATGCCGATGCGTTGCAATACCCCAAGTAGTCTTATTTGCTCAAAGTGGGTGTAGAACAAATTTACAAATAATCCTAGGCCAATGAGCGTAAAGGCTCTGCGCCACACTTTCTTCAGAATACTGGGTAGTGCTGCTGAAGAAGAGTGGATATTTTTGAACCCCAAACTAATTGCTACACCTACAATAAGAATGAAAAAAGGGAACACTAGGTCGGCAAAGTTGATGCCTATCCAATGTGCATGAGAAAGTTCACCGTATGTATTAGGGCTATTCACTACAATCATGGCAATGATGGTAAGCCCTCGAAACACATCGAGCGACAATAGTCTTTGGGATTTTTTATTTGATGACATATTTATTGCTTTTTTTATAACCAGAGGCCTTACCCTAGCGCCTTTATGTCAACGTTGTCAATCGTGTTTTAACTTTTATTGAATGTTTGCAGTGCCGGCCCGAAAGTTTACAGGGGAGGAAATTTGCTTGATAGGAGGTTTCAATTTATTCTCTCTAGCAGTAAATCCCTTTCACTGATAAGAGTTTAATGAAAAAGCCAACAATTAAAGATGTCGCGAAATTAGCGGGAGTATCGTTTAAAACAGTGTCGCGAGTGGTTAATCAAGAACCTAATGTAAGTGAAGCGGTAAAAGAAAAGGTGCTTGAGTCAATAAAACAACTCAATTACCAGCCAAATCACACAGCGAGAGTTATGCGTAAAGCACCGTTTTCACTCGCCTTTGTTTACGACAATCCCAACAGCCACTACGTGATTGAAATGCAAAACGGCATAATTTCTGAGTGCAGAAAAAAAGGGTTTGAGCTTGTCATACACCCAACGGACTCTCGCTCTGATGAGGTAGGGAATGAGCTTGCTAGTATGATAGGTTCAAATCAAATTGGGGGCATTATCCTTACCCCTCCACTATCGGAAAATAAAGAGCTTGTTACCTTCTTACTGAGTAAAGATGCAAAAGTTGTAAGGATTTTATCGGGTGAGCAACCACCGGATAGTCTGGCGCCTGTTTTACATGTAGACGACGTGGATGCAGGTTTCAAGATGACTCAGTACCTTCTTGAACTAGGCCATAGAGACATTGCTTTTCTTGGCTTTCATGCCTCGCATGAATCCAGTTTGGGGAGGGTTAAAGGCTTTAAAAACGCTCATGAAGCCAGAAATGTTCCGTTTGATAAAAACCTTATTATTGACGGAGAGTTTACCTTTGAGTCTGGGATGGATATGGCCAAGCAGGTGCTTTCTATGCCTAAACGACCTACCGCTATTTTTGCGTGTAATGATGAAATTGCGGCAGGGGCAGTATTTTGTGCTCGTCTTAATGATATTACAGTACCGGAAGAGCTTTCGGTTGTTGGATTTGAAAACAGCCCTTTCGCCATGCAAACATGGCCGCACCTGACAACGATTGATCAACCCAACTTCGATATTGCAGCGACCGCTGCTGCCATGGTTATTGAGATGATGAAGTCTAATGATATATACACCGTTGATTCAAGAGGGTTTTCTCTTGACGTGGTAGTCAGAGACTCGGCCTGTAAACCCTTGCTAAAAAGCGCAATTTAATCTTTAACTCCAGTCTTTGATTTATACATTCTTTAGATAAATTTTTAAGATACTCAATTTTATTTTTTATTGACAACGTTGACATTGGTTGATAGCGTCGAATGCAGGTGATGAAAAAAACACCGCAAATAATAAAAATCAAAATGTAAAATCAATCAGCTGGTTGCCTGAAGCTGAAAATAAACACTACAAAGAAGATGGGAACCACATCATGAATAACGCTCGTCCAAAGAAAACGTTAATAACCAGTGCAATCTTAGGCATATTGAGTTCGTCTGCGGTGATGGCACAGTCCGCGCCAGATATTAGCGACAGTGAAGTTGAGCGTATCGACGTTACTTATCGCTCCAGCTTGGTTCAAGCTGCTGCACTTAAGCGTGACGAAACAAAGGTTGCGGACATCATAACGTCTGAAGATATTGGTAAGTTTCCCACTGAAAATATCGCAGAAGCAATTCAACGAATTCCTGGTGTACAGATATCGAATATCAATGGTAGAGGCTCTACGATTAGCGTGCGAGGACTAGGTGCGCAATACGCTAGAACAACAGTGAACGGGCAGACTATGGCTAGCGCTGATTTTACTGGTGGCTTCCGATACGACATCATTCAGTCTGAACTGGCTTCAAGTATCTCTGTCATTAAGTCTCCGAGTGCTGATATGGATACTGGCGGCTTGTCCGGCACTATAAATATCGATACTACAAAGCCACTTTCTTATAGCGAACGCAAAGTTGTTGCTTCCGTGAAGGGGCAATATTCAGAGTTTTCACCAACAGAAAATGTAACACCTAAAGGTAATATAACTTACATCGACCAGTTTGCCGATGACACCGTAGGGTTATTTTTAAATGCGGGTTATCAGGAGCTTGACGATAGGGTAGATAACTTCTGGATGGGGCGATGGTTCAGTGATGATGAAGGCAACGATATTCCGCGCCGTCCACGCTATCGTCGTATTGACCGGGAAACCAAACGCTATCTGATGAATGGTGCATTACAGTGGCGTCCTAGTGATAATTTTGAAACAACGTTTACGGCAATTTATGCCGATGACGACACGGTACAAGATTTGAACCAGCAGGTTTTCTTGTTCGATCGCGACGATATCACGCTACTCGGTGAACCAGTAAATGGTGTTTATAACCAAGTGCGCATAGACAACTTCACGCTAGAAAATAATCGCCAGGCTGAAGATAAACAGGCTACTAGTAAGGCTTTTACGCTTTCATCCAGATACGAAACTGAAAACTGGACTCTTTTAGGTGTTGCTCACTACACCAAAGGGGAAGCTGTGCATGCCGAAGAGGCGGTAATTTTAGCAACTTCAGTGTCTGCCAATATGGATATCTCAAATCGCAACAACGTGGTGTTTGATGTTGACGAGGATTTGACTGACCCAGCTTTATACCCAGCGGATATGCCAAGAAATGAGTATCCAAATGGCGCAACGCGATATATGGATTCGTCTGAAACAGCTCTTCAATTTGACGCAATTCGCGTGTTAGAAGGAGAGTTTTTTACGGGCTTTGCATTTGGAGGTAAGTACCGAAAAGAAGAGTTCGATCGAGAGGTCTATCGAACGGACCGATTCGCTATAGGTGAAGCAGACCCTAGCGACCTTCCATTAATGACTGATTTCAACTACATGGTTACTGATTTTTTAGACAACCAAATGTCTATAGAGCACGCATGGGTTGCACCAGATATTCAGGCTTATCGAGATGCGCTTGTAGCTGAGGGGGTAACGGTTCCAACTCTATTCGCCGCACAGTCGTCATACGGTATAGAGCGAGACATTTTATCTGTTTACAGTAAGTTCGACTTTGAAACATATTTAGGTGAGATGACCTTAAGGGGGAATGTCGGCGGGCGTTACGAAACTACCGATAGAACAATCAGCACGTATTTGACCGGTGAGAGTAGCCCTATCAACTCCGAAATTAGTTTAATTATTGGCGAAACAGACTTCGACTATGACTACAGCAACTTTCTACCTAGCGTAAACGTAGTGCTCGAATTAACAGATGATGTACAAGCGCGATTTGCAGCGGCAAAGGTGCTTGTTCGACCATTGTTGACATCTCGTACGCAGATTGCTGCTTCTGAAACATCGGTGAATAATTCATTTGGTACGCGGACTTACACCGTAGACCTCGGTCAACCCAACATGAAAGCATTAACAGCTGATCAAGCAGACTTGGGGTTAGAATGGTATTACGGCGAGGGGGATAGCGTAGCACTTACCCTTTTCTGGAAAGAAATTGAGAATGGGTCGGTTTCTGAGTTTGTTTGCCCTGATAGCTACAATGACGTTGCGCTAAGTGGAACGCCGGAAGATTGCGTGGACACGCAAGGTAACATCTATGAAATCACCAGCACCTACAACGATGATAGCGGCACAACTATCAAAGGGTTTGAGCTAGGTTGGAACCAAAGCTTGGACGCATTGTTACCTATCGATGGTTTCGGTTTCTCAGCAAATTATACCTTCATCGATGCAGAAGATAGTGAAGACTTCGTTCTAACTAACTCTTCAGAAGAAACGTGGAACTTCATAGGTTATTGGGAAAACGATACGTTCAGTGCAAGGGTCGCTGTAAATAATCGAAGCCCTTATGTCCAAGATAATACTGACGCGTTTTTTGCACGAGAAGGGCGGGTTGTCGATGGTAGAAATCAAGTCGATATCTTGCTGAGCTATAACTTAACTGAAGCGCTTAATCTTCGTTTTGGAGCATTAAATATCAATGGTAACAACGAAGAGGCCTATTTCACCGAAGAGAAGCCAGTATGGCAGACCACAAGTATCATAGGTTCTAGCTACTACCTGAGTGCAGTCTACTCATTTTAATACATAGGCGCTGCGGGCAACCGCAGCATTTCTTCTACGATTTTTATCAGGATATTAAGCAATGAAGAAAACGTGGTTACACTCGATAAGCGCCTTATGCCTAAGCTTATCTGCTGTATTAGTTGGCTGCGACAAGCAGCAAGACGTTTCAGACGTTGCCCCTAAACAAGCAGAACCAGCGATAAGCGCTGTGTTAGAGCGAGTAACGCAAGGACAAGTAAAAAATATAACAACAACTAAAGTGGCTGATGATGAGCCAGAATGGTTTGAAGTAAACGTCATTGATGGACAAGCAGAAGTGCTGGCAAATAGTCATACCGCACTAGCATATGGCGCTTATCAATACTTGCGAGAACAGGGCGCTTTGTCGGTAAGTTGGGAAGGGAAGCGCGTTGCGTTTCCTGATACATTTGAAGACTTTGACGGTGCAAAAACAACAACCCCATTTGAGCAACGCACTTACCTGAATGTTTGTGCTTACGGCTATACAACACCTTGGTGGGGCTGGGAGCGTTGGGAGAAAGAAATAGACTGGATGGCGCTTCACGGAGTAAACAATCCTGTTGCCATGGAAGGGCAAGAATTTGTATGGCAAGCATTATGGAAGGATTTCGACGTTACCGATAAAGAACTAGCCGATTACTTTTCTGGCCCAGCGTTCACGCCATGGCAACGCATGGGGAATATCGAAGGGCACGAGGGGCCTCTCCCGCAAAGTTGGATAAACAAAAAACATCAACTGCAAAAACAAATCCTCAAGCGCATGAAAGCGTTGGGTATGCAGCCCGTTGTACCTGCGTTTAGTGGCTATGTACCTAAAGCGTTTGTTGAGCGTTTTCCCGACGCCAAGGTTTATGAAATGCCACGCTGGACTGGATTTGAAAATGCTACCTATTGGTTAGACCCCGCTGACCCCCTCTTTAAAACAGTGGCTAAGCGATTTATTGAGCTTTATACCGAAATTTATGGTGTACAGGACTATTACCTATCAGACGCATTTAACGAAATGCTACCGCCGGTTTCTGAAGAGAACCGACACGCCGAGCTCGCATCCTATGGAAAACGCATCTACGAATCTATTGCACAGGTTGCACCTGATGCTGTGTGGGTAATGCAAGGATGGATGTTTGGCGCAGACGAAGAATTCTGGGACCTCGCATCTATCGAAGCGTTCTTAAAAGATGTTCCCGATCAAAAAGCGATGATCCACGATATCGGAAATGACAGATATCACGTGTGGCAGCGAACGGAAGGTTTCAAAGGCAAGCCATGGGTGTTTGGCTTCATTCACAACTATGGAGGTTCAGATCCTGTTTATGCTGACTTCTCAGACTATGTCGAGCAGCTAGATGTGGTGACAAACTCTGACAAAAAAGGCGAGCTAACCGGGTTTGGTGTATTTCCCGAGGGGATCCATAACAATTCTGTGGCGTATGAATTTCTGTTCGATTTGCCTTGGAACGCCAAGCCCGATATGAAAGAGTGGCTAGCAAATTATACTAAAGCGCGCTATGGAAAGACTTCACCCGAACTTATCGCAGCATGGGAAAAGGTGATAAAAGGAGTGTTCTCTGTTAGCTATTGGAAAAGCCGCTGGTGGGAAGGCTCAGCTGGTGCGTACTTGCTGTTTAAGCGCCCAACAATCGACATTGTAAATTTTGATGAGCACCCGGGCAATTTAATGGCCTTAGACGATGGTATCTCACAGCTAATTGAGCTGGCACCGTTGATGGGTAATGCGTACCTATATCAATACGATATTGTCGATTTTGTGAAGCATGCAGTGTCTTTACATGTTGACCTTATGCTGCAAGAGGTGGTTAACGCGTATTCATCAAAAGACTTCGAACGTGGCGACGAACTTATGGCCTCAATTGACGTTGCCATCACTAAGTTAGACAACTTGCTAGGGTTTCATCAAGAAAGCCTGCACACGTGGTTAAGTGACGCCTCAGCTTATGGTGAGACTGCGCAAGAGTCTGCTTATTACGTAAATAATGCGCGCTTGCAAGTAACGCAATGGGGTGGACCAAAGCTGAAAGATTATGCATCTAAAGCGTGGCAGGGTATGTACAAAGACTATTATTTGCCTCGCTGGAAAATGTACTTATCTGCGTACCGCATCGCCAAGGAAACCCAAACGCCATTTGATGATGCCGCAATGCAAGAAGCGCTAATAAAATGGGAACGCGATTGGATAAATCGCACTGAAATTCCAACTCAATCTATCCCAGAAACACCAATTGAGGATGCGGAAGTACTTATGAAGGCCATAACTCGGTAATAAAAAGTAGTATAGTCACAGGTATTAAAAGCCCCGTTACTTATTGAGTACGGGGTTTTTACATTTGTATACCTAATCCAGATGCATTAATACATTTACTTTTTAAATGTATTGATAAAAATTTCCAATTTGTTGCATAAACGTTAGCCCACTATACTCATTTTCGTTTTCTACCTTTCAAATTAAAAAGAGTAAGTGGAATGTCTAATACCACCGCCCTACACGCAAAGCACCTAGAAGCGGGTGCGAAGATGGTCGATTTCTTCGGCTGGGATATGCCAATTAACTATGGTTCACAAATTGAAGAGCATCACGCTGTGCGTCAAGACGCTGGTATGTTTGATGTATCTCACATGACCATTGTTGACGTAAAAGGCGCACAAGCCAAAGCGTATCTTCAGTATCTTTTAGCCAACGACGTGGCAAAACTAAAAGACAAAGGCAAAGCGCTTTACAGCGGCATGCTTAACGAAGAAGGCGGTGTTGTAGACGACCTTATCGTTTATCACTTCGACGAAACTAACTATCGCCTAGTGGTTAACTCAGCAACCCGCGAAAAAGACATGAACTGGTTAATGAGCAAAGCAGAAGGCTTTGACGTAACCATTACCGAGCGCCCTGAGTTTGCCATGATTGCGGTACAAGGCCCTAACGCTAAAGAAAAAGCGGCAACGCTATTTAGTGCAGCGCAAAAAGAAGCAGTAGCAGGTATGAAGCCATTTTTTGGCGTACAAGCTGAAGACTTGTTCATCGCAACCACGGGCTACACCGGTGAAGCGGGCTACGAAATTATGGTGCCAGCTGAGCAAGCACAAAGCTTCTGGCAAGCACTACTAGACGCGGGCGTTAAGCCATGCGGCTTGGGTGCGCGCGACACCCTTCGCCTAGAAGCAGGTATGAACCTGTACGGCCAAGATATGGATGAAACCGTATCGCCACTAGCCGCTAACATGGGCTGGACAATTTCATGGGAACCGGCAGAACGCGACTTTGTAGGGCGTAAAGCACTAGAAGCGCAGCGCGAAGCGGGTACTGACAAGCTAGTAGGCTTGGTGATGACTGAAAAAGGCGTGCTGCGTCACGGTCTTAAAGTGAAAACAGAAAGCGGCGAAGGCGTTATTACTTCAGGTACGTTCTCTCCAACACTAGGTCACTCAATTGCTATGGCACGAGTACCACGTGATGTTGGTGAAACAGTAGAAGTGGAAATGCGCAAAAAGTGGGTTACAGTAAAAGTGGTTAAGCCCTCCTTTGTACGCAATGGAAAAAGTGTTTTATAAGGCCAATAGCTACTAGGCCCCAAAAGTTAACAGAGAATAACAGGAACGATTATGAGCAACATCCCAACTGATTTACGCTATGCCGCTACGCACGAATGGGTTCGCCCTGATGGTGACGGTGTTTTCACTGTAGGTATTTCTGAACACGCACAAGGCTTACTTGGCGACATGGTTTTCGTTGATTTGCCAGATGTTGGCGATGCGGTAAGCACTGGCGACGACATCTGTGTTGCTGAGTCAGTAAAAGCAGCGTCTGACGTTTACGCACCAATTTCAGGTGAAATTGTAGCGATTAACGAAGACCTAGAAGACTCACCAGAACTAGTTAACACTGACCCATATGGCGACGGTTGGCTATTTAAAATTAAAGCTGATGATGCAGAAGAAGTAGAAGGTCTACTTGATGCAGAAGGCTACGAAAACAGCATTGACGAAGAGTAATTCGTAACGCTGTTTTGATAGATACATCGTTTAAAAAGGGGCATGAAGATAATTCAGCCCCTTTTTAACTTAAAGATTTAACGCGCCCTTGCGGCAACCATTACGAGTGCTTAACAACGTTATGTCGAATACTTCCCCTACATTGGCTCAACTAGAGCAAAAAGATACATTTATCCGCCGTCACATTGGCCCGGGTAAAGGCGAAATTGAAGAAATGCTGTCTGCGATTGGTGCAAGCTCACTTGACGATTTAATTGAGCAAACGGTACCAGCAGGTATTGCGCTACCAGAGCCACTAAAATGTGGTGAAGGGGCGACAGAAGTTGAAGCATTAAGTGAACTTAAAGCCGTTGCACAAAAGAACAAAATTAACCGTTCTTTCATTGGTATGGGTTACTACGATACGCACGTACCTAACGTTATTCTTCGCAACGTGCTAGAAAATCCAGGTTGGTATACTGCGTACACGCCGTACCAGCCAGAAATTGCACAAGGCCGTTTGGAAGCCATTCTTAACTTCCAACAAGTAACTATTGATCTAACAGGCCTAGAGCTAGCGTCGGCGTCATTACTTGATGAAGGTACGGCTGCAGCAGAAGCAATGGGCCTTGCCAAGCGTGTGTCTAAGAACAAAAAAGCGAATGCGTTCTTTATCGCTAACGACGTTCACCCCCAAACGGTTGACGTGGTAGAAACCCGCGCAGAAATGTTCGGTTTTGAAATCATCAAGGGCGCGGCAGAAGAGGCAGCACAGCACGACGTATTTGGTGCGCTACTTCAATACCCAACTTCTACCGGCGAAGTAAAAGATATCAGCGACATCATTGCTGCGGTACAAGCGAACAAAGGCATTGTGGCAGTAGCCGCTGACCTAATGAGCTTGATAATGCTTAAGTCGCCAGGCGAGCTTGGTGCAGACGTTGCCTTGGGTAGTGCACAGCGCTTTGGCGTGCCTATGGGCTACGGTGGTCCGCACGCGGCATTCTTTGCAACACGCGACAGCTACAAGCGTTCACTACCTGGCCGTATTATCGGCGTAAGTAAAGACAGCCGCGGACGCCCAGCGCTTCGCATGGCGCTGCAAACTCGTGAACAACACATTCGCCGTGAAAAAGCGAACTCAAACATTTGTACAGCGCAGGTGCTGCTAGCCAACATGGCAAGCTTCTACGCGGTATACCACGGCCCACAAGGTCTAAAAACCATTGCCGAGCGCATTCACCGCTTCGCCGACATTCTTGCCACTGGTTTAACCCAGAAAGGCGCAGAGAAAGGTGTAGCTCTTAAGCACAGCACGTACTTCGACACGCTAACCGTAATGGTTAACAACAAAGAAGACGTACTTGCAAGCGCATACGCTAAAGGCATGAACTTACGTGCAGACCTTGACGGTGCGGTAGGTGTGTCGCTTGATGAAACTACGACACGTGAAGACATTGTTGCGCTATTCGACGTGCTGCTTGGTGAAGAGCATGGCCTTACTGTTGAAGGTTTAGACGCAGAAGTTACTACACAAGCTGTTAAGTCTATCCCTGACGATCTTGTACGTACCAGCGATTTCCTAACACACGAAGTATTTAACAAGTATCACTCTGAAACAGAGATGCTTCGTTATATCAAGAGCCTTGAAAACAAAGACTTGGCGCTTAACCACTCAATGATTTCATTGGGCTCGTGCACCATGAAGCTAAACGCAACGGCTGAAATGATCCCAGTAACATGGGCAGAGTTCGGTCAGCTTCACCCGTTTGCACCACTAGACCAAGCTGCGGGCTATCAAGAAATGATTGCCGAGCTTAGCGAGTGGCTAATTAACGTAACCGGTTACGATGCCCTTTCAATGCAGCCTAATTCAGGTGCGCAAGGTGAATACGCAGGCCTATTGGCTATCCAGCGTTATCACGAAAGCCGCGGCGAAGGTCACAGAAACGTGTGCCTAATTCCAAGCTCTGCCCACGGTACTAACCCTGCGTCTGCGCAAATGGTTAGCCTTAAAGTGGTAGTAGTAGCCTGTGATAGCAAAGGTAACGTAGATCTTGACGATCTTCGCAAGAAAGCAGAAGAAGTGGGTGACAACTTATCGTGCGCCATGATCACATACCCGTCTACCCACGGTGTATATGAAGAAACCGTGCGCGAGATTTGTGACATCGTTCACCAATACGGCGGTCAGGTTTACATGGACGGCGCGAACATGAACGCGCAGGTGGGCATTACGTCACCGGGCTTTATTGGCTCAGACGTATCGCACCTTAACCTACACAAAACCTTCTGTATTCCACACGGTGGTGGTGGCCCAGGTATGGGGCCAATTGGTGTTAAGTCGCACCTTGCGCCTTTCCTACCAAACCACACGGTTATTAACGTAGAAACGGCGGGTAAAGACTGTGGTGCGGTATCGGCAGCACCATGGGGCAGTGCCTCTATTCTGCCTATTAGCTACATGTACATCAAAATGATGGGCAGCGCTGGCCTTCGCCGCGCAACCGAAGTTGCTATTCTTAACGCTAACTATGTGGCTAAGAAGCTAGAGGGGCACTACAAGGTACTTTATAAAGGTAACAACGACCGCGTAGCGCACGAATGTATTGTAGACCTGCGCCCGCTTAAAGAAGCAAGCGGTGTAACCGAAGTAGACATTGCGAAGCGCCTAAACGACTATGGCTTCCATGCGCCAACCATGAGCTTCCCAGTAGCGGGTACGCTTATGATTGAGCCAACAGAATCAGAAGCAAAGTACGAGCTAGACCGTTTCATTAACGCCATGATTAGCATTCGCCAAGAAATAGCGAAAGTAGAAAGCGGCGAGTGGGATGCCACAGACAATCCTCTACACAATGCTCCGCACACGCTAGCGGATATCTGTGACAGCGACTGGAACCGCAGCTACGACCGCATGCTAGCGGCGTACCCAGCACCAGAAGTACACAGAAACAAATTCTGGCCAACGGTAAACCGTATTGATGACGTTTATGGCGACCGCAACCTAATTTGTTCTTGCCCTAGCATTGAGAGCTATGTTGAGGAGTAGGTTGGTTTAGCAGCGTTGCTGTTAAAGCTTTATTGATTTGAAAGGCGAACCGAGAGGTTCGCCTTTTTTGTTTTCCTAGCTCTAGGATTTAAACGGTTACTTTTAGAGCGGGGTGATTCTCCTTCTATTGAATCTTGGGGGGCCGCTTTAGACCTTGAGTTCAATCAGTGGGCGCAACACATCGGTTAAACTCCGGTCCTGGTCTCAGATTTCTATATTGTTGATTTTATAAAGAAAATCACGTTCGTAGTGGGTAAAGTCGCTATTACAGAGGGATGAGCCTTAGAAATCTCAGACGAGCAACTTAAGCAGAGTAATGATGCTTCGTTTTGGAAAGCGAAATATCGACCTTATAAGCGGGTGAGTATTTAAAGCCTAATTAACTTCAACAATCCAACTCATAGAAAATATGCTCCTTACAAAAGGGGAGCCCCAACTTTAGTATTAATTATTATTAATGTTCAATGAAGTGTACGCAGTGGTAACATCTGATTAACATTTGTTTAGCAAGTTGCAAATGCCTACGATAAATAAACGACTTTTCTCAAGCTTAAGTTAACGATTGAAGGTCTTGATCTGAAACGGAGAATTTATGACAAAAAGCAACCATGCAGAACAAATAGAGACGATTAACTCCTCGCAGAAACATGATCAATCCGGTAGTGATGACGAACACATTGTCGAGTTAGAAAATACCGGACGAAGAAAGTTTATTGGTTACATACTTAAGGGTTCGAGTTTTGCTGTTGCGTTACATATAACTAGCGGAGCTATACGTCCTCAGGATGCCAACGCCCAGTTGTTAGGTATACCGGAACTTGCAGATGAACTGGATTTAACAGATCTGTTGCTTATCTCCGGTGACCCTTTCTACTACGATTATTTAATTAAGATAACGAGTGATAACCGTGTCCGTTTTGAGCTTCCAAGAATGGAAGTAGGGCAAGGTATATTAACTGCTGCAATGATGATTCTTGCCGAAGAGCTGGACGTTGAAATGTCCTCGATTGATGCGACTTTATCTCCGGCAGAAATCAGACGAGCGACTGGTCAAATTACAGGGGGCTCTCACGCCGTAACCTCTCTTTGGGATCCGTTGCGCAAGGTCGCGGCAGCGCTGTTATATAAGATAAAATTGTCAGCAGCAGTGCATTTCGGGATTTCTGTGAACGACATTAGCACAGAAAATGGCTTTGCAATTGATAACGATGGCAGCCGCATTGCTTACTCTGAGCTCACCGCAGGTGTTGAGGGACGCAACGATGCAGCTCGACTGGCAAAGCCTAAAGACCCGTCTCAATACAAAATTATCGGTACGCCGCAAAAGCGGGCTGACGCGCGCGATATTGTTACCGGCAAACTAGATTTCGCGATGGATCTCGACATACCAGACGCGATGCCCACCGTGGTCGCTAGGCCACCCAGCTTAGGTGGTTGCGTGATCACGTTTGACGATTCTGAGGCAATAGGCCTGCCCGGTGTCCTTGCCATAAAAGAAGTTCCGTTGGATGTTGATGCAAATTCCTCTGGCGTGGCCGTTGTTGCGCGTTCCTTTGGCGAAGCTTTTCGGGCGCGTGATGCACTTAATATTACATGGAGTGTGGGTGCTGCCGAACATTTATCTGACGCCGAGGTCATTGAGCAGTTACGTGCGATAAACCTGCCAACCTTACCTAAAATCCCTCTGGCTACCGATTCGGTTGGCGGCGAGTTCATCTTTCCTTATTTGGCGCATGCCCCTATGGAAACCATGACAGCAGTTGCCGATGCAACCGGCTCAAAGATCAGGGTATGGACTGGCGCCAAGACGCCACTTGCAGCACAAGCCAAAATTGCGCGTGACCTTGGAGTCTTACCCACTGACGTCGAGGTGAATGTAATTCAGAGCGGCGGCTCATTTGGCCGTCGCTTATTTTTTGATGCAGCAGTTGAAGGCGCCCGTATTTCACAAATGGTAAACCGACCCATCAAACTTATGTTTACTCGACAGGACGACACAAAGTTTGGCCGCGCACGACCGCTCAGCTTGCATAACGTAAAAGCGACTTACACTAGAGGTTTTTTAATCGGCAAAAAAGTGTTGTCGTTTGACCACCGCGCTGCGACCGCTGAACTGGATCTCGAACATGGCTTTGGCGACGGTATTACTGCATTGGGAGGAGAATTAGCGCCCGCTGCTTTCAGCCAGACAATCTGGCATTCAACGCAACTAGTGCAATATAAGTTTGGTGTAACTTCTTTGCTGCTAAACGAAAAAAAATTCGTTGTGCCAACCTCCTCTTGGCGCGGCATCTACTCCGGCACAGCTGCCGTCGCAAACGAGATAGTTGTTGACGAATTGGCACGCGCAATGAACAAGGATGAATACCAGTTCAGGTTACAAATGCTTGATGATGAGCGCTCCAAAGCTGTTCTGCGGAAAGTTTCTCAAGAGGGCAACTGGGGAAGGAGTATGGAAAAAGGACGTGCCCAGGGCCTCGGGTTGCATAAAGAGTATAAGTCTCGAGCTGCCGTGCTTGTTGAATTACAAACGTTCAAAGATCCGGAGAAAGAAAGTAAAGTCACCAAGATTGTTGTCGCGCTGGATGTGAACCGAGTATTGAATCCAACCGGCCTTGAGGCGCAAGTTATCGGTGCGGCAACCGATGCCATTACCTACATGATTCGCACCAGTTTACATCTCGACAATGGCGCAATACGCGAGAGCAGTTACGGTGATTTTGAAATTGCTCGAATGCGCAACACGCCACCGGATATTGAAGTGCATTTTATGCCGCCTAACGGAGAAACACCGGGAGGTGCAGGCGAGTTGGTAGTGCCTGCGGCGGCAGCGGCGATAGCCAACGCATTTGCCAGGGCGACGGGAATAGCACCACGTCGTTTTCCACTTCGTGACTTCTATCCAGAGGGTTAATTCATGCCACAAATTACATTTAATGTTAACAATAACCCGGTTTCTATCGACGCTGAAAACGATGATGAGCTCCTGTATCTCTTGCGTGATCGACTTGGTATTACTGGCCCAAAATATGGGTGCGGTGTTGGCGTGTGTGGCGCTTGCACTATCTTTAAAGACGGGGAGCTAGTCCGCCCATGCATTGTTCCGATGGAAGAAGTGGAGGGTGCATCGCTAACCACTATTGAAGGACTTGCGGTCGATGATATTCTGCATCCGGTGCAAGAAGCATGGATAAACGAAGATGTCGCTCAGTGTGGGTTCTGTCAGGCGGGACAAATTTTAACCGCCGTCAAACTCTTGGAGTCTAATCCCAATCCCAACGATAATGACATTGATGAAGCTATGAGCGACAACATCTGTCGCTGTGGCACCTATCATAGGATTCGAAAAGCCATTAAACATGCTGCAGCTTTGATTCAGCAGACGACATAAGAGGTTAATTTTCGAGAAAACGGGTTGGTCTGAGAAGAACATCTTAATTTGCATAAGCTCAGAACTAACCTGAATATTTCGCCTACAGGGTTGGTAGTCTTGTAGACTGCTTAAAGCGAGTTGCTGGATTTCACTACTTTTAATTGGAGAGCAGCTTTACGTCTTGAGTTCAATTGGTGAGTGCAACGCTATCCTTATTAAAGGAGGAATGTTGCCATGAAACAAAGAAAACGTATCTATTACTCACCAGAACAGAAAGCGCTTATTTGGGACAGATATAAGCGAGGTGATTCGCTGCATGATATAGCTAGAATGTTTGATCGCTTTCACTCTTCTATTATGCCAACTATTTATCAAACTGGTGGATTTCGGCCACCAGAACGAAAAAGACATCCACAGTCTCTCTCGCTTGATGAAAGAGAAGAAATATCACGATGCTTAGTCGGTAAACAATCCATTCGAGAAATTGCCAGACGTTTGTCCAGAGCGCCATCTACAATTAGCCGTGAAGTAAAAAGAAATGGTGGGTTGAAGCACTACCGCGCCGTGAAAGCTGAACAACGAGCATGGGATGAAGCATTGAGACCTAAGCCATGTAAGTTAATTGGATCCCCAGAGTTATGTAAACTAATAGCTGTTAAGCTTAAAAGGGCATGGTCGCCACAACAAATTGCGGGTTGGTTAAAGCGACAATACCCCGATAATCAGGAAATGTACGTGTCTCACGAAACCATCTATAAAACACTCTTCATTCAGACGCGAGGCGCTCTAAAGAAAGAGCTACAAAAGTTTTTGCGGTCAAAAAGAGCGGTTCGCAAATCTCGTCAATCTTCACTGAAAAGGTTAGGTCTAGGCAAAATCCCTGATGCTGTTTCTATAAGTGAACGACCTGCATCAGTTGAAGATAGAGCGATCCCTGGTCACTGGGAAGGCGACCTAATATGTGGCTCCAACAACAGTTACATAGCGACACTAGTAGAGAGGCACTCTCGATTCGTAATGCTGGCGAAAGTGGATGATAGTAGAACGTCGACCGTGATTGCTGCACTTATCAAGCACGCTCAAAAGCTACCTAAGGAACTATATAAATCTCTAACTTGGGACAGGGGGAGAGAAATTAAAGACCACAAACAATTCACACTAGCCACGGATATAAAAGTCTATCTTTGCGATCCTTACTCACCGTGGCAACGTGGTACCAATGAAAACACCAATCGATTACTACGACAGTATTTTCCAAAAAGTACCGACTTATCAGTACACAGCCAACAAAAACTTAGCAGTGTAGCGAGACAACTTAACGAAAGACCAAGAAAAACGTTAGACTATGAAACACCAGCACAGAGATTTAACCAATGTGTTGCGCCCATTGATTGAACTCAAGG
>NZ_PVNO01000003.1 GCF_002993325.1 Alteromonas gracilis
CCTTGAGTTCAATCAATGGGCGCAACACATTGGTTAAATCTCTGTGCTGGTGTTTCATAGTCTAACGTTTTTCTTGGTCTTTCGTTAAGTTGTCTCGCTACACTGCTAAGTTTTTGTTGGCTGTGTACTGATAAGTCGGTACTTTTTGGAAAATACTGTCGTAGTAATCGATTGGTGTTTTCATTGGTACCACGTTGCCACGGTGAGTAAGGATCGCAAAGATAGACTTTTATATCCGTGGCTAGTGTGAATTGTTTGTGGTCTTTAATTTCTCTCCCCCTGTCCCAAGTTAGAGATTTATATAGTTCCTTAGGTAGCTTTTGAGCGTGCTTGATAAGTGCAGCAATCACGGTCGACGTTCTACTATCATCCACTTTCGCCAGCATTACGAATCGAGAGTGCCTCTCTACTAGTGTCGCTATGTAACTGTTGTTGGAGCCACATATTAGGTCGCCTTCCCAGTGACCAGGGATCGCTCTATCTTCAACTGATGCAGGTCGTTCACTTATAGAAACAGCATCAGGGATTTTGCCTAGACCTAACCTTTTCAGTGAAGATTGACGAGATTTGCGAACCGCTCTTTTTGACCGCAAAAACTTTTGTAGCTCTTTCTTTAGAGCGCCTCGCGTCTGAATGAAGAGTGTTTTATAGATGGTTTCGTGAGACACGTACATTTCCTGATTATCGGGGTATTGTCGCTTTAACCAACCCGCAATTTGTTGTGGCGACCATGCCCTTTTAAGCTTAACAGCTATTAGTTTACATAACTCTGGGGATCCAATTAACTTACATGGCTTAGGTCTCAATGCTTCATCCCATGCTCGTTGTTCAGCTTTCACGGCGCGGTAGTGCTTCAACCCACCATTTCTTTTTACTTCACGGCTAATTGTAGATGGCGCTCTGGACAAACGTCTGGCAATTTCTCGAATGGATTGTTTACCGACTAAGCATCGTGATATTTCTTCTCTTTCATCAAGCGAGAGAGACTGTGGATGTCTTTTTCGTTCTGGTGGCCGAAATCCACCAGTTTGATAAATAGTTGGCATAATAGAAGAGTGAAAGCGATCAAACATTCTAGCTATATCATGCAGCGAATCACCTCGCTTATATCTGTCCCAAATAAGCGCTTTCTGTTCTGGTGAGTAATAGATACGTTTTCTTTGTTTCATGGCAACATTCCTCCTTTAATAAGGATAGCGTTGCACTCACCAATTGAACTCAAGACGTAAAGCCGCCGTTCGGAAGAAACTGGTTCACTGATAGTTATGAGCGAGTTGCCATCAGTGAATTACTAGTATTCGAGTCGCTACAATTGACGTGTAAGCGGATGGTTAATCCTGAAAAAGTCTTTCCTCATAGGTGCTATTCTTAGTGCACAGCATCGCCCTTAAAAGTAAAGCCCATGCAGTATTGTTCGCATCAAAATGCCAACAAGTATGCCGGGCAAGGCGTATTTAAACACTACTATGATACGAGTACATATCCCCAGAAAAATGCCGATGCCGGGTAAATCAAAAGTATGGATTAGAAAGCCAACAGACTTGTTGATTTCTCCAGCAGTAATATTACTACTGTTCACCAGATCACTTGCTACGACTAAATATGCGGTGCCTCCGCCCAAATATTTGGCGATAGAGGGCACAACATAGATCTGAGAGACATTTATCACATGAAGTATCGGCGTGACCAGACGTTCAAATCCCGCTACTGCGCCTATCTGTGTTAAGATACCCACGATTGTGATTGATAAAGTTAACATTGGAACGGCGTTGACCGACAAGCGAATAGCCTCAGCACCGGCATCATTAATAATGTTGATAATTCCTTTTTTTGGCGGAGAAGACGTTAACTCGTCCTGAGTTTTTCCACATGTAATGGACGACAATTTTTTTCCAGAAAAATACCACGTAAATGACGCTGCACTCAGCCCTCCGGCGATGGAAAACACGATAGCAACTGGCCAGTTAAGCCCCAGAGGTATCATCGGGTAGAGAATATTGCCCTGTCCCATGGCAAGAAGCATTGCCAAGGTGGCAGCCAAGTGCCGATCAGAGACCCCTCGACTTAGCATTATCGCAAGTGTCGCAAGCGGCGCTGCAAAACTGATTAGATTCATCTGGATCAGTGCTAAGGTGCTCATGCCCGTTAATCCGAATGGCTTTAAAATAGGCGCGAGCATTTTCACAATAATAGCCATTACGCCTATTGCCTCCAGCACTTTCATCAGACAGAGCATAACCACCATTACAGGCAAAAGTGTATATAGCGCTATATCTACTGAAGATTTGCCAGAGGCAATGACAATTTCGATGAGGGACATCTTGAAGTCCTATTCGCTAATCGGCTTTGAGAAAGTTTGGGGAATTTATTAGTGACTGGTTTTTAAAGCAAAAACGGCATCAACCTGAAGGATCATGCCGAAAGTAAGTGAACTTACCCCCATTACTGAGCGCGAGTGATAACCTCTTTCACCCAAGACATGGACCAATAATTCAGAACACCCATCAAGAACTGAGGCATGGTCTTTAAAGTCCTCTGTGGCATGCACCATACCAACGATTTTCACTACTGAATCAATGCACGATAAGTCACCCATAACCTCTTTAACCACAGCAAGAAGTTGCAATGCAGTATTACTTGCTGCTCGGTAACCGTCATTTTTTTCGAGCCCATCTCCTAATTTGCCGGTGAGAAAATGCCCCTTACTATCTCTTGGGCCTTGCCCTGATATATACAGCATGTTGCCAACCTGAATCGCAGGGCGGTAGAGTCCAGCGGGCTTTGGTGCAGGTGGTAACGTAATATTCAACGACCTGAGCCTTTGTTCGGGAGATACCATAATTGAGCCCTTCGTTAATGCGTTTATTAAATTGTCCTTGTAGAGCCTGATACTCTTATGCCGGAACCTTTTTCAGAGGAAATTTCTGCATTTAAGCGAGAGGGCATACCCATGTCATCGCCTTGGTGAACGGTTATTGCCCCGCGGTGTTCCCAATTTATATCCCTCAGATATCCTCCCAATGCAGCGGCAGCGGCCCCCGTCGCAGGATCTTCAAAAAC
Source organism: Alteromonas gracilis (assembly GCF_002993325.1). Taxonomy (GTDB): domain Bacteria; phylum Pseudomonadota; class Gammaproteobacteria; order Enterobacterales; family Alteromonadaceae; genus Alteromonas; species Alteromonas gracilis. Next base: position 3,061 of record NZ_PVNO01000003.1, read on the forward strand.
GCCTCCGATTGGGAATGGATTCCGCGAATGAAATACCGTGTGACTCTCTGGATAAATCAGACTAAACGTCACCAAACCTGCGCGTTTAGACAAGTTCGCCCCTTGCTTCTGGTTGTAATTCATCTGTGTTAGCTTTTCTCTACTATTAATAGTAAGAATGAGATGCGTACCTCCTGCAAAAGCTACAGCTGGCGGAATACGCATATCCAAATCTTCATTATTGAGACCAAATAAAGCGAGGGTTTCCTGTAATAGACTTGGTTCTAATGCTTGACTACGGGTTGAGGGGGAAACAAATGATGCTCCCCAATTGTGCTGTGAAATGAAACCTTCCACACGAATTTCTGCTTGATTAAGCGTAAGATCAAACTCTCCGGCTCCGATGGCTTTTGCAAGTACAGCGCCAAGAGCAATCGTGGCGTGACCACAGAAGTCAACTTCTACTTCTGGTGAAAAATAACGTACTCTCCACCCCTTGTTTAGTGGCGAAGCAAATGCAGTTTCCGAGTAGCCAATCTGGGCGGCGAGGCTCTGCATGATATCTGGATTTGGCATTGTCTCGCACAATACAACACCGGCCGGATTTCCACCCGATGAACCGTTTGAAAATGCCGATATACGCTCAATATTCATGATACGTTCCTTCTATGCTGGATGTTTGAAGAGTGATTAGCCGACAATTGAGTCAAAGGAGGCAACTAAATCGATTTCAATCAGCGCTCCATGGATCGCTAGTTGTGAAATGACTGTCGCCCTAGCAGGACGATGGTCACCAAATGCCTGAGCATAGGCTGAATCAAACGACTGAAAGTCATCTCTTTCAGTCAGCCAAACTCCAGCTTTGACGACATTTTCAGGACGCAGATTATGTTTCGATAACTCATCAAAGTGTTGTTCAAGGATCAGTGCAGTTTGCTTTTCAATGTCTCCAGTTATTTTGCCGTCAGAATCAAATGCGAGTCGACCAGATAGAAACAATAATGAGCCAGCTTTGATAGATGTTGATAAATGCGCCACTTGAAATCTCCCTCGTGATAACTTGCTCCTTGATTAATTCGACATGAAAGGGATAACACTTCACATTTACTCTAAGAGCAATATCGGATTTGATGAAGCAAATGCTTCAAGGTATGAGGTAGTTTCTCAGGCTGCAAGAAAATGCACAATATACTTGGAATGCATTTTAAAGCTGCAAATTATGCTGCAATAAGTTTTTATTAGTTTGACCAAGGTGAAGGTTGGAAAAGCGACGATATCCAATTAGCAAATACTTCGGCGCGTGCTGATACATAGTGGCGAGATGGGCGCACTAGGTAAATCCCCCCATCACCATCAAATGTCCATTCGGGAAGAATTCTAAATAGCTTTCCCTGTTCAATATCTTGGGCAACAAGCCATTCTCCCGCACCCAATATACCTACACCTGCCCTTGCAGCCTCTAGCATGGCAATACTATCATTTGTGAGCAGCGTTCCGTTGGTTCTGATTGCCTCTGTTTTATTTCCGTCGGATAAACGCCAAATTGGGTAGGAGTGTAAGCTAGGGTTGCCTATACAGTTATGTGCAAGTAAGTCACTTGGTGTAAGCGGCTGGCCGAATTGTTTAAGGTAACTAGGAGACGCGGCTAAAATTCGCTTATGCCTTGTTAGTTTTCGGGCTAAAAGTCGACTATCCGATAAATGGCCAATTCTTATGGCTGCGTCAAATCCACCTTCAATAAGATCGACATAATTATCACTGTAGTTGATATCCACCTCTAACTTCGGATACATAGCCATAAAACTGGGGATTTGTTGCGCTAACCATAAACGCCCCATTGTTGCCGGAAATGCGAGTTTTATTCTTCCGCTAAGCTCTGCGGCTTCTTTTACTACCTCTTCCTGAGCTTCAACTATAAGATCAGTTGCGACTCTATACTTTTCAGCAAGGAGTTTAGCAGCATCAGTCAGCTGGACTTGACGTGTTGTACGTTCAACCAAACGCACACCTAAGCGCTGCTCCAATGAAGCGATCCGCTTGGAAATTATTGTAGAATGTCTGCCAAGGCATTTCCCCGCTGCTACAAATGAGCCATTAGCCGCTACAGCAATTAATGCTGCTAGCTCATCAAATTGTTGGCCGTCAATTGGTGTCATAGTAAATTCAGATTCAGCATGAATGTAAATACTTATCATATCTGAATTTTGATACTTTTCTTAAGGCATTTTTGAGGGCTTTTTTTATTACAACTTCCTAAAAAGGAATACTCAATGATAAGTTTATTCGAAGATCTTTGTAGAACATATTAATTAGCAGTTGCGGTATTAAAAAGACATATTGCTAATGTCGATAAGGTTCCATTAACAGCATTAAACTTGCTTTTTCAATAATGAGGTCGGTCTATATGCTATGCAAAGACCTAGCTTTTAAGCGTTTGCTTTGAATTTGAATCGAAGCTACGTTATCCGGTACCCACCGTATGATATTTGCAAAAAATAGGACGTCTGATATGCACCTCTTGAAGGTCTTTAACTTGTTCAAAGCGGCATTCAGTCACAGGTCAAACTCGTTCCAATAACGCTAGCTCCCATTGGTTTTTAGCCCGTTTAATTTAAGAAGGTGGTTACATTAAACAAGTGCAATTTAACGGTGACAACACTCATCTAACATAAAGCAAAAATGTACCGTGCTTTGTAAAAAGCAGGTACAAGTCTTCACAAAAGGATCGGTAGTTTGAGTTGGGCTAACCCACCCTCGACCTGTGACATAAACTTAGGGAAAAGGTAATTCAAGCCGCGAAATCCGTTGCCATTAAGGCTCTTGGCTAACGGAATCAGTATTAGAGGGATAGCAACAAATAAAGACGTAAGCTGTGCCGCAGCGTTGTTTTGCGGCAACAGCTTTTGGTCAAGATTTTTTAGCTGCACTACATTGTTATTCCTAACATTGTACCAAGTTTCCTTAAATAGGCGAGCCTGGCGGTAGTGGTTCTACTTCGAAGCTACTTGGCCACGTTTTACTGGACCAGTAAGTATTGAACTGTTCTTTCAATATCTCATACTGATTGTCGTCAGCTTCATCATCTAGCCACTCGCTAAATTCAAGTAAAGCAAGTTCAGCTTCCATTCTTACTTCTGGCGCCAGCTTGTCGTTAGTGACCGCTTTCATCACGGCATTTAATGCAACTAACTGTAAGCGCTTTGCTAGTGGACTTTGCGACTTATTTTTATACCAGTGTACGCTAAGTATTTGCTTCACCAGCATTGAAACGCCCACTTTTTTGCGTCTATCTTTACTGCTTTTTACTTGCCACTCTAAGCGGTTCAGGCGCTCTGGGTGTAATAACAACTCAAACGCAAAATTTGACGCCGAAGCGGCCGCAGAAACTGGGTCTAACATTAACCCCATTTTACCCTTGAAGTGCTCGCGGGTAATGTCGTCACCGTACGCTGTAGGTGGAATAAGGGCGAGTACCGATTCAGATATAGTAAGGTAATCCGCCGTAGTAGCAGTGATTAACTGCTGCATAGCGCGCTGCTGCACTGCGGGTGCGACAAATTGCTGCCCTTGCGTTTGGGTGTAATCGCCTTTGCGTTCATATTCGTACACTAAGCCGCCTACTTGCTTTGCTACGGCTTCTAGTTGATAGCGATGTAACAAGTAAATGGGCACTAAAGCATTTTCAAGTGACGACAAGCTGCTGTTCGGGCTTAACGTATCTAAACCTAAATTGGCTAACGCCAGTTCGCGCACTTGTGAAATTTCATCGAAGGCATCTAGCGGGTTACTACCATTTTCCCACATATGACCATTTGCTGACGCATGACGGCTACTGCGGGTATCTGGGTCTGATTTAAAGCTTAACCCTTCATTACGACCTTTAACGATAATTTTTGCCAAGGCTTCGGATTCTTCTACATCGCTGGCAAAGTCTTGATAGCCATACGCTACGGCGTGAATATCCCATGCGCCTATGCCTTTGTCATACGCGCCTTCAAGGCTAATCTTGCCGTTTTTAATGCTTATTTTAGGGTGAGGATAATCCATTACCGACGCACGGTTATTTTCACTTGCCACAAAGTTGTGCGCTATGCCTAGTGTGTGCCCTACTTCGTGAGCAGAAAGCTGCCTAATGCGATCCAGCGCCATTTCTTGCTGCAAAGTGGTGTCGGTGTTGCCGTCTTTAAAAGGGCTGGTTAGGCCAAGGGCAATTAAATAATCTTGCCTTACTCGCAGCGAACCTAAAGTAACGTGACCTTTGATAATTTCCCCTGTACGTGGGTCGACAACCGACGACCCATAAGACCAGCCGCGCGTTGCGCGATGTACCCAGTTAATAACGTTGTAGCGCACGTCCATAGGGTCGGCACCTTCAGGCAATACTTTTACCTGGAACGCGTCTTTGTAGCCTGCAGCTTCATAGGCTTGGTTCCACCAGCTTGCCCCCTCTTTAAGCGCGGTCATCACCGGCTCTGGGATACCTGGGTCTAGGTAATACACAATTGGCTCCACTGCTTCGCTCATTGCTGCATGGGGCGTTTTCTTGTTTAAGCGATGGCGGGTAATAAAACGCTGCTCAGTAGGTTCACTAATAGGTGTTGAGTAATCGAAATAGCTAAATTTCCAATAGCCTGAGTATGGGTGGTACTCCCTAGGCGTATAGTTGTCGTCAGGCAGTGCCACAAAGGAATGATGTAAGTGCACCGACACGCTTTCTGGGTCGGGGGTAACTTGCTGAACGTATTCACCCGGCTTTTTACCAGCAAAAGTGACTAATGCTTCTAACTCGGTATTTTTTTCAAAGGCTTTGGTTTTTGGTAAGTACACCCCGCTTCGCATTTTATCTACGCTAAAGCTACCTTGATTGGTGCGCGCCATGCGGTTACCGATACCGTGAATATCACTTAGTAAAAAAGGCGTGTAATCGATAAGACTGGCGTTGTCGCTTTTTGCTACCAGCGTGAAACCGGCAATGACCGAATCGGCAAACGCTTCATCAATACTTTGCTTTTCAGCGTCGCTGCCGTGGGCCGCACGGTATTTGGTGTTGTGCTGCTTCAACAAAACCTTGTTACCAAACTTTTCAAAGCTTACCAAACGGGTATCGCCAAGCTGTCCGCGATCAAGGCCTATATCGTTTGAACCTACACCGTAGGGCAAGCTGCTTTGAAACAAATATTCGGCGTTACCTGTTGGCACCGCCAAGTAAACTTTGTCACTTTCATCGTCATAGTAAACAGGGATTAGACCGTCTTTTTTGGTCATATCGCTAGTGAATTCACCAATGCTTGGCAGCGCTGCCCAAGCTGAAGACGTAGACACAACAAACAATACCGTAATGGCAATGGCCGATTTGCCGGAAGCTTTTATTTGTCGCGCCGCTTTATGAAAAATATTCAATTGCAGCATGCAGTTAGTCCTTATTATTGTGAATTACTAGCCTACCCTACCTAGCGGCGTTTGCCCATGGTGATTCGTCGTTTTAGTGCGTCAACTGAGGTGATTGATTAGTTTTGCTATAAGTTCTCATTACATTTGTCTTAGTGCAATTGTCTTGCTGCTCAGTCTAATATGCTGAAATAATTTGATCTCCATCAACCCCTTGCCTGATTTGCCTTGAGGGCCTCACGGTGTATTTATAGAATCCGCCGCCTTATTAAAGGCGTCCAGTAGCGGTTTTTATATATGACTTCAAACACTTCTTCTCGTAACAGTTCTTCAATTCAATGCGAAGATTCAGCGTTAAAACTTTCCGACCAAACGTTTAACGCACCAGAATTGCTCGCCCCAGCAGGTAGCTTGCGCAATATGCGCTACGCTTTTGCCTATGGAGCAGACGCTGTTTATGCTGGTCAACCCCGCTACTCGCTACGCGTGAGAAATAACGAATTTAGCCTCGAAAACTTAGCGATAGGTATAGAAGAAGCGCATGCCCTAGGCAAGAAATTCTACGTGGTGAGCAATATTGCCCCTCACAACAGCAAGCTTGGCACTTACCTTAATGATATTGCGCCGGTAATTGCTATGAAACCTGACGCGCTAATTATGTCAGATCCCGGACTTATCATGATGGTGCGCGATGCATTCCCTCACATGCCAATTCATTTAAGTGTTCAGGCCAATGCTGTGAACTACGCCACGGTGAAGTTTTGGCAGAAACAAGGCATTGAGCGCGTTATATTATCGAGAGAACTTTCACTTGAGGAAATTGAAACAATCCGCGAGCAAGTGCCAGACATGGAATTAGAAGTGTTTGTTCATGGCGCGCTTTGCATGGCGTACTCCGGGCGCTGTTTATTGTCTGGCTACATGAATAAACGAGATCCTAACCAAGGCACTTGTACCAATGCTTGTCGTTGGTCTTATGATGTTAAGGCGGGAAGCGAAAACGAAACCGGTGATATCGTTCAAGCCACCGAAATTGATAAAGCCGTTTCGGCACCTCAAACGGTCATTCCCACCCTTGGTGAAGGTGCGCCAACTACTCATGTGTTTATGTTAGAAGAAAAAGAAAAGCCCGGCGAATTGATGCCTGCTTTTGAAGACGAACATGGCACTTATATTATGAATTCGAAAGACTTGCGTGCCGTTCAGCATGTCGACCGTCTAACCAAAATGGGCGTGCATAGCTTAAAAATAGAAGGCCGCACAAAATCACATTACTACTGCGCTCGAACAGCGCAAGTTTATCGCAAAGCCATTGACGACGCAGTAGCAGGTAAACCCTTCGACAACTCGCTAATGGGAAGTTTGGAAACCTTGGCTCATCGAGGTTATACGGAAGGTTTCCTGCGTCGTCACTCACACCAAACGTATCAGAACTACGAATACGGGCATTCTGTCAGCGATAAACAGCAATTTGTTGGTGAAGTGCTAGGCCGCTGCGACGAAACGGGTTTTGCGATTATAGATGTTAAAAACAAATTCTGTGTAGGGGACTCGCTAGAACTGATGACACCAAGCGGAAACATTACCTTTGCGCTTAATGAAATGCTGGATAAGAAAAACCTTAATATTAGCGATGCCAAAGGTTCAGGGCACCAGGTTAGAATACCTCTACCTTGCGATGTAGACCTAGATTTTGCTCTTCTGCTACGAAATCTGGATGAAGGCGTTGATACTCGTAACCCATTTCGCAAACCGGATAGTGCCGTAAAAAAACAGAGCGTGAGCGAGGTATAATTCATGGCACTACTTATTCTAGATAGCTGCATTAACTGCGATATGTGCGAACCTGAGTGCCCTAATTCGGCAATTAGCGTGGGAAATAACGTGTACGAAATAGATGCTAATCGTTGTACCGAATGCGTGGGGCATTACGATGCCCCTACCTGCGTGGCAGTGTGCCCTATAGATGTCGTTAAACCAGACCCGAACAAGAAAGAAACGTTAGATGAGTTAGCTGAGAAATTTATACGTTTAACTACTTAGCAACGATGTAAGCCAACAGGTTAAACATACTATTCAAAGAATTCTCTTGAATCCTACTCAAGAGTGATCCCTAATTGCAGAACTGTTTAAACTGGCACAACTAATAAGGGTTTTGTTTTGAAGTTTGCCTCTCGCGCTACCGCTATCTCTCCGTTTCTTGCCATGGCCTATGGCGAAAAGGCCTCTGCTCTAGAAAAGCAAGGTAAAGATGTTATTCGTCTTAATCTTGGTGAGCCAGATTTTGGCGCTCCCGAGCCTGTACTTGCGGCAATGAAAGAAAGCTTAAATATTCCAGATTTTCCTTATACGTCTGCGCTAGGTATGCCTGAACTAAGAGAAGCCATAGCCCGCTTTTACGAAACTAAACACGGCGTAAAGATAAGTCCTTCACGGGTGGTCGTAACCGCCGGCGCGTCTGGTGCGTTACTTTTGGCAAGTGCTGCCTTGGTTGAACCCGGCGATAACGTGATATTGGGCGACCCATCTTACCCCTGTAACCGACGCTTTTTGAACGCATTTGGCGCAGAAGTAACGCTGGTGCCAACACGCAGCGAGGATAACTTTCAATTAACCGCTGAAAGTGTTGCCGATAATTGGAAGCAAAACACGAAAGGCGTGCTTATCGCCACCCCAGCCAATCCGACAGGTACAGCGATTGATATAGACGAGTTGATTAAGATTGGCGAATACTGCAATGCCAACGGCGGTTTCTTAATTGTTGATGAGATTTACTTGGATCTTTCGCTTTCTATTAATGACGATGCTAGCCAGTCAACCAGCAACAAGAACGCCAAGCTTCGAACCGTACTTGCTAATGACAAGCTGCAAGACACTGTAGTGGTTATCAATAGCTTCTCTAAATATTTTGGCATGACCGGCTGGCGTCTCGGCTGGTGTGTTGTGCCTGAAGTGATGACACCCATCGTTGAAAAGCTCGCGCAGAACTTGTTTATTTGCCCCTCCACCCTTTCGCAAAAAGCCGCCCTTGCGTGTTTTACTTCTGAGGCATTGGCGCAATGCGAACAAAATCGTATAAACCTGACAAAGCGGGCCTCTTTCGTTTTTAATGCTCTCGAAAAAATCGGCCTTCGTTTAGATGCCCAGCCAGACGGTGCCTTTTACGCTTTCATCAATATTAAACACACAGGGCTAAGTGCTATTGAGTTTTGTGACGCCCTGCTCTCACAACATCATGTGGCACTGACCCCTGGCAATGATTTTGGCGAGCACAATGCCGACCACTATGTAAGGCTGTCTTTCGCTACCGATATGGACCGCTTAAACGAAGGATTAACGCGTCTAGCTAAGTTTGTTAAGTCATTAAACTAAGGGTTTATCGCCTGCCGTTTAATTTCGTGAATAGACAAATATTACCGAAAAAAATGATAGATATCCGCGCTTGTGCGTATATTGGATATCGTAGATTGATGACACGTGTCAAAACGAAATAAGACAGGACAAAACAATGAGTAACGAACGGGAATTTGATGTAGTTATCTTCGGTGCTACAGGTTTTACGGGCAAGCTAGTAGCTGAGTACTTTCAGGCGCAGTATGGTAATGACAGCAGTGTGAAATGGGCAGTTGCAGGTCGTAATGAAGCCAAACTTACCGATGTAAAACAGGAACTGGGTATTAGTGATAGTGTTGCCAGCATTGTAGCCGACGGTGATGATGCCGACGCGCTAGACGCTATGACTAAGCGAACTGCGGTTGTACTCACCACAGTGGGTCCTTATCAAATTTACGGTGAAAAGTTACTCTGTGCGTGTGTTGATAATGGTACGGGGTATACAGATTTATGCGGTGAGCCAGCGTGGATGCACCAGATGATCAATAAGTATGAAGCGAAAGCCAAAGAAACGGGCGCAAACATTGTATTTTCTTGCGGCTTCGACTCAGTACCGTTTGATTTAGGTGTTCACTACTTACAAGCGCATGCTAAAAAGCAAACTGGCGATGTGATTGAATACGTTAAAGGTCGCGTTCGCAAGATGCAGGGAACCTTCTCTGGTGGCACGGCTGCCAGCTTAAAAGCAACCATGGCTGCTGCTCACAAAGACAAATCGGTAATGGCCGCGCTTATCAACCCGCATTCGTTAACCGATGGCGCATCAAACCAGCCTCAGCCCGACGGCAACAAACCTTATTTCGACGAGCAATTAGGTACATGGGTTGCCCCCTTCATTATGGCGGCAATCAATACAAAAAACGTTCATCGCACCAACTATTTAGGTGGATATGCCTATGGGAAGAACTTCCAGTATGATGAAATGATGATGACAGGCCCCGGCGAGAAAGGTGAGGCTATGGCCAACCACGTTGCTAAAGATAAATCGCTTGCAAGCGACGATGGCCCTAAGCCAGGTGAAGGCCCAAGCAAAGAAGAGCGTGAAAACGGCTTTTACGATGTCGTGTTTGTGGGTACCCCAACGAATGGCGATATGCTAGCCGTATCGGTTAAAGGTGATAAAGACCCAGGTTATGGCTCTACTAGTAAGATGATTTCAGAATCGGCGCTTTGCTTGTGTAAAGACGTAAACCTATCTGGCGGCTTTTTCACACCAGCGGCTGCTCTTGGTGATAAGCTAATAAACCGCCTAGAAGAGAAAGCAGGCTTAACGTTTGCTATCGAAAAATAAGAGCTAAAATAGAGGCTTAAGTAAGAGCTAAAGCAAGAACTAAAGTAAAGTTTAAGTTTAGTCCTACTCTATCAAAGAGTAGCGTGCATTTTTGCTCAACTACCATTAAAAAGGCCGAACACTATTAGTGTTCGGCCTTTTCTTTCTGCGCTAGGTGTTATTATTGTTTTTTCTAAGCAAGTACTGCTTTTAATGCTTTAGCGCACGCATCTGTTTCTGAAGGCGTGCCGACACTGATCCGTGACCATGAGTCGTAGCCTGGCCATGTGCGCCCTACCACCTTTATACCCTGAGCTTTCATTTTTTCCGCGAATACATCGTGCGGCATACCCGTATCTATATAGATGAAATTCCCCTGCGGATTTGGTGCATACGGCTGGTTTAACTCCTCGGCCACTTTCACTAGCTTTTCACGCTCGGTTTTAATGCGTGAACGCATTGTGTTTAAGTTCGCATGGTCGTCCATACTTGCCATACCCGCCACTAATGCCAAATAGTTCACACCACCCATGCGTAGCATGCCACCCATAGTTTTAGCTTGTTCGGCAGGCATAATGGCGTACCCTAAACGCTGGCCTGCCATCGCATGAATCTTAGAAAAGGTGCGGCATATCACCACGTTGTGACCTTCTGCTACTAGCTTAGACTGAACATTAGCTGGATAAGCATCAGACATTTCAATGTAGGCCTCATCGATAAACACCTGTGCTTTCTTTGACACACGCTTTGCAAAAGCAGTCAGTTTGGCTGCATCGACCATGCTCCCCGTAGGGTTATTTGGATTGCATACATACACGGCGGTAGTATCTTCGGTTACAGCTGCCTCAATCGCATCAAGGTCAAATGTCATGTCTGCCGCAAGGGGGACATAAGTGACATCTGCCCCCATAAACTCAGCCCCTCGCGGCACCCCTTCATAGGTTGCCATAGAGGTAACTAGTTTGTTGCCATTTTTCGTAATCCAGTCAGCGTAGCCAAAAAGAATAGGTGATGAGCCGTTGGTAATAACAATTTGGTCGGCAGATACGCCCTCTTGCTCTGCAATTTTTTGCGCTAATACTTCAACGGTAGCATCAGTGTAACGTGCTAGATTTAAAAGCTCGCTTTGCATCGCTTTTACAGCTTTCTTTGATGGGCCAAAGGCATTTTCGTTTGACGATAAGCGAATAAGACCGTCGTTCACATTAGGGGTGGCTGATGGAAAGTGTTCGGTTGGCATACCTGCTGCTCGAAGGTCACCCATAATACTGTCGACACTAGTAGTTAATGCCACTGCACCAGCGCCTAAACCCACTGACTTCAACCAATTGCGACGTGACGAATTCACCGTGGTTTGTTGTACATTTTTATTCATATTTCGCTCTGCCTTCCATCTACAATATCTTTAGACTAAAGACTTAATTTTGAACGTGCAATAGGATAAAAAACGTAAACCATTGACTCAAATGCACTTTTTGCGTGCATGAAACGCACTAAAGTTGACAATACAAGAAGTTTTAACGTGTTAAGCCGTTACATTGCGGTGCAGCGGTAATTTGAGCATTTGAACTTTTGCGATGAATGACATTTTTTGTAACAGTAGCGGCAACTTTTAGACGCTCCTTTTTAGCAGTTTTTCAAAAAGCATCGATTGTCATTCATATGAAGCTAAACCATCTTGGTGAATACAGAGTATGAAACAAAGTTAACTTTTTAGCTTTAAATACATTGGAAAACAGGAGTCTCAAAATGGCTAGGGATCACGGTGCTCAAATTAAAAACGACGATACTTACGAAGCGCTTCGCGATGAAGGCTACAGCAAGGAGAAGTCAGCGCGTATTGCCAATGCGCAAGCAAACAGTAAACAAACGCCTTCAAAGGATGGCGGAAAAGGCAAGAAGTACGAGGACCGCACTAAAGATGAGCTTTACCAAAAAGCAAAAGAAGTAGGTATTGAAGGCCGCTCAAACATGAACAAAGACGAGCTGATCGACGCGCTGCGCAACCACTAATGGCGGGAACACCGTTATCTAAATAGCAGCGTAAAATATTTAATGAGAATATTTCATACAAAAATGAAATTAAGTCATTTTTATTCATAAATAAAACCCCGTATAACGTACCTATAGCTTTTACAGCAGTTACAACACTCGGTTTAATCTTTTGAATAGAAGCGCATTCTCATGAACAGTAACGTGGACACAAATTTCTCTTTTACTATTAACAGCGTTAAGTTTGATGAAGATTATCACCCGTCAGACAATACGCGCATTACCACAAATTTTGCCAATTTAGCACGGGGTGAACGCCGCAAAGAAAACTTACGCGATGCATTAAGTATGATTAACAACCGCTTTAATGCACTAGCTAGCTGGGACAATGAACGTGGAGACCGTTATGCCGTTGAACTAGAAATAGTATCGGTAGATATTGATATAGAAGGAAATGGCAACACCTTCCCCACTATCGAGATATTGCAAACCAATATCATCGATAATCAAACCGGTAAACGCACCCAAGGTATCGTGGGTAACAACTTCTCGTCTTACGTGCGCGATTATGATTTTAGCGTTCGTCTATCGAATCATAACCGTGGGCAGTCATCTTTTAGTGTACCCAACGACTTTGGCGACCTGCACGGCAAACTTTTTAGATACTTTGTTAATTCAGAAGCCTATAAAACACACTTTTCAAAGCTGCCAGTAATTTGCTTGAGTGTTTCTGACAACAAAACCTACCGCCGAACAGAGAACCAGCACCCTGTATTAGGTGTGGAATATCAGCCTAGTGAAACGTCGCTAACTGAGCAATATTTTAAAAAAATGGGCTTAAACGTGCGCTATTTCATGCCGCACAATAGCGCCGCGCCATTTGCTTTTTATTTCTTCGGCGATTTGCTAAACGACTACACCAATCTAGAGCTTATTAGCACGATTGCGACCATGGAGACGTTCCAGAAAATCTATCGCCCAGAAATTTACAACGCAAACGCACAAGCGGGTCTAAGCTACAAGCCGGACTTAAAAAATAGCGACCATTCGGTAACGCGCATTGTGTATGACCGTGAAGAGCGCAGCCAGCTCGCTGTTGAGCAAGGCAAGTTTGTAGAAGATAATTTTCTGAAGCCTTATCAACACAAGCTACAGCAATTTACGGCTAGCTATGCTTAAAAGCTTGCTCTTTTAGCGCGGCTCATCACGTTCAAACAGGGCTAGTTGAATTCGAAATATCAATGAGAAGGGTAATATGCCCTGCCCTGTATTCACCTATCCGAATTATTGATTAAAAGAAACCAAACTACATGAAAAAACTACTCCCCACCTCTATTGCAGGCAGTCTTCCAAAACCATCATGGCTGGCAGAACCTGAAACGCTATGGTCGCCTTGGAAGTTAGAAAGTGAAGCGCTGGAAGAAGGTAAAAAAGATGCGCTGCGCGTTACGCTTCAGGAGCAGACCGCTTCTGGCATCGACATTGTTTGCGACGGAGAACAAACCCGTCAGCACTTTGTGACCACTTTCATAGAACATCTTGATGGCGTAGATTTTGAAAACCGTAAAACCGTGCGTATTCGCAATCGTTACGATGCTAGCGTACCTGTTGTAACCCAAGCGGTTACGCGACCAAAATCGGTATTTGTTGAAGATGCGAAGTTTTTAAGAAGCCAGACTGTTCAACCTATTAAATGGGCACTTCCAGGCCCAATGACTATGGTCGATACCTTGTATGACGACCACTATAAAAGCCGCGAAAAGCTTGCATGGGAATTTGCAAAAATTTTAAACCAAGAGGCGAAAGAACTAGAGGCTGCGGGTGTAGATATAATCCAGTTTGACGAGCCATCTTTTAACGTGTTCTTCGATGAAGTGAATGAATGGGGTATCGCGGCATTAGAGCGTGCTATTGAAGGGCTGAAATGTGAAACCGCTGTTCATATTTGCTACGGATACGGTATCAAAGCCAATACAGACTGGAAGAAAACACTGGGTACGGAATGGCGTCAATACGAAGAAAGCTTTCCTAAACTAGCAAAGTCCAATATTGATATGGTTTCGCTAGAGTGTCATAACTCCCATGTTCCTATTGAGCTGATTTCGCTTCTTAAAGGAAAAAAGGTAATGGTAGGCGCTATTGATGTTGCAACAGACTCGATAGAGACCCCCGAAGAAGTAGCAGCTACCTTGCGTGAAGCGTTAAAGTATGTGGATGCAGACAAGCTTTACCCTTGCACTAATTGCGGCATGGCGCCACTTTCTCGCGCTGTTGCGCGAGGTAAGCTCGAGGCATTAAGTGCAGGTGCCGACATTGTAAGACAAGAATTAGCGCTAAGACGAACGGCTTAACAGAGGCCGTTTCGGTTGTGCCTGTAGCTTACAAAATGTAGATCAATTCATATAGAGTAAAAGCAAAACCGGCGTTTTTCAGCGTCGGTTTTTTTAATGAATAATAAATTTACTCTGAAAATTTGGCCTAGTTAACGATTATTAACGAGCATATCTGATAGAGGCATAAGTCTCACTTCGGCGCAAAAAAGTGGAGATTCACTTTTTACCCATCCCGCGCAAGTAAGATGACCAGAGTCAGACTCCACAGGCGCAACAAGCATATTTAAACAGTCGTTACTTTTTAGTTGCTCGAGCTGGTCGTTGTCAATGCATAAATTTTGCGATATGTAGATCATCGGGTTTTTAATTAAATCGTAACTAAGAGCCTGGGCTCTTTCTAGCATGGCTGAAGACATCAGAGACAGTGGGTAAAATTGTGGAAAGCGCACTTTATCTGCGAATTCGTCAATATATCGTGATTGGTCAGCAAAGGCGCTCAACAAATAATTTTTAGCATTACCAACTATCATCCATTTCCGCTTTAGAAACACATCCCCATCTAGTAACGTTCTGTCCGCTAGTCGAGCAATGTCTTCTTTTTTATATTTCACCAAAGGGCTTTTTACCGACATAAAATCTGACTGCCGATAAAACCCCATTAAACTCGGCTTACCCGACGCCTTTAAAATCAAACGCTGTGATTCCTGTTCACCCTGCTCCGTCTGTGAAACCCTTGGAGCCTTGAACATTAAGCTTAGGTCGTCTCCCTCTTTGGCGGGATTTACGAAGGTAAATTCGTAGACTGAATAGCGTCTTGGTTTGATGTTAGACGCACCTCGGTGAATTTGAGTTTCTATGAATAAACCAAGTTGAAACCCAAGCGCGATAGTTCCTTGAAATGGGTTGCCCGATATTCGCTGCCACCGCATAGGGTCGTGAAATAAATTAAAATCATCAGTAGCGTTGCGCGCAATATCGATATGTAACTGGGTAATTGTAAACAAGTGCTTTCCTTAAATTAGGAAATATCAACCGACTACTATCACCCACACTGCGTGATTGGTGGATACGGTGAACAATGTATCTAGAAAAATAATGCCTGAATTACGTTCGCACTTCAGTATAGGCGATGGTAGCGATACATACTAATATGTAAGAGTTCATGCGTTTTAAGCTAACGTAATAGCACAATAGAGCGTTGCTACACCGGAATTTAAACATCAATTTAACTGCCGTTAGCATTGTGCTTAAAAGACACTGTGCATGCTCTTTTGAACACATTACAACTTTGCTGTGTTTTATTCTATTTTACTACGTAAAGTAACACCAAACTTCACTTTATATCCTCTGCTATTCAACATTAATTTTCACTACTTTCCCTTATAGACAAGCTTTTCATTTCTAGAAGAAATATAATTTAATTTTGTCTTATCCAAGTTGTAATACATTGTGAATCAACGTTTTTTACTGGCCATTGTCGCAGTGCTGCTGGCCATGATAACCATTCAATCCGGTGCTTCGTTTGCCAAACAGCTCTTTCCAATTGTAGGACCTGAGGGAACAAGCGCCCTTCGCGCTTTTTTCGCCGCATTAATTTTGACAGGTATTTTTAGACCCTGGCGTGCGCGCTTAAGCGCGAAAGGATGGCGGAACGTTTTCTTTTATGGCGCCTGCTTAGGTGCAATGAATATCATTTTTTATCTTGCCATTGCCCGCATTCCTCTTGGTATTGGTGTTGCTCTTGAGTTCACTGGCCCGCTAGCTGTGGCTTTTTTTAGTGCGAGAAAAAAGCGAGATTTCGCGTGGGCTCTTTTGGCCGTTGCTGGCGTTTGCTTGCTACTTCCTGATATTGGCGGAGCCTCTTCAGAAAGCTTAGATCCACTCGGTGTTATCTTTGCACTTACTGCAGGTGCTTTCTGGGCTGGCTACATCGTGTTTGGTAATAAAACAGGTAACGAAGGGTCTGGCGGTGTTACGGTAACCTTGGGCATGTTGGTAGCCGCTATGTGCGTTGTACCCATTGGCGTAATAAGCCAAGGAAGCGCTTTGCTAAACATCGACGTTATTCTTATAGGCTGCGCTGTAGGCATATTTTCGTCTGCTATCCCCTATACATTAGAGATGAGTGCTATGCGCAATATGCCGAAACAAACGTTCAGTATAATGATGAGTGTCGAGCCAGCCGTCGCGGCAATAGCGGCATTTATCATTATTGATGAAACCCTCACCCTTTCGCAGTGGTTTGCGGTGGCGTTGGTGGTTATTGCTACTGCTGGCAGCTCTATTACTCAGAGGCAAAAACAGGTCGAGACCTTATCTTAGCTCTTAAAGTTTGCCGTGCTTTTCATCGCTTTTTCTCTGATTTATGAACTTAGCGCTTACCCGTACCGTTTAAGCAGTATACGGGCGCTAACTTTCAAGAACACAGGGAATAATGCGATGAAACACTACGCTGTAAATACAGAAGTTGAATGGGAATGGGGTAATGGTAGCGCTACTGGCAATATTAGAGAAAAATTTACCAGTGATGTTGAGCGCACAATTAAGGGCTCATCAGTTAAACGTGAAGCAAGCGATAGCGACCCAGCTTACCTTATAGAGCAAGATGATGGCAGCAAGGTTTTAAAATCTCATAGTGAGCTCAAGAAGTCGTCTTAATCTGTTTTGCTTGTTATGCAACGGTCTTTTTTCATTAAAAACGATGTTGTTGGTATCGCCAAGTCGCTCATTGGCGCCTCCCTTTATAGCAAGGTAGACGGCACACTTACTGGCGGTATCATTATCGAGACCGAGGCATATTGTGAAAGCTGCGATTTAGCCATGCAAAAGCACCTTGTGCGAAGACCTTCATCTATTGATGTACTCAAAAACCAAGGTGGTATTGCCTATATCTATTCCGTTTATGGCTATCACAGCATGTTTAATATTGTCACGAATGAATCGGGCTTTGCGGACTCGGTTCTCGTTAGAGCAATAAAGCCCACTGTCGGCTTAGACACCATGCGAGAGCGCAGAGGAACAAAAACACCGACTCGGAATTTATGTTCCGGCCCTGCAAAGCTGTCTCAAGCTCTCGGTTTAACGCCTGCACTAAATGGCATATCTATTTTAGATAAAGCCACTGTTTGGATTGAAGGCAACGCCTCTCCGGTTTGCCATGAGAATATTATAAGCTCACCTCGCATTGGTATTGATTATGCCGAGCATGATGCCAAATTGCCTTGGCGGTTTGTAATGAAGCATTAAGATTAGAGCGTGTTGATGCTATGCAGAGCAAGTGTAAGTTAGCTTACAGTCGATATATTTGAGCAGTTTGTTTACCACCCTTGGTACCGCTACTTCCCCTGTTGTGTTTTTCGCCTCTACAAGTATATCGCAAGCATCATATTGAATTTGCTGACGAATAACATAATCGTTTAGCTCGTCGAACAGCGTTTCTTTTAAAGGCACCATACCTACAAATACATCAGTGTCATCGCGCTTAATGAAGTACGCGCCCTCAATTTCACGTTTTAGTGTATATGCTTGCATGGCATCCAACTTTGTTAAGCGAAAGTGCACGCTAGTTAGGGTATCTGTCACTACGTCTCTCAATAATTGCTAAATTGCTTCTACTTTTTAAGGCAGGCGTTCGATTTATACCGGCCCACCACGGCTTTTGAGTCTACTTGATCCACGTCAATGCAGTCTAGCCATAAGTCCACCACAATAAAACCATCAGAACTTCCATGCGAAACTTAGTATGCTTACGTTAGTGAACAGTACAGATGCAAACAACGAGATCGTACCAGAACCTCATGGTCTTTATCGGCTGCACCTGAAACCCAATACCCAAATGGCAATAGAAACCAAGCCGGTTTTTGGCGCCAACATTACGCTGCACAGTAGCGTATTAAAACACGATAATTTTGTGGCGACGCCAGATAATATATTAGGCTGGCTCGATCACGGCGGGTTATCTTACTTTGCGGTGAAAACTGAAACAACCAGCAGTGACTCTGACGACAAGTCAGTGATTCTTCCTTCTCAGTTTTTAAAAGCAGAAGGAGGGATCCTTCGCGTCACGTCACCGACCCGTATCTATTTAATAAGCAAAACACCCATAGATATCAACAAACACGGCCTGTGCCTTTTTACCCCTGTGAGATAGAAAGGTACTCTGCCCCTCAAAAGTTTAGGGGTCAGAGTACTTATTTCTAATCGTCTTCTAGCACTAAGTCCTGCGCTTTGGCAGTGATTCGTTTTATCGCTTCTGACAGCCCAGAATAACGCTTATCAACCTTCGCAACCATACCAGTAAACGTGTTGTTATCAGCTATGATTAAGCAACCATCTTTTGAACGGGTTAACCCGGTGTAGACCAAGCCTCGATGAAAAAGGTTAGCGGCTTTTTCGCTGTCAGGCTTCGGCAAAATCAGTACTACATGGTTAAATTCAGAGCCCTGGGATTTATGAATAGTCATTGCATATACGGTTTCGAACTGCGGAACTCTGGACAGTGATATGCTGCGAAGCGCTTGCTTTTGCTGCCCGTGACTCACATTTACGCGTTGTTTGTTATCTGCACTTGAAACTTCGCCTTCATTTTTTGTATCTTGGTAAAACCAAGCATAAAGTTTACCCTTACTGTCTGGCCAAATTACGCCAACTTCGCCGTTTGAAAGTCGCTGAGGATGATGATTTTTTACTATCATTATCGGCTGGCCCTGATAGAAGTGCCCTTCTCGCTTTTTAATTTTGTGCTTAATGGCGTCGAATACAAGACCGTTCAAACCTTCAACACCCATCACACCCTTTCGTACTGGTGTGAGCCATCGGACATAATTTAGGCAACTAAGCGCGTCTTCAGCGCTTTTCGCATCAAATATTGGCAAGAAGCTTTCTTTTGCAAGCTTCTGTAAATCTCGAGTATTTACTTGTTGTTCTGGCAAAAGATGAACGCCAGCTTTCAAGCCTAACAGTGCATTTGACGTAATTTTTGTCTTTTCATCGCCACTGTCATGTTCACCAATGGCGGCAATTGCTTCATTAGCATCGCCACGCTGAATGGCCGTCGCCACCTTTGCCACCTGCCCCTTGAAGCGCTGCGGTGCCTGAAGTGTCGCCACATATGTTTTGGCTTCCTCATTTACAGGCAACAAGGGGAGATGTGGGCAAAGCGTTGCGATACTCTGTCGCATTAAAGAAGGCACGCCTCCCATTGAAAGCGCGTCATCACGAGTACTTGCGTTACTTGAAATAGCATTATCACTCTTGTCAAAAACCACTGTTTCGTCACTAACGAGTTGTTCTAGCACGTTGCCAAGCTCCACCGCAGGCAACTGGTCGGCGTCGCCGATAAGATAAAGCCGAGCATGCTCTGGCAATGCCCTAACGATGCGGGTCATTAACGCTAAATCGACCATACTTGCCTCATCTACTATGAGTACGTCAGCAGTCAATTGGTTATACTGGTTGTACTTTGTTGAAACGCCGAATTCGCGAAGCCCTAGCAATCTGTGCAGGGTTACGGCATCGGTAGGCACTTTATCAAGGGCACTATCGTCTACCTTGCCGCGAAGTCCTTCTATACTGCTTATAATAGACTCAGTCATGCGCTGCTGCGCTTTACCGGTAGGCGCTGCCAGTACAATTTTTAAGTTCTCATTACTCGCCTGGAGCGCGAGTAATAAGCGCAGCACAGTATAGGTTTTCCCCGTTCCCGGTCCGCCGTTTATCACGCAAAAGCGCTGCATCAAACTCTTAGCAACGGCGATTTGCTGCCAGTCCTGATGCTCTGTGGTCTGTGTGGGGAATATAGCAGGCCAAAGCTGCTTAACTTTTTCGCTAGCCTCTTCATTTAACGGCTCGAGCGCTTCTCGCTTCACAACGTTTCTCGCTACCTCTTGTTCAAACTCATAGTAGCGACGGCTGTAAAGTTTGCCATTGTCATAGACGAACAGCTGAGCAACCTGCTCGTTTTTAAGCGCACTTTTCACAATTTTAAGTAGAGGCGTTAATTCTGGTAACACAAAGCCTGTTTTAAGCGCTTTTTCTTCTCGTGCGCTTGCATGAATTTCGTCTGATTGAAGTACGTCGCCAGATGGTTGCTCAGCAATACTACTTGCCGCCGAAGGTGCTACCTCTTTAAAAAGCGTCGTTCCCGCAACATCTTTTAAATAAACACAACTATGGCCATTTCGCTGCATGTACGATAGGTGTACCAATAAACCTGCCCATATTAAAGCATCGCTTTCAGAAAGCGGTTCTACAAAGCCAAACTCTTTTGCGACGAACTTATCGATGGCTTCAATGCCAAATAAATTATCGAAAAACGACGACACGGATTGTTGATAGTTGTTCATGACATCTCCTACTCGTCGTCGAAACTAAATTGCTGTTGACCTGAAGCTCTATTATTTGAGCTTGACGAGTTTACCCTCGCTCCACTTGTCAGCGTGTCATCCGATTGCGGTTCACTTGCAGGCGCTTCGCTTTCAAGGTCATAGGCTTTGTCTTGATAGGTGTGCGTACCATCCCTACTTGCGAAAATAGCATCGAGTTGGTTAAGTAAGCATGAAGGTATATCAGTATAGAACACGCCTTCCCCTTGCTCGTTTTCTGGATGCATTCCGCGTAAATAAAGGTAGTAGACGCCTCCAAAATGAATATCGGGATCATAATCTGGCAATGTATTGCTTAAATAACGATGCAGTGCCAAGCAATAAATTAAATACTGTAGGTCATAAAGGTGATGCTGATTGTTACTAAAAAGCGCTGAAGGTGTATAGCTCTCTAAGGTATCTCCTAACCAAGTCGACTTGTAATCAGCAACAAAAAACTGCCCGTTATGCTCAAAAATCAAATCGATAAAACCATGCATCATACCTTGTAGTTTTGCGGTTATTAACTGTGGAGCGACTTCAGCGTCACCACCTAGGGTAACTGCGACGTCTTGTCGATGGCTTGTTAGAACCTCTTTAAGCAACGTCCATTGTGTGTCGTTCATTGGAAAGTAAAATTCCGCCTCACGCAGGGTTTGCTGAAGGGTCAAATCACTCAAACTTAGTTGCATATTAGGATATAACGGCGTTTGTAAGACTTCGTCTAACCACGCATATAGAAAAGGCGTGCGCTTTTCATCTAATCCAAAACGATTTACTAATTCTTTGCCCGTCTCTTCCCAAGTAGGGGCACTAAAATCGCTATGCTCTAAAATATCGTGGAGCAAATTACCCGCGCTTGCTCCTTTTTCAAGCGTAAAACGCAAGTCACTCCGGGTCACTAAACTCATTTCGACAAATGGGTTGTGGTGTAACGTCGTCTCATCGAGAATCTCACCATCAGCAGATAATGTATTGAGCGCGAATATTTCTTCATCACGAATAGTTTGAAGTACAGGGACACTTGGAAGGTTTTGGTTTGTGTCTTCGGCTGTTTCAGCGTTATTCACTGGGCCAGTAGTTGTTAAACGGCTCATGGCTGAAAACGAATAAAGCCGCCATTCCTCGCTTGCGGTGCCGTTAAATTGAAGTGCCGTAAGTTGAGGAATGACTTCATTTTGTTCAAAGCCTGAATACACTTCCACAAACTCATCACCGTCTATATAGCTTGCATGAGATTCGTCTTCTTCGGCCACACGGCGTAATACACTCGACCAGTCATTACCCAATCCTTCTTCCCCACTCACGCCTAAAGCGCGCGCCAATGCGCTTTTTTCGTTATTTGCCAGTGGAATAACCCCCATGTAACAACGATGTGCTGCACGCGTTACCGCAACATAGGCAAGGCGCATGTCTTCTGCCTCACTTTCACTTTGAACCCGAGATATGGCTTGCGCAGTTTGACCTAGCTGCATTTGCAAATCTTGCTTCTCTTCATCGTAGTAGGTAAATATTTGAGACGTCGAATTACCATTTTTTGCCGCATCACGATAGCCCGTTGCATAAGGGATAAACACAATGGGGTATTCAAGGCCCTTTGAACCATGCTGCGTGATTAAACGAATTAGCTGGCTATCACTTTCAAGGCGTAACGTAAGCTCTTCGTCACTTTCTGGCTTGTGAATTTGTTTATTTAGCCAGTCGAGTAGCTGTTCAGGTCGTTGGTGCGTGGTACTGGCTTTTTCTAGCACTTCTGCAAGATGCTGGTAATTTGTTAGCGCTCGCTCCACGCTATCAGCGTGAGGGGTATAGCTATCTTGCATTAGGTGCAACAGCACACTCATGCATCCTTTTTGCAGCCACATATCCCGCAGAGACAATACTTTGTCCATCGCTCTATCCCACGTTGCATCATCTTCGTGATAAAGCAGTTCGATAAGCATCTGTGGACTATAGCCCCAAAGCGGGGACGCTAAACTAGAAGCGACTTTACTCGTATCGTTTGCGTGCCATATACCGTTAAGCAGCCTGAGGACATCCTTCGCTTCGGCACTAGCAAACAAATTGCTTCGATCGCTCAAATACACACAGGCTAACCCCTTTTGCTGAAGCACATTTTTAATAGCCCCAGCCTCAGTTCTGTCTTTCACCAAAATAGCGATGTCTTGAGGTTTTACAGGCCTAGCCTCGCCATTTCTTAATTCAAAGTGTGCCTCGTTAAGTAAGCGATAGATCTCTTGCGCAATCCATTGGGCCATTTTCCGACGCATGATGTTGGTATTTTCTTTATCCTCCAAACACATGCTTACGTAATTCATTGCGCTGCGTTGATTAGCAGGGTCTACCAACGGTGTTTTAGCCGCTGCCGCTTTAGACGTAAATTCAACGGGGTTATATTTGATGTCGAAGCCAAACACATCTGTGGGTGCATTCGATGCGACAGGTGCGCCATAAAATAATCGGTTGTAAGCTTTTACCATTCCCTCTACTGAACGCCAATTTGTGTTCATGACCCAGCGATAGTCTGCTTGCCTACCGGCTTTCAAATAGGTAAAGATATCTCCTCCGCGAAAGCGATATATAGCTTGTTTGGGGTCGCCTATCATTAGAAGCGCACTGTCTCTAGCCGACGCGCTTTCCTCGTTATCGTTTAAAAGGTCTGCTTCTGTTTGTGAGGTCGAATTGCTTGATGCATTGGGATAAACCGCGTCCAAAATAGCGTATTGCTTGGCATCCGTATCTTGGAACTCATCGATAAGCGCCACTGGAAACTTTTTGCGAAGTTCAGGTACTAGTGTGTTGTTTGGCTTCACTACCTCATCAGCCAGCATGCGAATTAGATCATCAAAATCAATAAGGCCAAGCTGCTTTTTCTGCTTATCAACACGCCCTTTTATAAATCCAATAGCCTCTACAATCAGCTGAAATACCGGCACTTTAGCAAGGGCCTTTTCTTTTTCGCCAAATACCTTTTTCAACGTAGCAGCAAATTCTTTAACAGGTGTTAGGATTTCCTTAACACCAGAGGAATTTCTCGCATAGCGAGTTCCTTTAACAAAGGCTTCTGCTTCAGGTGGTGGTAAATAATACTGTGCATTCTCTACGCACGAGCGCAACCAGCTTTTTAGCGCAGCTAATTCCTGCGGCCGTTCTTTTCTATGTGCGGGGGTTTTAATAAGCTGCTCAACCAATAACCCTTCGTTTTCTTCCACGCTTTGCAACAAGGTTTTTACATAAGCCAATGATGTATCAGGCAATTCATCCAACTGCTTTTGAAAGGCATGCTCGATATCTTGCTCGCTGAGCATTAGTGGGGTCAGAGTACTTTTTATGCTGGTACCAAATTCAAGCAATAGCTTTTCAGGTGTATGCCAGCCAGACTCTGCCAACAGCCGAAAGTCATCTTCACTTTTGCTCACCTTTCGGATGTAATCTTCTGCTGCCTGAAGATACAAGTCGCCCGTGTCATTGCCTAAATTTAACGACATGGCAAAGCCACTGTTAAACGCCAGCTGCGTGATCACGTGCTGACAGAAGCCATGAATGGTGAACACAGACGCTTCATCTAGCTCAAGTTGCGCTGCTTTTAATAAAGCCAAACTTTCATCAATATCAAAGCTATTAAAAAGATGCTGGTAAACAGGGTCGCAGTCGTCTTTAATTTTATTACCATTATCTTTAGCTTCTTGCCAAATCAGTAACGCTTCTCTCAAGGTTTTAGCAATGCGCCCTTTTATCTCTTCGGTGGCAGCCTTGGTAAAAGTCATTACCAATATTTCTTTTACGGTAAGCTTTTTCTCTAGTAGCAAACGTAAATACAACCGGGTGATATTGAAGGTTTTTCCTGTGCCAGCGCTGGCCTCAATAAGATGACGCCCCTTAAGCGGCATTGCCACGACATCGAGTAGCCGTGCATTATCCTTGCCTTGCTCATTGGCGTGGCGCTGCGTATCGATTGACATGTCGTTACCAGAGGATGGGGTAATATTACTCATAACTTCTCCTCTTGAGATGCGTTGTTCACCATAGCTAGTAACATAAATGCACTAAGATGCGGTACATCATTCCAACTAACGCCTTGAGGAAAAAGCCAGTTAAGGTAAGGGTTGTTCGCTATATCCGCACTAAATTGCCCGCTAGTTTGCTGCCAATCGGTTAACGCCCGCTGCAATTCGACACTCTCAAAAAGCGCCGCGGCATGAGCAACTATCTGTTGAACCTTCTCATCTTTTTCTTCGTTTGGCGCATCATCTTTGTCTACGAACGGACATATTTCGTCAATTGTCATTCGAAGCTGACTTAGCAATGCTTTGTCAGCTTCGCTGGAACTTTCATTTATTAGCACAAGCGCGCGCAGAACCTCGTTAAACAGAGAAGGGTTTACACTATCTACGATAGGTTTACTCTCAGAATTTCTCTTGCCGGGGATGATGCTGTCAAAAAGGCTTAGATACACAGGCGTTGGCGCGGAATAAATAGCCAAATAAAGCTGTTCGATAAATAATAGCAATTGCGCGGCGGTATCACGTTCAAACGCAGGAAAGGTTCGTTTCTTCAGGGTAGCTTCCCCTTTTTCCCACGAGCATGAATAGATTTCTAGTGGATAACCGGTATAGCTAGTCTCTTCATCGCTACATGAAAAAACCAACTGAGAGATGAAAAAGCCCAGCGCTCTGTGAGTGTCAACCTTTCCCGCGCAAAGCTCTACTAACGCATCGCTACCTTTGAATGCCGCAGTGCTGAAGGTAATATATTTCCCTTTAAATTGTGCCTTTTTAGGGGCCGCATCGTGAGGGCCCATAGCTTGACTCAGCGCTAGTGCCCCTTCTTTCCACATTTCCACTTCATCCATCGCCACAGGATTATTAGGGATATCCCCTCTAAGGGATGCATAGGTGATCACCTGTTCACTGTAAGTAAGTTCATTGGAGTCTTGTTCACCAGTTGCCGTGCGCTCTGGCGATGAAAAGATAGCGTCTAGCACTTGATAACGAAGCAGCGCATTAGTCTCAAAGGGTTCGCTGTTTTCAAGCAAGGTAAAGGATTGAGTTAGATTCACTCCCAATCTCTGAATTGCAAAATGCTCAAGGGGATCTTTAAACGCTCTGGCTATTTGCATATGTGATAAGCGTAATTCTTGGGCTGCAAGTGCGTTTGCTGGCTGGATAGTATCGGTTGCTGATTCGCTAGCCATGCCTTCTATGGATTGCCCGTCGTTAGCACTCTTTTCGATACTTGCTCGAGAATTATTTTGCTGAAGAGCATCGGCCAACCGCAGCCACCCTGTCTCATAGCTGGGCAACACACCAGAAAAAACCGCCTCGCTGAAAGGATGTAGTGGCGCATGAACCGCGTAGCTGTCTAAAGATAACGCGTAGCTATTTTCTAGCATATCCATAAATTCAGCCAACACAAGACTGGGCTGCCTTTCACTATTATTGGTGACATCATTACCTTGGTAGCTTAGATACAGGCTTTCCCGCGTTGAAATAATGGCTTCAAGGAATAAATACCTGTCTTCCAACCGCCTAGAGCGATCGCCAACTCGACGACCCGAGCCTGCCATTAGGTCGAGCCCTAAGGGGCTCGACTTGCGAGGAAATTCACTGTCGTTCAACCCTAATATACACACCTTTTTAAACGGAATACTTCGCATTGGAAGCATTGAACATACGGTGACTTGGCCGGTCATAAAATGGTTTCCCGCATCAGGCGAAGAGAACCGATTAAGTAAAAGATCGCGGACCTGACGCAACGTTAACTCGTGCTCGTAACCCGCTTCTTCGCATCGTGCGGCGAGATCTGCTGCAACCTTGGCAATAAGATCCCAGCTTTGCTGCTGATCATTTATCGGCATAAAGC
Source organism: Alteromonas gracilis (assembly GCF_002993325.1). Taxonomy (GTDB): domain Bacteria; phylum Pseudomonadota; class Gammaproteobacteria; order Enterobacterales; family Alteromonadaceae; genus Alteromonas; species Alteromonas gracilis. Next base: position 29,640 of record NZ_PVNO01000003.1, read on the forward strand.
AGGCGTCACGAAGGGCAATCAATGCCTTTGACCACTGTTGTGGTGTTCGCGGTGCCGTTAATTCCTGTGCAAATTCGCCCAGCAAGGCGACAACTTCGATAAGCTTGCCCAAGGTAAGGGCACTTTGCCCTTCTACATCAGGAATAGTAAGTAAATCACTTACTATTATTTCACTATCTGGCGCGAGCATTCCCATAAGTAATCGACGAATTCCCCACCACCAGCTGTAGGTGTCGTCTAAGCTAACGCCTTCTGAAACAGCAGTTTTATGGGCACTATTGAGCCCCCAATGGATATGCGCTTGTTTCAACCAAACCACCATTTGCTCGATATCATCTTGAGACACAGAAAAGCGCTTTTGAACAGAATCAAGCTGAAGATAATCTAAAATATCTGACACACCAAAACGGCTATCCGGTAGCTGGAGTAACGCCATGAATGCGGCAATGAGAGGCTCCGCATCCATCGGGCTTCTGTCGGCTATGGTGCAAGGGAGACGCACCTGCCCAGTACCGGCTAAAGATTTGGTGCCTACTCTGTGAAATACTGCGTCTACAAAGGGCGCATAATTTTCTATCGCAGGGCACATGACCAAAATATCAGAAGGTGTTCGATTTTTGTCTTGAGAAAGCCAATGCAATAAGTGATCGTGTAATACTTGGACTTCTCGAAGCGCTGAATGGGTGCACATCACGGTAACGCTGTCGTCGTTTTCTTTTAATTGACTGCCAATTGGCTGAGGATGTGCAGCGTGCAATATGTCGTTATGGATATATTCGAGCAGGCCTCTGCCATTAACCTGTTCGTTTGCACTATTCCCCTCGCCTACACCTTCAAAATCTGGCGAATCAAATGCACTTATCTCAAACGTGTCTAGCTCAGTAAGCAGGTTAAATAACTCTCGTCCTTGCTTGCCTAAATTACCTAGCAAAGGGTTAGACTGGTCTTCTTCCATCCACTTTTTGAGCCCCTCTAAACGAAGTAGCTTCGCTTGCTCGCTACTGCTTTTCGCTTCCCCCCAGTAATTGACACTTGGATTAAGATGAAAGATGTGAATATCGATATGCTGAGCGAGCGCGTCAAAAAACGCAATAAGTTGGGGAGCCATGGTATTGATAGCGAAAACAATGACACGCTTGGGCAAGTTAGCTGGCACTTTTCCCGCTTCGAGTGCTTCTAGCGTCATTTGGTGTAAGCGAGCAGGATGCAAGGGCTGATCTTTCGCTAAAATACGCCAAATTTCGCTTTGCCATATTTCCATGCCATCAAAGACGGCGCGCTCATTATTCTCCCATTTGAATAGCCAGTCTGGGCGGTAAAGTAAATACTGTTCATAAACGTCAGCCAATGCTGTTGCAAGCTGAAGACGTTGTAACCCTTGCTCTTGTTCACTGCCTGCGCTCTGCCAGTATTTGTTTACCTGCTCGAATGCGTCGCTATCCATTAACGAACTATCTTGAAGAATATTATCTATTCGCCACGTCAACACTTCTCGGCGATAAGGCGATTGCTTTGGTACCTTATCAGTTCCTAGTACCGTACGCGCAGTATTCCACATAAAGCGCACCGGCAACGGGTAGTCGATATTCATCGCTACACCGTGTTCGTTTGCTAACTGCATACTGACCCAGTGCTGCATGCCGGGGCTTTCAACCAAAATTGTTTCCGGCGTAAATACGCCCAAAGGCTGTTGACGTAAAAGCGTAGTAAGAAGAAAACTTAAATGTTCTAATTTGTTAGAGGGATATAGCGCAAGCAATCGAAAAATCCTTTGTAGAACGTGCTTTTAGATACAGTGTAGATACCGTGCACACATCGTCGACGTTATAATTTAGTGTATCGTATTCAACAAAGTAGTTAAGTTATTTCTCTAAAAATTAGATAAGCAAATGTCTTATGCGTAAAAAATAACGGTGGGAGTCTTTTTACAATAGCTTCATTCGCGCCTTTCATTAGCGATGTGCGAGTTGATGTTTCATAGATAAAAACATTGAACGTGATCAAGCGGATAAAAGAAAAGGTGTAAGAGCCACGTTTTTCGAGCAAAAAAAACCCACACAGACCTCAGGACACGAAAAATCTGTATGGGTAAGGTTTACGGTCTACTCAGTAACAACGTGAATAAGCGTTGCCTGGCACTCATTCACGTTAGCGCTACTGCGCAGCACTGTTAACACTTAAGATTTTGCATGTTGAGTGCCAACTTTTTAATATGTAAATATCAATAACTTAAATATTTTTCGAGCCGTGTACTTTATACTTAAGGTTTAAGCTTGGTGCAAATGCACCACAAGCAAGCACGGGGAAATACCAATGCGCATAAAGCCAAATAGTAAGGATGAACTCGCCTTTAAACGATAATTAGCGGTTTCTCACAAAGCACCATTCAAGTACAATTTCATCTTCATAAAACGCAATATAATTTCACGGTCAGGAGCAACAATGTTAACCGCGCAACAACTCGCCACCATGCTTTCTCTTCAAGATAAAATGAACGCAAAAGTAAACCCAGACTGGCTGAACGCAGGTTATGGCTACCTTCGTGCGGCAATGGTCGAGTCGGTTGAGGCTATCGAACATCACGGCTGGAAATGGTGGAAGGCGCAGCAGAAAGATTTGCCTCAACTTCAAATGGAGTTAGTTGATATTTGGCATTTTGCATTAAGCGCCTGCATTATCGAATACAAAGGCGATATTGAGGAATCTGCTAAAAGCATTGCCTCTGAACTGGCAAGCGGCAATACATTAGTTACGTTTGACGGTAAAGACTATGACGCATCAAATCAATCGCTTCTTGATAATTTAGAGTTAATGACCGGGCTCTGTGCCGCTAAGCGCTTTAGTGTTCCCCTATTCATGTTCATTGTAACTCAGTGCGAAATGTCGGCCGACGAACTGTATCGTCAATACGTAGGCAAGAATGTACTTAATTTTTTCCGCCAAGATAATGGTTACAAGGAAGGGACTTACGAAAAAGTATGGGAAGGCCGTGAAGATAACGAGCATTTAGTAGAAGTTATGGACGCACTTGACCTAACTAAGCCTGAGTTTAGCGACCTGGTTTATGAAGGTTTACGCGCTCGCTATCCTTCTTGATCGTGGTTGCATTTCGTTTAACACGATAAAGCAGCAGTTAACTGAGCGTTCAAGAAAAAAGCTCTGTCTATGACAGAGCTTTTTTGATATTTACCAAATTCGAGTGAGCTAATTGGCACGCCTACGCATCAACCCACACTAATTTGTCGCTGTAGTTACCCTGAATAATATTTTCGAAACGCTCTTCTAATACGTGACGCTTTACTTTTAATGTTGGCGTAAGCAGGTCGTTTTCAATGCTCCATTCGTTTTTCATCACTACCACACGATCCATAACCTGATGACTTTCCAGCTTAGCGTTGATAGCGTCGAAGGTTTTCTTAAGACTTGCTTCAATACCCGATTTATCTTTTTTCTGGGCCTCTTCGCTTAACACCAACAAAGCGACAGGCTGAGGTAGGTTCGTTCCCGTAACGCACACCTGCTCCACAATTGGGTTTTCCATAAACTTAGCTTCAATAGGCGCTGGCGTCACATACTTGCCTTTAGCCGTCTTAAATATATCTTTCAAACGGCCCGTAATTTTAACGTAGCCGTCAGCATCGATAACGCCTTTATCTCCGGTTCGCAAGTAACCATCTTCAGTGAAGACTTCGGCAGTTTTTTCTGGCTCGAGATAATATTCCAACATATTGCATGGCGACTTAACCTGAATTTCGCCCTCTTCAGAAGTACGAATGTCAACGCCATCATACGGTTTACCGATACATCCTATTTTATCGTGGCGGAATGGAACGCTACCTGTACCATAAGCGCTGTTCTCGGTCATCCCCCAACCTTCGGAAATATTGATGCCTATTTTGGCAAACCATTCTATTACCGCTGGTGCAAGTGGCGCCGAGCCGCTAGCCCATAAGCGAGCGTTGTTAATTCCTAAGCCGTTACGAATTTTCTTCGCTACAATCTTATTCAAAATTGGAATTTTCAGCAGTGTGTCTAGCTTCTTCTGTGGCATCTTCGCCAACACGCCCATCTGGAACTTCGTCCACAGGCGAGGAACCGAGATGAACAAGGTTGGCTGGCAGTGACCTACGTCACGCTGGAAGGTTGCCAAATCTTCTACGAAGTGGATTTTCCCGCCGCTGTAATAGCTTGAAAGCTCAACAAGCACTCTCTCAGTAATGTGTGCGAGCGGCAGGTAACTCATGGTGCGATCATCTTGGTTTATACCCAACTGATCTAACGATCGACGGGCCGCCCAACATGCAGTGTTGTAGCTATGAACAACGCCTTTTGGCTGACCTGTGCTGCCCGACGTATAGATAATAGTCATGATGTCGTCCATGTCGTGAACCGGCGAATCATCAATAGGCGCAATATCCATGAATTCATCCCATTGCTGTTTGGTAGCGATATTGGGATAAGGGAAAGCAACGGTTAGGTACTCGGCAGGAATAGAAGCAACCTGTTCTGCAGTATTATCTAGTTTGCCAACGAATAAAAGCTGTACGTCTGCATGTTTTAACACGTATTGGACGGTATCTGGCCCGGCTGTGGAGAATATTGGAACAGAAATGTGACCGGCCATCATTATGCCAAGGTCAACGATAAACCACTCTGCGCAGTTCTTTGAAAAAATGCCTATGCGGCTGCCAGCAGGATAATTCATTTCACGAAGACGTGCAGCGACTTTTCGAGCCTGTTCAGCAACTTGCTTCCAAGTGAAATCGTGATATTCACCCTTTATTGGTTGAGTAAGAAATACGTCGTCCCCTCGGCTTTTTTCCCAGTGGTACAACATACTCAATGGCGATGTTATTACTTCCGTAGTATTTGCTGTCATGTCTAGCGGCATAAGTCACTCATATGTTGTTATAATGTAGATCATTTTTACAATGATTTCACAGACTTCTAATAAGCCCTATTTTTAATTGAAAAACAAGCCTTTTAAACAAGCGTTTACATTATTTGCGATGAATAACAACACTTTGAGCGCTGAATTTAGTTTCCTTATAGTTAAGGCTTTTTAATTTTTATAGGTAATCCAAGCAAAACCCACAAAATTTTTTACCACGACTTAAACAACAACGGAATAATCTCTTGGCCCGTACATGGCTTCGCGTAAAAGTAGCCTTGGTGTAGGAAACACGACTTCGATTTTAATTCGTCAACCTGCGCTTTTGTTTCAACGCCTTCAGCTATACACGTCATCTTTAAATTGCTGGCAAGTGTGATGGTGGTAGTCACTAGTGCTTCATTGGCGTTACCAGGCGCCATTTCATTAACAAAGCTCTTATCAATTTTTAATACCGACAGCGGATAGCGTTTCAGGTAACTGAGCGATGAATACCCTGTTCCAAAATCATCCAGTGCTAGTACAAAACCTTCGTTAACAAAACGTTGAATTTGCCTAAGCGCGTTGTCGCTATCGTCCATCAATACGCCTTCTGTGATTTCAAAACGAAATGCTTCCTTTGGTAACCCAAACTCACCAAGTAAATTTAAAACGCCCGCCACATCGAACTCGGTTTTAAAATGCAATGCCGACAGATTAATTGAAACATATCCTTCAAAACCTTTCTCATACCATGAGGACAAGTCTTCAGCAGCTCTTCGCATCGCTCTGCGTGTAACTTCAATTATGTATTTGAGCTCTTCTAGCACGGGAATGAATTGATCTGGGTATAACGGCTCATCGTTCAGCCTTCCCCTCAACAATAGCTCTACCCCAACAGTCGTGTTGTTTCTGGAATCAATAATGGGCTGATAATGGTTAAAGAAGCCGTCTTCTGAGAACGCACGTTTTACCTTGTTTTCTAGCTGAAGTCGGTTTTTTGCTCGTTCGTTCATGTCGCTCGTAAAGTATGTAAAACCGCTCAGCGCATCTTTTTTAGCCGTATACATAGCTACATCCGCCTGCTTTATCAGTTCAGCGGGTTCTGAGGCGTCCTCCGGATAAAATGCCACGCCAATGCTGCAAGACACTCGAAGGACCTCTTCTGCTAATGAAATTGGTGTTTCGACCGACTCGATAATTTGCGAAACAAATGGACTTAAATCGTCGTCATTACTGACTTCTTCAATTACGATCACAAACTCGTCACCACCAAGTCTTGCAACAGTTCCCGACTCGGCCACAAGGTTTCTCATCCTGTTTGCTACAATACGTAGCAACTTATCGCCATAATCGTGACCTAGTGAGTCGTTAATTCCCTTAAATCGATCTAAGTCTACAAACATTACGGCAACACGGTGGGCGTTGTGACGTGCCAAGCCAATAGCGTGCTCTAACCTATCTAAGAGGAGTGGCCGGTTTACCAAGCCTGTCAGGCTATCATAGGTCGCAATTTTTAAGAGTTTGCGCTCCGCATTTTTTTGCTCTGTGATGTCCGATATAACAATTAGATAGTGATCAGCATCATAGGTTTCACCACTTACCGCTGTAATATCGATTAAAACATCGTAGCGTTTTCCGTCGGCACCATCTATTGTGGCTTCATCTTTCCAAAAATCACCACCCTGCATTTCTGGCAATTTTCCAGAAAGGTGTCTGTTCAAATTCGGGTAGCGCAAATAAAGTTTCGCTAGCTGCTTGGGTAAAGGTTCTTTACTGTTAAATCCAAACACCTGCTCAAATGCTGGGTTCGCAGCAACAAGGCGCTTATCTTTATCAAAGATTAAAACCCAGTCGCGAGTTTGCCTGAATGCATCACTAAACAAAGTCACCTGTTGCTGGGCTTTTTGTAACCTAAATAGCTGACGCTGACGCGATAACAAATAAGCGATCAAAAGACCAATAATAAGTAATGCGTATATCGTGTAAGCCAGCGGTGAACGAAGTGGCGCATAAGGCATGGAAAGAGTAACTTCAGCAGGAGTGACATTGAAATCGAAGCTTCCCGGTGTAGGTACGACCGAGAATACGTAGTCGCCAGGCTCTATATTGGCGATGGTAATTTTTGCATCTTCCGTAACGCCTTCTGTTACGGTTTGCTCCCCGTTAAGCAATTTATAGTAATATTTTACCTTTCCGACACCAGACATAGTAAGGGCTGAAAAATGGATAGTTAGCCCATAGTCTTCATAGCCTAAGTTAAAATGAAGCCCATTTAAGTTCGCAAGAGGTTGTGGAAGCACTCTATTATCTACAGAAAGTTCGGTAATCGCCGTTTGCTTACTAAGCAAACTTTTTCCAGTCTCTAAGTTTTCTAACTGTGACGGTGAAAATACGACCGCGCCGCTTGTAGAGCCGTAAACAAGCCGACCATCATTGAGCTTGAGAGACGCTCCCTGATTAAATTCAGACACACTCAACTCACGACCGTAGATGAAATTCTTTATTTGGCTAGTTGAAGGGTCATACCTGTGCAAGCCCTTATGGGAACTAAACCATATCTTCCCAGACTCATCTTTTTGAAGGCCATACACAATATTGGAAAGTAAAATATTGGAGTCATCTAAATTGTAGAGCGGCTCGAAGGTGTCAGCATCTATTCCAATAAGGCCTACACCACTGTAAGCAAGCCATAACACGCCCATATCATCGATAACCCAGGAACCTATAGAGCGGTCTCTGGCCCGTTGAAGCTCTGAAAATCTGTAAACAAGTTCATGACCGGAGGTTTTAGGGTCAATCAACCAAAGTCCGCCCTCGGTTGCGAAGAACAGCCTATTGTCATGATGGGGAGACTCCCCTAGAAAACCGAATGAAAAATTAATATCAAATACTCGGGGGTCGAGCTCTAAAGTAGAAATACGTTTTTGTTCAATGTCGTACCTTATAAAATCGGTAACCCCGATGAAGTAAAGCTGGCCATCACTTGCTAGCATTGCGCCTGGCGCGTAGGCGTCGAAGATAGAGGGCTCTCCACCGTTTAAAATAGCTGGTCGCTTCGACTCACCGGTTTTTGGGTCAAAAAGTCGAATTCCATTGTAGGATTGAATTACGAGTCTTCCATCAGACAGTGGAATGATGCGGTCGATTGCACCATCTCCCATAGACGCAAGCTCAGATTCTGAAAAGAGATATTTGTTGGACTCTCTAGACGTTAAATTGTAACGATTGAGTCCATTCTCTGTGCCTAGCCACAGTTCGTTAGGCTGTGTTTCGGCTAGGGCCCATATCACATGACTCGTAAGAACATCGCCGCTTCCAGTTCGCGTATTCTGTATTGAAAAGATATCAGCACTTTTGGTACCAAAATAAAGCGCACCCGCGTAAACAGAGCTAAGCCAAAGGTTTCCAGATTCGTCTTTTGCGATGGCTGATATCTTTTTATTTGATAGCTCGGTCGACCCATTGTGCGGCTCCAAGATATGTTCATACTCCCATCCGCTAGCTGTCTTATTTAATTCGTAGAGCCCTTTATTCGTGCCCATCCAAAATCCGTCGGCTTTATGCTGCACCATAGTCCACACGTTCCTGTCAGATACAGCTTGAGTGAAAACTCCTTCTTTCTCGCCTCGTAACTGCGCGAGGAAATTTGTTTTCTCTGCAACAAAAACACCCTGAACCGTTGTGATCCAAACCCTATCTTGGTTATCTACCATCAAAAACTTAGCGTTATCATTGTCAAGATTTTTCGGTATTTCGCCCAGATAGTTAAGCTCGCTAAGCGATTGAGATGGGTTATTTACATCTTTAGTGAAAACACCAGATGTGGTAGCAATAAGGAGCGTGTCGTCTATGGTAATCGCAGCGCGAATACTCTGATTATTATCGAGAAACTTTTCAGGAAGTCGTGCTACTGTCTCGAGGGTGTTGGTCTGGGTATTGAATCTCTGCACTTCTTCTGCAAGTGCAATGATCACTTGATTCTCGCTTTGCCAGTGAAAGGATTCTGCGTGCTGAATAAAGCCTTTTACATCTCTATAACTTGTAGGCTCTATCTGTTCAATCTTCTGAGTTGCCAAATCTAAATAAAAAACACCTCTACCGTAAACGCTAAACCAAAGTGATTCTTTTCCCTTTAATGAGAGCTTGTAAATTGAGGCATCAACTATGGAATTATTAGGGCCTTCTACTCGTTTGGCACGCACTCCATCCCAGCGAACTAACCCGCCTTCTGTGGCTATCCAAACAAACCCGTCTTCACTGAGGACGATGTCGTTAACGATATCCTGAGGCAAACCGTTTTTTGTCGAAAGCGATTGAAAAACCGGATTGGATAATCGAGGTGACGCTGCCGCCTGCCATCCCACCACAAAAAGAAACAGAAACAAATAAAAGAAACTTCGCATCGAATAAAGGTCGTTCGGTAAGATTTATTATTATTCACTTCAGTGTAACAGAATGTTTTAAGCATGGGCAGCATCCGTACACAGGTTTTTAACTCAAAAGTATTGCGATATCACGTTGATAAAAAAGATATTTATTTTTCGAATTGAGTGAAACGTTTTACCTTTATTTTAAGTTTAGGTATATAAACGACTCGGTACCATTAATCTTGTTGAACTGGAATACGACCTACTGGAACAATTTGACGTCTAATACTAGGCTGTGGTGCTAGCCTATATAAATCGCCATTTTGCCCCACATAATGTTTTAAAACACCGCTCTCTTTCGCGATGTTGGCATGAGCAGTAAGATGGAGGTGTTCGCCATGAACGGGAATAGAAATCTTCGGTTTTACCCAGTGATACATAAGCTTGAGCTCTTCTTCACAAGGATGACCGCTAGCGTGGATAGGTAGAGGACTGTCTTCACTATGAATCACTGTCACTCCTTTATCTGTCAGTGATTTACTTAAACGCTCAACGCTTTTCTCGTTGCCTGGGATCACTATAGAAGAGAACAGCACCGTATCGCCCTTCTCGACCTGAAGATGGGGGTGATTATCTTTAGCTAGCCTTGCAAGCGCTGTATTTTTTTCGCCTTGGCTACCCGTAGCCACAGCAAGCACCTCATGTGGCGGTAGATAGCCGAGATGTTGTGCATCGGCAATTGGCAAGTCGTCAGGCCAAATCCCCTGCTGCTTAGCGATGCCGTACATATTTAATAGTGAACGCCCATAAAGCCCCATGTAACGTTGCGTTTTTTTCGCCACCCTCGCCAAAGAAATAAGGCGCGCGATATTACTACCAAAGCATCCGACAACGATCCTGCCTTTGAGAGGTAAAATGGTGCTGAGTAATCCATCATAACAGTTGCGCTCGGAAATGGAGAAACCAGGTTTTGGCGCGTTAGTAGAATCACCTACCAGCGCAAGTATGTTCTCTTTTCCAAGCTGTTTGTAAAGTTTTACGTCAAACGGTTTACCGGTAATAGGGTTGGCATCAATTTTCCAATCAGCAGTATGTAAAACGGTTCCCACTGGTGTGGATATTTTCAAGGCAAAAGGCTCAGGCAGAGAATGGGTAATTGCCAGCCAGTTTACTGTAAATGGCCCAATTTGGCGGATATCGCCAGCGTCAACCTCAACAATCGGAATACGGTTTGCCAATTTACTTTTAGCGAGTTTTCGTCGGAGTACTTCAGCGGTAAAAGGCGTAGTGTAAATTGGCTTTTGAAATCTCTCCCATAGATAAGGGATTGCACCTACGTGGTCTTCGTGAGCATGAGTAATAACAATACCTGCCAGCGACTCCTTTTGACTAGCAATGAAAGAAGGGTCGGGAGCGACAACGCGGTGAGTAGTCCCTGCTTTGCTACCTTCTCCATGAGTACTTTTGATTTTGTAACTCGGTATCAAGGGTTCATCGAAAGAGACACCGCAATCTACCATCAGCCACTGCCCATTGTGGCCATAGAGATTGAGATTCATCCCAATCTCTCCGGTCCCTCCTAGGGGTACAAACCACAAGTCGTCCGCTTTTGGTTGCAACAAATTAACACTACCTTTAAATAAATTTTATTACTTAGCGAGGATAATTTCTGATATCAAAAACACGACTACTCATGTAACTCGGCATTGAGCTGGTCTATGACTTCAGCCCACGCTGCATCCTCAACAATTGCATCCTTTAAAAACGCAGACTGACTCTCGTCCCAATAAGGAGCCTCATGTAGATGTTGACTCTTATTCAGTCCCCGGTGTGTTTCAAAAAATTCAGCGATTTCTTCGTCTGAACTTCCTAGGCCAAGTTGACTAAACAGACTATTTATCGAGGGTTGCTCAGTAAACATATTGTCTCCTTTTATTCCTAATAAGTGTTTACCGGCACATCTGCTTCTGAGATCACAGGTTATAAATACTCTGCAAAATCTTCAGGCGTTATTACCTCACCTTCTTCGGCAGGTACAGGACACACGATGACCATAAGCTCATCTTGGGTCATACCCGGAACCCATTTAGTTAAGAACTCTTGCGTAGTAAGCTCCATCGCCTCGCAGTGAGCCCAATCCTCTGTCGCCCACAATAATGCAAGTTCAGATTCAGGCCAAATTGGTACGCCATCCTCTTCATCCGTAGTTAGCATCACACATCCATGCTCATCTTTGAGAATGAATAATCGTTGTTCGGCTTTAATAATTGCTAAACTGGCGTCTAATCGCTGAGCAGCACTTTTTTCTAACAATGGATGTATATTTGGCATAAAATTCTCGTTTTGATTGGCGCGATTGCCACATTCTGTGTATTCAAAGTTATTGTCTAATTAACGATTAATTTGCAGTCGACACACTGTCTATAATTTCTGTTAGACCTACTCTTCTTACTTGCTTCATGCTGTGTACGTATACTTTCAGTGATACGTTTTCCAATACTTTAATTTTCGTAAGTTTTACATTTTCAGGTAATTGGGTTTGAACATTTGTGGGTAAAACAGCAACACCACCTTCGCTTTGAAGATTGTTTAACGCTAAGTTCAAAGAGTTTGTTCTTAATTTAGCATCTCGTAATTGTGGATAGGTCGTAAGTAGCCAGTCTCTTGCTTTGGCGCCCCAGTCGATGGCAACAAAATCGGCGGCATCTATGGTTTCCCGTCCCTCTCCGACTCTATACAGAGCAAGTTCATGCTCTAGCAACACTGTGCTATTCACTTCTTCTGACTTTAACGGTTCGGTAGAAAAAGACAAATCTGTAACGCGTTCGTGCATTTGACGAGACAAGGTGTCAAGCGTAAGCACTTCCGCTTTGACCGACCAATCCGGAAAGGCATTATGCAAGTGACTCAACATTTGGGGTAACAACAATTCACTGGCTAATTGCGTAGCGCCACATACTACATATTCAGACGACTGAATTTGTAATTCCTGTTTAGCCTCGTTTAGTGTTGCACAAAGCTGTTTCGCATAAGGCAGGAGCTTTTCTCCGGATTGCGTAAGCTGAATACTATTTCTTTGCCTAATGAACAACGTGGTGTGAAAGTATTCTTCAAGAAGCTTTATACGTGCACTGACTGCAGATTGTGTGAGGTAAAGATTTTCTGCGGCTTTACCAAAGTGACGAGTTTTGGCCACCTCTATAAAGGTGGTAAGGAAGCGTATGTCCATGCTTGTTGTACAACCGAATCAAAGTGTGTCTAAATTGACATAGATGATACGGCAAGTAAACACAAAAGCACAGAAGCGCACCGCTACAAACGGTACGCTTTATCAAATTTTCACCAACTAGTAGAATTAATATTCTTCTTGGTGCAGACGACGCTGTTTATCACGACGTTGTAGGTCACGCTTTTGTTTAACTTTGACGCTGCTTTGACGCTTAGCGTTAGTTTTCTTTGCGTAAGAACCTTCGTCTTCTACCGAGTCCCATTCTTCACGCTGGTAACGATAGTCTTTGCTCATTGCTTTCTCTAAGTTGTTAACACACCTTAATTATTAACGTAAGCGTAAAAATGAAAAACGAAAATTTATCATCGTAGCGATAATAATTTTTGATGACTAAATGGAGTAGTTTTTGAAAAATCCACCGTCACCCAAAGCTATCGATAGAACGTTTATCTGATATCACCTAAAAGCAAAGCATAAAGAGCTAAATTGTTAAATTATTCAATAATATAGAAGAAAAATAACATCGCTTTACAAGTCACAAATAGCAATCTATCGCTTAATTTATCCTCCATACTTTTTGAATTTATCTTCAGTTAAAAATTTTTTGTTGATAAGAAAAAAAACTTTTGTTTTATCTTGCTTTTCAATTGTCATAAAAGAGCGCTGAACAAAACATTACGTTGGGTACATTATGAAAAGTTTAGCTATTAGACCATCAGCAAAACCTTACATTGACCGTTTGAAGTTCCCCTATGGATTTCGTAAGTCCGGTGACTTCAGCATTGCTGAAGCAGATCTTCTCACCACATACGGTAAAACCCTGCTGGGACTTGAGAGTGGCGAACTTAAACCAGAAAGCGACGATGAAGCGCATTTTGTTGACTTTATCAGTGGTAAGGTTGAAGCAAGCAATAACATGGAGAAGGCGTGGGCAAAGTACGTCAGACTTGCAAGAGGCAAAAAACATTTTTATACGTTGCACAGTAGCGCAAGTAATCAGTCGGATTACGATGACGACTACTCAGACGACGAGTTCGACGTTGCGTAAAAAGTATAGACTGATAAAAAAGCTCGCCATGGCGAGCTTTTTTGTTTGAGCTTTAAATGATCTCAATCAAGTTATGGAAAGAACAAAATTGAGAAACGTTAAGGAATGTCTACACTTAGATTAAAGATGAGCAAAAAAGCCTGTATTAGGTTCTATTGCTCTGATTAAACCAGCCCATGCAAAGGAGGCGCAACGATGGTTATTAGTTCGAAACAGCTTACTCACTTTTCTATTCATGCACTTGATGACAAAGTGGGCGGCATTCGCGACATCCTTTTTGATGATGAAACCTTCACCGTTCGTTATCTAGTGGCGGACACTAATACCTGGCTCCCCCTCAGCCGCAAAGTCGTGATATCCCCTATTTCGGTCAAGCAGTTAGCCTGTGAAGATGAAACAGTTCATATTAATATGACTGTCGATACACTCAAGAATAGCCCTTCAATTGACGAACACAAACCTGTCTCTCGCGAGTACGAAGAGAACCTTTTTAAGTACTTTGGCTACGGTTACTACTGGATAGGCCCCGGAGCTTGGGGCGAATTTGCCCACCCCGATGAGTTGGTTGAACTACAGCATGCCGAGGAGTCCGATACTGTTCACCCTCAAAAAACATCAAATCATTTACGCGCGGTGGGAGAAGTTGGAGGATATGAGGTTGCTACGACATCTGACAATGTAGGTCATATTAGCAATTTTATTATTGATACGCGCAGTTGGAAAATCGTACTTCTGGTGGTTGATACAAACAACTGGCTACCCGGCGGGAAGCATTTAGCGTTATTACCGAGCGATATCAAAAACATCGACTGGGCAGCTCATCACGTTAGGGTGAATCTGAGCCAAGATGAACTAATGAATCGACCTGAAGTGGATAACGATAAGATTTCTGAAGATGGTTACATTGCAACGCTATGCAGTGACCTTAATAGCGGTATATAAATGAGGCGATATGCCTTTCTCTTTCAATGTCCGTTTCTTTAAACGGACATTGCTTTGAGGGTCTTTTACGATAATTTTTACTTCATTTGCAGAAAAATTCGAACATTAAGGCTATTAAACGTTTAACCCGTTCGTCAGCTAAACGATAAAAGATAGTTTGCCCCTCTCTACGCGTGGCTACCATTTTTGACTCTCGCAGTAAGGCGAGATGCTGCGATATTACTGGCTGAGACACGTCGACAACATCAAGAAGTTCAGTAACCGACTTTTCCTCTTCGAGTAATGAGCAAAGCACCATAAGGCGCGTTTTGTTTGCAAACTGCTTGAGAAAAATTTCAGCTTCTGCGGCATGTTCCATTATCGCGTTTGAACCTATAACCATATCCTCGGACATAAGCACTTCCTTTTTTGTAAAATAACTGGGCTAATTTACCCCTTTATTATACTAAAGTATAAAACAAATTGCCGATTGGCTATTTTATGCGATGAATTTCAGTCAAGACTCTTGTTCTGCTATCCTAAATTACAAATATAAACGTTAATACCAGCTTAACTTAAAGGAAACCAAATGCTCATTGACATCAAGACTCGTTTAGAAAATATCGACGTTAACTTTAGAACTGTAACGGCAGAACAGGCTTTTAATGAGTTAGAAAATAATGGAGGTACATTAATTGACGTGAGGGAAGCCGCAGAGGTAAATGAACAACCCGTTCGTTCTGCATTACACATCCCCCGTGGCGTTCTCGAAATGAAAGCCCTTGAGCAATTCAAAGATGCGTCCACCCCCCTTTACATTCACTGTGCCTCAGGTGTTCGCGCTAAGCTCGCGGCAGAGCAGCTAACTAAATTAGGTTACGAAAATATATCTGTTATTACGTGCTCAGTGCCTACAATTAACGAAGTTAGCGATAAATGACTCTATATTCACTCATGTGATATAAAAGCCTGAAAAGAAAGAGAAAGAGCGATACATGCTGAAATCCACATTAGAACAGTGGCGAATGTTCAAAGCCGTTGTCGACGCAGGCGGTTTTAATCAGGCAGCCTTAGAAGTACATAAAAGTCAGTCAAGTGTTCATCATGCTGTACAAAAGTTAGAAAATGCTATCGGTGTCAGATTATTTGAAAACATTGGACGAAAAGTACAGCTCTCGCCGCAGGGCGAGTTAATGTATCGTCGCGCTAGTTTTTTGCTGGATGAGGCACACAAACTAGAAGCGGTGGCAAGCAGTCTTCAGGCTGGAACAGAAACTACATTACGTAT
The DNA here is from genome assembly GCF_002993325.1 of Alteromonas gracilis. GTDB lineage: Bacteria > Pseudomonadota > Gammaproteobacteria > Enterobacterales > Alteromonadaceae > Alteromonas > Alteromonas gracilis. The sequence continues at coordinate 45,366 of NZ_PVNO01000003.1, forward strand.
TGCTGTCGATATAATATTTCCTTCGGAACTGCTATACAACGTTCTCGCAAAAGTGTCAGACGAATATCCCTTGTTGCGTATTGAGTTAGAGGAAACCGTATTGAGCGGTGCAAATTCTCTATTAAGCAGCGGTAAGGTGGATATGGGCATTTCGCCCTTCGTCCTTCCAAATGGTTTTAGTGAAGATTTATGCGAGATCGAGTTTGTGGCCGTCGCCCACGCCCACCACCCGTTACACCAGTTAGGTAGGACACTAACGTTAGAGGATTTAAAGGCCCACCGTCAGATAGTGGTTCGAGATTCATCAACTGAACGTAAGGCTGATGTCGGCTGGTTAGGAGCGGAACAGCGATGGACAGTTAGTCATGTAAGGACTTCGGTAGATGTTATTGCGCAGGGTTTAGGATTTGCGTGGTTGCCTATTGCTATTATTAAAGACAAACTTGAAGACGGAACCTTGGTTCCCCTGCCGCTGGGCAACAATGCTGCGTTGAGAAAAGCGCTGCTTTATCTCTCTTTTGAGGATGGTGACACACTTGGTCCTGCGGCTCGCGCTTTTATCGGAGAATTACGTTATCAAACGATGAACCTTCCAACCTCCGACTTAATCATAGACAGTAGTACGGATTAAACGTCTTGACTAGCTCAAGATGCCGCTGAGCTGCTCAAAACCTAAAACAAAGCCTAGAAGTGAAACAGACACACCAACTAAAGCCACTGCTCCATCGTCAGTGGCCATACCTATTGCCATAATCAAAACCGCAAACGCGGGAATTAAACCCATAAACGGAATGAATTCCAGTGGCATCATCACTGCACCGCATAGCATACAATTCAATGCGATTAACGACCGAAAAACCGTTTGACGCATAAAAAAGCATCGAGGAACTAAGAATCGATCGATACGCACCGCATAAGGTTTCACTTTTTCAACTATCGATCTAAGTTGGTCGGCGTCACATTGTAATTCCATTACTTTTTCTGGGAGCCACGGATGACGTTGACCGAGTAAAATTTGCAAAGAGATAAGTAAAATCGTCACACCTGTTATAGATGGAACTCCTGGAATAGCTCCAATAGGTGTACAGGCGATAAATGAAGGCAAGGCAAGCATTGGACCGAAGCCTCTTTTTTCTAAGACACTCCAAAAATCAGCAAGATGAAAGACGTCTTGTTGAGCTCTGGGCTGCATTCTTCCAAGAAGCTCATATAATGTCATTGATCTTTCAGCTGTTTTTCCCAACATTTTCAAATCCTTTGATTTAACTTTACCTGTGAACTGGTATGCTGTTTGACGAATTCCTCGCTAAAAATCTAATATAAAGCGCATTTTCGAGACAAAGCACTCCATATTGCGAACAATGATTAGATGAAAGCTGTGCGAAAAATGTGCCATTGGGTACTTGATATTACTACCGCGCGCATAGGAATGTTTTTTGCAAATTCACTTTTTATAAAACGTTCTTGCGAATAACAAAAATTAGAAATATAGGAATAGCTTCAAAGGTTACTACTCAACAAACGCGGTTTAGTTTGAATGGGTCGTTTCGTCTGCCGAGTTAACTTTCCTAGTTATAAAGAATTGACGTATGCAGTTGTCGAGCTTTCGATACTTCTTAATGCTGCGATGACTGAACTATGAAAACCATGATATTGATTACATTCCAAGTTTTTCCAATTAGGAATAGAAGAGAGGGACATCCACGTGCTAACCGTACTTTTAGTTGATGACGACGCCGAATTCACAGAAGTTGCCTGTACCATTATTGAATTTTTGGGGCATGAAGTACTTACTGCCGGAACACTAGAAGAAGCGCGAGACTGGTTAAAAAAAGAAACCTTTGACCACGTTTTACTAGATTTTATGCTGCCTGATGGTAGCGGGGCTCACCTGTTTAATGAATTAGATGCACTTCCAAAGCGACCACGAGTTACATTAATAACTGGTCACCCTTCTGTAAAGAGCGTTATAAAAGGGCTTTGTGGTCCGACTGTTGATTACCTCGTTAAACCTATTCAGCGAGAAGAAATTGAAGCAGTTCTAAGTCAGAAAAAGAAGAGTAAAGAGCCAGAAGAAGCAAAAATAGAGAAGCATTTTGACTTACTTATCGGCGAATCGCCGGTGATGAAAGACTTGTATAAGCTTATTGCTCGCGTCAGTAAAACAAGTGCAAACGTTATGCTACTAGGTGAAAGTGGCGTGGGTAAAGAAGTGGTTGCTGCCGCAATCCACCGCGCCTCTGAAAGTGAAGGCCCCTATATCGCGACAAACTGTGGCGCGTTTTCTAAAGAACTAATTGGAAGCGAATTGTTCGGTCATGAAAAAGGGGCATTTACGGGTGCTGTAGGCAGAAAAGAAGGTGTATTCGAACAAGCGGAAGGCGGCACACTTTTCCTTGATGAAATTACAGAAATGCCAATTGATATGCAGCCGAATTTGCTTCGGGTATTGGAAAACAAAGTTGTACTTCGCGTTGGCGGAACCAAATCGATTCCGGTTAATTGTCGTGTTGTTTCGGCTACGAACCGCACTATGGAAGAAATTGCACAAAGTAAGGTACTTCGAGAAGATATTTATTTTAGGCTTGCTGTTTTTCCTATTACTATCCCTCCCCTACGTGAACGCAAAGAAGATATACCGCTGCTTGCTAAAACGTTTATCGCTGAATTCAACAAAGACAATGGCTCAATTTATCGTTGGGAAGATAGCCAACTTGAAACGTTACAAGCCTATGACTGGCCGGGTAACGTTCGCGAATTGAGACATTTTGTTCACCGTGCTGCCATTATGAGTGACCCAGAAAAAAGTGAAATCGAGCTTCCTAAAACGATTGAGTCTCCTTTTGCGCAAAAGCAAAGTACTACCCCTGCGCTACAGGCAGGTAGGACAATAGAGGACGTAGAAAAAGAACTCATTTACGCCACGCTTGAAAAAGTGAACGGCAATAAAACCACCGCAGCCGAAATGCTGGGGATCAGCACTAAAACGCTTTATAACCGTCTTCATGCCTATGGTGATTTAAGTAAAGACGAATAAAAAGAGGTATTCGGTATGACTAGCGAGGAATTTTCGAAGCTAAGTGTTTTCGTACACGATGCACGCAAGCCGCTTAACAGAATTTCTATGCAAGCTGAACTTGTAAAAATGGCTTTAAACGGAGACGTCGCCCCCGAAAAGGCGATAGCGGCGTTAGACAAAATAATTAGCAGTGCGAAAGACTGCAGCCACACCCTTACTGAAATGACCTCAGACTTGGGTGAGAACATTGCGGATTAGTTAAATGATTTCTAAAGTGCTGTCTTCTGTTTACAGTTGGATCATTATTGTTGTTTTTGTCATTGTTGTGATAACGGCTAATTCTTTTTATGTGGTTAATACTTTAAATGATCTTTCTGCCCTTGAAGCAAGGCTTTTCACTACCAACCGCGTAATTAACGCGGTCAACAGGTTACATGTTGCCGTACTCAGAATTGAATCTGGTCAACGAGGCTTCATGCTAACCGATGATGAAAAGTACCTTGCTGACTACACAGAAACATTGGGCCTTATCAATGAGGTCATGGATGAAGTAGAAGTAAGTTCATTTTCATCTGACATTAAAGTGCAAACTGACAGAATAGAACAGCTGCTTGTATTGACAAAAGCCAAAGTTAACGAGGTCATTGAAGTTGTTGAACTAGTAAAAGCAGGTAAAGAACAAGAGGCAATCGAGCTCGTAAAAAGTGACAAAGGAATTATGCTTTATAAGCGTTTCGAAACGCTTTTCAGTGAAATCGATAGTTCTGAGAGAAACATGCAAGGAACTCACTTGGCTAACTTGATGAGCTTAAGACGCGATTCAGTGAACACATTAATCATTTCTTCTGTCACTACTCTGCTTCTGATTATCACCGTATTCTTACTGTTAAAGATTAACTCTCGGGAACATGAAAAGTACCAAGCTGATCTTGAGTCTGTGAATGAGGATCTAGAAACTAAGATTGCTGAGCGAACACAGGAGCTAAGCGTTTTTTCTGAGGAGCTTGCAAGGAGTAACAGAGAACTGGAAGACTTTGCTTTTGTCGCTTCTCATGATTTACAAGAGCCTCTTAGAAAAATTCGAGCGTTCGGTAATAGGTTAGAATCAGGTTATAACGACGTCATAGACGAGCGAGGCAAAGATTACCTTGCACGCATGCTCAATGCAGCAGAGCGGATGTCAATGTTAATATCAGATCTTCTCGCGTTTTCGCGCGTATCAACACGTGGTAAGGAATTTGGCGAGGTTGACCTCAATCGTGCGATAAATAGCGTTATTGACGATTTAGAAATTGCTATTGATGAAAAATCCGCCGAAATAAATGTAAGTGATATGCCTGTCATTCGTGGCGATAAATCGCAACTTGAACAGCTGTTTTTAAATCTTATTTCCAATGCGCTCAAGTTTCAAAGTGAAGGCGTCAAGCCCATTGTTTCGATAAATGCAACCAATGCACTTCCCGAAGATACATCAGATATCCTCATTTCCGAAGAGCACGAGTGGATAAAAATCACGGTAACTGACAACGGCATTGGGTTTGATCAGTCCTTTGCGGAGAAAATATTTGCACCTTTCCAACGTTTACACGGTAGAAGTGAGTACAAAGGAACCGGTATAGGTTTAGCTGTTTGCCGCCGTATAGTTGAACGTCACAATGGGCAAATTAACGCAATAAGCAAGCCTGGAGAGGGTGCTACATTCTCGATAATACTGCCAAAAGACAGTGACCCTTTTGGAACTAACAACAATAATGGAGAGACAACCAATGACGCGTAAACAGTCCCAACCTATCAACATCCTTATGGCAGACGACGATGAAGACGACCGTTTGCTTACGGTTGATGCACTTAAAGAGAGTCGAGTTTTAAACAATTTGTTCTGCGTTGAAGATGGCGTTGAACTCTTAGAGTTTTTGCGTCATGAGGGAAAATACTCAGACCCCGCTTCCGCGCCACGTCCTAGTCTTATTCTGTTAGATTTAAATATGCCTAGAAAAGACGGTAGAGAAGCACTTCAAGAACTTAAAAACGATCCAAAACTTAGAAGTATTCCTGTTGTTATTTTAACAACGTCTAAGGAAGAAGAAGATATGCTTCGAGGATACGACTTAGGGTGTGCATCTTACATAACCAAGCCGGTTAACTTTGAAGGTCTGGTTGAACTAATGCGCGCGCTCGGACGTTATTGGATAGAGTTCGTAGAGTTGCCACACGAGTAGTCGGGGAACTAGATGACAGAGGTTATTAAAGTTTTATTAGTCGAGGATGATGAAGATGATTACTTCCTTACCTCTGATTATCTGGAACAATGTGAGTCACCTTCGTTTGAACTAACGTGGGTGACAAACAGTTTAGACGCAGTCGAAGCACTTAAAGCTGATAGTTTCGATTTGTGCTTACTTGACTACTTGTTAGGTGCAGAAAACGCTATTGATGTTTTAGGCGTATTAAAGTCAAATCAATTTAGCCTACCCGTAGTTATCTTGACCGGACAATCTGATGCAACGGTAGATGAAATGGTCATGCGTGCTGGCGCCGCTGACTATTTGCAGAAATCTGAAATTGAGTCTCCAAGATTTATGCGCACCATCCGCTATGCAATGGTGCGACGTGACATCGAAAACGAGCGGCTTGAACGCAATAAAGTTGAGCAAAAAAACAAGGCGAAAGACAAATTTCTCGCCCATTTGGGTCATGAACTCCGCACCCCCTTGACCTCTATTCTTGGATACACCGAACTTCTTATTGATGACGCGCGCAACAGTCCTTTCCAACAAGAACTGTCGATTATTCACTCTAATGGTAAGCATCTGTTAAGCTTGCTGAATGATCTTCTTGATATGTCGCGCATCATGGCAGAGAAACTGGAGCTGAATATTCAAGACGTGAATTTATCGGCGTTTCTTACCGACATCCATTCACTAATGCGGTTAAATGCAAAAGAGAAAGGTTTAAGTCTTAACGTTGTTTCAACTACCAAAATCCCTGAATTTATTAAGACTGACCCCACTCGACTGCGACAAGTGCTGCTCAACCTTATCTCTAACGCAGTAAAATTTACTGACAAGGGAAGCATTACGCTAACGATTTCACTTGAAGTGTCCTCGTCGGAGCCCGCAGACGAGCCGCGTTTATGTTTCTCGGTTGAGGACACTGGCATTGGAATGCCTCCTGATAAGCTAGAAAACATATTTCAACCTTTCGAACAAATTGAAGATGTAATGCGGGCCAATCACGGCGGCGCAGGTTTGGGACTGGCAATATGCAAAGAGCTCGTCACTAAGCTCGGTGGAGATATATCGGTTACATCTCGCCATGGCGAAGGAAGTATCTTTACTTTTAATATTGACCCCGGAAATATTTCATCACAACCTCTCGTTGACCTTCAGCTTGAGCAAATTCAACCTGTTGAATCAAGTAGTATAAACCTCTGTGTGACGGGAAGGGTTTTAATCGTTGATGATTTGAGAGAAATACGTAGGCTTACCGGACATTTAGTGAGCCAGTCGCAGGCGGATATCAGCTATGCTGAAAATGGCGTTAAGGCGCTAGAAGCTGTGTTGGAAGCAGATGAACACAATCAACCTTTCGACCTAGTGCTAATGGATATTCACATGCCTGTTATGAATGGTATTGAAGCACTTCATGCGATACGCCGTCACGGTAAAAAAATTCCTGTTATTGCAGTAACAGCCGCCAGCCGGAAGGGACTCAAAGAGTCGTTAATTCGAGAAGGGTTTAATGATGTTATCGGAAAACCTATCGACCGGTTTGCGCTCGCCACCTTGCTTTCTCAATACTTGCCACCTGGTAACCACGTTACGTTTACAAACGTAGAAGCTCAAGTTGCTGACATGCCTTTGGACAAACCGTTTGCGCCGGAAAAACACCTTCCCTATTCAGCAGAAGATGAAAACAAGCAAGATGTAACATCATTTAGCCCCGAAAAGACAGACATTGATGAAAAGTCGAGTGAAAAGGGTGTTAATAACAAGCGAATCCTTGTGATTGAAGATGATGAAGATGCGGCGGAGCTTTTACAGCTGTTTCTTACACACTTAGGTCACACAGTTACAACTACGTATAGTGGTGCAGATGCATTAAATACCGCTCAAGAGCAACGTTTTGACCACATACTTATGGATTTAACCTTGCCCGATTACAACGGTTATGACCTTGCCGCTGAGCTAAAGAAAGCACTTCCTGACACATCGCTGACGATAGTAAGCGGACATGAAGCCGACACAGAAAGTATGAAATCTATTGGTATAGACAGCGCACTCCTTAAGCCTGTATCTAAAGATGACTTAGAGTCCGTCGTCGGCTAAGCGGGCGACATTAGCCTAATACTAGTCCGCATAGACACTGCGAAAATATTACAAAGGTTTGCAACCTCAGTGCGTGGGACTTGCAAACTTTTCACTCCCCCAACCACACCAAAAACATAAACTCCTTTATTAAACAGTACGTTAACGCATTGGTATAAGCGTTGCACCTGTTTTATTGAACCCAAAATATTAAGGAGAGTATTATGGCTACACAAGCATCAGCAAAATCGCAAACGGTAAAATCTACCACAGCAAACGGCGTGACTGAGCCAAGCCACCCAGTGACGGATCAATTAAAAGATTCTCTTCATGCATCTGTCGATAAATTAGCAGACAGTGCGGGTATTGCCGAAGAAAATATTCGTAAAACAGCATCATCGTCTGCAGAAAGTATGTCTGAGAGAAAACGTTTGGCAGAGCAAAAATGGCAAGCGTCAAAAGTGCGTAACTATGCAATCGAAAATCCACTTGCAACAGCGGGTATCGCGTTTGCTGCCGGTATGTTAGTAACTTCACTGCTACGCAAGAAGTAATTTAATGAAAGTCCCTGATTTTCACAAAGCACAATTTACTCTGTGCGAAGAAAATCCGTTTCGTCTGACGCCCCCTGGGGCGCAGACGAATTTTTATTCCCGCAATTTAAATACGAGTAAATCAGCAAGCTCCGCTAAAAGCGAACAGCAATATCCAGACCCGGCCTTCTCGGACATTTTCTCAGCACTACAAGAAGCACTCGCTCAGCGAAAAGCACAAGGCTTTGCGTTTTTAGAGTTAACCAACAGCGAATTAATGCTCATTAAAAAGAGCTTTTTTGTAACCGTTTTTGCTTGTTTAGCTGCGTTTGCGGTTGGCACAGTCTGCTGGCTTATTTTGAACATTGCCGTTGGCGCTGTTTTGCACAACATCGGCCTACATTATGTTGTAGTACCTCTTGTGCTTCTCGTACTTAATAGTGTTGCAGCATTTGGTTTGTTCAAGCTTGCTCAAAATGCATTTAATTATTTAAGCTTTCAACGGCTGATTCGAACATGGCATAAAGTTATTGGTTAACTTATTTGCTTGTAGAAGGTTCGTTAATATGACGGATGGTATTTATGAATATTTTTCTTAAATCGAACATACAAGATATTGCTCAAAAAGAGCACGCTTACTTCTCTCAAAAACATCACGCAGACGTTGCACTTACTCAAGCAAAAAGGCAATGTAAGTTACTGATGGGAAAACCCGAGGTTCTGTTAGGTATTTCGGCACTCGGTGCCTACAAAGGTGCAGTAGATGCAAAGCCTAAAGCAAAACGTAATCAAGCAATGATGGCTCTAGGCCGAACGGCGTTGATGTCATTATTCCAATAATCACAGTACCTAAGGAGTATGTGAGATGGGCAATACAATCATAAATAGAAAATCACGAATTAAGTTGGCCTTAATTGGGGCTACTTTTGCTTTAGCCATAACAGGTTGCTCATCCTCTCCCATTGCAGCCCCTACTCCCTATAAATCGGCTAGTTCAAAAGCCGCGTACGGTTATTCCAGCGAAAAGCTTTCTGAAAACGCGATTAGAGTCCTTTTTAAAGCAACGGATAAAACGCCTGCAGATCTTGTTCAGCAATACGCACTGCATCGGGCCGCTGAGATAGCTAAATCTCAAGGTTTTTCCCACCTCGCTATTGTAAAAACCAGTGTTGATAAAAAGCCTGTGATGGCAAGAGAGATAATGGCGAACAACGAACAGCCCGTAGCTTTTCAAACCGATAAACAGTGTACTATGTCAGGCTGTGACGAAGTAGCTCAGCCAATGGCCGTACCTAGCGCTAATGACGTGGTAAAAACACAGATAAATGATATTTATTTTACTATAGATGTAAAGATGTCTAGCGATAAGACTATTTTGGGCAAAAATGCCTTCACAGTGAGTGAGATATTGTCAGAGCCTTTGGAACCCCAAAAGCAGAATTAGATAAGATACAATATCCGCGTCTGGCAGTTTGATCGCGACTTGGTGTTTATCGCGTCATACTGCCAGGTTCATACAACCTGCTACCCTTGACCGCGCGACTTTTCCCCACCCACCACTCTAATCTATTTCATTATAATTAAATTGGCGCTGCTAGATAAGCACGATACACCGTGCTCAAAAAGCCTCAACTCAGCTCCACTGCATTCAAAGCTTTTCCCGCATCTTCATGGCGTTAATGCCCTATTAATCTTCTATTAATATTGTACAAAAGTCTTTGTCATCAACAATATCTATCCTTAATCACATGAACTGCATAGCAGGTTTATACGCCTTAATCATATTAGTGATTTGGGTGACGCAGAACTTAATTTTGCATATGACTAAGGAGTCAGCGATGAAAAACCTAAACACGGCTATTACAAAGACAGCAGTTGCAGCGGCTACAGTGTTATTAGTCTCGGGGTGCAGTGCTGTGGCTAAACCGCAGATGGACAATACCGCTTCCAATGCGCCTGTTTTAAAAGCAAAAGCACTAGATAACGCGCTACTTTATTCCGACGAGTGCATCACGGAAAGAGAGGTGGTGTCAGCGCAAAGAAAATGGGGCGACGGAATAGTCAGAATTGGCGCAGTATTTAGTAATGATGGCGATTACTCAACTGAGGCTGCCGATTTTATACAGGCGATGTATGGCTACGATTTAAGTAGTGTTTTATTTAAACCAACACTGGCCGCTAATGACCAATTCCGCTCAAGCTTTGATGCAGCGCTTTCTTACTTTGTTGGCGGCAACGATGCCTATGCTGAGGATAAAGGCTTCGCAATTAAACCTTATACAAACGTTAAGTTTGATAACGTTGGCATTATCAATAACAGCTGCCGTATGGCAGTAGCGATGGGTAACTACTTCTTTACCGACACACAGGGCGGAGAAACAAAGGTCGAATACACATTTGCCTATGTTAAAGACAGTGACGGTGATCTTCGAATTGTGGCCCATCAATCATCCTTACCCTACAACCCTAATAACAATTAAGTAAGCTTCGCCCCTGAATATTGACATATTTAGGGGTCCCTCACCTTTCTTTAAGCTGTACGATTCAACTTATACCGTTTTGCAGGCATGTAAAATATGCACTTTTTTATGTAATCGTGACTTTAATTATCTAGTTGCTACCGTCCAATAAAATAAGAAAAATAAATATTTATATTAAATATCATTAACTTAACAACTCGGCATGAAGCTAGCATTAGTAACTGTGTAAGTAACGGAAGCAAAACGAGGACTTAGTTATGTTAGGTTGGGCAATTACATTTTTTATTATCGCCATTATCGCAGCAGTTTTTGGTTTTGGAGGCATCGCAGGTGCAGCAACGGGTATAGCACAGTTTCTATTTTTCGTGTTTATCGCATTGCTAGTAATCTCACTAATCGCTAATGCGCTACGTGGCAAAGCACCAAGAGCCTAGAAGTAACAAGCATTTTAATAGGAAAAAGGAGTAAGGATATGTTTTCATTTAAAAATCTTTCTAAAGTATTAGTAGCATCAGCATTTGCACTATCACTAGCCGCGTGTGGCGATGGTGAAGCAGAAAACGCAGGTGAAGAGCTTGACGAGATGGTTACCGATGCTGGTAACGCCGTTGAAGATGCTTGCGAAGATGTGAAAGAAGGCGTAGATGCCGAAGACAAAGATTGTTAATAGCATCTTTAGAAAAAAAGGGTCAGACATTGTCTGACCCTTTTTTCGTTTACGTTAAGAACTTACTAGGAAACTTCTTCGCCACCTAAGTCTCTAGCTAAATCGTCGAGCGTCGATAGCGTCGAATCAAACTCACCAAGAATATAACGATATTTAACACTAACGTGATGGTCAGACTTTCCGAATTTAACCTTCAATCCATCTGCATCAAGGTGTTTTACGGTGTTCAAAAACCGATATGCAGACATTTCTGTCTTAAATTCATATTCAACAGCGTTTTCCATTTAATACACCACCTCGGGGTGTGCATCAACAACAGCAATAACACGTTGGGTTAAAGCATTGTCTTTAACCTCTAATACATCATAAGACAGCCAATCAGCTAAAATCTCAGAAGCCGTGGCGGCCTCCCCTTGCTCAAGTTTTGCAGTCATCATCTGTAACTGAACGCTTGACCTTATTGATGTATCAGCATCTGGACTTGGCATATTAGATGCCACTTCCAAGGCAACGGTTAACCACCGCCTATCGTGCTGCGAGCGAGTGCAGCCGTCAGACTGACTGAACAAACCTGACCAACGCTTACCCAACCGTTCAATTAGCATCTCCTTATCTTCAGTACCTTCACCTACGCTAAGCTTAAGTAATGAAGTGAGTGCCTGTGCTTTGTCCCGTTTAGCTTGAGCCTGTGCTCGTTCTGCCTGCGCTTCGCGCTTGCTTTCTACCACATTTAATTTTCGCTCAACTTTACTGCGCTGCGACTTAGGTAGTTCAGCAAGCTGTTCTCTAACGCGGGCCATAGACTCGTTGAAAGTAGCGTCGTCGCTGCTTGTATCAATATTTTCGATATTAGAAAGCAGTGAATCTACCTTCTCGTTTACAACGTTATTAAGCAGTTTTCTTTCTGCTTTCAAGCGTTCGAAAACTAAGTCATTTGCCGCTTTAAATTCCGACCAAAGTTTACTCTCTTCCCGCTTGCCCGCATTACCAACTTGCTTCCATCGGTTTTGTAGACTCTGAGCTTCGTCTGCTGCAACAGCTACATCGTCGTGATTTGCGAGTTGCTGAGCTTGCAATACTAAATCTCGCTTCTGAGCTTGGTTATCATTCTGCCAAGCTTGAATCTTAGTTTGGATGGGAGCAGAAACCGCTTTCCACTCGCGCTTTAGCTGCTCGTAATTATCTCGTTCAACCTGGCCAGCAGCGTGCCATTGCTTTGCTGCTCTGTCGAAAATTTTAACTAACTCCGCTTCCGGTAAGCTTGGATCTATCGATTTTACAGAAGCTATGATAGCTACGCGTTTTTCTAGAGCTTGTTGCCGCTGCTCATCAAGTTTTGAATAGTGCTCACGACAAGGCTCGAAGGCTTTTTCTAACGCATCGTCGAACTGCTTCTGCAAATCGTCGTCGCTACTATTTGTTGTACTGCTATTCGTTGTACTGCTATTCGTCGTTGTTGTTAATGACAACCACTGTTTGCGAAGGTATTTGATCGCTTCGCTTCGCGCTTTTATATCGTCTGCTTCTGTCGACGCTAAAGTTAGCGCTTCCTCTACAAGTGCAGGCTTACGAGGTGCAGCGAGATAACTCTGCCACCCCTCAAGACGAGACACCTCTTCAGCAGTTTTTTCGAAGCGCTTTTCGACTTGTTCTTTCGCAGAATCGGGCATCTCATTGTAGTTATTTTCGAGCTTTTGAAATTTCGATATCGCGACGCGAAACTTTCCTTGACCAATGAGATTATCAATAACGCTTATTTGTCTTCTAACATTTTTGATTTGCTCATTTTGCTTTGTTTTTTGCGCTCTTTCCTTAGCACTTACACGATTAATCAATGCCTTGTAACGCTCTGACAACACTTTAGGGATAGCGTCAATCTCACTACTTAGCTTTTTATAATCTTCGCGCACTTCAGTAAATGCGGCCTGAAGAGTATCAAGGGTGACTTTTTCATGCGACGTTTCATCAACTTGTGCGCTTGGTTCCGCTGGGTTAGCGTCTGTTTGACCGCTCTGTACCTTCACAGCGCTAAGTGTTGTTATTTTGGTAGCAATATCCTCAAGCATTTGCAGTTTAATCAGGAGCTTTTGCCCGTAGTGTTGCTGCATAGAAAAACGTTCAAGTTTGTCGTTTAACTCGTTTACTGCTTTTGTTATTTCTTTTAGACGCTTCTCGCTTGATTTTTCATTTCCCAAACGAGCTAACTGCTCAAGCGTAGCTTCTACTGCGCGCACACTCTCGTTTACAGTTGCTACATCAGCAAGTGTCGCTTCACAAAGTCGATTGTCGTAAAGCCATGAAACTTGCTCGATGGCGTGGGCCAATTGTTGTTCACATAATGCTTGGGTATTGGCAAGCTGAGTAGCTAACTGTTTTTCTTCCCACCCTGGGCGAATACGCGATAAGTACCGGTCTACTTGCTCTGAAATCCTTTCTCGTTTTTCTTTATATTCTGTGTGTTCTTCCTGGGTGAGAAGATTAATTTGGGCAAATAACCCCGAAAGCTCACTGTCGAATTCTCGGCGTTTTTGCTCGACAACCTCTACGTCCGACTTATCAAGTAGCGCTTGATATTTTGATAAGGTTAAGGTTAGCTGCTTTTTAAGCTCCACTGGGCGCTGCTGCGCTTCTTTTATTGCGTCTATGCGGGTGTTGATTTTAGACAACAAATCGTCATCCGACACTTTTTTTGCCAGTTTTTGCAAATCGGATATGGTTGAGTAACCGTTAATAAGCTGTGTCTGTAAACTGGCACTTGCCCCTTCTAAAAAAACGTAATGTGTAAATGAAGGTTTATTTACTTTCTCAATTAACGCATTGGCTAACGTATCGTCACGTAAGAGTGCAGCGTCTTTTTCGAGCATTTTGGGTAGAAGTTGTATGACGAACTCGGGACTCGCCGTTTCTTTTAAAAACGACAATTTTTCTTCACAAGAAAGGGAAAGATCCCCCTCATTTAAAAGCGCTGCATTAACTTTCAGCTCAGCGACCTTTTTTACTCGAGACTGCTTCGCGATTTGCGACATTTTAAGCCACAACACGAAACTATTGAGCTTCTCCAGCGCTGATAAACTTACATTGGGATCCTCATCGTTAAAGGCTAGCTCGTGAAGAATTGTTTTTTCTTGTGCCTTATCTGGAGAGAGATTTTCAATTGCCTGCATTCTTTTTTCAGGCTTAGGGCTTTGGTGCGAAGGCGTAAATATACGACTAAATATCATCCTGTTTGAACCGCGCTATTGTATTTTTATCATCCTGCTCACTACGTAATGAGCGTTTAAAATCGGCTTTGCTTTTGTGAACAATTTCGCCGTTCTCGCCTACAGTCATATGCTCTGAGGACTTTTCAATTTTGGCTTGGTAAAGCATCACGGCCTGCATCGAGCTTTCTCTTTGCTCATTATTCAAAGGTGTGCCATCAGGCCATTTGCCGGTTTCAACTGCCTGGCGGAGACGCTCATAAATTTCTGGCGTCATACTAGCTAGTAGTGCTTCAATATTCATTTAGGAAAAACGCTTTATATAAACAATTCGCGCACGATTTACTAAGTACCATACAAAGCCAACCACTGCGCCCAAAATAGCCAAATTATGTTGCAAATCACCCGGACGGGTTCCGCCCCAATACATGAAGCCAAAGCTCGCAACGAAGATTAGCATAGCAAGAAGAGACTGGTTCTGGATACTCGCCAGCTTTTTAAATCTTTGTAAGCTTTGTTTGCGCTCTATATCTTCTGAAGTCGCGTCACCGATTTTGAAATCGCAATGAGGGCACGTCTTCGCTTTGTCAGACGTTTTCTTGTTGCATGAAGGACAGTCAACTAATGCCATATGTTGCTCCTAATGATTGAGTGCGAAATGAGAATACTCATGCTATTTGCACCAGTATTTTACGCGGACGGCTATCATACTGAAGTTAGGCACAACAATGAAGTCGATTCTGAGGATAAACCATGACTTCCCAAAACAAAAAATGCGCGGGGTATACACTTTTAACAAAGTACACCGGCGCACAATTTTACTCACCTATTTTCTGTACAAACTTCAGACAATGGTGTCTTTTATGAACCTGTTATTTCTACTTTTTATGGCGAGACCAGTAGTCGTTTACGGTCTCCTTCATTTCTTTGCAAAGCAGCATAATTCCAAACAGGTTAGGCAAGGTCATTACTACGATAGCCACGGCTGACAGTGCCCATACTAATGTGGTATCAGAGAACGCTGCCCAAACAAAACCAGCAACGTAAATTACACGATACGGCATAACAGAGCGCGGCCCTAAAAGATAGGTCATGGCGCGGTCACCGTAATAAGACCAAGCAATAGCAGTGGAGAACGCAAACAGCATTAAACCAATAGAAACGATATACTGGCCAGCATCGCCGAAAAAGCCCCGTGTAAATGCAATCGTCGTTAGCGCTGCAGAGTGAACCAGCGACTTTCCGCTAACTTCTAAATTCTCTTTAACTGGTTTACCGTCCACAATTTTAAGTGTACCGGTAAACAAGTCTTCACTACCAACAGAATACTTCACGTCTTCCGCAATCGAGCGAGCGTTAAGAAGCGTAAAGCCATCGCTTACCGCAGTGCCGTTAACAACTGTAATCGACCCAGTGTAAGGTTCAACTACGTTACCTTCAATCTCGTTTAGATAGCCATATAATTTATCGACATCAGCTTGGTTGGTATCGTCGTATTTTCCTGCCACGAAATACATATCGGAACGATCGAACACGTTTTCGTGCTTTTCTTTCCACACACCTGAAGAGAGAATAACCAAACCCGTAACGGTACAGATTAAAATGGTGTCGATGAAAGGTTCAAGCAGAGAAACCATACCTTCTGATGCGGGCTCTTTCGTTTTTGCTGCTGCGTGAGCAATAGGTGCAGACCCCTGCCCAGCTTCGTTCGAGAACAGGCCACGGTTAACACCACGGTTAAATGCGTAAGCTAACGACGCCCCCAAGAAACCACCTGCAGCGGCTGAACCGGTAAACGCATCACCAATTACAGCGGCAAACGAAGGGCCAATATTTTCAAGGTTCGCGAAAATAACAGCAAGTGCACCAATTAGGTAGATAACTGCCATTACGGGAACAACGCGCGCGGTGAAAGCCGCTATTCGCTGAATACCACCAAGAATAACCAAGGCGAGAAGAATACCCAATACACTTCCTACTAACCAAGGCTCAAAACCAAAAGTGGCTTCAATACTTTGTGCAATACCGTTACTTTGAGGAAGGTTGCCGGTACCAAATGAACTTACTACCGTGGCGATAGCAAAGGCCACCGCTAGCCATTTCATGTTTAGACGGCGGTCCATGTAATACATTGGGCCACCAGCCATTGTGCCGTCTTCGGTTTTAACACGGTACTTATGCGACAGGGTTACTTCAACGAACTTGGTGGTCATACCCAAAAAAGCGGTAACCCACATCCAGAATAATGCCGCTGGACCACCTAAGAAAATAGCAAACGCCACACCTGAGATATTACCTGTCCCTACAGTACCTGAGAGAGCGGTAGTTAAAGCGCGAAAGTGGGTGGTATCACCAGGGTCGCTTTCTTTGTCAAACTTGCCGGTAACAACCTGCCAAGCGTGTTTAAAAAAACGAATTTGCGGAAACTTAAGATAAACCGTGAAGAAAAGACCTACACCTAACAGCACATAAGGAAACCAAAACGCGCCCCCTAAGAATCCATCGAGCATAGTTAGAAAACCATATAACCCTTCCAACGTTATTCCCCTTTTTTATTATGTTTAATTGTTGTTTTGTTTTATTAATTAAAAGGCCTCTTTTTGTCGAGGCCTTTATTGCGGAAACTTTCGCTTCCTATTTTTATTCTATTTATCTGATGCTTTTAGCTTTTTAACAACCGCGTTCACGCCAATAAGCAAATCTTCACCTAATTGACGGCTGCGCTGTACCGACCATCCATAAATGTCGTCCGGCACATTAGCGTTGTCTTTAAATGGCATTTCCACTGTGTATGCCATACATTTGAATTTCTCACCCACCGCATTTGACGCAACGGTTAAATTAGCCTTACCTGGCTCGTCTTTGTCGTAACCAAATTCATCCTGAAACTCAGGCGTTGCATTCAATAGCGCATCTTTAAACGTATTTTCAAGCATTTTAATAGTATCGTTGTAGCTTGGGTTGCCTTCACTTCCTGCTACAAAGTTGTACGGCAATGCCTCATCACCGTGCAAATCAAGATACATGTCCACACCAATTTCACTCATCGCGTTAAGTACGTAAAGTACTTCTGGGCTTTTTTCTTGCGAGGGAGTTGCCCACTCGCGATTGAGGTTGGTGCCTACAGCGTTGGTACGCAGATGGCCTCGTGCGCTGCCGTCTGGGTTCATGTTTGGTACAATGTAGAACACGGCGTTATCAAGCAACTGTCGCGCCAAACCATCTTGCTCGTCAAGTAAACGATATATAATGCCCTCTGCGCACCACTCGGCCATCGTTTCGCCAGGGTGTTGGCGGGCTGTTATCCATACCTTTTTCTTCTCTGGCGTTTCTTCACCGATTACCAGCAAAGACATATCACGGCCATCTAGGGTAAGGCCTAAGAATTTGTGCTCACACAACAATGACATTTGCGCATCGTGCACAAGATCGAGATGGCGTTCATAGCTGTACGGAATGAAATACGCAAAGTAAACGCTAGGCTGTTCTAACGTTAGTGAAAACGTAAGGTTGTCACCGTCAAATTCGCTAGGAATGCGAAACCACGTTTGACGATCGTAAGACGCTAGAACGTTATATCCTTTCCAACCTTCTGGATATGCTGACTTTGCCAAGTTACCGATGGTCATTGTGTGCGTTACAAAGGTTTCGCCCACTAAACGAAAATGAAACCACTGAGCAAATTCAGATTGATTATCGTTGGGAATGGTAAGACGAATATCGTCTGGTGATTGTGCGCTAACTACTTCGATGTTACCGCTGTCGAATTGACTGGAAATATGCATAGACTGTCGTTTTCCTCGTTATTTGAGCGCTAATTTAGCATAGACATAAACACAAATTCCACGCACTCAGCGGCTTTTGTACTGTCGAAAGTATACAAAATGTTTACACCATCAAAAAACCGACCACTTGGGTCGGTTTTTTATACAGTTTAAAGCTCAGCTTTATAAAAAATTACTTAAAGCGGCAATGTAGGAAAGCTTAGCCCTGCCATATCGCGAACTACGCGCAATACCTGACAGCTGTAACCAAACTCGTTGTCGTACCATACATAAAGCGTTAAGCGGTTGTCTGCGGCAATGGTTGCCTGAGAATCCACTACTGACGCAGCGCGAGAGCCAACTAAGTCTGTAGATACAATCTCTTTACTTGCTGTGTAGTCAATTTGATGCTGAAGCTTTGAGAACAGTGCGGTATCACGAAGGAATTCGTTTACTGCAATGCGATCTACTGACGTTTTAAGATTCAAGTTCAAAATAGCTAAAGACACATTCGGCGTAGGTACACGGATAGCGTTACCAGTGAGTTTACCCGCTAATTTCGGATATGCCTTAGCAACCGCTTTCGCCGCACCAGTTTCGGTAATTACCATGTTAAGCGGTGCACTTCGTCCGCGACGGTCGCCTTTGTGGTAGTTATCGATCAGGTTTTGGTCGTTAGTATACGAGTGAACCGTTTCAACATGGCCATTTTCAATGCCGTATTCTTCATCTAGCGCTTTAAGCACTGGTGTGATGGCATTGGTCGTACAGCTAGCAGCAGAAACAATTGTATCTTCTGGCGTTACTTCTTCGTCGTTCACACCGTGTACGATGTTTTTAATGTCACCTTTGCCAGGAGCAGTAAGAATAGCTTTAGCTGCGCCTTTCGCCTTTAGGTGAAGACCAAGACCATCGCGATCACGCCAAATACCCGTGTTATCAACGATGATGGCGTTATCTATACCATATTGGGTGTAATCCACCTCATCAGGGCTATTGGCATATATCACTTGGATGTACGAGCCATTCGCTTTAAGCGCATTGCGTTCGTGGTCAACCGTAATGCTGCCGTTGAAAGGACCATGTACTGAATCGCGGCGCAACAAGCTTGCACGCTTTTCTAAGTCGCCGTCTCGTCCACCTCGGACCACAATGGCTCGTAGACGCAATTTGTTATTTTTACCCTGGCGCTCAATAAGTAAGCGTGCAAGTAAGCGACCAATACGACCAAAACCATAAAGTACAACGTCTTGAGGCTTCTGATCGTCCTCTTTATTGGCAACGTCGTTTAGTTTTTCGTTGAGGTAGGCCGTAAGGTCGCTGTTATCAACCGCAGAACCGAAGTGAAAATCGAAGGCTAGTTTGCCGATATCGATTTGGGCAGGCGCCAGTTTCATATTGCTTAGCGCTTCTAAAATAGGGAAACTTTCTCGAAGGCGTAACTTGATACCTTCGTGCAGTCGCACTTTGCGATGCGCTTTGATAACGTCTATCGCACTGGCATTTAATAATGAACGTCCGTAAACTGAAATTTCAACTGCCTTATTGCGGTAAAGCTTACCAATAAGGGGCAACATCATTTCTGCGTATTCCTGACGCTCTTGCCAGCTGCTTTGTAATTCCTGCTCAAACTGTTGATTCATGCTTCTGCCTTCATCGAAATTAAATTAACGGTGTTGTCGTTGATGTCTATTTGCTGCCATAAAATAGAGGGCATAGACGTTCAACAATTCTTAATTACGCGTCAGCTTTTTATTATTTTTAGGGTACACTAGGTGAGTTTTCGTCTGACGGTGACGAGCAGTATCTTAAATAAACAAGCAAGGAAGACCAAATTGTTGATAAGTTTCAAAACCACCATGAAAACTCATACAACGAAGAATTTGTTTGGTAAGTTTCCAACAAAAATACGACCTTCGACATTAGGGCTAGTCTCACTATTCGCCCTCGGCGGCTGTGGCGATCTCTTCGAACCCACCATCAGTGAAATTTGCGAGTCGCACAGCGAAATTTGTCTGGACTTAAGTTTAGACGCACGCTGTCGCGCCGAGCGAGCCGAAATTATTCGCCTTCGCTACTACAACCAAGACTCGAAAGATGACGCATATAAATACCCACTTCTTTTGAATTTCGAAGAATACTTAACGTGTGTAGAAGAAGTGCAACACATTGAGCACATAAAGCGCAAAGGAAAAGAAGCCACCCGACTTAAGGGCGTGATCACCGCTCAACGTGAAATTAAACGGCTTAGTAGAGAAACTAAAGACTCATTAGACCCCTACCTCTCCTACTATCACTGGACTCGTTTCAATGACAAAGATGCTTTTCATCGCTTTGAGCGCTACGCGGCAAGCAATCGGGTTACCGATCCCGCTTTACTGGTATCTCTTGCCTCAGTTCAGATAAAAACCGATTTGAAGCGCACCACAGAAACCCTTTATCGCGCATTAAGCTTATACACCGACAGTGATGATATTGATGTTAGTGTTTTTTATTCACTCGCTTCTATAGGCATGGATATAGACAATTATCGTCGTGCTTATGTTTGGTACGGCGTCGCTGAAGCCTTCGATGAGAGACTTGATGAAACTCAGCGAGTTCAATTGGGGCAACAACACGCACTTCCTACTGAAATACTGGACGCTATCATCGATGAAGTCGTTAGCAGCCTTAAAAGCGCAACCTTCGATGCGAACGCGCTTAGGCTAGATAAGCTCTGATTTTTGAAACTTAGTTACACAATTTTATCGGTAAATAATTAAAAAAACCGCCATTTATGGGCGGTTTTTTTTAATTTTAAAATTGAAGGTCAAACACAAGGTCAATTTTTAATCAGATGTTTACCTTAATCTCCTCTAGCGACGTTGTGAAACTGCAATATCAGCCTCGCACTTTAACGTTGTCTTCGCCCTTAAATGTCATAGACAGTGAGTTTACACAATAGCGCTGCCCCGTTGGCGCAGGCCCATCAGGAAAAACGTGCCCCAGGTGGGAACCACACTGCTTACAAAAAATCTCAACCCTTCGCATACCGTGAGTTAAATCTTCTCTGTAATCCACATTGCCATCATCGAGCTGCTTATAAAAAGATGGCCAACCACAACCGGCATCGAATTTGGTATCTGAAGGAAATAAGGGGGCTTCACAGCACTTACATAAATACAAACCATCTCGCTGCTCATCTAGCAGAACCCCTGTGAAGGGCCGCTCAGTCCCCGCTTCACGACACACATAGTATTCCTGTTCACTTAAATCTGTTTTCCAATCTTTTTCTGTTTTGGATACACCTTCATTATTATCTGTCGACATCGCTTACCTCCTAAAACAAAAAAGGCGTATTTGACAACAAATACACCTTTTTCTTAAAAACGCTCACTCATTAATGACAGGGCTCATAGAGCGATAGCGTTGAATGTTATCAACTATCTTTTGATAGCAGTTTGCGGCCTTGCTGGATCACTCCACTCGATGTGGTACTTCTTACCTGCTGGTTTATCAACACGCTGATAAGTGTGCGCGCCGAAATAATCGCGCTGGCCTTGCAACAGGTTAGCAGGTAATACCGCTGTGCGATAAGAATCGTAATAACTCAATGCTGACATCATTGCAGGACAAGGAACCCCTGCGAGGGTTGCTTGGGCGATAGATTCTCGCCAATCAGCTTGGAATTGAGTGATTTGTTCGGAAAAGAACGGGTCCATCAACAAGTTTGCAAGATCTTCGTTGTTTTCGTAAGCCTTAGAAATCGACTGTAAAAATACCGCGCGAATAATACATCCTGCACGCCAAATTTTTGCGATTTCGCCAAACTCTAACGTCCAACCGTGTTCTTTACCCGCCATAGCCATCAGCTGGAAACCTTGAGCATAAGCACAGATTTTCGAGCAGTAGAGCGCTTGCTCTAGCTTGTTAACGATAGACATTTTTTCTTCATCGCTAAACGTTGGCGCATCTGGACCTGTGAGTACTTTACTAGCTGCCACTCGCTCATCTTTAAGGCTAGATATACTGCGTGCGAATACTGCTGATGTAATAGTTTGCGCCGGGCTACCTACCTGCAATGCGCTTACAGCGGTCCACAGACCCGTTCCTTTCTGGCCTGCCCTGTCTAAAATAACATCAACAAGCGGCTGACTGGTTTCTGGATCCATTTGCTCTAATACTTCGGCACTGATTTCCATCAAATAGCTATTAAGCTTGCCTTGGTTCCACTTGCGAAATACTTCTGCTATTTCAGCAGGCGCCATATGAAGCGCCTCGCGCATCACATGATAGGTTTCGCAAATAAGCTGCATGTCGGCGTACTCTATACCGTTGTGCACCATTTTCACGTAGTGACCCGCTCCAACGGGACCTATATAAGTTGCGCATGGTTCGCCTTTTAACACTGGTTGACCCGGCGTATGACTTTCTAGTGGCTTACCAGTTTCAGGGTCTACTTTCGCAGCAATGGCTTTGAGCACAGGCTCGATACGTGTCCATGCATATGGGTTGCCGGAAGGCATTAAAGACGGGCCAAAGCGCGCACCGACTTCACCGCCAGACACTGCAGTAGAGAAGAAAATAAATTTCCCTTTATACTGCTCTTCGCGGGCTACAGAGTCAGTCCACAAGCTGTTACCTGTATCTACAACGATATCGTCAGCATGAATACCCGCATCAATCAGATGATTACATACATGATCAACTGGGTCGCCCGCAGGCACAGAGATGATAATTAAATGAGGGGCTTTTAATTTACTCAAAAGCTCGGTGTATGAACTACAGCCTTCAACACGAGGCTCAGTATTTTCGGCGCGTTCGCTCTCGTCTTTAGCTAAAATAGACTCAACTTTGTTTTGGTCTAAATCGAAGCACGCGACGCGATAGCCATGGTCCACAAGGTTCATGGTCAGGTTACTACCCATTACCCCTAAACCGATAAAACCAATATCACACGACTTGTCTTCGTGCGAATTACCACCTTTCTTTTGCATAGGAACACCCTCACATTTCAGATGGCTGCGCATGATACCACCTGAAACAATAATGAACAGTCAAACATCGTAATTTCGTCTGCACTGGTGTAAATACCACCACCAGTAAACATAAACAGGCATTAAAGGCTAATTGGTCGGAGATTTTAACCCTGAGCTTCAGCTTACAACCCTATGCTGTATGAAATCCCAACAAAGGTAAAGTCTTAGTCGCTTCAACGCTCTATAGTATAGGGAGAGATTATTCTTAACGCACATCAACGGGAAATCAGTTGCGCTCTACCCAGTAAACTGGGCAAAGCTAAACAGCGTGAGTGATTTACTGGCTTGTAAAAACACCTTTTGGATGCATATTGACGGTTGTTCTTCCAGCGAACTGTATCTGGTATCTAGGTGCATAGTCCATCCCCCTTTTGGAAGCACAGACGGTAGATGGAAGCGCACGTCATTTTCACTGGCGTTAACGCATAAAAACCAATGTTCAGGCTTTTGCTCTCCTAACGCACACCCCTTGATTTCAACGCCAAAGGCCTTGTTGTGTTGCGTATTCCAGTCTTCAGACGCTTTGTCTGAACCATCGGGTTTGTACCAGTTTATTTCTTTTACATTTCGCGACAAGGTAAAAGCATCATCATGAAGCTTTAACTCGCTTAACAGGGAAGACGATTGACGCAGACGAATAACGTATTGACAAAAACTCAGAAAGTCCTGTTTGCGTTTATTCATCTCCCAGTTCAGCCAGCTTATAGGGTTATCCTGGCAGTAAGCGTTATTGTTTCCATTTTGGGTTCGGCTTAGCTCATCGCCACCAAGAATATGGGGCGTACCTTGTGAAAAAATCAAGGTTGCAAAGAGGTTTCGTTTCTGGCGCTCTCGCATGGTGATAATCGATTCATCGTTGGTTTCGCCCTCTACACCATAATTAGCCGAGAGGTTGTGACCGTGACCATCTCTGTTATCTTCCAAGTTATCAAGATTATGACGCTCGGCGTAAGTCACCATATCATGAAGGGTAAATCCATCGTGATAGGTTACGTTATTCACCGATGTACTGATATGTCGACGCCCTTTGTGAAATATATCTCTGGAGCCCATAAGTCGCGTTGCGAAATCAGCTGTTACGCCATCGTCACCGCGCCAAAATGCTCGCACTGTGTCTCTATACTTATCGTTAACCTCAAGCCAAGGCGACGGGAAGTTGCCAACCTGATAACCGCCAGGTCCAATGTCCCAGGGTTCGGCAAGTAATACTTTATCTCTTAGAATAGGATCGGCGCTGATTGCCCGCAGCAAACCGGACTTTTTATTATAATGCTGCGGTTCTCTTCCCAAACAAACAGCTAAGTCAAACCGAAAACCATCAACTCCAATAACCGAGACCCAGTGACGCATCGCATCTAAAATAAGGCCCATCATAAATGGTTGAGCGGTGTTTACGGTGTTACCACAACCTGAATGATTCGAATAGACAAGCTCACCGGTTTTTGTTTGCTCCAATAAGTACGCTTGATAGGGGCAAAATCCTTTATACGATAATATCGGGCCACCCTCTCCTGCTTCTGCCGTATGATTAAATACCACGTCGACAATTACCTCAAGGCCAGCACTGTGGTACGCATCGACCATTGCTTTAAGCTCGGCCAAGGCGTCTGCCACACCGTAGCGAGGCTCTGGCGCGAAAAAATTAACCGGGTTATAACCCCAATAATTCGTCAGGCCCTTATCTGTAATAAACGGTTCGGGCATGAATGAGCACAAAGGCATAAACTGCACCGTAGTGATACCCAGCGCCTTTAAATGGTTAATTACGCTTGGATGCGCCGCCCCTATAAATTTGCCTCTATGCTCTTTCGGTACATCGGGGTGAAGCTTGGTGAGCCCTTTGACGTGGGCTTCATAAACAACACGCTTGTGTTTTGGAATAACAGGGGAACTTGCATGGCTAACAGCGTAAGAGCTATCGTCTATAACAATACACTTTGGGATCATAAACTGAGAGTCATGCTTGTAACGTCGCGCATCCCACTTTATCGCACGGCTTAATTTCTTTGCGTAAGGATCGATAAGTAATTTGTCAGTGGGCACTGAGTGCAAACCGCCCTCACCCCGCTCAACACGATATCCATAGTACTGCCCTGCACTAACGCCGCTGAAATGACCATGCCAAACCTCGCCTGTTTTTTCCGGCAACGGATGCTCGCTTATCGCCTCTTCTGTATCGCTATTGAAAAAACACAATATTACCGCTTTCGCGTCTGGTGCATATACCGCGAAATTACATCCTTCTTTTGTAATAGATGCGCCTAATGGATACGGCTGGCCTATTGCATTTATTTCAATTAGCGCGGTTGTTTGTATCTCGTTCACAACGTTCTCAATGTACTATTAGCTTAACGGTTTAGTCTAAGTTGGTAATATAAAACACAGTAGACAGGGGCGGTAACGTTACCTCCACAGAATAGGGTCGATCATTCCATGGAGTGTTTTGCGTATCAACTTCAGAAACCACTTCATAATTGCTTCCCCAGAATTCGCTGGCATCCGTATTCAAAGCCAATGATAACGAACACGCCTCATCAACACCTATCCTGAAATGCTTACGCGGTACAGGAGTGAAGTTAGATACAACATAGACCTTTTGTTTTGCGTCTTTAGATGTTCGTACAAATGACACAACGCTCTGGTCGGCATTACCGTGGTCTAACCAAGCGAAACCGGCGGGATTGTGATCTTGTTCATACAACGCAGGCGTCGACGTATAAAGATGATTAAGCGCCTTGTTGAGGGTCTGAACACCCTTGTGCTTGTCGTAATCTAGAAGATGCCAGTCAAGACTGCTGTCATGATTCCATTCACGGGCCTGCGCGAGCTCGTTCCCCATGAAATTTAGCTTCTTACCAGGGTGGCCATACATAAAACCGGCGTAACAGCGTAAATTTGCTGCCTGCTGCCATTCATCCCCCGGCATCTTATGCAGCATACTGCCCTTTCCGTGCACAACTTCATCGTGTGAAATAGGCAGTACAAAGTTTTCATCAAACGCATACACCATACTGAACGTGATATCACCATGGTGATAATTGCGATATGCGGGGTCTTTAGCAATGTAATGTAAAGAATCGTGCATCCAACCCATATTCCACTTAAAACCGAAACCTAGGCCGCCATCGAATACAGGGCGAGAAACCTTGGGAAACGACGTCGATTCTTCGGCAATCGTCATGGCGTCTGGGTAGTGTTTATATACTTCCTCGTTCATCCACTTAAGCAAACTGATGGCTTCATAGTTTTCGTTACCACCGTCCACGTTCGGGATCCACTCGCCGTCATTGCGCGAGTAATCGAGATATAGCATTGAAGCTACGGCATCAACACGCAGTCCGTCCACGTGGAATTTATCTAACCAAAATAGCGCATTTGCCACTAGGAACTGGCGAACAGTATCTTTACCGAAATCATAAATGCATGAGTTCCAGTCTGGGTGCCAGCCTTTGCGTGGGTCCTCGTATTCATAAACGCAAGAACCATCGAATCGGGCTAAACCATGTCCATCTTCAGGGAAATGAGCGGGGACCCAATCGATAATGACGCCAATTCCAGCTTGGTGGCATTTATCAACGAAATATTTAAAGTCATCCGGGTTACCGAAACGACTGGTGGGTGCAAACATACCTACGGGCTGATACCCCCATGAACCATCAAACGGAAACTCAGAAATAGGGAGAAGTTCGACGTGGGTGTAGCCCATGTCACTAACATAAGCAACCAAATCTTCAGCAAGCTCACGATAAGTCAGGTAGCGAGCACCAGACGCATCGTCCGGGCGTTTCCACGAGCCTAAATGTACCTCATAAATACTCATGGGGCTTTGGTACTTATTTTTACCGCGCTGTTCCATCCAAACTCGGTCGTTCCACTCATAGGTATCGTGGTTGAAGATTTTTGAAGCGTGCGATGGATACTGTTCGGCACTGAAGCCCAGCGGGTCAGCTTTATGTGGTAAGTCGTGCCCGTGGGCGTCTTTGATATGGTACTTGTAACGTTCGCCCTCAGTCAGTTCTGGTACAAAAAGCACCCAATAACCCATTGACGTCTTTTCCATGGGGTGCATACGCCCATCCCACTGATTGAAATCTCCGATGAGGGAAACGGTGCTGGCGTTAGGCGCAAAAACACAAAATCTTACACCGCTAATTTCGTTTCCGCTGCCTGTAGTGAGGGATATAAGCTGTGCGCCAGCTTGCTTGTATAAATTTTCCGGTGCGCTATCAATATAGTGGACTGCATGATAGGCCTGCTCCTTGAACTGATAGGGGTCGATATTGCCTTTTTTATCTTGTGAGCCTTGAGTGATAACCCGATAAACTTCACCGTCATAACCTTTTGGTAGCGACGCCTCAAACAAACCATCTTTTGATGAGAGCGTTAAATCTTCAAGCGCAGAATTTTCCCATTGAATGGTGATTCCTTGAGCATTAGGGCGCCATACTCGAAGTTTCGACTCATTACTATTTGTTATTATTCCAAGTTGGGAAAAGGGCTGAGAACATAATACCTGTTCAAACTGCTGCGCTAATTGCATTCGCTACTCCTATTAAAAACCCGCATTTCAGCGGGTTGAATTGAGGGCTTGAGTGCGCCTTATTGCGTTCAAGCCCTGTCGAAAGCACCGTTATGGCACTTTATCTTACTCGATTAAGTAACCTAGGCAACCATCAATTACCGTTTCTTCGATAATGATGATTAGGGACACACGCCCTACCCTTGGCTCGCTTGCTTTCGTGCTTGAGTAAGTTTAGACGCTAAATCATTTATATCATGTCTTTCGAACATCGATTCAATATTCTCGGTGAGTTTTCTGCGCCAGTTAGGATATTCGTTAAACGTACCCGGAATATTGACCGGCTTATCCATCTCTAACCAGTCTTCTAACTGAAGACTCAAGAGCGCGCTAGACCCACCTGCCATATGAACTTGCATCCCGTTGTTAAGTTCTCGGTTCATACCTGTGAAATTAACATCGTGACCCACGTTGTCACCAATTGAACCATGGCCGTGCAGGGTATTT
The DNA here is from genome assembly GCF_002993325.1 of Alteromonas gracilis. Taxonomy (GTDB): domain Bacteria; phylum Pseudomonadota; class Gammaproteobacteria; order Enterobacterales; family Alteromonadaceae; genus Alteromonas; species Alteromonas gracilis. The sequence continues at coordinate 73,380 of NZ_PVNO01000003.1, forward strand.
AGAATTTCCTGCTTATTTTCATGGCGGTCTGCATACAAGGTCTGCAGAATTTCATCCGTAGGATAAAGACCGATATCTTTGCCTAGTTCAAGGTCTAAACAGTGCCAGTAACCAATTAGCGTTGGCATATCGTGAGTAGTTAATGTGGACATAGACTGAACAGGATAATGGCTTGGTGAGAAGAAACCACCGTCTTCAGCTTGTTCAAAGAAAAACACACGATAAGAATACACGCCGTTATCTGCAAGCTTACTGCGAATTTCCTCTGGCACCGTACCTAAATCTTCACCAATGACCAGGCTCTCGTTGCGGTGACTTTCTAGTGCAAGTATGCCTAAGAGGTCATCTACCGGGTAATACACGTATCCGCCATCTTTTGCGTTATCGCCTTTAACAACCCACCACAAACGCAGTAGCGCCATCACGTGGTCAATACGCAGTGAGCCCGAAGACGCCATGTTCGAAGCAAATAAGTCGATGATTGGCTGATAGCCCTGTTCGTAAAGTTTACGCGGATCCATAGGTGGTAAGCCCCAATTTTGACCCAATGGACCTAAAATATCGGGTGGCGCCCCCACGCTCGCGTTAGTGCAGTAGAGGTCTTTGTTACCCCAAATTTCAGCACTGCCTTCACTAACGCCGACGGCTAAATCGCGATAAAGACCAATGGTCATGCCTGCGTCGGTTGCTTTGCTGCTTGCTAGTTCAAGCTGCTGTGCCGCAATCCACTGCAGAAACAAATAGAATTTCACTTCTTGCTCGTTCGCGCGCTTAAATTTAGCCACGGCAGGGTTGTGATAATCTTTGAATTCCTGAGGAAATACTGGCCAGCCCCAGCTCTCTTTACCATCAGCTTTTAAGTGCGACTGCAGCGCATCGTATACCGCCAACATATCTAAGCTTTCACCGCCAGCTTCAACAAACGCTTTAAACGCTTTATTTTGTTTAGTGTTTTTACATAGATATTTTGCGTTGTACACCTCAAAAACAGCTTTAAGTGCAGCTAATTTCAGATGGGCGACTGCTTCATAATCCACGTGTTCCACATTGCGAGCATGTTCAAGAGTCGCTTTAAAATCATCACTATTTACTAGGCTTTGTACGGACGCATCGTCGTAACCTTCAATGGCAGTTACATCAATGTATAAATAATTCAACCAACGACGAGAACTTGGCCCGTATGGCGAGCACGCATTTGGATTAGCGGGATATAAAGCATGAATTGGATTGAGGCCAATAAAATCCGCACCAACACCTGCTGCTTTTTCTATGAGTAATGAAAGGTCAGAAAAGTCACCAATACCCCAGTTCTTTTCACTACGCACGCAATAAAGTTGAACGCTTAAGCCCCAAATTTTCTTGCCTTCTTTGATTTCACTTGGCGTGTAGCACGCTTCTGGCGCAACGATAATACGGGATCGCGCGAATTCATCGTTGTCAGCACTTAATACCACATCGTGATAACCCAATGGTAAATCCAAAGGTACTGTTACAACGTACTCATGAAACTCGACTTCGTCGATGTGAGCCATTGTCGTCATTTCTTGATCAACAGGGATAAATGTGTGCGCTTTAACCTCACCGTTTTCGCAAGTGATGGTAAGGGTATGTTCGTCGTTGACCAATTCGATAGGAAGACGAACTGCAACGATAATTTCTTCGGTATTGCGAACAACCTGAACAGGGTTAAGCGGCGACAACCATACCGATTTAACGTCTTGTGTTATTTGTGACTGAATTTTTTCGTCACTACTAGTGTCATAACCAAGTGTGTTGAGCAACTTGGCTTTGCTTGATTCTGCGATGGTTGCAGGTTTTCCCCATGCGTCGACATATTGGGTTTCGATGCCCCGCATTTCAACCAGTTGTTGCAGAAGTTGTTGTGTCATGGTTTGTCATTCCTGTTATTCGGTGAGAGACGCAGTATCTGAAAAAAGCGAACGCGTCGCATACAATTTTTTAACATTATTCTAGAAACATGAGCTCGACGATATCTGAATACGATTGCAAAAGTATTAATTCGTAATTTTGCAACACTTTTGCTTTTTATTTTGCTAATTATGGCATTTTGATCCATACTTTACGTAATTTATTTTCATTTTATTTAAACAATCGGGGTACGTTATGACAATTCGCATCGGTATCAATGGTTTTGGCCGTATTGGTCGCCTAGTAATGCGTGCAGCAGCAGAGCGCAACGACATCGAAGTTGTAGCTATTAACGACTTGCTAGACACAGATTACATTGCTTATCTTCTGAAGTACGACTCGACTCACGGTTTATTCGACGGTGAAGTTACGGTTGATAACAACAACCTAGTAGTAAACGGTAAAACTATTCGTATCACTTCAGAAAGAGATCCAGCAGCACTTAAGTGGAATGAAGTAGACGTTGACGTTGTTGTTGAATCTACCGGTCTATTCCTAACAAAAGAAACGGCGGCTAAACACATCGAAGCAGGTGCTAAAAAGGTTGTTATGTCTGCGCCTTCAAAAGATGATACGCCTATGTTTGTTATGGGTGTTAACCAAGACAGCTACGCGGGCGAAACCATCGTATCGAACGCGTCGTGTACTACTAACTGTTTAGCGCCACTTGCTAAAGTACTTAATGACAAGTTTGGCATTGTTGATGGTCTAATGACAACCGTTCACGCGACAACGGCTACACAGAAAACTGTAGATGGCCCATCTATGAAAGATTGGCGCGGCGGTCGTGGTGCTGGCCAAAACATCATTCCATCGTCAACGGGTGCAGCGAAAGCTGTAGGTAAAGTAATTCCGGAACTAAACGGCAAACTTACGGGCATGGCTTTCCGTGTGCCTACACCAAACGTTTCAGTTGTAGATCTTACTGTTAACTTGGCAAAGCCTGCAAGCTACGCTGAAATCTGCGCTGCCATGAAAGAAGCCTCTGAAGGCGATTTAAAAGGTATCATGGGTTACACCGAAGATGCTGTTGTTTCTAATGATTTCGTTGGCGACGCTCGCACATCTGTTTTTGACGCCACGGCAGGTATCGCATTAACTGATACATTCGTTAAACTGGTATCTTGGTACGATAACGAATGGGGCTACTCAAACAAAGTTCTTGACCTTGTGGCTCACATATCAAAGTAAAAAACCAAATTTTGCAAAAATAGTTAAACTAATTTTGTATAAGTTGAGTTAATCTAAAGGTGTAAACAATGCGTTTGCACCTTTTTTGTTTTTGAAAGTGACGCTTTCTATTAACACGATGTTCTAGCGATACATGTTTTCCCGTCGCTTATCTTTTTTGTTCTCTTATTTGTCCAAGGAGGGCTTATGCCGCCTGTTAATTCAGTTACCGTTAGCGAGTCTAATGGACTCACCTTTTTAGATGTGAGTAATTCGTTCGCTTCAGCACGTATAAGCCTATTTGGCGGCCATATTCTTTCTTATATTCCAAAAGTCGACGAACGAGAACGACTCTGGGTAAGTCCTCACGCCTATTTAAATGGCGAACGTCCTATTCGTGGCGGTATTCCAGTATGCTGGCCTTGGTTTAGCGACGATCACGGCCGCGAGAAGGGTGCACTCCCCTCTCATGGTTTTTTAAGAACACAAGTGTGGAAGCTGGTTAATTCAGAGGATACAGACAAGGGAACAACGATAACCCTTTCTCCAAGCTTTACCCGTGCAGAAGGGTTCGAAAACGACTGCAGCGTTATTATGAAAATTGCCGTCGGTGAAGCGCTAGAAGTCTTGCTCGTTACAGAAAATACAGGTGTAGTACCATTCGAGTTCAATTGCGCATTACATACTTACTTTCAAGTAGATCACATCCAACATACGCAGATAAACGGTATTGAAGGCCAATACAAAGATAAGCTAGATGATTGGGCCTTAAAATCTACACCTGTGCCATATACGATTACTGGTGAAACAGACCGAATACATGTTGCCCCGATTAAAACCGCTGAAATCGAAGTGGACGGCAGTACATTTACCGAAGTTGTTTCTGAAGGTAATGATTCGCTTGTGATATGGAACCCGTGGCAGGGTGCGGCCTCTATTTCAGATATGGATCCCTTCGGCTATAAACATATGCTATGCGTAGAGACATCTTTAACACAAGGTCAAACGTTAGCCCCTGGTGAAAGCCATGCACTCAAGCAAACTATCATTCCTAGATAGTACATTTAGCAATGTGTTGATATCTAGCGCCTCAAAGTGCTTTTTATCAGCAAATATAAAAAACCTGCACAGTGGCAGGTTTTTTTATATTTAAAAGCGTTTTGCTTTTACTGCTTTGCGCCTGCAACAGCTTCTTTAGCAAGCTGGGTAATACGCGCCCAATCACCTGACTCAATTGCGTCGTCAGGGGCAAGCCATGAACCACCTACACATTTAACGTTGTTAAGTGCTAGGTAGTCGTTGTAGTTGTTTGGACCAATACCGCCTGTTGGGCAGAACGTCACATCAGGGAAAGGACCACTAATAGACTTGATAGCTTTAACACCGCCTGACGCTTCTGCAGGGAAGAACTTCATGTGGGTGTAGCCTGCATCCTTGCCTTTCATCAGGTCAGACGTAGAAGAAATGCCAGGGATAAGCGGAATATCTGCATCCATACCTGCTTTAAGTAGGTCAGCAGTCATGCCTGGACTGATGGCAAACTTAGCCCCTGCTTCAATTACCGCTTTAAGCTGCTGCGCATTGGTTACCGTGCCTGCTCCGATAAGTGAATCAGGTACTTCCTCTGCAATACGCTTGATCACGTCAATTGCCGCTGGCGTACGCAAGGTCACTTCTAATACCTTGATCCCGCCTTCCATTAGCGCTTTTGCCAGAGGAACGGCTTTTTCCACGTCGTTGATAACCAGTACAGGTACCACTGGACCGGCTGCAAAAATTTCCTCTGGAGAGGTTTTCCATTTGGTTGTCATAATTTAGCTCGCTGTATTTTGATTCAGATATGCAGCCGCACCCAATAGACCATGATCAGGCTCTGCAATTAAATAGGTGGGAATGTCTTTCACGTAATGCTTCATCTGCCCTTTTGCCTCAAAACGAGCTCTAAAATCACTGTTTTGAATAAATTCAGGGAAGCGGTTGGCAATACCACCGCCAATGAAGATGCCGCCAGTCGTGGCCATGTTAAGCGCTAAATTACCTGCGAAACTACCCATAATGCGACAAAATTGCGTAAGCGTTGCTTCTGCAATCTTACACGTACCGTTAAGGGCTGCTTCTGTAATTTGCGCTGGCTCTGTGAAAGTCACTGGCGCGTTTGCGTCAGTAGCCAGTGCTGTATAGATGTTATGCAGCCCGCGACCCGACATTACTTCTTCAGCAGACGCTCTGCCCAAAGTGTTTTGCAGGTGACGCCACACTACAACGTCAGTTTCATCAACAGGGGCAAAATCTACGTGACCGCCTTCACCATCAAGGGTCTGCCAGCCAGAAGACGTCATTGTGATGTGTTCAACACCAAGACCCGTCCCCGGACCAAAAACAGCAATATTGCCATTTTCTTTCGCGATACCTTCGCCAATTTGTACCACCTGTTCTTTACCCAACACGGGTAAAGAGTGCGCTACCGCCGTAAAGTCGTTAATAACAAACAGCGCATCTAGCTTAAGCTGAGTGCGAAGTGCATTTTGTGAAAACGCCCAGCTGTGATTTGTCATTTCGACTTGATCGCCAAGCACAGGGCATGCAATGGCAATACAACCTTGCGTAAAGGTGTGTTGCGCCATATCAGAAAAGTATTGGCCTATGGCCAAATCTATACTGGCAAAGTCATTGCACATGTACTTTTTAATGTCGGCTACACCAGACTCGGTTACCCTTGCAACGCGAATATTTGTGCCGCCAACATCAGCCACAAACTTCTGGCTCATTATGCTTGCTCCTGCGTATAAAACAGAGAACACGCTCCTTCTTCTGCGCCAGTAAGTATTGCACGCATACCTGCGAACATCTCACGTCCCATGCCTATGTGATGCTTAGCTAGGTTTGCTGGCGCAGCCTCACGAGCGGCCAACGTTTCATCATCAACATGCAAGGTAAGCGCACCGGTTTCGGTGTTAAGCTCAATGATGTCGCCCTCTTGCACTTTAGCAAGCAAGCCACCTTTGTACGCTTCCGGAGTCACATGGATAGCAGCAGGTACCTTACCTGATGCACCCGACATACGACCGTCAGTTACAAGGGCTACTTTGAAGCCGCGGTCTTGAAGTACACCAAGCGGTGGCGTTAATCGGTGAAGCTCTGGCATACCAATCGCTGATGGGCCTTGGAAGCGAACAACAACAATGCAATCTTTGTCTAGCTTGCCAGATTTGAACGCATCATCTAACTCGAATTGGTCTTCGAAAACCACGGCCGGTGCTTTGATGTTGCAGTGCGGAGTGCGAAGCGCAGAAGTCTTGATTACGCCACGGCCTAGGTTGCCGTCAAGCACACTCAAGCCACCGTCTGGTTTAAACGGGTTTTCTACTGTAGCAAGTACTTCTTTATCGAGTGACTCAGTAGGGCCATCTCGCCATTCTAACTCACCATCTTTCAAAACAGGCTCTTTGGTATATAAATCTAAGCCTTCACCAACAATTGTTTTCACATCGTTGTGCAGTAGGCCCGCATCAAGCAGTTGCTTGATAAGTAAAGACATACCACCAGCGGCAACGAAGTGATTGATATCAGCTGAACCATTTGGATAGATGCGAGTTAACAGCGGCACTGCATTAGAGATATCTGAGAAGTCATCCCAATTTACGATGTAGCCTGCAGAACGCGCAACGGCAATTAGGTGCATCGTATGGTTAGTAGAACCACCTGTTGCAAGCAGACCCACTAGACCGTTCACAATGGCCTTAGCGTCTACAATATGACCAATTGGCGTGTAGTTGTCACCAAGGTCAGTTAAGCGCGTTGCTTGAACCGCTGCTGCTTTGGTAAGTGCGTCACGTAACGGTGTACCCGGATTAACAAAAGAAGAACCCGGTAAATGTAAGCCCATCATTTCAACAACTAGCTGGTTAGAGTTTGCTGTACCGTAAAAAGTACAAGTACCTGCTGAGTGATATGACTGAGATTCAGCTTCAAGTAGTGCGTCGCGACCCACTTTGCCTTCAGCAAATTCTTGGCGAACCCGTGCTTTTTCTTTGTTTGGCAGACCCGATGGCATTGGACCAGCTGGAACAAAAACGGTTGGCAAGTGACCAAAAGTTAATGCACCCATCAATAGTCCAGGTACGATTTTATCGCAGATACCAAGCATCAACGTACTATCGAACATGTTATGTGAAAGTGCGATAGCTGCACCCTGAGCAATGTTGTCACGGCTCATTAAGCTTAAGTCCATACCAGACTGGCCTTGGGTAACGCCGTCACACATTGCAGGAACACCACCTGCGAACTGCGCAACACTGCCAACTTCTTTGACGGCTTCACGAATGATCGCTGGGTACGTCTCATACGGCTGATGTGCAGAAAGCATATCGTTATAAGCAGACACAATAGCTACGTTGGCTTTGGTCATTGACCGAAGATCAGCTTTTTCGCTTGTACCACATGCCGCAAAGCCGTGAGCCAAGTTGCCGCATGAAAGCACACCGCGGTGTGGACCTTGACGACGAGCTGCTTCAATCTTTTCTAAATACGCTTTACGCGTTTCTTTACTACGCTCGATAATTCGTTGCGTAACTTCAGCAATTTTTGGATTCATGTTTGTCTCCTATGGCGCCCACATCAAAGTAACCGGCGCACGGTTAACTACAGCGGTGATGGGCTTTTGCGCTTCGGTGGCATTTTCAATAGCATCTAGCAATACTTGCTTTTTCTTTTCGCCCGTTAAGTGCAAAAAGATATTACGGCTATTTAGTAACGCTGGTAGCGTTAGTGAAATACGTTGATGAGGTGCTGTTGTAGGTTGAACAGCAATGCATGTTCTGCCGCTGCTCATATCTAAGCCGTCAAGGACTTGCTCAGAACAAGGGAAAAGCGAAGCAGTATGTCCGTCTTCTCCCATTCCAAGAATTAATGCATCAAAGGGCTGTGGCATGCTAGCTAAATTTGATTCAGCTGCATTCACGCCTTCGTTTGCATCATCAGCGTCACTTTTCAATTCGATAAAACGAGCTGCTGCGGCTTTATTTTGAATTAAATTATTTTTTACTAAACTGGTGTTGCTGGCCTCGTGGCCCTCTTCTACCCAACGCTCATCGGCAAGGGTAATGTCAACTTTATCCCACTCTAAATCGGTTTCGCTTAACTGTTTAAACAGCGCAAGCGGCGTACGACCGCCACTAACGATAAGCGAGGCACGACCTCGTGTTTTGATACCTGTTTTGAGAATACTTACTAAATCTTGCGCAAAGGCGTCAGTAAGCGCGTCAGGCGTTTCGAATGATAGAGTTGTTAATGCCATACTATTTCTTCTTCCCTGTTTTGCTTTCATACCAGCTGCGGTTTTCGCGAGCAAGAAGACCAATAGAGTCTACTGGTCCCCATGTACCTGCTTGATATGGCTCTGGCGGCTCACTTGATTGCTTCCACGCCTCAAGTATTGAGTCTACCCATGTCCATGCTTGTTCAATTTCATCACGGCGTACGAATAGCGCCTGATTACCAAGCATCACTTCAAGGAGTAATTTTTCGTAGGCGTCTGGAATGCGCTCGTCAGCAAACGCTTCAGAGAAGCTCAAGTTAAGCTTAGATTTTTGAAGATCCATAGAACCTGAGCTGGTAAGGCCGGGAACTTTGTTCATTACGGTGATCTCTACACCTTCATCAGGCTGTAGACGAATAACCAGCTTGTTAGGTGGAAGATTCTTAAAGCTATCGCCGAATAAGTTGTGCGGCTGGCGCTTGAAGTAAATAACAACTTCACTCACCTTAGTTGGCATGCGCTTACCTGTACGCAGGTAGAACGGCACGCCGGCCCAACGCCAGTTGTCAATTTCCGCTTTAATAGCAATAAAGGTTTCAGTTTTGCTCTGCGTATTGGCACCTTCTTCTTCTAGGTATCCAGGTACTTCTTCGCCCTTAACAAAGCCCGAGGTATATTGGCCACGTACCGTGCTTTCATTGATATTAAACGAATTAATTGGACGAAGCGCTTTTAGCACTTTCAGTTTTTCGTCGCGAATGCTGTCAGCATCTAGCGTTGTTGGCGGCTCCATGGCCACTAGGCTCAAAATTTGTAATAAATGGTTTTGAACCATATCACGCATTTGACCAGCATCATCAAAATAACCCCAGCGACCTTCAATACCTACTGATTCAGCAACTGAAATTTGAACGTGATCGATACAGTTGTGATCCCAGTTTGTCGCGAAAATTGAGTTTGCGAAACGAAGTGATACCAGGTTAAGAACCGTTTCTTTACCTAAATAGTGGTCAATACGATAGATTTGTTTTTCGTCGAAGTATTCGGCAACTTGCTCATTGATAACCTTAGAGGATTCCAAATCGTGACCGATTGGTTTCTCAAGCACTACACGAACACTTGAATCGATAATTTTGCAGCTGTGTAAGCCGCGGCAAATATCGCCGTAGATAGCTGGAGGTGTCGCTAAGTAGCATACCATTGTGCGGGTAGGATCGACATGGTCGTCAAGAACACAGTAGCTATCAACATCTTTCATGTCGACGCAGGCGTAATGTAAACGCGCTTTCATGCGTTCCCAAGTTTCTTCACACAAGTTCTTTTCACCGAACTTAACAAGGTTCGTGTGAACTTCTTCAATGTAAGCTTCAAGCTCCATTTCCTGACGCGCAACACCAACAATAGTAGTGTCTGGATGCATCAGATTTGCTTTCTCAAGCTGATATAAAGAAGGCAGCAACTTGCGTCGTGAAAGATCTCCCAGCGTACCAAAAAGTACAAAATCACAGGGTTCGTAGGAATTATCCAATACCATATTCGTCGACCTTTTAAATGTATGTGTCCGCAGCGTATTGTACAGTTATTTACAACACTAACGACTATTTTTACCGTATAGTTAACACCAAATGTAGTAAAATTACAACTTGAACGAACTATAGGATCTAAATATTTACCGTTTCCCTCAGTTTACCCTCATTTACCCCAGTTGAAACAACAAATATTGTCAAAAAATTACATTTTTCTTGTCACCGACGTCACAATAGGTACTATTAGCGATGTACCTTATAATAAACAGTGCTAAGTATTTGCTATATCTGTATGAACATTTTAGAAAAAATCACACAAAATCAAGCGGCATTCAGTAAATCTGAGAAAAAGGTTGCAGAAGTCATTCTCGCTAACCCTCAAACGGCGATACATTCAAGTATAGCAACCCTTGCTAAAATGTCTGACGTTAGTGAGCCTACCGTTAATCGGTTCTGTCGTAGACTTGATACTAAAGGCTTTCCCGACTTTAAACTTCACTTAGCACAGAGCTTGGCCAACGGCACGCCCTATGTAAACCGTCATGTTGACGAAAACGACAGCCCGGACGAATATACTAATAAAATATTCGAATCGACCATGGCCTCACTTGAAGTGGCTCGCCAGTCCGTTGATGTAAACGTAGTGAATCGCGTGGTTGATTTGCTGACACAAGCACAGAAGATCTCGTTTTTTGGCTTGGGCGCTTCAGCATCTGTTGCGCATGATGCACTTAACAAGTTTTTCCGCTTCAATGTACCTGTTGTGTATTTCGAAGACATTTTAATGCAGCGCATGAGTTGCATGAATTGTTCGGCAGGTGACGTGGTAGTACTAATAAGTCACACCGGCCGCACAAAAAGTCTTGTAGAAATTGCACAGATTGCTCGAATGAACGACGCCACTGTTGTGGGCATCACTTCAGCTGACAGTCCACTCGCTCAAGAGTGTAGCTATGTTTTATCATTAGAAGTGCCTGAAGACACAGACATGTATATGCCGATGGCGTCTCGCATCGCACAGCTGACGCTTATAGACGTTCTGGCTACAGGCTTTACTTTGCGCCGGGGCAATAAATTTAGAGAGAATCTAAAGCGCGTTAAGGATACGCTCCGCGGCTCCCGTTACGAAAAGCGCGGTGATTAGTCCCCTATCATTGATCATTGCCCGAATTATCGTCGTATAACAAACGACTTTTAGCTTTTTTGAAAACGCCTAACTGGTCGAGCCAGTTAGGCGTTTTTCTTTATTTCATTCACATTATTGTCAAATTAAACTATTATTCTGTAATAAAATTACGTAAAGCGATTACAGGCACACTGTTCATATGTGCTGCCAATCATCTTTGTCTTTTCTAACTTAGAAACAGCGACGGAATCACATGACCAGAAGAACGAAAATTCTTGCCACCCTTGGACCTTCAACCGACTCTCTTGAACAAATTCAGGCACTAATTGCCGCGGGCGCAAACACAGTGCGCATGAATTTCTCTCACGGGCAAGCTGAAGATCATATAGAACGTGCGAAGCGCGTTCGTGAGGCAGCTAAAAATCTTGGTAAATACGTAGCGATATTGGGTGACTTACAAGGCCCTAAAATACGCGTAGCACGCTTTGCCGAGGGTCCAGTTCGCTTAGAAGTAGGCGCAAAGTTTATCCTTGATGCCGAGCTTGGTCGCGATGAAGGTGATGTTAATCAAGTTGGCATAGACTATAAAGCGTTACCTGATGACGTTTCAGCGGGTGACATTCTTCTGCTTGATGATGGCCGTATTCAGCTGAGAGTTACCGGTGTTGAAGGGCGTAAAGTTATCACTGAAGTTACGGTAGGTGGTAAACTTTCAAACAACAAAGGCATTAACCGTCAAGGTGGTGGACTTTCTGCCGATGCACTTACCGACAAAGATAAAGAAGACATTAAAACTGCGGCGGAAATCGGTGTTGATTACCTCGCGGTGTCGTTCCCTAGAAGTGGTGCAGACCTAAATTACGCAAGAGAACTTGCCGAAGCAGCAGGTTGTTATGCCAAAATTTGTGCAAAGGTTGAACGCGCAGAAACTGTAGCTTCTGACGAAGCTATGGATGACATTATCTCTGCGTCAGATGCCGTTATGGTAGCGCGTGGTGATTTAGGCGTTGAAATTGGTGATGCCGAACTTGTTGGTGTACAAAAGAAGTTAATCGCCCGTTCTCGCCAGCTTAACAAAGTGGTAATTACCGCAACGCAAATGATGGAGTCGATGATTGACAGCCCAATGCCAACGCGTGCAGAGGTGATGGACGTTGCAAACGCTGTTTTAGACGGCACCGACGCGGTTATGCTTTCAGCTGAAACAGCGGCAGGTAACTTTCCTATCGAGACGGTGGCAGCAATGGCCCGCGTTTGTGAAGGCGCAGAAACCCACCCAAGCGTTAAAATTTCTAAGCACCGTATGGATCAGCAGTTTTCTTCTACTAGCGAGTCAATTGCACTATCTGCAGTATATGCGGCAAATCACCTTCCAAGCGTTAAAGCAATTGTGGGCTTGACTGAAAGCGGTACTACGCCAACGTTAATGTCACGCATCACAACGTCACTGCCAATTATTGCGATGTCTCGTCACGAGTCTACGCTTAACACGATGGCGTTGTGTCGCGGTGTTAAGCCAGTTTACTTTGACTCGTCTAACAGCGAGCCGGGTAGATTAAAGTATGATGTTATTGCCTCACTAAAAGAAAAAGGTTTAGTGAAAAGTGGGGACAGCATTATCCTGACTTACGGCGATGAAATGGAAAAAGTGGGCGCGACAAATACGCTGAAAATTGTGGAAGTTGAGTAGCCATAATAATTATATGAAAGCGAAGCAGATGCTTCGCTTTTTTTTGCCTGAAATTTAAATAGTAATATCAAACCAAACACATAATAAAAAAGTGGTGTGAAAGTTATTGGAACAATTAACTTCACCTAATATGCCAACCGTTTCTTCGTTATAAATTTCTCAGGACAAGAACGATAAAAACAAGGATAAGTATGTACTACATCCATAAACACAATATCTTTAGGTTAGTCATAATAGCCTTTCTTACCGTTATTGGTCATTGTGCATGGGCTACATCCCCTACCACGCATAATATGAAAAGCGTTGAAGTTAGCTCACCAAATGCTCCGTTACAGCCAATAATGATTCAAGGCCCTATGCCCATAGAGGCTCAATATTTTACTGCACTCTTGAGCAATGTAACCATCGAATATGCAGGTAATGCTGTGTTCTACAAAGGTACGCTAGACGGCTACCCCATTGTAGTTGCTAAAACTGGTAAAGGTTTAGAGAACACTGCGGCAGCGACAGCTATTGGTATAGAGCGATACCATCCTCGCCTCATTATCAATCAGGGAACATCTGGTGGGCATGACCCATCTTTGAAAGTCGGAGACATCGTTTTAGGCGAGCGCAGTGTAAACGCCTCAAACTTTAAAACGCCAAGGCTAGCACAAGGAGAAGGCAGTAATCCTCTCAATTGGAACCCCATGGATATTATGGCGTCTGAAGGGAGTGCAGGAGAAGGTAGTAGTGCAAAGGATGCTGAAAAATTGCGGTTTTATTTAGGCGATAAGCAATTAATCGCGCTGGCTTCATCGCTAGCTAACCAATATGAACGAGGTAGTGTAGTAAAAGGAACAATCGGCAGCGGTAACTTTTGGAACAATGAACTAGATAGAATTGCATGGCTTAATAAGAACCTAGGTACTAGCGTGGAAGAAATGGAAACAGCTTCGGCAGCCCAAATTGTTCACGCCTACCGTACCCCGTTTTTGGGTATTCGCGTTTTATCAAACAATATCACTAATCACGGTGAATATGATCCTACGACAGCCGAAGATTGCCAAGCCTTTGTCGCAAAAGTGATTAAAGCCTACATTTCAAATATCGACGGATAGATTTACATAGAACCAAAAACGCCCTTTACTTTCTCAAAGCGTAAAGGGCGTTTTCATTAAAGCAGTTTCGGCTAGATTGCCTGTGCAGTGTAGGTCTCTGCCTCTTGAGCTATATCGTTCGCATATTGAGTAAGGTGGTGGCCTAAGATATTCTCTGCACGTTCAACGTACTCATCACGTTTAAATTTCCAACCTCTCAAATCTGCTTGCTTCGCCTGAGCTATATAAAAATCCAATCGTGTTTTTCTAAGCAAGTCGGCTTTTCTAGATAAATCAAATTCAACAAGTGAAATCGTATGTTCCACTTTAACGATGTCAGCATGTACTGGGCGGTTAGCATCATGAGCAGCGGCCTGACTAACAAACAACTTACCCTGTCCAAGCACACCGACTAATACGATTACAATTGAAACTACAATACCTGAATAAACCCACTTTAAAATGTTCATGCCTCACTCCTTGAACAATGTTGAACTGCTCATAAATCTGGTAACGAAATCAAGTGCAAAAAAAGAATTACTTTTTTTTCTGGTTGTTGTTCGACTGGAACAAATGTGGCCCCACGACGAATGAAAAACCGAGTATTTCACTTAAGTTACGTACTTCTACTATTTGTAGAAGCAACTTACACACCAAAATAAAAAACCATACAATTCATAATCTTAAACAAAATAGGCACTATTAAAGAGTGCGTTGAAAGAACTTTCTACACACCATAAGAGAAAATTTTCCCTGCCTTTTTATTGCCTTTGATTAAAGGCATACCGAAACAACTGATGATCAAAGCATCAGTGGAAATAAGGAGGGTTCAAAGAGAAGTGTTCTATCAAAGCGTTACAACTACGCAGCCGAGTCTCAACTTCTAAAATGAGGTGAATTAACTGTCGAAATTGCATACCGCAAACGTAGAAGTCAAATCACGACTTGCTTGATATGAGACGTAAATAGGCAAACAGAAAGTAAAGTTATCGACTAGGCAAGACTTATATCGCCAATTAGTCCTGACCGCCTGATATGATGAATAAATCAGAGACTACGTAACTTTGGTTGCGTAGACCTTTTAAGTAGTTCGATTATCGAAGTCAGATGATTAAAACAGCACAAAAAAAGGGGCGAATGCCCCTTTTTAAAATTCATCTAGATGAAATGCTTTTAGTTCATCGCAGTTTTAGTTACTACACGAAGATCGCTTTTCACATCTTTAACGTCAGACGCATTTTTCGCTATTTCAACCGCTAAATCGCGCTCTGCATCAGAATCAACGTCGCCCGTCAGCATTACCACGCCATTTTCAACATCAACATCAATGTCGAAACCAGAAATATCAGTATCCATCAGAAGACGGGTTTTGATTACGGTAGCAATTTTAGCGTCAGTAAGCTCGCTTGTACCTTCATCTACTGTATCTTCCATATCATCAGACATGTCGCCGTCCATGTCTTTGTCAGAAACAATGGTCAATTTGTTGTCTACAGAGGTGACACCATCAATGTTTGCTACCAGCTCTTCTGCTAGCTTTTTATCGACAGAATTTTCAACCTTACCTGTTAACACTACATTGCCATTTTTCACGTCAGTATTGATATCGAATGAATCTAGGTTGCCATTGAACAACAGCGTAGCTTCAGCTTTGCCATCAATCCATGCGTCTTTGGCGCCCTTTTCCCATTTGTTGTCAGTGTCCATATCACCTGCGTAAGCTGCAGTTGTTAGTGTTGTAGCAACAATCATAGAAATTAGTGAACGT
This sequence comes from Alteromonas gracilis, assembly GCF_002993325.1. Lineage (GTDB taxonomy): Bacteria > Pseudomonadota > Gammaproteobacteria > Enterobacterales > Alteromonadaceae > Alteromonas > Alteromonas gracilis. The sequence goes on from NZ_PVNO01000003.1 coordinate 88,925, forward strand.
TTCATAACATTTCTCCTTTGTCGAAACTCACAATGATATATGCCAAAACCCTGCCAACAACACAACCCATTGTTTTTAGGGGATATTATAAAAATATTCGTATTTAATGGCTCAAGAATTTGAAATCTTTGCTGTGAAACGAGAATTTTTTACCAGTTGCTTTAAATGTGAGTTATTCGACATAGCTATCGAAGAATAATCAATACATGTAAATTGAGTTTCATCTGTATTGAAATGAGTAAAGATTAAACTGATTTAACAATTTAGGCGTAGATAATAGAGAAATCTTCTTATCGCTAAGTACCTTTCAAAAACTTGATAGGAAACAGCATTTCAAATTTTTAATATCAAGGATGCTAAGCCAATGGATATTGCACTTTTTGCTGCATCAATACTCTTTATTGTAGTCAGCTTTGTTCCTCTTTTACCCTCTTCGCATTGGTTGGTTCGAGTTTGGGAATTCCCTCGCCTGCAAATATCCGTAATTATTGCCATTCTTCTTATTTGCCATGCATTAAGTTGGACTTCTGATAATTATTGGTTACTTATTAACTCGCTGGTAATTATAGGACTAGGGATAAGTCTGCTCTATCAACTTGTTTGGATACTCCCTTACACCCCCTTTTATAAAAAAGATGTCAAAAGAATAGAGAAATCGCAGGCAGCGAGCACGGTAAGTGTGCTTTCAAGTAACGTCTATATGCCGAACAACGACTTCAGAAAACTTATAGCGCACGTCAGAAATAAGAAACCAGACTTCTTAGTAACATTAGAGTCGAATGAAAAGTGGCAAAAGGGAATTAGTGAGATCGAATCGGAGTACCCTTATCGAAAGTTCTGTGCGCTTGAAAACCTTTACGGTATGCACTTGTATAGCAAAATACCGTTTGAAGAGGCTACGCTTAATTTCCTGATTGAAGATGATGTTCCTTCCATGAAGGTAAAGATAAATTTAGAAGGGCAAGACACTCTCCTCTACTTTCTTCACCCTAAGCCCCCTAGCCCAACAGAAAACACGTATGCAAAACCTCGTGATGTCGAATTAGCTATTGTTGGAAAGGAGATATCGAATACAAACGGACCGATTATCGTGGCAGGCGACCTAAACGATGTGGCCTGGTCGCCGACAACACGAAAATTTAAAAAGATAAGCGGATTGCTAGATCCACGAGAAGGTCGAGGTTTTTATAACACGTTTCACGCAAAATACCCGTTAGTAAAATGGCCGCTAGATCACGTATTCCATTCTAAGCACTTTGCGTTGGTTCACATAGAAAAGCTAGAGAGTATAGGTTCAGACCACTACCCTTTGTATACTGAACTAGCGTTTATCGACGATTAAACAAGCTCGAGAGTACAGACCGGGCTGGTTAACGAGAGCCTCTGTGCTTTACGCACCACATTAGGCTTTCGCACGCGTCTTCTCGCTTTTTAAAGTGTGCTAAACCAATAAGCGCCCCGTCTCTGGGCCAAACGGCTTGGTTAAGCACGCTTTGTTCCTCTTCGGACAAATTCTCACTGTTCAATACTATCTCTACCGCTTTTTTGTTTGGTTTAATTAGCGTGGGGTTAGCGGCTTTGACTAGTGATGAATTAACACATATATACTCTCGTTTTACTGGGTCGCGTACCACACCGATAATGTCGTTATCGCAGATTATCGCCGGCCAGCCCTCTGAGATTCGACTTTGACCAAACATAATCAGCGTAAACGCGAATAAAACAAAAAGTGTTAGACCAATAAATTGTGTACTTAAGTCCGGTGCAACACTGATAATCACGCCTACGACTGCGGCGAAAAATATCCATCCGCCAAACACTCTTCGCATAGCGTTAGGGGAAATTCCAGATATCACATCCACTGATTTCAGTGATTGCTTATCATAGCTTTTAATAAATACAGACGATTGTGATTCCACAGTCTTTTCCACCAGAAGAATAAGAGAAACAAAAATTAATACGTTACAAGTAAGACTGAAGATTTACCTACACTCTTAATAGAAAAGTATTGCGAGAGAAAATCAAACTTTTCGTCAGAAAAAGCGTTTATCGATAACAGAATAGATATCTAATATCTTTAATTTCATGTTTAAAATCATGGTAATAAGCATAACAAAATTAGTTGCCAGGGCAAAGCAATTGCACGCTTAAAGTACACTTAAATAAGACCAAAAAGACAAGGAATCCTCTTCCTCAAATTGTCTATAACATTTCGTTTAATTTCATCCGATATTTTTGCTCTTTTTAACGGCGTTCAGTTAACACGATTTATAGATCTAAAAAAACGCTAAGGATAAAGAACACTGAATATAATAGGTATGTAAAATTTTCCTTTATCGGGCACCTCTTTCGTTACCTCCCGTAAAACTTGGTGCTTAGCAAGGTACCAATAACCAAAATACCTTATTATATTCAACACCTTAAAGAAAAGGAACATTCTTTGCTTTCTCCCTAATACAACGTGCAAGATGCACCGTCGAAATCGTTAAGTATTACAGGGCTAGGCAAAGGAGGTTGAGTATGCGTTCTCCAATAAGTGCAGTAACTATTGTTAAAAATAGAACTGAGAAATTGATTCACCTTATCGCTCAACTCGAGCAATGCTCTCCAACACCAGACGAGCTTGTCATCGTATGGATGGCACCACCATCAGGTCTTTCTCTGATAAAAAGCGACAAATTCGACATCGTACACAAGTTTACGACCCAAGGCGAACTTCCTATCGCGAAGGCGAGAAACAAAGGAATGCAAGCCGCGAAACACGCAAACCTTGCTTACTTAAATGTTGATGCGGTGGTGTCCCCATCACTGTTTAAAGATGGCTTACTTGCACTGAAAGACAACGCTGTAATTTTTACTTCCGTTGTTTTCTTGCCCGGTGAGCGATGTGAGAAACCGTATTCGGACATTTCAAAGTGCGAGCAACAAATTGGTTATTTAGCGAGTAATGACGACACGCTACCCAAAGAAGATAACAACGAAATACCCTCAAAAGATCAGGAAATTAATCATGGAAAGTTTAGTGACGATAGTGTTTGTTCTACAGTGTTTTTTATTCGTAAGGCAGACTTTCAGAAAACCGGCGGCTTCGATGAAGGCTACGCGGGTTTCGGACTAAATGACGAAGACTTTTTTACCAACTGCAGAGCGTTAGGCTATTCATTAGAGCAGTTGCCTACCCGCACTTTTGCGCCACAGCGCCCTAATTATCAATGTCCAGTCAATCATTTATTAGACTTTGTTCATAATGCTCAGCGCTTTCACGCTAAATGGGGCTTCTACCCTTGCACTGAAGTACTCACCGCTTATGCGGAGAAAGGCTTTATCGATTCAAATTACGAAGAAAATGGATTAAAGGTTCTTCAGTTGCCCGAGCAGGAAGATGACCCGACAAAATCGGTTCCGAGCGCCTCAACCGCTGCCTCGTCTTCTACGGAATTTGAATTCACGTCTTTTCACTCGCCAGCTAAAAACCAAGAGCGTTTAAGCAGCACGGCTTAATTTTCTTATGAAAAACAGGTGGGAATATTTAAGCAGCGTGATACGGAATGTTTTTGATAAAACGAGAAGTACGACAATTATTTCTTTCAAAAACAACTCGCGAACTAGCACAAGTTCGCGAGCTTCATGAATAACTAAACAACCCTTATTTGTATCGCGCATCCGCGACAGCACTTGGTTTTTCTTGTTGCCAATCAAGCCGCATATCCCACTTAAAGCGATGTTCAGGCTTTAGCGGCGGTTGCCCTGCATCAAAGATCATCAGGCCACAGCATAAAACAATATTCTACTCGCCAAATTGAGCAATACCGCTTAATTTATAATGGTAAGCGGATGACTATACATTTTTAATTTATTAACCAGATAATCTTCGAATTGCTTGGCAGTTTGTATATCGGTGGTTCGCTTGGGCCAAACCGCAAGAATTTTATAGTTAAAAGCGGTTGAAGGTTTAAACAACACAAGGTGGTCATGTTCACCCTCAAATACCCTTTCGGCCTGATCTAACCGGTAAACAAGGGCCAATCCCAAGTTGTCATTATCTGCCAAGATACTTTGAGCCCCCCAAGTAGCTATCACGCCCCAATCGCCGTGCTCGGCTTTAATCACCTGCATTCCATCATGCGCCACTAAGCCCGCGACAATACTATCTGAAGGCTCTGATACGGATACACTAATATGAGTTGTGGGGTCAAAAGCATCAATTCGATAGTGCGTGGTAACGTCGATGCTGTCCGCTTTAGCTTCAGACGATGACCACCCCTCGTAGCTAACTTTAAACTCAGCCCGTAACTGACTATTTGATACCAACTGGTATTCGGTATTCTCGACATACTGAAAATGCATTACCGCTTGCTTAGAGGTACTATCTGATCGGGTTTCCGTTGTGATTTCTTGATTGCGGTCTGCGAGTCGGCCCAGCGCGCCTAAACCTAATGACTTCCCTACTTTAAGCGCATCTCCCCCCCACGAAGATAAATTGTGATAGCTATCGTAGCCGTCTTGTCCCACTTCAGGTAACACCACGCTCTCGTTTGTTTTAACAAAGACGTCAATAGCATTTCGCCAATCGAGATAGAGACGGTAGCCCATTTGATCAGACTCCCAACCAGGTCCTTCGTAGCGCAAAAAGTAAGAATGATCGGTTAATTGAGGTGGTGACGTAAACGAAGTGACTTCTTCAAACGAAAAGCCTTCAGCGCTATACGCTGTATCTTGCCACTCTCCTCCCATTCTTACTGAAAGTTCCGCGTGCGCTCTGTCTTGAACATTATTATTTGAAACCTGCTTAGGTGGTAAAAGTTCCAACGATATGCTCTTGCCCGGCGCTATAGATGCCGCACCTAAAAGCACCGCTTTCCCTTCACTGTTTTCTATCCATTCTGAAGGGTGTTGCTTTAACTTCCAACCTGAATATTGCGGAGGCAGTGAAATTTCGAAAACTTGTTTTCCGTCACCACCATTAGCTGGATTTTTCACCTTAACAGACAAAGTAGAATTTAAACTCTCCTGTGAGCAACTTGCCAACAATGGCACCAAAATTAGACCTATCTTACTCAATTTAATCACTTTTATGCTCTCCATTGGTTGTTAACGCGCTGAACTAATTTACGATATTTGTAAACAATATATTGACAAATGCCACCGGTGGCAATTATTTTAAATTTTGTTAACGAGATATTTCAACTTAGTATGTCGATGAAAGTCAGGCATTTGATAACTCAGATGGTAGAGGTGAATTACATGGTCAATTTCAGCCTAGAAGGTAAGACAGCATTGGTGACAGGCGCAAGCAGAGGTATAGGTCAAGCGCTTGCTTTAGCACTCGCCACTTCAGGTGCCTTCGTCATCTGCGCAAGCTCTCGACCTGGTGGCTGTGATGAGACATTACGTAAAATTCAAAGTGAAGGCGGGCAAGCAATTGCACTAGATGGTGACCTCGCCGATGCCAACGCTGTACTTAAACTTGCCGAAGATGCATTGAGCGTTAAAGGTCATATCGACATCCTGCTTAATAACGGTGGCACTATTTTCAGAGCGCCCGCCACCGAATTTCCTTTTGACGAATGGAGAAACGTACTTGCGGTCAACATCGATTCAGCTTTTCTACTTAGCCAAGCTATTGGCAAGACGATGGTAGAGCGTGAGCAAGGCAAGATCATCAACATTGCGTCAATGTTGAGTTACACGGGCGGTATTACTGTTCCTGCCTACACTGCGAGTAAGCATGCCATTGCCGGTTTAACAAAGGCGCTGGCGAATGAATGGGGACAGCACAATGTCCAGGTAAACGCTATTGCCCCGGGTTATATCAAAACCGACAACACCCAAGCGCTGCAAGATGATGAAAAACGCAGTGCTGAAATTTGTGCCCGCATTCCAGCTAATCGCTGGGGTGAAAGCGACGATTTAGCAGGGGCAGCAGTATTTCTTGCGAGCACAGCAAGTAACTATGTTAACGGCCATATCCTTGCGGTCGACGGCGGCTTTTTAGCACGCTAGTGACTAACAAGGGTCACAGCCTTGAGCGATAAAATAGCCCTGAGCGATAAAACAGCCCTGAGCGATAAAACAGCCCTGAGCGCTAAAATAGCCCTGAGCAAACAAATAGCCTTGAGCAGCAGAACAACGATGAATGGGAAAAAAGTCATGAACGAAAAAATAGACACGCGATACGCCATAGGCCGTAAAGAGGCCAATGCTTACAATACGCAAGAACTGCGCGACGCCTTTTTGGTCGACACCCTAATGACAGAGGGCAAAGTCGTATGGATATACACCCATTACGAACGCTTTATGCTTGGAAGCGCCGTACCTACTGCAAGTGCATTGACGCTAGAAACCATTGAAGATCAGTTAAAAATGCCCTTCTTTACCGCTCGTCGCGAAGTAGGTGTAATAAACATCGGCGGTCCGGGCACCATTACCGTTTCTGGCACGACTTACCATTTAGATAACGAAGAAGCCCTATATATCGGTCAAGGCAATGAAGAAGTAATATTTGAGTCAGACAACGCCTCTAATCCCGCCAAATACTATTTGAATTCAGCGCCGGCTCATCACGCTTATCCCTGCAAAAAAATAGGTAGTGCAGACGCAAATGTTCTCCATTTAGGTAGCCAAGAAACATCAAACCAGCGCGATATTAAACAGCTGCTTATCAATACTGTTGTTGATACTTGTCAGCTACAGATGGGACTGACGCGACTGCATACCGGTTCTGTCTGGAACACCATGCCAGCTCATCAACACGACAGACGCAATGAAGTGTACTTTTACTTCGATATGGACAGCGAAAGCAGAGTATGTCACTTCATGGGTGAACCACATGAGACTCGCCACATTTTCGTTGCGAATGAAGAAGCCGTGGTATCGCCACCTTGGTCAATTCACTGTGGTGTGGGTACAGGAAGCTATGCGTTTATCTGGGGAATGGCGGGTGAAAACCTGGATTACGATGATATGGATAAGTTTCCGCCATCACAGTTGCGCTAAGTAGCCCTGTTCTAAATAGGTGTATTGAATATGTTGCGGTATCTAAAACTCACACTCTCTGCTACAGCGCTGTTGTTAACAGCGGCGTGTTCGCAAAATGAATTGCAAGGCGAGGTCACCGTATTGCGCTTGGGGCATACATTGGACACGCAGCACTCTGTGCATAAGGCAATGGAATACCTTGGAGAGCGACTCGATTACTATTCTGACGGCACAATGAGTGTGGTGATTTATCCGAGTAGCCAGCTGGGAACCGAGCGAGAAATGGTAGAACTGTTGCAGATTGGCTCACTCGCCATGACGAAGGTGTCGGCAAGCCCCCTAGAAGGCTTTGCTCCTGAAATGAAGATATTCAGTGTTCCTTACATTTTTCGCGATAATGATCATTTTTGGCGAGTATTAAATAGCGACTTGGGCGACCAATTGCTATCTGGTATTGAAGATTTTCGACTAAAAGGTCTCGGCTATTACGATGCGGGAAGCCGTAGCTTCTATACCAACGACAAACCTATAGAGACACCAGGCGATCTAAACGGGCTAAAAATTCGCGTGCTCAATAGCCCCACTGCAGTAGCTACGGTTCGCGCACTGGGTGGAGCAGCGACGCCCGTTTCTTGGGGAGAGCTTTACACTGCGCTTCAGCAAGGAGTTGTGGATGGTGCTGAGAATAACCCACCTAGCTACTACCTCTCTCGTCATTATGAAATTGCGCGGTATTACAGCCTTGATGAGCATACTAGTGTGCCAGACGTCATGCTGGCATCGCTACCAGTGTGGGAACGTTTGAATGAACAGCAGCAAATGTGGTTAACCAAGGCTATGGAAGACTCCGTTGAATACCAACGCGAACTTTGGAAAACATCTACGCAAGCATCTTTAGAAAAGGTAAAAGCCGAAGGCGTCACAGTTATTACGCCTAACAAAGCGCCTTTCGTGGAAGCGGTTAAGCCTTTTCACAAAAGCTTTGAAGGCACGCCAATTGGCGACTTAATTACGCAAATAAAAGCGATGTAACAATGACAATAATACGCCTCATCGATAGAACCTTAGCCGGCACACTTATAGTTGCCATGATAAGCATTTTACTTACCGTAATTTGGCAAGTGGTCTCACGTTACGTACTTAAAGACCCCGCTTCAATCACCGAAGAATTGTCTAGGTTCATACTTATTTGGATTGGTATTTTAGGTGCGGCTTATGCGTACCGTCAAAACGCGCATTTGGGTTTCAACCTAATTGTTGAGCGTCAGTCACGTAAAGTGAAACGCCTTTTACTTACCTGCGTCGAAATTATCGTCATTATTTTTTGTGTTTTAGTGATGGTATACGGCGGCTCCGAGCTTGTATCTCTCACCTTAGAATTGGAACAAATCTCGGCGGCACTTGGTATTAAAATGGGCCTTATTTATAGCGTGCTTCCCCTGTCTGGTGCTCTCATTATCGCCTACGCACTGGTCAACATTACAACGCTTTGGCGAGACAACAATAAGGAATCAGCGTAATGGAACTGACCGGTATTATCTTAGTCGTTGCTTTTTTCGTACTTCTTCTTTTAAATGTGCCTATTTCAATCAGTATTGGTGTCGCCACGTTACTTGCCATGGTAATGAGCATGGATATCGCCCCTGCTACTATCACTATTGCGCAGCGTATGGCTGGTGGCCTGAATAGCTTTGCATTATTGGCCATCCCGTTTTTTGTTTTATCTGGACTTATCATGGGACGCGGCGGGATAGCCAAGCGGTTGATTGAGTGCGCAATGGCGCTTATTGGTGCCCTTCCCGGTGGTTTAGCTTTGGTTAACGTGGTTTCCTGCATGCTGTTTGGTGCAATCTCAGGGTCTGCGGTAGCGACCACATCAGCTATTGGCAGCTTCATGTTACCTGAAATGAAAAAAGCGGGCTACGAGCCGAATTTTAGTGCCGCAGTCACTGCCGCTGCATCAACTACAGGTATGTTAATTCCGCCAAGTAATATTTTAATTGTATACGCTATCGCCAGTGGAGGCGTATCCATCGCCGCCCTTTTTATGGCTGGCTATATTCCGGGCATCATGGTGGGTCTAGCGCTAATGCTGGTGTGCTTTGTCTACGCAAAAATGAAGGGATACCCGCTGTCGCCACGACTTCCTTTAAAAGTAGTTGTCGAAAAAACTGTTGCCGCACTTCCCTCTCTATTTCTAATATTTTTAGTGATTGGCGGTATTGTAGGCGGCATTTTTACCGCTACTGAAGCGGGTGCCATTGCGGTGGTTTACTCTTTGCTATTAGCTGTAGTGTTTTATAAAGAAGTGGAAGTGAAAGCCTTACCCGATATATTCTTAAAAGCGGCGGAAACAACAGCAATTGTAATGCTGCTTATCGCGGCTTCAACCGCGATGTCATGGCTTTTATCCTTTGAAAATATCCCGCAAACTTTAAGTAATGCACTGTTATCGATAAGCGATAACCCGTTACTCATTCTTCTTCTTATAAACTTGTTACTCATTGTGGTTGGTGCATTCTTGGATATGACACCTGCCGTACTTATTTTTACGCCCATATTTTTACCAGTGGCGCTAGAGCTTGGTATGAGCGAGTTGCAGTTTGGCATCATGCTAGTACTCAACCTATCTATTGGATTATGCTCCCCCCCCGTAGGTGCGGTACTTTTTATTACCTGTGCTATTGCTAAAACCAAACTTGAGAACATCATAAGACCGCTCATTCCTTTGTATGTGGCTATGTTCGTGGTTCTCATGTTAGTCACATATGTTGCTTGGTTCAGTGAAGCTCTACCTCGCGCCTTGGGCTTTTAGCACTGATAGTCTGTAACGGATATCTATTCTGATAATAATATAGAGTGACCAGACGGCGCGTCACGTTGAGGTGACAGTAATATACTGCCTTGAATTGTGTGTTAATATCATAAATAACAATTAAATAGCGCGGAAAAACAGAGAACTATGAACAAGCGCCCGACTATCAATGATGTTGCAGCCCTTGCAGGGGTATCGAAGCGTACCGTGTCGCGTGTGATTAACGGCGCAACCAATGTAGGTAAAGCAACACGTGAGCGCATTGAAGCTGTCATTCAAGAAACAGGCTTTGCCCCCGACAAGCAAGCGCGAGGTTTAAGTACTAGTCGCTCTTATTTGATAGGCTTGATTTATGACAACCCCGATGCCTTGTATATCGACCAAGTACAAAGAGGTGTGTTGAGCATATGTTCTCAAAAGGGCTACGAATTAGTCGTTCACCCTTGCCGCTACAACGCAGATGGCTTTGTAGAAGACTGCGTCAATTTTGTACGTCGTTCGAACATTGATGGCGTTATCATACTGCCACCGGTATCCGAGTCTAAGCTTTTAGCAGACGCACTGCAGCAACAAAGCATTAACTATGTCCGAATGGCGTCAGTAGATTTAGATGACCATCAAAATATCGTAGTCAGTGACGACAGAGCTGCGCTAAGCGACTTAGCCCGTTATATGGTGTCACTAGGTCATAAAGACATTGGTATTATCAGCGGTCCACAACAGTACTATTCCTCAAAAGAGCGTTTGGAAGGCTTCGTTGAAACGCTTAACGGTTTAGGTGTCGATGTTCCTAAAAACAGAGTAATTGAAGGTAAAAACAGCTTCGAAAGCGGCATTGAGTGCGCACGCCAATTACTCATCCAGTCGCCACGAGTTAAAGCTATTTTTGCGAACAACGATGAAATGGCGGCAGGTGTGTTAAAAGTGGCCCACGAAATGGGTATTACCGTGCCAGACGAGCTTTCCGTTGCAGGGTTCGACGACAACTTGCTCGCCGCTCGCGTGATCCCTGCCCTTACCACTGTTCAACGTCCTGTTGGAGATATGGCGGCTATCGCAGCGCGTAAAATCATTGCTCATATCGAAGGCAATGAAGTCAGTGAATCTGAAACTTATTTAGTTAAGCCCCACTTAATTATTCGCGATTCAATCAAAAAAGTGTGATTTTTTATAAAGAAGTGTTGCTTACACTTCTATTTCATCCTAATATGCCACCGGTGGCATAACAATAAACAAGAATGTTAAAAACAAACAATTTGTAAACAGAGCGTATAAAACGTTTCTAGTTTTTCGCTCTTTTAAATACCCGGTGCTCATTTAACAACGTTTAGCAGTTAAGTAAGCCGTAAAAATAAAGCAGGACTTGTAATGGACGTTAAAACACAACTAGTTAAAGTGCATAATAACGATAACGTTGCGGTTGCAACCTGCCCTATCGTGGCTGGCACTTTCATCGCTGAATATGACATTACAGTTCGCCAAGACATTCCTGCTGGCCATAAAGTTGCCTTAGTTACCGTGTCAGACGGTGGCGACATCGTAAAATATGGTTTCAGCATTGGTGCTGCAACAAGCCAAATTAATGCTGGTGAACATGTTCACAGCCATAACGCAAAAACTAAGTTAAAAGGCACTGAACAATACGTTTACGCCCCATCAAATACCGCTTCAAAACAAAACCATCTTACTTCTGGGCTTCAGTTTATGGGCTACAGAAGAGAAAATGGAAAAGTAGGTATTCGCAATGAAGTTTGGATCATCAATACCGTAGGCTGCGTAAATCGAACAGCAGACCGTATTGCCAACGAATGTAACCGACGTTTTGCCAGCGAATGCGACGGGTTCCGCGCATTTACTCACCCGTTTGGATGCTCTCAGCTTGGCGATGATTTAGATGACACACGTACAATTTTAGCTTCACTTGCATCTCACCCAAACGCTGGCGCAGTATTGGTTGTCGGTTTGGGATGTGAAAATAATCAGCTAAAGAGCTTACTGCCTCACGTTGATAAACCAGAAAGTCGCGTTCGCTTCTACAACGCTCAAGAAGTGGTAGATGAGTTAGAAGAAGGCGTCAATGCGGTTTATGACTTGCTGAAAGTTATGGCAACGGACAAACGCGAGCCTATAGACGCAAGCGAATTAACCTTAGGCATGAAGTGCGGGGGTAGCGATGCTTTTAGTGGTATTACTGCCAACCCAACGGTAGGGCGCGTTACCGATTTAATGTGTAATCTAGGCGGCTCGGTCATTTTAACCGAAACACCTGAAATGTTTGGCGCCGAACAACTCTTAATGAATCGCGCTAAAAACAAAGACGTATTTGAAGCATTTAACTCGTTGATAGATGAATTTAAAAACTACTTCATCGCCCACAACCAACCTATTTACGAAAACCCGTCTCCAGGCAATAAGGCAGGCGGTTTAACCACGCTAGAGGAAAAGTCACTCGGCGCGGTTCAAAAAGGTGGAACGTCTACTATTCAGTCTATCTTGCAGTATGGCGAGCCCAAGCAAGACAAAGGTTTAAGTTTATTGCAAGCACCTGGTAACGATGCCGTGAGCTCAACGGCGTTGGCAGCATCAGGGGCACATATCGTTTTATTCACCACAGGCCGAGGAACGCCCCTTGGTTTTCCTGTACCCACAGTCAAGATATCGTCAAATACAGATATCGCTAATAAGAAGCCACATTGGATAGATTTTAACGCTGGACAAGTTCTAGAAGGCGTATCTATCGATAAGTGTGCCGAAGCGCTACTCCAACACTGCTTGGCAGTGGCATCTGGTCAACAAACCTGCAACGAGAAAAATGGCAGCCATGAGATTGCTATTTGGAAACGTGGCGTCACCCTCTAAAAGAGAGCGTTATGGAATCGATTTTATTACATGAAGATAGACTTTTTCCTGCCGATGAAGCAACTCGTAATGTTGCAAAGGCGTTGTACAAGGAAATTCGGGATCTCCCTATCATAAGTCCGCATGGCCATACTGACCCACGTTGGTTTGCACAAAACAATAATTTTACCAATGCAACCGAGCTATTTATCACCCCTGATCACTATGTTTTCAGAATGCTGTATAGCCAAGGCATTAAATTAACTGATATCGGTGTACCACGTTGGGATGGCGGCGAGACGGAAAAGGATCCACGTAAAATCTGGAAGCTTCTGGCAGATAACTATCATCTGTTTGCTGCCACACCGTCCCGTTTATGGTTAGACACCGTATTTCACGATGTGTTTGGTTTGCGAGAGATGCTATGTAGCGACAACGCAACGCATTATTACGACCATATTACCGCGCAGCTTCAAGGGGATGACTTTAAGCCTCGCGCCTTGATGGACCGCTTCAATATTGAAGTGATCGCGACCACCGAAGGTGCACTTGATACCCTACCCCATCATGCGGCAATTAAAGATACACCGTGGGCAAAGCGGGTTATTACTACCTTTAGGCCTGATGATGTGGTCGATGCTTCACGCGAAGATATTGTTTCAAACATTGAGAAACTAAGTGAATTAACCGGTGAAGATACAGCAACCTGGCAGGGCTACCTGAATGCAATTCGTGCACGACGTGCTGTATTTAGAGAGCACGGCGCCACAGCAACAGATCACGGGCACCCAACAGCAAACACTGCTGATTTAAGTGAAGCAGAGTGCATTGCTTTATTCGATAAAGTAAGAAGTGGAAACAGTAACGCTGAAGAGCAAGAGCTATTTAGAGCGCAAATGCTTACCGAATTAGCGGGAATGAGTGTAGAAGACGGCATGGTGATGCAAATTCACCCAGGTGCGTTTAGAAACCACAACAGTCAGCTTTTTGCGCAGTTTGGCCGAGATAAAGGCCACGACATTCCAATGCAAACAGATTTTGTTAAAGCGCTTCGCCCGTTACTGGGTAAATACGGTAACGAGCCTAACCTCGACATTATTCTATTTACATTAGATGAAACCACGTACAGCCGTGAATTAGCACCACTTGCAGGCCACTACCCTTGTCTGAAACTCGGTCCTTCTTGGTGGTTTCACGATAGCCCTGAAGGCATGTTGCGCTTTAGACATCAAGTGACAGAAACCGCAGGCTTCTTCAATACTGTTGGTTTTAACGACGACACGCGCGCGTTCTTGTCTATTCCTGCACGTCATGATGTTGCAAGACGCATTGACTGTCGCTTCCTTGCACAGCTAGTTGTGGAACACCGCATCAGCGAAACAGAAGCAGCCAGCATTGCCAGAAAACTGACTTATGATTTTGCTAAACAAGCGTACAAACTGGGGTAATCATGACAAAGCTGTTATCAATTTCAACGCTACCTCTTTTAAGTGACAGCGTAAGCAAACCAAATTACGACCTGGAAGCAACCGGTTGTGGCATTGTGCATATTGGTCCAGGCGCCTTTCACCGTGCGCACCAAGCGTATTATACCGAAAAGGCGCTGGCTTATGGCGGTGACTGGCGCATTCACGGTGTATCAATGCGCAGCGCATCACTTAAAGAAGCGTTGAGTACACAAGACAATCTCTATGCGTTGTGTATTGTTGATAACGAGCCTGAAACCCACATTATCGGCGCAATAAAAACCCTTTCAACATTAGCACATGATCGTGAAGACATTGTTGCTGCGCTGGTAAACAAGCAAACTAAAATTGTGACGCTTACCGTGACAGAAAAGGGCTATTGCCTTAATGCGCAAGGTCATCTAGATACTGATCATCCGGATATTAAAGCTGATTTAGTCACGCCAGAAACACCGGTAAGTGCAGTTGGCCTAATTGTGCAAACGCTAGCACAACGCAAGCAGGCAGGCTATGCAGATATTACCATTATCAGCTGTGACAACGTGTCAGACAACGGTAAAAAGCTGCAAAAAGCGGTGACCGAGTTCGCCAATAAAACGGATGAATCACTCGGCCAATGGATCAGCGAGAACATCGCCTTCCCCTGCACTATGGTTGACAGTATTACGCCAGCAACTGAAGACAGCTTTAAAGCCAACGTTGCCGCTGAGCTGGGTTTAACTGATAACTGGCCTATTCAGCGAGAGGCATTTACTCAATGGGTGGTTGAAGATAATTTTTCTGGCCCACGACCTGCTTGGGATAAAGTTGGCGTTACTTTTACTCATGATGTGAGCTTCTTTGAAAAAGCTAAGCTTCGCATTCTAAACGGCACACATTCAACACTGGCCTACATAGGGTTATTGCTTGGCAAGGAAACCGTATACGACGCAATGGGTACCCCAGCCATAAAGCAACTAATTCAAACCATGTTGAAAGAAGAAATTGTTCCGTCTCTATCCAGTGATCACGAGAATGCCGATAGCGGAACACAAGACTTCGATCTGAACGCTTATGCACAAGACATCGTTAAGCGCTATGAGAATAAGCATATTCGCCACCTTTTGTCGCAAATTGCTTGGGATGGGTCACAGAAAATCCCATTTCGAATTCTCGACACAGTGCGCGATAACCTAAAAGCAAAACGAAACATCGATTTGCTCTGCAGTGCCGTTGCGGCATGGTGTCTGTTTATAAACAACAAGGCACGTCTAAACGAGACCATTACCGACCCGCTAGATAGTATGTTAAGAGCCACAGCAAAATCGGTAGACTATCAGGCAATAGAACTTGCTAAAAAATTGCTATCTCTTGAAACCATGTTCGCCGAACTGTCGGTAAATAATACGTTTAAGGAAAAGGTGCTAGAAAAAGTTAATCAGCTGCTTAACATTTTATCGCACGAAAACAGCAACGAAACTCCGCAAGACTCTGCTACCACTACGTTAACAGAAAGTTCGCTAGATTCACTAAAAGGAACCGCGTGATGAAAAGTACCTTTTCCATGCTTAAAGGCGCCCCATTACTCCCTATTATTCAGCCTAAAACTGTTGACGAGGGGCTTCATCTAGCAGAAGCAATTGCAAATAGCGGCCTGTGCAATATAGAAGTAGTGAAACGCAGCGACGCAGCATTTGAAGCCCTGTCAGCGATTAGAAAACAGTTTCCTGAACTCGTTGTGGGTATGGGCACATTGTTAAATCGCAACCACGTATTTGAAGCGTTGGATGCAGGCGCGCAATTTTTGATAACGCCCACAAGCTCAGAGACATTGCTCGATACACTGATTGCGTCTAATGCCCCCTTTTTACCAGGTGTCGCTACGCCTGCTGATATTCTTTTGGCGCACCAAAAAGGCATTCGCGAAATGAAGTTCTTTCCTGCAAGTCTTAGCGGCGGAACACCTTTTCTTAAAGCGATTTCAAGCGTATTTAGCGATGTTTGCTTCTGCCCTACCGGCGGCATTAATGGCGAAAACGCGAATGAATATCTTGCGCTTGGAAATGTTCAAGCAGTAGGCGGCACATGGATGATACCGAAGGCAGCCATTGAAGCAAAAAATTGGCGAGGCATAACATTGGCATGCCAACAAAGCCTCACATTGTTTGATGAGGCTGCGGCATGAGTATCGTTGATACCAAACAAAGAATGGTTATTTTTGGCGAGTGTATGGTAGAACTTCGAAGCACTCAGCGCGAATCATCAGTTAGGACGTGTGATGAAAACACAAATAACGATTTGATGGCGAAAAGCTTTGCTGGCGACACCTACAACACTGCGGTTTATTTAAAACGCTGTTTGCCTTCATCTTCCATTAGCTACTTAACAGCGATAGGTGCTGACTTTTTAAGCGATGAGCTGCTGTTTAAAATGGGTGAGCACGAAATAAACACTGATTTAGTGTTTCGCTCGTCGTCCCGTAATCTCGGTCTGTATATGATCCGCAACGACAACGAAGGTGAAAGAACCTTTGCCTATTGGCGTAACCAATCTGCAGCAACACAGACGCTCAACATTATGAAGGGCGCTGAATTTGCTTGTGATTGGTTTTATTTGAGCGGTATCTCTATTGCCATTTTAGATGACGAACAGCGCGCTACACTTTTCGAACTAATTTCGTCCCTCAAGGCCAAAGGCAGTAAGATTGCCTTTGATCCTAATTATCGAGCTCGCCTTTGGTCATCTCAAGAAGATGCCAAGTACTGGACGGGCAAGGCTTATGACGAAGCAGACCTAGCGTTCCCTGGCGCAGACGACCATTTAATGCTGTTTGGTCACACCAATGCTGATGAGATATTTAGCTATTTAGCCGACAAACAGATTGAAGAAATCGTTATGAAAAACGGAGCAGTCGGCGTTCATATACTCTGCCACCAAGAACAATGTATTGTACCTGTTGAGCGTGTTGAGCAGGTGGTTGATACAACGGCTGCTGGCGATGCATTCAATGGCGGTTATATGGCCGCTCGACTTGCGGGTAGAAAGCCTGTTGAAAGCGCAAGCTATGGGGCAAAGGTGGCAGCGACTGTGATTACCTACCCCGGTGCCATTATATCAAGTGATGCCTTTACTAATCACATACCGTCGCTATAGTCGGTATGTGACCTTCCCTTTTCTCTTTTGTCTTCCCTCCTCCTCACTAATCACTCGGCACATACAAAATTGATAACGATGCCTCAGCAAGTTAGCTAAGATAGGTTGCAGTGCATTAGTTTAAATAGGCGCGGCACACCACATATTGGCGCACCGCTTTGTTTAGTTTGGTTTATAGAGTGTCTCGATAAACGTATTTTGCAAGCGGATGCGCTGTTGCTTTCAACTCTCGAACGAATATCTGCGCCATTTTAGCCGCGCCTACTACATTCAAGTGAGTATCATCAGTTTTACCTTCGGGGTAGCGCGCATATAGGTCGGCGGGCACCTTAATGAAGTAATGGTTGCTGTTAGGCTCGCCTACCTGAGCAAGAAAATCACAGGTTAAAGCGTTCATAGGGATAAATGGCACGTTATTTTGTGCTGCCACTTTCTTCGCAGCATCAGCATACGCCAACAACGTGCGTTTCAAAACACCTTCCTTGGTGAAATGACGCCTGCAAATACTACTTGCAATAATCACTGATGCGCCTCTTGCTTCAACGTCTTGCACAAACTGTTTCAAGTAAGCAGGATAGGCATTTTCCGGGTCGGCATAGCGAGCGGGGTCCGACTGTTTTTGATCGTTGTGACCAAACTGAATTACCACAAAGTCACCTTCAGAGAGTTCAGATAAGAGAAGCTGCCAACGCCCTTCGTCAACAAATCGCTTTGTGCTTCTGCCGTTAGCCGCGTGGTTTTTAATATTAAGATTTGGCAGCATGAATTCAGGAAGCAATTGCCCCCAACCACGTTCTGGATATGACAACATAGGCTTGTCTGACATGGTTGAATCGCCAACCAGATGTAAAGTAACCGGCTTTTTGTAGGGCGGAGCTTTTACACTTCCTTCGTTCTCTACAATTCCGGCACTTTGTTCCATAGCAATGTGGGCATTTGAGCTAGCGAGAACAAAAGTGCTCGAATGAGGCACGTAGCTGTTTTGAAGAGCCGTCGTACTTTCTTGGCCTGCCAATGCAAAACTACTGGCTACAGCAATAACGCTTGCAAAACTGTAGCGAAGCGCGTTGAATATCTTCCCTGTGGCGGGTTTACTTGAATTTCTCACACCTTTTCTCCATCTCAATATTAATAGAGTTGCGCTCCAATTAAGTGATAAAGCAGATAGACGCATTCAGGAACAATCCGCAATGTCGCCTTGTCACAAATAAAAAAGGCCATCATTACGATGGCCAAACACACCCGTCTTTACGGAACACAACATTTAATTATTATCTTAGGCTCACCAATATGCTTGGTCAGTCTGCTTTTTTACATCGTATAACGAGCGCCTAAGAAGAACTGACGGCCCGTATGGTTATACTCACGTACCAAATCCAATGAGCCATCACCCGTGGTAAACAAACGCTCGTACTCGTCAGTAAGGTTAATTACTTCAAAGGTCAACGTTAGCTCGTCGTTTACGTTATAAAATGACGAGAAATCTACCTGCGTTGGCCCTGTCGTGCCGTGTGCAACGTTACCATTGCTGCCAGTGAAGTCTGTCAGGTAATCGTCGCGTTTGTTAACTGACACACGCGCGCCGTATTGGTCTGTTTCGTAATACACCGTAAAGTTGTACGATGTTTCACTCATACCTTCGATGTCGTCTGCGTTAACGTGAGTGTAGTTCGACACAATACCCATGTTTTCGAACAGGCCTGGTAAGAAACTTAATGGCTGCTGATAAATTAGCTCATAACCGCTTACACTTCTGTCCTCAGCGTTAATTGGGCTGCTATGCTCGTATGGAATAGTGCGAGGGTCTAGCGCAATTACAGGGTCAAACTGTGCATCGTTATCGATAAAGTCGTAGTAAGCACTATCAACTAGACGCTCTTCAGATGCGCGAACAATCCAGTTATCAATGTCTTTGTAGAACACGGTTGCTGCCAGTAGCGCTTCGTCGTCGAAGTACCATTCAACACCAAAATCCACGTTGTCTGAAGTGAACGGGTCAAGGAACGGGTTACCCACGCTTACCGAGCCGTTAATATAATCAAAGCTAGGGTTACCAGGGTTTAATGAGTTCAGGCTTGGGCGCGTCATTGATTGGGTTAGACCAAGGCGTACAACAACGTCATCAGTGGCCTCAAGTGCTAAGTTAACCGCCGGTAAAAAGTTATTGTAGTCATTTTCAATTTGTACCGTTTCCCCTTGAATAAAGCCTTCAGAGGTGGTGGTTGTTTTCACATAGCGTACACCGTAGTTAGCGCGAAGTAGCATATCGCCAATCTCATAGCTTGTGTCCATCTCAATATAAGCAGCAGAAGTTTCTTCGCCTACTTGCCAGCTTTGTGCAGAGCGCGGTGTCCAAACTACGTCTAGAAGCTGACTATTTATTGCGTCAAAATCAGCCACAAGAAATGGGTCTAAAGGACCATCAAAGCCACTACCGAAATCGTCTACCGGCATCATTTCAGCAAAGCCGACCGCCGAATCTTGATCTGGGAAGCCGTTAATTTGCTCTTCACTGTAGGTTACTACACGGTCGTTGTAGGCGAAGCCCGCCTTGATAGTTACTTCGTCGCCAAGGTAAGTGGCATCAAACTTAACCGTATCGTTTTCGCGCAATACATCAGTAGCGCGTAAACGACCATCTGAAAGATTATAGTTACTTGCGTCGTTGACGTCATAACCGTAAGTGAGTTGCGGAGCGTTAATGTTATTACTAAAATCAAAACCGTAGCTGGTTTCTTCTAACAGCGTCATGTTATAACGATACTGCTCTGAACGAGCATTAGATTCAGCAGTGCCAGCCATCATATCTAATTTAATATTTTCACCAATAAACCACTCGCCAGAAATCACAAATTGACTAAAGTCAGTGGTTGATTCCTGCAAACGACTCTCTATACGTGACTTGATACCGTCGTAACTTCCGGCTAGAACCTGTTTGCCGTTAGGATGTACTGTAATAGAAGTGGGTGTAATCTCTGAAAACGTACTTCTAAACATATGGAAGAAATTGTACATAGTACGGGTGTTATCTAGCTTAGACACTAAACCGTCTAAGGTTAAAGTGAAATTGTCTGTCGCAGCCCACTGAATAGACCCCGTAAAACCGGTACGCTCTTGGTCATTACCGAAGTAATCAGGTCGTGGAAGGCGTGGCGTCCACAAGCAGTTGATGGGATCAACAGATTCGCCTTGAAACTCGCAATTGCCCACGTCTGGCGTGCCGTTCACCACAGTATCAGACGTATCTGAAAAAATACCGCCGCCATCGCGAACCGGTGTTGTCCAACGAACGGTACCGAAGCCTTCTTGCCTTACTGTGCGCTCTGAGAAAGCGGCCGAGAAAAGCACGCCCACCTTGTCGTCAGCGAAACGGTTACTGATCATGAAAGCTGCGCGAGGATCGGTCTCTTCAGTAATGCTGTTATAGCCACCCTGAAGGGACGATACGAATTTAAAGCCGTCATAATCGAACGGTTTTGCCGAGTACAAATCAACAGTACCAGCAATACCGCCTTCTTCCATTGAAGCTGTAGGCGACTTCTGAATATCTACACGGTTAAACAGCTCAGAAGCAAAAATGTTAAAGTCAAAGCCACGTCCGCCGTTAACACCGCCACCTGAGTCTGTACCATCTGTACTCGCTGGCACTTCCATGCCATTAAGTGTTGTGCGGGTAAATGAAGGGCTTAAACCGCGCAAGGTAATTTGACGGCCTTCTCCACCCTCACGAGAAATCGCTACGCCTGGAACACGCTGAATAGACTCTGCAATATTTAAGTCCGGGAATTTACCAATGTCTTGCGCAACGATAGATTCTTTGCTGTTAACTGACGTTCGCTTTTCCATCAATGACTTATTGAGCGACCCACGAAAGCCAGATACCTCTATGACCTCCATATTTTGCGCTTCGGTTTCACTAGTTTGTTCGTCTGTGGCTTCTTGCGCATGAATATGTGCGCCTGACAACGCTAACGTGACAAGAACAGCGAGTTGCTTTTTCTTTGGTAACATTGTTGTTTCTCCGGTTTTTATATTTATAAGCGACGCACATACTGAGAAAAAGTGAAGATGCTTCTGAAACGTGTGTGAACATTTCAAATTAACACAAATTCAACATTTACCGTATTTAACCATTTCACTTCCCTTTATGCCACCGGATAACATTTTGGACGTCATTGCCGCCAATAATCTATATTAACCAATGGCACGCTTTGGCTGTTAAGAAAGTGAAGACGCGCCAATTCTATTTAATTCTCTACAGTGGTTTTGTAACCACCGAAACCATGAATAAGAAGCATTGCAGGGTACAGCTCTATTTTTTATCAACGCAAAACTTCCCTTCGGCAATAATGTAAACCCCGAAAAAAACACTCAAGCTTTACATTTGATTTACATCCTAATTAGTTATGCTACCGGTGGCAACTATTTTATTGAAAAAATTTGTTATATGTATTAGTTCAGAAGATAATATTGATCGTAAAAGGCGATCTAGACTTCAGCCAAATGAAGAGAAAAAAACAGATTTAATTTATTAGATACATACACTTAGTTAAAACTTACAGCTTTCGTTTGACGTGAAATAAAAGTTAAAAAATATAAATAATTTCGTTGACATGCAAGCAAATAAAAATCATTATGCTACCGGTAGCACAGAGTGTATTTAGAATGTTATAAAAATAAGGGTTTGTTATGCTAAAAGGTATTCTACGCGCCGCTTCCGTTATAGCTTGCACGGCGTTTGTTTCTTCGGCTGCTGATGCAAATGATCGGGTGAAAATGCCTCTTGATAACACGCAATCGTGGTCTATGAGAATGATAGAGTCTGAAATGGTGCGCTTTCCTGAAGCTTGGCAAATCGATTGGGACGAGACACCACAATGGGACTACGTTCATGGACTCAACCTTCTTGCGATAACAGAAGTGTATCAAGATACTAAAGATCCTCGCCTTCTGTCTTATGTAAAAGGCTACTACGATATGCTGGTTCAAGATGAAGGAAGTATTAAGACATACGATATCAACAAGTTCAATATTGATATGATTAACCCGGGTAAGGTGTTGTTTTTTCTTTATGAAGAAACAGGCAACCCTAAATACAAAAAGGCAGCCGATCTTTTAAGAACTCAACTCACTGACCACCCGCGTACAGAGCAAGGCGGTTTTTGGCATAAGAAACGCTATCCTGACCAAATGTGGCTTGACGGCCTATACATGGGTGCACCTTTTTATGCCGAGTACATTGTTAAATACGGTGATATGAAAGAGCTAGACGATGTATTTTTGCAATTCGAACTCATTGAAGAGCACCTTTACGATGAAACTACCGGCCTTCCCTTGCATGGCTGGGACGCATCTAAAAAGCAGAAGTGGGCTGACAAAGAAACAGGTCTTTCTCAACATCACTGGTCACGTTCGCTAGGTTGGTATGCGATGGCCATGGTGGATGTGCTAGAAGTTGTTCCTGCAGAGCACCCAAAAACACCGTGGCTACAGGCGCGCTTTAAAGCGTTTATTGATGCCACGCTTACCTATCAACATAACTCAGGCACCTGGTATCAGGTTACCGACTTGGGAAGCCGTGAAGGAAACTACCTTGAAGCGTCCGGCACAGCAATGTTGACTTATGCTCTGGCTAAAGGTGCAAGCCTTAAATTTCTTCCTGAGGAATACAAAGCTCACGCAGAAAAAGGTTTTGCTGGACTTCTTGATCAAATGATTTCGGTTAATCCAGAAACTAACGTAATCAGCCTTGAACAGGTTTGCGCTGTTGCTGGCCTTGGTGGAAATCCATATAGAGATGGTTCATTCGACTACTACATGAGCGAACCAATCAGAGCAAACGACGCGAAAGGTGTAGGCCCATTTATTCTGGCTGCACACTACCTAAACAAGTAGAAAGCACTAAATCGTAATGCAAGGAGTCTATGATGGCCCAACCCAACTCAACTAGCACTAGGCGACATTTTCTAAAGTCTGGTCTCGCCTCTACTTTAGCAGCTTCTGGGATGGCTTTAAGTGTCCCTACATTCCTATCTGGATGTGCAAGTGTGACCGAAACAGGAAGGACGCAACGCCAGTGGGACGCCGAAGCAAACCTTATAAAAGAGATGATAAAGCGCCCCACCTTTGCAAAGCGCAAAGCTAACGTTGCTGATTTTCTAAAAGATTATAACAGTGACTTCAAGCAAGCGTTACACGCAGCTATCGACCAAGTCGCACGCCAAGGTGGTGGCAAAGTGGTTGTGCCAAAAGGCGACTGGCTATGCAAAGGCCCTATTCACCTACAGTCGAATATAAACTTGCATATTGAGTCAGGCGCAACAATTCGATTTTCTACCAATCCTGATGACTACAAACCTTACGTTTTTACTCGCTGGGAAGGTATGGAGTTGATGGGTTACTCCCCTCTTATTTATGCGTTTGAGCAAAGCAATATCGCAATTACCGGCAAAGGTACGCTTGACGGTAGTGCAGCAAAAGACAACTGGTGGCCGTGGAAAGGTAAGTGGAAGGCTTCAACATGGGGTGACGATCCGGTTGAGAACCAGAAATACACCAGAGATACGCTGCAACAAATGGTAGAAAATGGGGCACCCGTTAGTGATCGCGTTTTTGAAAATAACTACCTGCGCCCTCCGTTTATACAACCTTACCGCTGTGAAAATGTACTTATTGAGGGTGTTACCATTCTGCGCTCTCCATTTTGGCTGGTTAACCCTGTGCTTTGCAAAAACGTCACCGTAAACGATGTGTACTGTAAAAGTTTCGGCCCCAATTCGGACGGGTGCGACCCTGAAAGCTGCACGAACGTACTTATCTCTAACTGCACGTTTGATACAGGAGACGATTGTATTGCCATTAAATCTGGACGTAATGCAGACGGCAGAAGGGTCAAAGTTCCCTGCAGTAATATTGTCATAGAACATTGCGAGATGAAGGCGGGGCATGGCGGTGTTGTAATAGGCAGTGAGATATCCGGCGGTGTAGAGAATCTCTATGCTCAGTATTGCACCATGAGCAGCCCAGATTTAGACCGCGGCATTAGAATTAAAACCAACAGTATTCGGGGTGGTCACCTAAAAAACCTCAACTATCGCAACATCGATATTGGAACGGTGAAAAACGCCGTTGTCGTGAATTTCTTTTACGAAGAAGGTGATGCAGGCAACTTCCCTCCTCTATTAGAAGATATCACCATAGAGAACTTGAACGTTGCTTCTGCTAACCGAGCCTTTGTACTTCGCGGGTATGACCATACGCCCATTTCCGGCTTGACGTTAAATAACATAACGATAAAACGTGCGCTAAAAGATGCCGTTATCGAAAATGTGGCGCATCTTAAATTAAACAATGTGTTTATTAATAGCCAACCGTTAAATAAAAATGAGCTTTAGATACACACGATGGAAATTACGAAAACACGTTATTCAGTTAACATCGCTTTTGCCATTTTAGCGAGCATGCTCTTAAACGGGCTCTGTGCGGCAATGCCAGCAACGACTGATGTTGTGGTAACCAAATCGAGGGCAAGTGATTCAGCTAATGCATCGGTTAATACCTCTTTGCCTCGTTTTCACTCCGTTTCCCAAGCTGTTGCTTATATCGAGTCTCACGAGTCACAAAAAGACAAAGTATGGACAGTCTTTGTTAACGAAGGCATTTACCGTGAGCGTGTCGTCATTAATACTGATAATGTCCACTTGGTAGGCCAGTCGCAAGAAACAACGACTATCGTTTTCGATCGATATGCAGGTCAAAAAGTCGCAGAGAACTCTTCAGAAAAATGGGGAACCCGTCGCACTGCCACTGTGGAGATCTTAGGTGATAACATCACTCTCGAAAATATCACTATCATCAATGATTTTGATTATCCCGGTAACGAGGTCAAAGCAAAAGATGACCCTACTCGATTATCAGGCACGCAAGCAGTAGCGCTTAAAACCGGTGTGAACTCAGATCGCACTTATCTTAAAAATGTCGCACTCTGGGGTTACCAGGATACCCTCTATTTAAAAGGTGACCGCGCTCTGATTGAAGGCGGAACAATAGCAGGACATATTGACTTCATTTTTGGTGAGGGCACAGCGTTTTTTGAAAGCGTTTCTATTGTCTCTCGTAAACGTTATTCAGGTGGTGACAGCGAAGGACTAACAGGCTACATAACCGCCCCAAGTACCCATTTACAGCGCCCATATGGGCTTACTTTCAATAACTGTAGGCTTGAAAGAGAAAACGGCGTTCCAGATGAAAGCGTGGCACTGGGAAGGCCTTGGCATCCTACTACCACCTTTTCAGATGGCCGATATGCAAACCCTTTCGCTGTAGGCAAAGCGACCTTTATTAATACCTATATGGACACTCATATTATTCCAACTCGATGGACTACTATGGGAGGGACTACACCAAAAGGCGATAAGAGACCATTCAGTCCCCACACAGAAGCACGATTTTCTGAGTACAAGTCCTATGGAAAAGGCGGTAAAAACATAGCCAATTCAACCGATGTACTTTCGCATATACTGAGTGACGTGCTTGCTACCTTCTACACAAAAGAATCAGTATTACGTGGCTGGCAACCCAGCGAGATGTCTCACATAGAGGAGATGAAGTAAATAGTTAGATACATTGCGTAACCACTTGGTATCTATTATCTTTTAAATATCACTGTGCTTCGCATGCTCCTATGTCTATACGATTTCGATACATCATTGCTCTTGCACTGACGGCGTCTCTTATCACTCTTTCTTTTTTGGTGTTGTCTGATCTTATTAAACATCAACAAAAAGATGCAGAAATTATAAATATTGCGGGGCAGCAGCGTATGCTTTCACAACGCATTGCGCTGCTAGTCGGCACCGCAAACATATGTGGTGACAGTGACGAGCGCCGCTACCTCAATAAGTCATTAACGCATTTTAAGCAAAATCACCAGTATCTAGTTTCGTTAGAGCAGCTTCCCATTGTCACCTTCAATACTTATTTTAAAAGTGGCCAGCTCGATAGGATGGTCAATGACTATGTTGCGAAGGCAGAAAAAGTTTTAGAAAACGGCGAATGTAAACCAACCCAATTATTAGACATTAACCAACTTACCGCACTTCTTGAGCAGCTGGATAACGTGGTAAACCAGTTCGAGTATGATGCAACCAGTCGTGTAGAAACGGTGTTATCAATAGAGATGTACCTGTGGCTAGCTGCACTTTTTCTTCTAACAGTTGAAGCTGCCTTTATATTTTTTCCAATGGAACTTGAAATAAAAGGTTCATTTAAAAAACTGAACACGTTAAAAGAGCAAGCAGAATACAATGCTGAGCTGGCGCAAAAAGCCAATAAAGCCAAATCAGAGTTCCTTTCCAGCATGAGCCACGAACTGCGAACCCCGATGAATGGTCTATTTGGCATGATAGAGCTGGCAATCGATAACCCAGAGAAGAGCGGTGTCTATCTTAAAAAGGCCAAAACTGCGGGGCGACAGCTACTTGTACTTATCAATGACATTTTGGATATATCCAAAATAGAGGCGGGAAAGATTAAAATTGAACAAGCGCCAGTTGATCTGCTCCAAGTGCTGGATGATGTGGTCTCACTTCAGCGGGTATATTGTCAGCGCAAAGCCTTGGCATTTAAATATATCAAAGATCCCTCTCTCCCACATGTAATCAAAGGCGATATTACCCGCATCTCGCAAATCCTTCACAACTTACTTAACAATGCAATAAAGTTTACAGAGCAAGGCTCCGTCACACTAAAGGTTGACTACGCAAGCCAAGAGGATGGCAACCTTCTTACGTTCGATATAATTGACACGGGTATAGGTATAGCCTCACCGAAACTTAAAGCCATTTTTCGCAAATTTGAACAAGCAGACCAATCTACAACTCGCGAATTTGGTGGCACTGGGTTAGGTTTGAGCATTGCTAAGCAGCTTGCCAATCTAATGGGGGGCGATATCGAAGTGCGCACAGTTCTTGGTGAAGGTAGTACGTTTACGTTTTATTTAAAAGTTGAAGAAACACACCTACCTGAAATCGCTATAGAAACAAATGTGAATTTGCGCTGTGCAATCATTGACGATTTACAAACAAGCCGTGAATATTTTGAACATGTTGTTACCTCAATGTCGATTAAACCAACGTGCTATGAAAGTGCAAGCGCCTATCTAAACGATAACCCACTTGGTTATGAGGTAATTATTTTAGACCTTTCTATGCCAGAAATGAGCGGTGCTGATCTGATTGAGCAATTGAAAACCATGAGTCCAGCATCGCTTCCAAAAATTATTCTGATATCTGCCGAGCTAGAGCGCTTAAAAGATGAAGGAGACATACAGGCACTTATTTGGAAGACTCACGCAAAGCCTATCAACAGGCGAGAGTTGGAAAACGACTTAGCCAAGTTGATAGAAAAGCAGCCGATAAACCAACAAAACATGCTTAGTATCAACAAGAAAAAGCGAATATTATTGGCTGAAGACAATGAAATAAACGCCGAGATAGTGAAAGCGATATTACAAAATGAGGGGTACAAATTTCTTCATGTAAAAAACGGCTCCGACGCGGTTGATGTTTGTAAAAACCATAACTTTGACCTCATATTGATGGACTGTAACATGCCCATCATGGGCGGTATTGAAGCTTCAATATTATTGCGTAAAACCTTAGAGGTAAAAACTCCGATTGTTGCGCTAACCGCCAATGCCTTTGCTGAAGACAAGGATGAATGTTTGGCTGCAGGTATGGATGACTTTTTAGCCAAGCCGTTAGACAAAGATACGCTGCTGCTATGTATCAGAAAGTACCTTGGTTCATGATAAGCGTAATTAAATGTCAAACAACGAACGACTCAACTATATCGCTCCAACCTGCGAGGCTGGTATGTATGGCGCGCCTCGCTCATTCACAGGTTTTATAGCGCGCACAAATTTTTTATTAGACTGTGTAAAGCTCTTCCTCTACAACATAACCCGGTGCAATAGCCAGATTGTCAGTATTGGCGAGGCTTTGCTGGTTTCTAAGCCAAAGTTGATATTCACCAGTACGTAAACTTGCGTGCTTAGTGCAGTCAACATTCCAACGCCTTAACAAGTACCCTGCCATGGCCGCACGTACCTCTAAGGTAAGCACTCCCTCCTCCATCGCGTAATCAAGTTCTATTGCGGTAGGGTATTTTATATTTTTAGGATGGGGCACAATTTCGAGCGAGATAAGCCTTCCCCACTCTTTGTCGTTATCGATACATTCATGTGCTTCTGGTTCCGCTTTCACCGTCACTTTACTGAAGCGGGTTAAGACAAAGTCTCTAAAGCTCTGTGATTTTCTGTCGAACGCTCTAACATGCCACCGCTGACCATTATCAACAATACTATGCGGTACCAGTTCTCGCGCGCCGCTGCCGCTAGATAGCGACGTGTAAATAACACTAATCGCCTTGTTGTTAACAATAGCCTGCACTACTTTAGCCACTACAAAAATATCAGGCACGTTTAACGAAGACGCACTTTCTACAGGGAAATGCACATCGCCAATTGCATCAAAGCCGTCTGAGATGTCATTGGCAAGCTTTACCAAGGTGCGCTTTGCATCGTGCTCGAAAACCGGAACAAAGCTATCTGTTTGAAAGTAACGTTTTTCTCTTGGATCGTAAATTAAGTTATCAGGCGCTAATTCTTTGTAAAGCGTAAAGTCACGAGAGCCTGCCGATAGCCCTACTTCAAATCGATTTATCAAATCTTGGCGATGAATGGCCCCTTTAAACAAAAGGCAGAAGTCGATATACGCCAGTCGTTGGCGTTGAGAAAAAGAAATAGTTTCTAACATGGTGCGCACTTATTGTATTTTTATTCAGTGTGGTTCATTTAAAGCCGCATGTAAATAGCAAAAGAGATAAAAAAGCCCAGCGCTTGGCTGGGCTTAAACGTTTGGCATTTAAGGTTTATGACTTCGCATGTTTACGAGCGAAAAACATACCACCTAAAGCCAGAAGCGATAGCGCAAAGGTGCCTGGTGCAGGTACTTGGGCAATTTCGAAGCTAGTGCCTCTGGGGGCCTCGAGGAGAAGGTTAAACCCAATGTTATTTGATAATTCAGCCTTAGCAAATGAAAGGTCTACCGTTCCGCTACTTAACGCCACTAAAACAAAGGAGAAAATGTCTACCTCAGTTTTGCCAGCTTGAAAAGGCTCTACAGGACCAAAAGTCGCACTACTTAGTGACGCTGAATTAGCAGAACTATAATTTAGGGGACCAAAAAGTGGCACCCCAATAGCACCTAGATCCGTAACCGTAGTTGGGTCAAAACTAACAAACAGCGAATCAACAAAAACAGATATATCATACCCGAAGAAATATGTCTGAGCGCCACTTTCTGACAACTCTGAAGCTCTCACTGTTGCTGTAATTGTCTCGCCAACGTTATAAGTATCTTTATCTGTTGTAATCGAAATGAGTGCTGCATTTGCATTGAAAGTAGCGGCAGCTATTAATAGTAAAAAGAATTTTTTCATTGTTATTTTCCTAAAATTAAATTGCACAATTAGCGCGTGTACACATCGCCATTAATGCTTGAATATCAAAGAAATTAATTTGGCCGTCGCCGTTAAAATCGTAGGTTTCACCCGTCGCTTGCCCTTGCAAAAACAGTTGATAAAAGGCCATGATATCGTTGTAATCTACATCGTTATCACCATCAAAATCTCCAACTGTGACTTCTTCTGGGAAGTTGAGTACTACCACAACTGGGTCGTGATCTGACGAACGATATGCGTCAGCGCCGTAGTAACTAGAAAGCTGAGTTTCCGATTTAAATTCAACGTTATAGTCGAATACACGAGGCTCATCTGCATTGATATGCCATACCGTCGCGTCCACCACATATTCCGTTAATGATGGGCTTGATAAGGCGTGATCTAGGTAACCTATTTCGCCGCCGAAGCTATAGGAATAAGCGCTGTCGCCATCGAAGAAGTTAACCAAATTGCTGTAGCCAGCCTCTTCAAGAGCAAGAATAGGCTCTTCTTTCGCATAGGCATTTAAATCACCCATTACGATAACGCGGTCAGACAAGACGTCGCTGTTTTGCTCAACAAGGGAAATTAGACCTTGTGCTGCTTGGGTACGCAGTTCGTTCCAACACCCTTGACCGTCACCTAAATCGGTGTTGTTGCCTGTAGCACTGCCACAGCTCCCTTTTGATTTAAAGTGGTTTATCGCTAACGTAAAGGCTTCGCCATTGCTGTTAACACTAAAGCTTTGTAGCAAGGGTTGGCGATTACCATAGTCAAACGGTGCTTCAGACGACGTCACAGGATTACCCTGAAGTGAAACTACCGCTGGCTTATAAATAATACCTACAGCAATCTCATCACTGCCTAATTGAGACTCTAATGCTACGTAGCTGTACTCATCACTGCCTAGTTCAGCGTTCACGCTGTCTACTAATGTCGCAATTGCAGAATCGCTGCTATAACCATCGTTTTCAATTTCAACAAGGCCAAGTACGTCTGCATCCATTGCCACAATGGCAGATACTGTTTTCGCTTGCTGGCGAGCAAACTCAATTTCCGAGTCAGCACCGCGAGAGGTTGGA
This sequence comes from Alteromonas gracilis, assembly GCF_002993325.1. GTDB lineage: Bacteria > Pseudomonadota > Gammaproteobacteria > Enterobacterales > Alteromonadaceae > Alteromonas > Alteromonas gracilis. Next base: position 119,737 of record NZ_PVNO01000003.1, read on the forward strand.
AAGTCTGGACCATTGAAATAATTAAGCACGTTAAAGCTAGCAACTTTTACATCACCAATAGCGTTTAACTGTGGTGCAGCAATCCGAGGATTAGTACGTACAGTTTGGATATCACCAACAGGGATAAGGTTGTAAGCACCAAAGGCATAATGTAATACACCTTCAAGGGCTTCTACACTGTCACCTAAGCGCAGCGGGTTATTATGTGATAAGCCACCAACAGGGAAAGGGATTCCATCCAAATTCTGTGAGGTAGCTCCATCCTCAACCAATAAAGTGTTTCGCGCATTAGTTTCCGCTAACGCCAGCGCTTCTTCTGAACCCGCTACAAATTGGTTTGTCGGGATCATCAAGCGTTCTGAAGACACATTGAACTGTCCATAACGCCCAAGATTATAGATATCAGAAACTTTAAGGGTTTGCTCAAAACTAATGTGCATGCCCTCTAGCGCTTCTAAATCAGTATCGAGGCTAAATGGCATAGCAATAGGTGTGTAAAGCACATTACTACCTACACCCGTAATCTCGAGTTCTGCAGACAAGGTTAATTGGGTAACACCAAACCGCTCACCTACCGTACCTGCTATACGCACTGCATCGCCTGCCTCAGGTAGGCTAAATGAACCTGCGTAAACAAATACACCTTCAGATGTTGCCGTATTACCGTCTGAATCATTCGCTTCTTCCTGAACAAAGAAACCACTCATAGCAGGCACAACTTTTGTTACTACCGCTTCAACTATCACGTCGTTACCGACCATTGCGGACTCATCGCCGTCACCTTGTATCGCGCTAATTAGCACTACTTCAGCGATAGGGTCAGTAGGATCTGTCGGGTCAGTTGGGTCGGTAGGATCCGTTGGTTCGCTTACTGAACCGTTATGATCGCCAAAGTTACTAAGCGTATCTTTTGGAAAGCTATCCCATTCATCAGTAGTAAACGCAGGGTTACGGTTAGGGTTGCCGCCTGTTACGGAGCTTTTACGTACTAACGTGACATCTTTGCCCCAATTAGTCTTAATGCCATAAGTACCTAATGCATCTACAACTTGCCCGTTGTAGACAAGCTCAACGTAATCATCGCCGTTGAAGTTCATTACGAAACTGCTAATTGTAGAGCCAGTTGTGAGTAAGGCATCAGCGTCGGCGTGAGCAACTGTTGCCACGCCACCTGCAGGAATTTCGCCTTCTAGCGCTAGTACTTTTCGATCAGCATCGGCAGTATCACCGTTTGAAAGTAAAACTAATTCGTAACCAGACAAGCTCACAGGTTGAGTCGAGCTATTAAAAAGCTCTATCGCTTTGTTAAAGTTACCACCCTCGATATACTCTGAGATGTAAACACGATTGGTTGACGGCCCATTATCACCACCAGTTTCTCCACCGGTATCACCACCTGTGTCTCCGCCAGTGTCACCACCAGTATCACCACCTGTGTCGCCGCCAGTATCGCCGCCAGTATCGCCGCCTGTGTCTCCGCCGGTATCACCACCAGTATCGCCACCTGTGTCTCCGCCAGTGTCACCACCAGAGCCATCACAGCTTTCATTAAAGATGAGCGAAGCAAGTTCAGGCTTGTCAATAAACGGGTTTCGGTTACCTTGGAATTCATAAACACGTTCATTACGGCGACGTTCGAAGTCATCTACTGGGTCGCTTTCATGCCACTGAAGCAAAACACAAAGTTTGCCGAATGCCGCTTCATCGGTAGACGTTAAGCGGTTTAACAATACTAAATCTTCTTCTGTGTCACCTGCAGTATTGCCGTCGTAACGCACGTCCATATAAAGCATTGAGCGAGCAACGTCGCCTTTCACTGCATCGCGTGGCTCAAAAGAATCGTTATCAACGCGGTTCGCAGGTGCTTCAGCAAGCGCGCTATCGCTAAAGTCAAAATCAAGGTTACCGCGCGAGCTGTTAACGGAAATGTCTGTGGGGCGCAGGTGAAGAATATCGGTGTATGCCGTTAAGCTTGAGCTTGAAAAGCCATGACTTTTTGCCCAAACATGTTCACGGTTCCAATTGTCTGGGTTAGTACTTTGACTACCGCTTCCGTTGGTAAACTTCCCTTGCGATAATCCTTTGTAAAAAAGAATAACATTGTCGGTATTCGCAGGATCTTCATCAGTATAGGTAAGCGCTGTCCATACTTCAGAATATGATAATGTGCGATGACCATTCTCAATGATATCATGCGCAGTTTCTTTCAGTATTTGTGCACTTTCGCCGTTGGCAATAGCTGCATCTAGAGCGGCATAGTAATCAGATGCTACATATCCGCTTGCTAAATTGATTGCTTCTAAGTCAGGGCAGTTAAAACAACTACCGCTTAAAAAAAGAAGCCCTTCGGAAGGTTCGCCACTGTTATCAGTGCCATCGTCGTTATCTCCACCATCTGAAGACCCCGCGCCGCTAACTGAAATGCTGTCTAAATTAAGGTATTCAGTGCCAGCATTATTAGCCATAGCAACTTTTAAAACTAGTGTACTTCCACTCCCGATTGTTTCATTTACCGTAGCACTACCGAAATCATCTTGTACGGTATTGGAAGCCCCTTCGGTAAGCGTTATAAGCTCAAATGCGCCGCCATCTAGTGAGTAAAATACATCAACGTAATCAGTCGATTCAAAATCGCCACTTTCCGAGAGTACTGCATTGATGGTGACATTACCCGCATCAGTAATATCAATTGATTCACTTAACCAAACCACTTCGCCATCGACATCACGGGCTTGCATTGCGCCATTTGCGACACGAAACCAGTCTGAAGTTGCAGTTAACTGGCCATTCGATACATCGATAGACCAGCGATTTACATTCTCAATAGTTACGTTAGTACCTATTTCGATAGCACCCGTTGCGCCCTTACCTTGTAACTCGCTGGATTCAAAATCTTCTTGCCATATTGTGTTTGCCGTTGCATTAAATGAAACAGCCCCTAGTGATAACGCACCTGCTAATAATGCGTTTACCACTTTAGCCGATTTACTCAGCTTATATTTGTGTGTGTTACCCTCATTAACCATTTTTGCTTTCCGCTTTTTGTATAAGGAAGGTATAAATTCTTATACATACGTATACGCAGCAAGCACTTAATGAAAATAATAATATAAACGTCACATACTTTAAAAATCAGTAAGTTAAAGCTTTTAAATAAGCTTATTTATTTATTAACTCCACTGAACTTTGGTACAGGGCAAGCTGATTTGTCACAAACCTTAATTGTTACCTTTTTGACACATTTTCATGAACCTTAAAGATGCAGGTTTAAATTTTTATGCACAAAAAAAGGGCGCTTAATAGCGCCCTCCATCGTTAAGTAATAATGAGTAACACGAAATTATATCGCGTTAGTGTCTCGCTTTACTGACTATTTAGGAAGCGGTCAAAATCATCTTGAAAAGCCGTCTTCAGTCTCATGCATTGCTTAGATTCATCTTGCATGATCTCAACACCTCGCGACATTCCTTGATATTTATTGCTTATTTTACCGTAGAAGTCGTTTGCTAATTCTAGGTTATCACTAGAACACGTTGTTGAAACAAACTCTGGCATGCGGCTCACGTGATAGTCAGGCATTTTATTGATGAGTGCCTCGTAATTTTTATCCAGCCATTGGTACAGTAGCGTCTGGTCATCGAGATTGCGGGCTACACGAACCACCATATACATAGTATTTGCAGGTGTAATATCGTCCGTTAGAGCTAAATCTAACATTTTGAAAACGGTGGCTTTATCTTCAAAGTGCATAGAATACATTAACGTGCTCTTCACGTTAGGCAGCTGGGCTTTTTTATATGCATCAACAATTGCGTTAAACCATTTACTTTGCTCACCGTCTTTACTGTTTTTCGTCGCTATTTCAATTGCAGTGCCTGCAATACCTGAAGGTACGCTTGTGGTATCGCTAATGTACTGGTTGGCTAAATCAACGCTTTGCTCTACCAGTGCTTGGTTATTAGCATATGTACCCAGTAGTTCATAAAGTTGATTTCGCAGGCGAATTACATCTGCGCTGTCTTTCTCAGCTTGGGTAAGCGTAAGCGATGTTAATAACGGCATATAATTTTGGTTTAAAAGCGCTGCATAAGCGTCTTTATTGCGCTCATTTACTAAATAATCAAACTCTTCCAATACGCCAACTGCAGCGCGAATTACCGCTGGGTCATCGTCTTTAGCCAAAGTATTCAGTAATTTCATGACGCTATCCACGCCAATTTCATCAGCGTTTAATAGCGCTTGGTAGTTATAAAGCAGGTTTTTCTTCTCACGCTTATTGAGGACATCAATGTTATCAAGTAAAGCGTTGAGTTGGCTGGGCTCTACTGACCAACGGAAATATCCGGTGGCATTGTCATTAGGAAATACCCAGTCAGCTTCAGCTATCTTTGGCAACACCATAGTCTCTTTATCAATGAAGACGACTTCGTTAAGAATTTTGCCCTTCGACTGATAAGTGAGTTTGAGCGGAATAGCCCAAGTTTTATCTTCTACCGTGGCGCCAGCTAGATGAAAACGAGATTGGGTTATTTTACCCTCTTTAGATATATGAATAAGTGGATAGCCAGGCTGCTCTAAGTAAGCTTTCATCATAGCACTAAGGTTGAAGTCTGATACGTTATCAAGAGCGCTCCACAAGTCATCTGCCACAGTGTTACCCCAGGCGTGAGTGTTCATGTAATTCTGAACCCCTTCACGGAATTTCTCTGTACCAATTAACGACTCTATCATCTGTAAAATCGACTCACCCTTAGAATAGTTAAGGCCAAGCCCGTCCATTACATCAGGCTGACTTTTCACTATCTTTTTAACGGGTTTAACCGTAGGGCTAGCATCCGCAGTAAACGCTCTCTCTTGAACAATACGATCGGCATAATTAAGTTCTGGATAAAGGGTTTTCATCGTATGGCTTGCCGCCCAAGAGGCAAACGCTTCGTTTAACCATAAATCATCCCACCATGCCATGGTTACCAAGTTGCCAAACCATTGATGAGCAAGCTCGTGAGCGATCACATTCAATGGCCGTGAGCGCTCTGTAACGCTTGGGTTATCCTCAAGCAACAGTAAGCTGTCTCTGTAAGTGATCAGCCCCACGTTTTCCATTGCGCCATGAGTAAAGTTAGGAACAGCCACGAAGTCCATCTTTTTGTACGGGTACTTTATGCCAAAGAAGTCTTCCAGCGAAGCTAGGATTTCAGGTGTATGCTTAACAACAAATTTTGTCTTGTCTGCATAGCCTTTTGGCACATAAATTTTTCCTGGTACTGATAAGCCTGTTATCTCTGTGCTATCAAAAGGGCCAACGGTGTAAGCTATTAGGTAGGTAGGCATAGGCTTTGTTTTTTCAAAAACTACCGTTTTTATGCCGTTTTCAACTGTTGTTTTCTCAACAGGTGTGTTCCCGACTATCTCCTGATGGGCGGGCGAGCTGATCGTCATCTGATAAGGAATCTTGAAATTCGGTTCGTCAAAGCTTGGAAACGCTTTGCGGGCGTGCATGTCTTCAAATTGCGTGAAAATATAGTTGGTATCTTCAAAGCGTGACAGATACATGCCGTCAGAAGACGTGTTGACCTTTCCCTCAAAACTTATCTCTAACTGATAATTACCTGGAGCTATCTCGCTTCGCGCTTCCCCCCAATTCATATCGTAATCACCAATAGACACAGAAAGGGGAATAGTGGTGTCTCCTGACACTAAGCGCGCAGAACTTACCGTAAGGTCCTGCTGGTAAAAACCAATTTTATTTGTCGTCTTTTTTACGGTGACATCAATTGTTGTGGTCCCTGTGTAGGCTGGGTTGTCAGGGTCGATATTAAGATGGATTCGTTGGAACGTCGGCGCCACTTGCGAAGGTAAGCGATATTCAACATCCGCTAGCGTCTTCTGCAATGGCGCAACAGCGGAAGAAACCGCAGTTTCTTGCGCTGTGACTGTAGCTACTGATAGCGAATTAAGCGCACAGGCACTGGCGACAGCCACGGCCAATTTCGTAAATCGTTTCATTGTGGTTTATCCGTGTTATGGGGGAAAGTCCCTATATTTGTACACAGATAAGCATAATGATGATAAAAGGCCTTATCAATCAAAAGGCCTCGTAACGAAACCCGAAATTGTTACTATTGGTGTCAGACGCATAATTTGTGGTGCTTATCGCACCACAATTAACCTGCTTACATACAGATTAAAATTGATAGCGTCGCAACTGAAGTTGCATTTTCTTTATCCTTTCAACTAACGCCTCGCAGTTTTCCACAACCTCTTGAGCATAGTCACTGTTGGCATGCCCCACCTGCTGAATACTAATAACGCCTTTGTTAACCTCATTAGCCACGGAGGTTTGCCCATCAGCCATACTTGCAGCTTCTTTATTAAGTGTGGTTATTCGCGCTACCGCATCAAGTGCCTGCTTCAGAGAGTCGCCTGCATGTTTTGTTGACTCCACCGTTTTGAATGCCGTTTCTTTGTTTTGCTGCATTTTCTCTGAAGCTACGCGGCTTCCTTGCTGTAACCTTTCAATCATGATGCGAATTTCTTCAGTGGATGACTGCGTCCTGCTAGCTAGCGAGCGCACCTCGTCAGCCACTACCGCAAACCCCCTTCCCTGTTCACCGGCTCTCGCTGCTTCTATCGCTGCATTTAATGCTAGTAAGTTGGTTTGTTCAGCGATGTTTCTTATGACTTCCATTACGCCACTGATTTCTTCACTGGCTTGAGCAAGCTCGGTAATGACTTGTACAGATGCATCAACATCATTCGCTTGAGACTGAATGTCACTGATGGTCTGCGCCAGAACATTAACACTGTTTCTCGTGTCCTGATCCGCCGCATGTGCAGCCTCACTCGAACTTTGAATGGTAGAAGATACCATTACAGTATTCTGTTGCATCTGAGATATTGCGTTATCAATTGACTCTGTCTCTCTTCCTAGCTGTGAAACAGTCTTTTGAGATTGCATAGCGGTTTCATTAAGTGTTTGCGACTTAGCCAACATTTGCTCGGTGGCTTCATCAACACTTTGCAAGGTGTCTTGGAGCTGACTTAGAAGCGCATTAAACGCTCTAGCCATTGTACCAAACTCATCGCTACTAGACGCTTGGAAACGGAAGGTAAGGTCGCCGTCTCCTGAAGACAAGTTGTTTACTACCCCGATGAACTCATCCAATGGCTTGCCGACGATATGTTTCACCAAAAGCCAGATAGTAATAAGAATAAACGCACTGGCGATGGCTATTTTGAAAATAACCCCTACCACTTCGCTTCTGACCATCGCACTTTTCTCGGCGGCTGAAGCTGCAAGTATAATGTCGTACCCCCATGGCGAAAACGGAACTTCTGTAACAATCCAGTCGCTATTGTTAGATAGCGCACTCGTTACCTGCGAGTCATTTACATGAGAAGAATGCATTCGAATATTGCCCTTCCCATCACGAAGTGCTACGAAACCGTCTTCCAGAACATGGCTTTTTTTGATGGCCTGTTCAAGCACGTTTAAGTCAGCGGAATAGCCTACATACCAGATACCAATGACGTCACCGGCACCATTGAACATGGGCTCATAACCAGTTAAATAGGGGCTACCCAGTATATCAACGGCACCATAATATGCTTCTTGCTGATTGATTTTCTTGATAGCTTTACCTTGGGGCGCTAACTTAGTCCCTATTGCACGTTCACCATTTTTAATTACATTAGTGCTAACCCTTATATAGTCATCGCCAGTTTTACTAAATATGGTAGCTGTTCCGCCCATAACGTTGGTCAACCCATCGACCAAATCAAAAGAATTAGCCTGCGCTGAAGAACCTAGCCTTATTTGGAGCGCCTGAGTATCTTTTACCGTCACATAGTCTGTTTGATTTGGCACGCCTAACGCCTCACCTTGTTGTTTGAGAAGCGCCATACTGCTTTTAACACGTTCAAGCATGATAGCGTCAGTGACGGTGAGTATATTTACAAGCCTATCAGCGGTAGTGTTTTTCTGCTCTTGGACTTGATTAGAAATGGAAGCGGACGTGGTTAACACGGTCACAATAGCAACAATAATGGCAAATAACCCAATGACTGCCGCAATGGAGAACAGGAACTTTCTTTGAATAGACATCTAATTTCTCATCTAATTTACGAATTCAGCCCTTCACTCCCTTGAAAAATCGTTTTCCCGTAATATTTTGACCTACTTAAAATACTAGATCGCAAATATAGTTATTACACATACTCTTAATCTAGAACATTTTTACAACAGCGCAAATTATTAGAATATATAAAGTTAAAATGATACAAGTATTTACAAAGTGGTATGAAAGCCAACTACTTCATAATTACCTTTCCACCCACAATTTTAAGTGCTGGAGCTCCTCTTATGAGTGTGCTTCTTGCGAACTGACTCTCGCATGAGGGGCAGATTCCTTCATTTTTAGTGAAATTTTCGACAATGCGCGCTTTAAAACATTTTACCAATGCCCCTTTTCCGCCTTTGCGGTACTTAAGCAACTGAAACTTGCACTTCGTACAATAAATTTGAACGGTTCTCACCGGGCCTTTGGGGTTGGGTTTTGCCATGCTGAATTTGATATTCCTCGTTTTAACTTAACCTTTTGTCTTAATGCGACAAGTACGGAATTTTGGTTATACTTATCCATGGTATATCGCCCTAGTTTATCAACGACGCAATCGAACAACACCCGTTTTCGAAAAGCGCATTAAGGTAACATCAATGAAAATAGTTGTAGCCCTGTGTTTTTTAATGTCAGCTCCTCTATATGCTGGCACCGCAGTTATCGTTAACGCAAACAATAACTCTGGAGTAGACATCGATACAGTGAAAAAAATATATCTTGGAAAGATGAAGGCATTTCCAGATGGCAGTCGAGCTATTCCGCTAACATTCGAGCAAGGCAACGACACACGAAATGCCTTCAATAATGGCGTACTGGGGAAATCAGAGTCACAATACTCTGCGTTTTGGTCAAAGCTTGTATTTACAGGAAGAGGCACTCCTCCTGAAATGATAGCGACAGATGAAGAAATGTTGCAGCTTGTTGCCACTAACCCAAATACCATCGGCTTTATTGACGAAAGCAAGGTAAGCGGTGACGTAAAAATAGTGGGTACGTTTTAAGCAAGTTTTAAGCGATTAGAGGCTAAAAATCAATTAGAAAGCGACGTAAAACAATGCGTCGCTTACCCTTCCCTGATTAATCAGGGTAACTTGCGAAGTGATTGATATTGGCAAACGCCATGATTACATCTTTTGCAAAGTCTACTCTTGGATTGCGGAGCGCTCCCTTCTTCCATACAAGGTAAATCTCATTTTCAGGCCCTTTTAAGCCGAGCGGTATCAATTCACCTTTTGCTATACTTTCTTTACACAGATAATCGGGTAGAACAGAATAGCCGATACCAGCTTTGACAATATTGCTAATTGCCCGAATATCCGGGCAAACCGCGGCCACTGGCGATTCGCACGGGGCGTTAAACACTTCCGAAAAATAACGCCGAATGAGTGGTAATTGCTCATCGTAGGTAACAATTTTGTGCTGATTTAGCAGCGACGCGGTAATTTCTTTGTCTTTTAGCAACCTTCCCTGTACTCGGTTCATTACTAAGATCAACTGCTCTTTATCTAACTTTTGGTATTCATACATGGCGTCCGTGGGTTCAGAAGCTGTAATAGCGAGCTCTGCAATGTCCTTCTCTAGTAGCTCATAGGTATTATTTTTATTTCCAGTATGTATGACTAAGTTGACCTTATCTGCCTGAAGTAAATTTGCAAGGGCAGGCCCTGCCACTGAGCTCAAGTATTCAGCGGGCCCTGCTAGATGCAGAGTTCCGTGATCTGTGGACGCCCTGCTTCGGATTGACGCAACCTTCTGCTCTAATATATCAATATGACTAGCCACTTGAAGTGCTAAATCATCTGCTATTGGTGTTGGCTCAACTCCCCGGGCTTTTCTTACAAAAAGCTCCTTCCCCACGATATTTTCCATCGCTTGAATATGGCTTGTTACCGCAGGTTGAGACATATGCAAACGGGAAGCTGCCCGCGTTATGTTGCCGCTGCGATAAACCTCGACGAAAGTTTTGAGCTGAGTTAAATAAGACATGACCATCCACCCATCAGATTTTTGATGGCTCATAATAATTTATCTGACTTCTGCATTCAAACTTCGGCGTCTAAGATGCACGTACTTTCAAGAGGGACAGGAATTAACATGAAAAAAGCATCAACAATTTTATCGCTCGCAGTAGTTATGAGCTCCGCTCAGCTCGCATTTGCGAATAATGATACGCCGCCAGAACCTTCAAAAGGTGAAGTTCTCGTATTACTTTCAAGTGAAAATGTAATGCAACTTACCGAAGGTAAAACAGAGCCTACTGGTTATTATCTAAATGAATTTGGCGTGCCGGCGAAAGCATTAATAGATGCTGGCTATAAGCTCGTTCTAGCGACACCAAAGGGTAACGCTCCTTCGGTAGATAATAAGTCTGTCATACCTCAATATTTTGATGGTGGCGAAGCACAGATGCGAGAGATTCAATCGTTTGTCGCGTCATTAGAGGGTATTAATGACACGCTTTCATTGAGTGAGGTTATTGCGCAAGGGCTTGGTGAATACGAGGGCGTGTTCATTCCCGGTGGACATGCACCGCTTATCGATTTAGCAAACAACCCTCAGGTAGGCGAGATTTTGTCTCACTTCCACAACGAAGGAAAACCCACTGCCGCAATCTGCCATGGCCCAATCGCCTTACTTTCTGGTCAATCTAACCCACAGACGTTTGAGCTAGCATTGAAATCAGGTGAGCAGGCCACATCTGACAGTTGGATTTATGAAGGCTACAAAATGACAATCTTCTCGACACCGGAAGAAGCGTATTTTGAAAGCACTCTAGATGATGCAAGTTTATTGTACTACCCAGCAGACGCCATGGCACAAGCGGGTGGCAAAATGGAATACAAAGAAATGTGGGCGCCTAATGTAGTGGTAGACCGTGAACTGATTACAGGCCAAAACCCATTTTCCGATGAGCTGCTGGCTGAAAAGCTTTTACAGCAGCTAAATTCACAATCTAATTAAGGACAGGCAACGAAATGCTTAATTTTACATTTAAAAATCAAACCGAAATCTTATTCGGCAAAGGTCAACTAAGTGAAGTGTCTTCACGTTTGCCGGAACAAGCGAAAGTCCTCTTTTTATACGGTGGTGGCTCAATTAAGAAAAACGGTATTTACGACAAGGTAACTACCGCGCTTGAGGGCGCTGACGTTATTGAATTTCAGGGCGTGGAACCAAACCCTGAATTTGAAACACTCATGAAAGCAGTGAATGTGGCCCGCGAAAATGACGTGAATTTTATTCTTGCTGTGGGCGGCGGAAGTGTAATCGACGGCGCAAAATTTGTTGCGGCGGCAGTCAACTTTGAAGGCGATCCGTGGGACATCTTAGTTAAAGGCGCCGCATTTAAAAACCCGCTACCTATCGGCGCGGTACTTACATTACCTGCGACCGGTTCTGAAAGTAACGGTAACTCAGTAGTAAACAGGAAAGAAACTTCTCAGAAGCGCCCGTTTTCATCGGAAACAGTACAGCCTGTGTTTGCCGTGCTTGACCCGGAGTTCACATATTCATTACCGCCTCGTCAGATTTCTAATGGTGTGGTTGATGCATTCGTTCATGTAATTGAACAGTACTTAACTTACCCAGTAAATGCGCCGCTTCAAGACCGTTTTGCAGAAGGTATTTTGCAAACCTTAATTCAAGAAGGACCTAAAGCCCTAGCAACACCTGAAGACTACGACGTTCGTGCAAATGTAATGTGGTCAGCAACTATGGCGCTTAACGGCCTTATTGGAAAAGGCGTACCACAGGACTGGGGTACTCACATGATTGGTCACGAACTAACAGCACTACATGGTTTAGATCACGCCGCAACTTTAGCTATTGTGTTGCCTTCGCTTATGTTTGTTCAGCGCGACAAAAAGCAGGAAAAAACCCTTCAACTAGGCGAGCGCGTTTTCGGTATTAAAGAAGATGACAAAGAAAAGGCTATCGACTTGACCATTAAAGCCGTACAGGACTTTTTTGAAACCATGAAGGTGAAAACCCGCCTGTCAGACTATGACATAGAGAAGTCTGCAATTGATGGGCTTATTGACAACCTAGAGAGAAATGGCCTTACCGCATTGGGTGAGCATGGCGACATCGACCTTGCTAAAGCGCGCGAGATTCTAACGTTAGCGGCATAAGTCCAATCCCTCATGTGACCAGAAGCGCACATGCCTAAAAATAATAGCACCCAATATTAGGTTGGGTGCTAGCTATTCTCAATGTTGAAAGAGAGAAATATGACTGCTTTATTTGAACAATTTTCTTTGAAAGACGTGACCCTTCGCAATCGTATTGCCGTGCCCCCTATGTGTCAGTACTCCGCAGAAGACGGCTTTACTAATCAGTGGCATGAAGCTAACTACCAATCATTTGCACGAGGCGGTGCAGGACTTGTCATTGTTGAAGCCACTGCCGTTTCACCAGAGGGTCGAATTACGCCAAACTGCCTTGGCATTTGGAAAGACGAACACGTAGACGGCTTGAAAAACATCGCTGATCGCATAAAAAGCCAAGGCGCTGTAGCAGGTATTCAAATAGCTCATGCCGGTCGTAAAGCCAGTGCTAACCGCCCTTGGGAAGGCGATGATCATATCCAGCCTACCGAAGAAAAAGGTTGGCAACCTATTGGCCCTTCTGCTGAAGCATTTGGTGCACATTTACCTGTTACCCCAACGGAAATGTCTAAAGCCGATATCGAACGAGTAAAGAATGATTTTGTAAAAGGCGCAGAGCGAGCCCTTGAAGCTGGCTATGAATGGCTTGAACTTCACTTTGCTCACGGTTATCTAGCTCAAAGCTTTTTCTCTAAACACGCCAACAAGCGCACCGACGAATACGGTGGCGACGCCCAAGGCCGCGGTCGCTTCTTGTTAGAAACACTTAGTGCAGTTCGAGCAGTGTGGCCTGAGAATCTCCCGCTTACTATTCGCTTTGGCGTTATTGAGTATGATGGTAACGACGAACAGACGCTTAACGAATCTATTGAGCTTATAAAGCAGTTTAAAGAAATTGGCGCTGACTTTGTGAGTGTTAGCGTAGGTTTCAATACGCCCGATGCGAACATCCCATGGGGGCCCGCTTTCCTAGCACCTATTGCAAAACGCGTTCGTGATGAAGCAGGTATTCCCGTAGCTACCGCTTGGGGTGTGGATACACCGGAACTTGCAAACGACACCGTTAAAAATGAACAGCTCGATGTAGTAATGGTAGGCAGAATGCACCTTACCAACCCACATTGGACTTACTTTGCAGCAAAACAGCTTGGCGTTGAGAAACCGTCTTGGGTAATGCCCGCGCCATACGCACACTGGTTGGAGCGCTACGCGCCGTCTGACGAGAGATAGCGCTTAATTCAGGCAGTAAAACAGAACGTTTTACTGTCTTTCTTTAACTCCATACATTATTCGCTTTAATTTACGGCGTAATACATAGACTTATATACACTTGCTTTTTATAAGGTTAAGTTTAAAGTTGACATTCACTTACTTCAAAAACTTAGCGAATGAAGGCTGGCAACATACTTTCCCCATCTTTAGACACAGATGACCTGATAACAATTAGAAGGCATCGCGTTACTCAAATAAGTACAGTGACATGCTTTGGGCTGTTTATCTCATTATTCGCAGCTAGAGACATCACCTTCGATATAATGCTCGTAGCGTTAGCAGCAATGTTCACTACGGCAATACTCGCTTACAAACAGTTTGTTGTCGCCAGCAGTTACCTACTTTTAGTCGCGCTGTCATCTATGCTGTTTGCTCTATCAGCAACAGGTGCAGGCACTTTCGATATCGCTATGCTTGGCTATCCAGCCATTATTATTTTTGCGGCTCTACTCGGCGGCATTGGGCTCTTTGGCACGGTGTTATCTCTCGTATTAGTTCAATGTATTATCCTTACATGGCTCGTTATGGAAAGCGTCATTACGCCCAACACGCCTAAATTAACGTGGTCTCATTTAACTTTTATTATGATCATTTTTGTGATCACAGGTTTCTGTGTGTTCATACTTGTGCAGGATATTCGTCGACTCATGACATCTCTGCAACTTGAATACACAAAGGTTAAGAAAAATAGAGAGCATATCCAGTATTTAGCCCATCATGACCCACTTACAAACTTACCCAATAGGCTTTTGGGAGAACGCTTATTTAACGAAAAACTAGCGCAAAGCGAAGCTAATGGTTTGCAATTGGCGCTAGCTTTTATTGACTTAGATAATTTCAAACCTGTAAATGATGCGCTAGGTCACTCCGCTGGAGACCGTTTTTTACAGCATATTTCGCAGTCAATAAATGAGAAGCTTTCTGACGATGAATGTCTTATTCGATTCGGTGGTGACGAGTTTATTGTGCTTGCTGCAAATATTACCGACCGCAAGCACATAGAAACCTTGTGCGAGCGTTTAATTGATTGGTGCTCTTCTGAGTTTGAAGTATTTCAAACTAACATAGTGGTTTCAGCCTCAATTGGCGTAGCAATAGCACCAAAGGACGGAGCCAAGTTCAAACAGCTATGTAGAAAAGCAGATGTAGCCATGTATGAGGTCAAGCGAAATGGTAGAAACCGCTTTGAATTTTACGATGTGAAGTTTGACGAAGAAAGCGATGAAAAGTTTTCGCTGATTCAGCGGCTACGACCTGCTGTTCTTGCCAACCAATTTGAAGTGTATTACCAGCCCCTGATTGATTTAAAGTCTGGCCAGATATGCTCGATTGAAGCATTAGTGCGCTGGCCACAAGAAGATGGGTCACTAGTGTTTCCCGATAAGTTTATTCCATTGGCAGAAAGTAGCGGGCTCATCAACCCATTAGGTGAATGGATACTAACTCAGGCATGCCTTTTTTGCGCTAAACTGCATCGCAATGGACACAGTGAAATATCGGTTGCCGTTAACTTGTCATTCGCGCAGTTTAAAGACGGAACCCTTCCCAGCATCGTAAAGCGCGCGCTAGATTTAACACAACTTAATCCCAAATTTTTAGAACTTGAACTTACTGAATCAATTCTCGCTGACGAAAACGGAAGTATTCCTGAGCAGCTTGAAAAAATGAAAAATCTTGGTGTTCAATTTGCTATCGACGACTTTGGCACGGGTTATTCCAATTTAAATTACCTTCGTAAATTCAATGCGCAAAAGCTTAAAATAGACCGAATTTTTATTAACACATTAGGTCTTGACGAAAACGATGTTCCATTGGTTTCAGCAATCATCAATATTGCGGAAAGTTTGGGAATGGTGACTGTTGCAGAAGGAATTGAACATGAAGCAGCGCTCAGAAAATTAGAGGAAATGGGATGTGACATTGGACAAGGTTTCTATTGGAGTAAACCTGTTCCCGAAAAACAGATTGAAGCACTTATCGCATCGCAATCTTATACTTTATAGGGCTCTGCCACATCTTGCTTCAATCACTGTTCTTAGCGCTTTAGCGCCTTACATTAAAATTGAAAAACCATCAAATTGGGGAAACTCTCTGTTTAAAACCCGTGATAAGTCACAAATTCTTCGTTATCGGCGCGAGTCGAACGAACGTCGTTTGCCGGAAAATCAGGGTCTGGATAGCCCAGTGCTATACAAATCATAATAGCTTCATCATCAGGGATGTTAGCGTACTTATGTACCACTTCTGACTGCATTATGCCCTGCCCATTTATTACGCAGCCAAGCCCTAAATCCCAAGCAGCAAGAACAATACCGTAGGCCAAAGAGCCCAAGCCAAATTGCGTTATGCCCGCAGGCTCTAATGACTTATCGTAGGTCAGCACCAAAGAAACCGGTGCATCAAACTGGCGGAAACCGCGCATCATCCAATCCATGCGCTTTTCTTTGTCCTCTCGGGAAATACCCATTACATCGAACAATTGTATAGCCACATCAATTTGACGCTGACGATGAATGCCCTCGTAGTCTTCTTTGTAGGGAAAGTCTCGAACGTGGGGCTTACCTTCCAGTGTATTTTTGGTATTGCCCTCGCGAATCTTATCTAACACTTCACCTGTTACTGCGTGTATTTTCCATGTTTGCGTGTTGTATGAAGAAGGCGCCCATTTGGCCGCATTAATTATTTTATCTACCGTTTCTTTGGTAACGGGTTGCTTTGTAAACCCGCGAACGCTTTTTCTTGATGCTGCAAACTCTGCAAAATTCATGAACTTCCCTAACACATTAAATAGCTCTCGAAATGTAAAAATAGAGTAAACAGGAGTGGTGCTCGCTTCAATAGACTTATCAATAAATTAGGATTGTTTGTTTTTATAGATATATATAGAAGTTTATAAACCCTTTCGGTCAGCAACCCGTAGCAACAGCAAGTCATGAGTCAGACACGCATGGTGTTTATGGAAGTTTGGCTTTGCAAAAAAGCAATCAAAGGAGTTTACAAATGGCTAAGAAACCGCAGTTAACCACCTCCGCAGGTGCCCCTGTAGTAAGTAATGAGACCACAAAAACCGCAGGAGAGCGCGGCCCTGCACTCTTGCAAGATTACCAACTTATTGAAAAGCTAGCCCACCAAAACCGTGAAAGAATTCCAGAGCGAGTTGTTCACGCTAAAGGATGGGGAGCACAAGGCACATTTACCGTTACCCACGATATTACCGACTATACCTGTGCGGATATGTTTTCCGAGATAGGAAAACAAACCGAAGTCCTCAGCCGCTGGTCAACTGTAGCGGGAGAATCAGGTGCAGCAGATACCGAGCGTGATGTGCGAGGGTTCAGTTTGAAGTTTTACACCCAGCAGGGAAACTGGGACATGGTGGGTAATAACACCCCTGTTTTCTTTATTCGAGACGGCTATAAGTTTCCAGATTTCATTCGTACACAGAAGCGCCATCCGAAAACCAATCTTCGCTCTCCAGAAGCTATGTTCGACTTTTGGGCCGGCCAACCAGAAAGTGTTCACCAAGTGACCATTTTAATGTCAGACCGTGGTATTCCCGTTTCCCCTATGCACATGAATGGCTATGGCAGTCACACCTTTAGCATGTGGAACAAAGACGGCAAACGTCACTGGGTGAAATTTCACTTCAAAACGCAGCAAGGCATCAAAAACTACACCAATGAGACCTCTGAAAAGATCATTGGTAGTACCCGTGAGAAATATCAGGAAGAGCTGTACAACGCCATAGAAGAAGGTAACTTTCCTAAATGGAAGATGTACATTCAGGCTATGCCAGAAGAGGAAGCCGGACAGCAAAGCTACAACCCTTTTGATTTGACAAAAGTTTGGCCTCATGACGAATATCCACTTATAGAAGTGGGCGAGTTGGAAATGAACAAAAACCCGGAAAACTATTTCCAAATGGTTGAGAACGCAGCGTTCAGCCCATCTAATGTAGTGCCAGGTATTGGTTTCAGCCCCGACAAAATGCTTCAAGCTCGTGTTTTTGCCTATGCCGATGCACACAGGTATCGCCTAGGCACGCATTACGAAGCGCTTCCAGCTAATGCGCCCAAAAATAGCAAAGTGAATCACTATCATAAAGATGGTGCTATGCGCTTCTTTACCAACGACTTTGGCAATCCTGATGCATACTATGAGCCGAATCAATATGATGGGCCAGTTGCAGACTTTTCGGTAAAAGAGCCTCCGCTTCGTATAGACGGAGACGCCGACCGATATCATCAGGACGAATCTGACGTTGATTACGTGCAGCCTCGTAAGCTCTATGAAATGTTCTCAGACGACCAAAAGGAACGTTTATATAAGAACTACGCTGCCGCAATGGGCCCATGTTCAGATAGTGTAAAAGAGCGTTGGTATGCAGTTTTAGAGAAGGTTCACCCCGATTATGCTGCGGGCGTAAAAAATGCGGTGGAAAGCTTAGATACGGATGTAAATACCGTGCCTATTACCGAAAACACACCGATTGAAGACAGTTAATTAGTTAAACTACTGATTAAGTTAATATTCCCTTGTCGCTTCGCATTTAAGCGACAAGGGCATTAACCCCATAATCCCTTCTACTCTATTATCTTGTTTCCCTTCTTATTTACTATAAACCGCGGTAAACCTTTTTAATGTAAATATTCAAACACATTGAACTTTAGAACAATTTAATTTTGCTTTAATTGCGACAATAGAAATTGTGACGTACTTTTAAACTATATCTAGTCTTGTTTTAAAACCTATGTCGCTATTTAAAAAATCAATAACTGAAGTTGTTTCTGTTCGTAAAGCGCCCTGGAAGATTGCCATCATAGACGATGAAGAAGGCGTACACGAAGTCACTAAACTGACTTTGCGAAAATTCACTTTCGAGGAACGGGGCGTTGAGTTTTTGTCTTCATATAGTGGTGAGGAGGGCCTTGCATTATTCGAAGCCCACCCTGATATTGCACTGGCGTTTGTAGATGTAGTGATGGAAACTGACGACGCAGGCTTAAAGCTTGTTGACGCCATAAGAAACGATTTGGACAACCATACTTCACGTCTCATACTACGAACAGGACAACCCGGCCAAGCACCCGAAGAAGAAGTTATACGCAGATACGACATTAACGATTACAAAGCTAAAACGGAACTTTCTTCATTAAAATTAAAGTCTTGCGTGTATACCGCAATACGGTCTTATCGCGACATTCAAACCATCGAAAAGGGTAAACGCGGCATGGAGGATGTACTCAAGTCGTCCTCATCCGTACTGGCGAGTCAGTCATTATCTCAGTTTGGCAGCGCCGTATTAAAACAAACGCTCACGCTTTTAAATCTTGATAACTCAGTGCTTTATCTATCGACTCAACACACAGATCTCTATGGCGACACCACAATGACGGTATTAGGCGCGAGTGGCGATCTAGTAGGATTGTGTGAACCCGGTATTTCTAAAAAAATACCAGAGTCTATTGAGGAAAAAGTCAAAGAGGTACTTGCAAGTAAAACCCATTATCAATCTGAAGAGCTCTTCATCGGCTATTATCCTACCGGAGAGAACACACACAATATTTTATACGTTAAACTCAACAGCCCACTCGATGCCCTACAGCGTAAAACCCTTGAAATGTTTGCTTCGAACGTTGCGATAATTTTTCAAAATCTCACGCAAAAAGAGGATATTCAGCAAACGCAAAAAGAACTCATCATGGTGCTGAGCGACGCAATTGAAATGCGTAGCAAAGAAACGGGGGGCCACGTAAAGCGCGTTATTCTTATGACAGAGTTCTTGTCAGAAAAACTGCACTTGAGTAAAGAATTTATCGAAACCATTCGATATGCTGCAGCCCTTCATGACGTGGGTAAAATAAGTATTCCAGAAACGATTTTGCATAAGCCAGGTAAGCTTGATCCAGAAGAGTGGGAAATAATGAAAACACACGCTCAACGAGGTTACGACCTTCTGGCGGGCTCTGACCGTATTGTGGCTAAGATGGGCGCTATCATCGCTAAAACGCACCACGAACGCTGGGATGGAAAGGGTTATCCTGATGGTCTGTCAAAGGACGAAATTCCTCTTGAGGGGCGCATTATGGCGATTGTTGATGTAGTTGATGCGCTTTTATCTAAGCGTTGTTACAAGCCTGCATGGAGTGAAGAAGAGGTAAAAGCTTATTTGCGTGAAAATGCAGGTAAACAATTCGACCCGCTTATTACGCATATCATGTTGGAGCATTTCGACAAAATTCAAGAAATTCGCGCATTGGAACCGGATGAAGAGTAATGAAAGAGTCTTTAGAACTTATATTACTGCGTGTTAGCCAAAGTGCTGACATTGATAAGGGAGAATTAAGCCCTGCTCTTAGGCTTATTATTAATTCTGTTTGTGAGGGCCTGCAAATCACCCGAGCGGGCATCTGGCTTTACGATGCTGAACAGACCCTCGTTGAGTGTGCGCTGCTGATTGATAAAAGCAATAACCTTGAGCACGAAAGCTTGGTCTTAACGCGAAAAGACTTTCCTCACTATTTCGAGGCGCTAGATAGCGAAAGAACGATTGCGGCGCACGACGCAATTACAGACGTTGCAACTTTTGAATTTGCCGATGTGTATTTGAAGCCGCTTGGCATCTCCTCGATGTTAGATGTACCTATTCGCCATCGTGGAAAAATGGTTGGCATAATTTGTTGTGAACACCAGGGTGAAGCCCGAACATGGGAAGATGATGAGGTAGTGTTCGCTGCATCGCTGGCTGACCTTTACGGACGAGCAATAAGTGCGAACGAGCGTGCAGTATATGAAGCGAAACTTATACAAGCTAACCAGACGCTAGAACAAAACGTAAAAGACCGCACGGCAGCATTAGAAGCTGCGCAAGAAAAACTGATTGAATCGGAAAAAATGGCGGCATTGGGTAATTTGGTGGCAGGTATTGCTCATGAGGTCAATACGCCGCTAGGAATAGCATTAACGTCTGTTAGCAACTGTAAAGAAGAGCTTAAAGCAATATTTCGCGATTTTGAACAGGGTGAACTGACAGAACAGGGCTTTAAAGACTTTGAGGAAGTCTGCTCTGAAGGCCTTGCACTTGCCGAAAATAGCCTTATGCGCGCAGCGAATTTGGTACAGGATTTTAAACGAACGTCTGCCGACCAAACTTCATTGGAAATTGAAAAGATAGCACTAGACGAATACATTCCGCGGGTATGCAACCCGCTTAAGCCTATGCTTCGCAAAGAGCAAGTGGAACTTTCAATTGATGTAACACCCGACTTGGTGATTACAACCTGCCCTGGGGTTATCGCACAAATACTAACAAACCTGATTTCAAATGCACAACGTCACGCCTTTGGGCCGTCTGTAAATAACGGTGGAAACAAAATCGCCGTGTCTTGTAGTAAAAAAGACAACGTTATTGTTATAAGCGTAAGGGACAACGGCAAAGGCATTGCCGAAGAGTTTCACCGAAAAGTCTTTGAACCATTCTATACCACCGCTAGAGATAAGGGCGGCACAGGACTGGGCCTTCATATTTTATATAATCTAGTTCGACAAAAGTTTAATGGTGATATTAGCCTTTTATCGACGCCTGGAGACGGTACTACGGTAACCGTATGTATTCCCGCTGAGGACTGAGCTTTCAACGACTCACTCAAATATTTCGGTTGATTCTAGAACTGTCGTCTTTGCGACAGTTTTTTATTCACCAGCAGGCCAAGCTAAGCACATTTAAGGAATTTGAGTGAGTAAAGATGCAGCTTAACCAGTGGCGTGATAATGGTCAGTTTTTAAATATTAATCATCAGCGCGTTTTCTATCAAACTGAGGGAAAGGGCCCAGTGCTGTTGCTCATTCACGGCTACCCCACCGCTAGCTTCGACTGGATAAAGCTATGGCCTGCACTCACAAAGGCGTTTCGTTGTGTAACACTCGACATGCTGGGGTTTGGTTTTAGCACTAAAGCACCTAAAAAATACCTCATTAAAGAACAAGCCGCCGTGATAAGCGCTTTAATGGAGCATTTAAAAGTTAGCCATGCCCACGTTCTATCCCACGATTACGGTGATACCGTAGCGCAAGAACTTTTGGCGCAACACCTGGAAAAAAGCCTTTCGTTTAGCATCAGTTCACTGCACCTTCTCAACGGCGGCCTATTTCCTGAAACACATCGCGCCTTACCTATCCAGAAACTACTGCTCTCCCCTATTGGTGGGCTACTCATTCGCTTTTTAAACAAAAACGCAATTAGAAAAAGCATGCACAATATTTTTGGCCGAAACACACCGCCTTCAAATAGAGATATCGATGACTTTTGGGCGCTTATTACTGAAAACAATGGTCACAAATATATGCATTTACTTTTAGACTATATGAAACAGCGGAAGCAGTACCGAGAGCGCTGGGTAGGTGCCTTACAAAATGCCAACGTTCCTATGCGACTCACCGCCGGCATAGCAGACCCAATTTCTGGCGCACACATGGTGGCACGATACAGAGCACTTATTCCGAAAGCTGACGTAGTTGAACTTGCTGATATCGGGCATTATCCGCAGATCGAAAGTGCTGAGATGGTGTTGGAATCTGTTTTTGAATTTATTGGAAATTGAATGCTTGGGTGTCGCTTCGAAGAGAGAAGTTGGTCGGTGTGAGAGGATTTGAACCTGATCTATAACCCAATCTCACACTTTATAAATATAAATTTTGACCAAACCTGACAAACGTCTTTGTGCCATGGACTGCTAGTCAAGACTCTATTTCTATCCGGCATGATTGTACGTTTAGCAGACTGTCGCTCTCGCTCGTTTTTTGGACATTTCCGAGTTACGGCACATAAAGCACTCTGACTATTTGAATTATATTGAGTATGGCAAATGAAGTCGAAAAACGCAGTCTGTTCATTATTCTTAATTTGCGACTCAAAATCGCCAACTCTCTGATTCAAGTCCTGATGGCCAGCATGTCAACCCCGTAGCCACAAGGTTTCTGGCTTTTTTACTATTGTGTCACTTTCATATAATATGCTCGCATTTGAGCCCAGCTACGCTCACAGGGAGTGATTAATGTCCGACTACAAAAATCTAAATCTCGATAGAGATGCAATTGATGCTCACGTAGCCAAGTTTTTAGAATGCAACAATATGGTACAAGATGGGGAGCCAACAGTAGTCGGAAAAGCAAAGCGATATAAATTCGGTTCTGCTGGATCGAAGTTCGCAATGGTAGACCTTTATCTCAACCAAGATGGTACGACAACCATTAACCACAAAATTGGCACCAATCAGGAACTAGGTGAACATTTTGCTGATTACTTGAAGGCAACTATCAATCCAGCAGAATTTGAATCTGTAAATCTGTCTATTGATGGAATCAGGGCAGAAGATTTCGATTCAGTAATTGCTTTCATCAATGATTCAGGTGAGTTTGAAATAGAAATCAATCGTGATGAGCCTGCGTGCAAGCAAATCACGCTTAAAAGCATTGCGCACCAAGACCAACTTAAATTAACGAGCCATAGAACCACTAGAAATATGCAAATACAGGGGAAGCCCTTATCTTGCTATCGGCGAGTGATTTTCATGCTAACCGATCTGTTAGATCTTAAAGCGCTTGCTCAAGTTCTCTACAAAAAGGACGATAATAGTGCAGAGATAGTTCGGACTGAAATGGCAGAAGATCACCTAAAGCGATTTTTTGTGAATAGTTACGAACAATTACCTGCGCAGGTTAAAAAGCTGTTGATTTCGAGTTGCTGTGTAAAACTTGCATCGCCTCAGCTTCCCGATTATTGCCTTCTGCTATACCCAGATCTCAGAGCGTTAGAAGGAGTATTGAAGCTACTTCTTGACAGCTATGGTATGTCTGTTGCTAACGCCGAACATGGTTTTGGTGATTTTTTTAATGTCGACACAAAAAGTGGACAGTGTACAATTAAGTCGGATTTCAGCGCCCAAATCGGTAATGGTGCAATGGAACGCGCTTTCAATGTCGGCTATAGTTTTTATAGGAAACATCGGCATACCTTATTTCATATGGAGGAGTTCGACGGCGGTAGCCGTTTAATATCAAATTTGGAGATGGCTATTAGTCTTTCAAACGATGCTTACAATGCCATTGATAATTTGTATACCGCTAGAACATAACAATTATGATCAAGAAGATACGCATTATAGGTGATATTGCTGTGGTTACTGCTACCCCAGACTTTCACCCTTTGCGTCAGTTAAAACAGCTAACCGTAGAACTCGATAACTTAAAGTTCGAGGGTATGGTTTTATTCGATTTGCTAGCCGTCAACGGCTTGGCAGAGAATCGCTTTGCATCCATGAAATTCTCCGAACGGAAATTCGATCGCTCTTCCTTCGCGCTTGAATCAGAAGTAAACGCAAATATCAAAGACGAACAAGACACCATGGCCAAACAGGATCAAACTTTCCTACTTGGCAGCGTCCTCTCATCCGAAGAAGTTGAAAAATTTACTCACTGATTTTTGCGTGTTCGTTCTTGCTCACATAACAACCCGTCGCCCCGTAAAGAGAAGTTAGGGGACAGGTCTTACTTCTTACTGTTCATTGCATTTGTATGTCAAAATCACCTAAACAGAGGTGTTTGAACTTTAGGTTGTAACTCATAAGGGGACATAAACGGGCTATATCTAAATGTCCGCTCCTTATGCAGACTATTGCGACTTAGCTAAAAAGTGACTGCAAATTGCTCATAGCGGTCAGTCAGGTTAGATTGCCTCCTCTGAACTATTAATGTCAGATCAGACATAATCGAGTACAGATAATTATGTACAGATAATTATTAACCTCTGTCATTCACATTAATCAGTGAACGCACTTGAGCAACAGCAGAGTCAAAGTCCTTCAAAGCTTTATCGACAACTTTTTCAACCTCAGATTTCAAGGCTGTATTAGTGCCATTTGGTGGCATTAGCGACAACCATTCTTCAATATTCGAACGACGCTGCTCAAATATCGAGCTCTTACCTGACTTTTTGCTGAGAAAAGTTAACCAGTCCTCTTCTCGTTTTTCATCACCATTACAACGAGCACACGCCAATACATGGTTATGAATACTGTTACTTCCGCCCTCTGCCGACGGTATCAGGTGGTCAACGTGACCAGTTCTTGAACTGCGCTCAATTTCAACCCCGCAGTAAGCGCACTTGGACTCAAAATATGTCCACAACGAATCAACTTCACTTTTCTTTGGGTGTTGGTCATAGATAGCCCAAAGGCATCTCTTGATTTTATTTTTGGCCATTGATGGAGTGTCTTTAGCCATAATCATCCCCACTTAACATAAGCACCCATTCCTAATAAGACCGGCCATACTCAACTTAACTAACTGTATTCATTAATTTTTAACTTTAACAGCCTCGACAAAGTA
Source organism: Alteromonas gracilis (assembly GCF_002993325.1). Lineage (GTDB taxonomy): Bacteria > Pseudomonadota > Gammaproteobacteria > Enterobacterales > Alteromonadaceae > Alteromonas > Alteromonas gracilis. The sequence continues at coordinate 144,620 of NZ_PVNO01000003.1, forward strand.
GCCATTCAGTGACCAAAAACTTAGCTTGCTTGCTTAACAAAAGCTTCTGAAATATCGAGTTGTACCTTCTGTACCATTTTTAGCTTGCTTTTGAGAGCATCACACAACGCTATTAACTCTTCGACTTTGGTTACAATACGCTCTTGTTCAGGTAACGGTGGCAATGGGAATAACATTTTGGCAATAGCGGATGCAGGCATCTGTTGAATAACTGCACCCGACTTTTCATCAGCGACCTGTTTCCAATAGGCTGCACTATCAAAGAACACCTTCTTGAACGACACAATGTTAGAATTAATTGCTCTTATTATTAACATCTGAGCATTTATAAAGCCGGTATTGTATTCATCACTCTTCAAAAACATTGCTGTTTTTCCAACACTACCTCGCAATAAAACTACAATATCCTCGTGCCGCAACTTTCCACTATTCAGTGACTCGAACTTTTCTTTCGTAATGAATCTCAAGTCTGACCCAAATGCTAAAAATCCATCTTCAATGTCTGGTGCACCAAAAAATGGAACCCCCTTGCCAACCAGATCACTTCCGCTTGGATATTTACTGCTCCTGTCGCCATTTTCGAAACATGCAATATCAGCAAGTCGACACCACTCCCACCCATCAGGCAGATCAAACGGCTTTTCATCGTCAGCAATTGGCGGCAATGGCTTCTGCTTTTTGATTTTTTTATCTTTGATGAGCTGTTCTTTTTCAGCCGCGATACGCTCCAGCAGTTTTGATGCGGGTTCGTCGTTAGGGTCTTGTTTGACGAGTTTGCCCATTACGGCGAGCTGCAGGATGGTTTGCTTTAGCTGGTCGATGCTGTCTTCGGTTGCAAACAGTACATCGGAGTGTTCGCTGATGCGTTGCCAGCTATCATTGAGATCATCGGCATCCTTGGCGTTTGTAAGCGTCTCTAGCAGCGTTTTGACCAGTAGTTGATGTGCTTCAATACTGCTTTTGGTTTTTGACTCCAACTGGTCACACAGGGCCATTAGCTCATCGACTTTGGCGACGATGCGTTTTTGTTCTTCAATAGGTGGTAGCGGATGAACTATTTTTTCCATTCGCTCCTTAGTCATGTGAATCATGGCAATACCACTTCCACTTGCCTTAATTCTTTCTGATATAGCTTGCAAAAAAATCTTAGAAAAATGCTTGTCCAAACACTCCTCGGAAAATATGTCCATCTTCCAAATATGGTAATGATAAATCACCCTTCCACCCTGCCAGATGAATGGTCCAAATGAAGCAGACCATGCATAGATTAAATCGCCATCATCTATGTATTTCTCTGGTTCCAACTCAAGATCAGAGTAGTACCAATCATTTGAAGTGAATAGGTTACCAACTCGCAGTATCGGCGTACCTTCCTCAAGCATTTCATTTTTCTTGTATGCTCTACCGTTTATCACGTGAATTAAGTCTTCTAAGCTTGCTTCCATCCACTCTGGCGGGTATTCGAAGAATCGCTCAGGTTGAATATTTTTCTTTGAACGTGATTTTTTTAGAACCCCGCTATCAATTAGCTCCGCTTTTACATTCTTTGATCTGTTTAAAAGCTCTGATGCGGGTTCGTCGGTGGGGTCTTGTGGCACCAATTTACCGCGCACCGCCAACTCCAAAATCAGCTCACGCAGTTTTTTAATGCCATACAACTCAAGTTTATTTGAACTGCCTCGACCTGACGCCGATTTGGTTTTTATAGCCGAGGTCCAAATATCAATATTATCGGTAATTAGCTGTTCAACTGACATTAGACATTACCCTCTTTGCCTGTTACTGAACCGCCAGATGATAGTGCCCCAGACAAGATGCCTTTAAGCTGGTCACGCAGTGCTTGTATCTCATTTTGTTGGGTTTGATATTGTGCTAGCAACTCTTCTGGATCATGACTGACCTGCTCATCCTCATGCGGATTTTTTATGTCCAGGTTAAAGTTACGCTGGATGACTTCCTCAATCGATACTTTCCACGCATGCTCATTTTCAACGCGGCTGGCAAAACCATCTTCTTCACTGCCCCACCAGTCGATTTCGGTCTGAAATTCTTCAAACTTCATCGGCTTGGTTTTGGAATAGTTTTTCACACCCTTGGGGTACGGATGCTCATAGAACCAGATGTCTTTAGTGGGTTGACCTTTGGTGAAAAACAGTAGGTTGGTTTTAATGCCTGTATAGGGGTTAAATACGCCATTAGGTAACCGCACAATGGTATGCAAGTTACACTCCTCAGTGAGCAGCTTTTTAATTTTAGTTTTTACACCTTCACCAAATAGCGTACCGTCAGGTAACACCACTGCAGCGCGTCCTCCGTCTTTTAACACCTCTACAATCAACTGCAAGAACAAATCTGCAGTTTCACGGGTTTGCATCTCAGAGGGAAAGTTTTTCTCAATGCCATCTTCCTCTGTACCACCAAAGGGTGGATTGGTCACGATGACATCAAAGTCAGCGTCCCAGCTTGATAATGGCTTATTGAGCGTATTGTCATGCTTAATTTGAACTGGCACTTCAATACCATGCAGCATCATATTGGTAGTTGCCAGCAGGTGTGGTAACTGCTTTTTTTCCACTCCATGAATTTGTTTTTGTAGCGTTTGATGGTCGCTACCGGTTTTAACGTAGTTAGTTTTAATGTGGTCAACACTGCATGCTAGAAACCCGCCTGTACCGCACGCAGGGTCGAACACTTGTTCGCCCAGTTTTGGGTCAACTCGATTAACGATAAAGCGCGTGACTGCCCTCGGTGTATAGAACTCACCTGCGTTGCCTGCGCTTTGCAAGTCACGAAGGATTTGTTCGTAAATATCACCAAACAGATGTCGTTCTTTTGAGTCAGTGAAATCCACTTCGTTGAGTTTATTAATCACCTGGCGAAGCAGTGTGCCGTTTTTCATATAATTAAAGGCATCACTAAATGCTTCACGTACCACAAAACCACGTGGATTTTTGTCAATCGGGGCGGTTAAGTTTTTCAGCGTTGGAAACAAATCATCGTTTACGAATTCCATCAACTCATCACCAGTTATTCCCTGCTCATCTGCGGCCCAGTTACGCCAAAGATACTGTTCTGGGATAGGTTCACGGTAATCATCCAATTCAAGCTCAAGCTCTTCTTCCTGGGCATCAAATATTTTAAGGAACAGTAACCAGGACATTTGCCCCAAACGCTGCGCATCACCGTCGACACCAGCATCTTTGCGCATAATGTCCTGAATCGATTTAATGACTGTACTGACTGACATCTCTTCTCTCTTATTTTATTTGGTTAGCAGGCAAAAAGCTTAGGCACTTTTATCGGTGGCACGGTAAATAGCCTGCTCTAATTCGGTAATAGCTTCGTCGTATTGTTTGCGACCACCAAAGCCTTTTTTGACAATTTCAGTGACCGAGCCAATGTCGGTAAATGGCTGCACTTTGATAGTTTGCAGGTTCTCGACTTCCAGTACACCTGCATCGGCATACTTATCTAGCAGCTTATCCAGAACCTGCTGTGCCTGTTCAGAATACTTAGTAAAGTAGTTACGTTTTTTGACGTTATTTGCTCGCTCTTTGCGCGTAAGTGGCGGTTGGTCAAATGCAACGTGACATATCATGTCAAAGGGGTCGATACCCTCACCAACTTCTTGTTCCAGTGCTTCCCACAAAATGCCTTCACCGGCAAGCTCATCGATAATAGTTTGCTTGCGTTCCGTGTCGTTCCATCTGCGCACAAAATCATCCAGCGATGCAAACTGTTTGGATAAGGTTTTTCGGGTATAGTCCTTAAAAGACTCGGTGACCAATTTGCCATCGGTATCATAATACTGAACGCGCTCCGCAACTTTACTAACCGTGACACCGTTTACGTGATACTTGCGTACCGCTTCACCCCCATCGTCATCACCGCCAGTCCAGTCGCCACCGTCAATGGGCCCAGAGTCATTAGGGTAACCATCTTGTTCATCAAACCCTTGCCCATCTTCATTATCGTTATCGATGTCATCGATGATGTCGTCAAAGCCAGAATCCGGATCATTAATGTCATCAGGCTTGGTTGTGATGATTTTTTCGGGAATACCGTCAAAGCGTTCATCGGCAAACAACTCGGTGGCTTTTTTGAAATCTAATATGGTGAACCAGAGTTTGCCGTATTTATCATCAATACGTGTACCCCGCCCAATGATTTGCTTGAACTTGGTCATGGACTGAATGTTCTGATCCAGTACCACCAGCTTACAGGTTTTGGCGTCCACGCCGGTTGTCATGAGCTCTGATGTGGTGGCAATAACTGGGTAGGCTTTCTTGGGATTTATGAAGTTATCAAGTTGCGCCTTGCCCACTTCATCATCGCCGGTTATTTTCATCACATACTTTTCGTTTTTTGCGACTTGCTCTGGATTGCAGTTCACCAAAGCACGACGCATACGCTCGGCATGGTCAATGTCGTTACAAAAGACGATTGTTTTAGCCATTGGGTCGGTGCGCTTAAGGTAATTAGTAATGGTTTGCGCAACCAACTGCGTGCGCTCGTCAATAACCATGGTGCGGTCAAAGTCCTTTTGGTTGTAAACCCTGTCCTCAATTTCATTACCCAGCTTGTCCACCTGTCCTTTAGTGGGTCGCCACCCCTGAAGGTCAACATCAATGTCCACTCTCACCACTTTGTATGGTGCAAGAAAGCCATCCTCAATGCCTTCTTTAAGCGAGTACATGTATACCGGCTCGCCGAAGTAGTCGATATTACTAACTTCTTCGGTTTCTTTAGGTGTTGCGGTTAAGCCTATTTGGGTTGCCCCACTGAAGTACTCAAGGATTTCACGCCACGCGCTGTCTTCTGCTGCACTACCACGGTGACACTCATCGATAATAATCAGGTCGAAGAAGTCTGGATCGACTTGTTTGTATGCTTTTTGAGATTCTTCAGGGCCCGTTAACGCTTGATATAAAGCAAGGTGCACTTCATAAGCAGGGTCAATTTTTCTGCCTGTTATTTTGGTCATTGCCTGACCGAAGGGCTGGAAGTCATTAATGCGTGTTTGGTCAACGAGGACATTACGATCTGCCAAAAACAAGATGCGTTTTTTAGCTTTAGCCTTCCATAATCGCCAGATGATTTGAAAGGCAGTGTAGGTTTTACCGGTACCCGTTGCCATGACGAGCAAGATGCGGTTTTGTCCTGCAGATACTGCCTCAACTGTTTTGTTGATGGCCTGAAGCTGATAATAGCGAGGTGACTTACCGCTGCCATCATCATAGTAATCCTGGGTAATGATGGGCAACTGTGCGTCGTTAAACCCTTTGAATGCTAAATACTTTGCCCACAACTCAGCAGGCGAAGGAAACGCATCTAACGACAGTTCTGATTCAAGTTGGTTGGGATTGGTTTTATCATGAAATACAAACCCATCACCGTTACTGGCAAACACAAAAGGCACATCGAGTAACCTGGCATAATCCAGCCCTTGCTGAATACCTTTGCCCACTTCATGCTTATTCGCTTTTGCTTCAATTACGGCCAGTGGAATGGATGGTTTGTGATACAAGACAATGTCAGCAGACTTGACTGTTTTACGTGCTGCAGCCATACCGCGAACAATAACCTTACCGTCGCGTAGTTTGACCTCTTGGCGGATCTGGGTCATATCGTCCCACCCTGCTTTTTTAACTGCAGGCAGCAAGAACTTAGTGATGATGTCGGTTTCTGAGAGTACTTTTTTATCAATCATTTCCTTATGCCTCCGCATCACTTGGCGTTACCGCCCGTGAGTTTTCCATTTCAAGACGATACTCGAATTCAGTGTCGCTTTCTATTTCATGAATTTCTAAACCGTCAAACGCGTCATAGGGGACCCATTCTCCATTGCGGCGCAACAACATCAGGGTTGCGCTTACGTAAAACTTCTTTCCAGAGTAAACACGATTTGGGTCCTGCTCTCCATCATATTCGAATGCAATCTCAATAAAGAGGTCGCCTTTAGAATCGGCATATGCGGCGTCGAGTACCTCAAGATTTTCTACCGTGAAATTTGATGCATTGGTCATCGCTATTTCACTTGATAAGTGAGATTCTAATACTTCTTCGAAGTGTGTAAACACATTATCTTCATAAATAACTTCTGCTAAGTCTGATGTACCCAATGCAGCCTTCATCAACCGAGCATCTGTGGGGTTACGTTTAGCGACGGTTTGTAATTCGTGGTAATTACTGAAGCCATGCTGGCCGGCAATCAACTCTAGAGCTTGGGCTCTTGAAAGACCATAAGCACGTTGTAGGGATTTAGATTGTGACTTTAGGATATTTAAAAACGAGTAATTAGACATATCATCATACCTAACGACGCGTCACCTTGCGGATGGTAGCTTGCTAACCCGACGCGCCTCAGCTTAATGATACAGTCGGAAGTATATGTATATGATGGTGCAAAGCTTTACCCGTGCAAGCGGTAGGCGCCCATCAACGCTAGAGCACGATATAACACTTTAGGCTAATTGCAAACTATTTATTGAAAAAAATGGCTCTTCATCATTAACGGGGGACATCCGCATTCATTAAACTGATTTTGCGAAGAATCATTTAATGGAGAGTACAGATGTCCCACGCAGGTACTATTTTAGGCATAAGTGAGTTAGAAATAGAACGTGTTCATCGACATGATTTTATTGAAGTGTGGGCAAAGCCCACTAAAAAGCCGTTATGCAAGCATTGTGAGAGTCAACATTTACGCATAAAAGCCACACATAAGCGTACTGTGAAGCACACGCGCCAAGGTAATCAGGTGCTAACGCTACATTTAAAGGTACCTAAGTATCATTGTCGATGCTGTGGTCGTTATTTCAGGCACCCTTTTGTTGGGATCCGGCCACGCTATCGAGCGTCGGAGTGCTTTCGCTTAGAAGTCTTTGAAGCGCACCACGGTGGTGTTACGCAGCGTGGTATCTCACGCACACATCGCATTAGTCCCACTACGGTAGAGCGTTGGTACCAATCACACATCAGCCAAAAATATAAAGAGATTATCAGTCGCCCCTGCCCAGAGATGCTGGGGATAGATGAACACTTTTTTACCCGTAAGAAGGGTTATGCGACGACGTTTGTAGATTTACGACATCGTAGTGTGTTTGATGTAAAACTGGGACGTTCTGAATTAAGTTTACGCTCGTACTTGCGCCACCTTCCCAATAAAGAAAACGTTAAGCTCATCGCGATAGACTTATCGGAAACCTATCGTGGTATTGCCAAACGCTATTTCCCTAATGCTGCGATAGTCGCTGACCGTTTTCATGTGGTGCGCTTGATAAACCATCACTTCTTAAAAGCGTGGCAGCAACACCACCCTGAAGGACGTAAGAATCGAGGTTTACTTAGTTTGATGCGACGACATCAATGGCATTTAAGCGAAGAGAAAAACAGCAATCTACAACGCTACTTAGCTGACTATCCGGTGTTAAAAACACTGTATGAGGTCAAACAGAAGCTCATCAGGTATATGCTGTTAAAGACTATGAATGAAAAACGAATGGAGAAGACATTACCGAGGTTCTTAGACTTGCTTGAACAGTTACATCACAGCCCACTTCGTGCACTGGCCAATACCTTAACTTCGTGGTTGCAACCTATCATCGCCATGTGGCGCTTTACACGAAACAACGGGATCACTGAAGGCTTCCACAACAAAATGGAAATGATATCAAGAAGAGCGTATGGTTTTAGAAACTTTGAAAACTATCGAATAAGAGTGATGACCCATTGTGGATGGGATGGTGTTATCAATCGTGTAAGGTGAATGCTGATCCCCCGTTTATGGGGTAGAGCC
>NZ_PVNO01000004.1 GCF_002993325.1 Alteromonas gracilis
TTTTTCCTGGCAGCCATAGCGATACGGTACCACCTGACTCCATTCCGAACTCAGAAGTGAAACGTATTAGCGCCGATGGTAGTGTGGGGTCTCCCCATGTGAGAGTAGGACACTGCCAGGTCCCATTAAGAAAAACCCGCCTAACGGCGGGTTTTTTGCTTTCTGCAGCAGAAAAAAATGGGGTCAGAGTACATTAATTCCCCGTCCATGCGCCAGCTAACATCAAAATGGGGTCAGAGTACTTTATTTCATTAGCTGCCACTGCATTACTCTTGTAAACGTCAACTTTCTTTGCGTCTTATTGGCAACGTAGAAATGTACTCTGACCCCAATATTCAAAGTAATACACTCTGCTCCCATTATTTGGATTGGAGTAAATAAAGTTCTACTACCAACTGCTTATAGAAATTAGATCGAGATCAGACTACATTTGAAAGATGTTAAAGCAATGTTAAGTGCGTTTGATGAAGTATTTATTGATAGCGGCTATCGCTGGGTTAAGCAGTTTGGCGGCACATTGGGTCACTGATAATAATTGGATAGCTTCTGGCATTACTTTTGTCGGCGCTTTGGTAGGGGCGTTTTTTGTTCATAGCGTGTCTGATAGAAAGGAAATAGAAAATGACAGCGCATCAATAAAGTTAGATGTTACCAATCATAAAAATAACGATGCTACGAAGGTGAGTCATGCCGTAAGTAATATTGCTATAGGCGGCGCCTCTATTTCGTTTTTCCTCGAACAACTATCAAAAGCTTTCAATGAACAGGTCGCAAGCATTGGTGAGATGAGCGGGCGACTCCAGCACTTAGAAACTTCATCAAGCTCGTTAGATGAACTTGCAAAGAATGCCTATGCGTCAATGAGTGAGTCTGACGAAAAAACACAATTAGGTAGCTCGTCTTTAAAAGAAGTGTTGAAGCAGCAACAGCGGCTCGTAAAGAATATAAATGCGTCCTCAGAAGCATTAACTATTTTAAAAAGTAGGGCTGAGGGTATCAGTACTATTACGAATACAATTAATCAGTTGGCCGATCAAACAAATATGCTGGCGTTAAATGCCGCTATTGAAGCGGCAAGAGCGGGTGAACAGGGAAGAGGATTCGCCGTTGTTGCGGATGAGGTAAGAGAATTAGCAAAAAAAACAACGGATGCTACATCAGGAATTGAAAGCTTGTTGAAAGATATGAATACGAGCAGTCAAGCCGCGGTCGAGACAATGCAAACTGTGCTTAATTCTAGTGACGATATGAATGTGCAGTTACAAGAAAGTGAAAATGCCATTTCTCATTCAAGCTCATTATCTACGCAAGCTCGTGAGTCAATGGGCGCTATGCAAGGTATGGTAGAGAGTAATACTGAACACAGTGCAGGTATCAGTGCCAATATATTACAGCTACATAGCACAACAGAAAATCTAGAGCGAGATCTCAATGATGTAGCAACACGAGCGCTTACATTGAGCAGCCAAGCAGAAGATATATTCAGACTGTTAGAGAGTTTCGATGTAAATGACAGGAATAGTGAAGTAAGGGATATCGCGATATCAACAGCAGAAAAAATAGGTAAGCGCTTCGAACAAGCAATAGCAAACGGTGAGATATCTGAGTCACAATTGTTTAGTTTTGATTATACACCGATGCCAAACACCAACCCCGAGAAGCACACTACTCCTTTTGATAGTTTTACTGATAAGGCGCTTCCGGAACTGCAGGAGCCCATTTTAGATAATCACAGCTATATTATTTACGCTGGAGCAGTAGATAAGAATGGCTATTTTCCTACCCACAATAAAAAGTTTAGCCAGCCCCTTACCGGTGATTACGAGACCGACTTAGCGAATAATCGCACGAAACGTATATTTAGCGATAAAACGGGTAGTCGTTGTGGTAGTAATACCTCTACTTTTTTACTCCAGACATATAAACGGGATACCGGCGAGATAATGCACGATCTATCAGCGCCTATTTATGTTAAAGGTAAGCACTGGGGCGGGTTTCGTATCGGCTATAAAGCCGAAGAGCAGTAGCGCCAGCAAGAGCCGAAGGTTGCATACCATGCAACCACTTATTTGCGTGTTTACACTTTTATTTAGTGCTTGGTTACCCTACCATTAGCGAATTGTTCGCAGTTCGTAAAATTATATGCCTTCATTACAAAGCTATAGCACTTTTGGTCTCTCTGCATCCTGTGATTCAATTGAGCTATTCACCGATGTTTCATCTTTTTTATCTATATACAATTCAATCAAAAATCGAACTGATAACGCCATCTATATTCTTGGAGGCGGAAGCAACTCCATTTTTACCAATGACTTTGACGGAACGGTATTGGTTAACGAAATTAAAGGTATTAGCCATTTCGATACAGAGAGTCATCACTTCTTAAGAGTTGGCGCTGGCGAGAACTGGCATGACTTCGTGACTTTGTGTATGAACGAGAAGTGGTATGGGTTTGAGAACTTAGCATTAATACCTGGTTCGGTTGGCGCTTGCCCTATTCAGAATATTGGCGCCTACGGAGTAGAGGTAAATACACTAATTGAAAAAGTGGAGTGTGTATTCCTTAAGACCGGCGAACAAGTTGTGCTGAGTAATGAGGACTGTCAATTTGGCTATAGAGACAGTGTGATTAAACACGAACTCGCGAACAAAGTGCTGATCACTCATGTAAACTTTAAACTGCCCAAGCACTACGAACTTGAAACTAGCTATGGTGAATTAGCCGCGCTTTCTGAGCCAACCCCAGAAAAGATATATAGTAAGGTAATAGAAATTAGAAAGAGCAAACTTCCCGACCCAGCCGAGCTTGGCAATGCAGGGAGTTTTTTTAAAAACCCAGTTGTTTCACAAGCCGTGTATCAAGGGATTGCGCAAGAATACGATTCAGTACCCCATTTTGTGGTGAGCGGAAGTACTGAATTGTCATCAATTGAAAACGAACAAATAAAAATACCGGCTGCTTGGCTTATCGACCAAGCCGGTTTTAAAGGCAAGACTTTAAATAAAGTACGATGCCACCCTACACAGCCATTGGTGCTTACTAATTTAGGTGGAGCCACCGGAAGCGACGTTATCACCATGGCAAAAGATATCATAGCAAGCGTACATGAAAAGTTTGGCATACAGCTTGAGCCAGAAGTGCGCTTATTAGGAAACAAAGGACTTATTTCGCTATGAGACAAGCATCAAAAGCTATAAGAAAACATATACTGGCTTTGTTGTCTGACGGCCAGTTTCACTCTGGTGAAACTATTGCACAGCAAGTGGGTCTGTCACGTACTGCTGTAGCAGGCCATATTTCCCAACTTGCCGATTGGGGATTAGATGTATTTAAAGTAAAAGGTAAAGGTTACCGTTTAGAACGAGGTTTTCCATTGTTAAGCGCCGACAGTATCAAGCGACATTTAGGCAATACAAAACGAGCGGTAATTGACGTTGAGTCAGTGTTGCCGTCTACCAATACGGAAATGAAGAAGCGTATTGCGAGTAAACGAGAAGATCTTGAAAACGGCGATGTGGTTTTTGCTGAAATTCAAACCGATGGAAGAGGGCGACATGGCCGTTCATGGTTAGCACCGGTAGGCGGTAGCTTAACTTTCTCTATGTATTGGTCTTTTCCAGACGGTTATCAGAGCATGGCTGGGCTTTCTTTGTTAGTTGGGCTAGCGGTTTGCGATGCGCTGAAGGAATTTGGCGTAGAAGATGCCGAGTTAAAGTGGCCCAATGACATTTATTTGCAAGGTAAAAAGCTCGCGGGCGTACTTATTGAGGTAGAAGGACAGATTGGGGCCACCGCTCACAGTGTTATCGGCATAGGCTTAAATGTTTGTGTTCCCGATAACCAATACGATGTGGGTCAGCCTCATAGCGATCTCGCTTCATATTTAGGCACTATCCCAGATAGAAATGCACTAGCTGCAGAAATCATTAAATCCCTGTGGTCTTATTTGCCTAAATTTACCCAGCAGGGCTTCGGGCCATTTACTGCATATTGGGAAGCGCTCGACTTATATGCCGATAAACGTATTGTTTTACAAATGGGCGAGAAGCGTTTTTCCGGTATTAATAGAGGCGTGGACGCAAGCGGCGCACTACTGGTTGAGACCCAAGATGGAATTACGCGATTCCACGGTGGTGAAGTTAGCCTAAGGGGCAACTAACGCTCTATTTCACGGCTAAGTTACGAAGTGTCAGAAAATATTTTGTTGTAAAAGTACTTCGTATTTCGCCTCTGTGATTTTTTAAAAAGTATTTTAACCGTTCGTTTTACGCAATTCTTTGCTATCGAAATCAAAAACTATGAACAACATTGAAGAAAACCACGTCATCTTGGTGGATATAGGTAACACCCGAATAAAATATTCACTGCTTTGTGACGCCGAAGAAGAGCCAAGTGCATGTGAAGATGCCATTTCTCTTTTCTCTTTTATCGATTCTCAAGAAAAAATCTCTCATTTATACGTTGCCTCAGTAAGAAATCAGGAACTGGTTGATGAAATTTCCACCATGTGTAATGAGAGAAATATAATTTTTGTAGAAAAGCACACAGAGAAAGAAGCCTTCGGGATAAAAAATAGTTACGACAATGTTCAAAAAATGGGCGTTGATAGATGGCTTGCTATGATCTGTGCTGCAGAAAAATCAAAAAAAGCATTTTTTGTTATGGATGTGGGTACGGCAATCACGGTGGATTTTGTGGTAGATGGTCAACATTTAGGCGGTTGGATCGTACCTGGTTTTCAAGTTATGCGTAATGCATTGGTCGCTTCAACTAAAAAAGTGTTCGCGAATGATGAAATTCCGACCACCTTTGGAGTGGGGACCGATACAGAAGATTGTGTGGCAAGTGGGTGTCATGCAGCCCTTTATGGTGTTTATTTGAGCGCCATTGATTACATATCAAGCAAACAAACCGAATTTGACATAATTTTAGGGGGTGGAGACAAAAAAGTGTTTGCATTCTTAAAATCTGCTGATAACATGCGCCTCGCTCATTTGGTGATGCAGGGTCTTGCCCGCTACGCTCGAAGTGAACTTCTAAAGTGAACAACGACGTAAGTTTTTGATTAGTTGAAAAATTGGTCAAAAAAGAAAATTGAAAAATTTTCAAAAAGACACTTGCACAGAGTCAAACAATACTCTAGAATGCGCACCCACTTGATGTAGTGCCGACTTAGCTCAGTTGGTAGAGCAACTGACTTGTAATCAGTAGGTCGCCAGTTCGATTCCGGCAGTCGGCACCATCAATCTGGAGGGGTACCCAAGCGGTCAACGGGAGCAGACTGTAAATCTGCCGGCTCAGCCTTCGCAGGTTCGAATCCTGCCCCCTCCACCACTTTCTCTATGAGGTGGCCAGAGAATTAGGATTGCGGGCATCGTATAATGGCTATTACCTCAGCCTTCCAAGCTGATGATGCGGGTTCGATTCCCGCTGCCCGCTCCAAATCAGTGCTGATATAGCTCAGTTGGTAGAGCGCACCCTTGGTAAGGGTGAGGTCGGCAGTTCAAATCTGCCTATCAGCACCAGTTTATTTCTCCCCAGCTCATGTAAAAAACTCTAAATTTTTTAATGTAACTTTGCTGGGATAATAGAAATGGCAAAAGAAAAGTTTGAACGTACGAAACCCCATGTAAACGTGGGTACAATCGGCCACGTTGACCACGGTAAAACTACCCTAACTGCAGCTATCACTACAGTTCTTTCTAAAACTTACGGCGGTTCTGCTCAGGCTTTCGATCAAATCGATAACGCGCCTGAAGAGAAAGCTCGTGGTATCACCATTTCTACTTCACACGTAGAATATGACACTCCTACTCGTCACTACGCGCACGTAGACTGCCCAGGACACGCTGATTACGTTAAAAACATGATCACTGGTGCTGCTCAGATGGACGGTGGTATCCTAGTAGTAGCTGCGACTGATGGCCCTATGCCACAGACTCGTGAGCACATCCTACTTGGTCGTCAGGTTGGTATTCCTTACATCATCGTATTCATGAACAAGTGTGACATGGTTGATGATGAAGAACTTCTAGAGCTAGTAGAAATGGAAGTTCGTGAACTTCTTAACGAATACGAATTCCCAGGTGATGACCTACCAGTTATCCAAGGTTCAGCGCTTAAAGCGCTTGAAGGCGACCCAGAGTGGGAAAAGAAAATTCTTGAGCTTGGTGAAGCGCTTGATTCATACATCCCAGAGCCAGAGCGTGCAATCGACAAGCCGTTCATCCTTCCAATCGAAGACGTATTCTCAATCTCAGGCCGTGGTACTGTTGTAACTGGTCGTGTTGAGCAAGGTATCGTTAAAGTTGGTGAAGAAGTAGAAATCGTAGGTATCAAAGATACGACTAAGACGACTTGTACTGGTGTTGAGATGTTCCGTAAGCTTCTTGACGAAGGCCGTGCGGGTGAGAACGTTGGTGTTCTTCTACGTGGTACTAAGCGTGATGAAGTTGAACGTGGTCAAGTACTAGCTAAGCCTGGTTCAATCACGCCACACGTTAACTTCGAAGCAGAAGTATACGTACTATCTAAAGATGAAGGTGGCCGTCATACTCCATTCTTCAAAGGCTACCGTCCACAGTTCTACTTCCGTACAACTGACGTAACTGGTGCTGTAGAGCTTCCAGAAGGCGTAGAAATGGTAATGCCTGGTGACAACCTTAAATTCAAAGTTGAGCTAATTGCTCCGATCGCGATGGAAGAAGGTCTTCGTTTCGCAATCCGTGAAGGTGGTCGTACAGTAGGTGCTGGTGTTGTATCTAAGATCCTAGACTAATCTAGACTTAGCAACACAAGCCAAAAAAGCGCACTTAGGTGCGCTTTTTTTATGCCTGCGATTTTTAGGTCGGGAGTGAAGCCCCATCAAAAACACGCCGTGAAGCCATCCATGGCGGCTTCGCAGCAGCGTCCCTGCTGCTGAGAGTTTTTGATGGGGCTTTACTCCCTCCTTGCTTGGCATAGCAAAAAGCTTGGGGAGGAAGGGAGTAATACGCCGTGAGCACATTTCACCTTTTATGTAAAAGCTCCGACACCGCATACGTGCGGCGT
>NZ_PVNO01000005.1 GCF_002993325.1 Alteromonas gracilis
TTTTTCCTGGCAGCCATAGCGATACGGTACCACCTGACTCCATTCCGAACTCAGAAGTGAAACGTATTAGCGCCGATGGTAGTGTGGGGTCTCCCCATGTGAGAGTAGGACACTGCCAGGTCCCATTAAAAGAAACCCGCCTAACGGCGGGTTTTTTGCTTTATATAGAAGCCACTGTATTTTTATATACTTAGGCTAACAGAATTCATTGAAGTTGATAGCGCTCAACTTTACGCGGCTAATAAGCTGCAAACCAGTTTTTCCTGGCAGCCATAGCGATACGGTACCACCTGACCCCATTCCGAACTCAGAAGTGAAACGTATTAGCGCCGATGGTAGTGTGGGGTCTCCCCATGTGAGAGTAGGACACTGCCAGGTCCCATTAAGAAAAACCCGCCTAATGGCGGGTTTTTTGCGTTTAGAAGTGGTAGGCGTATGACAAGTTTAGAAAGTCCAATCCAGGATTGTCATTGTTAAACCCGCCGTTAGAAAAATGCATATATCGCAACGCTACGTGTTGCTTTTTATCAAGCTCCACAAAGATGCCAATACGATCTTCGAATTGATAATTTGACCCAATATCTTTGCCCGCCACTTCTTGATCACCAATATAGCTCGCGCCAATACCTGCCTCAATATACACCGGGTATTGATTATTTAGCGTAGCAACTTGCTTCATGAAAACGGGAGTGATGGATGCAGCATAGCTTGTGCTGTGCGTATCGTCTTTTCCGTATTCCCAGATTACCGCGCTCACTTCCCAGTACAGCTTTAAATCGCCAAGCCAGTCGGTTACAAGTTCCTGTTCTAAAGGTCTATAGGCGAACCGCATTCCGTCGATGCCATCGAACCCATGCATATAGTCAACGCTTACAGTCTGTCGAGCTTGCACCGTATTCGCAGTAAAAGTGAAAAAAAAAGAAAATAATAGAAGTAGTATCGATTTCATAGTTGCTCCTTGAATTGTTAATCAATCAGCAAGATTCCTTCCAACTATAAAACATATTTATATCAGTGCGTTAAATCTTTCTTTCTTTCATTTGAGTTACTGTTTATGTGTTATTTACTGCGGTTATGGAATTATTACAAGGCTGGCCACAGGACGTTTTTTGTAAGTCCTTGTTGTTTCATCAGTCGCTGAGTTAACTGCTTAGTTTCTTCAATACCATACTTATTTTTTATTTCATTGATGGTTTTTGAGTTGGAATTAAGGAACGTATTGAGTTCGTGAATAATGTCAGGATGTTTTAGTGTGGAAACGGAGAAAGACACCGTGTTGTACGGAAGCGTTAGATCAGCAGTGAACTCGCCAATGTTAGGATATCGACGAAGAATACGTTGAGCTACGTTGTATTCTATATCCATGGCATTGGCTTTCTCTTTGTTTAGAAGTGATAACCCCTCATAGACGCTGTTCACACCAATTACGTTTACGGTATTTTCGTTGATTTGTTTCTTCCATTTAGCTGGGGTAAATCCGTCGGGAATAATGAGGTTACTGACAAAGCCAATGCCCTTACCTTTGTTTTCTGGTTTTACTAACGTCACAGCAAAAGTGTCTACCAGTGGGAGAGAGTAAGCCTTATCAACGCTATATGTTATAGGGTCGTTCCATCTAGGGTTATCTGGAAAAACGAAATCAACATTCCCTTTTTTTAATTCAATTTGAAGGCGTTTAACGGGCATGCTTAGGTAGATAAACTGGTGCCCACTGTGCTTTGAAAACGCTTCCAGTATGGCCCATCCTAAACCTTTTTCATGGGGTGAAGAAAAATTGTAATAAGGGGAATATTCAATATTTTGAGCGCCTACGATGTAGGTGTCGGCTTTAATAGTCGAAGAAAAAAATGAAACACAAAGTATTATCGATATAGTCTGAATAATACGGTGTGTGCTATTGCCAAACCTCTTCAATTTGCAATCCTTGTTCATTTAAAAGCTGCTGTGTTAGTTTTTCAAAGTCCATTACGCCGTACTTTAACTTAATACTATCAATTAATTCGGGGTTTGAGGATATAAAATCATTTAGTTCAGCAATAACATCGGAGTGATAAAGCGTAGATAGAGAGAAAGGTATTTCATTGTGTGGAAGGGTCATATCTAAAGTAAATACATCTTTCTCAAAGTAAAGCGATGAGGAGTGTTGGCTCACAAAATACTCTAAATCGAGGGCGTCTACACGCCCCTGATGTAAAAGATCCATTCCCTGTTGAATAGTGTTTACCCATATAATTTTAGTGCTTTGATTATTTATCCGCATTTGCCAATTAACAGGTGTGAACCCTAATGGCATGGCGAGATGTTTTATCGCCCCAATACCTTTTCCGACATTTTCTTTTTTAACAATAGTTCCTGTCATGGCATGAGTAAGGGGAGAAGAAAAGTGTTTGTCTTTCGACGTGGTAGTGCTGTTATACCATCCGCTGTTGTCAGGATAAACAAAGTCTACATTACCTTTAACCAGTTCAAGCTGAAGTCTTCGTATTGGTAAACTTACGTAAATAAATTCATGTCCAGAAGCGTCGGAGAATGCTTCTAAAACAGACCATGCGACGCCTTTATCAGCGGTGGAGGCAAAGTCGTAGTGAGGAAAGTATGCTAAATTCTGAGCCCCAATAATGTACTTTTTAGCATAGATATTAACACTTAGCAGGGAGGCACAGAAAAGCATAATCCATCGAATCATTTAAACTCCAAAATGATCTCAGTTATTCACAAAACGCTTTAAGTTTAATCACTTTGGTATTTAAAGCAATTAACTCGCCTCTTGATAAAGAAAAAGCACGGAATAAAGAAATTAAGGTGCTATTACATAAGAGTAAAGTGCCTAATGAAAATCCCGTGAGTTAAGCGATATTTGTTCTAACCAAGGTGTGCGATCAATAAGTTTACCAGCGATAATATGTATCACTCCCTCTTTGGAGCGTTCAATAATGCCATTAACTTGCAAAAGCTTAGCTTTTAAAAAGATTTGTTGCTGCGCTCTGGCTGTGGATTGCCATACGACGACGTTCATATTGCCAATATCATCTTCTAAGGTAAGAAATGTAACGCCAGCGGCTGTACCAGGCGCTTGACGGCCCGTTACGGCACCCAGAACTTTAACTACTGATTTATTTTTCTTAGTAACGAGGGAGTTAGACCAGCTAATATCTTTGAGCTGATGTTGTTGTCGAAGTAATGAAATTGGGTGGTTATTAACGGATAGTCCTGTCGATGCATAATCTTCGAGTAAATTTTCAGCATCAGAGGGCGAAACATTTAATGTGCTGATGTTTTCATCAGTATATTTCTCTTCTGCGTCGAACAGCGGTAAGCGCGTTTGCGTATCCATTATTCTCCAGCGTGTTTCATAGCGGTTACCTGAAATGGTACGCAGTGCATCGGCGCTAGCGAGCGCTTCTAGCTCATTACTCTTGAGCGACAGCTGGTGTAGTTGTTCTATATTGACATACCCCTTGTTAGGTCTGTTCTTTACAAGTTGTTGGGACGACGTTTCGCTAAGCCCTTTGATAAGCTTAAGTCCTAATTGTATGCGCTTTTCTTGGTTTACTATAACTAGGGTATGTTCAGTGTCAGACTTGTTCACACAGGGGGCTTCTACGTGAATATTATGCCGCTTTGCATCTTGCACTAGCTGTGACGGCGTGTAAAAGCCCATTGGCCAGCTGTTTAATAACGCCACATAAAACTCTACAGGGAAGTAAAACTTAAGCCAGCAAGATACATAAGCCAATACTGCGAAAGAAGCGGAATGCGACTCTGGAAAGCCATACCCTGCAAACCCCTTAATCTGTTCAAATAAGTTATGAGCAAAAGTATTGTCATAACCTTTATCTGTCATACCTTTGATCAGCTTGTCTCTAAACTCGAAAATCCTTCCGTCCTTTTTCCAGCTCGCCATAGCGCGACGAAGTTGGTCAGCTTCACCCCCACTGAAGCCTGCGGCAACCATAGCAAGTTGAATGACCTGCTCTTGGAAAATAGGTACGCCCATAGTACGGGACAGCACTTTTTCGACTTCTTTTGAAGGATACTCGATAGTTTCGTTACCGTGACGGCGTATTAAATAAGGGTGCACCATATCCCCCTGAATTGGACCTGGCCGAACAATGGCAATTTGCACTACTAAATCATAGTACCGACGAGGTTTTAACCTTGGCAGCATAGACATTTGGGCCCTTGACTCTATCTGGAAAACGCCGACGGTATCAGCGCGGCAAATCATATCGAAAACCTGTTTGTCATCGCCAAGTTTAGTGATGAAGGGAATGCTTGTCTGAACGGGGTATTGCTTATTAATGAGGGCAAAAGCCCGGCGAATAGCGCTTAACATACCCAGAGCCAACACATCGACTTTTAATAGACCTAGTGTTTCTATATCGTCCTTATCCCACTGAATAATCGTGCGAGCTTCCATCGCTGCGTTTTCCACAGGAACTAAGTCATACAATGGGCCCGCGCTTATCACAAACCCGCCTACATGCTGTGACAAATGCCTTGGCGTGCCCAATAGAGATTCGGTTAAGTTAATAAGCTGTTGTACTCGTTTCTCTTGCGGATTTAAACCGAGGTTGGCTAGTTGGGACTTCCACGGTATAACGCTATCCCGACGGTTTATTTGCTTAACAACAAAGTCCAGTTGAGATTCGCTAAAGCCTAGTGCTTTTCCCACATCTTTAAATGCTGATTTAAAGCGGTAACAAATCACAGTCGCGGCGATAGCAGTTCTTTCTCTGCCGTACTTTTTATAAATATACTGAATAATTTCTTCACGGCGTTGATGCTCAAAATCCACATCAATGTCAGGCGGTTCATTGCGCTCTTTTGAAATAAAGCGTTCAAAAAGTACGCTAATTTGTCTAGGGTCGACGGCGGTAATTTCTAAACAATAGCAAACCACAGAGTTCGCCGCAGAGCCACGACCTTGATATAAGATGCGCTGTTGTTTGGCAAACTGGACGATATCGTAAATTGTTAGAAAGAAATATTCATACTCTTGCTCGGCAATCAGCGTAAGCTCTTTTTCAATGGTCTGCCGAATTTCCGTAGTAATACCTTCTGGAAAGCGAATTTTAATCCCTTCTTCCACACGCTCTCTTAAATAAGACGTAGGTGTGTAGCCTTTGGGAACAAGTTCGGCAGGGTATTGATAGCGCAACTCCTCTAAAGAAAACGTAAATAATTGGCTAAGAGCATTAGTATTCGCCACCCACTTTTCAGGATATAGCTTCTTAATTTTATGTATGGTGCGTAAGCTACGTTCTGCATTACTTAATGCACTTCTTCCTATCTCGTCAACGCTGGTATGAACTTTTGTGGCGTGCAAAACATGCTGTAGTGGCAACCTATCTGCGTGATGCATCAATACACCCGTACACGCAATAACAGGAAATGAGTAGGTAGATTGCAAAGCGTTATAGTGCGCAAACCTATGATGATCACGTCCATCTAGTAAGCGCTGCGCACCTATGTAGACGTCTATGCTGGGGTGCTTTAGCAGCCATTCTGCCCAATGTTTATCTTGGGTTTCCTTCCCACTGGGCAACCAGATAAATTTACAGTGTCGAATGGTGCGTAAATCCCATTCGGCTAGTTGATACTCACCTTTTTCAGAACGGCGCCTCGCATTAGTGATGATTCGGCATAGCTCACTGTAGGCAGCCTTATCTGGGCACAACAATACAAAGGATAAGGTCTCATCAAATACAAAGTAACTGCCCACAATAAGCTTGATAGGTAATTTTTGGTGGGTAATTTCATCGAAGGCTCGCACTATGCCTGCTACAGAGCATTCATCAGTAATAGCGAGAGCCTCGTAGCCAAGAAAAGACGCTGTGGTAACTAGCTCAGCAGGAGAAGAAGCCCCGCAAAGAAAGCTATAGTTGCTTTGACAAAATAGTTCGCTGTACTTCATGCTAACGTGCTTACCCTAACCACATATACCTAACAAAAAAGCCCTTGTACCCACCATCGAGATTCTTCATCTTTGAACACCAATAACCGGACACTCTGAGGGGTCTGCGCAATGAAGTAATCGCGCTTGGTAGGACGGTCGTGCCACCATTCGCTATTTAACCGTAAGGGCCCAAAACAAATTTGTGTTGGTTGAGTAAGTGGCGTAGGAACATCAAAGGTAAAAGTAGGCGCAGTATCGCAAGCATAAGCATATTCAGGCACGTTCGGTTCGGTTACCGTCATATATTCAAACTGATGACTGTTGGCTGCGCGAGGTTGAAAAGTGCTTTTATCACCTAGCTTAGCGTTTAAGCGGCCAATTAGTTGCTTTTGTGCCACATCATTAAATCGATCGCTGAAAAAGTCGCCATTATGAGTATCTATTTCTTCAAATTGATGGCATTTAAGCTCAACAGCAGTAGCGGGTTCAGGCAATACAAGGTTTTCAATTTTAAGGGTAAATAACGGCAGCCAGCTTTTAACAGAAGACTGAGGTAGCGCAGATTGGATCTCAATATTCATGGGCGGCGCTTCTCTAAATTGAATGTATATGGCCACGTTTGATGTGTATAAATTTCTAGCTCGTAAATAATGAGATAGATGCTCAAGTTGTTGGGTAACAAAAGGCGTTAAGTGCTGTATGTTTTCTACGTCAAAGGGTAACAGTAAGAAGTTATCGAAACGCTCTAGCGGCCTAAATAGCGTAACGCGGGGAAACGTCTCTCCTCTCAGTGCAGTCAGATACATAATGGTGTTATTGTCAAAGCGTCGACCTAGCTCTTGGACAGGCATGTCGAGTAACTGTTGCACGCTAGTAATTCCCACTCTAGCCAGCGACTCTATAACTTTAGGCGCCAGTGCAGTAAGAGAAAGAGGGCATGCATTTAACGCTTTTTTTATGTCATCACGTGTACATACGTAAGTGTTGTACTTTTGAAGTGCCAGTACCTTTGCCGCTTCTATTGTCCACGCACAGCCAAAGTGGTAGCGAACATCAGACTCCGATAACGCCTGCGTGAGGGTTTTCCATAGAGGCTCATGACCACCATAGTAATGGGTTAAATTGTCTAATCTTATAGCTAGTCCGCCTGCACAGGCATGACTATCTAGCACAATGTCTGATGCAAGCGGATAAAGCCGATGTGCTAACTGCGTAAGCATATGCCTTTCGTTTTCTTCATTGAAAGGCAGTACATGTACATAAGGGCATAGTGCAGCTGCTTGCGCTAAACCATGCCCGATTTCAATACCTTCTGTCTTTGCAATATCATTGCATTGAACAATTTTATTTATTTTACTGCAGTAGACGACAACGGGTGTGCTTAAAGGTAGTGACGAACCTTTATGGTTAGCACCGACACAAGACTCTTGATAATGTGCAGCTGTGCGCCTAGTCGCTCTATTATGACTATCTAAAGTAAGTTGGTAGCAGTAAATATAAGCCCATAGCATGGTCAGCTCACTGAGTGTAGCGCCTGATCAGAAAGCGTATTGTGCGTCATCGCCCACTTAATGGCGTTATTGTCAGGCGTCCATTTGTGTGAAATAACGATGTTATCCTTAGGCCATCCATGACGCTGTTTGCGAATATTTACCGATAAAGCGTGCGGGGTTCCTTGCAGATAAAGATCTAAAGTAATAGGTAGCGCATCGTCACTAGAAGCTTGGGCGCTGCTTAATGGTCTGTTTTGTTGTTTACTTGACGATGACAGCGGCCGATGCACCGGAGTATAAAGCAAGCATAGGGCATCGTTATGTGTCGCAGCTACCTGTAAACGGCGGGCTTCCTTTTGGCTTATTGTATTACTCCACAGCACCACGCAATGGCAAGCTGTACTTTTTAGGCATTGCTCTGCCGCCCACAATGATTCTTGCTGTGTATGCGTTTTTACTACAAGTACTTGTTGCGTCTTAAGGCCTAAATTTTCTAACCACGGCGACTGCAAACGCCCTGGAGGATTGATAAATACAACGAGTTTATGAGTACGATGCTGGCATATTACGTCTTTAAACAATGAGAGTTCACCAACGCCAGTCAGAGAAGCTATACGCACTAAGCCTGTAGAAGCAACGCCACCGTTAAGCGCTTTATCTAGTCGCGGAAAACCTAATGAAAACTTTGTTTCATTTTGCTTTTGTTCTCTGGCCCGCCAAATATGAGGGTGGTTGTTAAGCACGGATAACGGTTTATTCATGGCACTCAAAATGAACTGTATTTATGTACAGTATTATAGTGCAGCAATGATCCTTTTCAAGATTAAAGGCTCAAGCCTTGAAGCTTTTAATGCTAACTTATTGATTAGTTTGAAAAGGTAAAAGATTAAATCTTTAAGAAGAAGGGAAGTGTCAAGGGGCGGACAAGCGTTTAAATTTTCAATTCAAGACGAAATGGCTATTAAGGGCCTGGCTGCTCTTTACCATACGAAAAGAGTAGAAGGCCCTAATAATGCTCTACCTTTGCAAATCAGTAAGCAGGACTAGCTTTCTTGTAAGGCCGCTGCTGATTTATTGGCTTTAGTGGTATTTATCGGTGCAGTAACCGTTTGGCAAAACGCGATAAAACCATCTGCGGTATTTTTTGCCCATACCATGCGCGCATTGCTGGGCAGTGTTTTTACCATATCGCGAACGTCTTCAAGCGTTACGTCCTCATTAAGCAACGCTTTATTTAAAGACTCTTCAAGCGACATACCTTTCTCACAGCACGCCATTACAATGGTCGAGAAATTTCGCATTAGCGAGTGAAGTATTTGATATTGCGATTGTTCGATAAGACGACTTTTATAATCACTTTCTACGCGCGCAGTAAGGTTCTTTTCTAATGCGTCTGTGACGAGAACAAGATTGCGATAAGCATAAGTTACTTTGCTGCTAGTTTGCTTATTTGAATGACGCAATAGCGCCAATTCTTTTTGTAAGTTCTGCGTTCGTAGTACCAAGTAAATTAAAAACAGGATAAGTAATCCAATAACACCAAATGCAACGAACATCTTATTTTGCCTTTTGCTCTTCTATAAACGTATTTATGTGTTGTTCTAAAATAAAAAGTGGCACAGAACCATTTTCCAAAACGGCGCGATGAAATTTACGAACATCAAAACGCTGTCCTAGTGCAGTCTCTGCTTTTTCACGCAGCGCTTTAATTTTAATTTCGCCAATTTTGTACGATAACGCCTGTGCAGGCCATGAAATGTAGCGGTCTATTTCTGTATTAACGTTGTGCTCAGAAAGCGCGGTGTTTTCCATCATATAGTCCACAGCTTGTTGACGGCTCCAGCCCATCGTATGCATACCAGTATCAACCACTAAACGACACGCACGCCACATTTCGTAGCTTAAGCGGCCAAAGTTGTCATAAGGCGTTTCGTAAATACCTGCTTCTATGCCCAAAAACTCTGAGTATAGACCCCAGCCCTCACCAAAGGCTGAAATATAGGTGTTGCGACGTACCATAGGTAAGTCTTCAAGCTCTGCTGCCAACGATATTTGAAGGTGATGGCCTGGCACCGCTTCGTGTAAGGTCAGTGCAGGTAGGGCATACAAAGGGCGCTTATCAAGGGCATAAGTGTTTACCCAGTAATAGCCTGGCTGGTCATCGCGGCTAGGATGGATGTAACGTCCCGTTGTATATTTAGGCGCGATAGCGTCTGGTACAGGCGCTACACCGTAGGGCGTTCTTGGGAGGTACTCGAAAAGAGAAGGGAGTTTTGCGTCCATTTTCTTTGCAATAAATGACGCCTCTTTCAGCAAATCTTCAGCGCTGGTGGCATAAAATTGCGGGTCTTCCCGTAAAAACGTAATGAAGTCATTAATGTCGCCATCAAAGCCAAGGTCATCCACAATTTGTTGCATTTGCGCGCGAATGCGTTTTACTTCTGATAACCCTAAATCATGTATTTCCTGCGGGGTCATATCAGTAGTAGTGTAATGCTTTGCTCTATTAGCATAATACGCCACACCATCAGGCCAGTTATTTGCGGCAATATCTTCACGGGCATTGGGAATGTATTCATCTACCATGAAGTCGTAGAACATTTGATATGCAGGCAACACGCTGCTGTTTATGGCTGCCTCACCCTGTTCCGTTAGCGCTGATTTTTGTTCGGCAGTAAAGTACTCAGGAAACCGGGTAAATGGAGAATAAAAACCACTGTCTTCAGCCTTTTCAACAATGTAAGACGCCACTGAGTTTTCAAACCCTTTCAACACGACTTTAGGTTGCGTGTAGCCTTCTTTTAGCGCCTGTTTCATGTACGAAACTTGTTGGTCGAAGTAAGGCTTTAGCGCGTTTAGACGGCTAATGTAGGCTTGATAATCTTCTACGCGCTTAAAGGTTGATAAATTAGGAAGCGAGGCCATCGCACCGTGAAAGCCATATTCTGAATTGATGGGTACCAAGTGCGCGCGATAGGTATATTCGTCCACATAATTAGCTAAACGATATTGCTGCATTAGCAAGGCAATATAAGCGTCAGTAGAGATATTCTCTTTTTCATACTGACTTAAGGCTTTTTGAAAAGCGCGCCATTGCTCATCTTGTGCTTTCAAGGCTTTAGGAGAGTTATCTGGTAACACGTGAGCGAGTGAGGTATCGCCTTCTCTGGAGGCTAAAAGTGGCGAAACCGAAAGCTCGTATTGCCAAATTTCATCAAGAAGTTGGTACAAGCTTTCATCGTTCAATTCTTTTGCTGTGGTGCTTATACTGCAAACTAATAGTAATGCCGCGAATACGTAGCGATACATAGGGATCTCCGGCAACCTTTACCGGCTGGGTCCGGCGGTTACTCTTTTGTTGGTGTATATATTGGACTAGGAAATGCCGTTACTTTATCAGATTTATTTTCTAATTTAGTAATTTTGGCCGAACCTTTTTTATTTACAGCGTCAATGCGCAAAATGTTGTGCATCGGAACATACGTTTTTGTTACTTCCGAGAATTCGTTTTTTAGTCTTTCATGACTAGGGTCCACAACAACACTTGTGTGGGTATCCCACACAAAGTCACCTATTTCTATAAAGCCAAACAAAGCGCCTTGTATAAGGGTTTTTACATACAATTCGTAGCGTTCGCCATTGCTGGTAAATTGAACGCGGTAAAGAATATCGTCTTTCGACATAGATGCTGCTCTTCACTAAAAAATAACAAAATCCGGAAATCGAGCCGGCATGTGGCTGATAATTTTACCTTGCTCCTAAAATGCGAGCAACGGTAGGAAACACATGGTAAACGAAAGCTGTTTGATGGTATTTCTCGTATTAACTGCGTTACTATGACGCACACTTAGTTATACGGTGAAATTAAAATGATAAAAAAACTCCTTATTGGTGGTGCAATGACAGCAATTACATTTGCTGCAACAGCACATAACCACGCATCGACAGATAATGCTTTCAACCCTGATACACAGCGAATCAAATCGCACTTGTTTTTCTTAGCAGACGATTTACTTGAAGGGCGTGATACTGGCTCTCGAGGTCATGAGATCGCGGCGCTTTATATTGCGACCGAATTTGCCAAATATGGTTTGAAGCCTGCAGGCACAGATGGCTACATACAAAATGTATCGTTTCGCAAAGCCAATCTGGTTCAAGAATCACCTAAGTTTACATTTACACAAAACGGCGAAACCGTTGATTTTGATTACCCGAAAGAATATTTAGCTAGCCCAAGCTTGCTTAGCACTGAAGCCAATGTAAAAGGTGAGATGGTATTCGTAGGCTACGGCATTGTGGCTGACGAGTTATCTCATAACGATTATAAAGGCCTAGATGTTGAAGGAAAAATTGTTGTAGCGCTTGCGGGTAAGCCAAGCGACTTTCCATCAGAAGAGGGCGCTCACTTCGCGTCGGGCTATCAAAAACAAAAGTATGCGGTAGACAATGGCGCTATCGGCATGATCACTATCACTACGCCTAAAAACGAGAAAGTGCGCCCGTATCAGAGCCGCTTGAACTACATTCATACACCGCGTATGGCGTGGTTAGACGATAATGGCGAGCCTGCGAATAGTTTTTCTCAGCTTAAAGGCGGCGCTTACATGAGTGAAGGGGCTGCACGTAAACTGTTTCAAGGCGCAGAAAAGAGTCTTGATGACGTTTATGCAGTTCTTGAAGCTGACAAAGTACCGCAAGGCTTTGCGTTAAACGGCGTAGTTGATATCAGCAAGACGAGCGTACACGACACCATCACAAGCCCAAATGTTGTGGGTGTGCTTGAAGGTTCAGACCCGGAGCTTAAAGACGAGTACGTGGTTTTCTCTGCTCACTCTGATCACATTGGTTTTGCAAAAACAGTGAAGAAAGACAACATCAATAACGGTGCTATGGACAATGCATCGGGTACGTCTGTCATGTTAGAAACTGCACGCCTGTTTAGCGAAATGGAAGAAAAGCCAAAGCGCTCAATTTTGTTTGTGTCGGTAACTGGTGAAGAGAAAGGCCTGCTAGGTGCAGACTATTTCGCCCGTAACCCAACGGTACCCGTTACTTCGATGGTGGCGAACGTAAACTTGGATATGCCTATTCTGACTTACGAGTTTGCCGATGTTATTGCCTTTGGCGCTAATCATAGTGATTTGCAAGACTCAGTGGAAAAAGCCGCAGCCAATGCCGATATCGAACTAAGCCCAGATCCATGGCCAGAGCAAGCTTTGTTCACACGCTCAGATCACTATGCGTTTGTAAAACAAGGCGTACCTTCAGTATTTATGGTGCCGGGTCTTAAGTCAAAAGATCCTAATGTAGATGGTAGCAAAGTCTTCGGTCAGTTCTTATCTACCCACTACCACAAGCCAAGCGATGATCTAAATCAGCCGTTTAACTGGAACGCTGCCGAAACTTTTACAAAAGTGAACGCGCAAATCGGCTGGACATTGGCAAATCAGAAGAACAAGCCTAAGTGGAACGAGGGTGACTTCTTTGGAAAGACGTTTAGTAAATAACATGTATTGACTAAATAGCAATGACTAGCGCCGGCCTTCATTAATGAAGGCCGGCGTTTTTAATTATTGGCTAATTTCTGTCAAATCTGCAGAAAGCTTTTTACGCTCAAAGTACATCTTTATACGGAATTTTAGGTTTCGCCAAAAGGAGCTGTGATTAGAGTGGCGGCCACCGTTTACAACACCTATTTCACTGACGAACGTCTTGTCCTGAGTGAAGGGGTACGGGCGAATTCCAACAACACTGATCCCCACCTCGCTATGGAACTGTATATCAACGTCTACGGCCCGAAAAAATAGCTTACGTTTTAGTAATTTTTCAGCACCAGATAAACTTAACGCATATGCTGCTGTGCAATTTGGAACTTTAAAAAAATTACCTAGAGTAAAAGTATTATCTAATGGCATTGAGTCGATAAACAGATTATCGCGGTTGTCGAATAATTTAATCATGTCCCAGCCTTTAAGCTGTTCAACATGCTTAAGCAGAGACGGAAGTTTATCGTCTATACACAAATCGTCTTCTAAAATAAGACAGTAAGGTATTTTTTCTTCAGAGATCTTCATCCAAAGGTTTTGATGGCTGATATAGCAACCTATCTCTCCCACGGTAAGATTTCTATGGTGATACTTACGATTTGCATGAGCATCATAATGCTGTTCAATTTCTTCGTTGCTCAACACCCGTCCAACGGTTGCGTTAAACCGAATAGGATGAAGACCCAGTGCGATGAGCTTCGAAGATGTTGACTCCCAACGCTCAACGCAGGCTTCCATATTGATTACAAAAATTGGGATACTCTTCATAATTAATCGCTTTTAAGCAACGGTCGCACTGCGCTATTAAAAAGCGAACTTTCGCAACAGCGGGCCCATATTTATCACTGAACAAACATTTGTTTAAACGTAGCCCATTGCTCATTGAACTGCTCTGTCGGCTTGCGGGTAAAGCCGCTGCGAATAAAGCCGTTAATGCGACCATCAGTGTAGCTAATCAGCATATTGGCGATAATCGCTTCATCTGCGGATAGTGTCTTACCTTCGCGTAGTTTGCGCTCCCTCAATACTTGTTTGAGCTGCGTTTCTAAACGCTCAAAAAGTTTTGCAATACGCGCGCGCAAACGGTCTTGTTCGCCCATAAGTGCATCACCATTTAAGATGCGGGTAATGCCTGGGTTTTTCTCCGCAAAGCCTAAAATGAGATGTAAGATAAGCTGGCAGCGCGTAAGCGAGTCTTTTTCTTCATTCACAATTTTATTGATACGTGTGAAGAGCGTTTCTTCGATAAACTCAATGAGTCCCTCAAACATGCGCGCTTTACTTGGAAAGTGGCGATAGAGTGCCGCTTCAGACACCCCTACCTTTTCAGCTAATTTAGCCGTAGTAATACGTTGACCAGGGCTGGTTTCTAGCATTCCAGCGAGTGCTTGCAGAATTTGGGCTCTGCGATTTGTTTTTTTGACAGCAGGCATGACGAAAGTAATTCCTCCGCTACCGAGTTACAGCAACTCGGGCTCCATGTTAAATTGGCTTACACCAAAGCGTTTATTTTTATCGTTTTTATTATCGACACTTAATAAGTATCTGTTAGCTTTTATTACTAAGCGCAAAACGCTCTGCAATAAGTGCAACTAGCTGTTCCGCCAGCTCATTTTTACTCGTTGCTGGAAAACGTTTATCTCCGTCTTTCCAGATTACGTGCAGCGCATTTTTATCGCTATTAAATCCAAGACCGTCCACAGTAATGTCATTTGCAGCAATCATATCTAGCTTCTTTTTGACTAGTTTTGAACGTGCATAATCTTCAACGTGTTGGCTCTCTGCTGCAAAGCCTACGCAAAATGGCCTGTCAGGTCTTCCAGATATTTTTGCTAGAATATCAGGGTTTTTAATAAAAGTAAGTGTTAACTCATCACCTGTTTTTTTAATCTTGTTATCGGCGATAGTCGAGGCTTTATAATCAGCAACGGCTGCGGTACTGATAAAGATATCTGTGGATGGTGTGAGCTTTTCACACGCCGATAGCATGTCATCGGCAGTCACAACATCAATGCGAGAACAGTTAGCAGGGGTACTAAGAGACACTGGACCTGCGACCAATGTGACGTTAGCGCCTGCCGCTGATGCAGCTTTTGCGATAGCAAAGCCCATCTTGCCCGAACTATGGTTTGATATATAACGCACCGGGTCTAAAGGCTCTCTTGTCGGCCCAGCGGTAATCATCACATTTCTTCCCGCTAGGTTTTGTAGTGCAGGAAAGCGTTGAAATGCATTGTCTTTGGCAGTGTTCAATACGCTAGCAATATCGACAGGTTCAACCATTCTCCCGGCGCCTATATCTCCACACGCCTGTTCACCGCTCGCCGGACCGATAAACGTGACCCCATGCTCTTCTAAACACGC
The DNA here is from genome assembly GCF_002993325.1 of Alteromonas gracilis. Classification (GTDB taxonomy): domain Bacteria; phylum Pseudomonadota; class Gammaproteobacteria; order Enterobacterales; family Alteromonadaceae; genus Alteromonas; species Alteromonas gracilis. Next base: position 15,303 of record NZ_PVNO01000005.1, read on the forward strand.
GATGTTGCGCTGCGTAGCTACCGCTTTCCACATTTGCTGGTTCATCGCCGGAGCTATGTAGAGCGTTGCCGTTGTTGCTAAATACAACGTGGTAAGTAAGTCGTCAGCCATACCGTGAGCGAGCTTTGCCAACGTGTTAGCCGTTGCCGGAGCAATCAATAAAATGTCGGCCCATTTAGCAAGCTCAATGTGCCCCATAGCAGCTTCTGCTGCGGGGTCTAACAGATGTTGATGGACTGGATGGCCTGATACGGCCTGTAATGCTAATGGACTCACAAACTCTGCGGCAGAGTCAGTTACAACAACACGAACATTAGCGCCTAACGCGGTAAGCTTTCGAACCATATCGGGAGCTTTGTAGGCAGCAATACCGCCAGTCACGCCCAGCAAAATGTTTTTATTAGCAATAGACATAAAAGAACACTAAATCTAAATATTGATATTAGCCTACCATGGTGACAAAAAATCGGATAGCTGAACGAAAGTCGATGTCGCCAAACTAGCCTATTTAATTTTTATCAATTGCTTTATGCCAGATGAGAAACAGACCTTTAATACAGTCGTTAATACGTGGGTATTCATCTATAAACTCACTTTGAATGAGCTGGTGGACCGAGAGTATGTCAATAAAGGTGTGGCCGAAAAGCGAAAGGCCGAGAGAAAAGTTGTTACAACATGGCGCAGAAAGTTTAAGTGACGCAGAACTTATTGCCGTCATGTTAGGAAAAGGCGTTAAGGGAAAAAGCGCGGTGGCTGTGGCTCACGAGCTATTGAATGAGCTCGGGTGCTTGCGCGGGGTGGCCACGGCGTCAAAAGAAAAGTTCTCTACAATAACCGGTGTTGGCCCATGCAAGTATGCACAGTTCCAAGCGGGGTTTGAAATTTACAAACGCAATCTAGAGATAAAGCTCAAACGACAGGATGTGTTTAATAATGTTGATGATACGAAACGCTATTTGCAGGCTAAATTAAGAGACTGTGAAAGAGAAAAATTTGCGCTTTTGATGCTGGATAGTCAGCATCAACTCATTGCTTTTCGCACCATGTTTAATGGAACGATCAACAGCGCTGCAGTGTATCCTCGAGAATTGATCAAACAAGTTATGATCGATAACGCGGCTGCGATCATTTTAGTCCACAATCATCCTTCAGGCGTTGCTGAACCTAGTCATGCTGACATCCGCCTAACGTCAGAGATCAAAAATGCCATGGCGTCGATCGACGTACCTGTTCTCGATCATTTTGTGGTAGGAGACAAAGAAACTATTTCATTCGCACAGCGAGGCTTGCTAACATAAGAAACCTAAGTCATTTGTCGATTATAATCTAGTCAAATGGTTGAAAATGATTTAGCATAGGACCTAGTGGGTAATTTTATTAAAGGACTGTTATGAAGAAGTCAATTATTGCATTGTTTGCAGCTGCTACCATGGTAGCGGGTGTTAACGCACAAGATAACGAAGGTGGTACTTCAGGTATTGGTGGCGTAAGTGGCGGCATGATCGCTACTGGTGTTGTTGCTGCTGGCATTATCGCTGGTGTTGCAAACAACAACTCTGCAGACGCGCCAGGAAACGGTGGAACTGATCCAGTTCAACCTACGTGTGAAGGTGACGATCCACTAGTAGATGGCGTATGTGTTGGTACAACTAACACTGTTACTGTAACTACTTCTGGTACTAGCACTGTAACTAAGACAATTACTGTGCCTGTTACATTTACTTACGCGCCGACCGTACAGTAAATCTAAGAGTATTCGAAAAAGCCGCTTTTTTTAGCGGCTTTTTTTATTTATATAGCAAAATTATTTGTTTTTAGTTTTAGTCGGCGTACCTCAATGAAACTACACATTCTATCAGTCATTCTAGGCTTTCTTTGTTTTTCTCTCTCAGGGTGTTCAACCACAACACTCGCTTATTACAATACGCTCAAGCTCGCTTTGAAAGACCGAAGTGTCTCGTACACGGTCGAGGAAATAGCGGCGAGTAAAGCAGATATTATGCAAATTAAAGCGGGTGAACGAGATACTGCCTCGCTTGCATTAGCCTACATTGATGGTGACAAGTACAGATGGGTATCAGGTGACAGAGTAATTTTCACTATGCACCACGGCATTATCGTTAAAACAGAAGGCTTAGATAACGACCTTTATTACACAGGCAACCTGCAACATAACCCACTTGCAACCAATAACGTTTTACCGTTTAGCTGGGATCGCAAGGTTGATATTGCTGCTATTGGATATGGCATACCAATAGACTCATCGTGGAGAATAGAGGGAGAAGAGACTCGTGAATATCTTGGGTTTTCTGTGCCTGTAATCAAAGTTGTTGAGCACGTGTCATTTTCAGAATACACCCCTTTTATCGATGTGGGATTGTCTTGGGAAAATACTTACTTTTTGCATCAGTATTCGAAAGAGCTTTTGGCCTCAACACAGCAGTTTAGCCCCGAAGGGGATGTGTACGACATGGTCTACCTGAGTCGAATTGTGCGTGAAATGACTAAGCAAGGAGCGGCACAATAATGAAGTTTATCTCTTCGCTAATTGCTGCATTAGGCATTACTGCAGCGGGTTCACTGTATGCTGACGACAACATGGTTAGCATAATGATAAACAAGCAAACATATCAGTTTGACAGGCCTATAAGACTGTCTAGTGCACTATCTATTGTTGCCGACAATGGTGACTGGTATTGGCCAAGTGCATCTGCGTTTGATTTATCTAATTCTAAAGCGGAACGCGAGAAAGAAATTGCGTTGTCTGAAATTAGAACGCTTTTAGCTCAGTTTGATAAAGATTCTAAAACTCATGAAGCGCTTGAGAATTTGTACGAGCAGGTTGCGTCATGGACAGTGTCTACCCGAATCGACATGCCAATCTCCTACAACCGTGCTCGGTTATTCTTTGAAGATAACCCAATGTTCCAGCCCGGAAAATACTGGATTCGTTTAAATGGAAGACCGAATGTTGTGCATTTCTCTGGTGCAGTGGTAAAGCCCGGCGCTTACAAGCATCAAAGTGATACCTCGGTTTATACGGCAGTGCACACGGTTAAAAAGGCAGTTGATGCTGACAGAAGTCACGTTTATGTAATCGACCCAATGGGTAACATTGAAGAAAAAGGGATTGCTTACTGGAATTTAGACTTTGCCCAAATTATGCCGGGTAGTCAGGTTTATGTGCCTATATCTTCAGAGCTTTTCAGCGATAAACTTAAGCAATTAAATAAGCGCGTCGCCGCGTTAGCAGTACATAGGGTTCTACCTCAATGAGTGCGCCACAACTTTTTACTAAAAAAACACTTGCGCTCGTTATTGGAAGCGCACTTTCTTCCACCGCGTTTGCCGACACGCAAATTCAGGTTACGCCGTCGCAAATGGTGCAAGGCGGTAACGGTCTAATCCAAACGCCAACCGCTCGTATGCGCGATGAAGGTGGAATGGCAATTAACTATACCGATAACGGCGAGTACCGTTTTTGGTCGGTAAACATACAGCTTTATGATTGGATGGAGGCCACCGCTCGTTATACTGACGTGCGTACGCGATTATATAGCCAAGTAGACTCGTTCAGTGGCGATCAAACCCTTAAAGATAAGGGGTTAGATGTTAAATTCAGGCTGTGGAAAGAAAGTTACTACCTACCAGATATCAGCGTAGGCTTTCGGGATTTCGGCGGAACGGGCTTTTTTGAAAGCGAATACGTAAACGCTAGTAAATCTGTAGGTCCATTCGATTTTCACTTAGGCTTGGGCTGGGGATATTTAGGTACAGCAGACGACATTACTAATCCTTTTTGTGAAGTTAAAGATAGCTTCTGTGAACGTCCTGGCGGCTTTTCAGGCCGTGGCGGCAAGGTTGATTACGACCAATTCTTCAAAGGCACTACCGCCTTCTTTGGGGGAGTAGAGTATCAAACACCATGGGAGCCGTTAACGCTTAAACTAGAGTTTGAGGGTAACGATTACTCTCGTGACAGAGCGGGTCGTTTAGAGCAGGATTCTCGCTGGAATGTTGGCGCGGTTTACCGCTACAAAGACTTCGATTTCTCGTTGAACTACCAACGAGGGAATACGATTGGTTTTGGTGTGACCTATCGCTTTAATATGAATACGGCATCGCAGATAAAGTTTGATAAAGACCCGCGCAATTTGATGGGTAGAAACGCACCTTCTAATGTGAAAGACGTCGATAAACCTCGACTTTATAACGATTTGTATAATTCAGGTGGCTTTATCTTATCTGATGCTGAAATTAAAGAAGACAGCGCTATCTTTTACGGAACTCAGCTAAAATATCGTGACGAAGACGAAGCCATTGAACGTGTGGGTCGTGTCGCTGCCTCAGAACTACCTGACAGCGTAAAAACGTATCATATTATAGATAACCGCGGTGGTCTGCCGATGGTCGATACGCAAATAGATGCGGAAGCCTTCATCGCTGCAGCGCGATATGAGTCAGTGGACGCCGACATAAAAGAAACATATATAAGAACGTCACCATCTGAAGAGATTAGAGACGCGTACGATCCTGAAAATACATCAGGGATATTCTATGGCGCTGATTTCTTCTTTACTCAATCGTTTGGCAACCCGGAAGATTTCTTTTTGTATCAGACCGGTCTGCTGTTAAACGGTGGCTATGCCTTCAATGAAAACTTCTCGGTTATGAGTAGTGCGCGAGTCACGCTTCTTGATAACTTTGACAAGTTTAACTACCTAGTTGACGGCGAAGACGTATCGTTACCTCGTGTTCGTACACGGGTTCGTGAATACGTGTCTGAAAACGATGTGTGGTTAGACACGGCCATTCTGCATTACAAAGACAATGTCGCTGAGGATATTTTTGTACAGGCGTATGCTGGTTATCTCGAAACCATGTTCGCTGGTGTAGGTGGTGAAGTATTGTATCGCCCTGTTGATAGCAATGTTGCCTATGGCGTAGACATTAACTACGTAAAACAACGTGATCCTTACAGTCAAACAGGCTTGGAGGATTACGACACCATCACGGGTCACGCGAGCGTATATTGGCAGCCTGAATTCTTAGATGATACGCAAATTACTGTAAGTGCGGGTCAGTTCTTAGCAAAAGACAAAGGCGTAAATATCGACTACGCCAAGCGCTTTGACAGCGGCATTATCGTTGGAGCTTATGCCGCGTTCACAGATGTGTCTTCAGAGGAATATGGAGAAGGAAGCTTTACTAAAGGCTTTTATATTTCCATCCCAACAGATTTGTTCTTATTAGAACCGTCTAAAGGTCGTGGGTTATTCCCTTGGGTGCCTATTTCTCGCGATGGTGGGCAGTTATTGCGTCGTCCTTCAAGGTTAATAGACCTCACAGAAACCAGGTCACCTTTTTACGATTAAACAAAAAACGCCACAATGTGGCGTTTTTTTTTGCGTTTACTCAGCGTGTAATTGAAGAGCTAAGTTTCTAAGTTGCTTACTCACTTCGCTTTTATTGCGCAAATATTGATAACCTTGTTGTGAAAGCCTGCGTAGAGGACGTCTGTCGTCTTTTGATTTCTTACGGCACGCTATAGTGCTGTCACAAGTTACATCTTGCGCAAATGGATAAGGCATTAGTGATAAAACAGTAATGCCATGCTCCCAAAAATGTTGAATTTCTGTATCGCAAGGCCTGCCAAATTTAGTGGTAGAGGCGTAGAGCTTTTGCGCTCCCTTTTTAGAAATTGCTGTCGCTGCGCCACCACTCATTGGCTTTTTATGAACGACTAGATTGAATTCGTCGTTGATAAAAAATTGTTTGGCGATCGGCCGTGTTCTGTTTGCATAAGCGCTGAGTTTAACTAAATCCCACTCATGGGTAAGGCCATTTAGCGTGGCAAAAGCTTTGTGCACGTCGCCCTCTATGAGAAAGTCATCTTCTAAAACAATGCCGTAATCAGCATCTCCCTCGGCGATGCGACGCCATGCTTCACGATGGCTTAAGAAACAGCCAATTTGAGCAGGTGTCAAATTATAATAATAGCGAGCCTTGTTTAAATTAGGGCAGTAGTGCTCTAGGCAAGAATCCTCTGACAGCGAACGACCACAAATTGCAGGGACGCGCTCAAACAATATATTGTGTTTTTCCAAAAGCGCCCTAGATTTTTGAAGTCTCTCTGTACTTCTGTCTAAATTAATAAGGTAAACCGCGGGCATGGTTTGCGTGTTGTGTTTATGAGTGATCATAGATAGCAAAGTTGCTGATAACTACTACAGGTGATCCCTGATGCTAGAGTTCAAACATGACAAGATTGCTAATCTTTAGTGACATATTTATGTCTGGTGCGATTAATTAAGAATATAAATTTAAAATGCAAAGCGTTAATTTATTCGTAGCTTAACTTGCGAGAGAAAAGTACAATACACGCCACGAAAAAGAGTGTTGGTGGTATTTTGCGCAAAAATCGTACGTAAAAGTAACCTTTTTGTACTTTCTTATTGAAATGATCCTGCCTTTGCTGTATAAAATGCGCCCTCTAATTTATAGTAATACGTCATTTGACCCAACCACTGTTTGAGCGCTTGGGATTAACTGACGCGACAGTTATCGTTGTTCTGGAGACAAATACAATGTCAAGAGTATGCCAAGTAACAGGTAAGCGTCCAACGGTTGGTAATAACCGTTCACACGCACGAAATGCGACTCGTCGTCGCTTTTTACCAAACCTTCAAACACACCGTTTTTGGGTTGAGAGCGAAAGCCGTTTTGTAAAACTACGTTTGTCTGCTAAAGGCATGCGTATCATCGATAAAAAAGGTATTGATTCAGTACTAACTGATATCCGTGCCCGTGGTGAGAAAATCTAAGGAAGCCGACAATGCGTGATAAAATTAAACTAGTTTCTTCAGCAGGTACAGGTTTCTTCTACACCACTGATAAAAACAAGCGTAACATGCCTGGCAAAATGGAGATCAAAAAGTATGATCCCGTTGTGCGTAAGCACGTTATGTTCAAAGAGGCCAAAATCAAGTAATTAGCTTGCTTTTGTCTCCACGAAAACCCAGCTTTTGCTGGGTTTTTTGCTTCTACACATCTGCAAAACTTAATTTTCTAATAAGATCTAAGTAGATCCTTCTTAAAACGCCAAATAGATCGCAGTATAAAGTACGATCCACCATCTTGAAAAACGAACGGGTTACCCTACTGACGACTTTTATGGAATTGAATTAGCGTCTGTTCGAATGAGGTATTAGTATATGGCGATATGGATTACTGTAATTTGGATGGGTATAAAGCGTGACTAGACTCTCCCAGCGAGCGATGAATAATGTTGTAATAATCGCTATGCTTATAATGATCGCGCTGTTTAATCTAGACAGTCTCCGCCCTAAAAGCAATATTGTGCAGACCCGCAGTTTACTGCCAGAAGATGCTTACGTATTAAAAATAGAGCACGATGGAAACAGCCTAGAGCGAGTAGGGCAGCAATGGCGTCAAAAGGGGCAAATTAACAACTTAACCACGGCCCCGGATATGCAGTTCTCTCACTGGCAGCGCGGCGTATTAACACCGGCAACTTCTATTCCTGAAGCGTTATCCGACGTTCAGCCTTATATCATTGTTGTGTGGTTGGCGGGTGACGCTAACGGCCTTGTATATGCCATCTATCCAAATACTTCACCGACAGTGATCAAATTTGAAAATAATTGGTACACATTAGCCAATACAGAACTTGATAAACTTTTACCCTGGATTGAATGAATGCCTGAGTTACCGGAAGTTGAAGTGAGCCGTTTGGGCGTTTCTCCACATCTTATTGGTAATACGATTACCGAAGTGGTGGTTCGTGAGCGAAGAATGCGCTGGCCAATACCCAACGAGGTGTCCCTCGTTGAAGGACAGAAGGTTACGGCCGTTAAACGCCGAGCGAAATATCTACTCATTGAAACGGCTACTGGTACGCTAATCTTACATTTGGGCATGTCGGGCAAGTTGCGGGTCATTGATGCATCGACACCGGTAATCAAACACGATCACGTAGACATTGTTTTAAACACAGGCAAATGTTTGCGTTTGAACGACCCTAGGCGCTTCGGTGCAGTGTTGTATCAGGCTCCTGATGCACAGGTTGCTATGCTCGATAACTTGGGGCCAGAGCCACTTACAGACGATTTCGACGATGAACGCTTGTTTACGTTATCGCGTAACCGAAAAGGCCCAGTCAAAAATTTTATTATGGATAATGCTATTGTTGTGGGTGTGGGAAACATCTATGCAAACGAAGCATTGTTTTTGGCCGGTATAGATCCGCGACGAGCCGCTGGCAATATAAGCGCAGCCCGCTATAAAGTGCTCACTGCAAAAATTAAACGAGTATTAGCCAAAGCCATTGAGCAAGGTGGAACCACCTTAAAAGATTTTGCGCAGACCGATGGTAAACCAGGCTACTTTGCGCAGCACCTTAACGTATATGGACGCAAAGGCGAACCTTGTGAGGTGTGTGGTAAGGCAATAGAAAGCAAGGTCATTGGGCAGCGCAATACATTCTTTTGTACCCGCTGCCAACGCTGATTTTAGACGCTTAGTCTTTTTTACCCAGTCTATCTCTTAACGCTTGCTCTACAACCGGATGACAAAAACCGTTTACCGCTCCTCGATGCAATGCAACTTCCTTAACCAATGTAGAAGAAATAAATGAGTTTTCTTCTGCAGGCGTTAGAAACACGCTTTCAAGCTTGGGGTTCAAGCGTCGATTCATGTTTGCTAATTGAAATTCATACTCGAAATCAGACACAGCCCGTAGACCCCGAATTAAAATAGTAGCATTTTGCTCGTCGGCAAAATCAGCGAGCAAGCCGGTAAAACCAACGACTTCCACATTGGGTAAATCGGCGGTGACCTTCTTAATCATTTCTACGCGTTCTTCTAACGTAAATAGCGGCTTTTTACTTGGATTAGACGCAATAGCTACAATGACGTGGGAAAATAGCTGCGATGCGCGTTCGATGAGGTCGGCGTGCCCATTAGTAATTGGGTCGAAAGTGCCTGGATAAAGTGCTCGTGTGTGCATAAGGTAAAATCTTATCGTTGTAGGTGATTTATGTGTTGACCGTGGTTAATGTAGCATAATAATCACGGAAGTAGAGCGCTGCTAGCAAGACTGCCACATAAGCACATACTAATTAGCGATGGTGGCTTTATAACCTTCCATACACCAATGCCAATGTATCTCTTCCCAATGAAAAACCGTATTTTTACCTTTTTCTTTTCGTAAAGATCGCAATAAACGGTCTAAATTACTTTGTTTCCAGTGTTCACCTTCTCGTTTATAACAGCGGTCAAAATCGATAAGCCATATCTGCTTGTCATCATCAATCATGATATTTCGGACATTAGCATCGTGGTGATACACCTGACAGTTATGCATGGCCGCAAGCGCGTGTCCTACTTTGTGCCACTCCTCTTTTTGAAGGGATTGATGGCAAAGCACATGATGCAAATCCCGGCTATTAGGGATGTTCTGCGTAATGAGATCGCCGCGATAAATGAGGCCTCTGCGATGAATGCGTGCGGCCACCGGAACAGGAACTCGCAAACCTTGGGCCTGCATAAGTTCAAGTAGTCTAAACTCTTCAAAGGGACGTGAACGTTCCACACCAAGAAACACGTATTGATCGCTAAGTATTTTGCCAACCAACCCACCGCGCTTAAAATGACGTAAAACCCACTGTTGGCTCTCGTGCTCAATAAAGATGGTGGTACCGCGCCCTTTCGCCTGACCGGTTACTTTGCTCTGCGCATGCCAAAACTCGGGGTTAAACATATCTGTGTTGGGCTGCGTGACTAAAGTGTCGTCGAAAATAAAGTGGTGTCCAGCACCGATGTCTCGTCGTATTGTCGCCATGTTGCCCACAACTTATGGTAAATTTCACATTCTAACGATTTATTTTAGTTTTTCAGCAACGAGAGAGCTTCTGTGGGAAAAAAGATTTGTTTAATGCGCTTATCAGCCATAGGTGATGTGTGTCATGCCGTCGCCATGGTCACTCGAATTCAAACACAGTGGCGCGATGCTGAAATCACATGGGTTATTGGAAAAGTGGAGTATCAGCTGGTTAAGCTGATGCCAAATATACGGTTTATTATTTTCGATAAATCACAGGGAAAAGCTGCCGTTGAATCGTTAAAGGCTGCCGTGGCAAATGAGACCTTTGATGCGCTTTTGATGATGCAGGTGGCCTTGCGCGCCAATATGGCGTCGCGAGTGATTAACGCAAAACAGCGCATTGGGTTTGACTGGGCCCGAAGTAAAGAATTGCATTGGTTGTTTGCCAATAAGCGTATTGCCGCAACAAAACACGCTCACGTTCTTAAAGGTTTTATGGACTTTGCCGATGCATTAGGCGTACCTGAGTCAGACTCATTGACGTGGAATATACCTGTAAGTCCAGAAGACGAAGCATGGGGGGCTGAGCAGGCCAATGTACTTGGGAAATATGTGGTTATTTCTCCTGCCGCCAGCAAGGCTGAAAGAAATTGGTTGCCACAGCGATACGCAAGTATCGCTGACTATATCCAACAGGCGGGAGTCAGCGTGATATTATGTGGCGGTCCAGGAAAATTAGATCGGCAAACCGCCGATGAAATTAAAGCTAACGTAAAATATCCGCTAAAAGACTTTACTGGGCAAACGTCATTGCATCAACTCCTGATGCTGTTAAAGCATGCCCACCTTGTTATCGCTCCTGATACAGGACCTGCCCACATGGCGACGACCGTTGGTACACCTGTGATAGGGCTTTATGCGCACTCTAATCCACGACGTACAGGACCTTATTTAGATCTCGATAAGGTAGTGTCGGTATACGACGAGTGTATCGAAGCGCAAAAAGGGAAGTCGTGGGAAAATCTTCCGTGGGGAGCGCGTGCTAAAGGCAGTGCATTAATGGAAAAAATTTCAGTAGAGATGGTGAAGAAGAAAGTTGAACCATTTATCCGGTGATTTACTTTGTTGTAAGGTAAAACAATCAGCTATTATCTACACTTAGCTTTGCAAAGTGTACCTCCGACATAACAGGGAGTCGTTACTGAATGAAAAAGCCAGCGTTGCGGTGGCTCACTCACTTGCTTGCTTTAAAGAAGCTTAAACTTGTGCTGCTTATAATAGCAGGGCTGGGTTTAGGTGTGCCTAAAGCTTATGCATCAGAGCTTAACGTCATGGTTAACGAAAGTGTTATGATAGCAAAGCTAAGCCGTTCTGAGCTTCGCCAAATTTTTACGGGGCAGCGTCAATATTGGGACGACGGCACTAAAATTACCGTATTCGTACTTCAAGACAGAGACGAGCTGCATAAACAGTTTTGTCGCGACATACTTCAAATGTTTCCCTATCAATTGTCTCGCTTGTGGGACCAAATCACCTATTCAGGTCAGGGAGTTACGCCAGTGAGAGTAATCTCGTATCAAGCGTTAATTGACGCATTAGAAAATACCCCTGGCGCTATTGGTTATGTCGAGCGCACTGATATTGTGAAGCTAAGACGGGTAGAGGTTAATTTATAATGAAAAAATGGTCTGTGTTCGCGTTATGGTTCGCCAGCTTCAATACCTTTGCCTCGTCCTCCGACTTTTCTTGGCATGGTTATATTTCCCAAGGTATTACCCAGTCAAAAGACAGCAGTTTTATCACCGATAATGACGATGTCACAGGGGAGCTTACTGAGATTGGACTCAATGGCTACTATCAACTGGCTGAGAATATCTCTATTGCTGGACAAATTAACTACCTAGATGGTGGCAATCGATTTGAGCAAGGGGTTCGTCTCGATTACTTGTTTGTAGATTGGAAACTGCCAAACTTACCCGGCGGGTGGCGTGGCCAAATCCATGCAGGTCGCTTTAAAAATAGGCATTGGCTGTACTCGGTAACGCGAGACGTACCGCAGACACGCTATACTTCCGTACTTCCTCAATCGGTCTACTTCGATGGCTTTCGAGATGTCGCCCTTGGCAGTAACGGAATCCAAACAAGCTTTTCCCACTTTGGAGAAGATAATATCTGGGAACTGAACTGGAGCTATGGACGGTCGAATATCAATGACTCGCAACGAGACTTTTTGCTAGGTGAAGAGGCCAAGGGAAAAATAAAACAGGATTTCGTTCATCAAGCTAGCGTGTTTTGGCAGCCGTCATCAATGACATGGAAGCTAGGTGCAAGCTGGTTAAATTCAGATTTTCGATATATGCCTTCTGAAGACGACAATCGGCTCGCCGGTGGGGCAAACATTGAACGAATCATGCTCTCAGGGCAATATTTTGCCGAAAGTTGGGAAATCTCTGCTGAACTAATCAGAGAAGCGCAAGACAGTCAGGGCCTATTCTCTCCTAACTTTGTTTCAAAACGCACAGGTGAAGGCGGTTTCGTTCAATTTAGGTATTTGTTTAACAACGACGTAAGCGGGCTTATTGGCTATGATACATACGTTAATGACACGTCAGACAGAAACGGAAAACAATTAGAGGCAATGTCTGGCGGATTAATACCGGCTTATTTTGGCTATCAGGATACCTATACATTAGGGTTGCGTTGGGATATTGCGCCGAAATGGCGACTACAAGGGGAATATCATTGGGTTGAGGGAGCGACACGTGTGGTAAGTTTGTTGAATATAGATGTTGCATCCCATGCTGACAAAGATTGGGAAATGTGGTCTTTGCAACTGATGTATTGGTTTTAAGGGATAAAATGAAGGTTCAGGTATCTTTTACTACCAAAACCATCCTCATCTTGCTGGCAATGGTTTTAACCGTTGCTATCGTTATATCGGCTGTTTTGATCCAAGAATCTGACGCTCGCGTGCTACTTCAGCAGCGCGAGGGTCAAATAGCCAACCATCGTCGCGTCCAGCTTTTTGAAGACATACTTCACGGACGTATGGTCACCCTTATCGACCTCATTAGCCGAAGAAATGATGCCTACACAACTAGCGTAGATGAACTACAACAGTCGTTAAGTAATCTTAATGAATATCTCACCTTAACGTACCAAGTTGAGTCGCTGTTGTTATTCGACGAAAGCGGCGTGGTAGGGAGCCCTGGCCGTGCTGTTGATACTAAAATTAAAAACCTCGTAGATACCACTCGAGCCACCTTTGAAAGTCGTTCGCTATTGACGTGTGACAATGTGTGTACTCACCACATTTCAATTCCGGTTATGGCTGATAGTGATGTTATTCCTATCGTTGTTGTATCAACATCCATGCGTGAATTACTCTATTTATTCAGCCGCGCAACGGATGTGCACAAAGTGGCCATCGTTCAAGCAAGAGAAACACAGAATAAATCGGTAGCCCTTACAATAGCTAGCCAAGTCTCCGCAGCAAACCGTCAGTATCTGCAGTCGCTTTTCAACGCTTTGCCACCGGCGTGGCGTATTGATAATTTGGTGATAAAAGGGCTCAACACAGAGCTTGAAAATAAACAACTGCTAGTGAGTTTGTTGCCGTTTGAACATGCCACGGGCGACCGGCCTTATTTGCTGATAGTACAAGATGTATCTGCCACCGTGCGTCAAAATGAGCAGTATCAATATGTAGTTATTTCAAGTGCGACCGCGCTTTTCTTAGTTTTTTCATCGCTCCTTTATCTGTTCTTAAATCAATATCGCACTCGGCTTTTAGGCATAAGCGAGCGGTTACCGATGTTAGCTGAGCACAAATTTAGTGAATTTTACACCAGTGCGGCTAAGCGCAGAACGTCTCCTATTTTCAAACTGACTGATGAGCTAGATGTTGTAGAAGAGGCGGCCAACGACCTAGCCCGTCAACTCGAAAGCTTTGACGGTCAAATGGCCATCAATACCGCGAAACTTGAAAAAATGGCTATGTTCGATGTGCTTACAGGCTTGCCTAATAGAAATATGCTGACCTTTCAAATAGAGAAGCAGCTGGCGGGTTCTATCCGAGACGAACGGTTAGTGGCACTTATGTTTATGGACTTGGATGACTTCAAAAAAGTGAATGATAGTCATGGTCATGATGTGGGCGATAAGTTATTAAAAGCTGCTGCAATGCGCATTTCTCGGCCCATTAGAGAATCTGATATCGCTTCACGATTTGGCGGCGATGAGTTCGTTATTTTGTTATCGAATATTGAAAGCAAGAAGCACATTGATAAGGTTGCGCAAAAAATTATCGACGAGTTCAAAGAGCCGATAATGGTTGATGGTGTGACGTTTTATGTCTCTATCAGCATTGGTATTGCCATAACCAGTCATGCACGAGCCACACCTGTTGAGCTCTTACGCCACGCTGATATTGCTATGTATGAAGCCAAAGCCAAAAAAGGCGCAGCGTTTAGAGTTTATGATGCCACCATGAACCTAAAAGTCATGCAAAAGGTGGAATTAGAGTCTGAGGCGAGAGAAGCACTTAGAGACAACCAGTTCAGCCTGGCGCTTCAGCCTCAAATAGAAATGCATACAGGTAAGTTAGTAGGGTTTGAAGCGTTACTGCGTTGGTGCCATCCAACCAAGGGTCAAATCTCACCGGCGGAGTTTATTCCGTTGCTTGAGAGTACTTCGTTTATGCTTGAATTAGATTACTGGGTTATAGCACGTTCAACCCATTTAATTCGCGAGTTTAAAAACAATGGATATGCGGATATCAAGATTGCAATTAACTTGTCAGCAGGCCAATTTCTTGATCCCACGCTGCCTGAATTTTTGCAGCAGCAGATCATCAAAAACGACATAGCGCCAAACCAAGTGTGTTTAGAGTTGACTGAAACCGTGCTCGTTTCTGACATCAAGCGTGCAACCAGCATTATGAAAACCATTCAAGACATGGGATGTATGCTTGCCATCGATGATTTTGGCACCGGCTATTCATCGCTAAGCTATTTAAAATCGTTGCCCGCAGACTATATTAAGATCGACCGTTCATTTGTCGCCAACATCGCCAGTAGCGCCGACGATAGGAATATAGTGCACTCCACTATATCTATGGTGCGTAACATGGGCATGCAGGTTGTTGCAGAGGGTATAGAAACCAGTGAGCAGTATGAACTGCTGTGTCGTTTTGACTGCGATATTGGGCAAGGCTACCTCATTAGTAAGCCGGTATCAGAAACAGATATATGGACCGTGCTGGACAGCAAAGTAGAGTACAACCTTTGGAAAGACTTCGCGTAGCAATGCGTTAGCAGATGTCTGTACATTCAAGTGTGTTGAATAATTTACAAACTTAGTCGAAAAACCCATTAAATACAACGCATGGGTGTATACCCTTCAACCTGCTTTCATTACACTACAGGTTTTTATATACCTACACTCGGAGAATGGCATGTCTGCGGCATTTATCTCTCATTTGCAATCGCAAATTGAAGCCACGAAAGAAGATGGTTTGTACAAGAAAGAGCGTGTTATCACGTCGCAACAACAAGCGGATATCGGTGTTGCTGGTGGCGAGCACGTTATTAACTTCTGTGCAAACAATTACCTTGGTTTAGCAAACAATGAAAGCTTGATAGAAGCGGCTAAAAACGGCCTTGATAGCCATGGATTCGGTGTAGCTTCCGTACGTTTCATTTGCGGTACTCAAGACATTCACAAAGAACTTGAAGCCTCCATTAGTGACTTCTTAGGCACTGAAGATACAATTCTTTACCCTTCGTGTTTCGACGCAAATGGCGGTTTGTTTGAAACCCTGCTTGGTCCTGAAGACGCTATTATTTCTGATGCATTAAACCATGCCAGTATTATTGACGGCGTGCGGTTGTCTAAAGCGAAGCGTTATCGATATGCCAATAATGACATGGCGGCGCTAGAAGAACAGCTCAAGCAAGCGAATGCTGATGGCGCGCGCTTTAAGATAATTGCCACAGACGGTGTGTTCTCAATGGACGGTGTAATTGCCGACCTTGCCTCAATATGTGACCTAGCTGACAAATACGATGCCATGGTAATGGTTGATGACTGTCACGCCACAGGTTTTCTTGGTGAAAATGGTAAAGGAAGCCACGAATACTGTGGCGTAATGGGCCGTGTAGACATTATCACAGGTACTCTTGGCAAAGCGCTAGGCGGAGCGTCGGGCGGTTACACGTCGGGCAAGAAAGAAGTGGTTGAATGGTTACGCCAGCGCTCTCGTCCTTACCTTTTCTCTAACTCTGTAGCGCCACCTATCGTCTCTGCATCACTTAAAGTGTTTGAAATGATGAAAGACGGCGATGAGCTTCGCGCTAATCTATGGCGAAATGCCAACCATTTCCGTAACCGTATGGAAGAGGCGGGCTTTACGCTTGCAGGTAAAGACCACGCGATAATCCCAGTTATGCTAGGCGATGCGCGTTTAGCAAGCGAAATGGCAGACAAGCTGCTTGAAAAAGGCATTTACGTTATTGGTTTCTCATACCCAGTGGTGCCAAAGGGGCAAGCTCGAATTCGTACCCAAATGTCAGCAGGCCACAGCTTAGAGCACGTTGATAAAGCTATTGATGCGTTTATCGAAGTTGGTCGTGAAATGGGAGTGATTTCATGAAGTCTCTAGTTAAAGCGAAAGCAGAAAAAGGCATTTGGCTTCAAGATACGCCAAAGCCTGAAGTTGGCCATAACGACCTGCTGATTAAAATTCGCAAAACCGCTATTTGCGGTACCGACATGCACATATACAACTGGGACGAGTGGTCGCAAAATACGATCCCAGTACCAATGGTAGTGGGTCACGAGTATGTAGGCGAAGTGGTCGGCATGGGCCAAGAAGTAAAAGGTTTCAACGTTGGCGATCGCGTATCTGGTGAAGGTCACATTACATGTGGTCACTGCCGTAACTGTCGTGCTGGGCGTGTGCATTTATGCCGTAACACTGAAGGTGTAGGCGTTAATCGTCCAGGCGCTTTTGCCGAATATTTGGTAATTCCTGCGTTCAACGCATTTAAAATACCAGACAATATCAGTGATGATCTCGCGTCCATTTTTGACCCATTTGGAAATGCAGTCCACACGGCATTAAGCTTTGATTTAGTGGGTGAAGACGTACTTATTACTGGTGCTGGTCCAATTGGTATCATGGCAGCGGCAGTGGCAAAGCACGTTGGCGCACGTCACGTTGTTGTCACCGATATTAATCCATACCGTCTTGAACTTGCTAAGAAAATGGGCGCGACCCGCGCTGTTGACGTCAGCAAAGAAGATTTAAAAGATGTGATGAACGACCTGGGTATGACAGAAGGCTTTGACGTAGGCCTTGAAATGTCAGGGGTGCCTGTTGCGTTCAGAGACATGCTTAACAAAATGAACCACGGCGGCAAAATAGCGATGCTAGGTATTCCGCCACAAGACGTGGCTATTGACTGGAATCAGGTTATCTTTAAAGGCTTAGTGATAAAGGGTATCTACGGTCGAGAAATGTTTGAAACCTGGTACAAGATGGCAAGCCTGCTGCAAAGTGGTTTGGATTTATCACCCATTATCACCCATACCTTTTCTATTGATGACTTTCAGAAAGGGTTTGATACCATGGGGTCAGGACAATCAGGTAAAGTTATTCTGGACTGGCAATAATGACAACATTTACACACATTAGCGTAGACGATGTGGCAAATTTTCAAGGCGACGTCGCCATTGTGGACATACGCGATCCTCAATCATTTGCTAATGGGCATATGCCGAATGCTTCGCCGTTAAACAACGACAACTTTGCTGCGTTTATCGAGCAGACGCCTAAAGACATGCCTGTGGTGGTTGTTTGCTATCACGGCGTAAGTAGTCAACAGGCTGCGCAGGTAATAGCTCAGCAGGGCTTTGAAACCGTCTATAGTATGGATGGTGGGTTTGAAGCTTGGCGATTAGCTAACCCGGTAGAAACGGCCTAATCATTTAACAAAGGTGCACAATGTGCACCTTTGTTTTATGCTTTTCACACGTAATACATTCCAGTATAAAGGTGTTATGTATTACACCTTCATTCAACGTTATATCGCGTTAATTCATTTCATGCTTCAGGGTAACAAGTAGCTTATGGGCCATCCTTTAATTGCGTTTAATCAACAAAGTCCCGCGCACCTTCTGGCTAACTACCTAACCAGCCAGAGTATATCGGCAACGGTAATGCAGAGTGATAAAGAGTTTGTTGTTGTGCTTGATGATCATGCACATGTCGATCGCGCAAAAGTTATTGCAGAAGACTTTTTGTCAAACCCAACTCATCCTAAATATCAGCAAGCAGCCTGGGACAGTGGTAAAAATGTTCAGTTAGCGCCTTCTGGTAGCGGCTTCTCAGTGAAAAACATCATTAACGATGC
This sequence comes from Alteromonas gracilis, assembly GCF_002993325.1. Taxonomy (GTDB): domain Bacteria; phylum Pseudomonadota; class Gammaproteobacteria; order Enterobacterales; family Alteromonadaceae; genus Alteromonas; species Alteromonas gracilis. The sequence continues at coordinate 33,561 of NZ_PVNO01000005.1, forward strand.
AATAAAAGCGCCTTTTACCTCAGTCGTGTTTCTTCTTTGTGTTGCGGTTTATACGTTGTCGTTATTAGGGCTATTTTCGCCTATTGCACAACATCTGCTCATGCAGCCATTCTCAGTCTTATCGGAAAATCATGAGTGGTGGCGACTGCTGGGACCAGCGTTTATTCACTTCTCAGCATTACACATTATATTTAACCTGCTTTGGTGGGGCATGCTAGGCGCCAAGATAGAACGTACGCTTGGGGTGAGTATGCTACTTATCGTGTTCTTAGTCTCGGCAACTATTTCAAATGCCGCTCAAGCTATCTTTAGCGACCCGGTTCAGGCTAATTTATATTTGTTTGGCGGACTTTCGGGGGTGGTTTATGCCGTAATGGGCTTCGTGTGGTGGTTGGGCTGGTTACGACCAAGCTGGGGCTTGTCGTTACCAAACTCGATAGTTGGCTTCATGCTGGTATGGTTAGTTTTAGGTTACGCTGACATTCTTTGGGTAAATATGGCAAATGCGGCACATACGGCGGGTCTTATTTCAGGCTGTTTACTGGCAGGGGCGTTAAGCTTAGGCTCTGAAAAGCGTTAGCAATAGCAAACCGTTATCAGTGACGTCTATTACGAATGGGTAATTTTACAGTCAAAGGCTGAAGCAATCCTATCTATGCGGACTGGTATAAGCTTCAATAGATACAAAAAAGCGAGCTCAATGAAAGCTCGCTTATTTATACACTCTTGAAAATAGCTCAATAGCTCAATAGCTCAATAGCTCAATAGCTCAATAGCTCAATAGCTCAATAGCTCAATAGCTTAACCGCCTTGATAAAGGTACTTCGTGAAGATAACGTTTTTCACCACTTCGCCACCGGTTTCTTGAAGCATGTGTTCTTGAAGAGCTTTCAGAATAGAGCGACGGATGTCTTCACGGCCGGTAAGTGATTTGACCTTTTCCGCTGGCTGTTGGCCGAATATCTCAATTGCTGTCGAACGCAGCAAAGGTAGATGGTGCTCGGCAATTTCCAATTGACTCACATCGTTGATCATCAATTCCACAGATACGCGAACGTAGCCTAGCTTTTGTGCACTGTCGCTAATGTAGTTTGTAACAATTTCTGGCTCTAAACTTAAATAGGCAAAATTGGATTTATCTTGAGCCACTGCCGCGTTACTGCAGATAACCAACAAACCAAGTGCAAAAACACGTAAAACTAACGACTTAAGCATAGTGAAGTCCGGAACACCAAAGTTAAAAATTCTCTAGTAGTTTAGCAAAACTCAGATTAAACACACTACTGCAAAAGTTTAACCTAATGAAAATATTTGAATATGACGTGTTATCATACTAACAGATTCATTATTCGGGTTTTTCGTGTGAGTTTTAATGCCACTTTTCCAGTGGGTCTGCCGGTTAATTGGCAAGCACCGTCTGACGTCACAATTCCTCATTTACAGCTTAACAGCTGGCTATTAGACACGGGTTCACTTACCGAGCGTGTGCAATCATCAAGCGAACATTTTGCGTTAGAGCTACTAGGTCAACAAACTCAAACCCCTCATAGTAACGAACTGTCTCTTTTGCACGTTAACGGTCAAACCAGCTATCAAGCCCGGGAAATATTGCTGTGTGGCGATCACACCCCTTGGGTATTTGCGCGCTCTATCATTCCCCAAGCATTTGTTGATAGTGAGTTATCGAACCTAGGTCAAGAGCCGTTGGGAAAGCGTCTTTTCAATGATGCGCGCTTTATCCGCTCTGCTTTTGAAGTATGTCAGGTTTCGGCTTCGCAATTTGGTATAAATAGCAATGAAACTTTGTGGGGTAGACGGTCGTTGTTTACGTTAGACAGTTACAGCATGATAGTGGCCGAGGTTTTCCTTCCGGCTTGTCCGGCGTATCGTCAGCCCGCGGGCAGTAACATACAAAGCGAAAAACAATTATGAAACACAATTGGAATGCGTACGCGCGACTCATGCGCTTAGATAAACCCGTAGGTATTTACTTACTGCTATGGCCAACCCTGTGGGCGCTTTTAATGGCTGCTCAGGGTTTGCCGTCGTTAGGTATAACGCTAATTTTTGTAGCTGGCGTTATCGTTATGCGTTCAGCAGGCTGCGTGATTAATGACTATGCAGACAGAAAAGTGGATGGAAGCGTAAAGCGCACGGCGCAGCGACCGTTGGCAACCGGAGAGGTCACATCTAAACAAGCGCTACAGCTATTTGGCGTGCTTATCGCCATAGCATTTGTGCTTGTGCTGTTTCTCAATTGGCAAACCATTGCGCTGTCGGTTATTGCTTTGCTCCTGGCTGCAAGCTATCCCTTCATGAAACGTTATACCCACTTACCGCAGGTGGTTTTGGGGGCCGCCTTTGGCTGGGCCATTCCTATGGCTTTTATGGCAGTGTTGGAAAGTGTACCTACCTACGCGTGGTGGTTGTTCGTTGCCAACTTACTATGGACAGTAGCGTACGACACTATGTACGCCATGGTAGACCGCGACGACGACCTGCAAATAGGTGTTAAGTCTACCGCCATATTGTTTGGTAAAAACGACGTGCTGATAGTCATGCTGCTACAAGCCCTGGCGCTAACCATTCTATGGTTTATAGGCTGCGCTATTAATGCCACTTGGCCTTACTATATCGCCGTTCTGTTTTCGGCTTTACTATGTGTGCGTCAATATCAACTTATTAAACGCCGCCAGCGTGAAGGCTGCTTTACCGCGTTTATCGAAAACCACTATATCGGCTTAGCCGTTACCCTAGGTACAGCACTTCACTTTTATTTGGTTTAGTAAGGTAAAACTTATCAACAACATTGGTAGCTATTTAGCGCTAGTATAATTTTTATAAATTACAGCGCTAAAAGCCTGCTTCAACCTGTACCAAAGTCCCCTTTTTCCTAATCGATAGCCTGTTTAAAGTGTTTGCTAGCTTAAACAGGTACACGCTTTACTACACTGAGTATTTTAAAATTTGTGCACAAAGTGTGATACTAAGTGTTATACTTTTGGTGTCGAATGGAATCTATACGCATATATAAATTAAAGTGGTTTAAGAGATGGGCGAGCAAAGAAGGCTTATCAGATAGCTTGCTAAAAGTAGCGATTGCAGAGATGCAACAGGGATTAGTTGACGCAGATTTAGGTGCGAATGTTTTTAAGAAACCCGTCCTAGTGGTGGGCGAGGTAAAAGTGGAAGTTTAAGAACCCTAATAGCATTTCAAGTTGATACTAAAGCCTTTTTTATCTACGGCTTTTCCAAAAGTACTCGTTCGAACGTTAGTGTCAAAGACATGAAGGCTTTAAAACTCTTAGCTAAAGAGCTATTTAACTATAGCGATGAGCAGCTTAAAAAAGCTATTGATTCAGGTAGTGTTGAAGAGGTGAGATAACATGAAAGATGGCATTTTAGATGTAGTACACCGTACGGCAAAAGATCTGAGCGAAGCTGGAATTATGGATAAGCAGACAATGTATCAATTCGATGCATTATGTTTACCTAAAGTTGAGCAATATGACGGACAGCGGATAAAAGCTATACGTGAAAGAGCCAGAGTAAGCCAAGCCGTTTTTGCTGCCTATTTAAATATTACGCCTTCGACCATAAAGCAGTGGGAGCAAGGAAGCAAAAAGCCTCGAGGCACATCTCTAAAGCTTTTAAACCTTGTTGAACAGAAAGGTTTAGAGATCTTGATGTAGCCTTCCAAGGGCTTAAAAAACCTTGGAAAAAAGAGCAGTTATAGATTTAATATTTCGGTTCATATAGTTCAACAAAAAAGCGCCGTAAAGGCGCTTTCAGGTTTCTAGAAGTACCAATGTCTACTTTTCTGCTAGTTTTGCTTCAAGCTCAGCAATGCGGCCTTCCATCGCGTCTAGTTTTTCACGAGTGCGAATAAGCACCTGGCTTTGAATATCAAATTCTTCACGCGTCACTAAATCAAGCTTAGATAGCTGCGACTGCAAAACAGTTTTTACGCGGGCCTCAGCTTCTTCAGCCATGTTTTTTACGCCGGGTGGTACGGCATCAGCAATTTGTTTCGCTAAATCTTCGAGTTTCTTCGGATCCAACATGGAATTCCCTTATAATGCGCAGCTCAAAATATTAAAGCTATTCTATCGGTATCGACACGACATGCAATGAAAACTGTGTTGAACCCTCGTGAACGTTGTTTTAGGAATTAAATGAAACTAAATGAAGCTCAAGAATCTGCCGTAACCTATGTGTCTGGGCCATGTTTGGTGCTGGCTGGGGCAGGCAGTGGTAAAACCCGTGTAATTACCAACAAGATTGCTCATTTAGTGCGAAACTGTGATATGCCAGCCCGGTATATTGCGGCTGTTACCTTTACTAACAAAGCTGCTCGTGAAATGAAAGAGCGTGTGGCGCAGACCTTGGGCAAGCCCGAGGCGCGCGGGCTCAAAGTGTCTACCTTCCACACTATGGGCTTAACCATTATTAAAGCCCACGTGAAAGACTTAGGGTTAAAACCAGGCTTTTCGTTGTTCGATGATAAAGACTCGTTTGCTCTACTAAATGATTTAACGTCTGACACTCTGGATGGCGACAAAGATCAGCTTCAGCTTTTACAAAGCTGCATTTCAAATTGGAAAAATGACCTTATCTTGCCCGATGCCTTATTACGGTCAGCAACCAGCACGGGTGAACGAGAGTTTGCAGAAGCCTACAAGCGATACCAAGACAATTTAAAGGCCTACAACGCGCTAGACTTCGACGACCTTATTTTGCTTCCCACACTACTGCTAAAAAGCAGTGAAGCAATAAGAGCAAAGTGGCAAAGTAAAATTCGCTATCTGCTGGTAGACGAATATCAAGACACTAACACCAGCCAGTATGAGCTAGTAAAATTATTGGTGGGCGAGCGCGCACGCTTTACCGTGGTTGGCGACGACGACCAGTCTATTTATTCGTGGCGGGGCGCAAAGCCACAGAACCTGCATTTGTTACAGCAGGATTTTCCCCGTTTAAACGTTATTAAGCTGCAGCAAAACTATCGCTCGTCAGGCCGTATCCTGCATTGCGCGAATATTCTTATCCAAAACAATCCGCACCTGTTCGATAAAACCCTGTTTTCAGAGTTGCAGTACGGTGAACCGCTAAAAGTCATCGAAGCGAAAAACGAAGAGCATGAAGGCGAGCGTGTAGTGGCAGAATTGCTGGCTCATAAGTTTATGAACCGCACTCAATTTAAAGACTACGCCATTTTGTATCGCGGAAATCATCAAAGCCGTATCTTCGAAAAACTGCTAATGAGCAACCGCATTCCTTACAAGATAAGCGGCGGTATGTCTTTCTTTGGCCGGGCCGAAGTGAAAGACATCATGGCCTATTTGCGACTATTAGTGAATCAGGACGATGATAACGCTTTGCTGCGTATCATTAACACGCCTGGAAGAGGTATAGGCCGCGCCACGCTTGAGAAACTAGGTAACTTTGCCAATAGCTTGGGCGTGTCAATGTTTGAGGCGGCGACGCACCCTAACTTAAATAGCGTGCTGCCCGATAAAGCCTTTCATTCAGTTTCTGCCTTTGCACGCTGGGTGGTGGAGTTATCGGATAACGCAGAGCGTGGCAATACCGCAGAAGCCGTTCGTACGATGATCCGCACCATGGGATATGAAGAGTGGTTGTATGAAACGAGTGCCAGCCCCAAAGCCGCTGAAATGGCCATGGCCAACGTAAGTACGTTATTTGGTTGGGTTAACGACATGTTGGAAGGCAACGACCTAGATCAGCCTATGACGCTAACTGAGGTGGTGAACCGTCTTATTCTTCGTGACATGATGGAGCGAGGCGAAGACGACGGGGAAGGGGACCAAGTTCAGCTCATGACCCTGCATGCTTCCAAAGGTTTGGAGTTTCCTATTGTATTCTTAGTGGGCATGGAAGAAGGACTGTTACCTCACCAAAGCAGTATTGATGAGGATAATGTTGAAGAAGAGCGTAGGCTTGCATATGTAGGCATTACCCGAGCCCAGCGTGAACTTATTTTCAGCCATGCCAAAGAGCGTCGGCAGTTCGGAGAAGTCATTAATCCAGAGCCGAGCCGGTTCTTATTCGAACTTCCGCCCGATGATCTCCAGTGGGAAAATCAAAAGCCCAAAGCTACCAAAGAAGAGCGTCAGCAAAAAGGGCAGGTGGGTATCGCTAATCTTCGAGATATTCTTGGTAAAAAGTAAAAAGTAAAAAGTAAAAAGTAAAAAGTAAAAAGTAAAAAGTAGAGATTAGAGAAAAGCGCTAATTTTATGTTTTTTTTGATGATAGTAAGTGCTTACTTTTAACTTGCTAACGAAGCCATATCAAGTACTCTTGCATGCTTCAATACTTTGCCTTGCCCATAAATGCACTCAATGTCATTGAGGGCATCAAGCTGGGCTTGAGAGTCAACACCCTCTGCAATAACCTGAAACTTCAAATGCTCAGAAATAAGCATGACAGACTGAATAAGCTTCAAATTACGTTGAGAGCGGGGAAGCGACTTCACAAATCGATGATCAATTTTTATAAAGTCGAAGGGGTAGGCAAACAAGTAACTTAGCGAGGCCAAGCCACTTCCAAAGTTGTCTAACACCAAAGTCACGCCTGCACGCTTTAATTTCTTGATAGCAGGAAGGATGAACTGAGAGCGTCGGTTTAAATCGTTTTCATCAAATTCGAACACTAATTGATTCGGAGTGATGCCAGAGGTTTCTATTACATTTAGCATTTGGTTAACCATAGAGGCTTGTAATAGATGGTTTATTGAAACGTTCACCGCAATCTTGTTGATAGGCTCATCGGACTTAGCGTAGTGGTTAAGCAATTCGCAGGCTTTTGTGAGCTGGAACAGATCGAGGTCTAATGTAAGCCCACTTTGCTCGGCCACTTGCCTGAATTGCTCTCTGGCTATCTTGCCATAAGCGGGGTGTGACCAGCGGACATACATCTCTCTGTAAAGCGTGCTGTTATCGTTAAGCTTAATGACAGGCTGCAGGAAGTAGTCGAACTCTTCTTCTCGTAGTGCTCGCCTAAATTCATTTTCAAGCTCAAGCTCTTCAATAAGCCTGTCTCGCATACTTTTATCGAACATCACAAAGCGACCGCGGCCAAGAGTCTTTGCTTGATACATGGCAGCGTCAGCATCACGTAGTACTTCATCTGCGCTGCGATAATAGCTCTCTAGATGAGCGATACCTATGCTTGCGCCAGAATACATTTCACGACCATCAAGTAAAAACGGCTCAGAAATAGACGAAATAATGCGATTAGCGACTTCTTCTACATCTGCCTCATCTTCAAAGTTATCAAGAAGCACAACAAACTCATCGCCGCCTAAACGGGCCAGTAAGTCATGGCCGCGAATACACAGCGTTATACGCCGGGCTACTTCGATAAGGAACTCGTCGCCAGCGTGGTGGCCAAGGGTGTCGTTAATAACCTTAAATCTGTCTAAGTCAATAAACAGTACCGCAAACATGCTATCGCTGTAACGTTGCTTGCTGGCTATGGCAAGCTCCAAGCGGCTGGTAAACATGGAACGGTTAGGCAAGTCAGTTAAGGCATCGTGATGCGCATCGTGAATCAGCTTAAGCTCAATTTCCTTACGCTCTTCAATCTGCTGTTTTAAGAATTTGTTGGTGCGGTTAAGTTCGGCGGTGCGCTCTTTAACACGTTCTTCAAGCTGCACGTTATAGCGCTGCATTGATTCGGTATTGCGTTTACGCTCAATGGCAACGGCAATATGGTGAGATACAAAACGGAGAAGCTCTTGATCACGTAAATTGTATTTCGCTAGTTTTCCGTAGGTTTGTACCGCGATAACACCCGCTATTTCACCATCAACAACAAGTGGCGAGCCTAGCCATGAATTTGCGCTATTCAACATCGTTTGCGCTAGCGAAACGTCAATCTCTCCCGACTCTGCAAGCTCCAGTACCCTTGGCGGGTTGATAAGCTCTGCCTGTCCAGTACGCAATACAAACTCTGTCAGCCCCAATCCAAGTGGCCTGGCGTTAATTTCACTTTGTTTGGTATCGCTAAAATAAGGGAACTCTAACAAGTCCTCTTCTTTATTGTGAATGGCGATGTAGCAGTTGGGTGCACTAATTAGCCTTGCCAAAATCACATGCAAACTGGAATAAAACGCATCCATATCGCCTTCAAGATTAGCGGCCAGCTCAGAAATCTCGAAAAGTGCTTGTTGCAACGACTCTACTTTCTGGCGCTCAAGAATTTCTTCCTGTAGGTCATCGTTAATTTTTCGCAGCTGACGGGTTCTTTCGCGGATGGTACGCTCGGTGAGCTCTCTATTTTTTACTCGGTCTACCGTGGTCACAATATGCTGTGAAACGAAAAGCAGGACCTCTAAATCTTCTTGTGAATAATGCACACCTTCATCATAGGTTTGCACTACCATTGCCCCAATAACTTGACTGCCGCGTTTTAGCGGTACGCCCAGCCATTCAACGGGTGGCGAGCCTACAAGTTTAATACCGTATTCGGCAGCTAAACGTTCCTCGTCATCGCGTTTGTAAAATAAATGATTGCCGGTTTTCAGAATATAACCGGTCATGCCATCCATAAGCTGTTCAGCGGGTAATTGCCTAACGGTTTTTTCGTCGAACTCATCAACAAAGTAAGCAAAATCGACAACGTGGGTTTCTGGTTCGTAAAAGGCAACAAAGAAGTTGTCTGCGTTCATGAAGTCTGCAATGATTTCATGAATAGCGGAGTAAAGGCGGTTTAGGTGACTTACAGAACTGGCAAGTTCAGAAATATCAAAAAGCGCCTTCTGAACACGTTCAGCGCGCTTATACTTGTCGGTGAGTTGCTGAAGCTGCGGTATAAGTTCGCGCAGCTCTTCTTCCGTCAACTCATATTGCGTCGAATCTTTTGACATTCCGCTCGCCAGTTAAAAAGTAACGTTACCCCAACAGGTTAAATTACCCGAATAGCAGGTAAAACGCTACTTTTTCCATCAAGTTGTAGGGATTGTGCGGGTATTAGATACCCTCAATCATATACTCGATCGCTGCTTTAATTTCGTCATCAGAACAGTTTCCGCATGTTCCGCGAGGAGGCATGGCGTTAATACCGTTTAATGCGTTTTGCCATACACCGTCAAGACCGCGCTCATCCAGACGAGGCTGCCAGTCAGCTGCATTTTGAAACTTAGGTGCGCCCAATACGCCTGCTGAGTGACATGCAACACACGCTGAGTTGTAAACGTCTTCACCAGATTTTGCGCCGCCAGCTGCCGCCGCGCTGCCTTGTGCTGCTGCACCTGCAACGTGTACTTGGCCTAGCGGTTTAATACGCTCGGCAATTTCATCATTACTCATTTCTTGTGCTTGTGCTGCAAAAACAGTTAGCGCAGTAGCAGCCACAGTTAACCAAGTCTTTAATTTCACATCTGTCTCCAGGCAAGGATGAGTTTGTTTAAAATATAACTGACCAGATTATAACGGTAAATTGGGCCTGAACAACTATTTGAGGCCAATTACCTATAAAAAGTAAGGATTTTTAACACTAGAACCAAGTGGTCTAAAGAGATTTTAATAAATCAGTTGATGCCAGCCTGTGCCATAAGTATCATTACGCCCGTTCGCATCCTATGTGTAATATCGTAGAACATTAATATATGCGCCACACAGTGACTGCACTGTTAGTACAAACCGCCCTTAGCTCAGCTGGATAGAGCGCGGCCCTCCGGAGGCCGAGGTCAGAGGTTCGAATCCTCTAGGGCGGGCCATTTCCCTTTGAAAGCATGAACGTTTCCCCTCAAGCTAAAAGCATGTGAAAGTCATCACAACGCATTACAAGTTCGTTATACTGTTCTTACCACTTAATTTTTAAGCGTACCCACGTGTCACTATCGTCGCCTCCATCTTTGCGTAGCCCCAGTTTTGCTCAGTCACTGCTTTGTTTTGGCGTCATTGTCGCGCTAATAGCAGGTGGATTGTTCGGCTTGGGTATTAGCCTGCATGCATTAATTTTTCTTTGTTTGCTTTGGGCTGGAGCGAATGCCTTTAGTTTGGGATACACGTACCTGCAAATTCGCGAATTAATGACAAGCGCATTAACGCGGGCCATGCCGGCCATTTATATCTTCATACTCATTGGAATGGTTATCGCCAGCTTCATGCAAAGCGGCACTATCTCAACGCTCATTTATTACGGGTTAAGTTGGCTAAATCCCAGTGTGTTTCTGGCAGTGGGGTTAATTCTTTGTGCGGTAATGTCGGTATCAACAGGCACATCGTGGGGAACCGTGGGGACTATGGGCGTGGTGTTAATGGGCATTGGTGAAGCCATGAACATACCGTCTCCCATTGTGGCGGCAATGGTGGTGTGTGGCGCAACCTTTGGGGATAAAATGTCGCCGGTTTCTGATACCACCAACCTCGCGGCTATGAGTGCGGGCACGAACCTCTATAAGCATATGTATAGTATGCTGTTTACTACGGTGCCTAGCTTCCTTCTCGCATTGGTCATTTTTTTAGTGATAGGTTTTAGCTACGCAAGCGAAAGTTTAAATGCGGGTCAGGTATTTGAAATTAAAGCAGCGCTTGCCATGCATTATAACCTTGCACCCTATATAACACTGTTACCGCTGGTGCTACTTACGGTGCTAAGCATTAAAAAAGTGCCGGCTGAAGTCACCATGTCATTCAGCATTTTGCTTGCCGTTATCATCGCCATTTTCTACCAAGATACCAATACCACAAGCGTACTCAACGCGCTTTGGGAGAATACCCCTAAAAATACGGGTATCGCGAATTTAGATGCTCTACTTGGGCGGGGCGGCATCAGCAGTATGAGCTGGACCTTACTGCTCGCCTTAATGGCAATCGCATTAGGCGGCATACTGCACGGTGCAGGCTTTTTATCGGCGCTGTTGGCGGGCATTATCAAACGGGTGAAGCGCACAGCAAGCTTAATTGCGGTAACCATAACCTCTGGTTTTTTGGGCAATGTGGCTATGGGCGAAGCCTACATCTCAATCATATTAAATTGCCAGTTATTCAAAGCAAAATACGAACAACAGAAGCTAGACCCTGCTGTGCTGTCACGGTCGGTAGAAGAGGGCGCCACCATGACCACAGGGCTTGTTCCTTGGACAACAGCGGGAGCATTCTATTCTGCCACCCTTGGGGTTGAGGTTCTCGACTATGCACCCTATGCCTTTTTCAACTATCTAAACGGCGTTATTGCCGTAACAATGGCCGCCTTGGGTGTGGGCTTATTGAAAGGGAAAACCGCAAATCGTTAAGTGAGCCATTTGCACTTTTTGTAAGTGGCAGCCACAGTTTATCCCTTGGTGGGGATAATTATGACTTTATCCCCACCAGGGGATAAAGCCGCAAAAAGAGGCAGTTATGTTTTATGCCGATTTAGGCTTCAACCAATGCTGCGCCAGCATGCCAATGATCATTGCTCCTACAAACATCAGCACATCAGTTTGAAGCGACGCAATAGCAACTACGGCAGGGCCTGGGCAAAAACCACTGATACCCCAGCCGATACCAAATGCGGCAGAGCCTAATATCAATTTAGCGTCGATAGTTTTGCTAGTTGGTATATCAAACTTATCGGCAAACAAAGGCTTGTTGCGCTTGCGTACCCAATACATACCTGGCGCAGCCACCAAAATAGCACCGCCCATTACAAATGCTAACGTGGCATCCCAGTTGGCACTTAAATCTAAAAAATTAAGCACGCGAGCAGGGTTACTCATACCTGAAATTAACAGGCCTAGGCCAAACAACAGCCCGCAAAGTAGCGAGGCGATAATTACTCTCATGTTTTCTTTCCTCAGTTAATTTACAGGTGTCTGATAATTGTGGTGGTAAGTACAGCCGCACCCATAAACGTGAGCGTGGCAACAATAGAGCGGGGTGATAACCTTGAAAGGCCAGCCACTCCGTGGCCCGATGTGCAGCCAGAGCCAAGGCGTGTACCAAAGCCCACTAGCAAGCCAGCAACAACCAGCCACGCCGAGCTCATTTGCGTTTGAACCTGCATACCGCCGGTAAACCCAATATAAAGCACGGCAGATAGCACAACACCTATTAAAAACGCCAAGCGCCAGTAGCGTTCAATGCCGCGCTGTGTCATCGCGCCTGCGGCAATACCTGAAATACCTGCAATACGGCCAAGGGTAAGCAGTAATAAAACTACTGATAAACCTATAAGCAGCCCGCCTGCCAAACCGGCAAGCGGCTCGAAGGGCGTTGATGTCCAGTTTTCCAATTTTCTCTCCTAAACCTACTTGTGTAATGCCTTAATCAAAAAGCGCTATCATAAAAACATATTACGAACAGCAGCCTAAATAAGGCCTGCTATTCAACTTCTATAAAATCGATGGCAAGGTGCATGGCTAGTGCGCCCTCTCTGTCTTTCACTAAATCGTGCAGCGTAAATCGGTCAAGCTCGCTAATGAACTTATCAGCAGCATCTTGAAGAATTGACTTCAAGCGACACGCGGGGGAAATAACACATTTATTCGTTGGCGATGCAAAGCACTCTGCCAATGCCACGTCTTCTACGGTAAGGCGAAAAACATCGCCTAAATTAATTTCTTCCGCTTCTTTTGCCAGCGTAATACCACCACCGCGCCCTTTTGTGCCAGTGATATACCCCTGCTCAATAAGCAGCGTAATGACTTTTTTTAAGTGATTGAAAGACACGAAATACGCATCAGCAATGTCGTTTGTCTTCACTAGATGATTTTTTCGCAGCGCAAGATAGATCAAAACGCGAAACGCTAAATTAGTAAAAGTATTGATTTTCATGGAATTTATCATAAACGCTAAGTTCAATTGTCTTGATATTACAGCAGCACGAAAATTAAATATATATTTGAGATGTACATTATTATATATTTTGTTCTATGATATAACAAAATGAAATAAGGTGTCGATATGATTATTCTTGGCTACATCGCTGCTGTATTAATGGGAATGGTTTTAGGCGTAATAGGCGGAGGGGGCTCTATCCTTACCGTGCCTATCCTTGTTTACCTAATGGGCGTTACGCCAGATGTCGCCACCGGCTATTCATTGCTTATTGTTGGTGCCACAGCCGCATTCGGCGCAATAAGGTACTTCAAAGAGGGTTTAGTTGACGTTAAAGCGTCTATTTTATTTGCTGTACCTTCCATCATTGCTGTTTATCTAACACGGGCCTTCCTCATGCCCGCCATTCCCGAAACCATTTCTGTTCAATCGCTAACCATAGATAAAAACCTGGGCATCATGGTGCTATTCGCCATGCTCATGTTGGCCTCGGCTGCCATGATGTTAAAAAAGGCTTACAGCAAATCGGCGCCAGCAACACAGGTTATTGAGAATAAACAACCCAACGTTGGGCTGATAGTTATTGAAGGCGCCGTAGTTGGTGTTGTTACCGGCATACTCGGCGCGGGCGGGGGCTTTCTAATTATACCTGCCTTGGTACTTATTTTAGGCATGCCCATGAAGAATGCGGTGGGCGCGTCGCTATTCATCATCGCCCTAAAGTCGTTGCTTGGCTTCATTGGCGACCTACAAACCGGAATTCAATTGGAGATGCCTTTGCTGCCGCTTATGCTGGTAGCCACGTTTATTGGGATGGCTGTCTCCACGAAGGTAGCGGGAAAACTAGACGGTGCAGCTTTGCAGAAGTTCTTTGCATTCTTCACGCTAGTTATTGCCGTTTTCATCATGACCAAAGAACTTCTTTAGGAGAACACCCATGAACGTTGAAACCTTTTACGATAACAAAACGGCCACGTTTACCTACGTGCTATTCGACCCCGCTTCCAAAGAGTGTGGCGTGATAGATTCTGTTGCCGATTACGATATCTTTTCGGGTCGCGCGTCAATGGAAAGCGCCGACAAAGTTATCGACTTCATCAACCAAAACCAGCTTAAGAATAAGTGGATTTTAGAAACCCACGTGCACGCCGATCACATTACCGCAGCGCACTATTTAAAGTCTAAAATTGGCGGCAAAATTGGTATTGGCTCAGGTATTAAAACGGTATTAGATACCTGGCTAGACGTATTTGAAACGGCGAACGACACGCCAAGAGACGGCAGTCAATTCGATGTGCTTTTCGAAGAAGGCGACACCTTCAATATCGGTAAATATGAAGTAAAAGTATGGCACACGCCGGGGCACACCCCAGCCTGCGCAAGCTTCTTGGTAGACGGCAAAATATTCGTAGGCGACACCATGTTCGCCCCTAACTTAGGGACGGCGCGCTGCGACTTCCCGGGTGGCAGTGCTGAGCAACTTTACAACACTATCCAGCGCTTCTTCACCCTGCCAGACGACACCACCGTTTACCTTGGTCATGATTATCCTAAAGAGGGTGTAGCCCCGCTATCAACAGTATCTATCAAAGAAGCTAAGGAAACGAACAAGCAAATTCGTCCAGAAGTAACCCTTCAGGAATATGTGGAAAAGCGCGAAGCAAGAGATGCAACCCTTGCGGTACCGAAATTACTGTTACCCGCCATTCAAGCAAACCTTCGAAACGGCCAGTTCGGCGAAAAATCTGAAGGTGGTAAGCAGTTCATCAAAATTCCTGTGAATGCCATTTGAAGGGGTGAGTTATGCAATATGCCAACGTAACACAACAGCTATCTGTCTGCCCTCAAATTTCAGTGGATGATCTAGAGGCAATAAAAGCAACAGGGTTTAAATCTATTATCTGTAACCGCCCTGATGGTGAAGGGGCAGACCAGCCTACCTTTGCGGAAATAGAAGCCAAAGCATCGTCGCTGGGTTTATCCTGCGTATATCAGCCAGTAGTTAGCGGAAAAGTAACCCAGCAAGACGCAATAACGTTTGAAGCGAACTTACAAAAGTTAGAGGGCCCCGTATTTGCCTACTGCCGAACGGGCACACGCTCTATTACGTTATGGGCCATGACCGCAACCAAAACCCTTTCTTATGAAGACATACTCTGTATGTCGCAGAAAGCCGGCTATGACTTAAGCGGGGTAGTGCGACGCCTAAAAAACGGCGGTGAAACACCCAGCGACCATGCCGATCACTCTCATGCGGTAGTGATTGTAGGGGCGGGCGCGGGCGGTGTTGCTGTTGCCTCTAGTTTGAAATCGCGATGTCCAGATTTAGATATCGCCATAGTAGAGCCCAATGAAGTGCACTACTACCAGCCTGGCTGGACGCTAGTCGGCGGGGGCGTATTTAACGCTAACGACACTGTGCGCACTGTGGCCTCTGTTATTCCTAATAATGTTAAATGGATAAAAGCCGGCGTAGCGGCCTTTGCGCCAAAAGAAAACATGATAGTGGTAGACGGCTGCCGCACCATTAAATACGAACACTTGGTGGTTTGCCCCGGCATTAAGCTAGATTGGAATAAAGTGGAAGGCTTAAGCGAATCCCTAGGTGAAAATGGTGTGACGTCGAACTACCGTTTTGACTTGGCGCCCTACACATGGGAATTGGTAAAAAACCTTAAAAAGGGGAAGGCAGTATTTACACAGCCGCCAATGCCAATTAAGTGTGCAGGTGCGCCGCAAAAAGCCATGTATATGTCTTGCGACCACTGGTTTAAAGAAGGCGTGCTAAACGATATTAACGTTGAGTTCTACAACACGGGCGCCGTACTTTTTGGTGTAAAAGAATATGTGCCGGCACTTATGGAATACGTTAAAAAATACCACGCAACGCTTAACTTTGAACACCAGCTGGTGAAGGTGGATGGCAAAGCAAAAGTGGCTTCTTTTAAGAAGGTGGCAGACCCAGACGCCCCGCTTGTTGAAACTGAATTCGACATGCTGCACGCGGTTCCGCCCCAGTCCCCGCCAGATTTTATCAAAGTTAGCCCGCTTGTTGATGGCACTGGTTGGATTGATGTCGACCAGTCAACGCTGCAGCACAAGTCGTTTGAAAATATTTTTGCCCTTGGCGACGCCATAAACGCCCCTAATGCTAAAACAGCCGCGGCGGCGCGCATGCAAGCCCCAGTGGTTGCCAATAACTTGCTTTACGAGCGCGGTGTGCAAACAGATAAAGCCATCTACAACGGTTATGGCAGCTGCCCGCTTACTGTAGAGCGAGGTAAAGTGATATTGGCCGAATTTGGCTACGGCGGAAAAATTCTTAACAGCATGCCGACGTGGGTACTCGACGGTACGAAACCGTCGCGCCTAGCATGGTATTTAAAAGAAAAGTTGCTTCCACCCATTTATTGGGAAGGTATGCTAAAAGGCAGAGAATGGCTGGCTAAACCTGAAACTCAGCACGCGAATAAATAACGTATGGTCTACATAAGAACGCTTTAGCCCAACTGACTTGGGCTAAAGCACTTACGCGCATAACTCTTCGTTAATAATCCTTTTTTTAAAACTACTTGCTAACAACGCGCGAGCTCCCTAAAAAATCATTGCCCTCTCAATTCACACTATTCTGATAAACTGTTTTCGAAGATTGCCCGTTTAAAGCGGTACAGCATAATGGCATCTATAAAAATAAAACAAAGGATCGTGTATGAGTAGTAATACCCGAGAGGCAGCCTCATCAAAGGCTAGCACTGAAAAGGAAACCGCATTTAGCGTAATCGATAAGCCTACGTTTTTTGGCTCACTCTTTCTTCTATTATCCGTCACCATTCCTCTTATCATTTGGCCCGACCAAGGCGCCCAGTGGGTAGCCACGGCCAAAGAGTTTGTTACCAGTAAGCTAGGCGTTTTATATCTGTTACTCGGTGTGGGCGCAGGTGGCTTCATGGTTTACATCATGTTCAGCGATATCGGCCAAATAAAACTGGGCGACCCAGAAGAAAAGCCCGAGTTCTCGCCCGTATCCTGGGCCGCTATGCTATTTTGTGCCGGTATTGGGGCGTCTATCTTGTACTGGTCAATGATTGAGTGGGTGTACTACTACCAAGCGCCCCCGTTTCACATAGAAGGCGAAACCCCTGAAGCCGCGAAATGGGCCGCGGCCTACGGCATATTTCACTGGGGGCCGTTAGCCTGGGCTATCTACCTTATTCCTGCGGTACCTATTGCTTACTTCTACTACGTACGTAACCACAGCGTACTTAAAATCTCCGAAGCCCTCATGCCTGTAATCGGCGAGAAAATGGCTCACGGTTGGTTAGGTAAAATTATCGATATCAGCTTTATTTTCGGTATGTTAGGTGGCGGGGCCACCACGCTAGGCTTGGCGGCACCTATGATAAACGAAGGGGTACACGAACTATTCGGGGTACCTAAATCGCTGACTACGCAGGTAGTCGTGCTAATAACCTGTACCGCCATATTCGGCTACAGCGCGTATGTTGGCCTTAAAAAAGGCATTAAGCTGCTGTCAGACATTAACTTTTGGCTGGCCGTAGGGTTACTGCTATTTATCTTCATTGTTGGGCCCACACTATTTATGGCCAATACCGGCCTAGACGCCCTTGGCCGAGTAATGAGTAACATCATTAAAATGGCCACATGGCTAGAGCCGTTCGCCGAATTCAACGGCTTTGAAGACACTCACTTTCCGCAAGACTGGACTATTTTCTACTGGGCTTGGTGGCTGGTGTTCGCGCCAAGTGTAGGCTTATTTATTGCCCGTATTTCAAGGGGCCGTACCATTCGTACTATGGTGGCGGGCTCAATGTTCTTCGGCACCATGGGCTGCTTCTTATTCTTCATGGTAATGGGCAATTATGGCCTGTACCTACAGCTATCGGGTGAACTGGATGTAGTTACTATACTGAACCAAGAAAGCCCAACAGCGGCCATTTTTGCCATGCTGCATACGCTGCCGCTCGACTACTTAGTGATTTCTGTATTCACGCTACTGGCGCTTATATTCACCGCCACGACGTTCGATTCCATTTCATACATTTTGGCTGCCGTTGTACAAAAAGAAGTAGACGAAGAGCCACTGCGCTGGAACCGTTTATTCTGGGCCTTTGCGCTATCTTTCATGCCCTTCGTACTTATGTTTGTGGGCGGGTTAGAAACACTGCAAACCGCTTCGATAATTGGTGGCGTACCACTGTTAGCTGTAGCCTTTATGCTGTGTATTTCAATTGTACGGGCCGCAAACTACGACATGCGTTACCAGCCCGACTATTCGGTAAAAGAAATTAACATTGGCGAGTTCCCAGACGACGACCCGTGGAGCGAAGAGGGCAGCTGGGATCTTGAAGAAGAAGCCGAAGAAGATGTGCCTATAGCCGCAAAACCAAAACCACGTGGGCCGAAAGATCACATTGAAGGCGACCCACACAGTAAGCCATCGCGATTGTAGGCTTTACCGAACAGGTCATAAATACTGGTTAACTTTTAAATAGTGATTAAGTGACCCGTAAGTTATAAAGCAAAGCGCTACCAAAAGGTGGCGCTTTTTTCATTTTAAAGCGCCACAATTAACTTTCACCAAAGGCGTGCTGTGTTAACGTAACCACCATAAATAGCCCTATTTTTTCGCAACAACGTTCAAGCAAATGGCAGCATGTCAGTAAAGAATTACCAAAAATTCTACCAGCCACTACGAGCTTTGAATTCAGAAGACTTCGGGCGCTGTTTTTATTGCGGCTGCGAAACTGCGCGCCAAGACTTTATCCCGCCCATAAAATTCATTCACGACTGGCAAAGCGGGCACCTACAGGCCGATTTCATCTCCGTGCCTTCATGCAATGAATGCTTCGACCTGCTAAAAAATGAAAACAACGGCACCCTAGAACCCAGAATAAACACCTTAAAAAAGCGATTGGCAGAAAAGTACAAAAAGGCTATTCGGGTGTTTAACCACTGGAGCATGGAAGAAATTGAAGAAATGGACGCGGCATTTCAAATAAGCCTTAAAGGCGGCATGCGATTAGGCAAAGAAACCCTTTCACGCCTTCAATTTGCTGGGTTCGACTATGAAATAAACGGCAGCACAACGCGGGTGTCAAAGCCGCAGCACCAGGTGTTTAACGTGTTCGATGAAGAGTTTAGCAGCTTTAGAGAAGCGCTAGCCTTTGCCAGCGCTACCTACAAAATAAAGAAAAGCCGACTAAGTCAGCTTTATTTCAACAACGATGAAAGCTTTGATATGGCTATTGAGGTTTTTCATGGGTTGGTTGAAGATCATCAATCAAAAGCTGATTGATGGTATCAGACTCCGGAATCAGCGGTTCGAACCCTATCGGCCCACCATCATTCTTGACCGTTCTTTAAGAAGTACAAGTCAGAAAACCCCATTTTTACAAATTCGGTATCTCTGAAGTTTCTTACGGTTTTTTTGTCTTTACTGATAGCGGATAGTTGCTGTTCAGTTTGCAGGAACTGGGAAAGATCTATTCCCTCAGCATCGGCCACGGCTTCATGCATATTTTGATAGCGGCTGTAAGAAAAATTAATCTCTTTTGCCACACCTTTAAACTTATAACGTACTTTATGGGCCATGTTCTACTCACGTTGGTCGATGTAATTCAAAAACGGTTTAACCGCTATTATAAACTCAATTAGCGCCAATAATTACTGTATTAAAAAAAGCGGGTGATAAAACCACTGCGTGAGGTGTTCGATGAAGAATTTAGTCGCTTTAAATGAGTGCTGGCCTTTGCACTCCGGAGGCAAAGGTCGCGCGTTCACGTCTGTTTTGTGTAACGGCATTTAGGGAAGTTAGAACACCCTAGGAACGTTTTGCCCAGATTGACGCCCCGCTTCGCAACTCTCTCGACCAAGTCTTTTCCGCAACGAGGGCAAAAAGCTTGCTTCTCTTCGGATTTGGCTACAGGCGATTGAATATCTCGGATTAGTGCTTCAAGTTCGTTCCCACTTATAAGAAATATAGGTTTGTCGGCTGCAAAACTATAGGCCTCTTGAGTAAATTTTCCCGAACAAATGATATTGATTTGAGTAGCATTGCTAGCAGCAAGTACACCATACATTTCACGAATAACATTTACGCCTACTTTCTGAGTCTTCCAATGCTTGCATTGAACTAGTGAAACCTCTCCGTCTTTTCTTAGCTCTAAATCGATACCACCGTCTGGCCCGAACCCACCCTCAGTAACCTGGTATCCCAGTCTTCTGTATGCTTCTGCGACAAGTTCTTCAAAATTTTTCCAGTGAAGTTTTCGAATTGAATTTAAGTTAGTTTGCTGGTTTAACAATTCTATTTTTCTACGGGAGTTTAAAAACGAGAGAGGCGCTAAAAGTAGGAATACAATACTGAAAAAGGGCGCAGGCACTGCGACTGCATTAAAAACAATATCTAAAAACTGATTGTTAGTTTCTATTGATGGAATTATAAAGCCCATTACGATATATACGATTGCAGCTGTTACAACAGATACCCACCATGGTGCTTGTAAAAGAAGATCTGAAATAGAATGGTGTTTTCTCGGCATACCTAAACATCCTTGTTCTCAAATACTGTAGGTTAATATTATCCAACCTTTAATAAGGTATTTGAATTAAGAAGTAGGTATTAATCTCATTCACTGACTCAATAATTCCCATGTCACATTCATCGGCTTTTCACTCTCATGACTAATATATTTCACCTCGCCATAGAA
Organism: Alteromonas gracilis; assembly: GCF_002993325.1. Classification (GTDB taxonomy): domain Bacteria; phylum Pseudomonadota; class Gammaproteobacteria; order Enterobacterales; family Alteromonadaceae; genus Alteromonas; species Alteromonas gracilis. The sequence goes on from NZ_PVNO01000005.1 coordinate 54,079, forward strand.
CATAAAAGGTGAAGCTGTTTTCCCTCTCAATTTGCCCTCTCGAACGAAAAGGTAAACGTGGCTACCTAATTTCTGGTGTTCAACTATTTCTCTTCCACGCTTGTTACTTGGTGAAGTGCTATTTTGCGACTGCCAATGAAAATGTTTATCGTCAATAAAGTAATCGTGGTACTGATGTTCGCTGCCTTTTCCTTGTTTGTTTAAAGTAACTAACAAAATCTGAACATTCTTCTCTTTAAGGACTACATGACCAGATTGCCAGTTACCAGGATTAAATTCTTCGTTGAAAAGTGGCGGTATCTCTTCTCGCATTAGCTCGTGTCCTACAAACAGCTCCAGTGGGTCGACTTTTCCTTTTAAGCGCGCGAATGTCACCATTTCTTCACTTGCTATCATGTCATCATAATCTGGATTGGCTGCTCTCAAGGTATACGAGCCATCTGGATTTTTAAGTACTTTCCGCAGTAAGTATTGATTGTCGCCAGTTTCATCCTGCCTTTCGATGGCTACTGTCGTATTGCTAATACTACCAGCATTATTTGGTGTGATTTGCTCTAAAAGCAGGTAGTCACCATCATAAATAGGGTTCTTACCGCCGTTCATAGAATTACCAGATGCACGGGCGATGAAATGTCGAGAGTTATCTATATTCCCATAACCAAATGGCGCATTTACAAGCTCAGATACCTCGGCATTACCCGTTTTGAAATGACCGCAAGCTATTTTTATATTTGGGAAAAATGGTAGTTGTACTCTCTCGGGAAACTGGACAACATTACTTGTAGAAGGAGTAGTTATAGATAACCTTTTGTGCTTGTAACTAGCAAGGCGCTGTTTATTAATCTCAAAGGTCATTGATAAAAACAAATCATGTTGAATTGCTGAAATACTTTGTTTGAAATGGAATTGCTGATTACTAATATCAAACCAAGCAATCTTCGATTCAGGCTCTTCAGTACACCAAAATTTTACCGGGTTAGTACGCCAGTGGGCTCGCCATTCTGATTTACTTAACGAGGCTAGTTGTTGTTTACTTTCCGGTAAGTCTGAAATCCATTCTGGGTTATCTAAAAACCACTGCCGGGCCCATTCTGCTAAGTCATCAATACTTACCTGTGACTGAAAAGCTTTATGCTCAATCAGAGTGGTAAGTAACACCAACTTGTAGCATTTCGAAGTACGAGTAACAGCTAGGTCTTTAAACCACTGTAGGTGCTCTTCAAGCACTTCCAGTTCGTCAGCTTTAAGGTCGCCTTTGCTATCAACAAACTCCCACCATGATCCTCGATTTCGTCTAAGTTTTTCTAGACTCGCGCCCGCATTATAGAACTCAGTGTAGGTGGGTCTTCTGCCTAGCGTTTCTTTTAACCTGTCGTATTGAATATCTAGCTCGTCTTCAGAAAGGCTTGTAAGGAAATCGATAAACTCTAAGTCGAAGTTAACGTAACAACCGGCTGGAAGTAGTTTGTTTGCACTTTTTGCAAGGTCGACTATTTTTCTGCGGTTTTGCGGTCCATCTATAATGCTAGCAAACAACATTTCTGGGCGGTTTAAAAAGCTATGATGATTTCCCACAAAATCTAAAATAATAAGCCTATCTTTTCCTTCGCTTTTACGAAGGCCACGCCCCATTTGCTGTAGGAAGAGAATTTTTGATTCAGTAGGCCTAAGCATTAATACGGTATCTATCTTTGGTAAATCAACGCCTTCGTTAAATAGGTCTACCGAGAACAGTATTTTAATTTCGCCGTTGTTAAGCTTTTCTAGGGCTTCGCTGCGCGTAAGAGATGAATCAGAGTGGACGCTCGCAGCTGCTACACCTTGTTGATTAAAGTAATCTGCCATGTAATCGGCGTGTTTACGGGACACGCAAAAAGCCAGTGATACATCTTGCGACTTTACTTTCCACTCAGAAAGCACATGCTTTGCACGGCCTTTAGTTGCTAGTTTATTAGAAAGCTTTTCAGGGTCGAATTTACCATTGCGCCAAGGTAGGTGCTCGTAATCTACTTCCTTGTCGAATATTCCGAAGTAAGTAAAAGGGCACAATGCCTCTGCTTTTACGCCATCAAACAAGTCTTGCTGGTAAATAAGGTTGTTATCGCATAGCTTGAGGATATCGCTCCCATCAGTTCTGTTAGGCGTAGCGGTTAACCCTAATAAAAATGACGGTGTGAAATGCTCCAGTAAACGTTGATAACCACCTGCTGCGGCGTGATGAAACTCGTCCACAACAATATAGTCGAAAGCAGTAACAGTAAACTTAGCTAGATGAGTGACCTGCCCGATGGTTTGGATAGAGGCAAACAAAAAGTCATACTCTTCATCTTTCTGTTTTCCACTGTATCTACCTACCTTTTTGTTTGGGTGTATTTTAAGAAAGCTAGCCTCAGCTTGAAGTAAGATCTCTTCTCGATGTGCTACAAAGAGTACTTTTTTAGCATCTACCTGCGCAGCATCAAAAGCCGCTAAGTAGGTTTTACCCATACCTGTTGCTAGTACTACTAAACCTTTTTGAACACCATCTTCTCGGGCCTGATTAAGCGCCGCTAGTGCAGTTACTTGGTGTTCTCTTGGTTCCGGAATTTCATGCTCTTTCTCATCTGGCAGTGACGCTGCAGATTGAATTGGTGTAACAACCCTTGCTGTGTTGTATCTAATTTCGTAATCAGCTATTAAGTCGTAAGTTAATGGCTTAACTTGGGGCAATGTAAAAAGGTATCGATACTGCTTTCGAATTTCTTCAATTCGGGCGATGGCTTCTTTGTCGTGATCATTCGGGTAATCAATTCGATAGTTCCACTCTATACCGTCGGTAAGGGCAGTTTTACTGATGTTACTAGAGCCAACGAATGCTCTGGCTGAAATTAGTGCTTCGCCACTATTTTTGACAAAAATGTATGACTTTAAATGAAAGCTGGTGGCCTGCTTGCTTTCAAAGATTTGGATGTCAGCGCCTCGCTCCTTAAGCAACATCAAACGCTTTAACGCTTGTGGTTCAGTTATGTTCATATAGTCTGAAGTCAGCAATGACAACTTCACATCGCGTTCTTCTGAATTCATCGCATCTTCAATATCTTGAATGATGAGGCTTAGCCCTGACATACGAATAAACGAAACTGCTATTTCTATACTTGTAGCGTTTTTTAGGGCATCGCGAATTTTATGTAGAAGGTATTGCTGGTTTCTACCGGTAACCAAATAATTTGTAGCAGTCATTATCCCTTCACCACTTCAACCGTAATCCACTTCACATCATCTCGCTTCAAACTATCCTGACTCGGAACCGGGTTTAAATTGCGTGCAGTTAGTCCATTATTTTTCGCCAAGATAGCCAATTCCTCATAGCTTACAGGGTGCATAGGCCGTGCTTCATCGTTTGGGCCGAACCGAAGGCTTATGTACATAGTTCCGTTTTCCGAAAGCAACTCTGCTAACCGTTTCAATGCAGGTGGTCGTTCAGCTTCTGGCAAGTGCATCCATACCGCTGAAAGCAGTATTAGGTCGTATGTTTTTGGCTGTTGGGGTAGGGCGGTAAGCGCGGGCAAGCTGGCGTTACACCATGTAACACCGTTATGTGAATTGGCTTGTGCAAGGTTTCTTAACTCATCGGCAGGCTCTGCGGCTGTTACTTTCCAGCCCTGTTCGGCTAGCCAGTTGGCGTCGCGGCCACTACCTGCGCCTACATCTAGCGCGGTGCCTGCTTTGGCGTTTTGTAAAAACGCTTTCCAATCGCCGTGCACACTTTCGGCGTCTACCGAGTTATACAAATCGTAATAGTGCTGCGCTTTTTCGCTGTAATGCGTAATGGTGTCTTTTGTACTGCTAGTCAAAACGTCGATGCCTCCCTGATCTAAAGTACAGATTATCGCATTACCCTCAGCGCAGCCAGCGTTTAGCGATTTCACTTTTGCTCAATTGTAAATAGTAATAATTATCATTTAAATTAAGTTTAAGCTGTTTTATACTCCTGCCCCGAAAACATACAACCCTTCAAAACCAATAGCAGAGAAAACCATGAAACTAAGCAGTTTATTTGCACTAACGCCTATCGCGTTTGCATTGTCGGTAAATGCGCAAACCACACAAAGCGATACGGTAGAAGCTAAAGAAGCAGATGTAGAAAAAATTCGTATTGTTGGGGTTCGTCAAAACCGCGTTAGCCGCGGTGCAACGGGCTTAACCATGGAAATTAGCGAAACGCCGCAGTCTATTAGTATTCTGTCTGAAGACTTAATGCAGTCGTTTGGTGCGTTTAATATTAACGATGCGCTAAAGCTTGCGCCGGGTATTAACGTAGAAGAGTGGGAAACTAACCGTACTAACTACACCGCCCGTGGTTTTGAAATTAAAAACACGCAAATAGACGGTGTTGGCCTGCCGAACGACTGGGGCATTGTTACCGGTGCTGTGGAAGCCTACGGCTATGAAAAAATTGAAGTTATTCGTGGTGCCAACGGCCTGCTAACCGGTGTGGGTAATGCGTCGGGTACCATTAACTATGTGCGCAAGCGCCCAACCAATGAAGAGGGGGGTGAAATTGGCGCAAGCATTGGCTCGTACAACTTTAAGCGCGTACAGGGCGACTATTCAATGCTGCTTACCGAAGATGGCAGCTGGGCAGCCCGCGTAGTAGCAAGCGTTGAAGATAAAGAGTCGCACTTAGATGGCCTAGAGAACGATCGCAGCTTTGTGTACGGTGTTATCGACGGCCAGTTAACCGATAACGCTACGGTTACCTTTGGGTTGTCTTACCAAGATGCGAATACCGACGGCAACACCTGGGGCGGGCTAGTGTTTAACTATACCGATGGCACCCAAGCCGAGTGGGACATTAGCGATACCACCTCTCAAGAGTGGACGAAGTGGGATACGGAAACCACCAATGCTTTTGTAGAGCTAGACTATGTGTTCGATAACGATTGGCAATTGCTGCTTAGCTATAACTACCGCGACTTTGAAGATCAAAGCAAACTGTTTTACGCCTACGGCGCTATTGATAAAGATACGGGATTAGGCCTGGTTGGTTGGCCGGGTCGTTATGACTCAGAGCGCGATTCTCATCTTGTTGAAGGCCGTGTATTTGGTGACTTTTCCCTATTTGGCCGTAATCACGAAGTAAACTTTGGGGTAAGCCACGCTACCAGCGATGACGTATCTTTCGTTCACGCCTTTGACTATGCTACTACCCCTGCTTACGGCCCCACACCAGCGTTCCCTTATGCGCTAGATGCGATTGCAGAGCCAGAGTGGCTGGCCGCTTCCGAGTATTCAAACATTGAACAAACCCTAACCCGTTACTTCGGTTCAGCCCGTTTTAGCATTACCGATGAAATGCATATCATTGCTGGCTTTAACGCTATTGATTTTGAGCGTACAGGGCAAAACGCTGGTGCGGTTATCGATAACTCAGAAAGCGAAGCCAGCCCTTATGTGGGTGCAACCTATGCGGTAACTGAATATATTAACGCGTATGTGAGTTATTCAGACGTGTATCAGCCGCAAGAGCAGTACGACATTAACGGTCAGTACCTAGACCCAACCAAAGGCCAAAACTTTGAGGCCGGCGTGAAAGCCCAGTGGTTCGACGACCGTTTATTAACAACGTTCGCGTACTTTACAGCAGAGCAAGATAACTTGGCAGCTTACGCAGGTACTAATCCAGACACCCTTCAGTTCTACTACAAAGGCGTGTCGGTAGAGTCTAACGGTTTTGAAATTGAAGTAGCGGGGCAGGTAACCGATGCTCTGCGTGTTAATGCGTCTTACACCAATATTGATGTAGAAGACGAGCAGGGTAATGATGCTAACCTATGGGCACCGCGCGATGTGGTTACGTTCCAGCTAGGGTACACCATTCCCCAAGCACCAGAAGTGGAAGTAGGCTTTGGTGGTCGCTGGCAGTCTGAAATAAGCAATGTGGATTACAACGTTGAGCAAGGTTCGTATTTCCTAGGGAACGTGTATGCATCACGTGCGTTTAATGAAGACCTCACCGTTCGCATGAACATCAACAATATCTTCGATAAGAAGTACATTAACAGCCTGCATACCGTGGGTTATTACGGCGCGGGTATTAACGCCCAGCTAAGTGCGTCGTATACGTTTTAATTACGCTATACACCCGCCGTATTAACACGTGTTTTAGCGTAATGCGGTGGGCGTATTGTGCCGTCTTCATTCACTGACGGTTGTGACGAAGGCGTCGCCAGTTAACTTTCTGCTATTGCTTCGCTGTCAGCAAGCGGTAGTTCAATAGTGAACGTGGTGCCCACGCCTTCCTTACTTTCCACGGAAATGCTGCCATTGTGATTTTCAATAATGCCGTGGCTAATGGCTAAACCCAGTCCTGTGCCCGAGCCCACTTCCTTTGTTGTAAAAAATGGCTGAAAGAGCTTGGGTAGGTTATCTGATGAAATACCGCAGCCATTGTCGGCGATGTAAATTTTTACCGAATGATCAAGTTCTTCAGTTTTAATTGAAATAACGCCGTCTTTTTCTACTGCCTGGGTAGCGTTCATTACAAGGTTAATAAAAACTTGGCTTAGTTCGGTTAAATTGCCGGTGATATATACATCGTTTTCCCGTTCATAGTGAAGGGTTACATTGTGCCTTAGTTCGTTATTAAGTAGCGACAGGGTTAAATCGATAGCCTGCTGAACCGACATGACTTCTTGTTTAGAGTCTGACGGATGGGCAAAGTTTTTCAGCCCCGCTACGGTTTTACTTACCCGTTTACTGCCATCAATACTTTGGTCAATTAAAGGCCCTATATCTTCGCAAATAAAATCAATGTTATCCCAGTTCACTGCTATATTGGTAAGCGTATCGAGTTGCTCCTTTTCTTTGTCAGGCAAGTTGTTAAGCTTGGTAAGAAGCGGGGCGATATCGTCCATATAACTTTTTAGCGTATTTAAGTTGCTTAACAAGAAGCCTATCGGGTTATTTATTTCATGGGCTACACCAGCTGCCAGCACACCAAGCGACGCCATTTTCTCTGCATGCAATAGCTCCTGTGTGCGCTGTTCTACCAATTTCTCTAAATGTTTCGCGCTAGCTTTTAACTCGTCATTAAGCTGTATCATTTCCTGATACATGCTTTCTTTTAGCTGAAGCGTGCCAATGTAAAAGTTGATGGGGTCGTGATGCACAAAGTCGTTTAACGCCAGGTTCATTTTCGACAGCTGCCCCATGTTGGTTAGCTGCGGATAACCGATAAAGCAATAGTTGCCATCTACTTCGTAGAACGCGCCACCAAAAACAAATGAGGGGCTGCTAATGGGGCAAAGAGTAATTAGCTGCCCGTTGAACATTTTTATAATTTGGGTGCTTAAAGGCAGCTGTGGTGCTACAAGCTTAAATAGCTCTGAAAACGGCGCGTTTACCGTAAGCTCAGGGCAGACTTTGCCAAACGCATTACTGAAATTAACAATGTTGAGCTTTTCATCAAAATCTAATTGAAACGTTTGTGATTGCACTGGCTAGCTCATTTAAAGTCGATGCGAAAGGTGCTAAACGGGTTGTTCTCGTCTCGCAGTTTAACGGTTGAGATTATTGCCGGTTGATTAAAGTGTTCGCACACACCCATTAATAGGCCTTCCACAAAAGGCTCAAGGCCGTCTCGTGATGAGTGATAATGAATAGTGATACTGCCATCGTCGTTTTTCTCGCATAGAAACGATGGGGGCACTAGTTCTTCCAGCTGGGCTGAGATTACTTGGTGCATGTTGTTTAAGTTGGAAATAAATTCAAATGCGCCACCTGAGACCAGCGAATACATTTCTTTGTAGCTGCCTTGCGATGTTTCTTTTACCCAGTCTTCCCCCATTTGACGAAGAAATACGGCTAAGTCTACGTTTAAATGCTCAACAGAAGCACCTACAATACCGAATGTCACTTCATCACTATATGGCTGCACTTCAAGAAAGGTCGACTCGTAATCCCCCAGTGATGTTTTTATTTCATCCCATGCAGATTGGCCGTATCGATTAATCACTGTTGTGGATATAAATTTGTTTATCATGCCGTACACGGGGCATCTCCTTTACACTACCTATGAAAAAAATAGCACAGGGTTTTGAAACTGCGAGTTAAGTGTTGTCAGATTGATGACTACTTTATTCAAAGGTAGGCGGCAGATAATAAAAATGCGGCATTAAGCCGCATTTTTTTGTGTTAGTTTTTGCTACTGATATTTTTTAAGCTCTAGGCGCGACACCATACCTTTATGTACTTCGTCAGGGCCGTCAGCTAGGCGAAGGGCTCTCGCGCCAGCCGCAAAGCGTGCTAGTGGGAAGTCGCTACACATGCCTGCGCCGCCGTGAATTTGAAGTGCCATATCCACCACGCTTTGTAGCATGTTCGGCACTACTACTTTGATGGCCGAGATCTCTGTCATAGCGTGTTTAACGCCAAGGTTATCTATCTTCCATGCTGCGTGAAGGGTAAGCAAACGCGCTTGCTCAATCGCCATACGAGCATCCGCAACACGCTCTAGGTTGCCACCTAAGCGAATGATAGGTTTACCGAAGGCAACGCGCTCGTGACCCCGTTTAAGCGCAAGCTCTAATGCTTTCTCTGCCATACCGATAGCGCGCATACAGTGGTGAATGCGGCCTGGGCCTAAGCGACCTTGTGCTATAGCAAACCCTTTGCCTAATCCCATGATAATGTTGTTCTTACTTACGCGAACATTATCAAAGTGCATTTCGCCGTGGCCGTATGGCGCGTCGTAATCGCCGTAAGCATCTAGCATACGCTTTATAGTAATTCCGGGTGTGTCTAGCGGCACAATTACCATACTGTGGCGGCTGTGCTTGTCATTTTCTGGGTTGCTAAGACCCATGAATATCGTGAATGCCGCGTTAGGATGGCCTAAGCCTGTCGACCACCACTTCTTGCCGTTAATAACAACGTCGTCACCATCTTCAATAATGGTGGCGGCCATGTTGGTCGCATCAGACGATGCAACATCAGGTTCTGTCATGCCAAATACTGAACGAATTTCACCAGCCAGCAATGGTGTCAGCCACTGTTCTTTTTGTGCATCGCTACCAAAGTGATACAGCACTTCCATGTTGCCGGTATCAGGCGCATTACAGTTGAAGATTTCCGGGGCAAACAAGTATTTCCCCATGCGCTCAGCCATCGGCGCATATTCCAGCGTAGTCAGGCCTTGGCCTAGCTTAGCATCGGGTAAGAATAAATTCGCTAAGCCTGCTTCACGTGCTTTGGCTTTAAGTGCTTCAGTGCCAGGGTGCAGCTTCCAGTTTTTCCAGTCGCCGTGATTATTTTCTTTATGATGAAAGTCGTAAACTTCATTTTCAATTGGCGCTATATGTTCAGCAATGAAGTTATCAAGTTTTTCTAATAAGGCTTTGGTTTTGTCGTTATGTGAGAAATCCATAGGGTACCTTTATCTTTATATTGTTCGCTTTAGTTTGTAATGCTTAGAAACAGCGTATTTGAGTTTCGCATCACATGGTCGGGTTGTTTATCCAAGCGCGCAAAACCATGTATTGTGATCATCGAATAGGGCGCGCGAATGTACTTCGTTAGGCTCATACTAGAGAAACTTGCTCAGTGAATGAAATGAAATATAATCCTTAAATGGTGTGAATTTTATTCATGGTTTGGCGAATGCTTGAAGACAGACAATTTGAAAAGCTCGATTTGAATTTGCTGAAGGTGTTTGAAGCCCTTTGGCAGCATAGAAACATGACCCGGGTGGCTGAAGCGCTGCACATTACGCCGTCGGCAGTTAGCCATGCCATGCGCCGGTTTCGGGATATTTTAGGCGACCCGCTTTTTGTAAAAGAAAAGCAAAGTATGCTGCCTACCGCTGCCTGCGAACGGTTAGCCCCCGCTATATTGAAAGCCTTGGGCGATATTCGAAAAGCGCTAGGGGAGTTTGCTGACTTCAACCCGTTACACAGCCATCAGCGCTTTGTTATCGCCATGCAAGAGTCGTTAGAATTAGGTGTGTTGCCAGTTTTACTCTCTACCCTTGAAAAGCAGGCGCCTAATATCGAAATAGTAAGCACTCGCTTACATCGTGACACCATGCTGGCTGATTTAACCAATCGAAACCTTCACTTAGTTATTGATATTGGCCGCGCCGTTGCAGCACCTATTTCACATTCTCTCTTACGTCGAGATACCTACAAAGTGCTTATGAATAAGCAAAACCCCTTGGCGCAGAATTTAGATAAGAAAAAGTACGTGGCTGCACGTCATATTACGGTATCTAACCGCGCTAAAGGCGCGTCGGTAGAAGAAATTGCGCTGCAACAATTAGGCGTAAGTCGGCCCTCTTTGTGGCGTTGCCAAAATTACCGGGCTGCAGCAGATGTGGTGGCTAATACCGAGGCTTTGTTAACCTTGCCGGGTTCTGTGGCCGATGCGGTAAGCGACGATAACCTGATAAGCACTAAACTGCCTTATCAAATACCTGCACTGGAAACGCACCTTTACTGGCATAGCCAGCAAGAAGGCGAACCCGGGCTGATGTGGCTTCGCGATTTAATGCTACACTTGTTCGCTGAATCTGGTCTTACCAGATAGATTCTGATAGGATTTGGCGTAATCAATAGTGCTAACGCCATCGAGTTAGATGCAGTGCTGACTCGCTGCTTGCGTTTAACGTATTGAATACTTTGTGAAAAACGTGCAGTAAACAGAGCGTGGAAAAACGAATGCACAGCCATATCGACTGTCACTGTTGGTAAGCTCGCACGTACTGGTGAACAGGAAGCAGTAATGAAAATTCACACATTATCAGGCTACATACAGCATATTTATCTTGTTGAAGACAGCAATGGCTTGCTGTTGCTTGATGGCTGTAGCCGAGCCGACGTAGACAATGTGTGCAAATACATTACGCAAACCTTGGGTCGACCGTTAACTGACTTAAAGCTTATTGTGGTTACCCACATGCATCCCGATCACGCAGGTGGCGCTATTAAGTTGCGTCAGCGCACAGGCGCGCAAGTGGCGTCTCATCCTAAAGCGGTTAATTGGTACGCTGGTTTTGCAGGGCGTACTGCTCACGGTATCGATTTGCTGTTAACCTGGTGGGTGGCAAATCGTATTGGCAAACCAAGAATGCCAATTTGGTATAATCCAATTTTAGCGCCAGACATGACGCTTAAAGACAACCAAACGTTGCCTGGTTTTCCCGACTGGCAGGTAATCTACACGCCGGGTCACACCGATCATGATTTAACCCTTGCGCACATTCCTACGCAGCAGGCTTACATTGCTGACGTGCTAGTGCAGGTGAAGGGCGAACTCGTTCCACCGTATCCGTTGTGTCACCCGAACCAATACCGTGAAAGCTTAAAAAGGCTGGCGCAGTCACAAATTGATACATTCTTTTGCGCCCACGTTCCGCCCACCAAAAAATCAGATATCGATTTCGAACACGTTATCGAAAATGCACCGCGCAAGCCAAAGAATCACTGGCATTCCAGTAAAAATCGCATAAAGAAAAAGCTCTTCAACCAAACCCGCGAGCATTAAATAAACAACGCGTTTTTTGTTTCACAGTGATAACTTAGCTGGCACTGCCCTTGCTTTTACCTCTTAATAACCACATTACTCTTTAGGTCGTACCTAAAATTAGGTGAGAGCAATGAAGTGAGAGCAATCAAGCGAAAGGCGCGCTCTCAGAACGTTATTTTTAAGGTATAGGTTCAAGGGAACAGGAACTGCAAAGGCAGCAAACAAAAATAATGCAAAAGAATATCGCTACGCTTTTTGACAAAACTCGGGCAATGGCGTCGCTAACTGGCGACAAGCTAAGCAGTGCGTTTAACAAAGAAACCCACCGGTTCACTATTACCGGGCTTAGCCGAAGCGGTAAGTCCATGCTGTTTACCAGCCTTATCACTATGCTAAAAAGCCGCAGTGAAGAAGGCTATGCGTGTTTGCCCCTACTACGTTATTTACCGCCTTCTCAAGTGCTAGACATGCGAATAGAGCCCATTGAAGGCTATAAACCCTTTCCTCATTTGCAGAATATTACTGATCTTGAAAACGGCCAGTGGCCTAAAGCTACCGAAGAAGCATTTGGTTTTAAACTAGTAGTACGACTTAAAGAAACAGCCTCGCTAAAACGTCATGTACTGCCTCACAGCGATGTAGTGTTTGAGTTTATCGATTACCCAGGGGAATGGGTGACCGATATTCCTATGCTAAGTAAAACCTACGCCCATTGGTCAGACTCTGCGTGGGCGCAGTTAAGCAGCGGGCCCCAGCAGTATTTTGCCAGTCAGTGGAAAGCGTTTGTCAATCAATTCGATTTCGAGCAAGAGCCTACAGAGCAGCGTATTAAGCTACTCGTTAACGCCTATCGGGATTACCTTATTAACGCCAAAGCGAACGGTATATCACTACTTCAGCCAGGCAGCTTTCTATTAGAATCGAGCGATTTCGATTGGCAGGCGTTTGGTTTCACGCCACTACCGTCTAGCATTACCAGCGATGTATCGCACCCGTGGTTCAAAATTTTTGATAAGCATTTTTCGAAATTTCAAAGTCGATGGCTAACGCCGTTAAAACAGTCCATTTTTAAAGAAACCGATAAGCAAATTATTCTGGTGGATTTGTTTGAAGGGCTTAACCACAGCAGGCAGCACTTGTATCAGTTAAAGGAAACTTTAAGCCATTTGGCCGACACTTTTGTGTACGGACAAAGCACGTGGTTTTCGCGCAATGTGCTGAAAAAAGAACAAATAGGCAAAGTGGCGTTTGTAGCGACCAAGTCAGATCTCGTGCCAGTAAGTCAGCGTGCAAACTTACTCAGTTTACTTACTCAAATTACTGAAGGAGCCAGAGCTCGGTTCGATGATAAGCCTATTCAATTCGAACACTTTTTAGTATCTAGCATGCAAGTGACCGATGATGGCAGTAACGAAGATGCTATTCGCTATCAAGACACTGATGGCCGCTATGTCGAATCTATTTTTGAACCCATTCCAAGCACGCTGAAAGAAATGGAAGAAGGCAGCCATTTTCCAGTACCTGATGTGAGTGTGCCTAATGATTTTAAAGCGCGCATTTTAGCAGGTAAGGGCGTAGACAGACTGCTTCAGTTTTTACTGGGCAAAGGAGAGCAAGAATGAGCGATAAACCTTATAAATTTGATGAAAGCCCAGAACCTACTGGCCCGTCTACGCTTAAAAATAATGGGTTTGGCGAGCAAGACGGCACGGCTTATTCGGAACACGTGTCTCAACAACGTGATCAGTATGATGAGCAGCTAAATGAAACAACCGCTGATGACGGTAATGATTATCAAGATGGCGAGCCAACGCACAAATCAGGCTCTGTGAATAAACCGCAGTACAAAACTAAGGTAAAAACACAAACCTTAGATATTGCACAGCCCAAGACCAAGCTTCCACAGCAAGTTAGTGAAGACGTGTGGGAAGTAGATGTAAATAAAGAGGGCATTTCTTTAGGTGCGGCAACCTTGGGGTTTGGCGTTGTTTCGTTAATTGGCTTTTTTGTATTTGAAGCCTATACCACCCTTGCTGCTAACGTTTCTGACCATCCCATTGGAACAGGCGTATTAGGTGCGCTACTGGTGGGGTTTGTTAGCTGTTTTAGCTTTTTAAGTTTCAAAGAGTGGCGCGGCTACAAGCAAGTGAATACGGCGATGGAAGATGCTGGTGTTATTCGAAATTTGCTGGTTAATAAGCGAAATGAAACTTCACCACAAAAAATAGACCGGGTGTTAAGTCAGCACGGAAAACGCTTTTCCCGGGGCTCTTACGCAGCGCACTGCTTCGACCGATATAAACAGCAACTTCAAGACGATATGACAGGGCCAGAACGACTTGGTCTTTACGAAGATACGGTATTAAAGCCTGTACAGGAAAAGGCCCATAAGGTACTCAATAAAGAGTCGGTAACGGCTGGAAGCCTGGCGTTTATTAGCCCAAACAATCTTATTCAAACCTTTGCTGTGATTTGGATTAGCTTTCGTACCATTCGCCGTATGGCCCGTGTATATGGGCTAAGGCCAAGTACAGCAGGAAACTGGAAATTGCTAAAAGTGCTGGCTCAAAACATTGCGGCGCAGGGCGTATTTGACTTGGCTACCGATGAAGTCGCCAATCAAATTGGTGGCAGCTTGTCGGCCAAGTTTATGGAAAACTCGGCCGAAGCCATAGCTGCAGGCGCACTTAACGCCCGTTTAGGGCGCGCACTAATTAAGTTGCTTAAATAGCGCGACTTTCTCATTTGTTAGGCTGCGCTAAGGACGTTGTGCATCCTAACTGCCAGTGGTGCGTTAAGTAATTTAGCGCGAAATCTACTCGCTGGCGTACCAGTGTTATAGTGCCTTTTTAGTGGGTACAACCACGTTAGCAAAAATAAGCCCCGCCACTAGCGACATAAAAATAAGAAACACTTCTTGGCCTAAATGATCGGCCTTTACAAAGTCTTGGCCGGTCATAAACGAGTTCAAACCAATATAGGTTTTAGACCCCGGCACCAACACGATAAGCCCGTGCATGGCAACAATGGTAGCTGGTTGGTTGGCAATGCGAGTAAACGCGTTAGCAAAAATACCTAATGCGAATGCACCCACGAATGCACCTAGCCCCGGGCTCATGTAATCTGAGCTCCATGCGGTAGCGCTGTAGGCAATAAATGCCGCTGCCAGCGCCCAAGGAATATGTTTAATACGCGTTCTGAATATCGCAACTAGGGCAATACACAGTAAGAATACCGCGAGCCACGTTGCCCAGTAAGGCAATGATTCTGCTGGCGTATACACGTTTTCACCGAACGCGCTAAAGCCCACAGACACACCCAGAAACGCGCCAAAGTACAATTTAAACAGCTGCATGATAGCGTCCATGGTGCGGGCGGTACCCGACACCATATTACGGGATGACAGCTCGGCAAGGCCCATGGTTAAGGCAAGACCTGGCACAAACACAATGACCGATGAAAGCACAACCAGCGGAATGTTGATGCCTGGGTCAACGTACTGACCGATAGCGCAGGCAAGAATACCGCCTACAAATGCGGTAACTGGCTCTAGCATTAAGTTTACGCGTTTAGACTGCTGTGCCCATAAGGTCCATAAATAGGCCACAATACCTAGCGCGCCCGACCAGCCAATTTCACTCCAGCTAGCTCCCATCAGCATGGCAAATGCGCCAGTAGCCATGGCAAAGGCAACACCGGTTACCCATTTCCCGTAGGGGCTACCCATGGCGTCAATTTCGTCTAAACGCTTGTCTGCTTCACTTAGTGTTAATTTGCCCGATAGGAGTTCGCTGGCTAGTTCGTCGGTGAGG
Organism: Alteromonas gracilis; assembly: GCF_002993325.1. GTDB lineage: Bacteria > Pseudomonadota > Gammaproteobacteria > Enterobacterales > Alteromonadaceae > Alteromonas > Alteromonas gracilis. The sequence goes on from NZ_PVNO01000005.1 coordinate 69,393, forward strand.
GACAATGCATTCATGTCTAGATCGCCAGGTAACAAACGGGCCGCATGATTGTATTCGTCTTCGTGACGGTCGCTCCAGATAACAAAAGTTAGTGACGTGGGCGTTGAAATAAATGAAGCGTGGACGCCCAAATATTTGGCGACTTCACCAAGGTAAGCTTCAAGACGGAACGCAGGGGTACCGTACTTGTGCAGCATTTTTCCTAGCTTCACTATAAATTTACGAATTTGAATAAATTCAACGGTATCCAACACACTGCCCTTAAGTTTTGATAACTTTAATATGAGATAAATAAGACAAAAAAGCCAGACGCATAGGAAAAGAGTCTGGCTAAAATTTGTGCGGATTCTACGGAGGGTTTTATGGGAAAGCAAAACAAATTTTTTATTTATTTTGCCTTAAAAAAACTAATCGTTTAACTGATTGCAAAGCAGCCATTTTATTACGCTTTGCGTGCATGTACTCATGCAGAGTTGAACGGCTAGGCGCGGGCTTTAAAGGGCATCCAATCTTTCCAGACGGGCTCTAATCCTCTCGCTGCAATCGCGTTTACCACGTCTGGCACCGAACGGTTGTCGTCTATATCAAACTGATTTAATGCCTGTGAAGGTTCGCTATAGCCGCCTGGCTGCGTTTGGGACGCTGCACTCATTGATGTTATCCCCAGCGGCATTACGCCGTCTCGAAATGCGGCCGACTCGCGGGTAGAAAGCGATAGTTCAGCTTGTGGATTAAACAATCGGTGGGCGCAAATCAGCTGAAGCAAGTCACGTTCATTAGGTAGCTTGCTATTGGTAAGTGCGTTACCGCCAGTATTGTTTCCCTCACAACTTCGAAGCCTAGGAAAGGCAATAGATACGCGGCTTTGCCAATAGTGCTGTTGTATCAACTTGCCGTGAAGAGCCGTCATAGCACTATCAACCCGCCAGTCGCCTAAACCAAGTAGCGCACCTATACCTATTTTATCTATACCGGCTTGCCCTATACGATCGCTGGCTTCTAAGCGCCATAAAAAATCCTGTTTTTTACCCCGGGTGTGGTAGCTGGCGTAATGCTGTGGCGAATAGGTTTCCTGATACACTAAAACAGCATCTAACCCCTGGTGTTTTAGTGTTTCGTATTGCTCCCTTTTTAGCGGCTGCACTTCCATCATAAGGTAGCTCACCTTGTCACGAATAGCGCTAAGGGTTCGTTCGAAATAGTCCATGCCCACTTTAGTTTCATGTTCACCAGTCACCAGCAACACCTGAGAAAATCCCATATCATTAATGGCTTCGATTTCGGTAAGCACTTCACTTATAGATAGGGTTTTGCGCTTTATTTTATTGCTCATGGTAAAGCCGCAATAGGTACATTCATTGGCACATAGGTTCGACAGGTACAAAGGCACAAAAAGCTGCATAGTATTGCCAAAGCGATAACGAGTAAGCGCCTGTGCGCGATTTGCCATGTCCTCAAGATAGGGTGCGCCAGCGGGGGAAATCAACGCCATAAAGTCGTCTAGTGAAAGTGTACTAGCGTTTAACGCTCGCTCTACATCACTCGCGTTTTTACTGTTTATCGATAAAGCTAAATGCGACAAATCTTGCTGTATTAGCGCTTGCGCTACTTTCATACCGCCGGCTCCAAAAATGCAGTTAATGGGCTGGAAGCTTGTGCTTGACTAAACGTTGCGCCAAGCCCTGCTTCAAACGCTTTTCGGCCCGTTTCCACCGCACTGGCGAAGGCTTCTGCCATGGCGACAGGGTTTTGGGCGGTGGCGATGGCGGTATTTACCAGTACTGCATCTACGCCTATTTCCATGGCGGCCATGGCTTCACTGGGTTTTCCTATCCCAGCGTCCACAATTACCGGAATTGACGCCTGCTCAACAATAATCTGTAAGAAAGGTTTGGTTTGTAAGCCCTGATTACTCCCAATAGGTGCGCCTAAGGGCATAACCGCGGCGCAGCCTACATCCTCTAATCGCTTGCATAAAACAGGGTCTGCGCCGCAATAGGGTAAGACGTGAAACCCTTTTTTTGCCAAAATCTCAGCGGCTTTAAGCGTTTCGATAGGGTCGGGCAATAGATAACGCTGATCAGGGTGAATTTCTAGCTTTATCCAAGGGCTACCTAATGCTTCGTAGGAAAGCTCAGCCGCAAAAACAGCTTCTTGTGCATTTTTAGCCCCCGATGTATTAGGTAATAAAGTCACTCCTAATTCTCGAAGTGCTTTTAACGTTTGGTCTTGCCCGCTGCTGCTCGCTACGCGTTTCATGGCTAGCGTAACGATATTGCTTTGTGCGGCAGCCACCGCATTTTTCATAATGGTGGCGTTACTAAATTTTCCCGTACCGGTTAAAAGACGTGATGTAAACGTGTGGTTTGCGAGCGTTAGCATTTTAGCCTCCTGCCACTAAGGTAAAGATATCAACGGTGTCGTTGTCGTTGAGGTAAGTAGTCGACCACTCTCGTTTGCTCACAATAGCCGTATTTTTAGCGATAGCAGTGCCGTCTACGTCGATTTGCTTAAGCGCAATGAGTTCGCTTAATGAGATGGGGGCAATCACGTTTAAAGGTTGATTGTTCACATTTACTTTAATTTGGGTCATGACATACCTCGCAGGTTGAAGAGGGGGGAAGTATGAAGCTTTGGAGCGAACCTTGACTGGCATTCCCGGTTAGGTAATGGCCCCACTTTATGTCGGCGTTGAATCTTTTAGCTAAAAACAGCAAAGCCTGTGTAGCTTGATGGCAGGCGGCCATACCAACTACTGGGCCTAGCACGCCTTTGCTTAGGCAGTCTTCGCGCACGTCTATGTGTTCAACAAGACAAGCGTAACAACCGATGCGTTTGTTGTTTTGAGGTAAGTTCAATGCTTGCCAGCGTAGCCCGCTTGCCGCCGCAATAAAAAGCGGAATAGAGGCACGATGGGTAACGGCATTAATGTACTTACGCGTTTCGATGTTATCGGTACAATCAAGTACGCAATCGGCTGTAGAAATTAATGTTGGTAAGTTCTTACTATCAGCGTAAATGCTTTTAATTATGATGTTAAGTTTGGAGTCAACTTTGCGTAATTCATTAAATAGCGATTTTGCTTTTAGCTCGCCAAGGTGCATTTCATTGTAAGTCACTTGGCGCTGCAGATTACTTATATCTACGGTGTCGCCGTCAACTAATGTAATGGTTCCTACACCGGCCCCAGCTAAATACCGAGCGACTAAGCTACCTAATCCGCCAAGGCCAATTACCACTGCATGGGAACTGGCAAGCTTTGCTTGTCCCTCATCTGTAACGCTATCAAGCATGAGTTGTCTGCTGTAGCGCCTTATGTCTTGCGTGTTTAATGAGTGCTCAAATACTTGGCCTGCCGAGTGAGCAGTGGGCTGGATGAATGAGTGGCTATGCAAAACCCGCCTCCTTAGACAAAGCATAAAACGCGTGTAAGGGGTCATCGACCTGGGTAATCGCACTGACTACCGCAATGCCGTTAACGCCTGTTTTAGCCACATCGGCAATGCGCGCTAAATTAATACCACCTATAGCAACGGTAGGAATGCCTTCACATAGTTCAACGTATTTGGATAAGCGTTCTATGCCTTGCGGTTTAGAAGGCATTTCTTTGGTATTGGTAGGAAATATGTGCCCAAGGGCGATATATGATGGCTTCAGTTGTCGCACTCGCTGAATTTCTGCAAAGCCATGGGTTGAGATCCCCAGTCTAGTACCAGCCTTTCGAATAGCGTGCAAATCGGCGGTATCGATATCTTCTTGCCCTAAATGCACACCGAAAGCACCTAGCTCAACAGCCAGCTCCCAATAATCGTTAATGAATAGTTGGCAGTGTGTGTGCTTTGTGAGTGCTATTGCCTCTTTTATCTGCTGGCGAATGTCTTCTTGCGTTCCCTGTTTTACACGAAACTGAATGATGTTAGTGCCAGTAGGTAATAATCGTTCTATCCACTCAACGCTATCGACCACAGGATATAAACCTAGATGAGTTTGGGTAAGGGTTTTGAAAGGGCTTATTACTGTATTGCTTTGAGGCAGAGGCGCTTTTTCTGCGTCTAATGAAAAGGTTTGCGTTGCCAGTGGTTCTCGAGGAGAAAATTTTACTAAAGGGAAGCTCGCTGGATTACGCGGAAAGCCAACGCAACGCCCAAAAGCAGGCGTATGTGCTGAACTTGAGCAAGAGTCGCTTCTGACCTGGCTAACATAAGCGTTTGCCAGGGTGAGCGCATCTTCAATACAGTAATCATGTACAACAAATGCAGCAATAGCACTGGCTAACATACACCCTGTACCGCGAAGCTTGCCGGTGTCTTTTCTTGGCTGAGTGAACTGTATAGTTTGTGTTGGGCTTACAAAAGTATCACATGCTTGTGTTTGCCAACTTGCGTGCCCTCCTTTTATGTAAACAGCGTGTGCGCCGTTTTCGATAAGCTGGTATGCCGCCGCGCGTAGGCTATCATCGGTCTTTACTGGCATATTAGTTAACCAAGAAAGCTCTTGAGTATTAGGGGTAACCAAATCTACGGTGTTTAAAAGTGCTTCTACCACCGGTTCAGAGAGCTCACTTAACTTTCCACCTGATGAGGTGCGCAATACCGGGTCCCATACGACAAACGGTCGTGGCATAGCCAGAGATTGAATGCGGGCGCACAGTAATAACGCCTGCTCATCGTTAGCAATAGCCCCTATTTTTATGGCGCTAGCTTGAGTACTTTCACTTAGCACCTGCCACTGCTGATTCAGCGCCGAGGCCGTCATGCTTTCTTTACTTAACATCACCGTGTTCGACTGCACCGTGGCCTGTGTAGTAATGACGCAGGCGTGAACCTTTAAGTCGGCAAGGGTAATGGCGTCGCGGGTTATACCCGCGCCGCCACTAGAGTCTATGCCGCCTATACACCATACAACCGGCTGTTTAACCGCGGTTTGCTGCAAGGCGTTGTCTGTCATGGCAATTCAACCTTGCTGTCGGCGGTATGATAGAGTTCAGCGCCAGATTCATTGAACGCGTTTGCCATGTCTTTCATGCCTTTTTTCTTTTCTTCTTCATGCGCATGATGTTCCGCCTGCTTAGCGACATCCCGTACCTCTTGGGAAATTTTCATGCTGCAGAACTTAGGACCGCACATTGAGCAAAAGTGAGCAACCTTGCCGGAGGCCTGAGGAAGGGTTTCATCGTGATAGGCACGAGCCGTGTGCGGGTCTAAGGCTAAGTTGAATTGATCTTCCCATCTAAATTCAAAGCGCGCTTTCGACATGGCGTTGTCGCGAATTTGTGCCCCTGGGTGACCTTTGGCTAAATCAGCGGCATGAGCGGCGATTTTGTAGGTGATTAAGCCTTGTTTTACATCTTCTTTATTGGGTAGACCTAAGTGCTCTTTAGGTGTTACATAGCAGAGCATTGCGCAGCCGAACCAACCAATCATGGCGGCACCAATGCCGGATGTGAAGTGGTCGTAGCCCGGTGCGATATCGGTAGTTAAGGGGCCAAGGGTATAGAAAGGCGCTTCATGGCAGTGCTTTAATTGCTCTTCCATATTCTCTTTAATCATGTGCATTGGCACATGCCCGGGGCCTTCAATCATTACCTGAACATCGTATTCCCACGCAATTTTTGTCAGTTCTCCAAGGGTTCGTAACTCAGAGAATTGTGCATCGTCGTTAGCATCGGCAACGCTGCCAGGGCGCAGGCCATCACCTAACGACAATGCTACATCGTACTTGGCGCAAATTTCACAGATGTCGCGAAAGTGCTCGTATAAAAAGCTTTGCTGGTGGTGACTTAAGCACCATTTCGCCATAATTGACCCGCCGCGAGATACAATGCCGGTAACTCGTTTTGCCGTAAGGTGCACGTACTCAAGCAGTACACCAGCATGAATGGTGAAATAATCCACCCCTTGCTCGGCCTGCTCGATAAGCGTGTCTTTAAACATCTCCCATGTGAGACCTTCGGCAACGCCGTTTACTTTCTCAAGGGCCTGATAAATGGGCACGGTGCCAAGTGGAACCGGACTATTTCGCAGAAGCCACTCGCGGGTTTCGTGAATGTTTCTGCCGGTGGATAAATCCATTATTGTGTCGGCGCCCCAGCGGGTCGACCACACCAGCTTTTCTACCTCTTCTTCAATGGAAGAGGTCACCGCTGAGTTACCAATGTTGGCGTTAATTTTCACCAAGAAGTTGCGGCCGATAATCATTGGCTCTAGCTCAGGATGATTAATATTGCACGGAATAATGGCGCGCCCTGCAGCCACTTCCTGACGCACAAATTCGGGGGTTATAGTCTCGGGTAAATTTGCGCCAAAGTGTTCGCCTTTGTGTTGCTGCGTAAGTTCTGCATCTTTAATGGCTTGGCGACCCATATTTTCGCGAATGGCAATGTATTCCATTTCAGGGGTTATAATGCCCTTTCTGGCGTAGTGCAGTTGCGTTACGTTTTTGCCCGCTTTCGCTTTTAACGGTTTGCGGTTGCGTATAAAACGAAAGTCTTCGGTAAAAATGTCGTTTTCACGCGCTTTAGCAAAATGTGATGAAACACCATCAAGAGCATGAGTATCGCCACGCTCTTCAATCCACGCTCTGCGCAAAGGCGCTAAGCCTTTATGAACATCGATGTTTTCGTCAGGGTCGCCGTAGGGGCCAGAAGTGTCGTACACGGGGATCGGCGGATTTGGTTTTAGAATAGGGTTGTCTTCGGTGCCACCGACTAAGCTGTCGTGCTGATGAATAAGGCGCATGGCAACGCGGATGTCATCTCGGCTTCCATTTTCGTAATGGCGTGTGGAATTGGGGTAAGCTTCGCCAGCTAGCTCGTTGATGAATTGTTGCGCCTGTTGGCGCTGTTCGCGTCTGTTCGACATAGCATTTTGGCCTTTTAAGTTTAGGTTTAAAAATGCTTGTCAGGAGTGAAGGAGAATACAATGTGTGAGGGTTAAGGTTTTAAACCCGGCTTTCAACTCGAGGGTAATAACAATTGTGTGATGAGTGTTATCGTTGCTTTAGCCTAGATGCTTGCGCCGCTGTCTGCGCTCGCTTTCTACGCTTAACCTATTCTAACGTTTACATCACTCGCTTTATTATACAAACGAGCCACAGTGTTGTGATTATTGTAAGCACTGTGTGCATTGCATTTTCTTGTTCCCTTCGCAGGTATTAGCCTGATCAGGTTCAACGGATCCCACTTTCGCGGTCTCAGCTTACTGGGTTACCAGTGAAGCACTCCGACAAGTAATTTATTTTATTCGCGCTTAAAACAAGGTCTGCTCACTAGAACTGAGTGTTTTTAGACACAAGTTTAGAGCACGAATTTACTGTTCCTTTTTACTATATCTTCAATTTTACGGTTAATACAAGTACTACCAGCTAGGTTAAATGAAACGTCACCTAGCCAGCTAATTGCTGACCCTCTTTATAAAGCTGCAGGGCTGTAGCTGTATCTTGTTGGCGCTCACTGATAGCAGAAAGCAACAGCAAATCTTCTTTACGCGATTTCATTTTTGTTGCTTTGAGCAAGGCTTTTTCAGCCAACACATCGTCGCCTGAGTTAAACGCAACTTGGCCTAGCGTTGAATACAGTTCAACATTTTCGTCGTCTTGTTTAATCCAGCTTTCTAACAACCGTAATGAGGGCGATGCGTCAGGGATATTAAGCTGCGTGAACAACGGGAACAGGGCGCTATTCGGGCCACGTTTTTGCCATTCAACCAACAGTTGCTGCGCGTCTGCATGCATGCCTTGGTCAAGCAACTGCTGAACATACGCAGCGCGATATGCATCGTCATGACGCAGTTTGCGCGGCAGCGTCTCCCAATATGATTTAAGCTCAACAGCACCTTGCTTACTGGCAATTTCTGCAAATTTACCTTTGGCAATACGCTGGCTCCATGCTGTGTAATCGTCTTTAGGTAGCGCCTTGCGCCAGGCAGAAAGATTGTCTTGCAATACTTGCCACTTACCCAGCTTGGCAAGAATGCGCGCTTTAAGCTGAACAACTTGCTTGTTCTCGCGCTCTTTTTCTTCAAGTTCATCAAGCTTTTCAAGGGCCGCGTCGTATTTCTCTTCGGCCATATCGACACGGGCGTGCATGACTGTAGCGGCTACTTTTGCGTTAGGGAAGTCAGAGGCCTGCACTAAGAAATAACGGGCTTTTGACAGGTCATTATTAGCAAGCGCAATTTGAGCTGATGCTAAATAGTTAACGCCTTCAAAATCTCCGTTTGTAGTTTTGCTTAACGACTTTTGAGCGCTCTCGAAATCGCCAGACGCCATAGCGTGAAGGCCATCATAAAAAGCGCGTTTGCGCTTGCGCTCACCCAGTGTACCAAACCACTTATGAGAGCCCGTTATCAGGCTTAACGCCCACACAACAAATCTCGATAGTACATACCAAGCGATAACGGCACCAATCACCAATATACAAAAGCTGATTACCGTCATTTCAATGGCAGTACTGCCAAGAGAAATAAGCACGTAACCTTTATCGCCAAGTAGCATTGGTCCAACAATCAGTGCAACAACGAATGCGGCTAATACCGCAAGGGCAATAGCTAACCATTTCATAGTGCGCTTGCTCCTTGTCCAAATACCTGTTTAACACGGCTATCTAGCAAACGCTCTAAAGGCTTTTGCGAGGCCAGCTCAGTAGGAATAGGACGGGAAATGTCAGTGGCAATAAGATTTTGTAGCGCTTCTACAAAGCCGGTCACCTGGCTTTTCTCTGTATCGTATTTTTCGATAATTAGCGTTTGGGCATATTGCAGTGATTGATTATATAAGCCTGCGTCGCCTTGAAGTGCGGCAGTTTGTGCGTGCATGAGCTGCAGTCGAAGCTGCTCTTTCGCTAAAAATTGCGCTTCTAAAGAAAGCACTGGCTCAATCGGACCTTCAATGGTTTTAACGGTTAAGAAATCATTAACCAAAGAGCGCCATACTTTTGCAAGGTTGTCTTGCCAATCGTCAGCAGATTCCGACAAGGTAGTGTCTTCGGCGCTGGCGTCTTCTGGTTTCTCAAAGGTATCAAGAGGAAGCTTGTCAATTTGTGCCATCATGCCGGTAAGCGCAAGGGCGACCGAGCTCTGAGAGACAGGGTTAAGCTGCTGCAGTGTTTGAATGTCTTCCGCTAGGCTTGCGCGAACAGGCAGTACTGAAGGGTCTGCTAGAGACTTCAAGCGCTTATCTGCATTAACAAGAAGTAAAATGGCGGTGCGTACGTCGTTTTCCAACCACAGCTTTCTGCCTGCCATACGCACTAAATAGTCGGCTTCGGCTATTAACCAGTCTGTGGGGCGGCGACCTTCCATATTGTTAAGTTGCTGCAGTGTAGACTCAGCTTGCAGAGAGAGTTGTTCGTTCTGCGTTTTCAGTTCGTCCACTGTGCTTTGTAAGGATTGGTTTGTTCGCGCTACGTCTTGTAGCGTCGCTAAAATGTCAGCGCGCTCACGTTCAATGGCGTTCAATTTCGTCGCGTTACTTTGCTGGGTAGTGGCAGAGTCAGCGCTTGCCGACTGCTGCTGCATATAATACCAATAACCAGCGCCAGCCATGCCTAACACTATTAAAAATAGGATGATTACAACGAACCATAATAGGCCATTGCCTGATGATTTCTTTTGCTTAGCGCCAGACTTTGTCGATTCGCTCTGTGTGGCAGAAGACTCAATTACTTCTTTTTCAGCATCCACGTTTACGCGTTCCTCTACTTGTGGGCTATTTTCGTTATTATTGGCCATTTAATACTCCCAGTTATCCTTTACCCAGGCGATGAGCGCCTGATCGGTGGCTCGCTGACAAATGCCAACCTTTTTAATACCTTTAACAGTCAGGGTGTTGGCAATACGACTACTTACTGTTAACCACGGAAAGTCGAATAATGCGTCACCATAGTGTGCTAACAGCTGTAGTGCCATTGCTTCGCTTGTAGCGATAATGCCGCTAACGTCGCTCATTTTCCACCGTTTTGTGTAAATTGGACGGCTAAGTAGCTCTCTTTTATAAACGTTAAAGCAATTTACTAGAATTCCTCGTTCGTTTAATCCGTCAGCAATTGCACTTCGCCCACCTTCGCCTTTAATAATAACGACGTGTTGACAGTTTGCCTCATTAAGTTGATGCATTGCCAATATACCTTCCGATGTATGAACGTCAGGCGTAACAATTTTATCTATCGGAAAAACGTCTAGCTCAGATTGTAGTTTACGCAATGTCGCATCACCCACTGCCACAATGAGCGGTGGGTTTTCAAAAGTTTTATTAAGGCCTGCTATTGCAGATTTCACTGCGTATACGCTGGTCACTACAATCACATTAACGGGGTTATTCTGCAGAAATTCAGCGGCAGCGCTACTTTCTGAAGAAACCGGCGTAATATCTGAGGTGGCTATGCCCACGGCATCTAAGCCAGCTTTTTCAAAAGCTATCGCACTGGCTTTTAATTTCGGTAAGGGGCGAGTAAACAGTAGCATGTAAACGAAGCTTCATCCTTTTTGGTTTTCGCCATATCGCGCGAAATAAATTAGCGCATGGGCAAATTAAACATAGCTTCCCAATGTGAGTAAAAAGCGCTTTAGTTGTAAAGCGCCTTAAGAATTTCTCCTGCACCTTGTTCTAGAAGGGCTTCAGCAACCTCAACACCTATGTCCTTGGCGTTTTCTCTAGATGCTGTCGCTGAGGCAAAAAGAAGCTCAGTGCCGTCTGGTTTACCTACCATGCCGGTTAGCGTTAGCACGTCACCATCAAGTGTAGCAAAGCTACCAATCGGTACTTGGCATCCGCCTTCTAGTCGCTCGTTCATGGCGCGTTCTGCCGTAACACGGGTATTAGTGTCAACGTGGTTTAAGGCTTGAAGTAAAGCGATTAACTCTTCGTCATCGTTACGGCATTCGATCCCTACTGCACCTTGCCCTACTGCGGGTAATGAAATATCCGCCGGTAATGGCATGCGAATTCGAGATTCCATTTCAAGGCGTATAAGGCCTGCTGAGGCCAATATGATGGCGTCATACTCACCGGCATCCAGTTTTGCTATACGAGTATTCACATTGCCGCGAAGATCTTTAATGACAAGGTCAGGACGGTGTTTACGAATTTGACACTGTCTGCGAAGGCTTGATGTGCCAACCACAGCACCTTGGGGTAGGGCGTCTAAGCTGTCGTGATGATTGGATACGAAGGCATCGAACGGGTTTTCACGCTCGCATATGGCATGCAAACCAAATCCATCAGGAAACGCTACAGGAACATCTTTCATTGAATGCACGGCAATATCAGCGCGGCCCTCGAGCATGGCAATTTCAAGCTCTTTGATAAACAGGCCTTTACCGCCAATTTTTGCCAAAGGCGTATCTAATATTTTGTCGCCCTGCGTACTCATGGGAACAAGCTCAACAGTCATTGAAGGATAATGCTCCAACAATTTAGCCTTCACATACTCTGCTTGCCAAAGTGCTAGCGCACTTTTTCTAGTAGCAATTCGAACGGTGCGGGTGGTGTTGAGGTGACTCATGATTATTCCAAACTAATAAAAAAGATGAACTAAAGCGACGTATCACTGAACGTCATACGAGATACTCGTAGTATACGCATTTTCTGAATTAATGTTTGAAAATAGCAGTAGTTTTCTTCTTTGTTATTAGTAAGTAAACAGTCTATGCTAGGAACTGTCACGAAGTATTTGAGCAATTATGGAGAGCATCCTTTTATGGATAATGCATCGCTGAGGCAGCTTCTTAAAGGCGCCCAGCAAGATCAGGCAGAAAGGAAACGCAGAAGAGCAACCCTGTACTTCATTTCCTATGTAGGCGGCACAATTATGGCCTTCATGGCGTGGCTCAATGTGGGCACGGACAACCCACTTTTAGTGGGCATGCTAGCGGGGTCTGCCGCGTTTGTGTACGCAAATGTCATGCTTTCTCACATATTTCCGCGCGCAGATATCTTTTACTACATTGCCGGGCTTGTGGTGATGTTTACAATAAACGGCTTAATTTACACGGGCGGGCTTAATAATACGGGCCTCTACTTTATCTTTCCTTTGCTTTTCGTTCAGATTGTCGTGGTGCAATTTAAACCTGCCTTGGCCTACGTAGCGATTACGGTGGGGATAGCCATTTTCATGCTTTATAACCAAAACCATATTCTGGCAGTTTATCCCGACGAGCATGTTTCACGCTTTCTTATTGCGACATTCTGTTTCATTTGCGTAGCCTTTATCGGCGAAAATTTTTGGCATCAAAGCCGTAGAGAAATGCTACGTGAGAATTTTGAAAGAATGCGTCAGGCGAACACCGATCCGCTAACAAAATTACCCAACAGGCGTTTTCTTGAAGCAGTGTTTTTTGAAAAGGCGATGCAAGACCCAGCAGCATACTTTCCGTTGAGCGCTGTGGTGGTTGATATCGATTACTTTAAAAAGATTAACGACACCTACGGTCACGATATAGGCGACGAGGTGTTGATTCACTTTGCCAGCTTGATGAAAGAAACCGTCAGAGCGACCGACGTTGTTGCAAGAACAGGCGGCGAAGAGTTTTTAGTGCTCTTTCCCCATGCATCACTTAGTCAAGCCGTAAAGTTAGCTGAAAAAATGAGAAAGGCGATTGAGGCCAACCCCTTTGTAGAGGGTGACATCAATCACCCCATTACAGCAAGCTTTGGTGTAGCGACCGCTCTCACTGACACCAGCTTGCATGCATGCTTAAAGCAGGCAGACGACAACCTTTACAAAGCTAAAAACGGAGGTAGAAACCGCGTTGTCGAGTAGCCCTATTTCAAACGGGTTTGAAGCCACGCGCTAATATCGTTGAGTTCTTGCATGCACACATTGTGTTGCATGGTATAGGTCTGCCACGTGGCATTAAATCCGCATTCGCTTAGCGTTTTAAACGCTGCATTTCCCATGAACACAGGCACTACTTCGTCTTGTTCGCCGTGAGCCATCATAATCGGTGTATCGCGATTGATATCTTTTGCTTCATTACTTAACAATGATGGCTCACACATATAAGTAGAGAGCGCAAGTACACCGGCAAGTTTGTGTGCAAACCTAGGTGCCAAATGAAGCGCGATAACTCCCCCTTGTGAAAACCCAGCAAGTATGATGCGTTCTGATGGTATGCCGCTTTCAATCTGCGCTTCAATGAGCTGTTCAACTTGCTCTGCTGATGCTTTAACACCTTCTAAATCTGCGCGGCTTTCGAAGTCTAATGACTTAATATCGTACCAAGCTCGCATACGCATACCGTTGTTAATAGTGATAGGGCGTTCTGGGGCATGGGGAAAAAGAAACTTAACGGACAAAGATTCGGGAAGTTTAAGTTCTGGCACGATAGGAGCAAAACCGTGACCTGAATCGCCAAGGCCGTGAAGCCAGATAACGCAGGCATCGGGCGCAGCAGTTGGATTAATCTCTACGCACGGCAGAAGTTGCTGAGTCATTCTTTATTTCCTAGTTAAGTTTGTTGCTTTATCACCAATGGCTTCCTTTCTCACAGGCAATCTCTATCTTTCTACAAATGGTGGCGGCAGAGTTATGATTCTGACCCAACCATATAGAAATTTATTATTTTTAGTTATTTGCTATTACCGTCCTTCGATTTAAACGAAGGTAAACATCTTCCATTGATGGATAAACTGAATAATCAGAGTTACGGCGCAATGGCTTAATATGCTATCATTGCCACCTGAAATCACCACATTTTGATAAATTTTAATATCCTATGGCTTCACTACTTGGCAACTTATTCATTCTTGCAGCTCCGTCTGGAGCAGGAAAATCAAGCCTTATAAAGGCACTAATGGAAAAGTACGAAGGCAATGAAAGCGCGCCTATGCAGGTGTCTGTGTCTCATACCACGCGTCAACCTCGTCCAGGTGAAGTTGATGGCGTCCACTATCATTTTGTCAGTCGTGAGCAGTTTGAAGCGCTTATTGAGCAAGGCGTATTCTTCGAGTATGCGGAAGTCTTCGGTAACTACTACGGCACTTCTCGCGTAACTATCGAGCAGACGTTGCACCGCGGAATAGATGTGTTTCTAGATATCGATTGGCAGGGCGCACGCCAAGTTAAAGCGCTTATGCCAGATACTTGCGGGATATTTATCTTACCTCCATCATTAGAGGTGCTAGAGCAGCGTTTAAATAGTCGCGGACAAGATTCTGAAGAGGTCATCGCGGGCCGTATGGCACAAGCGGTGGCTGAAATGTCGCATTTTAACGAGTTCGATAGCGTCATTATTAACGACGATTTTGCTACCGCGTTAAATGACTTAGAGTCTATCGTTACCGCACGACGCCTTCGCACAATGAAACAGCAAATGCGACATCAGGTGCTATTGGACGAACTACTGGGTAACGCGTAGGTTTACCATATCGTGTATGGCGTTTGCTTGAAGGCCTGAAGATCAGCAATTCGTCGCCCAGATCTGACTGCTTCAATTTCAAACAAAACACTAGGATCGCGCAGTGTGTTTGTGTATACTACGCGGCCGTTTTTTGAATAAATTGCTCAACCTAATTTCCGGAGAAATACATGGCTCGCGTAACTGTAGAAGATGCCGTAGATAAAATTGGTAACCGCTTTGACCTAGTGCTTGTTGCTGCACGCCGTGCACGTCAAATTGCCACTGGAGGAAAAGATCCTATGGTTGACGTTCAAAACGATAAGCCAACTGTAACAGCACTTCGCGAAATTGAAGAAGGTTTAGTGACTGCTGCTACGCTAGAACAAGCGGATCTTCAAGCTCAAGAACAGCAAGAACACGCTGAGTTTGCCTCTGTTGCGAACATTTTATCTGATCAGTAAAACTTACTTTCAACGGTTTTAGCTGTAATTTGGCGCCAGTGCTTTGAAAAAAGCACTGGCGCTTTGCTTTTGGTGTATTGGCTTATTGCACAATAAAACGTATTCTTAGTGTTATAACGTTTTGTAAGAGTGATTAGGGTAACGCTTCGCTGTGTATTTGTTTGAAGGTTTAAAGCAGAAAGTTTTAGAGTACTTGCCGGCCGAGCGCGTGCAGCTGGTTCAGGATTCTTTTGTGCTTGCGCAAGAAGCGCACGATGGACAAATGCGCTCAAGTGGCGACCCTTACATTACACACCCTGTTGCTGTTGCGGGTATTCTGGCGGATATGCACCTTGATCATGAGACGATCATGGCGGCGCTGCTTCATGATGTTATCGAAGATACCCATTACAGCAAAGAAGACTTGGCTGAAGCCTTTGGCGATACCGTTGCAGAACTGGTTGAAGGCGTAAGTAAGCTAGATAAGTTAGCGTTTAGTACCAAACAAGAAGCGCAAGCCGAAAACTTTCGTAAAATGATGATGGCCATGGTGCAAGACATCAGGGTTATTCTCATCAAACTTGCTGACCGCACGCACAATATGCGCACTCTGGGTTCGCTGCGTCCAGATAAGCGCAGACGTATCGCTCTTGAAACCTTAGAGATTTACGCGCCGATAGCCCATCGATTGGGTATACACGATATTAAAAACGAGCTAGAAGACCTGGGTTTCCAAGCCATGTATCCGATGCGACATCGCGCCCTAAAATCGGCAGTTCGACAAGCGCGTGGTAATCGTAAAGAAATCATCGAAAATATCCGTGAAGAGCTTAATACGCGCTTAGACGCCTACGAAATCGACTCGAACGTGCTAGGGCGTGAGAAGCACCTCTATTCCATTTACCGCAAAATGAAAAACAAAGAACTGATGTTCAATGAGGTAATGGATATTTACGCATTTCGCATAGTGGTTGACTCGGTAGATAATTGCTATCGCGCACTCGGTGCTATGCATGGGCTTTATAAACCCATTGAAAATCGTTTCAAAGATTACATTGCGATCCCCCGAACTAACGGTTATCAGTCGCTACATACATCATTGATTGGGCCACACGGAATTCCTGTTGAAATTCAAATTCGTACACAGGAAATGGACCAAATGGCTGACAAAGGGGTAGCCGCACATTGGCTTTATAAAGAGCCAGGCGACAATGGCACTACTGCGCAGCTTCGCGCACGTAAGTGGATGCAAAGTTTGCTTGAACTTCAGCAATCGGCCAGTTCGTCTTTTGAATTCATCGAATCGGTGAAAACCGACCTTTTCCCTGATGAAATTTATGTGTTCACACCAGACGGCCGTATTATTGAATTACCAACCGGTGCAACTGCCGTCGATTTTGCCTATGCAGTTCATTCCGATGTGGGTAATACCTGTGTAGGTGTGCGTGTAGAACGCAGAAACTTTAGCTTGAGCAAGCCGCTAGAGAACGGTCAAACCGTTGAAATCATTACTTCTCCTAAAGCAAAACCGAATGCGAACTGGCTGAACTTTGTAGTAAGTGCTCGTGCGCGTACGCGCATTCGTCAGTACTTACGCAAGCAGCATTCTCAAGAAGCGGTAAACATGGGGAACCGCCTTCTTCGCCATGCGTTAGGAAGCGTTAAGCTAGATGATATTCCAAACGAAGATATCGAACGGGTTGTTGCAGAGACCAAACACGACAGTTTCGATGATTTACTTGTTGATATAGGGCTTGGCAACGAATTGAGCGCTATTGTCGCTCGTCGTTTACTTGGCGAAAGCACAACTGATTTATCAGATAAGAAAGGCAATGTTGCTATTCGGGGTACCGAAGGCCTGCTTGTTCATTATTCTCGTTGCTGCCACCCCATTCCAGATGATGAAATTGTAGCGGTGCTAAGCCCTGGCCGCGGAATGACTATACATCAAATTGGCTGTAATAATATTCGCAAGCTCACAAGAGAAGAGCCGCAGCGAGTGCTGCCCATGCAGTGGGACGATAATCCACAAGGTGAATTTAAGGCGTCGCTTCGCATTGAATTGTTTAACCATCAAGGCACACTGGCAACATTAACGAACACCATTTCAGGGTGCGATTCCAATATCATTGGCCTGCAAACTGAAGAAAAAGAGAGTAACATCTACTTTATCGACCTTGAACTTACCACACATAATCGTGTTCACTTGGCGCGCGTGATGAAGAAAATACGCACCATGCCGGAAGTTCAGAAAGTGTCTCGTCATAGTCAATCTCGACACTAATTACTACACTATTTAGGAACTACTATGTCTAAGTCTATTATTCAGACCGATAAGGCACCTGCTGCTATTGGTACTTATAGCCAAGCGGTAAAAGCGGGTACTACTGTTTACCTTTCAGGCCAAATCCCGCTGGTTGCTGAAACCATGGAAATGGTATCTGATGATTTTGAAGCGCAAGCTGTTCAAGTTTTTGAAAATATCAAAGCGGTGTGTGACGCGGCAGGCGGCACAACGAACGATTTGGTGAAAGTGAACATCTTCCTTATCGACCTTGGTCACTTTGCAACGGTTAATGAAATCATGAGCCGTTACTTCACGAAACCTTACCCAGCGCGTGCTGCCGTTCAGGTGTCGGCATTGCCTAAAGGTGCACAAATTGAAATTGATGGTGTAATGGAACTGCCGGAGTAAGCCATGTCACCTGAGCGTTACCAGCGCATAAGACAAGTGCTGGAAAGAAGGCAAACAGATCTTACGGTTTGCCTTGAAAATGTACACAAGCCGCATAACGTATCTGCAGTAGTGAGAACCTGTGATGCAGTGGGTATTCATCGCGTTCACACCGTGTGGGAAAAGAAATACCAGTTTCGTCGCGGCACCGCTATGGGCAGCCAACAATGGGTGCGTCAAACCAATCACGATAATATCAACGATGCGATGGCTGAACTAAAAGGTCAAGGCATGCAGGTGCTGGTAACCCACTTATCTGATACCGCTGTCGATTTTCGTGATATTGATTACACCAAGCCAACGGCTATTTTGTTTGGTCAAGAGAAATACGGTGCCTCTGATGAGGCGAAAGCCGTTGCCGACCATGACATTGTTATTCCTATGATGGGCATGGTGCAGTCGTTGAACGTATCGGTAGCTGCAGCGTTGGTACTTTACGAAGCCCAGCGCCAACGTACAATTGCAGGTATGTATAACACCCAGCAGTTACCAGAAGAAGAGTGCCAAGCATTGGCCTTTCAAAATGGTTACCCGCGTTTGTATAAACTTTGCCAACGCAAAGGTTTGCCTTTGCCTGCTATTAACGCCATTGGTGAAGTGGATGCCGATGAAAGCTGGTGGAAAGAAATGCAGATCACAAAAGCAGAAGCAAACGCGCTAGAGGCCGACTAGGGCCTAACCTATTGGTTGCACTTTTAGTTTTGCTCTTACTTGTATAGGGGCCAGCGTAAAAAACTGGCCTAAAGCGTACTCGCCAACCCCTCAACAATCCTTTACACTTCTTTTCCTATAACACGTTGATTAACACCAGCTTGTGCCAATCCAAAGGTTAAATAGTTAATGTTCCAAAAGAAGGATATCGCTTGATGCAAGCACTGGCCACTACACCCATTACTGCGCTTAAAGGCGTAGGCGCAAAGGTGGCAGAAAAGCTCAACAAAATTGGCTTGTTTACCCTTCAAGATATCTTGTTTCATCTGCCACATCGCTACGAAGATAGAACCCGTATATACAGCGTGGCCGAATGTCGCCCCTTTACTCACGTTAGCGTGCAGGGCGAAGTAATGAGCGCTGATATTCAGTATGGTAAAAAGCGCATGTTAGTGGTTAAGCTAAGCGACGGCACGGGCACTATTACGCTGCGCTTTTTTCACTTCGGTGCTGTACAGCGGTCGATGATGACACCGGGCAACACCGTACGCTGCTTTGGTGAAGTGCGCACTGGGAAATGGGGCATTGAAATGATGCACCCAGAATTTAAATTAGTTGATGAGGACGCTCCACCTACCGAAGAGTCGCTCACGCCGGTTTACCCCACTACCGACGGGGTTAAGCAGTTAACCCTTCGCAATTTAACCGACCAAGCGTTAAAGCTGTTAGATAAAGGCGCACTTGCAGATTTATTGCCTGAGGGTATTTACGACGAGCAAATTAGCCTCAACGAAGCTCTGCATTTAGTGCACCGCCCGCCACCTGATGTAGACGTTCATGAAATGGAAGAGGGGCTTCATCCTGCCCAGTATCGGTTGATATTAGAAGAGCTACTGTCACATCACTTAAGCGTGCTTAAAGTGCGTAAGCTGTCTGACGCCCAGCCAGGTATTCCCATTAAAGTGAACCAGCCTCTGATAGATAAAATGTTAGCGCAGCTGCCATTTTCACCCACAGGGGCCCAGTCGCGCGTGGTTAAAGATATACAAAACGATATGCAGCATGCGCGGCCCATGATGCGTCTGGTCCAGGGCGATGTGGGCTCGGGTAAAACCTTGGTGGCAGCACTCGCCGCATTGTCTGCCATAGGTGCAGGGCATCAAGTGGCCTTGATGGCTCCTACAGAACTTTTGGCAGAACAGCACGCGAACAACTTTCGCGGCTGGTTGGAGCCGTTGGGCATTGAAGTGGGCTGGCTTGCTGGAAAGCTTAAAGGAAAAGCGCGCAATGAAGTAATGGCGCGCTTAGAAGCTGGCGATATTCAAATGCTGGTGGGTACTCACGCCATCTTCCAGGAAAGCGTGAACTACCAGCAGCTAGCGCTGGTTATTGTAGATGAACAACACCGCTTTGGGGTACATCAGCGTTTGGCCCTGCGCGATAAAGGCGAGCAGCAAGGTCGCTACCCTCATCAGCTAATTATGACGGCGACGCCTATTCCAAGAACGTTGGCCATGACAGCCTATGCCGATTTAGACACGTCGATTATTGATGAACTCCCCCCCGGGAGAACGCCAGTGCAAACGGTTGTGCTACCCGATACACGCCGCGCCGACGTGATAGAGCGGGTGCGACAGGCATGTAAAGATAATGGTCGACAAGCCTATTGGGTATGTACCCTTATTGATGAATCTGAAGTGTTAGAGTGTCAGGCCGCAGAAGATGCCGCCGTTACATTGCGCACCGCGCTACCTGACTTGCAGGTAGGATTAGTACACGGGCGACTAAAGCCTGCGGAAAAAGCCCAAGTTATGGCTGACTTTAAAGACGGCAAACTCGACTTACTGGTAGCCACTACGGTTATTGAAGTGGGCGTAGATGTGCCTAACGCCAGTATCATGATCATTGAAAACCCAGAGCGCTTAGGGTTGGCGCAGCTTCATCAGCTTAGAGGCAGGGTGGGGCGAGGTGCTGTTGAAAGTCAGTGCGTACTTATGTATCAAAGCCCATTATCTAAAACGGCGACTCAGCGTCTGGGCGTGTTACGTGAGTCGAATGATGGGTTTTATATTGCACAGCGAGATTTAGAAATTAGAGGCCCAGGTGAATTTATGGGCACCAAACAAACCGGTATGGCTGAGCTTAAAATAGCGGATTTAGTGCGCGACGCTGCACTTATTCCAAAAGTACAGGAAATAGCCTATACCCTGTGGGACAAATACCCCTCTCACGCTCAAGCCATTATAAATAGATGGATAGGGCACAAGGAGCAGTACGGCCATGCTTAATAGTGTGCCTTTAGTTCTTGCTGAAAATAGCAGTAGTGATGATACTGCGCTAGTGAATGTGGTAAGTGAAAAGTGGAATTTCCCTATTATCACTCATAGTGAAAAAGATAATGAAGGGTTCTACCTTCAGGTCAGAAATGGTGTGCTTGGTCTTGCTGACGCGAGTGATAAAAAGGTATTGCCAGTAGAAGTAGACTTTGCGTCACCCGCCAGTTTATACCGAAAGCAGCATGGCGGTGGCCGTAAAGAGCCTATTGTTAAAGCCATTGGCCTTAAGGGGAATGAAAAGTGGCATGTTGTAGATGCTACGCCCGGGTTAGGACGAGATGCTTTTGTACTTGTGAGTGTGGGCTGCAAAGTGACAATGATAGAACGCTCCCCTATTGTAGCGGCGCTGCTTGAAGACGGCATCCGCAGGTTAGCGCTTAGTTTTCCAGAACTTGCTTCACAAATGAGCTTACGGCATGGAAATAGTGCTGAGGTAATGCAATACTTCAGTGGTGAGAATGTGAACGCTATTTATTTAGACCCCATGTTCCCACACAAAAAGAAGTCAGCCTTGGTGAAAAAGGAAATGCGGCTGTTTCAGCAACTGCTTGGTCATGATCCAGACGCAGATGCGCTGTTACCGCCAGCACTAGAGCTAGCTACGCACCGGGTAGTGGTTAAACGCCCAAACAGTGCAGACGTGCTGGCAGGAATGAAAGCATCAATGGCTATTGAAAGCAAAAAACACAGATTTGATGTGTATTTGTGTCAAAAAAATCTAGGAGAGTAGCATGATACAAGTTGGGGGCACTTTGCCTGAAGTAGATTTTAGCCTTTTAGAAAATGGCGAAATAACCAACCCAGGAACGAATGAGTTGTTTTCGGAAAAACGCGTTGTGTTGTTTGCAGTGCCAGGCGCATTTACGCCGACCTGTTCACAAGCACACTTGCCGGGCTATGTAGCGCTTGCTGATAAAATCAAAGCGAAAGGCATTGATACTATTATCTGCTTGAGTGTTAACGATGCATTTGTGATGGATGCATGGGGTAAAGCGAACAATGCGGACGAAATTGTAATGCTAGCTGATGGCAACGGTTTCTTTACTAAACAAATTGGTCTGGATATGAGCACAGGTAATTTCGGTGGCTTGCGCTCGCTTCGCTATTCAATGCTAGTAGAAGATGGCGAAGTGAAAAAGCTGAATGTGGAAGACCCAGGTAGGTTTGACGTAAGCGACGCACAAACCATGCTAGATAGCCTGTAAGTACGCTTTTCAGTATAAACATCAAGATAAGCCCGCAACCTAGGTTGCGGGCTTTTTTCGTTTAAGCGTTCGTGAATATTCGTTAATTTACATATCCGTATACTTAACATTGAAATTCATTAAAATGTCATCAGAATATGATCTCCCGCTTAAGGAATTGCGTTAAATATCAACACGTTCAGCTAACATTAATTTACTTTAGCTTATGGTTAAGAGGTTTTTAGGCGCATGTCATCTAGGCGAGGACGCCAAGCTACATAGCGTGTGGACTCGTTCAGTTACCTTTACTTTCTTAATGATAATAAGTATCATTTGCGCGAAAAGACAAACGTTTTAGGAATAATTATGACAACAACACTGAAAAAAATGGGTGCTCTGGTTCTGGCATCAGCGGTGACATTCTCAATGCTATCGTCTCAAGCATTTGCAAACGGTGCGATTGGCGATCACGTGAACAATCTTCACGCGCACCTTGGTGAATACACGGAAGAGGTGCATTGGCTAGAAGAGAAGTTTGGCAGTGTTGTTGATGCGTATGAAGCAAAAGACAAGTCTGTTAAGTCAGACGCGCTCATCGAATATTGGGAAGAGGTGGACTTCCACTCTGCGATTGAAACCCAGTACGTGCCGATTTATGCCTCTATTTGGCAAGGTATTTACGGCGTGAAAATGGCAATAGATGAAGGTAAGCCTGTTGACGCTGTTCGCGTGGAGCAAGAGAACTTAAATCATGCCTTGTGGCAGGCGCTAGGCGCAGTTAAACTTGCAGCCCAGTATCAAAAGAAAGGGTTAGTGAACAAGGTTCAAACCACTGCAAAAGAACCGACCACTGGCCCTGAAGTAATCGATGATATTAAAACACGTCTTGATCGCGTGGTTGCGAAGTATGCAGAACAATTGCACGAGGTCGCAACAACGCTTGTTCACGATACTTATCTTCAGCGCTTCGAAGGCGTGGAAGGTGACTTAATTGCAAAAGACGCAGCATTGGTTGAAGACCTTGAAAAAGACTTTAACGTTACGCTTCCTCAGGCTATCTCGAAAGATACAGGCGTAGATGCTGTGCGCAAAGTAGTCGAGTCTATGCAGGTCAAGCTTGATCGCGCCCGAGCGCTGTTAGTCGAAGTAGAGCAAAGTCGCAAAGACGTATTTTAAGGAAGGTGTATGCAACGTAGAACATTCTTACAGGGCTTAGCAGCAGCGGGTGCTTTATCAGGCTTGCCCTTTGGTCTTGCTCAGGCAATGACGCAAACAGGTAGCGTGTCTGTTGAATCATTACCAAAATTAGAAGGCGAGCTTACCTTATATTTGGGTCGCGGCGAGGGCGGTCTATACGAGAATGTTCTAAAAGCGATTGAAAAGCGCAATCCAAAACTTAACTTAAAGGTAAGAAGGGGCGGATCGGCAGCACTTGCAAATACCATTGTTGCTGAGACGAAAGCGGGCGTAAAGCGCGCGGACCTTTTCTGGGCGGTGGATACCGGTTCAATTGGTGTAGTCACTGATGCTGGCGCTGCCAAACCTTTGCCAAACGACCTGCGTTCGCAGCTTCGCGAAGATTTTCAGTATCCTAGCTGGTCACCGGTAACAGGTCGTGTACGCACACTGCCTTACAACACAGAGCGTGTTAAGCCCGAGCAAATTCCAGAAAGCGTAATGGCGCTGGCCGATAGCGATTTAAAAGTGGGTTGGGCACCGGCTTATTCGTCGTTCCAGTCATTTGTAACAGCAATGCGCATTTTAGAAGGCGACAAGGCCACTAAAGCCTGGCTGAAAGGAATTAACAAGCACGCCAAAAAATATGCCGGCGAGCTTGGCGTGGTGATGGGCGTAGAACGTGGTGAAGTGGATATTGGTTTTGCCAATCACTACTACACGCTTCGTCTTAAGTCGGGTAAACCCAACGCCAATGTAGCCCTCGCTTACAGTAAGGGTGATGCGGGCTGTTTGGTTAACGCTTCTGGTATTGTCGCGTTAAGTGAAGGCGACTTACCGGTTAACTTTATTCGTTATTTGCTGTCACAAGAAGTGCAGTCGTATCTTGCTCGTGAAGCTTACGAAATACCTTTGGTTCAAGGCGTTGAACAGCCTCAAGGCTTAGCAAGTTTGAGCACGCTCTCTCCGCCAGAAATGGACCTTCGCAAACTGGCTGATTTACGCCCCACTCTTAATCTTATGAGGGAAGTTGGCGTACTGTGACAAACTGGCCAAAGTCGTATCCACTGGCACTACTTATCGCGCTGATGGCTTTATTGCCCGTCGGCGTATTGTTTTCTTTAGCTCAAGATAGTGCGCAGCTTTTCGATACTCATAATCTTCGGGTTTTAGGCAACACTGTTTCGCTGGTGGCACTTACCATAATTGGGTCTGTGCTTATTGGTGTGCCTCTAGCCTTTCTCACGGCCTATGTGCAAATGCCGTTTAAGCGCTTCTGGCTTATTTTACTCGCAGCCCCTCTAGCTCTACCTAGTTATATTGGCGCGTTTGCAATGTACTTTTCCTTTGGTCGGGGCGGAGAAATAGAAAACATTTTGGGTATTTCAACGCCGCCTATTAGCGGTTTGTGGGGCTCTGCGTTAGTAATGAGTCTGTACACGTATCCTTTCGTGATGATGACAACTCGTTCCAGCCTTTTGAGTTTAGATGCTAGTTTAGTCAATGCTGCCCGCACGTTGGGTTTATCCCTAGGCGCTAGCCTTTGGCGTGTTGTATTGCCGCGTGTCGTTAATAGTGTTGCGGCGGGCGCTTTACTTGCTGCACTTTATGCGTTGTCTGACTTCGGTACACCAGCCATAATGGGCTTCGACACGTTCACCCGCGTAATTTTTGTTGAATACAATGCGTTCGGATTGAGCCAGGCAGCTATGCTAAGTCTGCAGCTTATGGTTATCGTTGGGCTAATCCTATTCATAGAAAGCCGCGTGAGCGGCGCTCAAGAGCGTCCAGGCAGGCATTTATCGTTATTTCCAGCTCGCTGGCAGCGCAACCTGATGCTGCTATCCACCATGCCGGTGGTATTTATGGCTATTGTACTTCCACTTGCTATTTTTACGCTGTGGTTAGTGCGAGAAGGTACAGGCGGTTTTGAATTTAGCTATGCGTGGAATTCTGCTCATGCGTCATTTATAGCCGCCATTGTTGCCGTATTACTCGCTATTCCCGTCGCTCATGCTGCGATTGCCGGGAAAGCGGGGCGACTTATGGAACGTATCACCTATTTTGGCTTTGGTGTCCCCGGTATTGTTATGGGAACAGCCTTGGTTTACGTTGGTCTTAAATATCTTCCAGCCCTTTATCAAACCCTAAGCTTGCTGGTGATGGCTTACGTGCTGCGCTTTATACCCCTTGCGGTTGGTAGCGTAAGAAGCACTGCCGAAAATATCGATTCAGGGCTAGTGAAAGCTGCCCGTGTACTCGGTGCTAGCCCACGGGAAGCGTTTATACGCGTTACGCTACCGCTAACCCTACGTGGTATGATTGCAGGCGCTGCGTTAGTATTCCTAGAAGCCATGCGTGAGCTGCCGGCCACGCTAATGTTGGGGCCTACCGGGTTTGAAACACTAGCCACGTATATGTGGCGGGTTTATGAGGCAGGCTACTTTGGTCGTGCCGCTGTGCCGGGGTTATTATTAGTTTTATTATCAGGTATGGGATTAATACTCATGCTATCGGGCGAGAGAAAAGCCCAATTCACCGTTACTGAGGATGATCGTTCGTAATGCTAAGTGTTAGTAATTTGTCAGTGAATTATGGGTCTACCCGCGTTGTCGACAAGTTAAATCTTGAGCTTGGTCAAGACGAAATCCTTATGCTAGTGGGGCCAACCGGCTGCGGTAAAACTACTATTTTGCAAGCACTTGCAGGGCTTATTCCCATCTCCGAGGGTTCCATGAGCTTGGGTAAATGGCAAAGTACGTCTAGCAAGCATGTTCCGCCTGAAAAGCGCAACGTGGGTATGGTGTTTCAAGATTTTGCGCTTTTTCCACACCTCACCGTGCAGCAGAATGTGTGTTTTCGTTTAAAAGATACGAAGCTGGCTGATCACTGGTTAGAACTATTAGGGCTGGATAACTTTCGAGATGCCAAACCCGCGCGTTTATCTGGCGGACAAAAGCAACGGGTAGCATTAGCAAGAACGCTGGCCCACGAGCCGGCTTATGTATTGCTTGATGAGCCGCTTTCAAACTTAGATGCCGCGCTTAAAGATAGTTTGCGTTGGGAAATTCGCGATGCGCTTAAAAAAGCAGGTGTGCCCGCTATTTGGGTAACCCATGACCAAGAAGAAGCGCTTAGCGTTGGCGACAGAGTGGGAATTTTAAATAGGGGCGTGCTAGAGCAATTAGACACGCCAGAAGCCTGTTACTCTTCGCCAGCCAGCCGTTTTGTAGCGCGCTTTATGGGAGAGGCCAGTTTCTTAAGTGCAACTTTCGACAGCAGCGAAGCAAATACTGATAAAACGGTTGTTACAGAAATTGGCAAGGTGCCAGGCACGCCGCTTCACGGTGCTAACGGCAATGTAGATTTGCTGGTTCGCCCTGATGATTTAAGCTTAGACGCTAGGCTTAATGAAACTAACTGCACCATTGAGTGGGTACGATACGAGGGCGAAAGCCGACTATACGCAGTGAGGTTAGATAGCGGCGACGAGCTAAAAGTACGTGTTAGCCACGAAAATGCCATAAAGCCGGGTAACCGCGCTTTCGTTCAGCTTATTACCACACACCCACTAGCGGTGTTTCCTAAGGACCGCCGTGATTAAGCGCGATGTGATTGTTATTGGTGCCGGTGCTGCAGGGCTTTTTTGTGCAGCCCAGGCCGGGGCACGCGGGCGCAGCGTAGAAGTGCTCGATCATGCCAAAAAAGTAGGCCGAAAAATCCTGATGTCAGGCGGTGGCCGCTGTAATTTCACAAATATGTATGCCAGCCCCGAGAACTTTTTATCGCAGAATCCACATTTTTGTAAGTCAGCACTTAGCCGCTACACCCAATGGGACTTTATTAACTTGGTTGCCGAATACGGTATTGCCTATCACGAAAAGACCTTGGGCCAACTGTTTTGTGACGACAGTGCCAAAGAAATCGTCGACTTATTGCTTAAGGAATGTGATAAAGCAAACGTGACTATCACCACGCGCTGCGAAATATCGACGGTAGAAAAAACTGAAAGTGGGTACTTACTTTCTACTACAAATGGGGATTATGAGTGTGAGTCGCTGGTTATTGCGACTGGCGGCTTGAGTATGCCAAAGCTTGGTGCTACCCCATTTGGTTACAAAGTTGCTGAACAATTCGGACTTAATGTTTTACCTACTCGTGCTGCTCTCGTTCCATTTACTTTGCACGATAAAGACAAAGAAACGCTGGCTGAACTTAGCGGAATTGCCGTAGACGTTTATGCGAGCTGTAATGGCACCACGTTTAAAGAGGCGATGCTTTTTACCCACCGAGGGTTAAGTGGCCCAGCTATGCTGCAAATTTCCAGCTATTGGGAGGCGGGTGACAGCCTAAGTATTAACACGCTACCCAATGACGATGCTGCTGCACTTTTGCAAAACGCGCGCACAGAAACGCCAGATGCGCTGCTGGCTACCTGCCTAAATAAAGTATTCCCCAAGCGAATGGTCCAGAGCTTTATTGAGTATCATAACTGGCGCAACGTACCGGTAAAACAGCTTACTCATGGGGAATGTGACGCCATTGCTGACACGCTTGAGAATTGGCAGGTAAAACCCAATGGTACAGAAGGATATAGAACCGCCGAAGTTACTATAGGTGGTGTAGATACTAATGACCTATCATCAAAAACCATGATGGCTAAAAATGTAGAAGGCCTTTACTTCATTGGCGAAGTGGTTGACGTTACCGGCTGGCTCGGCGGCTTTAACTTCCAGTGGGCGTGGAGCAGTGGCTGGGCTGCTGGGCAAGTGGTTTAAAACGACATACCAATAGCAAGCCCTGCAACCACTGCGCTTTTATGGTTGCGGTGATAATCATAATGAAGCTGTGGTGAGAGGGTAAAGCCAGACGCTTCAAACTCGTACAAAAAGCCTAATCGAACCACTTCCATTTTATGGCTGCCGTGAAACTCTACGCCAGGGCCAATTTGTGCAATAAAATTGTGAGTAATGTGAAGGTCTGCGACCAATAGATAAGTATACGCATCCAGGTCTTCATAAGCGTACTCTGCGACAATCCCCACACCTAAAAAATCGCTCACTCGGTATTCGTAGTCTATGCCTAATGTGAACGCGTTCCCGTGATCTTTGGTGTAGGTTGTACCTACCAATGCAGACAAATGGTGGGGTGCTGACTGCCAGTGATGTCCCGCGTCTTTGGCATAAGTAAATGGGGAGCATGACAAAACAGCTAACAGGACTATTGCTTTAATTACTTGCATAACGCGCCTCATTTACCTTCTCGCCGTGACTTCATAGAGAGCAGTTGTCTCTAACACCTTAGGTGGACTGGCTGTTGTGGGTGTAAGAATAGGTTTCGTGAGGCTTTTGCGCTAATGAACTTTAGTCGAAAATTATTGAAAATAAGGGCGTTTATGGTGTTATTTTATAGACCTTGTTATCTATCTATATACGTTGAAACTCGCTAGAGTGGAGTTTTTAGCGTCTGTTTTAAAGGAAAAGAGTCATGTCCATCCATGGTGAAAAAGCGCGTTTTATTGATGCATGCACAACACAACTAATGCGACTATATTCGGCAAGTAAAGCGGGTAAAAACGTGGATGCAGACAAATACAGAGTGCAGGGCTTTATGCACGCAGGTGAATTAATGGGGCTGCTCACTAAGGAAGAAGGAAAAGCACTCATCGCCGACTTACACATTGAAGTGTTTGGAGAAACCATTGATGCGCGTGCCGACAGAAAACGAAAACTCAATGCGTTAAAAGAGTCAGACCCTGACGCCTACTTAGAAATTCCTGCTATAGAAAGACGCTAAATATCCCCCTCACAGCCAAATACATCTCGATTCACATTGGTGAGTTTTTTAAGTAATGTCTATACTGAAGTAGTGTCGTTAACATTAACTCTGACGGCATGCCCTTTAACGTATGGCAAATCCACCACATGGAAAGTAGCAATCTTAAATGAGCGGGGCATTAGTGCTTAAACAGCTAATTTATAGAAGCAAAGCAACGGCAAACTTTAGTGAGGATGACTTACTCAAGATCACATCAGACTCTCTACCTTTTAATCAAGAAAACAACATTACAGGTATCTTGTTATTTGATGGTGACTATTTTTTTCAGGTACTTGAAGGGAATGGCGAAGTTGTTCAATCGCTCTTCGAACACATCAAAGAAGATAGTCGGCACACCAATATCGCAAAGGTGACTGAACTTGTCGTTCATAAAAGAGATTTTGGTGAATGGTCGTTAAGGACTCTGGCCGTGAACGAGGGCAGTCGTTGCTACTGGCTACCACCAGACCTCAGTCTCAGTAGAGAAGGAAGAATGTTTGCGTTATTAAACAGCTTTGCCTCTGGAAAATGGCGCACCTGTTTGAGCAATGAGGAACGCAAGCGGGTAAGTGCTAAAGTCATCAATAAGGCTACCTCGATTGCTCAGTTTGAGAGCTCACACATCCAATTTGCGTTTCAGCCAATCATCGACACCTTTAAAGGCAAAATCACGTCATTAGAAGCCTTGATAAGAAGTGACGATGGCAAGTTTCCTGAAGCGATACTCGATTGCTTAGACGGTGAAGAGAAGTATAAGTTTGACCTTGAAAGTAAAGCCATTGCTATTGCTCAAGGGGCGAAGTTACTCAACCCAACTCAGTCACTCTCTATTAATTTATGTCCCGGCGCAATTACTTACTTACCTGATGTGGGCGAATATTTATATAAATTATTGAAGCAAAACGGACTCAAGCCAGAACAATTAGTGTTAGAGGTAACCGAAACAGAAATAATCAAAGAGAACGACGCTTTTTTCGAAGCTATCGAGCGCATTCGGTCTCGCGGTATCAGAATTGCCATAGACGATTTTGGCGCTGGCTACGCAGGGCTATCGCTGCTTGCTGACTTTTCCCCAGACAAAATAAAGCTAGACAGAAAAATTACCACAGGAATTCACGAGAATGGCCATCGGCAAGCTATTACTGAAGCGGTATTAGAGTTTGCTAATGCAATGGGGATTCCGCTTGTCGTTGAAGGGGTAGAGACAATAGAAGAGTGGCTGTGGTTACAACACATGGGCGTGCAAAGATTCCAAGGTTTTTTATTTGCAAAGCCTTGTCTTAACGGTATTGCAGAGGTCAAATTTCAGGTGGACGGCGGCGAAACTCTCTAGCAGGAAATCTTATTAAACCTAGCCACTGAGTTAATCTTCGGTGAGATTTTGCTGTGTTTTCTCATTTCTCAACTACGCTTTATAGGTATAAAATTTTATCATTAACACCCGCGGAGCGTAACACTCGTTATGTGATGGTTTACAGGGATATGCTTGCTACACGGATTTGGCAGTAGTACCGGTAGGAATTCATTTATGACAAGTAATGTCTCACACGTTTTTTCCCGCTTATGGCTTTGCCTCGGACTGTTAGTCGTTAGTTTTCAAGGGGTCGCTGCATGTGAAATGGCCGGAGAAGATGGGCTTGCTATTACCGCTAAGGTGCCGGTAGAGGCGGGACAGCAACGTTTTTCTTTTGTCTGTGATATTGACTCGCCCCATATACTTTATTTTTCTGATAATTTTATCTCGTTCAATCAGTTGTATGATAAGGACATGCGCAAAATCTCCGCCCTCCCTGGCGCTTTTGAAGCTTATCCGCTCGACCCATCAAATAAGCTATTTTACTTAGACTTAAGCTCTCAAGTTGAAAGGTTTTTAACGTTAAATGTCTCTACGCTAGCCGATTATCAAAGATTTTCTTCTGTTCACACCCTTACGATGAGCTTGTTTATTGGTTTTTGCTTCGCACTCGTGCTTTACGTAGGCATGTTAGGAAGCAGCATGCGCAACTATGGCTTTTATTCCTACAGTTTTTACGTGTTCAGTGCGGCCATCTTTTTTTCCCTTCAAGAGGGACTGTTAAACATTATTTTCCCCGATATAAGTCTTTTTTCCAATTTTAAGCTTATTTTGTTGTTTGCTGGGCTCACTGTTTTTGCTGCTGTTAGATTTCTTGATCAACTGCTCGATTTCAAAGTGTTATTAATGGGTTGGCAGCGTCATTTCTTACTTGGAATGGCGAATACAGCCTTGGCGTTATCTATGTTGCAACTTGTACTTCCTTACAGTGGGGCAGCGCTCGTTAATCACACGCTAAGTCTGATAACGCTAATCACTATGACTGGTACGCTATCAAGTTGCGTATATGCCACTTATCGAAAAGTTCACTGTTCAGCCCTTGTTATGACTGGCATTGCGGTAATGGTGCTAACCATGCTTTTCCGTCTAGTTTTCGTAGACACGTCAGAATTTATGTATCGATACGGACTGGTTGTTGGTATCACACTGGAAGCATTTATATTTGCTATGGCGACATGCAGAAAAGTAAAAAAACTAGACGATGATAGAGTGGGGGCTTTTAAGCGAGCTTCGACAGATGCTTTGTGTAACTTACTCAATCGCAGCGGATGGGAAAGCATGGCGAATACTATTTTGTCTACTTACAACAAGGAGCGAGGATATCTTACGCTTCTCTTTATTGATGTTGATCACTTCAAGGAAATTAACGATCAATATGGTCACCATGCCGGAGATAAAGTGCTTCAGGTTATTGCCAAGATTTTAAAGAGTCGGTGTCGAGAACAGGATGCAGTTGGTCGTTTGGGTGGGGATGAATTTGTGGTGTTGAGTCATTGTTACAGTGAAGGGCAGTCGGAGCGTTTAGCGGCTCGTGTAGAAGCTAGTTTGAGCGACAGAGACATTAGAACAGATAACTATGTTATACCCGTAACAGCCAGTGTTGGCGCCTATATCACTCAAGAGCGATGTAAGGATTTAACCAGTTTGCTGGATAAAGCCGATAAAATTATGTATCGCGTTAAAGCGCAGAAAAAAGACGAGGCCCCCGCGGTCTCTTAACCAGTTCCTATATTAATTGAGCTTTGGCTATGTGTTTAACTGCCCTGGTTAAATCGGCAAGTGCAGCAGACTCAAGGGTTGTCCAGTGCCAGAACAGAGGCACGCCTAATTCCTGATCAGGGAATAGGGGAACAAGTTCACCTTTTTCTACTTCTTGCGCAACTTGTAGTGTTGGAAGTAGTGCCCACACCACGCCATCTAACGCCATTTTTACAAACCCATGAGATGAGGGGTACCAATGACAGGAGGTGAAGGTTGGCGCAATGTTAAGGCATTCCCTCTGATAGTCAGCAAGTAAAGTGACATCATACTCATCGTAAAGTAACCCTGGTGTAGCCATAACATGTGCTGGTGATATGCCTTTGTGCAAATAGCGCTCTATGAAGCGGGGAGACGCGTAAAGTTGATAGCGCATAGTGCCCAGCCTTACTGACTGGCCGCCGGTGACCGGTGTGCCCGTTTGGCTTATGCAGGCCATAACGCGCCCCTGCTGAAGAATATCACGGGTTTGTGTTTGGTCTGCGTTAACGATATGGACAGGGTTAGCGCGCTTGTCACAAAATGCAGCCATCACTTGGGAAAACCACGTCGCCAATACATCATTGTTCACCGCTACACTTAGCGGGGCAGCGGAGGCTTCAAGCCCGCTTTTAATATTTAACGCTTCTTCTAACACACTAACCTTTTGTATGTGCGCGAGCAGTTCTTTTCCCAGCGGAGTAGGCTTTAAGGGCTTTGTTCGCACCATAACCGGGCCACCGACACTTTGCTCTAACCGTTTAATCTTTTGCGAGACAGCAGATTGAGTAAGGTTGAGGGCCTGAGCTCCTTTTTCAAAGCCACCATAGCGAAGCACTTCGTGAAAACACCGCAACGCATCATAATCAAGCATAAAAAAGCCACCTGTGAAAAGAAGGTTATAAATATTAATTTTGCTTATCAAAAACAAATATCATTAATTTAATTTAGTCCTCCAATGTGTATAAAATCAAGGCAATTATTTGGTTGTACAGCATCTTTGATTTTAAAGCTGCACCAGCCAGAGCGTTTTAAATTTTATAATTGTTTTACTTAAGAGGCAGGTAACATGTTAGCGGCAGTAACAAGTGGTTTCGTGATGGGCGGAACCCTTATCATCGCGGTGGGTGCGCAAAATAGCTTTCTTATCGAGCAATCAATGAAGCGACAGTGGACAAGCTTATTTGTGCTGCTATTTATCTTAAGTGACGCAATATCCATAAGCTTGGGCGCTATGGGGTTTGGCCTATTACTTCAGGAATATCCCATGCTGGTGACCATTACAAAATGGGCTGGCGTGGCATTTTTGTTATGGATTGCTTTCAACAAGATTAAATCCTCTATGGCAAATGACGCGTTAGTTTTGCAAATGGCAAAAAAACAGCTTTCGTTCAAAAAAGCCCTTTTAATTGCGTTAGCAGTCACTTGGCTGAACCCTCACTTTTATTTAGATACCTTGCTGCTAATGGGTAATTTGGCAAGTCAGTGGCAGGAAAACAAATGGTGGTTCGTTGGCGGCGCCATTGGCGCATCAATTGTTTGGTTTATTGGTTTAAGTACGCTGACTGCACGCTTTGCGCATCATATGCAGCGTCCGAACTTTTGGCGCTGGTTCAACCGGTTAAATGCGGCAGTTTTGGGTATGGTCAGCCTTCAATTGGCAAGTCTGTAAATAAAAAGGTTAGGTAACCGAATTTCAAGACGCGTAGAGTGTTCATTTGAGACTTAACGGTTACCCTAGTGCTGATATGTACAGACGTAAAAGGATAGAGTAGTGAGCTGGATGTATTTGATTGTTGCGGGCCTACTGGAAATCGGCTGGCCTGTTGGGCTTAAAATGTCGCAGGAAGCGGAGACCCGAGTAATGGGTATCTTGCTTGCGATAGGGTTTATGGCTGCAAGTGGCTTTTGCCTGTGGATGGCACAAAAACACATTCCTATTGGCACTGCCTATGCGGTATGGACGGGAATTGGAGCGGCAGGTACGTTTTTAGTTGGCGTCATGTTTTATGGTGACCCTTCTTCGTTAGCGCGTTATTTTGGCGTCGCGCTTATTGTTGCGGGGGTAGTGGTCTTAAAACTTGCGCATTAACGCCTTCTGCAACGTGGTTAAAATTGACCCACAAATTATTGAGTAAAAAAAGCCCGACAGGATCGCTGCCGGGCTTTTTCGTTTTGTTTGCGTCGCACATAAACAGGCAATGCGTAAAATTTAGTTGTAGCCCAGTTGGTTTCTAAGCTCGGCCATAAAGGTTTCGATACGCTCTGCATTTTTACCTAAATCACTTTTTCCTACTCGTGATTTACTGCGCACATCAACCAGGGTGTCATCGCTTTTCGCGGTGAGCCTTATCACCACGTCATCTTTAAATCCAAACCACGTGGTAGTGTCGGTCGCTTCAAGGGTATTTGGTAAAGCACCTTCGGTGACTTGTTCCCAACCTAGCGCCGCAATCGCGCTTTCGGCAGCGACATAGACTTCGTTAATTGGTTGTGGAAGAAGCTGGGTTTTGATTTCAGGGTATGCTTCTAGCTGCTGTTTGGTTACATCACCGCCTTCATAGGCGACCGAATTAGGCGCACCTTCTCGAAGTGGAGCGATGGCCACGAATTCTGGCGGGTTCGTAACATCGGTGGTGATATCATGAATTGGCGGAACAGCGCTCGCTTTACTCATCATGCTAACGGGCATGGCGACCGCAACTAAAGCCAAGATGGCACATATTAATGTACTTCCCCAACTCACGTTTTTGCGATTAATTAATATCTGCAAGATGATCAATATTATGGCGGCTCCGCCTACATAAACGCCAAAGCGCAATGAGGTAAACGCTGTGCCAAGGCTCACCCCGGCGTATTGATAAAGTGGGCCGGGCAATACGACCATCAGAAATCCAACGATACTGGTAAGGGCAATGAGTGCTTTCAAGTGAACTCCAAGGTTGTTATTTTAGTTTGACCAACCTACTTTAACAGTCAATCGGGTCTTTTGGATTAGTTTCTTATAATAAATATTGCCGCCGCTATTTATGGGGCAACATTTTGAGATTCAGCCAGAGGAGCCTGTCTTTCAAGCGGGAGAAAATCAATTTGCACGCAAACACCGACAATGAAAGTATAGGCGCTCAGCAAGCGGACCTATTATTCGATGTATTGTCGACGCAAAAAGCGTTATTTAGAGAGGGATTGAGCGAATACGCTCTCATTGAATTATTAAAAAAAGCACCTTATCAATTTTTCGATGAAGACGCACTTCGAGATCCTCTGGTGCTTTTTAAAACACATTTTGTTTTGTTTCATGTGCTCTATAAGCTCAAACATTATTGGCGAAGCGAAAACGAGGGTGAACTCAGTATTCACGCGCTCAATATTAAGTTAGTAGCTAAACAATCGGTGGTAGAGAAAAAATGCGACTACACAGTTCACAGCGCCCAGTTAGAAGAGGTCGATAACCTCGCTGATTACTATTTGGATTGGTCTAATTTTGAGAAAGCGGACCGCAACAGCGTTGATAATTTGCTCGATGAATTCTGGCAGCGAATGGCTGGGGAAAAGGTCACGGTTGTGCAGCCCGGTGAAATTGATGAGGCTCACCAGTTGCTGGGGTTGTCTGAAGAAGGAACCATGACGCTCACTTTGTTGAAGCGCGCATACAAGAAAAACCTTCAGTTAGTGCACCCTGACAAGGGCGGTGAGCAAGAAAAAGCACAAAATGTAATTCACGCTTACCAAGTGCTTTTAAAGTACTATTCGTTTAAATAGGACGTCTGTGCCTAACTGATTTCGTATTATTCGTATAAAGTACAAACCCTCCGGTGATTGACCGACAACATCGGTAACTTCGACTTCATTCTCTTTTATTGTGATGTATAAATGCGCACAATATGAGCTATCTACGTTTAGATTCGTAATAAATAGTGCTTGTTATGTCGAGTCTCCACCGCGCTTTATTTTTGAGATTTCGGTAGGCTCAAAAAGATTCGGCATATCACAAGCAAAAGTCACTGAGTTTATATTGGAAGCACAGAGCACGTATCGCGCTCTGTAATAGTTATTGGGAAATAGAAAATTTATGGGTCGCATTTTTTATGTTACTGCAGCACTGATAACACTAATTGGTGTTGTTGGGTGTTCAAACGAAGGTGAGCAAGCACAGGCGGGCGCTCAGCAAGGCATGCCAGCGCCGTCGGTATCGGTGGTTACACTGAAAAAGCAGCCTGTAGTACATGAAATGGTGTTGCCTGGGCGGGTAAGTCCTTCTCGACAGTCGCAAGTTCGCCCTCAGGTAGACGGCGTGATTACGGCCCGTTTATTTGAAGAAGGTGCTCACGTAGAAAAAGGTCAGCAGCTTTATCAAATTGATGAAGCACGGTACTTAGCGCAGTTAAATAGTGCTAAGGCCGATCTTAAGAGCGTGGAAGCAAACCTTAAAACGTTGGAAGCAAAGGCCCGTCGTTA
Organism: Alteromonas gracilis; assembly: GCF_002993325.1. GTDB lineage: Bacteria > Pseudomonadota > Gammaproteobacteria > Enterobacterales > Alteromonadaceae > Alteromonas > Alteromonas gracilis. The sequence goes on from NZ_PVNO01000005.1 coordinate 105,616, forward strand.
CGATGACTTAGTGGCCCAAAATGCCGTAAGTAAGCAAGAGTATGATGATGTAATTGCCCAAAAAGACCAAGCGCAGGCAGCGATCAGTGTGGCAGAGGCCGCTGTTGATGTGGCTAAAGTAAACATGGGTTATACCAAGGTTTATGCACCTATCAGTGGCCGTATCAGCCGTTCGTTTGTTACCGAAGGTACTTTGGTTACTACAAATCAAGCGCAGCAATTAGCGACCATAACTCAGTTAGATCCAGTGTATATCGATATGCAGGAGTCTGGTTCTTCTATCATCACCCTTCGTCAGTCTATGCGAAAGCAGGGCTCAATGGACGTTGAAGTAACGGTAGACGAGGTGACAGGTGAGCGCTATGACCAGACGGGCAGTGTAAAGTTTTCTGAAGTCACCGTAGATGAAACCACTGGCTCAGTTACCCTCCGTGCTGAAATGCCGAACCCCGACGGTGTTTTACTTCCAGGTTTGTTTGTAAAGGGCCATGTGATTACAGGTCGCGAGAACGCGTTGTTAGTGCCTCAACGAGCCACAACCCGTCAGCCAGATGGCTCGCTGTCAGTCTATGTGGTGAATCAGAACAATGAGGTTGTAGGTCGCACTCTAGACATTGGCAAAATATATCGCGACCAATACGTTGTGAAAAGCGGTGTGAGCGAAGGTGAAAAAGTTATTGTAACCGGTTATCAGAAGGTTAAGCCTGGCGCGAAAGTGAATCCATCAGAGTGGCAACCGTCGTCACGTGGCTCACGATAGCAAACAAGGAATTTAAGTAATATGGCTCGTTTTTTCATAGACAGGCCCGTGTTTGCATGGGTGCTCGCAATTATCACTATGATGGCTGGTGTTTTAGCCATTACTTCGCTGCCAATTGAGCAGTATCCAAAGGTGGCGCCACCGTCGGTAACCATCTCTGCATCTTACCCTGGAGCGTCAGCGGAAACCGTTGAAAATTCCGTTACACAGGTTATTGAGCAAAGCCTAACCGGTATTGATAACTTGCGTTATTTCTCGGCAAGTAGCTCGAACAGCACGATGTCGATTACTTTGACATTTGAGCCTGGCACAGACCCAGATATTGCGCAGGTACAAACACAAAACAAGGTGCAGGGTGCGTTGCCGCTTCTGCCTACTCAAGTACAACAGCAGGGTGTAACCGTTACCAAAGCGAACAGTGCATTTGCGCTGGCCGTGGGGTTCTACTCAGAAGATGACACCATGACACAGTACGACTTAAGTGACATGCTGGTGTCTAGTTTCCAAGATCCTATCTCGCGCGTTAACGGTGTGGGCAATGTGCGTGTCTTTGGTGCACAGCGCTCCATGCGTATTTGGTTAGATCCTGACAAATTATATAGCTATAACCTAACGCCTACCGACGTACAGGCCGCCGTACAGGTACAAAATACTGATGTCTCTGCGGGGCAACTAGGTGGTATGCCGGCTATTGAAAACCAACAGATTAATGCGACCATTCAGGCACAAAGCCGCCTGCAAACTGTCGAAGACTTCGAAAATATTGTTCTTCGCGTTAATACCGATGGCTCCCAAGTGCGCGTGCGTGATGTAGCTCGCGTTGAACTTGGCGCCCAGAGCTACGACGTTATTGTTCGTTACGACCGCAAGCCAGCTTCCGGTATGGCTATTAGTCTAGCCTCTGGCGCGAATGCGCTAGACACCATCAAAGCGGTGAAAGCACGCGTAGAAGAGCTGCGCTCAAACCTGCCTGATACGGTAAAAGTCGTGTATCCCGTAGATAGCTCACCGTTCATTGAACTGTCAATTGAGTCGGTAGTGCACACGCTAATTGAAGCGGTGGTGCTGGTGTTCTTAGTCATGCTGCTTTTCTTGCAGAACTGGCGCGCGACGCTCATTCCTACCATTGCGGTACCTGTTGTATTGCTTGGTACGTTTGCTGTGCTGCTCGCTTTTGGTTTTAGTATAAACGTGCTTACCATGTTCGCTATGGTGCTTGCTATCGGTCTGTTGGTAGATGACGCCATTGTTGTGGTAGAAAACGTTGAACGAATTATGGAAGAGGAAGGTTTATCGCCTGCCGAAGCCACTAAGAAGTCAATGACACAAATTACAGGCGCACTGGTCGGTATTGCTGCGGTGTTATCCACCGTGTTCATTCCCATGGCCTTCTTTAGCGGTTCAGCCGGAGCTATTTATCGTCAGTTCTCAGTAACTATTGTGTCAGCCATGGCGTTTTCCGTGCTGGTGGCTATCGTTCTTTCCCCGTCTTTATGTGCCACATTGCTGAAAAAACATCCGGAAGATCATGATAAGAACAAAGGCTTCTTTGGCTGGTTTAACCGAACGTTCAACAAAGGTCGCGACCGCTATCAACGCACTACCACCCATATGGCTAAACGGGCGAAGCGCTATTTTGTTGTGTACGGCTTATTAGTAGGCGGTATGGTGTTTATATTCAGCCAATTGCCGGGTGCATTCCTTCCAGATGAAGATCAAGGCCGCATGATGGTACTTGTTAGTACACCGCCGGGCGCGACCGCTGGGCGAACTCTTGAATCTATCAAACAGGTTGAAGACTATATTCTCGAAGAAGAACAAGAAGCGGTAAACGGTATGTTCGCTGTGGTTGGCTTTAGCTTTGCTGGTCAGGCACAAAATGCGGGTATGGCGTTTTTAAATTTCAATGACTGGAGTGTGCGGGATGAAGATAATTCAGCCTTTGCGGTCACGCGAAGAGCATTCGGCGCTTTCAGTCAAATTCAAGATGCATCAGCGTTCCCAATTGTGCCTCCGCCAATTATGGAGTTAGGTAACGCCACAGGTTTTGATATGCAGCTTGTGGATAGAGGCGGAAATGGTCATGAAGCCTTGATGAATGCTCGAAATCAACTTTTAGGTATGGCCGCTCAAAACCCTAAGCTCTCGGGCGTTCGTCCAAACGGGCTAAGTGATGTACCTCAATTTAAGATAAATATTGATAGCGAAAAAGCGTCAGCGCTAGGTCTTAATCTAAGCGAGATAAACAACGCGCTGCAAATTGCGTGGGGCTCCAGCTACGTTAATGACTTCATAGACAAAGGCCGAATAAAACGGGTTTATATGCAGGCAGACTTGCCCCATCGTATGACCCCTGAAGACTTAGATAAATGGTTTGTTCGTAACAGTGACGGTGAGATGGTTGCTTTCAGCACGTTCTCAACGACAGAGTGGGTATACGGCTCGCCCAAGCTAGAGCGTTTTAACGGTATATCTTCAGTAAATATTCAAGGTAGTGCAGCCGAAGGAGTGTCTTCGGGTGAGGCAATGGCCGAAATGAAGAAGCTTGTGGAGCAGCTACCCCCGGGCTTTGCCATTGAATGGTCTGGTTTGTCTTTCGAAGAGCAAGAAGCGGGCTCTCAAGCGCCTATGCTTTACGCGCTTTCTATCCTTATCGTTTTCTTATGCCTTGCGGCGCTATACGAGAGTTGGTCTGTTCCCTTTGCTGTTATGTTGGTAGTACCGCTTGGGATTTTAGGCTCCGTAACGGCGGCATTTATCTTCAACTTACCCAACGATGTTTACCTTCAGGTCGCGTTTTTGACCACGGTAGGTCTTGCCGCAAAGAATGCGATTCTTATTGTCGAATTTGCAAAAGAGCAGTATGAAAATGGTGAAGATTTGATGACTGCTGTTTCTAATGCTGCATCGCAACGTTTCCGCCCTATATTGATGACGTCCATGGCGTTTATTTTAGGGGTAACACCCCTCGCATTGGCGAGCGGCGCTGGTGCAGCCAGCCAAAATGCGATTGGTATTGCGGTGATGGGTGGCATGTTTGCAGCCACGTTCTTGGCAATCTTCTTTGTGCCTATGTTTTACGTAATGGTAGAAAAACTGTTTCATAAACAAGACAAGCAATAAGTAAGTGCGCTAGAGTGAGAAAAAAACGCTTATTTCAAAAATAGGGATATTGGTAATGACCACTGTAGTATTTTCTCACGGTAAAGAAAGTGGCCCTTGGGGCAGCAAAATCACCACGCTTTCAAACGTGGCGAATGACATGGGCTTTGGCGTAGAGAGTATCGACTATCAAGACCTCGACTGCCCTGAAGCCCGTTTAGAACGTTTGAAAGAAACCATTGCCGAAAAGTGCAATGACGTTATTTTAGTTGGTTCGAGCATGGGCGGTTATGTCTCTTTGGCCGCGGCAAGTCAAATATCAGCAAGAGGCGTATTTCTAATGGCGCCTGCTCTGTATCTGCCGAACTATAAAATTCAGCGGTTCCCCTATGATGGTTATGTGAGCCTAGTACATGGTTGGAATGATGATATTGTGCCAATTGAAAACAGCCTCAAATACGCCAGACACCAAAAAGCGCAGCTTTTACTATTAAATGACGGCCACCGACTGGCAAATAGTAAGTCAGTCATATCACCCTTTTTCAGAAACTGGTTGGAAAAGTTCCGATATCAGTAAACGTGCTTTGTAAATTTGCACGGGTGCGCTTGATGTTAAGTTAAAGGGCCTGGGGCGAACTTAGCCTGAAAATTTCAGAGGCCTAGCGGTGAATACTGCTGGGCCTTTTTTGTCGATTTATATTGCCTATGTCTACGACCAATCGCTTATAGCCCGCGTTTGAGCTAATGCAGGAAATCGTTTGTTTTTATGGCATGATGAGATATTGCGAGAAAAAGGGCAGATGGATATGGCATTTAGTTTACCTCAAGCACCACAGTGGTCATCATTAATAAAGTCTGGCTGCCGCGTCTTTGTGGGCGGCAATGCGTCGGTTCCTCATGCACTTGTACAGCATCTAATTGATAACAGCGAAGGCTTTAGTGACATTGAGCTTGTGCATATGCTGGCCTTAGGCGATACCCGCTGGGTTAAAGAAGAATATAAAAACCTGTTTAAGGCGAATACTTTCTTTATCGGTGGAGAGGCCATGCGTAAAGCTGTCGATGAGGGACGCGCCGACTACACGCCGGTTTTTCTATCAGAAATTTCAAGCTTATTTAGCGATGGTACCCTAGCGTTAGATGCTGCTTTAGTAAATGTTAGCCCACCTGATGAGTTTGGCTATTGCTCACTAGGTCCAGCGGTAGATATCGCTATGTCAGCAATCAGGCAAAGCAAGAAAGTTATTGCTCAAATTAATCCTCAGGTTCCCAGAACCGCCGGACATTCCTACATTCATATCAGCGAAATTACTGCCTGTATTGAAGCGGAAGAGCCTTTGGTGGAAGTAACGCCGCCGCCGATTGATTCGGTCGCCGAGCGTATCGGTCAGTATGTATCAATGCTTGTTGATGATGGCGCAACGCTGCAATTTGGCATCGGAAAAATCCCAAGCGCTACCCTTAAGTATCTGTGTAATCACAAGGATTTGGGGATTCATAGTGAAATGCTCACAGACAGCATTATTGAGTTGCTAGAGTCGGGCGCTATTACCAATAAAAAGAAGACCTTCCACCCCGGTAAAATTGTAACTAGTTTTGCGATTGGTACCCGTAAGCTCTACGACTTAATTGACAGTAACCCGCACATTGAGTTTTACCCTAGTAGCTATGTGAACAAACCCACCAACATTGCCAAAAACGATAACATGGTTGCAATAAACAGTGCACTTGAAGTTGATTTGACGGGGCAGGTGGTAGCGGATTCGCTGGGGTACGATTTCTATAGCGGCATAGGCGGGCAGGTGGACTTTGTCACCGGTGCGTCTATTAGTAAAGGCGGTAAAGCCATTATCGCGCTGCCGTCCACTGCAAAAGACGAAACGATTTCTCGCATAACTCCGCGCATCAGCGAAGGCGCAGGGGTCGTCACCTCACGAGGAAACGTTCAGTATGTTGTAACGGAATACGGCATAGCATCGCTAAAGGGAAAAAGCATTCGAGAGCGAGCGCTCGAGCTTATACGTGTGGCACATCCTAAATTTCGTGCAGCACTGCTTGAAGATGTTCGCCAGCACTATTGGGTGCCTCATTACCAAGAAAAGTATCCGACTGACATTCCTGAATTAGGCGTAATTCAGTTAAAAAAGCTAAATATTCAGGGCGAGACATTTTACATGCGGCCTTTGAATCCAGCCGATGAAAGACGTCTTCAAGAGTTTTTCTACTCTCACACCAAGGAAACGCTCAGACTCAGATACAACTATGATCCTAAACAAATGTCCCGTGAGAAGTCATGTAACTTGGTTTCGGTTGATCAAAGTTCAGATGCTGCACTGTGTATTGTAAGACAAGAAGGGTCGCGCATTACTATTCATGCGGTAGGGCGCTTTTACTATAACCCTCACGACAATACGTGCGAAGCCGCTTTTGTAACGCGAGAAACCCAGCAAGGCAAAGGTATGGCTAGCCGGCTTCTAAACGAGTTGATTAATGTTGCAAAGGTGCGTGGCATAGCAAAAATGATGGCTTATGTCCGCGGTGACAATAGTCCGATGATCGCCATTTTTGAACAGGCGAAATTTAAAAGAAAGTTCACTGGCGACCCCAGTGATATAGAGTTAGTTTTAGATGTGGCATCATTGACATGACAGTAAAAATATTTCGAGGCAAGCACGGTACAAAACACGATTTAGGTAAAGACCACCCAGAGTCACCCGACCGGTTGTTTGCCATAGATGATCAGCTGCTTTCCTCTGGTTTAGATATGGTGTGTGAGCACGCTGATGCTACACCGATTGCTGAAGCTCACCTGTCGCTGGCGCATGATCCTTACTATGTAAAAAGCGTGTTTGAGCACGCTGCGCAGGCGATGTTTAGTGATCACGAAAAAACGCAATATTCAGAAAATAAAGACAGCGTGGCGTGGCTTGATGAAGACACTGGTCTTATGCGCCACAGCCTAACGGCTGCGTTAGAATCGGCAGGGGCAGGCTGCAATGCCGTAGACTGGGTAATGGATGGTGACGACAGGCAAGCTTTTTGTGCTACCAGACCACCTGGGCACCACGCCACCTACGACAGCGCTATGGGTTTTTGCGTGTTTAATAACATTGTTATTGCTGCTCGTTATGCCCTTCAAACCTATGAATTGAAACGGGTTGCCATTATTGACTTCGATGTTCACCATGGCAACGGAACTGAACAAATTGTTGCTGGTGATCAGCGCATTATGTTGTGCAGTAGCTTTCAACATCCTTTTTATCCACATAGTGGCTCACCAGTATCAGCAAGTAATATTTTATCCGTTCCCTTAGAGGCTGGGGCCACAGGTGATGTGTTTAGAGAAAAAGTGCAGCATTGGTTTGATGCACTTCGCAACTTTCAACCGGAGCTTATTTTTATCTCTGCAGGCTTTGATGCTCATGCAGAAGATCCTATGGCGCATTTGCGCTTGGTTGAGGACGATTACTTCTGGATAAGTGAGCAATTGCGTTTCATCGCCGATGAGTGCTGTCATGGTCGCATGGTTAGCATGCTGGAAGGAGGCTATGACTTGAGTGCACTGGGTCGTAGCGTTGTATCGCACATCAAAGGAATGAGTCGCCCTTCGTCAGTGACCGCGTAAAAGCGTGGTGTTATCTGCTATAAATGAGCTGCGCTAGAGAGCTAGCCAGTTCAAAAGCATAGTTGAGCCCACATGATTTGTGCCAGTCGTTAGCAAAAACAGCCTTCAGCATCGGCATTAATAACTGCACCTGTGTATGGAGATTGACGGGAATAGCTCACTACTTGATCTACGAGGTCCTCACCGGTAAAGCAGCCGTAACCCGTTGCATAGGGGCCTAAATATCGCAGATGGTTGAGTTCGTCCACCACAATCAATGCGGGTACAGCAGGAATTATGTTTTGTAATTCTGGAACATCTTCTATGTTAAGGCGCACCATTTCATAATTGGTACCAAGCTTGTCTGAAAGCTGGCTTTGGTGAGGTGTGGTCAAAGATTCACAATAGCAACGAGAGGACGTGCCGACGTGCAAAATAGACCCCGCTTCAATATTTGCATCATTGAGTATTGCTACAAGTTGCGTATCAAACTCTGTGGCGGTGGTAAGGTGAAGGAGCTTTCCGTCTGGGTCAAATAGCGACAGTTGACGTTGCCCATAAACTAAGAGGGCGGTAAGTAAACTCACCGCCCAAAGCATTAAAAGTGCCCAGCCCCATCGTGTACGCATTCTGTCTAAGGCCTCAATTTCAGTGCAAGGCTACACATTACAATTTGAAACGCTCAATGGCGCTTCGCATGCGCTTTGAAATCTCAGACAGTACGTCAACTTCTCTAGCAAGACCTTCTGCGGTTGCAAGCTCTTCAGAGGTAAACTCGCTTAATCGAGCTGTACTCTCTGCGATAGAGGCTGAAGCGGTTTCTTGTTCCACCGCCGATGTTGCAATTTCTGTCATGCTCTCGCTGGCATCTCGAATTTGCTGCATGATTTCGGTCATGGCAGATGTAGCGTCATTGCTGGATATAACCGCTTCATCAACAAGCGAAATGCACTTCTGCATTTGTTCAACGGAGCTCGCTGTCTGAGCGACCAGTTGTTCAGTAATGCTGGTAATCTGGTCGGCGCTTTCTTTAGAGCGAATTGCCAAGGTGCGGACTTCGTCTGCAACTACGGCAAAACCGCGACCATGTTCCCCCGCCCGCGCTGACTCAATAGCTGCATTCAATGCTAGAAGATTCGTTTGCTCCGCAACCGCAGTGATTGAGCGCATCGCCTCTGAAATATGAGAGCATTGTTCATTGAGCGCTGAATTTGTCTGCGCCGCCGCATTCAGAGTGTTGCGTAATGAGTCGATGGTATGGCTTGTATTAGAAATGGTGTCACGGGTGCTTCTTGAAGACGCCTCAGCAGATGATGCCTTATCACTTGCGAGGGTTGTTTGTTCAGTAGAAAGCTGCATAGTCTGTGCAATTTCTTCAGACGATGCAGACACCATCGCGATCTCTTGGTCGGTATTGCGACTTATCTCGAACATGTTATTGGCGGCGTGCTCCATTTTTCCACATCCGCGCACAACATCTTCGGTGAGGTTTGAAGCTAATTCGACCAGCGCTCTCACTTGGTCGATAAGATCGGCAAACGGTCTTATAATTTTATGTTCGCGGTTGAGCGCAACGCCCAAGTCAAGCTTGCCATCGCTTTTCTGCATGGTTTCAATGGCTAAACGCAGTTCTGCTGCACCAGCACCCTCTTGGTGGCTTTGTTTGGCTATGTACATTAATACGCCACCTTCAGCGAGTGCAAAGGCCGCATGCATCAGTAGAATAGAAAAGCTAACGTGACCCTCTTCGAATATGAAAAGCGGTGCGCCACCGGCTTGAAGCAAGAAAAAGGAGATATGATGGACAGCAACTACTGCGGTACCCGTAGCCACGACTTTCCAATCTCTAAAACAAGATAAGAAGGCTAGCAATACGAAAATTTCAAAATGAACTTCAATCAAGCCAAATGACTGGTGTATGTGCAACGCCGTCAGCAACTGCACGCCTATGGCCATGGCGTGGCGACTCAGTGACGAGTAAGGGTCTTGGAAACTCAACATCAAAGGCACAGCGGCAATCGGAACTCCAAAAATGAATGCGGCAAGGAGTTCCCCGGTAAAGAGTCCGATTGCGACAGCGATAATAAGCTGCACAACGATAACAACTCGAAAAATCTTGTGTCCATCAAGAAGCCAAGGGTACTGCATGTCAATCTCCGACGAGTGTTTGAACTGAAATTGTAGGTTAGAAGTTCAAACTGTGCTAATTTTCGCTATTTTATGAAAACTGACGTTTTCTAACCATTTAACTTTTGTCTAGTCGTCTTTATTCTAAAAGGCCCAGCGCTATTTTTTTTAGGGAGAGTTACATGCCTTCGGTTGCTTTTCTTTCCACTGACAACCTCGAAGATTTCTTTGTTTATGACGAATTACTTGTACCCTATTTCAATCAAAAAGGTTGGAAAGTAGAAACCGTATCGTGGCATACGAATTCGGAAAACTGGGCGCGGTTTGACTATGTTATCGTGCGAAGTACATGGGATTACCAGCAACACGCCGAAGCATTTCTCGCCTGTGTAAAACAGATAGATGCATCAAGCACGACGCTGTTAAACCCGCTGAGGCTCATGCAATGGAATATAGAAAAGTATTATCTGAAGGACTTGCAGCAAAAAGGTGTTCCCATTGTAAAAACAATATGGGAAGCAACGTTTGATAACGCCGTTATAGGTAAGGCATTTGATGAATTTAGCAGTGATGCGATTGTCATAAAACCCGTCTTAAGTGCTAACGCTGACGACACGTTTAAGCTTGAACGTGAAACCTGGAAAGAAAGCGCCGGTGTTCTAAGTAACACCTTTAAGCAGCGAGACTTCATGATTCAGCCCTTTCTGTCTAGCATTGTGGAAGAAGGTGAATATTCGCTGTTTTATTTTGGCGGTGCGTTCAGTCATGCCATCAAGAAAGTGCCACAAGAAGGAGACTTTCGCGTACAAGAAGAGCACGGCGGGCGTTTACATCCTATAAGTGTAGATGATGTTCAACTCGCTGTCGCCGAAAAGGCGCTTTCGGCAATGCCCTGCAATGCGCTTTACGCTCGTGTGGACTTAGTAAGACAGAACAGCAATTGGGCCATTATGGAGCTTGAGCTTATTGAACCGTCTTTGTATTTTAATTTAGATGAAGACTCCCCGGTGCGCTTTGTTGAAGCACTTTTGGCGTTCCATGAAGCAGAAACTAATAAGTAAGTAATTGCCTCTAAGTCCTATTCTGTAAGGAGGCGCTGGTTGCTAGCCAGCGTCCTCATATTAAAGTTCTAGCGCTTTTCATAGTTTCTTTTAGCAACACTTCGCTCACCCCGCATAACCTGTTTTTGCGAGTTACCAGTTTGTTTTGATGACCGTGTATAGGCATTGCTAGTTCGCTCAATGCGCCTTGGCTTACTACTCTCTTTGGCCACAGAGCGAGGTTGCGGGCTTGCTCTCACCACTCGTTCTTTGTTGGTGTATTGTTTTGGCAAGCGTGACTCCCTCGTGTTTTGCTCTATCCGTTTTGGTGCTTTTGCATCAGACGCTACACGGACAGGCTTATCTTTTCTTAGCTTTGTTAAGGTGTTTTCCTTCGTTGGCTTGTTAATTTTCGCCGCTGCCTGATTACGCTTTAACGCGTGCTCAATAGACTGTTTGCGGTTTACTGTGCCTTGCCCATTTTTAATTCGACTTTCCCTAATAGGCGTTACTGTTTTGGGTTCAGTAGTGCGCGTTGAAGGAAACTTATCAACAGTGCGAGTAGCTAGCTTGCCAGCCTGTTTTTCCCCTTGGCGACTAGGTGAGTTCATTGTTCTAAATTGCTTATTCGATACATATTGTTCTCGCCTTTGCCCCGCTTTTTCATAGCGTGATGGTGCGCTATGAACCACATGATTAGAGTAACGTGCTCGACGATGTGTCGTATTATGTTCCCAACGACGATACTCTCGATTGATCACGCGTTTTCTCGGGCTCCCGTGATAATAGCGACGCACGGGTTCACGGTGTATGACCACGTGCCGATTGTGCCAGTGAACACTGCCGAAAAAGAAGAACGTTGAAAGACGAATACTGGGTGACCAAAATACATTGCTATGATGGTGATAGCTCACATGATGGCGCCAGTGCACTGGCGACGTAGCATGCCACCAATGTCCATACACTGCGTGTGGATCGTAATAAGGTACGTAAACGACTTCGCGCTGACGAGGTTCTATATAGATAATTTCCCTTGTGTTTTCTCGCTCGGTTTCCACCTCAATGTAGTCATTGGTTACTAAGTTACCCGTATTGTGTGCGTGTTGACGCAACACTTGCACACGGTCGAGCACGCGGCCTTGATCAATAAGTACGTTATCGCCAAGCTGTTGCAACCAGTCAAGATCATTGGCCATGGTGTTTAGCAGCTCGGTAAAAGGTGCGAGTGCTTTCACACTGGGATCCCAAGAAACACTGGTAAGTACGTTTTCTACTTGCTCAGGTGTTAAGTGCTTGTTGCTTTGACGCCAGCGATCGGCAGCCACCACATCTAGAGGATAGGTTGAGGCAATCAATATATGGGTGAGCAGGGTGTCTGGATAAAGTGCAATAGGGGCAAGTATGCTGTCTAGCTGAGCATCAGAGTATTGCTCGGTGGACGCTGTGGCTTGCGTTAAATTCGTGTTTGATTGCGCCATCGCGGGAAGTGCGGTAGCACTAGAAAGTGCCACTATCACGGTTAGGGCTATGTTTTTCATACATTCTCCTTACATTGCGCAGCGAGAAAAAGCCATTCGTATTGCGCAATGTGGTTAGTCTGTATACGTTATAACCGCTTTATAATTAACCGAAGCTGAATAGAAAACGTCCACTTGGAGGTGGGCGCTTTAACAAAGAATATGGGGAGGACCTGATTAACAGGCAGATTATTTAAAAACGTGAGGGTCGAATGCGTGACCTAATTTCTCTGTTTTCGTTTTCAGATAATGCTTGTTGTCTTTAGTAATGCCGTGGTCGATTGGCTTTCGTCCTACCACATCAATACCCAATGCCTTAAGCGCGGCCAACTTTTTAGGGTTGTTAGTCATTAGCTCAACGTGCTTAACGTTAAGCGTATCAAGCATAAGTTTGCAGATATCGTAACTTCTTAAGTCGGCATCAAAACCAAGGTGTTCGTTTGCTTCCACCGTGTCCATGCCGCTATCTTGGAGATTATATGCGCGTATCTTATTTAAAAGGCCTATACCGCGCCCCTCTTGTCGTAAATACAGCAACACACCGTAACCGTTATCGACAATATTCTGCATGGCTTTTTCTAGCTGAAAACCACAGTCGCATCGAGTGCTAAACAAAGAGTCGCCGGTCAAACATTCCGAGTGAATACGAATAGGAACAACGTCATCTTCTTTCCACTCACCATAGGAAAGCGCGACGTGCTCTTGTCCGCTGGCTTCTACAAAGCCGTGTATTTTAAAGTCACCCATACGTGTGGGTAATTTTGCGGTACTGACATATTCGTATTTAGGCTGTTTGCTACTCATGTTACTTCTACACTTTGGACAGTGGGCATTAAGTGGGGATGACTTCTCTTTTTGCAAGTCTATCATTTTATTATACGCGAGTAGACGCTTGTGCTATCACTTTTTTCGTATAAAGCCTATCAAGGATGGTTATCACAAAGGCTGAAAGTCACGCAATGGAGCTGGTTTGGCGACACCATATCCTTGGGCGAAATCGATTCCCATTTTTCCCAATTGGGTCATTGTGCTTTCGTCCTCAACAAATTCGCCAACGGTCTGCATACCCATCGCTTTCGCAACATCGTTGATTGAAGCGACCATAGCCGTATCGACGCTGTCATTCAGCATGTCCTTAATAAACATGCCGTCAATTTTAACCTGACTAACGGGCAAACTTTTAAGGTAGCTATAAGAAGAGAATCCGCTGCCAAAATCGTCCAGTGCAAAGGAGCAACCTAAGCGATTGAAAGTACTCATGAAGTTAAGAGTATCTTCCATCTTAATAATGGCGACAGACTCAATGACCTCAAAACAAATTTTGTCATAGGGAATTTTAAATGTTTCAAAGGCGTTCAGAATAAATAATGTGAAGTCTCTGTCAGCGAGAGAGTGGCAGTTTAAGTTAATACTGCATCGTCGCAATTCAGCGAGGTGTTCAGGGTTTTCTGATAGCCATTTAAATGTGTTTGTTACAACCCACTTGTCTACACTCACGTTCATCTCGAAACGTTCTGCAGTGGGCAAGAAATTAGCAGGCTCCACCAAGGTACCGTCTTTCTCTCGAAGTCTTAATAATACTTCGTAGTAATGACCGTCGCTGGTTTTATTTAAAGGACGCAATGATTGATAGTACAGCTCGAAGCGGCCTTCTTCTAAGGCGTTGTTAATGGACGAAACCCAGTCTAGTTCGCGCTGATAGCGCTGCATACTTTCGTCGTCTTTATTGTATCGGTGAACCTGATTCCTGCCTTGCTCTTTCGCGAAATAGCAGGCGGCATCTGCCATGCTCAAGTACTGACCCGGACTGACTTCGGTGTCGTCGCATACTACCATGCCTATGCTTACTCCTAGATTGAAAATGCGGTTGTCCCACATAAATCTATAGGCCTGCACAGCATTCAATATTTTGACAGCGTTTAGGTATACTTCATCAACGCTAAGTTTCGTATACATAATGCCAAATTCATCGCCACCAAGTCGGCCTATTTGTGCATCAGGGGTAAGGGTGTTCTCAATTAAGCGCGATATGTCTTTTATTAGCACATCGCCCGCTTTGTGCCCGCAAGTGTCGTTAACCACTTTAAAACGATCTAAATCTAAGAAAAGTAAACAAACAGGGGAGGCGCTTGGTGCGGTTACCTTCTCTTTAAATAACGTTTCAAACTGACGCCTGTTATATACCCCTGTGAGCGAGTCGTGGGTTGCCAAATATTGAAGGCTAAGATCAGACTGCTTTTTCTCGGTAATATCAATAATTGAGCCGTACAGAAAATTACCCTCTTCGCTTTCCCGCATCTGACATGACAGAGAGAACCAAAATTCGCTGCCGTCTTTGCGTTTTCCACGAATTTCCTTACCTGTGACATGGCCTTGTTGGGATACCTTACCTAATAATACTTGCCTGTCTTCGGGTGATGCATAAAACGTTAGCGTACTGGCCGCTTTCAGAAGCATTTCATCTTCGCTTTCGTAACCAAACACCTTACACATAGCGGGATTGACCGATATTAATTGGCCATCCCACGTCGAGGTATAGTGTCCCTCCGCCGAGTTTCTGAACAAATCGTAGAAATGATTTAAACTCGCAATGGTCTCTGCCTGCGTTGATAGCTTGCGCTGATTCTTTGCTTGCTCTCTGGCGATGACAGAAAATCCAAAACATAAGAACCCGAGAGTGATGAATATCAGCATGCCTATAGCGACTTCAATCGTGTAGATAAGGTCACTGAAAAGGGTGAGCGTAACTAATGCGTAGAAAGCGAAAAACGATAGCCACGCGAGTATATATGTGGTGCTAACTAGGCGGGTGTCTTTGTCTTTGAAAATAAGTGCAAGAGCGACATGATAAAGCCCCATTGCAGCAGTAAGCAGTAGTAACGAGATAGTGGCGTTATAGGCGTTGGTCGTTAAGCAATAAACGGTAGCGGCGATTGGCACAGCGTAATTAACCAACCGCAACAGGAGTGGCACGGGTGAAAAGAGGTGGTGATTCACTTTCGCAATACAAAGTAGAAGCATACCCAGACATACCGCGTAAAAACGTTCACTGGCATTAGTCAGGTTAGGCCAGAGCGCAAGCCCCCCTTCTGTAATAAACAACAGAGCAATGATTACGAGGGTGGCCATGGTGAGCCAAAAGCGAGTAGGGATGCGCTGAGTCAAATAAGAGAATAAATAGTAAAGTGCAATGAGTGTTAGCGCGCCGAGTACCGCGCCGAGTAACACCAACATGTTCGTGTCATGCTGTGCTAGCAAGTCTCTTTCCCACAGGGCAATGGGGAAATATTCAAGACCGTCATCTTTTACGGAAATCAAAAGTTGAGCATTTTGATAGGGCTGCAGCGTGAATCCAAGCCGTATGTTGGGAATAGGTTGTTTTAACGAAAAGTCGCCCTTACCGGCTTGGTAGCGATAAGACTTGATAATACGTTGGCTACTATCGAGTAAATAAATTTGTAAATCATCGATGTTTAGTCGTTCAATATTCAGCACTAGAGGGATAGGGCTGTAGCCAGAGTGATTTAGCTTTGTGGAATACCAAATTTGCTCACGCGCTTTTGGGCTTGCCAAGGAAGGCTTGGACGCATTGCCGTTTAAAATATCAAAATAGGTAGCACTGTTTGGCGCAAGAGAGAGCTCTGCATGTTGGTTGATGATGGCTCGCTCAAATGATTCATTGATAACAAGTTGGCTGCTAGCCAGCGCGTTACAACAAACCATCACCCAACCAATGATTATTGCTATTGCATACTTTGTTAGCCGGGCTATTACCACTCGTTAATTCCTTAGAGCACGCTTTATTGGGATCTTTGGTTTGGAAATGCGATTAGTCGCTAAGTCCACTAATCCCAAGTGTTTTTCTAGAATAATACTAGTCAGCGTAAAAAGCCAAGCACAAAGCAAATCACCCTAGGCGTGGGTAAGATAATCAAAAATAGCGCGAGTAGACTGCTGCGTGCCAATGGGTTCTAGCCAGATTGCTTCGCACAGCCACTCTATACAAAGCATGCATTGAAATGCAGTATCGCTAGATTGCGTTGTGATAATGGCTTGAAAGCGATCTGCTCCCCAGTCAGTTTCAGATATCGAAAAATTAAATAGCGAACAGAAGTGCGATACCCACTGTTGGGTTTTTAGTGGTGTGGCAGGTAGTTCAAGGCAAATTTCGACACTTTGTTCGCTGATTCTGGCATATTGTTGAACATCTTGGAGAGTAAAAGGTTGCATAGTTCTGTCAATTTATCGGTTTATGTAAACCTGCTAGCATTAATAAGTGTATATAGTACAACACAATAACAACAGCGTTAATTCAAGCGCATTAAGGACGGGGTATGCTAACACTACATCATTTAAATAACTCTCGCTCACAGCGAATACTTTGGCTACTCGAGGAGCTGGGAGTAGAGTATAAAATAGAATTCTATCAACGAGATAGCCAAACTAATTTGGCACCAGACTCGCTGCGGGCAGTACATCCGCTAGGTCGCTCTCCTGTTCTAACCACGCCCCACGGCCCGATTGCTGAATCTGGCGCTATTGTAGAGTATCTCGTGCGCCATCACGCGAGTGAGTCGTTTGCTGTTCCGCAAGACCCAGAAGCACTTCAGCAGTATTGGTTTTGGCTTCATTTCGCAGAAGGCTCGCTAATGCCGCCTCTTGTTGCGAATCTAGTATTAGAAAAAGCACGCCAAAAAGGGTCCAAGCCATTTTTTATAAAGCCGGTCACCAACAAACTGATAGACGGTATTTTAAATGCTTATTATGGTCCTAACTTAGCGCAGAGCTTACGTTACGTAGAATCTTATCTATCGAAAAATACCTGGTTTGCTGGCAATGAACCCACCGGGGCAGATGTGCAAATGATCTTTCCATTGGAATCTTTAGTTGCGAGCGGTAGAGCCAAGGATTTTAGCGCAATTCAAGGCTATGTTAAGCGCGTCCACGCGCGAGAAGCATACAAAGCGGCGTTAGAAAAAGGCGGCGAATACGCATACGCTTAAATGCAGCGCTTCTCTTTAAGGGTTTAACAGAGGGGTTAGGAGGGAAATTACCCCTAATGCTCTCGGTTAATATAACCATCAATTAACTGAATAAACGCGTCGCCATACCGCTCTAGCTTGGTTTGACCTACGCCACTCACGTCCAGCAATGTGTTGCGTGTGGTGGGGAGCTTGCAAGCCATATCAACGAGGGTGGCGTCGCTAAACACGACATAGGGCGGCACCTCGTTTTCTTCTGCAAGAACTTTCCGCAAATGCTTTAGGCGAGTGAATAATGTTCTGTCGTAATTAGCTGGAGCCTGCTTGGCTTTTTGCTTATCAGGCTTGAACTCCAACCGAGGTACAGCAAGTTGAACAGCAACTTCACCTTTTAGCACCGGGCGGGCGGCTTCAGTTAGACGCAATGCCGCGTGTGCTGTGATGTCCACACGAATAAGCCCCTTGTGTACCAACTGATTGATAATATTGTGCCAGTAGCTATCAGACTTATCTTTGCCTATGCCGTAGGTGGAAAGCTGGTGATGGCCTGCCTCTTGTAGGCGTCGCAACTGCTTTCCTCGCAATACATCGATAACATATTGGCTAGCGGCTTGTTGAGAAAGCCGAAGTACACAGGACAAGACTTTTTGCGCAATCACTAAACCGTCAATCATTTTCGGCGGGTCGAGGCAAATATCACAGTTACCGCAGGCGCTGTCGCTGAACTGCGAAAAATAGTTGAGCAATACTTGCCGACGACACGTTTGTGCCTCTGAAAATGCCTCCATGGCTGCAAACTTTTGTAGCTCGATTTGATTTCGCTCGGCAATCTCGCCTTGTTCAATCCATTGCTTTACGCGGGCTGCATCTTTTTCATCAAACAATAGTAGCGCTTCAGACGCCAAGCCGTCTCGCCCAGCACGGCCTGTTTCTTGATAATAACTTTCCACACTGCGGGGCACATCGTGGTGAACAACGTAGCGAACGTTTGATTTATTGATGCCCATTCCAAAGGCAACGGTAGCCACCACAATGTCGACCTTGTCGTTGAGAAATTGGCGCTGAACCAACTCTCGCTCATCACTGTCCATGCCTGCGTGATAAGCCGCACAGCGAAAGCCTTGTCTGAATAGCTTTGCGTGCAGGTCGTCAACTTTCGCACGGCTATTACAATAAATTATGCCGCTGCCTTCTTGCTGTTTTACATACGCAACCACCTGGTCGAAGGCTTTATACTTACTCATAACGCGGTAGCGAATGTTGGGCCTGTCAAAGCTCCCCTTGTAAACCAACGGGTCTTGCAGGTTCAGTTGGGTAAGTATATCTGCTTGGGTTGCAGTGTCTGCTGTGGCGGTTAACCCGATAACTGGGATATGAGGAAAGCGAGACTTTATTTGACCTAGCGCGCGGTAGTCTTGCCTAAAGTCATGGCCCCAGTGCGACACACAGTGTGCTTCATCAATGGCAAATAGGCTAATGTCAGCGTGTGAAAGTGACTGCTGAAAGTGATATTGCATGAGCCGCTCAGGTGAGACGTAAAGCAGGTCAAGTTTACCGGCTTGCAATGCATCGTTGATGCGCCCTTGCTCATCAATGTCTAGTGTAGAATTGAGATATGCCGCCTTTACACCTAAGGCTTTAAGTTGCTCTACCTGATCTTGCATTAAGGAAATTAGGGGGGAAACAACAATGGCCGTGCCGCTTCGCACCAGAGCAGGAATCTGATAGCACAGAGACTTACCACCGCCTGTAGGCAGTAATACAAGTGCGTCTTTACCTTCACATACTTGGTGAATGACTTCGCCCTGACCGTCGCGGAATGCGTCGTAACCGAAGACATCTTTTAAGATAGTTTCAGGTGTTTTTGCGTTTCGCGATTGCGGCTCGGATTCTAATGAAGCTATTGCAGTAGTCATGGCGCTGGATTTTACGCGTTTTTGGCGATGTCTTCACGGGGCAATTGCAAAAACTAGACGAAAATTCAGTGTAAGCATGATTCAGCAACCGGAAGGTGGTTATAGGTGTTTGGATTTTGAGCAGGTTGGGAGTTCTCACGTTTTGTAAACTCACAGGCGGATCAAATCGTATAACTTATCCTGATTAACTAACATTGGTTGGATGAATTTCCCTTCTCGTTATCTTCAATAGTAACGTTATTGATACTTTGACAATAAAGGGATTCAGCATGTCACTCAGTGAGCATACTAAGGTTAGTAAAAAAATAGACCACCAAGCTATGATCAATCATGTGATTGCGCTTTTTCGTGATAATATGCCGTTTAACCAGTTGTTGGGCTTAGAATTTATTACGCAAGGCACTGGGGTAGAAACGCAGATTTCTTTGCATCTTAATTGGCAGCCCACGCTTACCGGCAACCCAATGCAAAAAATTCTACACGGTGGTGTAACAGCGACTATGCTAGACACCATCGGCGGTTTAGTTTCGATTGTAGAAACCATCAAACAAACCGCACTTGAACACCTTGCGGACCTTCAAGTTAGATTGCCTACCATGGGCACGATTGATATGCGCGTTGACTACTTAAGACCTGGAAGAGGTGAGCGTTTTATCGCAACAGCGGCGGTCATACGCAAAGGCAGTAAACTAGTGGTTTGCAGAATGGAATTGCACAATGAAAAAGGCGATCATATAGCCTTTGGGACAGGTACTTACATGCTCGGGTAATATGCTTGAAAGTAAGCTTTCACCAATCCCGTATAGCGGTACTTGCGTTGTGTAAAGGAAGTGAGTGGTATTAACGGGAGGTGCAGCATGGCAGAGCCATTACCAGATTTAATTGAAGAGATTGTTACTGACAGTATGAGTGATGATCCAGCAACCTTGTTGGCCGCTTTAGCAGGACAAGACGAGGTATACATTGCGTCTCTTTTAGAATCACTACCCGTAGAGAAGCGCTTGACGGTGTGGGAAGGCATACCGCGCGACCGCAAGCTCGATGTATTGGTAGAGATGCGTAGCGACCCTCGTGAAATTCTCATCGACAATACACCACATGACGAGTGGGCATCTATTTTTAACGGCATTGACGCCGAGGACTTACTAGAGCTTCTCGATTCACTCCCAAAACGCTTGGTCGATATGGCCTATGAGTCTCTTGACTCTAAAGAACGTAAATATTTTAGAGAAGCCACGCAGTTTCCTGATAATCAAATTGGTCACTGGGTAAATCACGAGCAGCTAGTTCTGCCGTCCAATGCAAAAGTGCGTGAGGGCTTGCGTTTACTGAGAAGAGAGATACCACAGCATTGCGACAGTATTTTTCTGGTCAACCGCTCGGGGCAATTTTCTGCACTGGTAAAAATTAGTCATCTCTTTACTGCCCAAGATCACGTGTCGTTGTTTGATTTATCCGAAGAAAACGTAACAACTATTCAAGGCGCCGACGACACCATGAATGCGTCGCTTCTTGTTCAACGCTCTGGATTGGCATCATTGCCGGTGGTTGATGAGAATAATAAGCTGCTTGGTCGCTTGGATGTGACGTCGGCTAGCGAATTAGTGAATGAATTTTACGAACGTCAGGTGATGGCGTCTGCAGGTATGGATGAGGACGAAGATTTGTTCTCGCCAGTGGCGAAAAGCGCACGCAACAGAGCACTGTGGTTGGGCATTAACTTACTCACAGCATTTCTAGCTTCGTGGTTTATTGGTCTGTTCGAAGGCACGCTTCAACAGGTTGTTGCCCTTGCCGTACTAATGCCAGTAGTGGCGAGTATGGGAGGGATTGCTGGAAGCCAAACGTTAACGCTAATTGTGCGGGGGCTAGCGCTAGGACAGGTGACCCCAGCTAACTTAAGGGCGCTGATGGTGAAAGAGCTCAAAGTAGGCGGTGTGAACGGCGTTATTTGGGCGTTAGTGATAGGTGTTGTTGCCTATTTTTGGTTCACTGATGCCATGTTGGGTCTGGTTATTTGCTTAGCTATTTTATTCAATATAGTGGCAGCAGCGTTGGCAGGCGTATTTGTGCCCGTCATTCTTGATAAGCTCAAAATAGACCCGGCCTTATCGGGCTCGGTTATCCTAACAACGGTTACAGACATTGTAGGGTTTGTGGCTTTCCTAGGTTTGGGTACCTTGTTTTTACTTTGAACTAGGTTTCTTTATTAGGCCGTAAACAGCAGGTTTGTCAGAACATGCGTAAACGGAGCGCCGAGTTAGCGAGGCATGCCTAAGCGGACTAGATTAAAAACGGCAGGCAAGAGTGGTTAATCTTCGTCTAATGCCTGCTTATCTCTTTTGGAAAGCGGTAAAGGTTGTGTATTTCTTGAAGCTGATAAACAATACGCGCCTTGTTATCTTGACAGTCTATGGAGCCAGCCTTGTCTAAGCAAGCCAGTGCCGCTCAAGTCGGTGTAATATGTGCCATTGCCGCATACAGTATGTGGGGCGTAGCGCCTGTTTATTTTAAACAGCTTATGGTTTTGCCGGCTGCTGAAATATTGATGCACAGGGTGATATGGTCAGTCATTTTATTAATTGGTCTTATCGCCGCGTTAAAACAATGGCCCAAAGTGGGCGCCGCGTTTCGCAACAAACGGGTTATGCAAATATTGTTTATTGCTGGGCTTCTGCTTGGTGCAAATTGGCTTTTGTTTATTTGGGCCATTAATAACGACCATATTCTTGACGCAAGCTTAGGCTATTACATCAATCCCTTAATCAATGTTTTCTTGGGTCGATTGTTTTTAGGCGAGAGGCTGCGCAATCTACAGCGTGTAGCCGTTGGGCTTGCCGTTATTGGCGTTGCTATTCTAGTCTTCTCTTACGGGCATGTGCCGTGGATTGCCCTAGTGTTAGCCGGTAGTTTTAGCGTATATGGTTTGCTTAGGAAGCAAGTTGCGGTCGATTCTCTACCTGGTCTTTTCATTGAAACTCTTATGCTATCTCCGCTAGCCATTTTTTATTGGGTATTTTTTGGCTCCGAGTACAGCAATTTATTCAATAACGATGTGTCATTGAACATGCTTATTGTGGCAGCAGGTATTGTAACTACCGCCCCGTTGCTGTGTTTTACGGCTGCGGCAAGGCGAATTATGTATTCAACATTAGGCTTCTTTCAGTATATTGGGCCAACGCTGATGTTTGTGCTGGCTGTCTACTTGTACGGAGAACCTCTTGAGGAGTCGAGACTTGTGACCTTCGGCTTCGTATGGGTAGCACTTATCTTATTCAGTGCCGATTCTCTAATAAATTATCGCAGTCAGCGTCAAGCTCGTAAGCTCGCAGTAGAGCAGTAAATCAGTTCAAAGTTGCGTTCACGTGTGGTTCGAGGTGTAAGACTAAGGCTGTGGTGCTCATCGTCGTGGGGTTAAAGCAGTGTGCCTTGTTCTAAGTTGGGCGCGTCAGGTGGTTCGCACTTGACCTGATTACGGCCGCTATTTTTTGCTGCGTATAGCTGCTTGTCAGCAAGGCTTAGCAGCTTATCGACCCGCTGCGTGTGAGCGCCGCTTACCCCAATACTACACGTGACTTTAATGTTTGTTTTAGGCAGCTGTATCACTTCGGCTTCGACGACCTTTCTAAAGTCTTCCAAGCGTTCACAAGCTTCGGTAAGTGAAGTTGATGGCATATAAATGCAAAACTCTTCGCCACCAAATCGAGAAATGATCTCGTCAGGAAAATAAAATTCAATCAGCGCTGCGACTGCTTTTAAAACAATGTCGCCAGCGTCATGTCCATAGGTGTCGTTTATCGATTTAAAAAAGTCTAAATCGATAAGGGCAAGCGCATGATCTTCGGATAGATTTTGATGCTGAACCGTAAGCATGTAGAAAAAGTGACGCCTATTGGGTAAGCCTGTCAAATAATCCGTATTGGCAACCCTGCGAATTTCCTCAACACTCTCAATATACTCAACATTTTGCATTACGCGGCACAAAAACTCCTCATGACAGTAGGGCACACGAAGGAAATCGTTAGCGCCACTTTTAATAAAGTGGGCAGACATAAGCATGCCTTTTCCTCCCGCTATGCCCATTATCGATAGCTGTTCTTTTGAAAAAGCCTTTCTTAAACCCGCCACAAAATGTGTACCAGTCATATCGGGAAGCGTGTTATCTGTAATAACAAGGCGCACGTTTTTATTTTCAGATAAGCACTGCATAGCATCGGTGGCAGTTAAGCACTCGAAAGCGATAAAGTTATGGCGCTGAAGTAGAGATACGGTTCTTGTACGAAGCACTCGGTTTGTGCTGACTACGACTACGCCGGTGGACTTGTTTTTCTCAAGCCGACTAATAAGACGATTTAAATAATCGTAATTCTGAGAGTTTTCTTTCGGAATATAATCGACAACATCCCGTTCTAGTACTTTATCGCGAATAGTGTTGTCTAGGCTTTCCGTTGTAGCTATGGTGGGAATGAAAGACTCAACTGCAAAGTCGATAGCCTCGCCTTTAGGCGCATCAGGAAGTGAATAGGCAACAATGGCGCATAAAAAGGTTTCGGGCATGTTTTGCGAAAATCGCGCTTTTCCCTCTATCAGCGACGTTGCACCAACAGGCGTAAGGCCTGCACGGCGCACGAGTTTCGCAATGAGTTCAAGGTTGCCTTCACCATTTTCGATGATCAGCACATGTTGCTGCATACATTCCAACTAAGGTTAAGGCTGCCTTGCCACATTAATAAATTACGCCTTCTCCAGCTTTGCGTAAGCAAGTACCAGCCACTTGCTGCCAAATTCATCGAAGTTTACTTGAACTCGGCCGTGCTCACCACTACCTTCGTAATTAAGCACTATACCTTCGCCGAATTTACGGTGTACAACGCGTTCGCCTAAACTAAATCCGGTTTCTTCAAAACTCGCATGTGATGTTGCCTGGCTGAATCGGTTATGTACCGGGCGCGAGATCGTTGACTTTAATCTCACCTCTTCGACGCAATCTGCTGGCATTTCGCGAATAAATCGAGAGGCGGTGTGATATTTGTCCTGCCCATATAATCGACGACTTTCAGCATAAGTGATATACAACTTTTGCATAGCCCTGGTCATTCCAACATAGCAAAGCCTGCGTTCTTCTTCCATTCTGCCAGGCTCATCGTTGGTCATTTGGCTAGGGAACATGCCTTCCTCCACACCGGCCAAAAATACCAGTGGAAATTCCAAACCCTTCGCGGTGTGAATAGTCATCATTTGCACAGCATCTTGATCTTTGTCTGCTTGTGTCTCGCCGGCTTCTAAAGATGCGTGAGCCAAAAACGCCGCAAGAGGTGTCATTTCCTCAGCTTCGTCAGGCACGATAAAGGTTTTACATGCGGTAACCAGTTCTTCTAAGTTTTCCAGTCGAGCTTGCGCTTTTTCACCACGTTCGGCTTGATACATCGCGTAAAGACCCGATTGTTTTATGGCTTTATCCGCTTGTTGATCAAGCGGTTCATCCAAGGTCGATTGTTCAAGCTCTGTAATAAGTAGCACAAAGCTTTGCATTGCATTCAATGCTCGACCTTTGAACCCGCCTTCGTTGATAAGCAGCTGGCAAGCCTGCCACATAGAGCAGTTGTGCGCGCGAGCCGTCTCGCGCACCTGTGATAGGGTTTTTTCACCAATCCCCCGACTTGGGGTATTTACCACACGTTCAAATGCTGCGTCGTCATGCGGGTGGCTTACCATGCGCATGTAGCCTAGGGCATCTTTAATTTCTTGACGTTCGAAGAAGCGCAAGCCGCCGTAGATACGGTAGGCTAATCCCTCGTGGAGTAACGCTTCTTCTAGAACTCGGGACTGAGCGTTGTTTCTATAAAGAATTGCGGTATCGCTTAGGGCATTGCCTTGGTTAAGCCAGTCCTTAATCTTCGAAACAATAAATCGCGCTTCGTCTAGTTCGTTAAAACCTGCATATACAGAAATTAGCTCGCCCTGAGCGTCTTCGGTCCAAAGCTCTTTCCCTAAACGGCCCGTGTTATTGTCGATAACCGTGTTCGCCGCTTTTAGGATGTTGCCGGTTGAACGATAGTTCTGTTCAAGACGAATGGTATTAGGTTCATTAAAATCTTTGAGGAAGTGCTGAATATTATCGACATTTGCACCACGCCAGCCATAAATAGATTGGTCGTCGTCTCCAACAATCATAATGTTGTTATTACCGCCACTACAAAGCATGCGAAGCCAAGCGTATTGAATATTGTTGGTATCTTGAAATTCGTCGACCAGCACTGCGCGGAAACGGCGTTGGTAGTGAGCGAGTACTTCTGGATTTTTAGCCCACAGTTCATGAGCCCGTAATAGCAACTCGGCAAAGTCAACTAAGCCAGAACGGTCGCAGGCATCCTGATATGCAGCATATACTTCACGCATGGTTTTTTGGATATGATCGCCATGGGTTTCTATGTGCTGAGGGCGTAAACCCTCGTCCTTATTGCCATTGATATACCATTGGATTTGGCGGGGAGCCCAATGTTTTTCATCTAGGTTCATGGCTTTAAGAATTCGACGAATTAAGCGGTACTGGTCGTCAGAATCGATAATTTGGAAATTTTCCGGAAGATTTGCCTCTGCGTGATGGGCACGTAGTAAGCGATGTGCTAGTCCGTGGAAGGTACCAATCCACATATTGTGTAGACTGCGCCCCATAAGCGATTCGATACGGCCGCGCATTTCTTTGGCCGCTTTATTCGTAAAGGTTACTGCTAATATCGAGAAAGGCGCGATGTTTTCGACTTCCATCAACCACGCAATACGATGCACTAATACGCGGGTTTTACCACTACCTGCGCCGGCAAGTACTAAAGCGTTAGACAATGGGGCTGCTACAGCTTCACGTTGTTTGTCGTTAAGCTCGTCTAGCAGTCGAGATACATCCATAATGTGGTACCTGTTGGTTGATAATTTTATACATTCAGCAGCCGATTATTATGCCATCTGACTGTGAATTTATACAGTCTAGTTTTCTACACACCCTTTATCGTAATCTTTTACCTTTTAACGTTTATTACCAAGCAGTAACACAACAAATTACAAAAGACGGGAAGGGGCTATAATCGTTAGCAACGGTTAGATCTTGTTGGCCTTTGCTATAACAAATTAATCAGATAGATTGATCGATTTTAACGCTAAGGCGGTATCACATCGGTATTGCACCACACCAAACTCAGGTAAACTTTGTACCTGAATCGACATGCTTTATTTCGCAGCACTCAATCGTAGATTAATACTGTTAAGCAGTGGCTAACAGACCGAATCTACCATACGTGACACTTATACATTAACGGAACATGCTCATGACCGCACTTTCTACGCCAATCGACTTTTGGTCGACGCTAAAACAAGAAGCGCAAGTTGTTGCAGAAAAAGAACCTTTGCTGTCTAGTTATGTGCATGCCAGTGTGCTTGCTCATCATAACTTCGAGTCATCGTTGAGCTTTATCTTGTCGAACAAAATGGCAGATGACGTTATGCCTGCCATTGCGATCCGCGAAGTATTTGACGAAGCCTACCTGCTAGAGCCTGGGATAAGTGAAGCCGCTACGGCAGACATTCTCGCAATTAAAGCGCGAGATGCAGCAGTAAATGATTACCTCACTCCGTTACTGCATTTTAAAGGCTTTCACGCGGTACAAGTGCACAGAATGGCGCACTACCTTTGGATGCATGGTCGCCATCAACTCGCACTGTTTTTGCAAAGTCGTAACTCAGCAAGTTTTGGGGTCGATATTCATCCCGCAGCGCGCATTGGCAAAGGCGTTATGTTCGACCACGCAACGGGTATTGTGGTGGGTGAAACCGCCGTGGTTGAAGATAACGTGTCAATCTTGCAAAGCGTTACCCTTGGTGGGACCGGCAATGAATCGGGCGACCGCCATCCTAAAATTCGTCAAGGTGTGTTAATTGGCGCTGGAGCGAAGATTTTAGGCAATATCGAAATAGGTGAAGGCTCGAAAGTTGGCGCAGGCAGCGTGGTACTTAATAACGTACCAGCCCATGTTACCGTGGTGGGCGTTCCCGCTAAAGTGGTCGGCAGACCGGTTTGCGAAAGCCCCTGCGAATCTATGCGCCAAAACGTACTAGAAGATAACTAAGATTTGCGGGTTTGAGTTCATTTCGCCTTCACCCTTCGTCAAAGGTTAATGTACCCTAGCCCCAGATTTAAACGGTTAAAGTACTCTGACCCCCCAAATTCATAGGAATTGGGTTAGTTCGTTGAGGTTGTCTAGCGCTACGTGAGGAAGCACGCTTACAGGTTCATTCGCTAGTTTCATCGGTCTGTTACAGGCATACCAAGCTGCCTGATAGCCAGCATTAATCGCCCCTTTTACATCCTTAATTATATTATCCCCTACATGAAGAATGTGGGATGGCGCGATGCGCAAGCATGTGGCAGCTTCATCAAACATATCTCGAGCCGGTTTCATTGGTCGCGTGGTGCTGGCGTGTAGTATGGTCTCGAAATAGCCATCAATACCTATTTTTTGGGCATTAACATTGCCATTTGTGATACCGACCAATGGCAGTCGTTCGCTCAGCGTTTTAAGCGCTTGATGTACATCTTCAGCCAGCTCAAAGTTGCTCCTAGCGTCATAAAAACAGTTGAAACAGGCTTCTACCGCTTCGCTAATATCATCACTCTTGCTTACGTCAATCTCGACTTTATCTGCCGAGGTGCCTGAAAGGGCGGCGGTCAAAACAACACGTCTAAGCTGCCCCATATCTGAGGCTAAACGTTTATTCTTAGCAATCGCAGCACGTTTAAGATGTTGCCAATCGTTTGGTGTGAGGGCCGCCGCTTTTTTGTGATGCTTTGCAATGTGCGCCTGCAGCGCCTGCTCAGCCTGGCGAATGATAGGCTCATTATCGTAGAGCGTGTCGTCAAGGTCGAATGTCATGGCATCGACGTGGTTGATAGACCTAAAAAACTGCATGGATAACCCTTAGTTTAGCTTTACTTCTTGTGCGCGCGAGGATGAGCCGCATCATAGACATTGGCGAGATGCTGAAAATCGAGATGGGTATAAACCTGTGTGGTCGACAAATTAGCGTGACCTAATAACTCTTGAACCGCGCGCAAATCACCGCTCGATTCTAATACGTGCGTGGCAAAAGAATGGCGCAGTTTGTGAGGGCTAACTTTTTGTGAAAGCGACTGCTCTTTTGCCATTTTATCAAGACGATTAGCAACCTGTCGGTTTGAAATGCGGGTTTTACGTTTGCTCACAAATACCGCACTTTCATAGGGTGATGCGTAGGCAGGGCGTACTTTTAACCATGCATTAAGTGCTCTTTGTGCGTGTCGACCGAGTGGCAAAATGCGTTGTTTGCTGCCTTTACCCATGACTTTTACTGTGCCGTCTTTGAGGCAGTCTGCTAGGTTCAAGCCGGTCAATTCGCTTAAACGCAATCCGCAGCCATAAAGAAGCTCAAACATGGCGATATCTCTGAGATGCATTCCTTCATCATCTTCACTACTTGTTGGTGAGGCGTTGAGCAACTGCTGCATTTCATCAACACTAAGCTGTTTAGGGAGGGGTTTTCCTTGCTTGGGCGCTTGAATTCCTTCTACGGGATTACTGAAAAGCTGTTGGTGATCAATTAAATACTGACAGAACGTTCTCAGTGCTGACAATCTCAGCGCAATGCTGCGGGGGCTGTGCCCCGACATTTTCGCATCTGCCATAACGCGCTTTGTATCGGTTGGAGTAAGTCCAGACCATTCATAAAGGCCAAGTAACTTGGCAACCTCAGTGAGTTGGCGCTGATAGTTTTTGATAGTGTGGAGGGATAGACCTCGCTCTACCTGAAGGTGAAGTAAAAACTTATCTAGCCACGCCTGGCAAGACTCACTGACAAGCGCGTCCGCAGACACTGACGTTAATACCCCATCATTTCAGGCAAGATAATATTAAGCACTTGCTGAAGTTGTTGAAGCAAGAGGGTATCCATATCTGGCGTAAAGTGACTTGCGTCGCTGCTGCTAATCCCCAAGATGCCTAGCTCTCGATTATCGCCAAGCAACATCAGTGCAACAGACTCAGCGGGGCTTTCTCCGAACAATAGCTGGCGCTCGTGCTGGGACAATCGACCAAAAAAGAAATTGGTATTCTTAAAGCGTTTCTCTGTGAATAAACGCTGCTGTAGCTCCGGAATGGCGTGTGGACCCTTGAAGCTTTTAATCACGGCAGAAGAGAGTTGCAAACGCTCTTGAAGGACATCTTCTAGCGTAAACTGCACTTCGGCTACGCTCTCACAGCGTAAGAGTTGTACGTTTAAGTCGGTATAAACCCGATAAATTTTTTCGTTTTGCTTGGCAATACTCACTAACTGGTTAAGTTTGAAGTTAAGTTGCCTTACTTTCTGTCGCAGCTGCTCACTTTGTATTTCTACCAGCGACACGCTGCCTTTGTGCTCATGAGGAAGCTTAATTTTTTCGAGTAGGTCAGGGTGTTGGGCAAAGAACTCGGGGTTTTCTAGCAAAAACCTGCGGACATCTGAACTCGACAATTCAGATGTGTCGTTAAATGGCTCAATTAATTGCGTGGCGTTAGACTGCCCCGATAAGTCGCTCATAAGTTTATCTGTCCGTCGTATACGTGTTCGGCAGGCCCTGTCATTTTGAGTACGTTATCTGGGCCGGGCCAGCGTATACGTAAACTGCCCCCGGGTAAGTCTACCCTTACATCTTTTCCTAATTTACCCTGTATTTGACCAATTGCAACTGCCGCGCATGCGCCACTGCCACAGGCAAGGGTTTCGCCAGAACCCCGTTCAAAGACTCTAAGCTTTATGTGAGATTCATTGATAACCTGCATAAAGCCAACGTTTACGCCTTCGGGAAAGCGCTCGTGTCTCTCAACAAGAGGGCCAAGTTCTGCGACATTAGCAGTATCAACGTCGTCAACTTCCATCACACAATGTGGGTTGCCCATTGAGGCCGAGCCGATAAATAAGGTGCTTTCACCTACGCGCAAGATATAGGTATTTTCTTGTTTGTTAGCTTTTAAAGGAATATTGGCCGGTTCAAATTCTGGTTTACCCATATTAACGGTTACTTGACCGTCTTTTTCTAGGTAAAGCACCATTTTCCCCGCTTTGGTGCTCACCACAATTTTGTTGCGGTTAATCAATCCCTTCTGCTTGACGAAGCGTGCAAAACAGCGTGCTCCGTTTCCACACTGCTCCACTTCTGAGCCATCCGCATTAAAAATACGGTAGTGAAAGTCTTGCTCTGGATCGTAAGGCGGTTCAACCATCAACAGCTGGTCAAAGCCAATGCCGAAATTACGGTTAGCCAATTGCTGAATTTTTTCTTTAGAGAAAAATACGTTTTGAGTAACGTTATCAATAACCATGAAGTCGTTACCCAAACCGTGCATTTTTGAAAATTGAACCTGCATTAAACGCGCATCTTTCTTGTTAGTTTGTCTCTAGTTTACGGAAGTTTATGCTCACCTTGCCAGAGATCTTTTTGTTTTTCTCTTTCGCGAACCACAATTGCCTTTTCACCATCAACCATGATTTCTGCTGGGCGACAGCGACTATTGTAGTTTGATGCCATGACGAAACCATAGGCACCCGCACTGCGAACAGCAAGTAGGTCGGTGGGTCCAATGGCTAATTCGCGGTCTTTGCCTATGAAATCACCGGTTTCACATACGGGCCCAACGACATCATAAATGCGGGGTGTTGCCGAGCTTTCCTGCTTCACAGGAATAATTTTTTGCCACGCGGAGTAAAGCGCTGGACGCAATAGGTCGTTCATTGCTGCGTCGACAATCGCGAAGCTTTTCTCTTCACCTTCTTTAATAAACTCAACCTCGGTAACCAAAATGCCTGCATTAGCGGCGATAGCGCGGCCAGGTTCTAGAATAAGCTTCAGGTTTTCGCGGCCAACCATTTTTTCAGCCATGGCTTGAGCATAAGCTTTCGGATGAGGTGGCTGTTCGTCGTTATACGTTACGCCAAGACCACCACCTACATCTAAGTGTTCAATAATGATATTGCGCTCGGCCAGCTCATCAATAAGCAGAAGCAGGCGTTCTAGTGCATCAACAAACGGGCCAATTTCCGTTAGCTGTGAGCCGATGTGGCAGTCCATACCGACTACATTTAAGTTGGGTAAAGACGCAGCCAGTTCATAAGTTGCGAGGGCGCGCTCTCGGGCAATGCCGAACTTATTGGCTTTCAAGCCGGTTGAAATGTAAGGATGCGTTTTGGCATCTACGTCAGGATTAATACGAAGCG
This sequence comes from Alteromonas gracilis, assembly GCF_002993325.1. Classification (GTDB taxonomy): domain Bacteria; phylum Pseudomonadota; class Gammaproteobacteria; order Enterobacterales; family Alteromonadaceae; genus Alteromonas; species Alteromonas gracilis. The sequence goes on from NZ_PVNO01000005.1 coordinate 136,940, forward strand.
ATATTGGCGCTTTAACGCCCAGTTCACCAGCCACCTCGTTAATACGATGCAGTTCAGGCTCTGACTCTACGTTGAAGCACATGATGCCCTGTTCAAGGGCATAGCGGATTTCGTCGTGCTTTTTACCCACGCCGGAAAATACCACTTTACTGGCGTCACCACCTGCCTCGATAACACGGGCTAGTTCACCAGCAGACACGATATCAAAACCTGAGCCTAGTTTAGCGAGAACGCTTAAAACACCGATGTTTGAGTTAGCTTTGACGGCGTAGCACACAAGATGAGGATGCTCACCAATTGCATCGTTAAACGCATGCCAATGACGCTCTAACGTAGCGCGTGAATATATATAAACGGGTGTTCCGTATTGCGCTGCAATATCAGAAACAGCCACTTTTTCAGCATGTAGCTGACCTTCGCTGTAGGCAAAGTAATCCACTAGTTCTGTTCTCCAGAGGTAGGTGCGGGGGAAGTGTTGTTATCGCCAGGTGAAGTGTCGGTTTCTAGCGTGCTAGAAGACGCTGGTTCAGCCGACGTGTTTTGTGCAGGCGCTTCAGGAATATAAAGCGCCCCTTTATAACCACAGCCACACAATGCTGTGAGTGTTAGCAAGAAAACCACTGACTTTTTAAGCACGAAAAATCCCGCGAAGAATACGACAAATGCCGCTATCATCGCATTGCGGTATTAAATTGCAAGAGCCAATAAGCGTTCTTGCGTTTTATCACCGTATCGAACGTTTTTCCATAGCGCATCACATAGGCTCTGGGTATCAGAAAAGTCTTTGCTTTTAAGCCAATCAATCAGAATGTGAGGGTTGTCTGGAAAAGCAATCGCTTCGTTTTCGGGGGCCTCAAGCCACTCTTCTACAATGTCAGTGTCTAATTGAAAAAGGGTTTGGCATAGATCAAGTTTGTCTAAGGTGAGTACATTCGACAACTGCTCAAATTGACCGTGCAATGGCTTAATAAGGAGTTTTTTGCCTAGCTGTAATGCCTCGCTAGACAGTTCAAACCCCCCATTTGCAATTACACCATTGCAATGCTGGAGGGATTTCTGAAAATGTTTTTTAGATGTCGGGTGCCAATGTATATGACCTACTTCTCTTGTTTCATCGATATCAGGATGAAAGCAGTGAAAGATTTGATCGCTTAGTGGCTCTAGCATTTGCTGAACATCGTATACGTCTTCAAAGGGTAAATATACTAATACATGCCCATTGCCCGGAGACAAAACCGGCTTTTCAGCCACAAACGGAGGGATGATAGGTTGATTGAAGTGATACCAATGTACACCTAATTGAAGTTCAGTAGGTGCGAACACTTTCATCAATAGTGTATCAAAAATGGTATTGCCACTTTTAGGTACGTCATAGGCGAAGGCGGCTTGATGACTAATAGATATAGACGGCAACCCCTGTCGTTTGGCGGCCCACGCCGTCACTGGCTCGAAATCGTTAACCAGCAAATCGTAGCCGCTGGTATCAAAGGCTTTTACGTCTTTAATTAAACGGCTGACGTTAGCCTCCTTAACGGTAGCCCACTTATCCACGCGGCCGGCTTTTGTTATAAAGCTCAACCCAGTAAAAGTACGGTATTCTCCAAACACTTCCATATCGAAGTATTTTTCAGGCGCGCGGCCAGTAAAAACAAAGTCTACGCTGATGTCGTCGCGCTCTGCGAGCGCTGACGCCATTATACGAGCTCTAGCAATATGCCCATTTCCGGTGCCTTGCACACCATACAGTAATTTCATGCTACCCCAGAATTGAAATACTCAGTGTTGCAATTGTGACACCAAGAAGTGAACCTGCTACCACATCAGATGGGTAGTGAACGCCTAATAACACCCGTGACAATCCAATTAGCGCTGCCCAGCTATAGGCAAGTACCGCAAACGATGGATAATAATGCGCAACAATACATGCCATCAGTGTGGCTGCGGCAGTGTGACCGGATGGCAGTGAGAATTTGTCTGATGGGGTGACATGTGCCGTTAAATTCATTAGAAAATCGCAAGGGCGCGGGCGCTTGAACATTTTCTTAAGCAGCACATAAATGGGTAATTCAAGCGCGTAAGCCATCAGCGCTGTGTAAAGGAAGAGCTCACCGTGTTCAGGCTCGAAAGCCCAAAGCAGCATACCGATAACGAAGTACAGGTATCCGTCGCCTGTTTTAGAGAGCCAAATAATGCTGCGGCAGTCTCTTTTTAGCGTCAGTTTATACAGGCGATAAAACAAGTCAGTATCGTATTTGGTCAAGGATTTCATTAGCATCGCCTTGTCCCCTATCGGTTAATTACTGCACAGGCTAAAGTTAATCTGTGACCAGTGGGTGACGAAAAAAAGAAACTTTTTTGACAGCAAAGTGGGGTTCACGTCGTCCTTCGGGTTCAGATAGTAAAAATGGCTAAGTGGACTGAGAATTTATCAGTGATCTTTAAGGCTCAAAAAAGACGTTATTTATGCCTGCTAATCCAATTAGCGTTTAACGCGTTATGAAAGCAAAAGTTAAGCAAAATACGTGCTCAGTGATGCGCACGAGTGAAAAGAAAAAGGTTAAGTTTCACAAAATAATAAAATAAAGCGAAAGGCACTAAATCAACCGTTTGCAACGCTGCGTTTAATGCTATGCTAGATTGAAACTGCACAGAGAGCTTTTATCCCTCTTCTCAATTTTTAGTAAGGCAAAATAATGGAATACAACACATCTGAATTATGCGATTTGTTTGCTGATAGCGTTGACGTGGTAGACCCAATTTTCGCGAGCTTTGGTGGCCGGTATTCTTTCGGTGGTGAAATAACCACTGTGAAGTGCTTTGAAGATAGAGGGCTTATCGATCGCGTTTTAGCACAGCCCGGCGCCGGCAAAGTGCTGTTGATAGACGGCGGTGGCTCTAATCGTCGGGCACTATTTGATGCGTCTTCTGCACAAGTGGCCATTGATAACGATTGGGAAGGGGTAGTGATTTACGGAAGTGTGCGTGAAATAGACAGCCTTGCCGAATTAGATCTTGGTGTGCTGGCGGTGGCGGCTATTCCTGTAAACGCTGAAAGCGAAAGTATTGGTGAGGTGGACGTGCCGGTGAACTTCGGTGGCGTGACGTTCTTACCGGAAGATCATTTGTACGCTGATAGTACAGGGGTCATTCTTTCACCTGAACCACTTGACTTAGACTAGGTTGCGCTAGGCCCTAACCCTGTAGCGAAAGCTCAAAAGGTTTTACAGAACAAATAAAAAACGGAGGCTTAGCCTCCGTTTTTTATTTATATTGTGGTCAATGCTAATTGTTAGCCTCATCGAAGACCATGTTTAAGTACATCGCAATGCGTATACCGGCCATTTGAAGGCGCTTTTTGGCAGTAGGAAGATGGTGATATAAATAGTCATAGCTCATGTTATTCGCATCTTCTGGATAAATGGTATCGCGAATAGCGGTGCTTTCTTCAATCCATACCAGAGGGTCGGTGGTTGCCCAACTGCGAATATCCTTCGCCGCTATCGTTTTTGTTAGCCATTCAGTCCACTCTGAGTAAGACAAGTCGCGCTGGTCCAGCATTTGAGAGTCCCAAACGCGGTGAAGATTAGAGTCTTGCCAGAAAAAACGCACTTTTACATCATTACCACCACGATCAGTGCCGTTGCCTGCATGTAGAGGTTGATGAAGATCACCAATAATGTGCACGATAAACTGAAGAGCTAAGCGCTTTTCTTCAATACTGGCTGCATCGCTTTTTAGCGTTTCGGTAAATTGCTTTAAAGCGGTAACCGCGTCACCTTGCTTAGGGGCGCTTACTTCGTTATACGTTTTGCCTTCAGGCACAGTCACATAATGCCAAGGGCTCGCTGTCTTCTGCCAAAATTCGCTGGGGTTCGAGCGCATTTCATCGGCATGGGTAGAAGCTTCAGCGAGTGAGCCATGAGGCAGCAGTTCCATAAGTGCGGCTTGTGAGAGTGGGCTAAGGTACTGCTCAGCGATAGCGCCGGTTACGCGGTGGCCCGTTTGACCCCACCCAAAAGCGGGAGAAGCGATGCATAATGTTAAAAGTGTGCTTAGCGCAACTGCGCATGTCCTGTTTTTAAGCGCGAACATGGTTAATCCTTAGAATGTTTGGATGATTGGTAGCCCCACCTAGCAACAAGAGATTGTTCAATGCCAAGATGGTCAAGTATGCGCGCCACGACAAAGTCAACTAGGTCATCGATAGTCTTCGGGTTGTGATAAAAGCCTGGCGCGGCGGGCATAATAGTAGCACCCATTTGTGACAGCTTAAGCATATTTTCCAAATGTATAGAAGAAAGTGGCATCTCTCGCGGAACTAAAATAAGTTGGCCTCTTTCTTTTAACACCACATCTGCGGCACGCTCTATAAGGTTGTCACTCGCACCTATACTGATGGCAGACAGGGTGCCGGTAGAGCAAGGGCATACCACCATTTTGGCAGGCGCAGCTGAACCAGACGCAACCGGGGAAAACCATTCTTCTTTACCAAACACTTTTATTTGGTCGGGTTTGGCACCGCAATGCTCGGTAAAAAATGCGGCAGCGTCCTCAGGACGCCCAGGTATTTTTACATTTTCTTCAGTGGCAAAGACTACCTTGGCCGCGGAAGAGATAAGTACGTACACTTGATAATCTGCATTAACCAGCGATTTCAAGAGTGTAAGTGCGTAAGGTGCGCCAGATGCACCTGTGATAGCAAGTGTGACTTGCTTGTCATGTTTCATTACATTGCCTCTGTAGACACTACGTCTTAGTGTTAGCTTTTTAGCTGTAGCTAATTTTAAGACTAGTGCTTTTTATAATTTAAACTTCGATTCTAAGGCATCTAAAAGTCGGCCGTGGATCCCTTCGAAGCCGCCGTTACTCATTACAAGTACGTGATCGCCTGGTTGTGCTACGTTACAAACACCTTGAACGATCTTCTCTACTTCCCTAAAGCAATGCGTCGGGGCGCTGCTATGGGCAACGGAATCAACAAGTGACCAATCCATTCCCTCTGGCTCGTAAAGATAAACCTCATCGGCTTTCTGCCACGAATTTGCCAACGTATCTTTGTGAACGCCCATTTTCATCGTGTTTGACCGAGGTTCTAGCACAGCCAGAATACGTGCATTACCCACCTTTTTGCGCAGTCCATCTAGTGTGGTTGCGATAGCGGTAGGGTGGTGTGCAAAGTCGTCATAAAGGGTGATGTTGTTTACTTCACCTTTTACTTCCATGCGGCGTTTAACATTCTTAAAAAATGATAAGGCTTCTATGGCATCCTGTAAGGTGACACCAGCATGGTGAGCTGCGGCGATGGCCATTAAGCCGTTATCTACATTGTGCTGACCTACCAAAGGCCATGAGACGGTTCCTGCAGTAACACCGTTATGCACTACGTTGAACGCACTGCCGTCTTTTTTTAGCAGTTCAGCATGCCACTCTTTGCCTAGTGATTGGCGCGTCGACCAGCAGCCTTTCTTGAGCATATCTTCTATAGCCGGTGTATTGTTTGGCGTAAGAATAAGCCCGTTTTCAGGTACCATTCGGACTAAATGGTGGAACTGGGTTTGAATAGCAGCAAGGTCAGCAAAAATATCCGCATGATCAAACTCAAGGTTGTTGATAACCAAGGTTTTCGGGCGATAGTGCACAAATTTCGAGCGTTTGTCGAAAAATGCGCTGTCGTACTCGTCAGCCTCTATCACGAAAAAAGGGCTTTCACCCACGCGTGCTGATACGCCAAAGTTTTCTGGCACGCCGCCAATCAAATAACCAGGATTGAGACCCGCGTGCTCAAGAATCCACGCCACCATACTGCTGGTGGTCGTTTTACCATGGGTACCAGACAGCCCAATTACCCAACGATCTTTGAGTAAATTATCAAGCAGCCATTGAGGGCCGCTGGTGTAGGGTAAATTGCGATTTAACACGTATTCAACGGCGGGGTTACCGCGCGACATGGCGTTACCAATGACCACAATATCTGGGGCTGGGTCAAACTGGCTCTCGCCGTAACCTTCGGTAAGCTCAATGCCTAATGCTTCGAGCTGGGTGCTCATTGGCGGATAAACGTTTTTATCTGAGCCTGTAACTTTGTGGCCGAGTGTTTTGGCAATGGCGGCAATGCCACCCATAAAACTTCCACAAATGCCTAAAATATGTACATGCATAGCGCATTCTCAATGAATTTTCATGTTATCGGGGTACTTTATCAGAACCCTGCAACCTATAGATAATTCAATTTTTGTATTTAAACATATGCGTCATGCCTTTAAATTACGCTCACCTCAGGACATCTGCGGGATGCAAACTGGTATGGTGTGTGTATGTCATTGAACTGGTATGTTCCACTTCGCAGTGAACACGGTTACAATCTAACCGCAGGTATAAAAACCTGTGCGTGCTTGCTAATAAAAAAAGCCGGTAAGGAAAGCTGAGCGATGGCTAGCACGACACCCTACACACGAAAAAAAAGGCTTACATTCAATGAAACGTTTAAATTCCCAATTGCAACAAGACGGTGCACCACTTGAGTTAATTCTGCTCATTCGTACACTGCTAGCGGGCTGTAAAGAAATTTCTTTCCGCGTGAGTCAAGGCGCACTTGCTGGCGTGCTCGGTTCAACGCTTTCAGAAAACGTACAAGGCGAAACACAAAAAAAGCTCGACGTTATCTCTAACCACATTTTAAAAGACACGCTAAGGGAATCTGGCTACGTTAAAGCCATTTCGTCCGAAGAAGAAGACGATGTAGTACCGTGCAATCCAGAAGGTAACTACTTAGTAAGTTTCGATCCGCTTGACGGGTCGTCAAACACTGAAATTAATAGCCTTATTGGTACTATCTTCTCTATCGCTCACGCCCCGCAGTGGATGAAGCCAGATGACCCGTCTGCGTTCTTGCAGCCTGGTACACAGATGGTTGCAGCGGGATATGTGCTTTATGGCCCGTCTACAATGTTAGCGCTGACGACAGGACGCGGTACGCACATCTATACCCTTGATAAAACGCATGGTGGCTTCTTGCTGACTCACCCGAATATACAGGTGCCGGAGCAAACCTCTGAATTCTCGATTAATGCGTCGAACCAGCGTCATTGGGAACCGGCAATGCAGGCGTATGTTGCCGATCTGTTAGCAGGTAAAGAAGGTCCACGTGGTAAAGACTTTAATATGCGCTGGGTAGCTGCCATGGTGGGCGATATTCATCGTTTGCTTTGTCGTGGCGGTATCTTTATGTATCCATTCGACAACAGAGATCCGTCAAAGCCAGGTAAATTACGCTTGCTCTACGAAGCCAACCCAATGGCGTTTTTGATGGAACAAGCCGGTGGTAAAGCAGAAACCGGTACTGGCCGAATTTTAGAAGTAATGCCTGAAGAAATTCATCAGCGCGTACCTTGCATCATCGGCTCTAAAGACGAAGTTGATATGTGCTTAAGCTACAACGACAACGCGAAGTAATGAAAAAATGGCCCGTTAGGGCCATTTGATTGTTAAAAGGCGGCAAAATTTAACGAAAAATAAAGAGATTAGTACGACATGGGTCGTAAAGCGTTTTTATTTTGCCTCTGTCACCGTATACTTACGACCAAAATTTTTAATCCATCATTGAAAGGACCTAAGAATGAGCTTGAGTGCAATTTCTGCTGGTAAAAACGTACCAGATGAAGTGAATGTGATCATCGAGATTCCAGCACATGCTGACCCGGTGAAGTACGAAGTAGACAAAGACACAGGTGCGCTATTTGTTGACCGTTTCATGGCAACTTGCATGCACTACCCAACTAACTACGGTTACGTTAACAACACATTGTCTGAAGATGGTGACCCAGTTGACGTACTAGTTATGACACCTTTCCCACTACTTGCAGGTTCTGTAATTAAGTGTCGTCCAGTTGGCGTACTAAACATGACTGACGAGTCTGGTAAAGATGCAAAAGTACTAGCGGTACCAGTAGACAAGCTTTCTACTATTTACCGTGACGTAAAAGAGATTGCAGACGTACCTCCGCTTCTTCTTAAGCAAATCGAGCACTTCTTCGAGCACTATAAAGATCTTGAAGAAGGCAAATGGGTGAAGATTGACGGTTGGGCCGACGCTGCAGCTGCAAAAGAAGAAATTACCGCAAGCATCGCGCGTTTCGAAGCAGAATAATTCACGCTGCTTTAAATTGATGATACAAAGGGCTGGTGTAATACCAGCCCTTTTTGTATGTGGTCTAAAAGTGAAGATTGATAACTAAAACTAGGCATTACAACAGAAAGCTAAACAAATACCTGAAAGAGACCAGTATGTACCACCTGAAACAAACCGTGACCTCATTATTTGCCGTACTGATGATGGTTGTAACCTTCAGTGCTTCAGCAGATGAGACTGCCATTGAAGTATATTGGGAAGACCTAGTGCCTGAAGGTTTTAACGAGCTTGCGCCGCCTTCAGTACAACACAATGGCGAGATGAGTCAGCTTCAGCCTGATGCGCCAACGGTCGATACCTTTGACGGCAAACGAGTCAAAATCCCTGGTTTTGTTGTGCCGCTTGAAGGTACAGCAGAACTCACCACCGAATTCTTACTTGTTCCCTATTTTGGCGCCTGTATTCACGTACCACCACCGCCTTCTAATCAAATTGTGTACGTGAAATTTGAAGAAGGTGTGCGCATAGACAATATTTACGACGCGATTTGGGTAACCGGTGAACTGTCGACAGATGGTTGGAAAGGCGATATTGCGTCGGTAGGTTACCGTTTGAAAGGCGAAGCAGTTGAAGGCTTTTAAGGATAGCTAGCCGAATAGGCTAGCCCTGCGTATAAATCTGCTCAGCGCGGTTAAAAAGAAGCCAAGACGTTAAAATGTACTTGTCGTTACTTTTTGGAATTTGGCCGCGGTGCGTGTGAGTAAAATAGGCGGGCGCAATCACCATTCTGCCTGCTTTGGGCTTGACCGCACGGTTTTGATAATAAAACTCGGTCTCGCCCCCTTCTTCCACGTCGTTTAAGTAGTACATAAACAGCAATACGCGGTGCAGTGCATCGTTATGTTGAAGCTGCGGGTACACTTCTGAGTGCCAGTACGGGTAACCGCCGTTGCCCGCGGTGTAGCGCTGGGCATTAACATCGCCAACTCGAAACAAGTAATTCACCAAATTAGCCAAATTGGGTTTCCCAACTTCATCAAAGTTCTCACCTGTTACTTTTACCGGCTCACCAGTTTTGGGATGGCGTACGGTTAAGCCAATAGGCCCAACAAGCGCAAAATAGTACTTTTCAATGTAGGAGACCAGCTGCTGACCGGTGTGCTGCATCACTTGCTGAAATAAGTCTTTAAATTCTGGGTTACGGCTTATCGACACATCCATGCTGCGTTTTTTATCTAAATCGACGCCACCACCGGTGCGGCCTTGAGACAAATTAGGGCTGCTTTCGAAGCGTTCCATGAGTTGCTTGCACAGCTCTGGTGGTAACACATCATCAATAACTTCAATTAAATCGCTCATGGATACCTCGTACGGCGCTTTATTATTTAGTGGGTAGTTCTTTAAAGTGTGACTGTAGTTCCGACTTCACGTTATCTGGGATAGGCGCAGAGCGCTGTGTTTTGTAGTCAAAATGCACCATAGTGGTCACGCCGGTTGAGCATAACTTGTCGTCCTGCCATAACTCTTGAAACACATCGAATGCACTGTTACCCAATCGGCTAATATAGGTTTTCACCGTCACCGGTTTGCCATAAAAAATTTGCGCTAAAAAATCGACCTTATAGCTGGCTAAAATAAGCGGCCAGTTTTGTAAGTCTAGCTCAGGGGTAAACATTCTGAATATGGGCTCTCGGGCCGCTTCAAACCAAGCGACTAGTGCCGTGTTACTGACATGCTGCAGGGCATCGGTTTCACAAAAACGTACATCAAAAGATGTGACAAGTGGTGCTGTATTACTCATAAATTTTTGTAGGCTTTGTTATTAGTTTGTTTTCCACTCTAGCATTATGCGCGGGAGTTTTCAGTAGGCCCTTATGTAAGGGATTGTGTTGAAGGTAAATCGTTGTGTTTTGATTACCTTACAGGGGTGTGCCGTTAAGTGCTTTTGCATTACAATCCGCTTCTAACTTTTTGAGCGAACATACTATGACTGCGATTGGGATTGACTACGGTACATCAAATTCTGAAGTTGTGTATTTTGATGGAACGGCCCATCAGCACATCAAGCTTGACCCGCTAGATAAGAAGAGCAATAAAATCCGTTCTTCGGTGTTCATCTATTTTGAAGATGAACTGCCGCCGCCACCTGATGTGATGGTCGAGGCAAAAGTTGCACAGCTACAGCGCGTTATCAGTGAACAAATAGATAAAGCAAAAGACGGTTACTATTCGGCGAAAGACCCAAAAGAACAGGCGATGTATAGCGACCGTATCGACTCGTTGCGCGGTGACCTTCATAACAAGCCTGCATTACAGCGCAAAGCTATTGCACAGTTGATGCATGCTATGTCGCTAGATGAAATTCCGCTGTTACGCTTAGTAGAACACGGCAAGTTTGCCTTTGGTGAAGAAGGGTTTAGACGCTTTCTTAAAATGCCTGATAAAGGCCGGCTTATCTATTCCCCTAAGAACTTTTTAGGCGCATCGCTAGACGGCGACCAAAAACAAGCGTTCATCGGTATTATTGCTAAGCAGTTGGCATACTTTAAACAGTGTGCAGAACAGCAGTTAGGCAAAGCTGTTAATAACGCTGTTATTGGCCGGCCCGTTAAGTTTCACGGTACTCGCGGTGAAGAAGGAAACATCCAAGCCATTCAAATTATGACGGAAGCGGCAACTAAAGCCGGGTTTTCAGGGGTTAATTTCCTAGATGAACCTATCGCTGCGGCGTACAAAATTGAGCAAACTTTGCCTAAAGATACCACCACGCTCATTGTTGATATTGGTGGGGGGACAACGGATATATGCTGTATTAAGCTTTCGCCGGAACGTTCAAACCAGCTTGATCGCAAAGATGATGTTCTGTCGGTAACAGGTAGACGTTTAGGCGGTATGGATTGCGATAAAAGCTTAGTGCTAAAAGGTATAGCGCCTGAAATGGGTATGGGTCTTAAAATGATTAACGGGCTTCCCGTTCCACCCACCTATTTTTCAGACATGTGCGCCGTTGATAACATCCCGGCACTAACCCGCTTTTTCTCTGACGATTATGGGCTAGATATTTCTCAAACCATGTCGGTAATAAAGGAGCCTGCTCAACTAGAGCGCCTGCTTATTGTGCAAGAGAACAAGTTGTCTGCCCGCGTTGTCAACTCAGCGCGATTAGCCAAAGAACTACTTTCTAGCAAACAGAACATTACTTTACCGCTGCACTATATTGAAGATGACTTTGATGTAGAGATTTCTCAAGATTCACTTAAAAAAGCACTAAAACCTTGGCTTGATAAAGTGAAAGCGTTGGTAGTGGAATGTTTGGAAAATAGCAGTGAAAAACCAGAAGTGGTGATGATAACCGGCGGTATGAGTTTATCGCCAATCGTCGTTGATGCGCTGTATGAAAACCTGCTTACTGGTTTACCTCGGTTAGAGAATGACGCATTCAACTCGGTATGCGAAGGGTTAGCTATTCAAGCGGCTAAGCACGCTTGATATGGCCTAGCTTCCTTTAAGCATTATACCTAGCACTAAGCCTTAGCGTAGTAGCGCTTACTACGCTAAGGCTTTTTTGATCAGTGCTTAAGAATATTGTGCTCTTTGAGATAAATCGCGATAGCCTCTGGCGACTCGAAAGCTTTTAACAGCATTTCTTGTGCGCGTGCTTTTACATCATTGTCTTCTGATGACGAAAGTAGGTGGTACCATGTTTTCACTAAGGCTAGTGGCGGCGTTTGAGTCATTGGGTTTCGCTCCAGCAATTCTAACTGCAAAATTCACTTAAATCATCGTAACGTATGATTTGCCAAAACAAGCTCTGACCAGCGCGAAAAAACGAAAAAATCATCGAATAAAACGCACTTTTTACAGGTTGCCGTGTAATTTACACAGCAACCTATTATAAAAGCCGCGCGTCTTATTACGATGTTAATCGCTCAACGCAAGCTTAAGCTTGATTGAGCATGGGCTTTAGGAATCGTCCAGTATGTGAAACTTCTTGTTGGGCCACATGCTCTGGTGTTCCCTCTGCAATAATCTGGCCACCTCCGGAGCCGCCCTCCGGTCCAAGGTCAACAATCCAGTCTGCGGTTTTAATTACATCGAGGTTATGCTCAATAACCACAACGGTATTACCGTGATCGCGTAGTCGGTGAAGTACCGCTAATAACTGTTTAATATCGTGGAAGTGCAAACCTGTTGTCGGCTCATCCAAGATATAAAGCGTCTGCCCAGTGTCTCTTTTTGACAACTCTTTTGCCAACTTAACTCGTTGAGCCTCACCACCAGATAAAGTAGTAGCAGCTTGCCCCAGTCGGATATACGACAAGCCCACATCCATGAGTGTCTGCAATTTACGTGAAATAGCCGGAATTGCATCAAAGAACTCACGGGCATCTTCAACAGTCATTTCCAACACTTCATGAATGTTCTTATCTTTGTACTTTATCTCTAACGTTTCACGGTTGTAGCGTTTGCCCTGACATACATCACATGGCACATACACGTCTGGCAAAAAGTGCATTTCCACTTTAATTACGCCGTCACCCTGACACGCTTCACAGCGACCGCCCTTCACGTTAAAACTAAAGCGGCCAGGCTTATAACCCCGTGAACGCGACTCTTGCGTTCCCGCGAACATTTCACGAATAGGTGTGAAAATACCAGCATAGGTAGCAGGGTTAGAGCGAGGTGTTCTGCCAATTGGGCTTTGGTCAATATCAACCACTTTATCTAGCTGGTCCAACCCCGTCATCGCTTTGTGTGGTGCTGGTTCAGCTGTGGTTGCTTTGTTTAATTCTCGCTGTGCAATCTTGTAGAAAGTGTCGTTAATTAACGTCGACTTGCCAGAGCCGGATACGCCAGTAACACAAGTCATTACGCCTGTGGGAATGCGCAAATCCACAGACTGTAGATTGTTACCCGTTGCGCCGGTAAGCTCTAACCACTTATCGTCTTTAACTGGCGTACGAGACGCCGGAATGTCAATTTTTTCTCTTCCTGAAAGATATTTTCCTGTGAGTGAATGTTCACTATTTTTAATATCTTCTAAAGAGCCTTCAGCAATAATTTCGCCACCATGTACCCCAGCACCGGGACCGATATCGACGATGTAGTCTGCTTCTCGAATGGCGTCTTCATCGTGCTCTACAACTAAAACAGTATTTCCCAAGTCACGTAAATGCGTAAGGGTATTAAGCAAGCGCTCGTTGTCCCGTTGATGCAGCCCGATGGAAGGTTCATCCAACACGTACATTACGCCAACGAGGCCAGCGCCAATTTGGCTGGCAAGTCGAATACGCTGAGCTTCACCACCGGATAAAGTATCGGCGCTTCGCGACATTGATAAGTAATTTAGACCCACATTCACAAGGAAGCGCAGACGGTCCATAATCTCTTTCAGGATCTTCTCAGCGATTTGCGCACGCTGTCCTTCCAGATTCAGCGTTTCAAAAAAGCTATAAGCATCAGCAATGGACATATTTGCAATGGCTGGCAAATTTGTGTCCTGAATAAACACATTGCGCGCTTCGACGCGAAGGCGAGTGCCGTTACAACTGCTACAGTGCTGTTGGCTCAAATATTTAGCGAGTTCTTCGCGTACAGAATTAGATTCTGTTTCACGATAGCGGCGCTCCATGTTCGGAATAATGCCCTCGAAAGGATGCTTGCGCTCCATTACATCGCCGCGCTCGTTAATGTACTTAAACGAAAGCGATTTGCCTTTAGAACCATAAAGAACAATATCTTGGTGTTCTTTATCTAAATCTTCGAAGGGAGCCGTTAGGCTGAACTTGTAATGTTCAGCCACTGCTTGAAGCATTTGGAAATAATAGTAGCTTCGTTTATCCCAACCTCGAATAGCACCGCCTGAAAGGCTCAACTCTGTGTTACCCACTACCCGAGCCGGGTCAAAGAACTGTCTCGTTCCTAAACCGTCACAGGTAGGGCAGGCACCGGCAGGATTGTTGAACGAAAATAAACGAGGTTCTAGTTCACTGATACTGTATCCACAGTGCGGGCAGGCAAAGTTTGCAGAGAATATAATTTCCTCTGCATCCTTGTCGTCCATATCTGCCACAACTGCATTACCGCCCGCCAAACTAAGCGCTGTTTCAAAAGACTCGGATAGGCGAAGGGCCATATCGTCGCGTACTTTGAAACGGTCCACTACCACCTCGATGGTGTGCTTCTTGTGCAAGTCTAACGGAGGAGGATCAGATAAATCGCACACTTCACCGTCTATGCGGGCACGTATAAAGCCCTGTGCTGATAAATTTTGCAGGGTTTTGACGTGCTCACCTTTACGCTCTTTCACGATAGGCGCTAATAGCATTAGCTTGCTGCCTTCTGGCATGGCTAACACTTTATCCACCATCTGGCTTACCGTTTGCGCATCAAGCGGTACATCGTGGTCAGGACATCGAGGTGTGCCTACTCGAGCAAACATTAGACGCAAGTAGTCGTAAACTTCGGTAATCGTTCCCACCGTTGAACGAGGGTTATGTGACGTTGATTTTTGCTCAATGGATATTGCAGGTGACAAACCCTCAATATGATCAACATCGGGTTTTTCCATCATAGAAAGAAACTGACGAGCGTAGGCAGACAAAGATTCAACGTAACGACGCTGACCTTCTGCATAGAGCGTGTCAAATGCAAGAGACGATTTGCCCGAGCCGGAAAGGCCGGTAATCACCACCAGTTTGTCTCGTGGCAGTGTTAAATCGATGTTTTTCAGATTATGGGTGCGAGCACCGCGAATTTCGATTTTATCCATTGAAGCCTAAATGAGAGTTAAAGAATCAGTATGCCATAGGTGTCAAGTAAAGTGATATGACAATCAAGTTATACTGTGAGTGGAGAGAGCAGATCACCTCGCGGAAATAAGCTCACGAACACAACATCCGAACTGCATTGTAAAATGGTGATTTTATCCCCACTTTTAAACCCCTTAAGGTGCAAAAGGGCCAAAACAATCTCATCATTGAGAAAAGCACCAATTGTATTAATCGAATTTAAGGTAAGTGGGCAATTGTCTATGCGGACTGGTATTATGCTACACTTCGCGGCCTTGTTATTATCGCTGCAGAAACAGGTGTTCTCTGCGCACGATTTTGTTTTTTGATTCTATTTATTGAGGGACACAGACGCTTTGAACGCTTTGGAATTGCGCGCCGCGCTTGCACTCGCCTCCGTTTACGTTTTACGCATGATGGGGTTGTTCATGGTTATGCCCGTGTTGGCTGTGGCCGCGATGGACTATCCAGATTATTCGCCATTGTTGGTTGGACTTGCTGTGGGCGGTTACGGCTTGACGCAGGCTGCGCTTCAAATTCCCATGGGCATGATGTCTGATAAATGGGGACGCAAGCCTGTTATCTTGTTAGGGCTTGCTGTATTTGCAATAGGAAGCTTTGTGGCGGCCAATGCCGACAGTATGGCCATGATGATTGTAGGGCGTATTCTCCAAGGTGCTGGGGCAATAGCAGGCGCAATAATGGCCTTGGCTACCGATGTAAGCCGCGAAAGCCAGAGAGCGAAGGTTTTAGCAATTATCGGGATCGCTATTGGTTTTTCATTCTATCTAGCCGTAATTCTAGGGCCGCTCATTGCCAACAGCTATGGTCTCGCTGGTGTTTTTGGTATTACGGGCATATTGGCCATCCTATGTATGCCATTGGTTAAATGGGTAGTGCCAAACGGTGTGCAGTTAAGTAGTGGCGATACACTGCCACAAAAAGATCAGTTAAAGCGCTTGGTATTCTCTTCTCAATTATGGCGTTTAAACATTAGCGTTATGATTTTGCATATGATGATAACGCTACTGTTCGTGCAACTGCCGGTTACGCTTCTGAATTTTGATATGACGTTAGACAGTCACTGGACGGTTTATTTACCTGTTCTAGGCGCGTCAATTGTTGGTCTAATTGTAATGATGGGAGCAGCAAGAGGTCGTACGCCTAAATCACTCCTTATAACCGGCGTTGTGTTAATGGGTGGCGCGTTTTTAGCGCTGAGTTTAGAAGATAATAGCTGGTGGTGGGTAACTGCGGCGGTAGTCTTATTCTTTACCGGGTTTAATTACTTAGAAGCGAACTTTCCAGCCTTAGTATCTAGCATTGCCCCCGCAGGTCAAAAAGGCACGGCGATGGGACTTTATGCAAGCTTTCAGTTTTTCGGCGCATTCTTAGGCGGTGTAATATCTGGATTGGTTACGGATATATGGTCGCAAGAGCTGGCCTATGGTATCGGTGCTGCAAGCACGCTCGTATGGCTTTTCATCATTTTCGGTGTAAAAGAGGTGAGCCGCGTAAAACGGGTGATGATGCATGGACAATTCAATGATACTGATATTGATGTTATCGAAGGTCAATTAATGTCGGTACCAGGTGTACTTGAAGTAACCTTGAACACTGAAAGCAACGCAGTCTATTTAAAGGTCAATCGAGATTTTGACGCGGTCAAAGCAAAAGATGTTTTAACAGCATAAAAAGACTTTATGAAAGGAAGTCCCCAGCCATGATTGACTTAAGTAACTACAAAGCCATTATTTTTGATATGGATGGCACACTCGTCGACTCAATGGGGGCACACATTGATGCGTGGCAACTGACTTGCAAGGCATTCGATTATCCTTTTGACCGTGCATATCAGCACAGTCTCGGCGGTGTACCTACAATCGAAACGGTGCAATTGATGAATGCGAAGTACGGTAAAAACCATAACCCTTCAGAGGTTGCCGTATATAAAAAACAGGCGTTCGAACGTTTGGATCATATACCGAATTTAATACAAGACACGTTAGAGGTATTTAATCACTATAAAGCGAGCATGCCGATTGCTGTAGGGACGGGTTCCGACAAACAACATGCGCAATGGGTATTAGATAAACACGGTCTTTTATCTCAGTTGTCCGCCCTAGTCACTTCTGATGATGTAGCTAATGGAAAACCTCATCCTGAAACTTTTGTGCGAGCCGCAGAACTCATGGGTGTTGACCCACAATTCTGCGTAGTTTTTGAAGACACTGAGATGGGAAGAAAAGCAGCGCTAGATGGTGGAATGTCGTGTTTTATGATCGAAAACAACAGGCTTGTGTATTAGCGCTATTTTAAGCTAGACGGCGTGCTCCAGTTCGCTCAATGCATCGCCACACTTATGTAACAGTGAAGACTTTATGCGTTTTGTGGCATCAATAATGGCGGTTTGCATCGCGTCAATAGCAATTTCGTTACTGTCTTTATGATTACTATCCTCTATCACATTCACGCTTTGGCCGCGAAACGTAGCTGAAGGTGAGAATTCGTTAGCATTTCTGGGTTTATACATTACGTCGAGCACGACAGTCGCAACCATGTTACTCCCTAAGCTTTTCACAAATGCGCGGTTTAACACTATTTTCACGCTGTTGCCTGCTTCATTATTTGGGCTAACATTCATAGCTTCTAGGCTTTGCTGCAAAAGCGTGTATAAAGTATCTTCAGTGACATTTCTGCTTCCTACAAGTAAATCTTTACTTGAGCGTGAATCAGTGAGTTCTGCTAAGTTTATCGGGCACGCTTTAGCTTTAGACATGGCGAGTTGATACTCTTTTCGCTGGGCTTCAGGGATCAGGGAAGAGTCTAATTCTGGCGATGTAGACTCGCAGCCTATCAACAAAGCTAGTGCACAACAGGCAAAAAATAGGCGCGACGCTGGCTTAATTTTAAACATAGAAAATGTTAATTTTTTCATTAAGTTATTTTTGTTCTGTGCGGATAAACTACACTCAAGTATATGAAAATTAATAGCGCGAATAAACAGAACAACTGTTGCAAACTGTAACAGCTTATTTAGCATAGATTTAGCGTGAAATCTGAACAATGGCGTAATTGAGAGCCAAATCATTCCAGCATTTCACAGTAATGACTCAACACGGACAGTTTTTAAATGACGACCTTTAAAAATACACTTTTCGGCTTGTTTTTATGTGTTTCTCTTAGCGGATGCGCAATAAACGTTTCTCCCTCTGCTTTTTTCTACCAAGACTCAGAGCAACAGCCGTTGGATGTCACCAAGCTACATGCGGCTATTCAAAACGATAAAACGGCAGCGGGTATTACCCGTGTTGAGGTAAAGAATAAAGAGGGTCTAGTTCTACGAGGCGTTGCTGTATCTTATCCCAACCCAATTGTTAACATCGTATTTTTTGCCGACAACCGTATGCCTATAAGTGAAAACAACAGTGTTATTCACAGATTGGGTAAGTTGCCAGCCAACATTTTATGGTTAGATTATCAAGGAGTGGGGGCCAGTGATAAAGCAAAAGACTTGAGCATTAACGCTATTAAACAAGATGCCTTAACGCAATTTGACTATGTAGAAAGTGCTTTTGATGCGTCCATTCCAACCATTGTGCATGGTCGAGGAATTGGCAGTTATTTTGCCAGTTATGTTGCAGCGAATCGAAAAATTGATGCTTTGGTTTTAGATGGGGCTTTCAATAATATTTCAGATTTGATTGCCAACATGGTGCCAGGGTTCTCTAACTCAATTACCATGATGAAGCTACACGACGAAGTCCATAGCATGCAAATTGCGCCCATATTGCGCCACTACGATGGCCCGCTTTGGTTAGTAGTAGGAGAGAAAGATAAAATTACCCCTTACCCTATAAGTCAACAGTTGCTAGAAGATGCAGCAAGCAGCGAAAAATACATTTCTGTAATCCCTGATGCTACACATAGCGCAACGTTGAAAAGTGATTACGCGATTAAACAATACAGACAGTTTTTATCAAGATTCGCAAATTGAGCACAATATTCCTCGCTGTGGATAACTAGTGGAAAACCTTGTTGGTAAGTCTGTTAATAGCCATATACGGCAACTGATCACGATCATTCGGATTTCAGCTGGTCGGATCACGAAATGCTAGTTAAATCAAGCGCTGTAGCGCGATTGGTTCAGATCACATTGTTTTTTGATCGTAAAGGTCCATAGGATCAAGCAATTTTCTTGATTGGGGATAAAAATTAAAAACAAAACGATCAAGTGGATGATTTTGTCAATACACTAGTGCTATGAATTTTTTAGAACGTGGCTGAACAAGAATGCACCAAAATACGATTAATCAGCCATTTGCGCTCGCGTTAATTTAAGCACATACCCGCGGTCTGCAGGTATGTTTTTCCCTAGGATAAATTTGGAAAGTGAGTTTAGACTCTTACGATTGAATCGCGCTTAACTACCGTTGGCGTATATTTAAACGTGAGCCCGTCCTCTGGCATACTTCCCGATGCGTACTTTAATGCCAACTCAGCTGCTTTTGCTGCCATCATTTCAACAGGGTAGCGAAGGGTTGTTAATTTAGGACGGCAGTATTTGGCAAGGAGAACATCGTCATAACCCATTACTGATACCTGGTCGGGAACGGCAATACCGTGGTCTTGCAGCATGGTCATTGCGCCAGATGCCATAGCATCATTATAAGCAAGCACTGCCGTAAACTTAGCACCAGTTGCCAATAAATTTTGCATCGCCAGTTCCCCACCTTCTTGGTCTGGCGTAGCATACTCAATCATACTCTCAGGCAAACTTAAATTTGCGTTGTCGATAGCGTTTCTTATACCTTCAAGACGATGGTTAGGGTCGTCTATTCGGTATTGACTGCTAATAACGGCAACATGCTTATGGCCTTGGTTAATCGCATACTCGGCCATTAATCGACCGCCGGTTACGTTGTCCAGCCAGACGCATCGATTTGCAATTTCAGGAATATAACGGTTTATAAGTACAAAGCCTGGAACTTGTTTGGCGAAGCCTATCAGTGTTTCATCATCCAAGGCCTTACTGTGAACAACCATGGCTTCTACGCGGTGCTCTAATAGTGTTTCAATAGCGCGAAGCTCGGTTTCTTTTTCTATAGAGCCAGCACTAAGAAGTATTTGTACATTATTCTTGCGAGTGACTGATTCCACACCATGAGCGAGCATGGCAAAAAAGGGGTCGTGAAGTTCGGCAATAACTACACCTAAAGACGCGCTTCTTTTAGTTACAAGTGCACGCGCATTAGCATTGGGGCGATACCCCATTTCTTCCATGATTTTCTTAACCCGTTTTCGGGTGTCGTTACCCACTTTAGGGCCGTTATTAATCACTCGGGATACTGTTGCCAGGGAAACTCCGGCGGCCTGGGCTATATCTTTTATTGTTGCCATGTCTTTATTAACTTCGTTTTTTGCGTGGAAGGCCGTTACAGGCGTTAGCTATAGCGTACATTATATTTACAAAAAAAGATAAAACATCTCAATTTGGCAATGGTAAGCGGGTTTTAGATGATGTCTAACGCATCATTAGAAAGCTTACAATTAAAGAGGTCCCACCTTTTATTTTTATCAGGTTAAAGACTGTAAATGCTTATGGAAAACGTATAACCTTTCTACGGCTCAAACACTAATTTCGATAGCTGTTGTTCACAGCGATATGCCAAAGGTACGCTCTGTTTATCTTGTTGGCACTTACTAAGGTAAATAACTTGTTATGAAAATAAATGTTTCTGTATTCGGTGAAGTAGACGGCAAGGATGTTTGTGCATACACGTTAAATAACACCAATGGCATGTCCGTAACTTTGCTTAACTACGGTGGTATTATTAAAGAAATAAACGTAACCAATGCACAGGGCAGGGTAGTAAGCTGTGTTCAGACATTTGATACGTTGCAGGAATATATAGATGACCCAAGTTATCGTGGGGCAATCGTTGGTCGCTATGCTAACAGGATTGGAAACGGCACTTTTACGTTAAATGGCGAACAATACCAGCTAGATAAAAATGGCGGTGAACACAACCTTCACGGCGGCCTTGCAGGCTTTCACAAAAAAGTATGGCAAGCGAATGTGCAGGACTTAAGTGACAGTGCTAGCGTTACATTTAACTTAACCAGTCCAGACGGAGAAGGTGGCTTTCCCGGAAATGTAGAGGTTTACGCTCGTTATACTCTTAATAACGATAATGAGCTTTCACTTGAACTATCAGCCACAACAGATAAAGAAACACCGCTTAGTTTTACTCAACATGCTTATTTCACTTTAAGTGAAGAAGCAAAAGTAGGTACAACGCTACTGTATATTGATGCTGAAACAGTAACAGACGCTGATGATACGTTGCTACCAACTGGAAAATTAGTTGAAGTACGCGATACACCGTTCGATTTCTTAACGTCTACGGCAATAGCGAAAAGAGCAACTCAACATCAATCACATCCCCTATTTGATATGGTGGGCGGTTACGACCATAACTATGTGCTTCGTGCGCCGGGTGGTAGAGAGCCACAAGCGACGGTTAATGCTGTTGATACGGGAATTACGATGGCGTTATATACAACATTACCCGGTTTGCAGTTCTACACAGGGAATCTTCAAAATGATGATCAGCTTGGCGCACTGTGTTTAGAGCCTCAGCATTTTCCTGATGCACCGAACAAGCCCGAATTCCCCAACTGTTTTGTAAAACCTAATGAAACTTTCAAAGCTTCAATTAAATATACGTTTAGCACTCTTTGAATTGGCTATAATGGCAAAAGAAAATTAATTGTTATCAATTTAACAATTAATTTTCTTTGTTCCTTAATTGATAAAAAGAGGAGCTTGATATATTATTGAAAGGGTAAACGTTTAACCCTTTGAGCTTTACGCGCTATTGCGTAGCTGGCCAATTCAGAGAGAGTGATTATGGGAACTCCTTTCGACCCTACAAATGATCCACATCGCCGTTACAATCCGTTGTTGGGGGAGTGGGTGTTAGTGTCGCCTCACCGAGCGAAGCGTCCTTGGCAGGGTGCTTCAGAAGAGCCTAACAATGAGCAAAAGCCATCTTATGATGCGTCATGCTATTTGTGTCCGACCAATACGCGAGTAAATGGTGAAGTTAATCCTGATTATAAAGGGACATTTGTTTTTCAAAACGATTTTGCTGCCCTTAAGCAAGACACTGAACAAGCAAGTGAAAAAAGCGGCCTATTTCAGTTTGAAACCGAACAAGGCTGTAGTCGCGTCATTTGTTTTTCACCTGATCACAGTAAAACCTTACCTGAACTCACTGACGATGAGCGTGTAGACGTAGTAAACACGTGGAAAGCGCAAACCGAAGAACTCGGCAAAACCTATCGCTGGGTGCAGGTTTTTGAAAACAAAGGTTCGATGATGGGGTGTTCGAACCCACATCCTCATGGTCAGGTATGGGCACAGCAACACGTGCCTACTGACCCAGCGAAGAAAGTAGTGCAGTTAAAACAATACTTTGGTGATAATGGAACGCCTATGCTTCTTGACTATGCAGAGCAAGAAGTAGCAAAGCAGGAGCGCGTAGTATGCCAAAACGATGATTGGGTTGTGGTAGTTCCGTATTGGGCAGCATGGCCATTTGAAACTCTTTTATTGCCGCGTTTTGATGTTCAATCTTTGCATAAGCTTTCAGATTCCCAGTCCCTTTCACTTGCCAAAATTATTGGTGAGATAACGGCGAAATACGACAATCTATTTGAAACGTCTTTTCCATATTCTATGGGATGGCACAGCGCGCCATTTGATAATGAAGGCCACCCAGAGTGGACGCTACATGCACATTTCTTCCCTCCATTGTTACGCTCAGCCAGTGTGAGAAAATTTATGGTTGGTTATGAAATGATGGCCGAAGCGCAGAGAGATTTAACGCCAGAACAAGCAGCAGACAGATTAAAAGCACTTCCCACAGTGCATTATAAAAAACGTGAGAATGCAAATGGATAACCAAGTACTTTCAAGTAAGTTTGAAGCGCAATACGGTCATGCACCGGCACTTATCGCGCATGCGCCTGGTCGAGTTAATCTAATTGGAGAACACACCGATTACAATGAAGGTTTTGTGTTTCCAGCTGCAATTAACTTTGGTACTTGGGTTGCGGCAACCAAGCGCGAAGATAATGACATCTTGGTTACTGCGATGGACTATGAAAACCAGCAAAACCAGTTCTCATTGTCAGATATTAACTACGACGAAGAGCAAGGTTGGGCAAACTACGTTCGCGGTGTAGTTAAAGTATTAAAAGAGGCCATGCCAGACTTTGCTGGTGCCAATTTACTGGTAACGGGTAACGTACCGCAAGGGGCGGGTTTAAGTTCATCGGCGTCGTTTGAAGTGGCTATTTTAAAGGCGCTTAGCGCCTTATATGAACTACCGCTAGACGGTGTGCAGGCTGCGCTTCTCGGTCAAAAAGCTGAAAATACTTTCGTGGGTTGTTCATGCGGAATAATGGACCAGTTAATATCAGCCATGGGTAATGAAGGTATGGCGATGCTGCTTGATTGTCAGTCACTGGCTATCGAACACTCCCCGCTACCTGAATCGCACCAAATCGTTATCATTAATTCGAATGTAAAACGTGGCTTGGTGGACAGTGAGTATAACTTGCGCCGCCAACAGTGCGAGCAGGGGGCTTCTTTGCTTGGCGTAACATCATTGCGTGAAGCAACAATGGAGATGCTCGAAGAAGCGAAAGCCCATATGCCAGAAGTGGTTTATCGTCGTGCAAAGCACATTATCACTGAAAATGCGCGAACACTTACCGCGAGCCACGCCTTAAAATCTGGGGATATTGAAACAGTCAGCACTGCCATGGCACAGTCTCACGTGTCTATGCGTGACGATTTTGAAATTACCGTTCGCCCGATTGATTATTTAGTTGAGATCATCGATGAAGTACTCGGTAAAACAGGCGGTGTTCGCATGACTGGCGGCGGTTTCGGCGGCTGCGTAGTTGCACTAGCTCCCACTGATAAAGTCGATGCAGTAAAACAAGTGGTCGCAGATAAGTACTTTGACGAAACTGGTTACCATGCAGATATCTACGTGTGTACCGCAACACAAGGTGCATTTGCGTAGGCTAAATATCTCGAAATGTTTACTGTTTTTTAACGCAAAACTCTCCCTTTTCCAAACAATCCTATTCGTTAGAATTGTTGGTGTCCCTTAGGCCGCATCTATACGTTGCGGCTTTTTTTTACATAAAACGCACATTTCCTATTAAAAAAAGTAAACAAAGTGTGATACTAATAGAGCCGCAAACGCTAGCAGCCTATATGAACGTTCTTAGAGCGTTGATTATGCAATTAGTGGGTTGTTAACGCGTCTTTTAAATTGACGTGACACTGGTGTGGCAAAACCAAATAAAATAATAAAAACAATTTTTCACCTGTGTACCCTGCATACAAAAATTCGCCGCACCCAAAATAAAAACTTTGGGAAAAACTATGAAATTAGCATCATTAGATATCACTTTATTTGTGATATACGTCGTCGCGCTTATTGGAATTGCGTGGTGGGTATCTCGTGAAAAGCAGGGTCACCAAAAAGACACCAACGATTACTTTTTAGCAGGCTCAAGCCTACCGTGGTGGGCGATAGGCGCATCCCTTATTGCTGCCAATATATCAGCCGAGCAAATAATTGGTATGTCTGGTTCCGGCTATCAACTAGGGCTCGCAATTGCGTCCTACGAGTGGATGGCTGCAGTTACGCTGCTTATCGTAGGTAAGTTCTTCTTGCCTATTTTCTTGAAACATAAAATTTACACCATGCCACAGTTTTTAGAGCAGCGTTACGACCATCGCGTACGTAAAGTTATGGCTATCTTCTGGCTGGGTGTTTATGTTTTCGTAAATCTCACGGCTGTGCTTTGGCTTGGTGCGTTGGCAATTAACACCATCGCAGGTGTGGATATGATTTACGGCATGATGTTCCTTGGCCTTTTCTCGCTTACTTATTCTCTTTACGGCGGCTTGAAAGCGGTGGCACTGACAGACATTATTCAAGTTGTGTTACTTGTTCTTGGTGGATTATTTCTCTCTTACACTGCGCTTAACCTTATCAGTGATGGTAACGGTGCGATTCAAGGCTTTATTGACTTGACGAATAAACTGCCTGAAAAGTTCGATATGATATTGTCGAAAGACAATCCACACTATATGGATTTGCCGGGCATTTCAGTGTTAGTAGGTGGTATGTGGATAATGAACCTGTCGTATTGGGGCTTTAATCAGTACATTATTCAGCGGACGTTGGCTGCGAAAAGTGTTCAGGAAGCACAGAAGGGTATCGCATTTGCTGCTTTTCTAAAGCTACTTATGCCGCTAATTGTCGTGCTGCCTGGAATAGCTGCGGTACTTATCGTGCCTGACTTAGCTAAGCCGGACCAAGCTTATCCAAGTTTAATGACCCTTATGCCAGTCGGGCTTAAAGGTATCATTTTCGCAGCCTTAGTAGCGGCAATTGTGTCATCACTAGCGTCTATGACAAACAGTGTATCCACGATTTTCACCATGGATCTCTATAAAGATAAGCGCCCGAATGAATCGCAGCAACACTATGTCAAAGTAGGCCGTATCGTGAGTTTTGTTGCATTAATTATCGCAATGGTTGTTGCCAAACCCTTATTAGGTAACTTCGATCAAGCGTTCCAGTACATTCAGGAGTTCACGGGTTTCTTTACGCCAGGTATATGCGCTCTCTTCGTATTAGGGATGTTTTGGAAAAGAACCACCGCAAACGGAGGGCTGCTTGCTGCACTTGGCTCTTTTGTTCTAAGCATTTTATTTAGACAGTTTTTGCCAGAGCTGCCATTTATCGACCGAGTCGGTATTGTATTCTTGCTTTGTGTAGGCCTAGCTGTAGTCGTGTCTCTTCTTGAGAAAAAAGGCATTAGTGAAAATGCGGTAGACGTGAATGACGTACAGTTTAAGACCACTAGTGGATTTAACGTAGCGTCAATTGCTGTGGTGTTGCTCACCGCTGCATTCTATATCACGTGGTGGTAGCTAGCAGTAAGGGCGTTTTTAACATAAATGTCTTACCGTGATTTGCTAAAAACAACGCGAAAGTTCAGAGGACCTCAATAAGGAATTTTGTTAAATTCTAGGGGACATTGCTGTTAGTAGCGAAAAAGTGGGTCGAAAAACTATAATTTTCCCCTGCAAAATACGATATACTAGCGGGCTAATTATCGATGAACTTTCGCGCTTGCTGATGTCTGAATAAGAAGATTCATGCAGCAAGCCACTAAAAACGTTACAGGAGACATCAATGGCAACGAAAGGCGTTAATAAGGTTATTCTTGTTGGAAACCTTGGCAATGATCCTGAAGTTAGATACATGCCTAACGGAAACGCCGTTGCGAACTTAAGCCTAGCAACTAGCGAAAGCTGGAAAGACCAACAGGGTCAGGTTCAAGAGCGCACTGAGTGGCACCGCCTTACTATGTATCGTCGCTTGGCCGAAATTGCCGGAGAGTACCTGAAAAAGGGCTCGCAAATTTACGTAGAAGGTAAATTGCAAACGCGTAAGTGGCAAGATCAGCAAGGTCAAGACAAGTACACCACTGAAATTATCGTAGACCAAATGCAAATGCTTGGCGGTCGCGGCGGTGAAGGTGGTGGCGGTAACGGTGGTTACCAGCGTCCTCAAAACAATCAAGGTGGCTATAACCAAGCACCAGCGCAGGGCGGCTATAACCAAGCGCCACAGCAAGGCGGTGGTCAACAAGGTGGTTATAATCAAAACCAAGGTGGCGGCTATAATCAAGCCCCTCAAGGTGGAAATCCGTCTCAGCCTAAAAATCCGCCAATGGCTGAACCTGATTTTGATTTCGACGACGACATTCCGTTCTAAGAACGAACAAAATGTAGAATGTTGAAAAATTCTCTAGAAAGCCGCTCCTTAGCGGCTTTTTTTTTG
Organism: Alteromonas gracilis; assembly: GCF_002993325.1. Classification (GTDB taxonomy): domain Bacteria; phylum Pseudomonadota; class Gammaproteobacteria; order Enterobacterales; family Alteromonadaceae; genus Alteromonas; species Alteromonas gracilis. Next base: position 163,807 of record NZ_PVNO01000005.1, read on the forward strand.
AGCTAAATTCAGCGAATTATGAGACTGAAACCAATAATTTTGTATCCGACTAATGTAAGATCACATTCTAGTTATATCCACAGCGCCGCATTTAGACAGGTGATGGATAAACGTCATTAAATTTCACATCCAAGGGTAGTCTTATAACGTGTCGGTATTAGCAAGATTATTCGTTTTTGCATTTTTCAGTATTAACATCAGCGCTTCAATAGCTCAAAATAATGTTGAGTGCGACGTTGAAGGTTGTGATGAGAAGAAGCCTACCATTATTTGGATGCGTCCACCTGAACTTGGTGTTGAAGGGCCTGGTATTACTATTACATCTGGCCCGGTGTATGATCTCATGCTTCATCTTTCTAGTTATCTTGAAAGTTATAGCCACCAATTTGAAGCCTACCCAGTTAAGCGTGCCTGGTCGTTAATTCAACATGAAAAGTCGTCTCAAAAGGTCTATTGTTTTTACGGCGCGTCATACCAAGAAGAGAGAACGAAATGGGGGTATTATTCTGAACCTACCTCTATCAATTTGCCTTTACTTGTTGTGTCAAGAAAAGCGCTCCCACCTTTAATCGATGATGAAGAAAATGTCGGCTTGTCACAAAGTGTGAAAGGCTTGTTTGAGTCAGTTTCTTTGCAAGCTGTACTCAATCAGAACTTAAAAACAGTGCTCTACAAAGACGTAAGTAACGCTTATGCACGAACCGTCGAACAGTGGGCAACAAAATCCAATGTATTAAGAGTGCACAGTCTAGGTAGAGACCTGGGCATGCATACCATCGCATTGCTTAAAACCGGCCGAATTGATTTTGGTTATGTCGGTCCCCGTGAAATAGCTGCATTATCAAAAGAAGAACTCGACACCTTCCATGTGTATCAAGTAAGTGAACTGTCGGAAGAGTTGAGAGGGACAAAGCGCTTGCTATGTTCAAAGACAGCGCTAGGGCAAGAGGTAACAACGAGTTTGAATCAAGCGCTAGCGCGTATTTTTGCCAATCCTGAAAAAAGTGAAATTTTGAAAAATGCTAATTTCAGCGCCGATGGTTATTCTCATCGCCTTAGGCCCTTATTTGATGAACGATGGGATACTTTTCTGTCGAAAAAGTAAACGCTGGGTAGCACGTTTAACCTCTTTCTCAGTGCCTTTCTTACAGGGCTATGTGGATCTTTCTAAATAGTCCATAACCTATTCCCTATACCCTTTAACGTAAACTGTATAGCTTTTGTCGTTGTTGCTGAGCCCTTATATTGGCTGTTTTATTACTGCTTCTTATTTCGTTTAATCAGCAATAATAATGGAGGTTTACTTGTAAGGAATTCGTGAGGCGGTATTATAAATTTGCCTGTCAATAACAAGAAAATTAGCCAAATTATGAAAACGTTAACCCTGCTCTGCGGCGCTGCTGCACTCGCGTTTAGTACTACTTTGTTACCTACACCGGTTTCTGCAGCTCAGAACCTTTATAAGCCTTTTCCAGCGGATGTTATGCCATCGCTAAGCGAGAAAGGCGCTTACGTCGTTGGCGTAAAAACCATTGAAGCGACCTACCCAGAAAAAGTGAAAGATATTGCTGGAAATGATGTAGAGCGCAAATTGACGCTAGAGGTTTGGTATCCGGCTTCAAGTGCTGCAAAAACGGCAACGTATGTGAATGAAACGCGAAGCGGTCAGGTGTTTGAAATTGAAGCTGATGCAAGCCGCGATGCGCCTATTGCTAAAGCAGAATCTAGTTACCCTGTGATTGTTATTTCTCACGGCTATACTGGCTATCGCACACTTATGTACTATTTAGGTGAACACCTTGCGTCTCACGGCTATGTAGTTGCGGCCATCGACCATACAGACTCCACAAACAAAGACGTGAATTTTGCAGAAAACCCGTATTCTGGTTTTCCTAGCACATTGTTAAATCGCTCTCGAGACCAAGTTCTAACCTTGAACAGCATCAGCGAACATGAGTTTTTTAGAGACAGCGTTGATGCAAGTAAGGCAGGGGTTATCGGCTACTCAATGGGAGGCTATGGAGCGGTAAGCACAGTAGGCGGCTGTTATGCTTTTAATGACCAAGCGGCAGCGACCTTCACCGGTACACAAGATCCTAAAGTGGCAGCGCTTATCAAAGACGCGCTAAACACCTGCGCAGGTGGTAACGACAGTGGTAAAGATGTGCTTCCAGCATGGAAAGCAGCGCTTGCGCTGGCACCATGGGGCGGGCAACATCAGTTATTTGATGTTGAATCACTAAATAATATTAAGGTGCCGGTTCTTTATGTAGCGGGTGATAACGACGATATATCTGGTTACGAGGGCATTAAGTGGCTATTCGAAAATACGGGTAGTGAAGGCTCTAAACTACTTACCATCAAAAACGCCCGCCATAATGTAGCCCCTCATCCGGCACCGAAAGAAGCCTATGGCAGCGAGTTTGATTTGGGAAGCTATATAGAACCTGCGTGGGAAGTGCAAAAGCTGAACGCTATCAATGAGCACTTTGCATTGGCACTTATGAACTGTCACGTGAAATCGATGTCCGATGCTTGTGAACTTCTGAATGTTGAAGGCTCTAGCGCACAAGAGCCGGTTGATGGCAAGAAACCTGAACCGTGGAAAGGCTTTGATGACCGATGGGCATTAGGCCTAGAAATGCAAGGCAAATAATGATTTTAAGGGGCGCTATGCGCCCTTTTTTATTTCTTGTTACATATTTGCTTAGAAATTCACATGTTACTGCTTTAACGTAGATTTTTAGCATTTCCTTTTGGCGTTGCTTGACCAGTGCTGTTACCTTTTTAAATACATAAGGACTTGAAATGAAGATAAGTAACCTTGCTGCAACAGTGTTGTGTGCGGTGACGTTTTTAACCCCTGTATCCTCCCTCAATGCTTACGCCAATGAAAGTGAGCGTGCTGCAATTGAAAACACGACCGCGCAGGATGAAGCGTTAAAACAAAGTTTTGAACGTGATGAATTTTCAAAAGTTATTGAAACGCTTAAGCCGTTAAAAAATAAGACTCCGAAACATTACAATATGCTCATTTCAGCGCTAATGAATACAGATTTAGATGAAGCTGAAGAGGCCGCTGAGGATTTTATACATGTGTACAGTAATGATTTTAAAGCCTACCACATGCATGCAAGCGTGATGGGAGCGCAAGCATCGAGCAGTATTTTTTCCGCGCTGAGCTATGCCAAAAAAGCGAAGAAAAGCCTAGAAAAAGCGGTTGAGATTGCGCCTGACAATATCGCGGTTTACCAAGCATTAATGCAATTTCATTTAATGGCGCCGTCTATTGCTGGTGGTGATATTGATGAAGCAGTAAAGCTCACACAAAAGATTTCTGAGCTAGATATTAAAGAAGGCCAATTTGCGCTCGCTCGAGTGTATCTAGAAGACGGAAAAGAAGCAGAGGCCAAAGCTTTATTCGCCAAGCTAATTGAAGATGAAACTACGCGAATTCGAGGGCGAGTTGAGTTAGGCAGCTTCTATCTGGGCGATAAGCAGTATGCCTCATCGTATGAAATCTTGACCCCCCTCGTAGATGTTGAGCTAGCCGAAGTGGAAAAAAAAGGAAGCGAAGCATGGGAGGCTTATCAGAAAACCAAGAGTAATTTACTCTATGGAAAATATCGTTTAGGGCAGGTTGCTGTTGAAAGCGGCGAATATACGAATGTCGGCATTAATGCACTAGAAGGATATTTAGAAGACTATGCCACTACCAACATAGATACTGAAAGCCTGCCGTCAACTAAGTGGGCGCAGCTGCGTTTAGCTGAACTTTACTTAAATGCCGATAGAATAGATGAAGCGCAACGTATGGTTAATTTGTTAGAGGGTGAGCACGACGAACGGTTTTCTAAGATCCTCAAAAAAATTAATAAGGCAATAAAAAAACGAGCTGCGGTGTAGCACCGCAAAGCTCGTTTTTTCGCATCTTTTAATCTATGCGTTAATGCGCTAAATCGCTTTAACGGTATAAATCAAGGCTGTTTGCGGGAAGAGTACTGGCAGCTGCATACCGTATTTCATTAACACTTCACCTGAGAATACTTGCCCTTCTGTTTGTTGCAAAATTGATGGGGTGTACTCTTTTAGCTTTTCAGGCCATACACGCTCAAGGGTATATTGCTTGTTAGCATCAAGCCCTGCGAAGTAGAAACGGTTCGGCGTGGTACGTACGGTTTCTGTAACACTGTTATAGGCAAAAATACCTTCCTGCTTGTCTTTCGACACATAACCAAACTTCACATTCATGCCGTCATCATCCATGCGGAATAGGTCGCCGCCGTGGGTAATGTGACGATATTTCTTATAAAGTGAAATGGCGTCGGTTAGTACTTTTTGCTCGTGTTCCGTAAGTTCACGTGGGTCCATTTCTATACCCATATGACCAAACAAAGCTACTGCTGAACGAATCTCGATAGGTAAGTTACGACCCGTAATATGGCAGTCACGCGGTCCTACGTGGGCGCCCATGACTTCAGAGGGGAAGAAATAAGAGCAGCCGCGCTGAATATATAAGCGGTCTAGTGCATCGTTAGAGTCTGACGTCCAGAAGCGATCTGTGTGTGGCAATATGCCTAAATCTACACGTCCGCCGCCTGAACAACAGCTTTCTATTTCAATGCCTGGCTTCGCCGCTTTTACGCGGTCAATCAAGCTGTAAAGCGCTGCCATTTGGCCGTGCATTGCCGGTTTGCCTTGTAGGTTGCCCGGATGGTTTACGTCGCGGTTCATGTCCCATTTGATGTAGCTTATTTTTGGATAGGCTTTTAGTACATCAGTAATCACTTTATACAGGTACTCAACCACTTCTGGGTTGGTTAAATCTAGCACGTATTGGTTTCTAAAAGGCACATGGGGGTTGTTCTTAGTTTGTAGTGCCCACTCAGGGTGCGCGCGATACAAATCACTATCTGGGTTCACCATTTCCGGTTCAAACCAAATGCCGAATTCCATGCCGAGCCCAGTCACATGGTCAATTAAACCATCTAGCCCTTCAGGGTAAATAGCTTCATCCACAAACCAGTCACCAAGCCCAGCTTTGTCGTTTCTGCGCCCTTTAAACCAGCCGTCGTCTAATACAAAGCGTTCAATACCTAGCGGCGCTACCTTGTCAGCTAAGGCTTTAAGCTCGTCTTCGTTGTGATCGAAGTAAATTCCTTCCCACGTGTTGTAGTGCACTGGGCGAGGCTTAGACTCTGCGCTATGGTTTAGCACATTGCTACGAATAAAATTGTGGAACTGCCGCGACAGGGAAGAAAAACCTTCACAGCCATAGCCGGTATAAAGCACTGGTGATGTATAGCTTTCTCCAGCGTTAAGTACCACTTCACCCGGGAACAATAACTCACCAAATTGAACATAGCTTCTACCGTCGGCCATGAGTTCGGCGCGAAGCTTATGATTTGCTGAAGCGCCAAGGTGATAACCATAGCACTCACCGTTAAGTTCACCCGTACTTTGAGGGAATGCAATCAGGCCAGGGAAAGTGTCGTGAGAGGTTTTGCCACGACGGTTTTCACGTACATAACTTCCAAAGAATAAGTCGTGATCTTTGGTTTGAAACTCTGCAGACCAACGACCTTCAAAGGTTTTAATTTTACTAACCGTTGAGGGAAGCGGAAGACTTGCTGCGTTTAGATAGTTTAGGTTTAGTGCACTGCTGCCGGTGTTTTCTAAACGAGATACATATTTAGCAATACTCGTTTCAGCGTCTAGTTCAACGGTAGTGATTAGACGCATTCCGCGGTGGGTGTCTTCAGCGATGAAAGACACCGATCGCGCGCTTTGGTTTATGTCCACCAAGCTAAAGCATGCTGACCACTGGTCAGCATCACCTGAAACTTCAAGACCTGGCTGTCCTGTCCAACCTTCACCATGGGTAGGCACTAAGGTAATGGGTGGCTCGATTACTGGCGCACATTTAGCTTCTTGGCGTGTGTTTAAAACGCTAAGCATTTCAGGCGTTGTGCTGTCACTCAATGGCGCACCATAGTAAATGACTTTTGGCATACGACCCTGACAGTCGAATATTAAGGTAACTTTTTCGTTCGACAGGCGTACGAATTGAGAAAGTGACGACATAAAAACCTCAGCGTTAATAAAACGTAAATTTGGTGGTAAAGCTAAATATTTACAACGTAGGCAGTGACTTTTCACTGCATACTACGCCGTATTAAATCACGTCCACCTTGCGGATTCTATACTTAAAGGGTAAACGTTTAACTTTCAATGGTAGTCTGCATTGCAAGGGAAATGAAGTCTGACCAACAGGTATAAAATATAGACGATAAAATTTGTAAAAAACAAAAAGGATGCCCAGAGACATCCTTCTTTTATGTGTTTCTAAAATGTTAAGCTTCTTTTCTATAAAGCTCTAACGAAAACTCTGCCTTTTGGTTAAACACAACGCGGTTCACAATAAGGGCAAAGGCGACACAGCTAATAAGGGTTGCGAACATTAGGTGTATGTAATGAAGTCCAAATGGCGCATATAGAGGTGAAGCTTCAAAGCTCATTAATGCGTAAATTGAAACGCCGAACAACACTGCGCCAATAGCTGCGAATGCATGGACGTTTCTAAACAGTAAGCCAACAATAAATACCGAAAGAATAGGCATGCTCAATAGGCCATAGAGCTTCTGAACTAGATTTATAATACTATCAGCTTGTTGGTATACAGGGATTAGCGCTAGCGATACTACACACAATAAAACCGTAACATAGCCACTTAGCTTAGGTACGTTTGGCGTTTTGTTGATATAGCTTTCGTGAATGTCGCACACGTAAAGGGCTGTTGCAGAGTTTAGGTTACTGTTAAACGTGGTTAACACCGCAGCTGCCATGGCCGCTGCGAATACGCCAGATAGCCAATCAGGTAATACCGTTGCCACGATTTTTCCGTAAGCACTATCACCAATATCGCCAAACAGTTTATATGAAACAATACCTGGAATAACGATAATAGCAGGCACAATTAGCAGGCGAATACCGGCTGCGGCAAACACACCCTTTTGTGCTTCTTTTAAAGAAGGTGCCGCCATTGCGCGTTGAGTAATGACTTGGTTAGTACCCCAGTAAAACATTTGAATGAAGATCATGCCGGTAAGCAACGTATGCCAGGGGATCGGAGACTCATCATCGCCAATAAGCGTGAGTCGCTCCTGTGGGATACCGTCAAAGTTATAGTCGATGGCTTGAAGCGCGAGAATAACCACTAGTACGGCCATGGATAAAAGCAGCACGCCTGAGTAGGTATCAGACACCGCTACCGCACGTAGACCGCCGAAAATAGCGTATAGGGCACCAACGATAACGAAGATAACTGCAATGTACATCAGCGGCAGTTCAACGTTAAACATAGACTGCATAAACAAAGAGCCAGAATAAATTACCGCAGGGCAGAATATCAGAGCGCTACCAGCGAAGAACAAAGCACTAATAACAGCGCGAATATGCTTATCGTGATAACGCTGCTCTAGAAGCTCAGTGGTGGTTGTGCACTTGAACCTGTAATACACGGGTAAGAATACTTTGGCCAAGACGAAAAGACCTACCACAGCAGAAAGCTCCCAAAGAGCAAGCAATGCCATTTGGTTACCGTTCATACCAACAAGCTGGTCGGTACTCAAATTAGTGAGCGTAATACTACCGGCAACGAAATACCAAGCCAGGCCACCGCCTGCCAAGAAATATTCGCGGTTTTGATTTTGTGCATTTCTATTTTGTCCGCGGCAACTTAAATAGGTAAGAAAACCAATTAAAGCAGTCACAAAGACAAAAACAGACACCTGAATAGTGCTGGAAAACATGTTGTACTCCTAGGGGCAGTTATGACTTGCTGGTTTCGAACTTAATGTTGTTAACAGCACGACCAGGGAACTTGGTGTTATGAAGGCGAATAACGCGGTTCACTTGAAAAATTGAGCCGAGAATACTGAAAAGCACATTCAATAGCCCTTTTTGGTTGAGGGTAGCAAGCTCATCGCCACTAAGATTTTGTAAGCGCTGCTCGTTTACTGTAGCTAAGCCTCCAACTCGCTGATTTGTGTTATCTTTATATTCAATAATCAAATCGACGGCGTGTATCAGCCCCATTTCGTTTAGTTGGTTGAGCATGACAGCGGTTTGTTGCATAGCAGCAATACGCTCTTCAAGTAGCTTTTTCTTATTATCTAAATAGGCAGTTGGGCGCTTTGATTCTAAGAACAGTGTCTCGCCTGTTTGTGAAGAAACAGCAGGTGATTCAACATCAACGAGAATTTCTTGCTGCTGTGAGTCATTGTTCACACGGGCTATAAAAGGTAGGGTACGCAAGCTTAAGGGCGCATAATGACCTAGCCACGTGCCTTGGGTTTCAAATACATTTTCCTGCGGCGCTAACCCACAGAGTGCCGAGATAGTCCAATATTTTGCATCGGGTGACTTACTAAAAAACAGCGGGAATTCACTCGCTGCCTGCACGGTCTCTTTAATTTCAATATTAACTAAATGGAATTTAGAGAAAGTCGTCGCTAACTTGCTTTCATCAATAGTGATATTGCTGTGGGCATCGGCCGATAAAACTTCAAATTTTGGCATATTATAATTCTCGTTAGCTTGCCAACCACTGCTCGATATAGTCGCGGTGGTTAGGTAAGCTGCTTAGTTTTTGCTGCGTAATAAGCTGATTTTGTTTAATAACTTTATCTGCTAGATCGCGCTCGTTATAAAAATGGGATTGCAAAGAAAAGTCTGGAGAAAATCCCATTCCGTAAAGTACATACTGATAGCTAGCGGCGGGGAATAGCTCAATAGCCGCTGAAAAATCAGCAATTTGGGGGCCGCGATACTTCCATATTTCCAAGTCTTCTTTTAAAGAGTCTGGGATAGAAGCCGCATCGCGATTGGCAACCCAATAAGGTTCACTGCGTTGATTAAAAATATAATGGAGCTTTAAGAAATCAATGATACGCTGCCAGCGATAATTCATTTGCTTGTTAAAGCGTTGACTAACGATAGGCATGGCCGATGTAGGCAACGGCATCTGCTCTGCAATATAGCGAGCCGAAATCTCAATAAGCATAAGAGCTGTGGCTTCCAAAGGTTCTACAAAACCCGCAGAGAGTCCAACAGCAATGCAGTTGCCTTTCCAAATTCGTTTCTTATAGCCAGAATTAAAGCGTATTGTGCGGGCTTTTAGGTCGCCGTACTCGTCGCCTACGTATTGACGCAATACTTCTTCTGCCCGTTCGTCGGTAGTGAAATCAGTGGAATAAACGTGACCTACACCTCTTCTTGAAGACAAGCCAATATCCCAAATCCAGCCTGCTTCTTGTGCTGTGGCTTGGGTATAGGGCTTTATTTCGAAGTCTTCCTCGTGGGGTACATGAAGGGCAAGGGCAGAGTTGTTGAATAGCACATCGTTTGCAGACACAACGCTTTCGCCTAGTGTTTCGCCAAGCAGTAGTGAGCGAAAACCAGAACAGTCGACGAATAAATCGGCGTCTAGAACCATGCCGTTGTTGAGGGTAACGCTTTCGACATGCTCACTTGATGACGCAGCCACGTTCTCAACTGTGGCGACAATATGCTTTACGCCTAACTCAGTCTTGCTGAAATCTCTTAGCATATCGGCAAAAGCGCCAGCATCTAAGTGATAAGCGTAGTTCGATTGTGCACTGCTGTATTCTTGTTCGCTGAGCGTGCGCGGTGCCATATTGCGTTCACACACGTGCTGCTGAAAGTTAGTAGCATTGGCAAAATTTGCAATGTCACCTACGTAAGGCGCCATCTCAACACGGCCGTAGCCTAGCGGCACAGTAAACGGGTGGTAGTAAAAATCACCATCGCCATTTACCCAATTTACAAACTTGCCGCCTTGCTTAAATGCTGCGCTGCAGCGTCTAAATACTTCTTTTTCAGATAGGCCAATGTCTTTAAGCGTATTTCGCATTGTTGGCCAAGTGCCTTCGCCCACGCCAACGGTAGGGATGTCACTGGACTCAACTAGCGTAATGTCTAAACCACATTCACCCATTGCTACTTTATGCTTAGCTGCGACGATAGCAGCGGTAAGCCAGCCTGCTGTGCCGCCACCTACGATAACAATACGCTGTTTTTTAGATGTATCAGATGAATGGTTCATGAAACAACACTACTTAAATGGAATTATGACTGCTTTCTACATTTATCCATAAACGTACTCGATTTGCCAATAGGCTTATGGATAAATGGCAGGGTTTTACCCCTGCCAAAACACACACACAAATTTTAGAATGAGCCTCGGATGCCTACAGAGTAGCGAGCACCATTGTCTTCAATTGAGTAAATTTGGTCTGGGAAGCGGCCTGTTTGTGTAAGCTCTTCTTCAGTTACGTTTATGCCTTCAACAAATACCGTTAGGTTTTCGTTGATGTCGTAACTTGCGCTTACGTCCCACTGACCATAGGTTTCAGTAGTGGTCGGCTCACCAGATAAACCATTATCAAGTGAAAACAGGAATGACTCACGATTATTAAACGCAACACGTGCTTGGAAAGCATCTCGCTCGTAGAACACGATAAGGTTTTGCGAATCGCCTAGACCTTCCAGTGCAAATGTTTGGCTAGTATCGCCAGATACCTCTGCGTCACTGTTAACTACTGTAGCGTTGGCTGTTACACCGAAGCCATTGTCCCACACGTGAGTAATAGCAACTTCGTAACCGTTAACCGTAGCAGTTTCACCGTTTTGCGGACGAGTAACCGTATAAACTTCACTAGCACCGTTTAGCTCTTCAGTGTCTGCAACTACATCTCGATTAGGGTCTTGTGGATCCAGCGATACGCCTGGTGCACAGTCTGCTGCAGCACAACGGAAATCACCTGGGAGGCGGTCAGTCATGTTATAAGTTTCTGCGCCTGAAAGAGTAACAATGAAGTCTTCTACTTCTTTACTAAATACTGCAAACGAGAAAACAGAGTCGTCGCTGTAGTACCATTCAAAAGATAGGTCCCAGTTTTCAGCGCTAAATGGCTTAAGGTTAGGGTTACCACCGCTCGCCTGAAGATTCTGACGGCGAGGTTCACCAAAGGTCGTTGCCGGTGACATCTGAGACATAGTAGGGCGTGTCAAAGAATCATAGCGAGAGAAGCGAACAATCATGTCTTCTTGCACTTCTAACTTAACGTTAAGGCTAGGCAGAAGGTTAGAATAAGACGTTGTTCCAGTAATGTTCTCTGCTGGAGCAAATACGTTTGAGAAAAGTGTTAAGTCAGTGGTTGGAACAATGTCAGAAACAAACGCTTGTACCGCTGAAACAGCTACATTTGTTTCTTCGTAACGTGCACCGAAGTTCATGGTTAGCGGCATGTCACCGATGTCATAACCAAATTCGAACTGTGCATAAAGTGCAGTTACTTCTTCTTCAATGTTATAGTAATTGTTCTGCAACGTTGGCGTTACCGGCGCACCTTGAGAGGCAAGATAGTCTAGGTACGCATCACCGTCGTATGTATACCAAGTGTCAATCAGACCGCTGAAGAAATTGTTCGCGGTAAACGGGCGGATATTCAATTCGTCAATAGGCGCTGGTGTGCCGTAACCACAGAATGCACATTGTGACGCAAACTCTTGGAATACAAATTTTTCACGCTCTGAGCGCAAGATACCGAAATCTACTTTACGGAACACGTCAGAATCAGCTAGATAGGTGAAATCTGCTTTGTATTCTGTTACTTCGTCTTCCGATGCAACAACGTTACCTAGGTCATTATAGTGAAGACGGTTTAGCGAAATATCGGGTAGTTGACCGTTGCCAAAACCATCGTGAATAACAGTAGGTGTGCTCCCTGTGCCGTCAAACTCGTAGTTGTTGATAATACCGACAACGTTAAATCGACCTTGGCCCGCAACGTCGTTTTCAGCTTCAGACGTTGAAACGTCGAATGCTGCTGAAAGTGACTCTGTAACTTGCCAATCAACATTTAAGCCAAAGCCTTTGTTGGTTACGTCACGAACTCCACGGGTTGATGATACGAAGTCAGATGCCGGGTTACCGCTACCTTGGTGAAGATCAATTTCTTGCGTAAATTGAATTGCAGTACCGTATTCAGAAATAGTTGCGGAACCCACACGGTCTGGCTCAAACCAAGACGCAAGATCCGTTACTTGTGAATCAATTTCAAACTTAGATACAAAACCGTCTAACGTGATAGTGACGTCATCAGATGGCGCGAACTGGGCAACAAGAGACGCATTTGTACGCGTTCTGTCTTGTTGATCAACAACCTGGTCCCAGTTACGAGGAAGGTAAACATTAGATGCGATTACGCCGTCGTTTCGATTAGACAGTGTAAGGCCAGGACGCCATCCAGCTGTTTGAATACGGTTAATCTGAACTTGACGCTCTTGATGCGATACTGCTAGTAATAAACCAAACTTATCGTCTGCAAATGTGTTACTTACCAAGAAAGAAGCCTGCGGAGACGTTTCTTCTGAAAGTGTCTCGTACATTCCTTTAATACTACCAACTGCTTGAAAGCCGTCGTAGTCGAAAGGGCGGGCAGTCGATACGTTAATAGTCGAGCCGATGCCACCTGATTGAAGGTTTGCAACACCACTTTTATATATATTGGCACCAGTAATTTGGTCGGCAGCCAGTACGTCGAAGTTAAAAGCACGGCCAGCATCGTCGGTAGCTAGCTGACGGCCGTTTACAAGTACTGTATTAAACTGTGGACCAAAACCACGTACTGTTACTTGTTGGCCTTCGCCGCCGTTACGGTCTATGGAAACACCAGTGATACGCTGAAGTGATTCTGCAACGTTAAGATCTGGAAACTTACCTAAATCTTCTGCTGCAATACCGTCTGAAACAGCTAGGTTTTCTTTCTTGTCAGCCATTGCTCTTTTCAAGCTGCTTACAATGCCGCGAACCTCAATAACTTCAACGGGTGCATCGTTTACATTCTGCGTGTCTGCGTCTTGTGAAAATGCGATGGGGGTATGTAGGGCAGAGGCGATAGCAACACCTAAAAGTGAGCGCTTCGCAATAGGGCCTAACTGTGATGTGTTAATTTTATGTGTCACTGTGTTTTCTCCGTGAGTAGGCTACGTTTTAACGTACTTTGCACTTAAATTACGTTCTTAGTATGTGCGGATCAAGCTTATTAACAATACTTTTACACATTTAACGTTATATTTTCGTGATTATTATTTGTAACTTTATGAAAAATATAATGTTTCTATTTAAAGGTAAAAGGTGAAACGTTTACCTTAATTTCAATACTAGCACAAAATGACAATGTAATTACAATGTTATAAAAATTTTTTTGTATAAAAAAAGTGCGGCTTATAACCGCACTTTATTAACAATCAGAAAAATAAGGAAAAATTAACTACAGCGAATTCGAGCTACAGCCTCTTTCCAGCCATCATAAGCTGCGTCTCGTTCTTGCTTTGTTAGTCTGGGAGAGAAAACGCTATCACTCTTCCAACATTGGGTGAGATCGTCAACTGAGCCGAAAAGACCGGATTGTAGCCCTGCGAGAAAAGCGGCGCCTAGTGCCGTGGTCTCCGTAATTTCAGGGCGTTCTACCTCAGCGCCTAAAATGTCCGAGAGAAACCCCATAACCCAGTCATTTCGAGACATACCGCCGTCAACGCGGATAGTAGTGGGGCGCGCTCCATCGCTTTCCATGGCCTTTTGAAGATCTTTGGTTTGATAGCAAACTGACTGTAAGCCAGCGGCGACGATTTCACTAATGCCGGTGTCACGGGTTAATCCTAAAATTGCACCTCGAGCATCTGGGTCCCAGTAAGGTGCACCTAAACCTGTAAATGCAGGCACCAGAAACACCCCGTTGTCTTGCCTGGCACGTTGGGCGAGGGCTTCGGTTTCTGCTGCATCGTCGATAAGCTTTAAGCCATCTCTAAGCCATTGTACAGTAGCCCCCGCCATGAAAATACTGCCCTCTAGCGCATAAGTCGTTTTGCCATTAAGGCGGTAACCTACAGTGGTGAGCAATCGGTTTTTCGACTGAAGGGGCTTGTCACCGGTATTTAAAATCATAAAGCAACCGGTACCGTAGGTACTTTTAGCCATGCCTTTTTCAAAACAAGCTTGCCCTACAAGAGCGGCTTGCTGGTCACCAGCAACGCCTTGAATAGGAATGGCTCTGCCGATAATGTCTTCTTTGATGACGCCAAAATCATCGGCGCAGTCCATAACCTCAGGTAGCATCGATGAAGGAATATTGAATTTGCTTAGCAATTTCTCGTCCCAACACTGATTATTTATATCGAATAGCATAGTACGAGAAGCGTTAGTGGCGTCTGTTTTATGTGACTCACCGCCCGTAAGGCGCCAAATCAAAAATGTATCAACCGTACCAAAGAGTAAGTCACCATTTTCCGCTTTTTCTCGAGCACCCTCAACATTGTCGAGTATCCAAGCTACCTTAGTTGCTGAGAAGTAAGGGTCGAGTAAGAGCCCGGTCGTTTCCGTGATGTAAGAAACGAAAGATTCGTCTTCACTGAAGTCTCGGCAATATTGTGCGGTGCGTCTGTCTTGCCAAACAATAGCGGGGTACACTGTCTTTCCCGTGTTTTTATCCCAGACTAACGTAGTTTCACGCTGATTCGTTATGCCAATAGCAGCGATATCAGAAGGCGCTAGCGAACACTTATTAAAAACTTCTTTGAGTGTAGATATAACGCTTTCCCAAATCTCTTCAGGGTCGTGCTCAACCCAGCCATCTTTCGGGTATTTTTGAGAAAATTCCTGCTGGGCTATAGCTTCAATGCTGCCTTTTGAAGAAAAAATAATACTGCGAGAGCTTGTTGTGCCTTGGTCAATGGCAAGAATATGTTGTCCCATTGGTCACTCCTGAAGATAATTTTCATAGAGTTTGCATCATTTACAGATGTTTAACAATGCTATATTTTCGAAAACGAACATTTGGTTTTCGTTTTATCATGGGAACTTTGCTTTTAAGCACGTATAATTGCATAAGTTTTTATTTCTGAGGAAGTGTGATGAACCAAACGCAAAGACACGAAAAAATTGTTGGGCTTATAAAGCAACAGGGTTTTATGTCTATTGATGATTTGGTAAGCGCCTGTGAGGTTACGCCCCA
Organism: Alteromonas gracilis; assembly: GCF_002993325.1. Taxonomy (GTDB): domain Bacteria; phylum Pseudomonadota; class Gammaproteobacteria; order Enterobacterales; family Alteromonadaceae; genus Alteromonas; species Alteromonas gracilis. The sequence continues at coordinate 178,905 of NZ_PVNO01000005.1, forward strand.
GACCATCCGAAGAGACTTAAATCAGCTTGCTGAAACTGGTGTAGTGAGCCGCTATCATGGCGGTGCTGGGTTAAACCGAAGTTGGGAAAATACCCCTTATCAGGAGCGAAAAACGCAAAACAGTGAAGTCAAAGAGAAGATCGCTGAAGCTGTTGCGGCAATGATACCCGACGGGGCATCTTTATTTATCAACATAGGCACTACCACAGAACTTATTGCCACTAAGCTGCTTAATCACAAAAACCTACACGTTGTAACGAACAATATTCACGTAGCGACTATCTTATCGGCTAAAGAAGATTTCTCAGTGATTATCGCCGCAGGCGAGGTCCGCTATCGGGACGGCGGTATTATTGGCGAAGCAACCTGTGATTTTATTAGTCAATTCCGCATGGATTACGGCATTATCGGTATCAGCGGAATTAGTTCAGATGGCGCGCTGCTAGATTTTGACTTCAGAGAAGTAAAAGTTTCACAAGCCATTTTGCAACATACCCAGCATGTTATTCTTGCTGCTGACTATAGTAAATTCGAACGCCGCGCTATGGTTGAACAGGGCCATATTTCACAAGTCGATTGCTTGGTATGTGACAAGACGCCGCCACCTAGCATAAGTAAAATTATAAAAGAAAATAATATCACTTTTGTGAAAGCGTGATCATTAGCTTGTGCTTCGGTTATGCCGTTATGCAATTATGATCATGGCATTGTCCATAATGCTATTCTATCTTTACTTGTAGCTGGCTGCGCTTGTCTAGACACATCCTATAAGAGCACGAAATTACTCTACTTTTCAATTTTCCCCTTAAGTGTGTATAAGCGGCCTTTACCGGGATATGGGGCTGTTTGTCATCCCAATCTATCTTATTGGCCTAATCAAAATCTGCAGAGTGGTGTTCATTTAACTTTCTTTAATGTTCGATAATGTTCGTTTTGTGTTGACATGTTTTCTTTTTGGTTGTCAAATAGCCAGTAATTTAGCGAATGAAAACGTGAACACCACTAGGGGCAAATTATGAGTCACAACAATGAATCTGAAAAAACAGTCGACGTTTTGGTCGTTGGCGGCGGTGTGAATGGCGTGGGTGTGGCGCTTGACGCCGCGGGACGCGGTCTTTCAGTTGCATTGTGTGAAAAAGGCGACTTAGGCGGCGCAACATCGTCATCTAGTAGTAAGCTAATCCACGGTGGCCTGCGATATCTAGAACATTACGAGTTTCGTTTAGTAAAGGAGGCACTCGCTGAGCGTGAGGTCTTATTGAAAAAAGCCCCGCATATTATGTGGCCCCTGCGTTTTCGATTACCGCATCAAAAGCATTTACGCCCCGCTTGGATGATTCGCATTGGCTTATTCATGTATGACTCACTGGCAAAACGCAACATGCTGCCTCGTTCGCGTAAGCTTTCTACTACGAGTGAAAGTCCTCTAGTTAGCAATATTACTACATGCTTTGAGTATTCAGATGGCTGGGTTGACGATGCGCGCCTTGTGGTGTTGAACGCGTTGGCTGCTCAAGACCAAGGTGCAGAAATCTATACTCGAACAGAATGCGTTAAAGCCGAGAAACAAGATAACCTGTGGAATGTAGAACTTAAAACGGTCCAAGGGAAAACGTTTACAGTTAAGGCTAAGTCAATTGTTAATGCGGCAGGCCCATGGGCGGTGTCATTTTTAGATCGCTTAGTAAATGTTAATAACCCTAATGCAATGCGAATGGTTAAGGGCAGTCATTTTATCGTACCGAAGCTTTACGATACGGAAGAAGCGTATATTCTTCAGAATAAAGACGGTCGCATTGTCTTTGTTATCCCGTACGAAGGAGACTTCTCTTTGGTGGGTACCACAGATGAAGATTATAAAGGCAATCCATCTGAAGCCGCTATTTCAGAAGAAGAAACCGACTACCTTATTGACGTTGTAAATACCTATTTCAAAACCAAAATAACGCAAGATGATATTGTGCACTCGTACAGCGGCGTTCGTCCTCTGTTGGAAGAAAAAAATGCGTCTGCACAAGAGCTTACCCGCGATTACAAGGTCGAGTTAAAAGGCGAAACTGGAAAACCTGTTTTACTTAATATCTTTGGCGGCAAGATAACAACATATAGAAAACTGGCCGAACACGCCGTTGACAAGTTAGTTACGTGTTTTCCGAAAGCAAAAAAGGCATGGACGAAAGAAGTACCTCTACCTGGCGGCGCTTTTACAGACCAAGCATCATTGGTTAAAAAGCTAACGAGTGAGTTCCCTTGGTTAGATAAATCAATAGCAGAGCGATACGCACGCCAATATGGCCTATTGTGCTATAAATTTTTAACAGGTCTCACATCGTTAGAAGAGATGGGTGAGGATTTTGGCGCGGGATTGTATCGTGCTGAGGTCGACTACCTTATCGATTGGGAGTGGGCTTGCACGCTAGAAGACGTAATATGGCGTAGAACGAAGCACGGATTGCGTCTAGATAAATCTCAGCAAACGGCGTTAGCGCAATATATAACAAGTAACATTAATGGCACTTCTGATGTTGTAAATGCTGAAGTTGCAAGCGCATAACGGTTTAAAAATAAAGGCTTTTATAAAGCCCTTTCGAGGGCTTTTTTTGTTATGTAACGCAGGGTATTTTTAAACGTAAGACGCGTTTATTTTTAATGCTCACTTACACTAATTCGACATTTATTAATAACAGGGACGTTATAGCGTTGACTTCAATAAAAGAAGTAATACTCATTCGACACGGGAAGCCTCTTTCCGCCCACAACGAAAAAGTCAGTTCGGCTAGTTACGCTAACTGGGTGCGCAATTACAATAAATCTCCTTTAGATCCATCTAGTCATCCCAAGCAGCAAGTATCCATCGAAAATAGCTACATTATTGTTAGCCCTCTGCTGAGAGCTAAACTGTCAGCCGCCTACTACGGCGTGAATCGCGTTGATGAAGAGATTTTCAATCTTAAGGAAATGGATATTCCTTATTACAAGCTTCCCTTTGTATTACGCACTTGGCACTGGGTACTATTAAGCCGTACGCTGTGGATTATGGGTTTTAAAGGTCGCTTTGAAAGCTTCAAATGTGCGCGACAGAGAGTTGAGGAACTCTCTCTACACATCGAAAGTTTGAGCAATAGCCATCAACGCATTGTGCTTTTCGGGCATGGTATGACGAACTACTTTACGCGAAAAGCGTTAATGAAAAATGGATGGGAACTCACGCAAAAAGATGGTGATTTTTGGGGTGTCACTGCACTTAGAAAATACGATGTTGAAGCGGCTAACAATGTTTAAACGTGGCAAGTGTCTATCATAACGTTTCCGCGATTTGTTGAGCCTTCCTTCAACATTTTCTAAAACTGCCGATAATAGGGTAAGTTACAAAATAAGATACGCTACTGCTCAGTATTGATTGAGAGAAGGCTGATGAAAAAAAAGAATAAAGAAACTTCTTCTATGGCTACCATCACAAAAGCACTTATTGCTGTTCTTTTTGCCATAACATTAGGGCTTACTATGAGCTTTCTTCACACGGGAGAAGAAGATACAACAACCAAGGCTTTTGCTGCTCAATTAGACAAATTCAAGCGTCATATTGTTGCTTCTCACTGGCAATGGCGAGTTCGGCAGCCGACAAACATGATTATGCTTATTCACTATGATGAATCAGGCAGTGAGATTAACCGAACGCCCGTCCGCATGAGTCACAATGGTTGGCCTAGCTATGAATTATCAGATACAGGATGTGAGAATATATGGAAAGCTTTAGTGGCCGCGCCTTTGCGTGTGGACGGCTTTAAAGTTAACGCTCGATATTACGCAGAGTTAGATGATGGCGACGATAACTATTGGTGTCGCTTTAGTCTAAGTAGCGGAAGTTATTTCGATTACTTTCCTGATGACGGTTCAGTGACCAGCCTTACAAACTAAATACTACTTCAGATAACTTTTTTGCTCATTAGGTTATACTTATGTAGGTGTTTGTTCTATTTAGATAATTAGTCTACTTTTTGTTAAGCGTTATATTACTCAATAACGCATTGGGATATTGTTAATCATACGGTAATCCCCGACATTAACGAACTAAGTGGATCTATGTTTTCTAAACCGTTTACTTCGCAAACGAAAAAAACAACGCTCACAATAGGAATATCTATAGGTGCCGCTGAGTTGCATCTTGTTGCCGTTGATTGTGGTGATACTAGCGTTGTGCTCGGTTCAGTTACATCTTTTCCTTTTGACCCTCAAGGTCCTCTTGATAAACAAATCAGCAGTGCTTTGAGCGCATTTGAAAAAGAATCATTCCGGCTGTCTGTCGTGCTCTCTCAAGATATGTATCAGATGGTTCAAGTAGAAAAGCCTGATGTGCCGGAAGAGGATATAGCGGCTGCTTTACCCTGGACGCTCGGTGAGTTAGTCCCCTATGACGCTAACAATATGGTATTGGACTATGTTGACTATCCCGTACAAACACGTGTGGGCGGTAAGAAAATAAACGTATTTGCCGCCGAGAAATCTTCCTTATCTTCAGTAGTTAGAACAATAGCAAGAAAGAAAAAGCAGGCGCTAACCCATATTCATACAAAAGAAATATTGATTACCGAAATGGTGCCCGATGATGATTATGCGCGGCTACTCATTGTTCAAGAACCCAACAGTGAGCCCTTTTTGATGATAGTTCGCTCGCGAGCAATTTGGCTAGCTCGTCGTCTTAGAGGCTTTGTAAATAAGGTGAATGACGAGGCGGGCATGTCTCAGTTAAGCGATGCCTTAGGATTGGAAATTCAGCGTTCAATGGATTTTTATGAATCGCAGTTAAAGCAACCTCCCCTTAAAGAAATTCTATTTAATACTCAGTTCGACTGTGTACCAGTTATAGAGCGTTTAAAGCCATTTCAACCAGCAGCAATGAATGTATTTACGCCACAGCTTCAATTAGCTGATGTGGTAGAGCCAACCTGTCATTTTGCTCTGGCCAGTGCGCTTGTAGCCGCGAGAGAGGGCCAATGAAAAAAACGATTAACCTCTACCATTGGTCATTAATACCTGAGAAAGAGCGCCTTCCACTTTCTAACGTCCTTTTTATAACGGGCGGAGTGCTAACTATTATGGTTAGTGCGGTAATTTTGCTTAACCTTGTCTTAAACAGTAAGCAAGAAGAGTTAGCACAGAAAACGGCTTCAGTTAAGGTGATTGAGAGTGAAATTAAAACGTTGAATACAGCGCTTGAAACCAAGCTAGATACCAAAAATCTGCAGAAAGAGTTAGACCGTGTAAATTCAAAAATTGATAGCAGGAAGCAATTGCTAGCTTACCTTGAGAGTGGGGAGCTTTCATTTGACGCTACTCGATATGGTGAAGTGATGGATGATTTGGCTAACTACCACAATCCTAATCTTTGGCTAACGGACATCGAAATTAATACGCAACGAATCCGATTGGCCGGTCAGACTGTGACTCCGTCTGTCATACCGCAATGGCTGAAAGCGCTACAGCAGTCGCCGTTCTTTGAAGGAAAAACATTTTCGTCGGTCAAATTTGATGAAGTTGACGGAAACGAAAACGTAAAAGAATTTTCTATATCTACTGATTTCGTGGGAGAGGCTGATGAGTCAATATCAACAACTCTCTGAAAAGTTCTCAGCGCTACAAGATAGAGAAAAGCAGCTCATTTTATGGGTAAGCGCTGGGCTTATTGTTTACCTTTTCTTTTGGTTTGGCATTTCGCCGGCCCTAGACAGACTGTCAGCGGCAGATAAGTCACTTTCAAGAAAGGAAAGTGAGCAAAAGGCCCTAATCATCCAAAGAGACGCGATTCAACAGGCTCTCTCTATCGATTACACCCAACGGATGCAGCAATCATTGGATGATGCACGAAAAGCATTGCTTGCAACAGATGAGGCGTTACTTGCATTTGACGAAGGGTTCGTCGCCGCAGATAAAATGCCCGACTTGCTGATGACACTGTTGAACGAAGAGAACGATATACGCCTGCTTAACTTTAGTGTAGAGCCAACACAAACCATTCGGTTTGGCGAAGGAGACACACAAAGTACGCCGTTTTATCGTCATAACATGCGCTTAGTTATTGAGGGCAGCTACTTCGATTTACGTCATTACTTAGCGCGCTTACAAGTAGCGCCAGAAAAGGTAGTAGTAACAGAATTTACGTACCGTGTAGGTGAATATCCTACTGCCACATTAGCTCTTGGGTTGGCAACGGTGAGTAGTAACGCAACTTTCATCTCGCTATAAGGAGAGAATGTGAAGCTTTCTACAATAATATTGATAAGTGCAGTACCAATTATTGTGGTGCTTTCCCCTGCTTTGGCCGCCCTCGACCCGACAAAGCCTGCAATAGGGGTTTCCAGCATGCCTAGTGAAACCAGTGCCGCTGACGGTGAGTTCACGCTTCAATCCATTTTTTCACGTAGTGATAGTTTCAGCGCAATCATATCGGGAAAGTCTTATCGCGAAGGGGATACGATTGGTGAGTACACCATTTCCAGAATTAACTCTAAAGACGTAGTTATTACCGACGGGCGTCAGCAAAAAACACTAAGAATGTATGAATATGAAATTAAAAAATAATCTTACTTTAAATGCACTGTTCGTGGCAGCAGTATGTGTACTTGCTGGTTGTCAAACGTACGGTGTTGGAGAGGAAGTAAAACCTCACATTCGCGACGAACTAAGCCGTTCGCAGAATAATACGTCTAGCGTGCCAGCGCCACCACCCCAATTAAACCAAGAGCTGCTGTCTGAGGTCGCCCGTTATCAATCACTTCCTGCGCCCGTGTCTCAAAAAACCTTTGCGGTATCGGCAAACAACGTTGACGTGCGTCCCTTCTTTGATGCATTGGTTGAGGATACGCCTTACAGCGTAGCCGTTCATCCCGCAGTATCTGGCCAAATTAGCTTAACGCTCAAAGACGTAGCACTTGACGATGTATTAACCATCATTTCTAGAATGTATCCATTGGATGTATTTTTGGAAGGCAAGGTCATTCAGGTCATGCCGTCTCAATTAAAAACCGAGTCTATCCCCGTTAACTTTCTGATGATCAAACGGTTTGGCGTATCAAATGTGAGCGTTATTGCTGGCGGAGTGAGTGAGCAGGACCAAAACAACGGTGGTAACAACGGCGGTATAAACGGTAATAACAACATTAGCGGCAACGCATTGGGTGGCCAGGGCGGCTTTGGTGGACAAGGTGGTTTTGGAGGCCAGGGCGGCAACAATATTCAGCAGCTTAACGGCTCTAACATTCAAACAACCAGCGAGAACGATTTTTGGAGCGATTTGAAAGAAGCGTTGAAAGTTTTGGTGTCACCAACAGAAGGGCGTCAAGTGGTTGTTTCCCCCCAAGCTGGCTTGGTTACCGTTCGCGCATTGCCCAGCGAAATTGCAGTGGTAAGAGATTTTCTGAATCAAAGCCAAGAAAGCTTACAGCGCCAAGTCGTGTTAGAAGCGCGTATTATTGAAGTTACGTTGAATGATGGTTATCAACAGGGTGTGCGTTGGGATCGCATTGCGAGCGGGCTTACCGGAAGTGTTAATTTTGGTTTTAGCGGAGGCGCGCTGGCTTCTAACTTCGCCGCGAATACGGCTGCAGGAATAAACCCAGCTATCAATGCAGTTAACGCAATTGGTAACACTATTTCTACGGATATTGGTGGTGTGTCTACACTTCGTATATCTCGAGGCGATTTTGATGGTGTGATTAACATGTTGCAAACTCAGGGTGATGTACAGATGCTGAGCAACCCAAGAGTTACAGTAACTAATAATCAAAAGGCTGTCATAAAAGTTGGGCAAGATGAATACTTCGTCACTGATGTGTCAACCAGCGAAGATCAAAGCGCCACACAGACTGAAAACGAAAACGACATTGAGCTTACGCCATTCTTCTCAGGTATTGCGCTAGACGTCACGCCGCAAATTGATAAAAGTGGCTCGGTTATACTTCATGTCCATCCCTCAGTAACCGAGACTGCGGAGCAAACTAAAGTGATTCAAGTGGGCGACCAGCAAATTTTACTCCCCCTTGCGCAGAGCAACATTCGAGAGTCTGACACGGTAATTCGCGCCAGAGACGGGGAAATTGTGGTTATTGGTGGACTGATGGAAACCGTTACCAGCGAGCAAGAGTCGAAAACTCCGCTGTTAGGCGATATTCCCTTCATCGGCAACGCGTTTAAAAATAAGGCGAAAACGCAAAGTAAACGCGAACTAGTCATCTTGATACGTCCTTCTGTCGTGCAGCCGGATACATGGGAAAAGCAGCGCCTTCGCACTCAGTCGCTCCTTGACCAGTGGTATAGAGAGTAATTATGTACCAGCACTTTTATCACTTCACTGACATGCCGTTTTCGCTTACGCCAAATACGGAGTTCTTTTGTGCGTTAGCACCGCATAATGAAGCGTTGAAAGTTATTCTGTCTGCATTAAGCATGTCAGAAGGGTTTATAAAAGTGACAGGAGAGGTGGGTACAGGGAAAACCCTATTATGCCGTAAGTTGATTAATCACCTCTCAGATAAATTTGTAGCCTGCTACCTCCCGAATCCCTATTTGTCGCCAGATGAGCTGCGCTTTGCGTTTGCTAAAGAATTAGGTTTAGAAATAAACGGGAAGTCAGACTTGCAAGGGCTACATAGCGCAATTGAGACTCAACTCTTAGCGTTGAAAAAAGAAGGGCGTCAGGCGGTACTTATTATTGATGAGGCGCAGTCGTTAAGCTGGGATGCGCTAGAAATGCTTCGCTTGTTCAGTAATCTTGAGACTGAAAAAAGTAAGCTTCTACAGATTGTAATGTTCGGTCAGCCTGAGCTTGATGAAAATTTAGCGAACCCCAAGGTAAGGCAAATCCGCCAGCGTATTAGCTTTTCATACACGTTGCGCACCATGACCTCCCCTGAGGTGGATTATTACATAGCTCATAGATTGAAGACTGCGGGTGGAGACGAGCATCTTATATCAAAAGGGTTACGTGCATTTATTGCCGTGGTAACCAAAGGCACACCTAGACTGGTTAACATTGTTTGCCACAAAATTTTGCTCCGCGCTTATGGTCAGGGTAAAAGTTCTGCAAATTGGTTTCATACTTTAAATGCGGTATTCGATACTGATGATTGCAAGCGCCGTTTCATACCTAGGCAGAGTGTCGTTTTAGCGTCTCTCGCGGTATTAGGGGCATTAGGCATGTTGCATATTTATGGGGCTGGTGGTTTATGAGCATCTTAAACGACACGCTTAAGTCCTTAGACAACCGCAATCAGTCTGAAAACTTTGGGTTGCCGCCTACGGTTGTCGTATCTCAGCGCTCGCCTCTGCTTAAAATCGGCATTGTATTTGTCATTGTAATTTTCTTTACTCTGGCGTGGCTACTTTCTGGTTTTGTTTTTGATAATTTTGTTTCTAATAACAATGAAAGCGATAATCTGGTAAATACAAACGCTGCTGTTCCGCAAAAAGTGGTGGAACGCCTTGAAGATAAGCACAAGCAAAGTGCGACGGCAGAATCTGAAAATAAACGAGAGGGGATGAGTTCAACGCCCTTATCTGACCAAGATTTAGCTTATCAAGCCACGCCTTCTGATGTTGCCGACCTTGTTTTTACTCGTATTGATGAAACAATTGAAGACGACGAGGCTGAGTATAAAGCGCAAGCGCAAGGCGATTCATCGGCTAAGCAATCAGATGCTAACGCTATGACAACTGATACAACCTTGTCGCCCACCATCAAAGAAGAAGTAGCGGTCAGCAATAGCGAATATGATCGACAAGTCAGCGATTCAGTAACCTCATCGGGGATTATATCAAGACAACCAACCGTCGATGTTGCGCCTAAATCTCCTGAAGAGCAAAGTGCTGTGCATCTCGAAGCAGGGCTCAAAGCCTATAATTTTGGTATGTTCGAAGAAGCGCAGAAAAGTTTTAATCTCGCGTTAACGACTTCTCCAAAAAATGAACAGGCAAGGAAGCAGCTTGCAGCTCTGTATTTTGGACAAAATAGAAACCAACAAGCACTTCGAGTTCTTTCTGAAGGCATCATGCTCTCTCCCGAGAACTTAGCGTGGCGTGAGTTAATGGCCAAAATTTTAGTGCAAGAAAATCGTTTTGAAGAGGTGCTGAGCCTTATGCCTGACCACCTCGACGCTAAAGCCCTGGCTGAAAAAAGGGCGGACTATCTCATACTTAAAGGGACGGCGGCGCAAACCATAAATAGTCCAACCCAAGCCGTATCGGCATTCAGTGCAATGACGTCACTTCAGCCAGAAAATGCTAAATGGTGGTTGGCTTTAGGTGTCAACTACGATGTATTAAACAATGCCAGCCTGGCTTTATCCTCTTACTCTAGAGCGCTCGCTATAGGCGGACTTTCTTCTGCGTCAGCGCAATACGCCAGCTCGCGCCTCAACGATTTAAAGGAGCAACCTTGATGCGCCCTCGATTAAAGATGCGCCTTGGCGATTTATTAGTTCACGAAGCTATTATTTCAAGTGAGCAGCTTCATGAAGCGCTAGCAAGCCAACGTATGTCCGGACGTAAGTTAGGGGATACATTGATTGACTTGGGTTTTATTAGCGAACACCAACTTCTTCGTTTTCTTGCGCAGCAATTAAATATTCCTTTTCTAGACATTACTCAGCGCCGAATAGATCCGGAGCAAGCGCAACTTATCCCGGAAACTTACGCACGCCGATATCGTGCCTTAGTGCTTGAAGCAAATGACGACGAAGTGCTAATAGGAATGAGTGACCCTACCGATTTAGGTGGCCTAGATCAGTTAGGTCCGCTTGTAGCGCCTCGCAATATTGAGCTTGCTGTTGTGCAGGAAAGTCAGATGCTTGAAGCGTTTGATAGCGTGTATCGTCGCACACAAGATATAGCCTCTTTTGCTGAGAAATTGGGCGAAGAATACGCGGATGAAGCCGACTTTGAATTGTCAGCCCTTGATGAAAACACCTCTGACGCAACGGTCGTTAAGCTACTTCACTCTATCTTTGAAGATGCTGTTCAGGTACGTGCATCGGATATCCATATAGAACCAGATGAAAAAATTCTTCGTATCCGTCAGCGCGTTGATGGCGTGCTACAGGAAAATACACTGGATCAAGTGAAAATTGCCTCTGCTCTAGTGCTTAGGCTAAAGCTGATGTCGGGTCTTGATATCTCTGAAAAACGCATCCCTCAAGATGGACGTTTTAACATTAAAGTTAAAGGCCACACTATTGATGTGCGTTTATCGACCATGCCGGTGGCCAACGGTGAAGCGGTCGTAATGCGTCTTCTCGACCAGTCGGCAGGTCTGTTAACCCTTGACCAAACGGGTATGCCAGCGGCAATGGCGGAAAAGTTTCGGGCAGCTATTAATCGTCCTCACGGAATGATTTTGGTAACGGGGCCGACGGGGTCAGGTAAAACCACTACGCTTTACGGTGCGTTGAGCGAGTTAAATAAGCCAGACTTAAAAATAATTACCGCGGAAGACCCTATTGAATACCGCTTGCCTCGTATTAACCAGGTTCAAGTTAATAATAAAATAGGGTTAGATTTTGCCGCTATTTTGCGTACAACCCTACGTCAGGACCCAGACATTATCATGGTGGGGGAGATGCGTGATCAGGAGACGGTTGAAATAGGTCTTCGTGGGGCGCTCACCGGTCACTTGGTGCTGAGTACCCTTCATACTAACGACTCAGTAACCAGTGCAATTCGTTTAATCGACATGGGCGCGGCACCCTATCTGGTGGCTACGTCTTTACGAGGTGTTCTCGCTCAACGCTTAGTTCGCCGCGTGTGTGAAAACTGTAAAGCAGAGCGACCACCTACGGTTCAAGAGCAGGCTTGGGTTCGTTTCTTAAAACCAGAACTTGCTAACGCTTCTTTTTACAAAGGAAGAGGTTGTAACAGCTGCAACCATACAGGCTACAAAGGGCGTATTGGTGTCTTTGAGTTTCTAGAAATGAATGAAGACATGATGGAAGCGTTGCGTGACGATAATACGCAGGGTTTTGTTGACGCGACTAAAGCGAATAAGGATTTTATTCCGCTTTCTCATATGGCTCTCGATTATGCCGCAGAAGGTAAAACTTCATTAGATGAGGTCTTTAAGGTGTCTGAGTTTGTTCCAGAAGTGGTGAACCATTAATGGCTCAATTCAGCTACGCGGGGAAATCAGCACAAGGTAGTCCTTTAAAAGGGATTATTGAAGCCGCGTCTGCGCAAGCCGCGGCACAGGTACTGCTGTCAAAAAATATCATTCCCGTCACTATTGAAGAGACAAAGAAAACAGAGACTGCCGATCAAGGCGAAGGCTTCAATATGGGGCGGCTGTTTGAGGCAAAGGTCGGGTTAGACGAGATGATTATTTTTTCTCGCCAAATGTACTCATTGTTAAAAGCAGGGATACCCATTATTCGAGCTATAAAGGGGCTCAGCGAAAACGCGTCTCACAAACGCTTCCAAGAAATATTAAAGGATATCGCCGATCAGCTTGAACAAGGACGGAGTTTGTCGGTGGCCATGTCTAAATATGAGAAGGTCTTTACACGATTGACTATTTCGGTAGTGGTGGTCGGCGAAAATACCGGTAAATTAGATGACGTTTTTTTACAGCTAGCGCTTTATTTCGAACGAGAGCAAGAAACGCGAAAACGTATAAAATCGGCGCTTCGTTATCCCTCCTTTGTAGTCATTGCTTTAGTAATTGCTATGTTTATTTTGAACATATTTGTTGTGCCTGTTTTCACTCAAATGTTCGAGCGTTTTGATACGGAGCTACCACTGATGACTCGCATACTGATAGGAACATCAAATTTCTTTGTTAACTATTGGTGGCTCCTTTTACTCATCATTATTGGTGGGGTTTTCTCAACTAAACAATATGTTAATTCGACTAATGGACGACTTAAGTGGGACAAATTTAAACTAAAGTTGCCTGTTGTGGGCAGTATTATTGAGCGATCATTACTTTCAAGATATAGCCGTAGTTTTTCTATGATACTGCGTGCAGGTGTACCACTGACGGCGGGGCTGTCTTTAACTGCTGATGCTGTGGATAACGCTTATATGCAGATGCGCATTAAAGAAATGCGTCAGGGTATTGAAAAAGGTGAAAGTTTGCTGAGAGTGTCGAAAAATAGCGAACTGTTTTCGACCATTGTCTTGCAAATGGTAGCGGTGGGTGAGGAAACCGGTCGTTTAGAAACACTTTTAGAGGAAAGCGCAGGCTACTATGAGCGAGAAGTTGACTTCGACCTTAAGAGCTTAACAGCCAAGATAGAGCCTATACTGATAGGGTTTGTTGCAATAATGGTGTTGATACTGGCGTTGGGTATATTTACACCAATGTGGAACATGATGTCTGCGGTAAAAGGCGGTTAAGTGGTCGCGCGTAGAGTGGGTAATTAAGTGGCTGGTTCGAAGACGGGGTTGCTTAATTTTGTTGTGATAGGAACGGTGTTAGCTATCGTTTTATCATCCTATATCTACCATGCGACATCGATAGTTAAAGAAGCTGAAGACGTTAATAAAGAGAACGCCGTAGCTCAATTTCAGCGCGTAGTGATGTTGGCAAGGGCACAGTGGATAAAAACGAAGCAGCACTCGGTTTTGATATATGAAACGTCGCTTGACGCTAGTGGAAATATCCAACAGAAAAAAGACGTGGCTGCGGAGCTTTTTGTTAATGTCAAAGGGTGGCCTGAAGGTCTTGCTAAAGGCCAAGGTAAAGCCTGTGAATATTTATACACGCTAGCGACGTTAAGAGAAATGTCCATGTCATCGGAGATAGTGGTACGCGATGAATATGTAAATGGCTATTTGCAATGTGCATTTTTCATACATAACAGAGTTTGGTTTGAGTACAACGCGGGTAGCGGTGTTGTAATGGAAAGAAGAAGCTAACTAAGCGCCGGAGCGAGTCGCTTATTTTGTAATCTAGGAGATGTTATGAACACGAAACAGCAAGGCTTTACTCTTATCGAGTTGATTATTGTTGTCATTATTTTAGGTTTACTTGCGGCAACCGCACTACCGCGCTTCATTGATGTTACTGACGAAGCACGAGAAGCCAGCGTTGAAGGTGTAGCAGGTGGATTCGCAGCGGCGGTTGGACTTGTTAGAGCGCAGTGGGAAGTGGAAGGTCGCCCTAGCGGAAATAACGGCAACGGTAACGGTACGGTTGTGACCTATGACCAAACACCAGTTGGTGTTGACGGTACCATTGGCTATCCGACAGGTAGCGCAACAGGCAATACGCTGATCACAACGGTTAACGAAACTGAGTGCAAAAATGTGTTCGACCTTATTTTGCAATCAGCGCCGACCAATACTACGTCAACTAACGACGCTGTAGTCGCTGATTTCAGATATGCGGTTCGCGAAGATGATTCGGGGACTAATACCCAATGTGTTTATTACCTAGTTGAGTCTATGGGCTTGCCTAATAACACGGTACCCGCAAATGGCGCGCCAGATGGCACCGCGTTTGACGGTTTCACTTACAACCCAGCCACTGGCCAGGTTACTGTTTTTTAATTAATACTCAGGAAGTTTGATTATGCAAAAAGTATCAGCGCAACAGGGTTTTACCCTAATCGAGTTAATCATTGTTATTGTATTGCTGGGTATTCTAGCGGTAACCGCGGCACCTAAGTTTTTGAACCTTCAAGACGATGCCCGTGATTCTGTACTGGAAGGTATTGCTGGGTCATTAGAGTCAGCTTCATCCATTATTTATGGTAAAGCCTTGGTTCAAGACCAAGCTGGCGCAACTGGGACTGTCGATTTAAACGCCACAACCTCCGTCACGACGGTTTTCGGGTACCCAAATGCCGAGGTTGCAACAAATATCACCGACGTTGTTGACTATGATACGACAGAGTATGCAACCGCTTTAATTACCGCCGACCCAGATTCTATTCTTATATATTACACGGGGTTTGGTGACTATCAGAATACGCCTCCTACTGCTACCACTGCGGCTTGTTCTGTTGTGTACACTAACTCAACAGCCGCAGGCGAGCGCCCGTCGATTGAAGTCAATACTTGCGTTCAGTAATGTGAAAAAAAACGGTTTTACTTTAGTAGAACTTATTATAACCATATTGGTTATTGGGGTGCTGGCGGTTACCGCCGCACCTCGCTTTCTTGGTAACGATACTGAAGAAGCCATTGCGCTTCGTGACAGGGCCCTTCAGTTAGTGCGCAATATGCAGCTTCGCGCCATGCAAAATGTACAAGATAGCAGTTGCGTAAAAATAACGAGTGCAGTTATTGCACCACCTGCTGGTCACGATTGCGCAAATTCACTTTCTACCGCTTTTGATGATGATCAAGTCGTCAATGCATCTAGTACTGACTTCACCTTCCAAACTGCCGATGAAAACGGCAATAGTTTTTCTCAAATCCAATTTGACGGTTTTGGCAGACCGCGAAACATCGCGTGCTCAACGAACTGCAAAATTCAGATAAGCACCTTTGCTGTGTGCCTTCAGAGTGAAGGAGCCATTTATGCGTGCTAGCGCAATGTTTCCTACGCGTAGAAAACGCAGTGAAGGCTTTACTTTGTTAGAGCTAGTAATTGGTATTGTTGTATTCACGATTAGCCTAACTATTGTGCTGTCTCTAATCGTGCCGCAAGCTGAACAAACGGCTGAGCCATTTCGCCAAGTAAAAGCTGCGAAATTAGGTCAGTCGTTGATGAACGATATTCTAAGTCGCTCTTTTGATGAAAATAGTGACCGAAGCCCGCCTTTTGAAACCTGTAATGCTAAGGGTAACTGTTCGACCACACTCGGCCCCGAAGAAGCTAATGAAGATGAGTATGATGATGTCGACGATTACAATGGCTATGTAGTTAGCAATGTGGGGGGGAACTACAATAACTTTGCTTTTGCGGTAACGGTAGATTACGACAGTGATCTAAACGATAGCACGCCAACAGACGGTCAAGCGTTCAAGCGCATTGATATAGCAGTGACTGCCCCAGACGGCCAAGTTTACAACTTCAGCGCTTATCGAGGGAGCTATTAATGTCTCCACGACAAGCACAGCGCCAGCGCGGTTTTACGCTTATAGAGCTAATTTTGGTTATCACTATTTTAGGTGTAATTAGTGTATCTGTGGCGCAGGTGATTTCTTTAAGTGCACAAATCTATATAACAGGTGCAGAGCGTACTCGCCTTGTTTCAGACGCACGCTTTATTATTTTGCGACTGGAAAAAGAGTTACGCAATGTGGTGCCAAATTCTGTGTCATTTGACGCAAGTTTGGGGTGCCTTTCTTATTATCCGATAAAAGAAAGTGGCACCTACGTGGATGATGCGTTTAATAACCCCATGCACGTAGTCGTGTTCAATAGTCAGTTGAGTGTGAATGATACACTTGTTATATACCCGACAAATCCGCAGAGCGTGACTGATAACGGGCGAACAATAGATGCTATTGCAGATGCCGCTGCCGACCCGTCTAGCGATAATCAGTATGACCTCACACTTAGTGCACCCAATACGCAAGCTTCCCCAGGCAAACGTTTCTTTGTTCCTGAAGCGCAAGTGACAGTATGCAGAACATCTACCGCCCAAGGGGATCGTTTAATAAGAACCCAAGGTGCTACTTCCGGCGTCCTTGGTACTAATGTGGCATCATGGAGCGCGAACGTAGTGACCGCAGGCCTGCGACAAAATGGTCTTATAGAGCTGCAAATGACCTTAGAAAGCAGTGATGATGAGCAGATATCGGTTGTACACGAGGTTCACTTCCCTAATGTGCCATAAAAAAACGCGACCAAACGTCAGTCATAGCAAAAAACTACGCCCTGTCGGTCTATGTAGGTCGCCAGCTCGGCAAAAAGGTTCTACAACTATTGTAGCTATTATTATCAGTATTGTGCTTTTAGGGCTTGGTATTGCGCTGTCTAATCAAATTTCATCCAACATCCGCCAGCAATCCATTGAATATTATGGCGCCCGGGCTTATCTGGCGGCACAAAGCGGAATGGAAGTTGCGATTTCAAGACTAATTAATGGTAATAACCCAGCATGTGCTGCCATCACGCAACCTGTAATTATCAGTGCAGCAAACGTGCAGAATTGTGTTATTACACTCTCTTGTGAGGTAGAGACCGAGGTTGAAGAGCCTGAAGTGGCCGCCGGTGAAATTAGGGTTTATGCGTTAGGGGCTGAAGCGCAGTGCAGTGTAGGCCAACTTGAAACCTCAAAACGCGTGCTTGTTGAAGTAAGGCAGGAAGAATAATGACATACCATATATCCCTTATTCGAGCCCTATTATTGGTGGGGCTATCTGTATTGGTACTGCCGGTGCTTGCCGTACCTCAAATTGAAGGCAGGTTCATCGAACTTCAAAATACCTATAACAAAGCAGAATGGACCACAATTAGTTTTTCGCAGGTTTACGATGAGCCGCCAGCCGTATTTATGCTCTCAACAAACCAAGGTGATAACCCTGCTATAGTCAAAATTCGCAACGTCACCAGAACGGGTTTTGAAGCATTGCCGCTTGAGCCCTCTGGTGAAGATGGCCCCCATATCACAATGGGTGGCCATTATTTAGCCATAGCCTACGGCGTTCACGAATTCCCTGGCGGCGACATTGTTGAGGTAGGAAAAATGGAGCTGGATGCTACTACCATCCAAGCTTCTACTAACTCACCTTGGTATATTCCAACAGGGACATTAGTACCTGGTACTGAAGATGCGCGATACGCGCAAGTACCGTTACAGACAGACTTTGGTGAGCAGCCCGTATTCTTCCATTCCATTCAAACTGTTAATAACCAAGTAGACGTAAATGGAAAGAAACCTCCCAATGAATATTTACTGCCATTTCTCACCATTGCAGCAAAATATGAAGCGCCTTCCTACTACATCGCCTTGGAAGCATCAGAAACAGATTATGAACCTGTAACACGACCCGAAACCGTTGCTTATATGGCTACCACGGAAGGGTTTGACCGTAGGTTTTTCGATGACAACGGTATAGAAGTAGTCTGGGAAGCTGACTTTGCAGACGTACGCATTCAAGGGTGGAGTGACGGCTGTTTTCGAAATAACTTTAAAAATAATTATACGCAAACGCCTTTAGTAGCTGCAAGTAAGATTAGCCGCAACGGTCAAGACGGAGGCTGGCTGCGCAGTTGTCAGGTCAATAAAAATAGATTGGGGCTTCGCGTTGATGAAGATCGAAGTTTAGATTCAGAACGTAATCACGCCGAAGAAGAGGCCAGTATTCTGGCCATGACATCAGAGTTTGTTTTTAGTGGTGAAGTGCCAAGTTGTGACGTGGCATTTCCTGGCGCGGTAGCAGCATTTGGCGGCTCGGCAATTAGTCTTCCCGCTAATAGCCGTATTATCGATGAAAACAGAGGCGTACTAAGCGCAACTCAGTTAATCCCCGGAGGGACAGCTGGCACCGTTGATTACCCTAAATGTGGAGAGCCGGGAGTCGACTGTACCGTAAATAACACCGACTCACTGACTGAGTCACAGGCTAGAGCAATACCTAGTATTACTGTTGATGATAGCGGTCCCGAAATAACTGCGGGTAATCTAGCGGGGAATTACTACTTCAACAGGCAGAATGTGCTGATGGCAGCTGGAAACTATAACGTTGTTGCCCCAACGCGCATTTATATTTCCGATCCAGGTACAAATCCAATCGGCGAGCCAACCAGATTCATTATGGCTAATGCCAACGTTACCGTTGCTGATGGCGCCTATTTAGCTATTTATGTAGATGGTGACGTCCTCATTGATGGCTCCAATCCCAAAGCGTTAGTTATTGCCAAAGGCACGATAACGTTTGCTAACGTAGGTGATGAAACCGTTGTTGGGCGATTTAACGCCGGCGGGGGGATTGGATCTATTTCTTCACCTACGGTAAATATTCCTGCACCTCTTAAAGTAACTGCGAACGAAGTACCCAATAATATCCCCGGCATATGCGGCCGTGAGGTAATCGAAGTACTTAATCACTATCGCTATGAGTTAGCGGACAACAAGGGAAGTAGCTGTGCGGCTAAACAGATAACGCTTAAAGCCTGTGCAGATGTGAATTGCGATCTCCTCTACTCTCAGCCTTCAACGGTTAATCTGTCGCCGCAAAACAATGCTAATTTTCAGTGGAGCGGAAACGATGTCGTCTCGTTTACTGGACAAGTTTCGTTAGCCCTAGACAGCTTGGGAGGAAACGATACAAAACTTGCAACACTAGGAGAAACGCCATCATCTCAGCTTCGCTGCTTTATTGGCGGAAAAGAAGTGGGTATTGAAGGGTGCAAGGTTAATTTTGAAGACGATGGCTTAGTATTTAAAAATCTTTCTGACGACAACACAACCATAGTCACCCAACTATCGGGCAAGCCATCTGACCAAGGTTTTAACAGTAAAACTTACGCTGTGGAGGCGTGTGGCAATTCCGAACTCTTAAAAAATAAAGTTGTGGATGTTGACCTTAATTACAATTGCGCAAGTGCTAGCAATTGCTCGAACAAACTAGCGCTAATTAATAACAGCAATACATATCAATTGGGGCTGTCTGCAGAGACATTCGCGCTGCAGTTCGATGCAAACTCTCGCGCTGAGTTTACGTTGCAGTATCCTGACGCGGGTGAATTGTCGCTTACGGGAACCATCACTGACAGAACAGCAATATCTGGGTCTTCAAATATCTTCACAGTTCGCCCTTTCGGTTTCGCAATGGACATTTTAAATGACAGTGGCACCAGTACTAATGCCAACGGATATGCGACTAACGCGGATGGCTCACTGCTGAAGCGCACGGGAGAAAACTTTGTACTAGGTCTTCGCACTGTGCAGTGGGTTGATGGCGAAGACAGCAATAACGACGGTATACCAGATAACTTCGCAGAGTTAGCTAATAACAACATAGCCGAGCATTATTCAGGGAGTGTTACTCTGACCCCTCAACAAATCTTGCCAGCAGGTGGGACAGCAGGTTCATTAAGCGCCACTGCCGTTAATTTTGATAACGAGGGTCAAGTTAGCTTGGCTCTAAATTACGATGAGGTTGGTACTATATCTATCGCTGCGCAAAGTACGTATTTAACAAACTCTACCGTGCTTGGCGAGGTAAACAATGTGGGCAGGTTTGCGCCCTCTAATTTTGCACTGACGGGAAATGTAGTGGCGGCGTGTACGGCGAATGATGCGTTCAACTACTTTGGTCAGCCAATAAGCGAAGTGAGCTTCTCTCTTACTGCTCTTAACCAAAATGGCAGCCGCACGGTAAATTACTACGATGGCTTCGACAAACTAACAAGCGTTGGGCTGCAAGTTGAACATGACGGAAGTTTGCTGGACCGTTTAGAAAACATAAACGCGATAGGGTGGCCCCAAAGCGGAGCGACAGGGCAAATTAGCTTTTCAGACAATGATATAGCATTTAGTCGATTAGGCAGCGCAGCGCTCGATGGCGCATATATTGATGCTGCTATTGTGCTGGTGGCAGATAGCGGACAAATAGAAGGCGCAAACTTTAATGGGCTTTCTTGCGGTGGTTCATGTGTCGACGATTTCGGAGGCGCAATCAGTTTCGCGTATGGCCGAGCCACGTTGATAAACAACTATGGCGGAGCAGATGAAGCGTTGTTACTGCCGCTTCGCACTCAATATTGGGACGGTCAAACGTGGCGAATAAACGCTAATGATAGCTGTACTGATTTTGAGCACGCTAACATTACCGACGCCTCCGGTGAGCTGATTTCGTCTGAAGACGGAACCCTAAATGAAGGTGCGTATACTACCGGCGAAGGTATGCGTTTATCGTCGCCAAACGGCGCTGGTAACTATCCGGTAAGTTATACCCCAGATCCATGGTTACTGTGGGATTGGGATGGCGATGGTGAAGCTGATAATCCTCCTAGCGCAACGCTAACTTACGGTGTTTATCGAGGAAACGACAATATCATTTACAAAAGAGAGCAAATCAATAACGAATAAAGGTAATAAACTGGCGGTGTATTGAACCTTCTTTTTTTTACGCGGTCATTATGTGGGTCTAACCTAAGATTCAATTGATAAACGCGTATAGTGGTATACCTTTACAGGGTAAGCGCTCATGTCGCTTTTTTTATTGCAGTTATTTTTGCTCTAAGTTACAGCATCGCTTGCCCAAAATTGCCCCCATTGTTAAAGTGTGCGGATAACTATCGACTTCACGTTAAAGCGTCGCCATCTTACCTTTGCAAATACGCGTTAACACAGAAACAGGAATACACTCTTCATGTTTAAAAAGCTTCGAGGCATGTTCTCTAACGATCTGTCCATCGACCTCGGAACAGCTAACACGCTGATTTATGTAAAAGACCAAGGTATCGTACTTAATGAACCTTCAGTAGTAGCTATTCGCCAAGAACGAGCGGCTGGCCCTAAAAGCGTGGCTGCGGTGGGTGCAGAAGCTAAACGTATGCTTGGCCGAACGCCGGGCAATATTCGTGCTATTCGTCCAATGAAAGACGGTGTGATAGCCGATTTCTACGTCACTGAAAAAATGCTTCAGCACTTTATCAAGCAAGTGCACGATAATAACTTTCTTCGACCAAGCCCTCGTGTTTTGGTTTGTGTACCTTGTGGCTCTACCCAAGTAGAGCGTCGCGCAATTAAAGAGTCTGCGCTTGGCGCTGGCGCCCGTGAGGTTTTCCTTATCGATGAACCAATGGCAGCGGCGATTGGTGCAGGTTTACCGGTATCTGAAGCACAAGGTTCGATGGTCGTTGATATCGGTGGTGGTACCACTGAAGTTGCGATCATCTCACTTAACGGCGTTGTTTACTCTTCTTCTGTGCGTATTGGTGGTGATAAGTTCGATGAAGCGATTATCAACTACATTCGTCGTAACTTTGGTTCACTAATTGGTGAAGCCACCGCAGAGCGTATCAAGCATGAAATTGGTGCTGCATACCCTGGTGAAGAAGTGCGTGAAATTGAAGTTCGCGGCCGTAACCTTGCAGAGGGCGTGCCGCGCGGATTTACGCTAAATTCGAACGAAATTTTGGAAGCACTTCAAGAGCCGTTAACCGGTATTGTTTCTGCAGTTATGGTTGCACTAGAACAGTCTCCGCCTGAGCTTGCTTCAGATATATCAGAGCGTGGTATGGTGTTAACCGGCGGTGGTGCGTTACTGAAAGACCTAGATAGATTGCTAATGGAAGAAACGGGTATACCAGTGGTTATCGCTGATGACCTGCTGACCTGTGTAGCACGCGGCGGTGGTAAGGCTTTCGATATGATTGACCTTCACGGTGGCGACCTGTTTAGCTACGAATAAACAGGAAAGGCAACCGTAAGGTTGCCTTATTTGTATCATGGATACTATTTTTACTCGTGGGCCCTCTTTAAATATCAGATTAACACTGGCGCTTGTTTTGTCAGTGACGCTGATATTTGTCGATCATAAATTAGATGGCTTTAAATCGACGCGAGTTTATCTGAACTCTTTAATGAGCCCCCTTCAGTATATCGCTAACCTTCCTGGCCTTTTACTTAGCGAAAGCGCTCAGCGTCTTACGTCTCAAGAACAGCTCTTGGCTGAAAATCAAAAACTCAATAACCAGCTGTTGCTGATGAGTGAGAAGCTACAGCAATTCGATGTTATTTCCAAAGAAAATGCCCAGCTTCGTGAGTTATTACAAGCGCCAGTGAGAGAGACCTCGCGAAAAATGGTCGCCGAGCTTATGGCTGTAGATAAAAACCCTTACAGCCAGCAAGTGGTGATAAACAAAGGGGCCATAGATGGCGTTTACCTATCTCAACCAGTGCTTGATGACAAGGGTGTTGTGGGCCAAGTAATGGAAGTAGGATCGACAAACAGTCGTGTTTTACTTATCGCCGATGTAACCCACGCCATCCCCGTGCGCTCTCTTCGCAACGACATCCGCTTTATCGCGACGGGAAGCGGTGCCCTCAATGAACTCTTTCTTGAGCATGTTCCCCACAGCGTTGATATACAAGAAGGCGATACGCTTATCTCTTCCGGCTTGGGAAACGTTTTTCCTGAAGGATATCCTGTGGCAAAAGTCACGCAAGTTGTGCGCGATGAAAGCCGGCCTTTTGCCCGGGTTATCGTTAAGCCTTTGGCTAATTTAGACAGGCTTCGTCACCTTCTTCTTCTTTGGCAAAATAAGCCGGATGAAGATGAATCGGAACCCGAAGTGGATGATGTAATCGATAACGAGGAGAAAGCGTCCGATGCGTAAACGTAACCTCGTTATTTGGCTAAGCATTCTGGTTGCACTGGTTCTTCAAATTGTACCTTTACCTTCGCAGGTTGACGTGTATCGCCCTGATTGGGTATTGGTCGTGCTAGCCTATTGGAGCATGGCGCTGCCTCATAGAGTTAATGTTGGTGTTGCCTTTCTAACAGGGGTGGCAATGGACGTGTTAGTCGGCACAACGCTTGGGATTCACAGTTTAGGGTTGAGCCTTAGCGTGTACATATTGGCGGCAAACTATCAACGCTTACGCAACTACTCCGTGTGGCAGCAAGCGATAATTATTGGTCTTATGTCGTCGCTTTATCACCTCATGACGTTTTGGGTTCAGCACCTTTTAACCGATATTTATTTTCAGGTGGATTATTTGTGGCCAGTTTTAACGTCTATGGTGCTATGGCCCTGGGTATTTTGGCTGCTAAGACGTACCCGAAGACAGTTTTCTATATCCTAATCCACCCCTCTTTTTGCTTTAACCAAAGGTAAGTCAATGACTAAATCGGTAGTATTAGCGTCAGCATCACCAAGACGCACCGCGTTGCTCAAGCAGATGAACATTGCGCACACAATACATCCTGCCGATATTGACGAGTCGCCGCGCCTCAATGAAACACCGCAAGCGCTCGTTACACGCCTTGCAGCAGAAAAGGCGCAAGCCGTTAAAGCTCAGCTAGAAACGCAGCATTCTATGACCGCAGATACCGTCATCCTAGCAAGCGATACGCTAATTGCATTTGAGGGGCAAAGCGTTGGGAAACCAATTGATAAAGCCGACTCTAAAAAAATACTGAGAATGCTTTCTGGAAAGCAGCACGAGGTGTTAACAGCTATCAGCGCATTGAGTGATTCGCGCCAACAGACCCAAGTTATCACCACCGCTGTGACTTTTGCAGCATTGACGGATGAGCAAATTGACGCATACTGGGAGACAGGAGAACCTGCTGATAAAGCAGGGAGTTACGCTATTCAAGGTATTGGTGGAGAATTTGTGGTGTCAATTAATGGCAGTGCAAGTGCTGTAATAGGTTTACCCCTTTATGAAACCCGCCAATTACTCAATGCATTTGGAGTTGTGTCGTGAGTGCTGAACTGCTTATTAATGTTACACCATCAGAGTCACGGGTTGCGCTGATTGAAAACGGAATATTGCAAGAGATACACGTCGAGCGTCACACTAAACGCGGGCTGGTTGGCAATATCTATCGCGGTAAAGTAAGCCGTGTATTGCCCGGTATGCAAGCAGCTTTTGTTGATATCGGCCTAGAGAAAGCGGCCTTTTTACACGCGTCGGACATAGTCATTCACAACGAAATTGCAGAGGAAGTCTCGGCAAGCCATATTCAAAAACAAGACATTCGCGAGTTGGTGCGAGATGGTCAAGATATTGTGGTTCAGGTGGTAAAGGACCCAATTGGCACTAAAGGTGCGCGCTTAACAACAGACATTACTATCCCAAGTCGCTATCTTGTATTTATGCCTTCAGTTACCCATGTAGGCGTATCTCAACGCATCGAAGAAGAAGTCGAAAGAGAGCGCTTGAAGTCGTTGGTGCAAGAGTTTTGTGATGAAAACGGTGGTTTTATTTTGCGCACCGCCGCAGAGGGTGTAGGCAAAAATGAACTGCAGTCAGACGCCGCGTTCTTGCGAAGACTCTGGGATAAAATTCAGTCTCGCATGAAAAAACGCAAATCTAATGTGCTTTATGAAGATTTACCGCTTGCACGGCGCGTATTGCGTGACTTTGTAGGCACAGAACTCGATAGAATACGCATAGACTCAAAGTTATCGTTCCAAGAACTCTTTCAGTTCACCAAAGAATATGTGCCTGAAATGAACGGCAAGCTTGAGTACTACACCGGCGATAGACCTATCTTTGATCTATACGATGTTGAAAATGAAGCGCAGCGCGCGCTTGAACGTCGGGTTGACTTGAAATCTGGTGGTTACCTCATCATCGACCAAACCGAAGCTATGACCACCATAGACATAAATACTGGCGCCTTTGTTGGGCACCGTAATTTAGAAGAAACCATATTTAATACCAATACTGAAGCGACGCAAGCAATAGCTCGTCAACTAAGATTGCGTAATCTTGGCGGTATGATCCTTATCGACTTTATCGATATGATTGAACCAGATCATAAACGACGTGTCTTACATTCATTAGAGGTAGCGACTAACAAGGACAGAGCCAAAATTAACATTCACGGTTTTACCGCGTTGGGGTTAATTGAAATGACCCGTAAACGCACCCGTGAAAGCATTGAGCATATTCTCTGTGGCGAGTGCCCTGTGTGTAAAGGGCGTGGCACAGTGAAAACTATTGAAACCATTTGTTTTGAAATAATGCGTGAAATAGTGCGGGTTAACCGCGCCTATGACGCTGATAAATTTGTGGTTTATGCGTCTCCCAAAGTAGCAGAAGCGCTAATGGGGGAGGAGTCTCATATGCTGGCCGAACTCGAAGTATTTGTATCTAAGCAGATTAAGGTACAAACAGAAACACTGTACAACCAGGATAAGTACGACGTCGTCATGATGTAATGCATTAACGTTATACAAAGGCAAAATGTGACAAATTTTTCGTCGGTAGCTGCTTATCTACTTAAGAAGTTCTGGCTGCTACTCGCCGTATTACTGGTACTTTTCGCGCTAGTTTTAAGCGCTGCACGCTATGCTCTGCCGCATATTGAGCACAACAAACATTTGTTGGAAAACTATATAAATGAGCAGTATGGCGTAAACCTATCTATAAAAAGTGTGCATGCTGTTTGGCAGCGCAGCGGTCCTAGCATTGTACTAAATTCGGTGTCTCTAGCCAAAGATGATGCCTCTCCAGTTGCGCTTGATATTCGGCAAATTTACGTCGAACTGGACTTTTGGGAGTCTCTGCGCCATCAACTTATTTCTTCTACTCGCTTTGAGTTACGCGGTCTTCAACTGAATATCGATGCAGACCGTTTATCAGGTGGAGGAAAAAGTAACTTTCCTGTCGTAAGTGCACTTGAACGCTTATTCTTGGAGCAGCTACAAAGCTTCTCGCTTGAAGACGGTGCCGTATCGCTAACGCATCTTAACGAGACGAACTCCTTTAACATAGAAAGCTTGTCTTGGAATAACCATAACGAGCGACATCAGGGATTAGGCCAGTTAAAAGTCGCCGAGTTAGCTGCAAATTCTGCTTCGTTTGTTATTGATATCAAGGGATCGCGCGAGGACTTTGAAGGCGTTTTCTACGCAAAAGCAGAAGAACTTGATATATCACCATGGGTTAGCGATTTAATAAAAACGAAGCGTCCGTTAACGCAAAGTCGAGCTAATTTTGAAGTATGGGCTGACTTTACCAATAGTGAAATTGTTAGCGTACAGGCGGAGCTCGATAATAGCTTACTAGAATGGGGCGGCGGTCGCGCTAAAACCGTAACAGGTATTACTAGCGGGAGTTTGCAAGTATTACCCAACACGGCAAATAAACAGGGTGGGTGGAATGTCAGATTAGACAATCTTGTCGTTAGTTCTAACGGTGAGACGATGACAACCGACCTTATAGGCAGTATTGCACCAAGTGGCGATGTATTGGTAAATACGATTAAGCCTGTTCAGGTAAATCCGTTTTTACTGCTCCTTCCACTGTTTATGGACGACACCGGTGAAGACGAGATACGTGAGCTAGATCCGAAAGGCGAGCTTGCGATTTTGCAGATCCAATTACATAACGGTGAACCTTCGTTGGCTGCAAAAGTGTTCGATTTACAATGGAATAAAACGGATAAAATTCCAGGGCTATCGTCGCTGAACGCTGACTTGTTTTGGTATAAAAATAATGGGGCAATCTACTTAGATAGCACCGATAGTGTGTTGAGCGCGAACGGGATAATTAAAAAAGACCTCAATATCCATTCATTCACCTCGCAGTTCTACATTTATCCCACAACCTCAAGCGGGAAGGATAAGCAGTGGATAGTTAAAGGCAGCAACATGCTGTTTGACAGCGATGCGGTCACACTAAAACCTCAATTTAAGCTCAATACCTCTACGGGGTTCATGTCTCTCTACGCGGACGTGAGCGCAATCCCCTTAAGCGAGGTGAGCGATCTTTTTCCGGTAGCCGTAATGGGGAAAAATACAGATAAGTATCTAACCCGCGCTTTTAACGGAAAAGGCGACATAAGCAGTGCGCGCATTCTGTGGCATGGCGCAACCAGTGACTTTCCTTTTGAGGATAATACAGGCATCTTTCAAGCATATGTCGATATCAAAGGTGGCGACTTTTTATTTGCGCCAGACTGGCCTGCGCTCAGTGATTTAGATCTCTCGCTCTATTTTGTAAACAACGCTTTGGTGATGGAGAGTCCGACCGCGACGTTGGCAGGCATGCAAATAAGTAATATGTCAGCAGCAATTCCAAGTTTTAAACCTGATGCTCGTCTTGCAATTTACGCCACCGGTGAGGGAACCGGTGACGCGCTTACTGCACTTATGATGAATTCATCCCTTGAAAATTCTTTAGGGAAAGTACTTAAGGATGAAGTGCAAATTAGTGGGCCGCTTTCCGCAGACATTAAGCTTGATATCCCGTTCAAAGGTAAAGATGTGGTGGCTTCTGGTACGGCACATCTCGCCAATAACCCCGTTTATGTGGCCACCACAAAGATGCTTTTCGATAAAGCATCAGGAGACGTGTCGTTCACCAACGGTGACATTGACGCTACTAATCTACAAGCACGTTTCTTAAAGCAGCCTATCTACCTTTCACTATCAGGTAGGCAGAGCGATACCTACGACCTCTCAGTTGAGTTAGGGGGGCGCTGGCATGTACACCCACTTGCAAATTATGTGAATACGGAGCTTACTGACTATATTGATGGTGAAAGTGAGTGGAAGACCAGCGTTGATCTCACGTTATCGAAAGATAGCTTTGAGTACGCAGCAAATTTGACAGCTGATTTGACGGCGACGCAAAGCCTATTGCCAGCACCCTTTGATACATCAGCAGGAAGTGAACTGCCTCTCGTGGTAAGTAGCGAGGGCAATAGTAAAGCTTCAAATGTTGTGGCAACGCTCGGCGACAGTATTCGTTTTGACGGAATTTTACCGCACAAGGAAATGCAGTTTTCCCGCGCTCATCTCGCGTTAGGTGAAAGTGATATCGCTAATATCGGCACGGGTTTTAGCATCAGCGCAAACTTGGCCGAAGCCGATGTGCAAGCGTGGTTTAGCACGATTGATATGCTGCTTTCAGGGGCAGGGGAAGATGCTGAACAAAAAGCCAGAGTAAAAAGCGCGCTAACAAGCGATATGGAAAATACGGCGGACTCCGAACGCAGTACGCCCCGTGCCAATTTGTTTGGTACACCGTCACGGATTTTTGCAAAAGCTGAAAAGCTCAATTTTGCCGGACACACGATCAAAAATGCCCAGCTAAACGCGACCGAGCGGAACAAGGACTGGATTTTAGATTTGGCGTCACCTCAGGCGCGGGCCACGATTCGGATTAATAGCGATTTAGCGCAGCAAGGTATAGAGATAAACGCAGACTATTTGTCGCTAGATAAGCCGGTGCAACTGGCGTCTAGCTCATCAAACGATAGTCTTCATGTAGAGAGCACCGCTGTTGTAACAGAACACGTCTCGGTAAAGGAAGATTCGCCATACACTATCGATCCTATCTCTCTACCGCCCATTTATTTTTATTGCCAATCTTGCGGTTTTCATGGCATCGACTTAGGTGAAGTTACCCTAGATATTGCAAAGGATGATAGCGGGCTTGCCATTCGTCAGCTTTTGCTTAAGTCAGACGAAACCAATATCACCGCCAGCGGTTACTGGAAGCACGTTGGTGGAGAGATACAAAGCGCATTAAACGGTACGCTAACGTCTGCTGACGTTGGGCAAATGTTAAAAGAATATGGCGTTGAGTCGGGTATTAAAGATTCGAGCGCCGATATTAGGTTTAACGTTAACTGGCCCAACGCACCCATGGATTTTGGCTTTGAAGCACTGAACGGCGACGTGGAATGGTCTTTGTCTGATGGATATTTAACCGAGCTTAGCGACAAAGGCTCCCGAATTTTCACGCTGTTTAGCTTGAATTCAATTGTTAGAAAGCTCAGTCTCGACTTTAGAGATGTTTTCGCAAAAGGCTTTTTTTACGATGACATGGGCGGCACGCTTAATATCGTGAACGGAAAAGCGTACACCGACGATACTGAAATTGACGGTGGTGCAGGTGAAATAGAAATTAATGGTTACACAGATTTAAACACCGGCGGCTTAAACTACAATGTGTCGTTTGCGCCAAACGTCACGGGTAACCTGCCGTTCTTGGTGTATTTTTTAGCAACACCACCCACAGCATTAGCCGCATTGGCCATCGACCAAGTGCTAACCTCTGCGAAAGTGATTTCGAATGTGAACTATCGCGTTACTGGCACCATAAAAGATCCTAAGTTCGACGAAGTTGAGCGTAATAGTAAAGACATTAGTTTGCCTGCGCAGAATGCGCCTGTTCCTGCTAATCCGCAAGACCGGCCGCTAACGGATGATGACCTACGCAGGGTGAAAATGGAGGTGATCGATGGTTAATCTAGTTGCACTTCAAATGACATCTACGCCCAATGTAGATGAAAATCTTGATAACGTGGCAAAAGAGATGGCTGCGGCCAATATTGAAATAAACAGTTTGGTTGTGCTGCCAGAATGTTTTGCCTGTTTCGGCGGCAAAGACAAAGGTCAGTTAGCTATTGCCGAAAACAAAGGCGAAGGTTTGATCCAACAGCGCTTGTCTGCATTGGCTGCTCAATATCAGTGTTATATCGTGTCTGGTACATTTCCGGTTAAAACGGATAATCCAGAAAAATTTTCTGCAGCCTGTATGTTGTATGGTACTGAAGGCGAGGTACTTGCGGACTATCGCAAAATACATATGTTTGATGTGTCGGTGAACGACAATACGGGAAGTTACCGTGAGTCGGCGACAACGCAGGCAGGAACTGAGGTTGTCACCATTAACACGCCAATTGGCAACATTGGGCTTGCGGTGTGCTATGATGTACGCTTTCCAGGATTGTTTTCTGCAATGGGCGATATTGATATTTTAGTATTGCCGGCGGCGTTTACCCAACGTACTGGTGAAGCGCATTGGCATGCATTATTGCAAGCCAGAGCGATAGAGAAACAGTGTTTCGTGGTGGCAGCAAATCAAAGCGGCGTGCACGCAAACGGTCGTGAAACTTACGGCCATAGCATTGTTTTATCACCATGGGGCGAAACCCTTGCCGAACGTAAAACCGACGTAGGTTTTGTGGCGGCCAACGTTGACATTGCAGAAAGAGAGACCATTAAACAAAATATGCCGGTTGCCGAACATAACCGATTCAGGAGTCACCTTGTTTAAATCTGTTGAGCGTCATTTATTATCTGACTCAGGGCTAGATATTTCAAAGCTAGAGAAGGCGCTAGCTACTATTCATAGTCACAGCACCGACTATGCCGATTTGTATTTTCAGTCTAGCCAGCATGAAAGCTGGGTGCTAGAAGACGGTATTATTAAAGAAGGCAGCTACAACATTGAGCGCGGCGTTGGTGTGCGCGCTATCAGCGGCGAAAAGACAGGGTTTGCTTACTCAGATGAAATAAGCGAAGAAGCCTTAACTAAAGCATGTAAGGCGGCCCGTGGTATCGCACCTAGTGGCGGTACACAGCAAGTTGCAGCATTAGGCCAAAAAGCTGTTGAAGCGCGTTATAGCGAGAATAACCCTATTCTTGCGATGCAAGATGCTGAAAAGATTTCACTGCTTAAGGCAGTAGACGCTTACATTCGCAAGCAAGAGCCCTCTGCCAATCAGGTCGTCGTGAGCTTGAGCGGTGTATACGAAGAAATACTAGTAGCAGGGAGCGACGGTACGCTAGCAACAGATATACGTCCATTGGTACGTTTGAACTGCTCGGTATTGCTAGAGCAAGGTGATAGACGCGAGCGTGGATCAGCCGGCGCTGGTGGTCGTTATGCTTATTCGTTTTTCAAACAAGATGAAAACGGAAAGCCTTACTATGAGAACCTTGCTGAAGATGCACTTCACATGGCGCGAGTGAACATGCAGGCAGTTGCCTCTCCAGCAGGTGCTATGCCAGTTGTACTTGGTAACGGCTGGCCGGGCGTGTTACTTCACGAAGCGGTGGGGCATGGCCTTGAAGGCGACTTCAACAGAAAAGGCGCTTCAACATTCAGTGGCCGCATAGGCCAACAGGTAGCTGCTAAAGGTGTCACCGTCGTTGATGACGGTACATTGAGCGACCGTCGTGGTTCGTTGTCAGTGGATGATGAAGGTACGCCAACCGCACATAACGTTTTAATTGAAGACGGTATTTTAAAAGGTTACATGCAAGACAAGCACAATGCCAAGCTTATGGGGGTTGCGCCAACCGGTAACGGCCGCCGTGAATCTTATGCTCACCTTCCTATGCCACGTATGACAAACACTTACATGCTGGAAGGGCAACACGACCCTCAAGAAATTATTGCGTCTATCGATAGAGGCATTTACGCGCCGAATTTCGCGGGTGGCCAGGTAGATATTACCTCAGGTAAATTCGTGTTCTCTAGCGCGGAAGCTTACCTTATTGAGAACGGCAAAATTACTGCACCAGTGAAAGGCGCAACCTTAATTGGTAACGGCCCAGAAGTGATGCAGAAAATATCAATGATAGGCAACGACACTGCGCTTGATAAAGGCGTAGGGGTATGCGGTAAAGACGGTCAGAGTGTACCAGTGGGTGTAGGTCAGCCAACACTTAAAATAGATGAGCTTACTGTGGGTGGTACTGCATAGCTATCCGTAATCAATACCCGATGAAACTAAAAAGGTTGGACAGTCGTTCCAACCTTTTTTGTCTTTGGCGACAGAAGCTAACGGCTACTGGTCGTCGTGCATCACATCCTTCAAATACTGAAACAGTTCTCTAAACGCTTTCGGCGGTGCATTCTTTTCGCGCTCTTTTTTAATTTGGCGATGAAACTGGCGTAGCTTTTGTCTATCGAGCTCAGGGTACTGTTCAATGAGCTTTTGAATGGCAGGGTCACCTTGTTCAATAATCGACTCACGCGCTTTCTCTAATGCATGAAATGCAGCATTTGCTGCCTGATGTTGATGGGTAAGCTTAGCCAATGCTTCTTCTATTGCAGTGGTGTCTCGATTACGCAAGGTTTTGCCGATGAACTGAAGCTGACGGCGATAACCATCCTTTTTCTTATTAACCCTACGCGCTATAGCCACCGCATCTGCTAACTCTTCATCCATGGGAATAGTGGCAATATGGGCATCGGTCAGGTTAACCAGAGTTTCACCTAGCTTGTGAAGCTCTTTTGCCTGACGCTTAAGTTCAGTTTTACTGACTAACTCTTCCTCTTCGAACTCATCTGCTTGCGCATCTTCGAAGTAAGGATCTTCGGGAGAATTGTATTTCTGATCACTCATTTCAAACTCATTAGTGTTACACTTTAGCTAAATTGTAACTATCACAGTCGAATTAAGACAGCGAAACTTACTATGCAAATTGAGCAGCAGTTAGGCGACATTCAAAATGTCGTAGATGATGTACTAAAATTAGCGCTATCTAAAGGCGCGACCCAAGCCGAAGCCAGCATGTCTAAAGTGCAGGGCATTGCCGTATCTTCACGTATGCAAGAAGTTGAAAACGTTGAGTTTACTAACGACGGCGGCTTAGGGATCAGCGTATATGTGGGCAAGCGTAAAGGGAGCGCGTCTACCGCAGATTTAAGCAAAGCGGCACTGACGTTGGCGGTAGAAAAGGCCGTAGATATTGCGCGATATACAAGTGAAGATCCGTGTACAGGACTAGCCGACGAAGATCTTATTGCGACAGAATTTCCTGATTTAGACTTATATCACCCAGAAGAGCTTAATACTGAGAATGCGATCAAAATTGCCATTGAAGCTGAAACGGCTGCAATGAACTACGACCCGCGCATCACTAATTCAGATGGCGCATCGTATAATGCGAATCTAGGTATGCGTGTGTACGGTAATACCCATGGAATAAACGCAGGTTATCCAAGCAGTCGCTATTCACTAAGCTGTATGGTTATTGGCGCACAAGATGGCGATATGCAGCGTGACTATGCCTACACGGTAAGTCGCAAAGCGGCACTGCTTCAATCGGCAGCGTCTGTCGGTGAAGACGCGGCGAAAGCCACTGTTGACCGTTTAGGTGCGCGTAAAATCAATACAGCGAATGTACCTGTGCTTCTACATCGCGATATCGCGTCTAGTCTGTTTGGGCATTATGTGGGCGCAATTAGCGGTGGCAGCCTGTATCGCCGTTCAAGCTTCTTACTAGACAGTTTAGGCAAACAAGTTTTCCCAGAGTGGCTTAACATTGAAGAGCGGCCATTTATTAAAGGTGGTCTGGCAAGCTCAAGCTTTGATAATGAAGGCGTAGCGTGTTCTGACATGACCATTGTTGAAGCAGGGCAGTTAGCCACATATCTTTATACCACTTATTCGTCGCGCAAGCTTAACACCCGTTCGAACGGCCATGCTGGTGGTATTCACAACTGGCTAGTGGGTGATACGGGTCAAAGTGATGCTGAATTACTTAAAGATATGGGCACAGGTCTGTTTGTGACCGAACTGATGGGGCAGGGCGTTAATGGTGTTACTGGTGATTACTCACGCGGTGCAGCAGGATACTGGGTTGAGAATGGTGTCATTCAGTATCCAGTGCACGAGGTAACCATTGCCGGCAATTTGAAAGATATGTTCAAAGGCATTGTTGCAATTGGCGCTGAAAAAGATGTACGGGGCAGTGTGCAGACTGGGTCGGTGCTTATTGACCAAATGAAAATAGCGGGAAGTTAAGCTTACAACCCGCATATTTTATCTATACCGTTCAACGAGGTTTATAAAACCTGTTAGCTCACCGATGATTGTTCGTTTACATTGCGAAACTCGGTGGGCGACATGCCAGTGGACTTCTTAAAGCGCTTTGAAAACGTAAACACGTTTGCATAGCCCACATAGCTTGCGATATAGGATACTGGCCATTGGGTACTTAGCAGCAAGCTTTTTGCCCTAGCCATGCGCAGGTGGATGACATGCTGTTTCGGACTTCTTCCATAGGTTTGTAAACAAAGCCTATGAAGGTGAGGGGATGAATAATGGGCTTTCTCACTTAAGCTTTTAATATCCCAATCAAACTGCAGTTGTTTATCTACAGCTGAAAACAAGCTGTTTAGCCTGTTGATTTGACGTCTTTCCTTTTGCTCACCGGTTTTACATTCCCCGAGCTGTTTCTCGATAATGGTATAAAGGTATTTTGATACTATTTGCATCGCCGCCTGTCTGCTCTCGACATCGCGCTCTAGATACAGAAGCTCCATAGCGTGATGCAGTCCTTCTAAAGCCACATTGTCTAAAACTACAGCGCCACGGTTTCTAAGCGGTTTCCAACGTTCAACATCCGCGAGATTGAGCCAAATAATATCCCATTGCTCACTAACGATAGATACTTCGAAACTCTGATTAGCGGGCAAAATGATAAGCTGCCCCTCAGACAATGAAGGATTTTCACATGGCGTACGAAATACACCTTTCCCACTGAGGCAATAAAACAACGTATGGTTAGGGGGCGAGACGCGTCCAACCGTGTAATTTCCTGATAAATTAGAGCATCCGGCAAGCTCTATTTCCAGCTCACTAATTTCTGGTGCATTGCTGCTATCGATAAAGCGTTCAAAGCAGCTTGGCCCTATGTCTACAATATCTTTGAAACTAGGTTGCATAAATATGATTTGATAGTTTTGGATAAATAGATGAAAGATTAGAGCATAAAGGATTCACTGAAAGTTAGCTATATTGAGAGCAACTAAAATGTAAGAGAACAAATATGTTTAATGTTGCGCAAGTAGTGGCTCAGAATGATTGGCAAAACCCCGTGGTGTTTCAGCGAAATCGAATCAATGCTCACAGCCCCCATCATGGGTTTACTTCGTTAGAGAATGCGCTGCACAATATCAAAACACGCACGTGCAGCCTTAATGGCCAATGGGATTTTCGGTTATTTGATGCGCCTGAGAGCGTCCCCGAAAGTTTGCTTTCTGCAACATTGAGCGCTGAAGAAGGTTGCCTTTGGCAATCCATCGTTGTCCCTTCAAATTGGCAGCTGCAAGGGTATGACAAGCCCATTTACTGCAACGTCAAATATCCTTTTGCGGTAACCCCTCCAGTTGTGCCTAAAGATAATCCTACAGGTTGCTATCGCACAGTTTTTACTGTCACAAAAGAGCAGCTTTCACAACGTAATCACATCGTATTTGAAGGGGTAAATAGTGCCTTTCATCTATGGTGCAATGGAGAATATGTTGGTTATTCTCAAGACAGTCGTTTACCTGCTGAATTTGATCTTACAAAGATACTGGTAGAGGGCGAAAATCGCCTTGCTGTTATGGTGATCAGATGGTCTGACGGTAGCTACCTAGAAGACCAAGATATGTGGTGGTTAAGCGGTATCTTTCGCGATGTTAGCCTAATAACTAAGCCTCATCATCACATTCAAGATGTGTTTGTTACACCAAATCTTGATGCTTGCTATCGAGACGGAAGTGTCTCAGTGCGTACCGCCATCAATGCACCTTCTACCTTTAAAGTGGGTATCCAGCTTTTTGATGGTGATAACGCTGTTACAGAGCAAGCGATTACAGGTACCAATAATAAGCGTATAGATGAAAAGGGCGGTTGGGATGATGTGGTATTCCAAACGTTAGCTATAAAAGAGCCCAAACACTGGACCGCAGAAACGCCAAACCTGTACCGCATTGTCGTATCCCTTATTGATGAGAGTGGCAACACAGTAGACCGAGAAGCCTATAACGTGGGCTTTAGAACTGTTGAAATGAAAAACGGTCAGTTGCTTGTTAATGGTAAAGCAATATTGATTCGCGGCGTGAATCGACACGAGCATCATCAATCCAAAGGTCACGCTATTAACGAAGATGACATGCTTGAAGACATTAAGCTGTTAAAGCAAAACAACTTCAACGCCGTACGCACCGCACACTATCCGAATCACCCTCGCTGGTACGAACTTTGTGATGAATACGGGCTTTATGTGGTAGATGAAGCCAATATTGAAACCCACGGTATGTTTCCAATGGGCAGGTTGTCACGTGATCCACTCTGGGCTGGTGCTTACATGGCGCGCTTTACTCAAATGGTTGAGCGAGATAAAAACCACCCGTGTATCATCATCTGGTCATTAGGCAATGAGTGTGGCCACGGGCCGACACACGACGCCATGTATGGATGGGCTAAGTCATTTGACCCATCGCGACCAGTCCAGTATGAGGGCGGCGGCGCGGATACCACAGCAACTGACATCATTGCGCCAATGTATGCAAGGGTAGATACCGACATTAAAGACGACGCGGTGCCTAAATGGGCTATTAAGAAGTGGTTGTCGATGCCCGGTGAAAACCGGCCCGTTATTCTGTGCGAGTACGCGCACGCTATGGGTAATAGTTTAGGGAGCTTTGACGAGTACTGGAAAGCGTTTAAGGCGTATCCTCGTCTTCAAGGTGGCTTTATCTGGGACTGGGTTGATCAAGGGTTAACAAAGCATACAGAAAGCGGCGAAGCCTATTGGGCCTATGGCGGAGACTTCGGCGATACGGACAACGATAGGCAGTTTTGTATAAATGGATTGCTGTTCCCAGACAGAACCCCACACCCGCACTTGTTTGAAGCCAAATATTGCCAGCAACACGTGAGCTTCTCATTAGTGGAAAAAGACCATACCCTCGCGCTTTCTTTAAAAAGCGACTACTTATTCAGGCGAACAGACAACGAGCGTTTACGCTGGCAGGTACTTGAAGACGGCAAAGCAATTGCAGAAGGCGAATGCGATATTGATATCGCACCCCAGCAAACACAGACCCTTGATATAAACCCTGAAATTACGTTTAAGGCTGGCGCTGACTATCACCTAAACATCGACGTGGTGTTAGCTAATGACTGTTCGTGGGCGAACGCGGGGCACGTAATGGATACCGCGCAATTAGCGCTTGCCAACAAAAGCGGTATTGTATCTTTTGCTTCAACGGATAGAGACATAGAAAGCGTCAAAGCAGAAATAGATGTAGAAGTGCAAGATGCCGTGCTGCTTGTTAGTGTGCAAAACCAGGTGTTCAGCTTCAATAGTAAAAGCGGGCTATTAACGTCGTGGCTTAAAAACGGGAATGAGACCCTTAGCGCCCCCCTAGAAGACAACTTTTTCAGGGCTCCGCTAGATAACGATATTGGCGTGAGTGAAGTCGATAACCCTGACCCAAATGCGTGGGAGTCACGCTGGCGTCGTGCCGGTATAGGGCAATGGGAACGCACTTGCACCCATATTGACGTAAAACAGAGTACCAGCGATGTGCGTATAACATCGTTATTTGAATACCATCACGCCGACATGCTTGTGGCGGCGACTAAGTGGACGTATACCATTGACAGGCAAGCGAAGCTGAAAGTGGACGTAGAAGTGCTGTTAGATGATAGCTTACCGCCTATGCCTAGAATTGGTTTGCAAACGGCAGTACCGGCACAGACCGAGTTGCAGCAAAATCATTTAACCGTTTCTTGGTTGGGTTTGGGCCCGTTTGAGAACTATCCTGATAGAAAGGCCGCGGCCCGTTATGGTCACTACGCGCTGCCAATTGATGAAATGCAAACGCGATATGTTTTTCCAACTGATAACGGTTTGCGAAGCGACTGTAAGCAATTAAATATTGCGGGTCTGCAAGCGCAAGGGAAGTTCTACTTTAACGTCAGTGAATATGGCCAGGCACAACTTGATAATGCTAAACACACCAGTGATTTATTCCCGCAAGATTGCATCTTCGTTTACATCGACCATGCACATATGGGAGTTGGGGGAGATGACTCATGGAGCCCAAGTACGCACAAAGCTTTCCTATTAGAGGAAAAAACGTACCGGTATTCATTCCTTTTTGAAGCAATATAAATAAAGCACTTTACAGAGCTGCGGTGCGCGCAGCTCTGTCGCTTAAGCTCGCTAACGTGGAGTTTCGCTTCTTAACGTTTACCTATAAAAAAGCCGCTACGTTTTGTAGCGGCTTCTTGCAGATTCAATACTGGCAAAGGTATAACTTAGCCGTCAACCTGCCCACAGAAACGGTAGCCTTCACCGTGAATAGTCACGATCAATTCTTCATCTGTAGGATCTGATTCAAAGTGCTTACGAATTCGGCGAATGGTAACGTCTACCGTGCGGTCATTAGGACGCAGCTCGCGGCCTGTCATTTCCATAATAAGCTGTTCGCGGGTAAGGATCTTACCTGGGTTGCTAAGGAAAAGGTGAAGAGCACGGAACTCACTGCGTGGTAAACGGAATTCTTTGCCGTTAGGAGAAATCAATGAGCGGCTATCGCCATCAAGTGTCCAGCCATTAAAGCTTACGCGGCTTGGTAAATCGTCGTCTTCAGCAGAGTTAGTTGTGCGAGAAAGTAAGTTGCGTGCGCGAATAGTTAGCTCGCGAGGATTAAATGGTTTAGTCAAATAATCGTCTGCACCAATTTCTAGACCTAAAATACGGTCCACGTCGTTGTCACGACCAGTAAGGAAAATTAAACCTACATTTTTACGGTCACGCACTTCGCGCGCCAAAATAAGGCCATTTTTCCCTGGAAGATTAATATCCATAATCACCAAGTTAATAGCGTGATTCTCGAAGAAATCATGCATTTGATCACCATTTTCGGCTTCAAATACATTATACCCTTCCGCTTCAAATAAACTCTTAAGCGTGGTACGGGTTACCACTTCGTCTTCAACAATTAACACATTTGGCGTCTGCATGGTGTTCTACACTCTTTCTAAAATACGATTTAAGCAACTAACTGGTTAAATTTTAATATTCATACACTTGATTGCAAGTAACTTGTGAATATTCTTAACAGTAAGATATTGGGGTTAGCCAATAAAAAACAAGAAAAGTTCATACTTTATACAACTATTACGAGGTTTTCGCATTAATAACGGGGAATACAATTATAAATTCCACTCCTTCGCCTTCCTCACTGGTTATCGATATCGAACCATTAAGCGCTTGCGTCACCAAGTTGTAAACTAAGTGCATGCCTAGTCCTGAACCGCCCTGACCTCGTTTTGTCGTAACGAAGGGGTCGAATATTCGCTTGCGGATCTCAGGTGGAATGCCTTTACCGTTATCGGTATAAACAAGCTTGAGTTTATTATCACTAACTAACTCGGCACTAATGTCTATTGTGCCTTCTTCCATTGATTCAAACCCATGAATAACTGAATTCATAATTAAGTTAATCAAGATTTGATTTATTGGGCCAGCCTTCGTTTCAACGTTTAAGGTAGGGTCGCAATTTACGTTGATGTTGTGTTTTAATTTTTTTAGTCGAGGCTGCAATGACAGTAGTATCTCATTAACTAGCTGCACAACGCAAAAACTTCGGCTAGATTCTGACGTTTGATCCACCGCAACTTGCTTAAAACTGCTAATTAGTTCTGCTGCTCGGTTCAAATTCCTATAAATGATGTTCAGATTTTCTTTGCTTTCATCTAAAAAGCGCTTCATTGCGCTAGCCTTAAGCGTCTTGTTGTCGAAGTCTTTCTGGATAACCTCAAGTCTATCTAACATCATGGTTGATGCTGTAACGCCTAAGCCAATTGGCGTGTTTACTTCGTGAGCCACCCCTGCAACCATATCACCCAGGGACGCCATTTTTTCATTTTGCACTATTTGTCGCTGGAATTGATGAAGCTTCTCTAGCGTTTGAATTAGTTCTTGGTTTGCGTCTTTTAATGCTGTGGTTCGATGACTCACCATATCTTCAAGGCTTGCATTAAGCTTTCTGTGCTGCTCTTCTGCCTGACGCTGCTTCTGCATATACTCTTGCATGCGAAAAAGCATCACATTTACCGCGTCAGCCAGTATATCTAGCTCACGGATACTAGAGCGGTCAGCTCTTGCAGAGTAATCCCTTTGACGGGATGTACGCTGTAAGAAGCTAGCAATTTGTTCCACGGGGCCGGTCACAACGCGCTGCAAGCGCACTGCTGAATAGAAACTAATGGCAAGTAAAGCAAGTGCTACTGCTATGTTAAGCCAAATTGACTTTCCAACTAGCTCATTGAAGTTATCTGATGACACTCGCAAATATATCCAGCCCAGCTGAATATTGGTTTCTGTGTCGAAGACTTTGGCACTTAATTCAAGGTAGTGACCGTTATCAGCAAACTGAGGCGCCATGAATAGGGAAGGTAATTGACTTTCTTTTCCGCCAAGCAGTAGCTGGCCTTCTCTATTATAAGAGGCAAATATTTGAGGTTCAGCTGATTGGCTTTGTAACTTATATACGTGGGCGTTTAAAACAAGCTCTGCTGCGCTAAGATTGCTCAATGCACCTTCGATGCGTTCGGGTGTTTCATCATAGAGATAATTAGAGGAACTTCTCGCGACCAGTTTTGCGAGCATGAGCGCGTTTGACTCAAGCTCATTTCGATATGTCTCAATTTGCGTATAAACAGCGAGCGTTGACAAAACGGCAAGTGAAAACGTAGTAATTGACATTACTACCCAAAGAAAAAGGCTTCTAATAGAAAGCTTAACTGCGTTATCTGTCATATCCGTTTTGCATACAAACCATGCGCGTCTTCCGTAGGACAATAGTGGCGCATTATCCTACAAAAGGAAAGGTGCGCATAAACAATAATTAATATGGCAAAAACGGCGAGCTTCAAAGAGATGCGTAAAGCTGTTGATAGTCTTTTGCCGCGGCCTCCCACGTAAAACGTGTTCTCATTCCCCGCAGCTGCATCTCTCTGAATTTAGCCTTATCTTCATAATAGGCAAGCAGTGCGCGGCGAATACATGTCAAAAGTGCATAAGGCGTTGGATCGTCAAACACGAACCCAGTCCCTTCTAGGTCATTGCTATGGTCGATAACCGTATCTTTTAAACCGCCAACAGAGCGCACAATTGGAACGGTACCGTAGGCTAAACTATACATCTGATTTAAGCCACAGGGTTCAAACTGAGACGGCATGAGGAAAAAGTCTGCGCCCGCCTCAACAAGATGGGCGTGTTCTGAGCTAAATCCGTTAATAAAAGCAAATTGGTCGGGATGCTGTTGGGCAAACTCACCTAAATCCATACACACTTTCGGATCGCCGGTTCCTACAATCACCATTTGAACACTATGCTTAATCAGATCATCTAAAATCGGGAGAATATAACCGAAGCCTTTTTGTTCGGTAAGGCGACATACCATACCGATTAGCGGTATATCAGCGTTATCAGGCAATCCGCATTTTTCCTGCAATACGCGTTTACACGACGTTTTCGCATGAAAGTTTTCGGTACTGTAATTTTCTGGCAAAAATGTGTCGGTCTCAGGGTTCCATTGTGTGTAGTCACAGCCATTCAGTATCCCGCTCAAGTCTGCTTGCCGTTTAACTAAGCGCTCGTGAAGCCCATGGCTGCCTAAATCGGTTAATAACTCTTTTGCGTAATTTGGGCTAACGGTAGTGATTTTCGTTGCGAACTCAATACCGCACTGGAGCATATTGACATATCCGCCATGCACTTGATTTGAGATATCGGGATGATGGCGTAGATATGGAATGGTGTCGAGCTTATGCACCCCTTGAAAAGCCGCGTTATGAATAGTGAATACAGTTGCGGTATCTTTAAAATAGCCTGACTTTTCATGGTTGAGTAAGAACGGCAACATAGCCGTGTGCCAGTCATGGCAATGGATGACATCTGGTTGTTTATTAATCGCTTTTAGCGTTTGTAGAACTGCACCGCTGAAAAAACTAAATCGCTCTCCGTTATCGTCGTATGCGTCAAATGCGTTAGCATAGAGTCCTTCTCGCATAAAATGCTCGGGTGAGTCGACGAAATAAATAGGAATATCGTGCCACTGCAAATACCGAATATTAAAATGGTAAACTTGGCCTTCAGTAAACAAGGTTTGCGGTTCTGTTACCGTGGCTAAATTAA
Organism: Alteromonas gracilis; assembly: GCF_002993325.1. Taxonomy (GTDB): domain Bacteria; phylum Pseudomonadota; class Gammaproteobacteria; order Enterobacterales; family Alteromonadaceae; genus Alteromonas; species Alteromonas gracilis. The sequence goes on from NZ_PVNO01000005.1 coordinate 221,215, forward strand.
GTTGTTCATCCAGTACACGGTAGTAGGGCATCACAATAGTAATATCCTCACCTAACGCATGAAGTGCAAGAGGAAGGGCTTTCCCCACATCTGCAAGGCCGCCGGTTTTCACCAGTTCTTCCACTTCCGAAATAGCAAATACAATATTCACAGGTGCTCTCCCAGAGCTTAATGCACAGCGCACTTATTATGTTGTAAGGTTCGAACCGCATAAAAAGCCACCGAGCAGAGCACTCAATGGCTTTAACATCAGACAGTCATGCTAAATTAGCACAAGCTTATGGCTTTTTTAATTACAACGCAGCCTGATAAACAGAAAATTGTGAAGTTTGTGCTGTTGTATAAACCGTTTGAAAATGTTCTGACAGCAATCCAGGATAAGGTAAAAAGCGGTTGGCAACCATTTGCATGGTACCGCCACGAGACAAGCAGGCTTTCGCATCTGATATAAAGCGTTTAGTGATCGTGTAGTCTGTTTTTACACCGGTATGGAAAGGTGGATTAGTAACAATGTGCTGTATTTTTTGCGTTATACCATGCAAACCATCAGCAGCGTACAAGGTGGCCGACAACTGATTTTCCGCAAGCGTCAGTGCACTACAATACACCGCCAGCGCGCTCACATCTGTGAGGTGCAATTTTAAATGCGGATATTTCAGCATGATGTAGCTCGCTATAACGCCCGCACCACACGCAAAGTCTAGTATTTCACCACTCAGTGAGGACGAGAGTTTTTCTAACAATAGCTCGGTACCTGCATCAAGTTCTTTGTAGCTAAACACACCAGGCATTGTGGCTACTTGCCATGATGTACCTTCAACGGTGTAGGTATTTATATCCACCCATGCATCGGCCTCGAACGCAATATGAGGTTCATCTACCACAACGGTAATAAGACTGCAGTGACGCGCCGAGTCCACTTTTTGTGTCGTACCATATTGCTGCATCAATTTCGCAGCGCTTTTTATACCGCCTTTATTTTCGCCTACAACGTGAATATGACCGTGTTGCCCGACCATACCTGCCGCCATTCTTAACAGCATTTGGAAATGGGTTTTGGCCTTGGGCAAGAAAATCATTACATCGGTATGTGATTTTTCAAGCGTCACAAAGGGCGCGAATATATGAGTATGATTACCGACTTTTTGAGTCACCTCAAAACCTTTGCGGTTAATATCTCTGCTATCAAATGACGCTGAGGGAATAACCCGTACAGACTCTGAAAACACATCAAAATACTGATGAACAACGGTCACTTCCTGTGATTTCAAACTATCTAGGAAGTAAGCGTCGGAAGGGTTGATAAACGCCCATTCGCCTTTTTCGAACAGTGAAATATTGCGTTCTAACAGCTGGCTTTGAGGAGATAAGATCATTACTTAGTGCGCTCGAATATTAAATCCCATACCCCATGGCCTAGCTTCTGGCCGCGGGTTTCAAACTTGGTGATTGGACGATAGTCCGGGCGAGGTACATAGTCGCCGTCAGTTGCCGTGTTGGTGTAACCGTCAGCATTATTCATGACCTCTAGCATGTGCTCAGCGTATTGCTCCCAATCAGTCGCCATATGAAAGCAGCCGCCAATGGCTAATTTAGTGCGAACTAATTCAACAAATTCAGGTTGTACAATACGACGCTTATGGTGGCGCTTTTTGTGCCATGGGTCTGGGAAAAATAGCTGGAGGCGAGATATTGAACCATCTGGGATCATATTTTTTAGCACTTCAACCGCGTCGTGCTCCATTACCCGTAAATTTTCAACGCCTTGTTCGCTAGCATCGGATAAGCAAGCACCAACGCCTGGTCGATGCACTTCAATGCCAATAAAGTCTTTTTCAGGGGCATTCGCGGCCATTTCAACTAACGATTTGCCCATACCAAAGCCAATTTCTAACACCACAGGCGCACTTCGCCCAAAAAGATCAGGCAGCGATAAGGGGGATTCGACATAGTCAATACCCTTAGTTGGCCAGTGATCTTCAAGCGCTTTTTCTTGTGCTTTTGTAAGTCTACCTTCGCGTTTTACGAAGCTTTTTACTTTGCTTACGTATACTCCGGCGGCTTCAGCTTCCGCCTGACTTTTGAATTGCCTCATTTGCAATGCCTTTCTAACCCAATTTTCTGGTGGCGCATTATCCACTTACCCACGGCTTATGCAACGCTAGAGTAGTAAAAATGCTGTAATTTTATACGCCAATTTGCTTAGCAATAATAGATGCAACCGCTTCAGTTTGCTCAAGTACCAGCATATGTCCTGCATCACTGATAGTGTGAAACGCGGCTTTTGGTAGCTTGCCTTTCAGCTGTTGTATCGCTTGCGCCGGCGCGATAGCGTCTTGCTGTGCAGCAATAAAGGTAACTGGGGCATTGATCTTTGCCAGCGCATCAACGGTACTTTCTCGTGGCGTAGTGGCGAGCGTATGATTAAGTAGCGTTGTTTTCCCTAAATCCTGCGCCATGGATTTTACAATGCCAGCCACTTGCTCATCCTTCAAACGAGAAGGGTGTATAAATCGTGAAAGATAGGCATCGTTGTCGGGTTTAAAGTTTCCTTGCTTAAGCATAGTGGTCAGTTGTTTACGCTTGGCAATTTCTTCTTTTGACAACCCTTCTGGGTTGTAACCGATTAACGTTACCGAGGCGATATTGGCAGGATTGCGTTGTGCCACTAAGGCGGCTATAAATCCACCCATGGAGTAACCTACAAGATGCACTTTTTCATTTTCAAGAATACGATCTTCGCTCAATGCCAGCATCTCTTCTTGTGATGCAGCCCATTGAAGCGGTACATAACGACGCTGCGCGATAGTTAAAGTGCGCCAAAGGGGCATAAAAATGCGCTCATCGCAAAGCGTACCGGGAAAAAATAAAACAGGGTGCTGCACAGACACGTGTGCTCCTTAACAATAAACTGGCTAGTTACATGCTACCATAGCGCGCTTTTTAATGAATGGTTGCTACGCAGAAAACGACCAGGCGTTGTAAGTGAACAAGCATTATTGATAAACGACCAAACGGTATTCATTAGCTTATAGATGATTATGACAAAACAACAACACACAGGTAGCTTTGCAGAAAGAGTGCTTGCATGGTTCGACAAAAACGGGCGAAAGCATTTGCCTTGGCAGCAAGACGTTACGCCTTATAAAGTGTGGGTGTCGGAAATTATGCTCCAGCAAACCCAAGTTACCACGGTAATCCCTTACTTCGAACGATTTATGGCATCGTTCCCTAGCGTAGAGCACTTGGCTGAAGCATCCCAAGACGACGTACTGCATCATTGGACGGGGCTTGGCTACTACGCAAGAGCAAGGAACCTACATAAAGCTGCGAACACGTTAGTAGACAAATATAACGGGGAATTTCCTTACACTCTTGAAGAAGTCATGGACTTACCCGGTATAGGACGCTCTACCGCAGGGGCTATATTGTCGCTATCCCGCAATATGCGCTTCCCTATTTTAGATGGGAATGTGAAGCGCGTGCTGGCTCGCTACTACGCAATAGGTGGGTGGCCGGGACAGAAAAAAGTAGAGAATCAGCTTTGGGAAGTCGCCGAGAAAAACACACCTGCTAATCCAGAAGATGGGCGTTGTGCGAACTATACCCAGGTGATGATGGACTTAGGCGCAATGATTTGTACGCGTAGCAAACCAAAATGTGATGACTGCCCGCTCCAAGCCGACTGCATCGCTTACGCACAAGGCGCGCAAACTGACTATCCAGGCAAAAAACCTAAAAAAGCGCTGCCAGAAAAATCTACTTTTATGATAGTGGCGCAGTTCAATAGCCAGGTGTATTTAGAACAGCGGCCATCAACGGGAATATGGGGGGGCTTGTATGGTTTTATAGAGGTGTCTTCACTAGAAGAGGGGGTTGCACAGCTAAACAAGCGAGGCATAGTTGTTGATGAGACTCGAGCACTAGAAGGGTTCAGACATACCTTTAGTCACTTTCATTTAGATATCACCCCAGTAGTGGCCGTGGTAAACTCTGCTCCATCAAAACGCGTTGCCGAGACGGCATCTCGCTGGTTTTCGTTAAACGAGCCCATTGAAGTTGGTTTAGCGGCACCGACAACCAAAATTATTCAGCAGCTAGTGAATTGAGTATAAACAGCGTACTGTTTATGCATTGCTAAGCAGATAGCGAACGAAAGGAAATAACATGGCAAGAACGGTATTTTGTCGCAAGCTTCAAAAAGAAGCAGACGGCTTAGATTTCCAACTTTATCCGGGTGAACTGGGTAAACGTATTTTCGACAACATCTCTAAAGAAGCGTGGGCCGAATGGCAAAAGAAACAAACCATGCTAATTAACGAACATAAGTTAAATATGATGGAACCGAATGCCCGTTCATTTTTGGAAGAAAAAATGTCGGCTTACTTGTTTGACGACGTAGAGCCTACGATTGAAGGCTATGTTCCGCCTGAAAAATAAGCAAAAAAGCGTTTTTTGAGCAAACAATGTGCAAACAGTAATAAAAGCGCAAAAAAAGCGAGAAAAACGGTTGACTTGTGAAAGCGAAAACCGTTTAATACGCACCCACAGCAGGACAGGCAGTCAACGCCTAGAACGCTAACAAGTTTCAGCCTCGATAGCTCAGTTGGTAGAGCAGCGGATTGAAAATCCGCGTGTCCCTGGTTCGATCCCGGGTCGAGGCACCATTATTCAGAGAGCCCTGCATGAAAATGCGGGGCTTTTTTGATCCTGGCGGTTGAAGAACCAGGCACACGCTAACGTGCCCCAGCGGCTGCGCCGCGCGTTGCAATCCCGGGTCGAGGCACCATCATTGAAGCCCTTGCAGAAATGCAGGGGCTTTTTTGATTCCGATGATTGGAAAACCAGGCACACGCTAACGTGCCCCTGCGGCTGCGCCGCGCGTTGCAATCCTATTGTGAATTATCATCTCTTTGTGCAAGCCTCGAATCGTTCTGCTACTCTTTTAATTAGTTTTCTCTTCTCCTTTCCCAATTATGCGTTTTTCAGGCTTACTTATAATTATTGGCGCTCTTCTTCAGATGCCTACGGCTGGCCAGGCGAAAACAATTGACGTGTTAGCTATTGAGTACCCGCCTTTTACCACGTCAAAGGAATCAAGTGACGGTATAGCGTTTGAGCTGTTGCGAAAAGCTGCACTTAGCGACGACATAACATGGCGAGCTGTTTATGCGCCCCCAGGGCGAGCGGCAGCAATTATTCGGTCAGGGGAGTGGTGCGCTAGTTTCTATCCCGTTGTTGAGAGCATAAAGTCTCAGTCGATTGTCCTGTCTAAAAGTAAAGTCAGTATTGGATTAGTGCGCTTAGCAGAAGAAAATACATTTTCATGGCAATCACTACATGAGCTTGCTGGAAGGAGTGTAGCGTTATTGCGCACAAAAGAGGACTCTGCGTTTGCACAACAATTTACTGATGCGGGTTTTGATGTGGTGTTTGTTGAAAACATTGTAACGGGTATTCGTCTAGTAAAGATGGGGCGTGTAGATTACTCTCTAAGTGATAATCTGTCTTTTGCTCAGCAAAATGATGAAGAGCTACAATTTTCCAAAAGCTCCCTTGTCGTAACGCCTGTCACGCTTTATCTCAATCCTAACTGCAACGTTACACGATTTTTTAATTAACCCTTAACGCTTTGTTGCTGTGCCTTTTAGTTTATCAATATCTAAATCGTCCATACCTGTCACTCTTTTAGAGTGGTACATACTTTCAAGTTAGACACAAATAGCGACCAAAATACCCTTTTTATAAAAAATTTATGCATGTTCTTGCCTACTTCCCAAAATGGATACTACGCTTACATTATATGGGCACAGCCAGATACGGTCATAGCCAGTTAAGTATAACTTTGTTATCTACCTGGATTAACAAAGCTATGCTGTCTTTGCGCGAGGCTTTTTGTCTTCGGCGCTTATCTAGCGTGCGTCGCGCTCTGTAATTCGTTAACTAAGTTACATCGTAATTATGAAAGAGTTCTGCTGGTTTTCGATCACAGTGCTTTTTTAAGGAGAGTTTTTTGTCGTTAAATAACTTACCTCCAACGCAGCAAGGGGCTTTGAAGCGCATATATGTAGTTTCGGGAGTGGGCGTTGCTGCTTCTTGGGCTTTATTCTTTTTTGTGTCTTCGCTCACGGCGCTTGCGGTATTAACAGGCGTGGTTGTCTTCAGCGTTTTCGTTTACGCAAAATCAATGGAAGAAAACGAAGAGATTTACCCAGATAGCGAGCCTCTCGCGCAAAGGGAGAGTATGGGTGGTACAGACATCAAAAAAGCCAGTGAAGAACTTTCTGCTTCCCTGAGTACATGCGATTCCAACTTGTCTTCCATTAAATCGACGCAAGATGATGCCGTAGAAACCTTGTCTAACGCTTTTAGCAGTTTAAAAGCGCTTGTTGCACAGCAGATTCAGTGCATCGACGCGTTACTGAGCGTCGATAGTACGCAAACACAATCTTATTCAGAACGCATGCGTACGTTCGCGCAAGAAACAGATGGGACACTGACTCAGTTTATCGATTCAACCGAGCAAATGTCCTCGTCAACCAAGCACCTTATGGATCAGGTGCAAACCATTCAACAGGCTATGCCTACAGTTATCGATGCACTGAGTGGTATTGACGATATTGCTGCACAAACAAATTTACTCGCGCTGAATGCTGCGATAGAAGCGGCAAGAGCAGGAGAGGCAGGCAGGGGCTTTGCTGTAGTTGCAGATGAAGTTAGAGCACTTTCAACTCGCTCGACTCAGTTTAGCGACGTAATTAAAACCCAAGTTGAGAATATTCGCAGTTTGGTAGACAAGCTCACCGACACGGCAGAATTTGTAGCTTCGCAAGATATTTCGCAAGTTGTTAATGCCAAAGCTCACATTAGCGATCAGTTGGCTGAAATCATCAGAAAGGCAGAAGCAGACCTTATTACTACCAAACAAATTGAAGATATAGGGTCACAGCTTGATGACTCGATAAATACCGCTATTCGAGGAATGCAATTCGGCGATATCAACGGCCAGCATATCCAGTATACCCAAGATATGCTCAAGTTTATTTTAGAGCAGTTGGCTACATTAAACGCGACCAATATCGAAAGCTTCGTAAGAGCGTTAAACGAGTATCAAAAAGGGCTCGCACAAAAAGGTAAAAATGATCACAACCCCGTGTCTGCAACCTCTATGGACGCGGGTGAGGTGGAATTGTTCTAAGCTAAAAAGGAACAGGAAGCACTGTCAGTAATGACATTCTTAGGAGAAGTGAGCATATGAGCAAGCATATTTTAGTTGTCGACGATTCGGTGTCGATTCGTCAAATGGTAGAAATGACCCTCAAAGGCGCTGGATATACCGTAACGACAGCCCAAGATGGGCAAGAAGCGCTCGATAAATGTAAGAGTCAGCAGTTTAATTTCGTACTAACTGATCAAAACATGCCTCGTATGGATGGTCTTACCCTGATAAAAAACTTGCGGAGTCTTGCGTCGTATAGCAGAACGCCGGTCGTTATGCTTACTACAGAAGCTGGCGAGGATATGAAGGCAAAAGGCAAGGCCGCGGGTGCTACAGGCTGGATGGTAAAACCCTTTGACCCAAGTAAACTTCTTGATGTAACCAAACGCGTCTTGGGTTAAGCCCATCTTCTAATACTTTAAGTCTGGAAGGATTCAGAATGAGCATTGATATAGAGCAGTTCCATGGCGTGTTTTTCGACGAGAGCGATGAGCACCTCGACGATATGGAACAGCTATTGATGAGCTTGAACGTCGAGTCTCCAGACCCTGAAGAACTCAATAGCATTTTTCGTGCTGCCCATTCTATTAAAGGCGGAAGCGGAATTTTCGGCTTTGATGCGTTAATGAATTTAACGCATGTGATGGAGAATTTGCTAGATAAGGCCCGCAATAACGAAATTGCTGTAACCGCCGACATTGTGAACGTACTTTTAGAAACCCTTGACGTATTAAAAGACACGCTTAATGCTTATCGCGATGAAACTGCAATCCCACAGGAAAACATCGACGATCGCATCAAAATATTAAACGGCGTTATTAACGAGCAGTCCACCGACGCTGAGCTTAGCGAGAATGGCGCGCTTCCTGAAATAAGCGCGAATACCCAAAGCGAAGGTAATCCAGATGAAAGTTTTGGTTTCTTTGACGACGAGCCTACCAGTGCTGGTGCAAACTCTGACGATGGTTTTGGCTTTTTCGATAACGAGCCTATTAAGGAAAAGCTCTCTTACAACGAACAAGCTAAAAGTGAGCGTAATGAAGATGACGGATTTGGCTTCTTCGATGATGAAATACCGCATAATTCTGTTGCGTCTCAAACTGACGCGTCGGGCTCCACTACGACGGAAACAATTGAAACCGAAACGGGTGAAGAAGAGCAGGTTTTCGGTTTTTTTGAAGACGTACCGTCAGCCCGTCATATAAATACCACGCTAGAAACGGCGAGCAGTAACCATTCGCAAAGCCCAGGCAAACAACCAAGCTCCGCTGCCACAACTGACCTCGACAAAACAACGAATACCAGCGCAGCGTCCGCGCCTGCTAAACCAGTAGCCAAGCCCTCTTCGAAAAAAAGCACCTCCCGTGAATCGGCCTCTATTCGGGTAGACACCACGAAAATAGACGCCATGGTCAATTTAGTGGGCGAATTGGTTATCACTCAATCAATGCTATCTATGATAGGCCAAGAAGTTGAGGGGCAAGTTGGCGAGCGTCTTCAGCTTGCTATTGATGAGCTGCAGCGTAACACCCGAGAGATTCAAGAGTCGGTGATGTCTATGCGTATGCTTCCTTTAACTGCAACCTTCAATCGTTTTCCTCGTTTAGTAAGGGATCTGGCAGGAAAGTTGGGTAAGCAGGTAGAGCTGGTGCTTCAAGGCGGCAGTACGGAAATTGATAAAAGTTTAATCGAAAAGATTGTCGACCCCCTGACTCATTTGGTGCGCAACAGTATCGACCATGGTATCGAAATGCCCGATAAGCGAGTGGCTGCCGGCAAGCCAGAGAAAGGTACGGTTATTTTAAGTGCCGAGCAAAAAGGCGGCAGCATTATTATCAGCATTATTGATGATGGTGGGGGTCTTCACCGCGACAAAATTCTAGATAAGGCGCGAAGTAACGGGCTTGCCGTGTCAGACGATATGCCAGACGCAGAGGTATGGCAGCTAATATTCCAGCCTGGGTTTTCCACTGCCGAAGCCATTACCGATGTGTCGGGAAGAGGAGTAGGTATGGATGTGGTGCGCCGAAATATCGAGTCAATTGGCGGACGTATTGATATTGAATCAAGTGCTGGGGAAGGTTCGGCCTTTTTCATTCACTTGCCGCTAACACTGGCCATCGTTGACGGCATGTGTGTGTCAGTGGGCAAGCAAATTTTTGTAATTCCACTTTTAAATATTATTGAATCCTTCCAGCCAACCAAGCAACAGCTGAAAACTTTAGGCAACGACACTGTACTTTATATTCGAGACCAATATTGGCCTTTGGTCCCTCTTTACGACTTTATGGAAGTTGAGGATGCCGCGCTTTCTCCTACAGAAGGCATTGTGGTGTTACTTGAAAGCAGTAAAAAACGCTTTGGTATTTTAGTCGATGCGTTAGTGGGTCAGCAGCAGGTGGTGATTAAAAGCTTAGAAGAACATTACCGCAAAGTGGCTGGAATAGCGGGGGCAACCATTATGGGCGACGGAAAAGTCGCACTTATCATCGATGCAGACTCTATTGCAACAACGTATACCTCCAGTCAAATAAAGGAGTTACTTTCATGAGTGAAACTGCCTTGCATCAAGCGGTTACCGGTGGACAAGACAAAGAATACTTAAGTTTTGTGCTTGGCGACGAGCATTACGCGTTGGATATAACCACAGTAAAGGAAATTAGAGGGTACGAACAAGTCACAAAGATTGCGAATGCGCCAGCCTTCATAAAAGGCGTGATTAATTTGCGAGGTGACATTGTTCCTATCGTGGATTTGCGCATTAAGTTTAACGTAGGCGAGGCTACCTACAACGACTTCACTATCGTGATAATGCTGAACATTCAAGAGCGCATTGTTGGCATTGTGGTAGATGGCGTATCCGATGTTATTCGCTTGTCTGAAGAGCAAGTACTTCCGCCACCAGAGTTTGGCGTAGCTTTTGACAGTAGGTATCTGCACGGCTTAGCCGATGTAGATGAAAAGATGGTCATTCTGGTGAACATAGAGAGCTTAATTACCAGCGAAGAGCTGGGTTTAGTTGCACCTGAGAGCGTAAAAGACGACGCGTAGTTACAAGGTCCTTCACTAAACGGAAACACCTGACATTGGGAAATATTAGTTATGGGCGTATTTAATTTTCTTAACGGCGAAGAGTTAAAAGTTGCGAAACACGACGCGCAATTGAAGTCGAATATTTTAAAGGCCAGTGCCTCAAACTTGTTGGTTATTGATAAGTCTGGGGTTATTCACTTTCACACACCCGCTTTCTTAAGCATGGCAAAAGCCTATCCCAAAGACTTCTCTGTCGGTGGTGGCGAGTCAACATTATCGGGAAAACACATTGACGATATTATTGTTAGGCCAAACTCTGTAGAAAATCCATCTTATTTACTCACCCATGCCACAGGTGATAACAAGCAGCTCGTTTCACTCGCTGAACACAGTTTTTGCGTAAGTGCATCTGCAATAACGGCGGACGAAAACGGCACTCAGCTTTATGTCACCGAGTGGCAGGACAACACTGAAAATAAACGCAATAAAGGTATGGTCGACGCCATCATGCGAAGCCAAGCAGTCATATCGTTTACCACAGACGGCGAAATCTTGTCTGCTAATGACAACTTTTTATCCGCAATGGGATACAGCGAAAATGAAGTGGTGGGAAAGCATCACCGTATTTTTGTTGACAGTAACTACGCACAAAGCGACGAGTATAAAGCGTTTTGGCAAAAGCTAAAAAGTGGCGACGTACACAGCGGTGAGTTTTGCAGAATTAACAAGCAAGGCGAAGAGGTGTGGATCCAAGCGACCTATAACCCGGTGTTTGACGATGACGGGAAGGTGGATTACATCATCAAATTTGCCTCTGACATTACGGCACAAAAGCAAAAAAATGCAGATTACGAAGGGCAAATTACTGCCATTAATAAATCCCAAGCTGTTATTGAGTTCGACCTTGAGGGCACTGTTCTAAACGCGAACGAGAACTTCCTCGCCGCAATGGGCTACAGCCTGTCTGAAATTAAAGGGCAGCACCATAGTATGTTTGTCGACCCAAGCTACAAACTCAGTGCAGAGTACGCCGCATTTTGGCAAAGCTTAAAAGCAGGAGAGCACAGCGAAGGGGAGTATAAACGGATAGCAAAAGGCGGCAGAGAAATATGGATCCGCGCGTCTTACAACCCCATTTTTGACGGTACAGGCAAGCCATTTAAAGTGGTTAAATTTGCCACCGACGTAACGCAAGATAAGCTAAGAAACGCGTATTTCGAAGGGCAAATTAACGCTATTAGTAAATCACAGGCGGTCATCGAGTTTGATGTAGATGGCAACATTATCACTGCTAATGATAATTTCCTGAATACCATGGGTTACCGGCTAGACGAAATCAAAGGTAAGCATCACCAACTATTTGTGGATGAAGAAACCAGACAGTCAGAGTCGTACCAGCGCTTTTGGTCAGAGCTCAAAGGGGGGAGATTCTTCTCTGGCGAGTTTAAGCGAGAAAGTAAATCAGGTAAAAGCGTATGGATTCAAGCTTCTTATAACCCAATAGAAGATATGAATGGCAACCCGTTCAGGGTAGTAAAGTATGCAACCAATATAACCGAAGATAAGCTGAAAAATGCTTATTTTGAGGGACAGTTGAACGCGATAAGCAAGTCTCAGGCGGTCATTGAATTTGACCTTGAAGGCGTAATCTTGAATGCGAACAGTAACTTCCTCGCGGCGATGGGATATACCCTTGATGAGGTTAAAGGTAAGCATCACAGTATTTTTGTAGACCCCGCTTTTAAAAATAGCCCTGAATACGCGGCATTCTGGGACCAATTGCGTCATGGGGTTTATGCAAGTGGCGAATATAAGCGCTTTAATAAATCAGGAAAGCCGGTTTACATACAGGCCTCTTACAATCCTATTTTAGACCAAAATGGAAAGCCTTTTAGGGTAGTTAAATACGCCACAGATGTAACAGGAAGAACCTTAGCGGTAGAAAGTATTAAGTCTGTTATGGCTAGCCTATCGGATGGCGATTTACTGAAAACAATAGAAGAGCCATTAGAGGGAGACTTCAAGGTACTTGGTGAATCTATCAATCACTTTATTGGTGAGCTGCGCGACACCATAGTAAAAATTCATACTGCCGTTGAAACTATTGATACGGCTTCAAACGAAATAGCCACGGGTAACGCCGACCTGTCTAGCCGTACCGAGCAGCAAGCGTCTAGCTTAGAAGAAACTGCCTCTGCCATGGAAGAACTGACCGGTACTGTGAAGTTAAATGCCGAAAATGCTGATCAAGCCAAAGGATTGGCAAGCCAAGCGTCTGAAGTGGCGTCTGAAGGCGGCAAGGTCATTGAACAAGTAGTGCATACTATGGGGGAAATTAACGACTCTGCTCAACGTATTTCAGACATTATCGGCGTTATTGACGGCATTGCTTTTCAAACTAACATACTTGCTCTTAACGCAGCGGTTGAAGCCGCCCGAGCCGGCGAGCAAGGGCGCGGTTTCGCGGTCGTTGCCTCAGAAGTAAGGACGTTGGCTCAGCGCTCTGCTGAAGCGGCAAAGGACATTAAAGCGCTAATTTCAGCGTCGGTCGATAAAATTGGCAATGGGAATGTGTTAGCGAATAAGTCTGGTGAAACCATGGCTAATATCGTTACTGCAATTAAACGTGTTAACGACATCATGTCTGAAATTGCAGCAGCATCGTCCGAGCAAGCCACCGGAATACAGGAAGTGAGCAATGCGGTGGTTCAGATGGACGAAATGACCCAGCAAAATGCAGCGTTAGTTGAGCAAGCAGCCGCTGCCGCAGATAGCATGAGACAGCAATCGGGTGAACTAGCCCAACGTGTGTCAGTGTTCAAAGTGGGAAGTAGTCGCACGACTACCCAGCACACTGAAATACAGTCGCTAAATGTCAGTAAAACATTACCTAAAGAGCGTGAAGTGCCTAAACCGAGAATGAAAGCGCTTAATCCAGCCGCGCCCGACGAATCGGATTGGGAGGCATTTTAGTGTATGACTGCCACTCAAAGCACGGATGCACAAAGGGAATTTTCATATAGCCGAAGAGACTTTGAGCGGGTAAAAAGTCTGCTGTTTAAACAAGCAGGCATTAACTTATCTGACGCTAAAGATGCGATGGTGTACAGCCGCCTTGCAAGGCGGCTGCGCTTGCTGGATATGAAAAGCTTCAAAGAGTATCTTGCTTACGTAGGCAGCTGTAAAGATGAAATGGAGCATTTTATTAATGCGCTCACCACTAACCTCACGGCGTTTTTCAGAGAGCCACATCACTTTGATGCACTTGCTAATTATTTAAGAAAGCGACCTCAAACTAAGCGCATTTGGTGCGCCGCAAGCAGCACGGGAGAAGAGCCTTATAGTATTGCAATGACAGTGGCGTCGGTGTTTGGTACCTATACCCCCAATGTGCAAATACTTGCTACTGATATCGACAGTAAAGTACTGCAAAAGGCCCGGGAGGGTGTGTATGCACAAAACAGTATTAGTCAGCTGTCTTACGACTATAAAACGCAATTTTTCTATAAGGGGAAGGGCGCACAAACTGGACGAGTAAGGGTAGTGGATGAGCTTAAAAAAATGGTGCAGTTCGAAACACTAAATTTAATGTCGCCAAGCTGGTGTGTAGAAGCGCCGGTGGATGTGATTTTTTGCCGTAACGTTATGATTTACTTCGACCGGCCCACGCAGCGCAAAATCTTAGCTCGCATGGTTAAATTGATGTGCAGTGACGGTATGTATGTCGCAGGGCACTCTGAAAACTTCACGATGTATCCTGAACTGGTCGCTCCCATGGGAAAAACCATTTATCGGCCAGTCGTTTAAAAGGAATTTGCAGTATGAGTCAGGACCAAAACCCCATTCGATATTTTGATAACCGACTCCAAAAAGAAGCCGTCAAACTTTTGCCCGGACAGTATTACGCCACGGCTTCAGATAAAGCTTTAGTAACCATACTTGGCTCATGCGTAGCCGCGTGTATTTTCGATCAGGAAAAGCAGATTGGCGGTATGAACCACTTTATGCTGCCAGACCTTAACTTAACCACGAACCTTGATGATTGTCTTTCGACAAAATACGGTATACACGCTATGAATATGCTAATAGAGCAGCTAATTCATCTTGGCGCACGGCGCAATAAGCTGGCGGCCAAAGCGTTTGGCGGAGGAAAGGTATTGCCGGGATTTGTACAGCAAGACATTGGGCGGATAAACGCTGAATTCGTTTTAGAATATTTGGACAATGCGAATATCCCGCTTATAAGTAGTGACTTAATGTCTACCTATGCACGCAAAATTTATTACTTTCCGGCTGATGGCAATGTTTACATGAAGCGAATTCGTGAGTTTAACAACGCCACTCTTTATGAGCGTGAATCTACCCATCGGGTTCTACTTTCTGAACAAGCTAAAGCGGGTGTAATTTCATTTCCGGAACAGTCACATGCCTATAAAAGTCCTCGTCGTTGATGACTCTGCGTTAATACGTCAAATTCTTTCAGAGATAGTCTCGCGCGATCCTGACCTATTGCTGGTGGGGGCAGCGCCAGATGCCTACGCTGCAAAGCGAATGGTACAAGAGTTCAGGCCAGATGTTATTACACTAGACATTGAGATGCCAAAAGTGGACGGGTTGCGCTTTTTAGAAGTAATGATGAAGGCGATGCCGACGCCGGTTGTGATGATATCCACGCTGACAGAGCGAGGTGCTGATGCAACATTACGTGCGTTGGAACTCGGTGCGGTCGATTTTATGGCAAAGCCGAAACTTGGTGTAGCGCAAGGCATGGCTGAGTACGCAGCGGTTATTGTTGAAAAGATAAAAGCGGCCGCCCACTCTAAGCTTGGTCAACCAACCCAAACTCGCTGCACAAAACATGCTTCCATGCGCTACACGGGAACCGAAAAGTTAATTGGTATAGGCGCATCAACTGGGGGAACGGAAGCAATAAAAGACGTAATCATGCATTTTCCCCGCAATGCGCCGGCTACCATTATTTCCCAGCATATGCCGCCAGGCTATACAACAACCTATGCCAAGCGACTTGACAGCCTATGTGAAATAACCGTGAGAGAAGCGCAAGGTGGAGAGCGCTTATTGCCTGGTTTTGCGTATTTAGCGCCAGGTAATAAACATTTAAAGGTACAAAGAAGTGGCGCTGATTATCGATTAGTACTTGATGACGGGCCTAAGGTATCAGGGCATAAACCCTCTGTTGATGTGATGTTTGATTCACTCGCTGAGCATGCAGGCGCTAATGCCGTGGGCGTGCTGCTTACCGGTATGGGGCGCGATGGAGCGCAAGGTCTTAAAAATATGCACACCAAAGGTTCTGTCACGTTTTGTCAGAATGAAAAAACCTGTGTTGTTTATGGTATGCCTAAAGTTGCTGTCGAGCTTAAAGCCGCCAGTTTCGTCAAGCCGTTAGAAGATATCTCAGATGCAATTTTGGATACGCTTGAAGCGTTAGGTGCAAGTTCCCGTCTCTAATTTTTCTTACGCTTTTATGTCGCAAATGTCACCAATGTAGCAATTTAATAAAAATAATCAAAAGTATAATTGTTGGGTTTGGAAAATAGACCATACTTTGTTTGTATTTTGTGCATCCGCCTGCGCGGTAAGAACAACAGAGGTGTGATTGTGGTCGCTATAGCTGCAGATTATTTGGATAATTTCTTTTCCAACAAAAGCAATTCCTTCGTGATTGCTTTTCTAACGATGGCGATAAGTTGGGCGCTCTTCTTCACTTCTTTTGAGCATCTAGCTTTGGCTGCCAGCTCAGCGTGTGTCCTTATACTTCTTTTCTTTTTATCGAAAATGTCTGAGCAACTTAGCGCTCCTAATAAGGTTCGCTCAGCAGTGACGGTATCGACAATTGAAGCAAGCAGCAGTGATTTAATGGCAGAAACCATTGCTGATGCTAACGAGATATTATCGGTCACCTCATCAAATATCGCTGATATCTTCTCTACGCAAACGGATGCAGTGGGAACACTAAGTGATGCGTTCATCTCGCTCCAGTCATTGTTAGGTCAACAAGAAGTCAGCATCAATAACTTACTAAAAGACGATGACAACAGCGACTGCGCTTACGCTGACAAGATGCGCAGTTTTGCGTCTGAGACTGACACTACGCTGACGCAGTTTATCGCATCAACCAAAGAAATGACCGAGTCGACGCGGGCGCTCGAATCTCAGGTACAGACCATTCAACAGGCAATGCCTACCGTAATTGAAGCGCTCGGTGGTATTGACGACATTTCATCTCAAACAAATCTTTTAGCGCTAAATGCAGCGATAGAAGCTGCTCGTGCTGGAGAGGCAGGCCGCGGATTTGCGGTAGTTGCTGACGAGGTTCGCGCACTATCTACGCGCTCAACCCAATTTAGTGACGTAATTAAAACGCAAATCGAAAACATTAGGTCGCTTATAAACAAACTCACCGAAACCGCAGAAGTCGTTGCCTCTCAAGACATATCTCATGTGGTAAATGCCAAGGACGCGATTAGCGAGCAACTCAAAAGCATAATTCGCAAAGCTGAGGCTGACATTCAAGGTGCAAGTGAACTTGAGGGCATTCGTCAACAGCTATCTGATGCGACCAATTCCGCCATAAGAGGAATGCAGTTTGGCGATATTAACGGGCAGAACCTGACTTATACGCGAGAAATCATTGACTTTGTAGTGGCTCAGCTGAACGACCTAAATGCGCAAACTGCGCAGCAAGTTAAAGAGAGTTTGGCTAATTATCAGGTTTCACTCAAAGACAAAGGACAAGCAGATCATAACCCGGTTTCCGCAACATCAATGGATGCTGGCGACGTAGAACTTTTTTAATAACAAACATATTCACAGACAAGTGAGATTCATTCAAATATTCACAAAGGTGGTTGAATTATGAGTAAAAGCATTCTGATCGTGGACGACTCTGTGTCAATCCGTCAAATGGTGGAAATGACGCTTAAGTCAGCAAACTACAACGTGACAACAGCACAAGATGGTCAAGACGCTCTAGATAAATGCCAGGGGGCTCGTTTCGATTTTGTACTTACCGATCAAAACATGCCTCGAATGGATGGCCTTACACTTATCAAGTCGCTTCGTGGCCTAGCAAATTTCAGATCAACGCCTATCGTCATGCTCACGACCGAGGCAGGTGATGATATGAAAGCAAAAGGAAAGGCGGCTGGTGCGACAGGTTGGATGGTGAAGCCTTTTGACCCGAATAAACTTCTTGATGTGATGAAACGTGTTTTAGGTTAATCCAATTTCGGCGTGTTTAGGGTAGAGGGGAGTCATTTATGACTATCGATGTAAATCAGTTCCATGGCGTATTTTTTGACGAGAGCGACGAGCATCTCCAGGACATGGAGCAATTGCTCATGACCTTAGATGTAGATAACCCCGACCCTGAAGAGCTTAATAGTATTTTCAGAGCAGCGCATTCAATTAAGGGGGGCAGTGGCATCTTCGGGTTTGATGCGTTGATGAACCTCACCCATGTTATGGAAAACCTGCTCGATAAAGCACGAAATCAAGAAATTCAGGTTACAGCCGCCATTGTAGACATATTTCTCCAGACGTTGGATGTATTGAAAGACACCTTAGCGGCTTATAAAGAGCAAACCGAACTTCCTCAAGACCAAATAGAGGCAAGTATAAAGGTACTGGAAGAAACGTTAGCTCGAGCTTCTGGGCAGACCGCTGATGATTTGCAAGAGTCTGTTCATCAGCAGGATACCTCAGCCCAAAGCAATGACATAGAGGGCTTTGGTTTCTTTGATGACGACGAAGGAGAAGCCCAAACGGCGGTATCCGAGACGCAGTCAGAAGAAATCGAAGGCTTTGGATTTTTCAATGATGAAGACGAGTCAAGCCATAGTAAGCCCCAGACAGAAAAAACTGCTAATGAAGCTCAAGATGATGAAGGATTTGGCTTCTATGCACCAGAAAACTTACCGATAAAACCAGACGCTGAGCAAGCTGCTCAGTCAGTGCCTAAACAGCCAATAGTTAAACCAGTTAAGCCTAAACCAAAAGCGGCGCCTAAAGAAGCGGCATCCATACGGGTAGACACGACGAAAATCGATGCCATGGTTAATTTAGTCGGCGAGCTTGTGATTACCCAATCTATGCTTTCTAACGTAGGTCAAGAAGTAGAGGGCCAAATCGGAGAGCGCTTGCAGCTAGCGATTGACGAACTGCAACGCAATACGAGAGAAATACAAGAATCCGTCATGTCGATGCGCATGCTGCCTGTGAATATGACGTTCAATCGATTCCCTCGGGTAGTGAGAGATTTATCTTCTAAGTTAGGCAAAAAAGTCGACTTAGTTATCCAAGGCGGTAATACAGAAATCGATAAGAGCTTAATCGAAAAACTTGTCGACCCACTGACGCACTTAGTGAGAAACAGTATTGACCATGGCGTCGAAAGTCCTGAAAAACGACTTGCAAGCGGTAAGTCAGAAAACGGAACTGTAATATTAAGCGCTGAGCAGAAAGGCAGCAGCATCATCATCGGAATTATTGACGATGGCGCAGGCTTAAACAAAGAACGTATTTTAGAAAAGGCGACACAGAACGGACTTCCGGTCTCGCCTGATATGCCAGATAGCGAAATTTGGCAGCTTATTTTCCAAGCAGGCTTCTCTACCGCCGCAGAGGTAACCGATGTATCGGGCCGCGGTGTGGGTATGGACGTAGTTCGCCGTAACATTGAATCCATTGGTGGCCGTATTGAAATTGAATCGTCACAAGGTGAGGGTTCAGCATTCTATATTCATTTGCCTCTTACCCTCGCTATCGTCGACGGGATGTGTGTTTCAGTGGGAGATCAAATCTTCGTTATCCCTCTCCTTAACGTAATCGAATCTTTTCAACCTACCAAATCGCAAGTCAAAACACTGGGCAACGACAAGGTGCTATGGATTAGAGATCAGTATTGGCCTCTCGTCTCGCTCACTCAGCTAATGCAAGTTGATAATGGGGTTATAGAACCTACCAAAGGCATTGTTGTGTTACTTGAAAGTAGCAAAAAGCGGTATGGCGTCTTAGTTGATTCGCTTGTCGGTCAGCAGCAAGTGGTTATTAAAAGTTTAGAGCAACATTACAAGAAGGTCGCAGGTATAGCCGGCGCGACCATTATGGGTGATGGCAAGGTCGCGATGATTTTAGACGCAGATTCAGTGGCAGCAAACTGTATCAATATTCCTAATGAAGAGGTTTCACTATGAGCGAGGCAGCATTACAGCAAGCCGTTAGTGCATCACAAGAAAACGAATTTTTAAGTTTTGTTTTAGGTGAAGAGCACTATGCGCTTGATATAACGACAGTTAAAGAAATTCGTGGTTACGAGCAAGTTACTAAAATCGCCAATGCGCCTAGCTTTATCAAAGGGGTGATAAATCTTCGCGGGGATATCGTTCCGATTGTGGACTTGCGCATTAAATTTAATGTGGGAGAGGCGACATATAACGACTTCACGATAGTCATTATGCTCAATGTGCACGACCGGATCGTGGGTATTGTGGTTGACGGTGTGTCTGATGTCATCCGCCTTTCAGAAGAAGACATGCTGCCGCCACCTGAGTTTGGCGTGGCATTCGACAGTAAATACCTTCATGGACTGGCTGATGTCGACGAGCACATGGTCATTTTAGTTAATATTGAAAGCCTGATAACGAGCAATGAATTGGGTTTAGTTGAAACGAAAACACAAGCGGTAGAGGTCTAGAGAAAATGGGCATTATGACGTGGCTAGAAGAATTTACTAAAGCAACTGACGTTGAACAAGCATTGCGCAACAAGCAGGCGTTAGATGCTACAACCTGCTGCATTATGATGGCGGATGCCGATAGGAACATTATCTATGCCAACCAATCGGTGAAGACGCTATTAAAAGAGAACGAAAGAAAGCTTCAAGCTGTCTTGCCAAGTTTTTCGGCAGATAACTTAGAAGGGCAAAACATCGATCAGTTTCATCGAAACCCTTCACATCAGCGCGGCATTTTAGCCGAATTAAAGTCAACAATGACTTCTACAATTAGCATTGGCGACCTGAACTTTAAACTTACTCTGACCCCATTTTTCAACGAAAACCGAGAAAACATTGGCACTATGGTTGAGTGGGTTGATCAGTCTGAACTCCTCATTAAAAGCACGATGTTAGAAGTGTTGAACAATGCCCAAGCGGTCATAGAGTTTAACGCTGAAGGTGTTATTCAGCACGCCAACGACAACTTTCTTAACGCCTTGGGTTACAGCCTGAACGAAATTGTGGGTAACCATCATAAAATGTTTTGTGACCCTGATTACGTGCGGTCAGAGGAGTATGGTCAGTTCTGGCGCGACCTAAAAGCGGGTAAAGGTCAAAGTGGGGAGTTTTGTCGCTTCGACAAGATGGGCAAAGAGGTATGGATTCAGGCAACGTATAACCCAGTATTTGACGGTGATGGAAAAGTTATTCGCATTGTTAAATTTGCGACTGACATTACCGCATCAAAGCTTAAAAACGCCTATTTTGAAGGGCAAATTGAAGCGATAAATAAGGCGCAAGCGGTAATTGAATTCGACTTGGATGGCAAAATTTTAAATGCTAATGAGAACTTCACTAATACGGTGGGCTATAGCCTTGAAGAAATAGTTGGTAAACATCACAGCATCTTTGTCGAAGATGACTACAAGCGCAGCGTTGAGTATTCACAATTTTGGGAACAACTACGCCAAGGTGTGCAATTTTCTGACGAGTTTAAGCGTGTTGGCAAAGGTGGCAAGGAAGTTTGGATCCAAGCGTCTTACAACCCTATTTTGGACCAAAACGGTAGGCCATATCGCGTGGTGAAGTACGCTATTGATATTACGGGTACAAAACAAGCGATTAAAGACATTAAACACGCTATGAGCGAGTTGGTTGAAGGAAATCTTGATTGCCGAATCGATCATGAGTTTGAGGGAGAGTTCAAGGAATTGGGCGCGTCTATCAATCGCTTTATAGACGATATGCGTCGCATAATCGGGTCAATTAGCGACGTAATGACACGTTTGTCGCAGGGCGACCTCACCGCTGTGCTCGATGAGCAGTTTGAAGGCGAATTCCAAGTATTAGGAGACGCTATTAATCAATTTGTGACTGAAATGTCGGGCACAATAGGTTCAATCTACCAGGCAGTAGAAACCATTAACACCGCGGCTTCTGAAATTGCTACTGGCAATTCCGACCTCTCCAGCCGCACCGAGCAACAAGCTTCGAGTTTAGAAGAGACCGCTTCCAGTATGGAAGAATTGACCGGTACGGTAAAACTGAACGCGTAAAATGCAGAGCAAGCAAACAGCCTAGCATCTCAAAGCTGTGATATCGCAAGTCGAGGTGGAGAGTTAATTCGTCAAGTGGTCGATACCATGTCGTCTATCAATGAGTCTGCCCAAGAGATTTCAGACATTATAGGTGTCATAGATGGAATTGCCTTTCAAACCAATATCTTGGCACTCAATGCGGCCGTGGAGGCTGCTAGAGCCGGAGAGCAAGGCCGTGGCTTCGCCGTTGTAGCCTCTGAAGTCCGCAGTTTGGCCCAGCGTTCCGCTGAAGCAGCGAAAGAAATAAAGCAACTTATTTCAGACTCGGTTAATAAAATTGATGGCGGTAATAAGTTAGTTAACCAGTCCGGCGACACCATGGAAGAAGTGGTTACATCCATCAAGCGAGTAAACGACATCATGTCTGAAATAGCCGCAGCAAGTGCTGAACAGGCCTGCGGTATAGAAGAAGTGAGCAAAGCGGTCGTGCAGATGGACGAGATGACACAGCAGAATGCTGCACTGGTTGAAGAGGCGGCAGCAGCGGCTGAAAGCTTACAGCAGCAGGCTGGTAACTTATCTGAACGGGTTTCAACGTTCAACATAGGTGATAGAGCAGATTCACACGAAATGCAGCCTGCAAAATCTTTTGCAATAAGTAACGAGAAAAAAATAGCGCCAGTGACCAAGCTAAATAGCGCTAAAAAGCTTGCGCCAAAGGTCCCTAGCAGCGATGAGTGGGAATCGTTCTAACGAAGAGAGAAAGGCGAGTTTTGAAAAAAATTCGCCTTTTTTATATGTTTTAAGCGAGTCGTAAATGGGTCGCTATTGATGAGGTGGTAACACAATGGGTGTATTTAAAATATTTCACAACGAAGAGTTGGAAGCAGCACAAAGCCTTTCTCGTTTCCAAGAGCAAGCACTAAGTGAGAGTTCGGCCTGTTTGATGCTAGTCGACGCTGAAGGCTTAATCACTTTTGCAAACAAAGCACTATTGGCACTGATACAAGAACATCAGCAGAAGTTTAAATCAGCGTTACCAAATGTTGACCACCACAGTCTTTATGGCATGCCTATGGCCAACTTTTTTTCCAACAATAATGAACTCGCCAATCGTTATGCCAACTGTAATAGCAAAGATTCCTTCTTAGTGCCCATCGGCGACTTGCTGTTTACGTTAAAGCTGACCGTGATTAAAAGTGCAGAGGGTATAAAAATTGGCACCATGGTTGAGTGGTTAAATGACCAGGAACTTCAATACAAAACGGGCGTATTAGATGGGCTCGACCGTTGCCAAGCGGTCATATCATTTACGCCAGATGGCATAGTTGAAGACGCCAACGAAAATTTTCTAAAAGTTACTGGCTATTCAAAAGATGACATCGTTGGTCAACATCACAGATTGTTCGTGTTACCCGATTACGGCGTTTCTTTAGAATACAGCAAGTTTTGGGAAGGCCTTAGAAATGGAGAACGTAGCAGCGGTGAATATTGCCGTGTAGCTAAAAACGGCGATAAAATTTGGATTCAAGCCTCCTACAACCCTATATACGACAAGCTCGGTAATATAATTCGTGTAGTAAAATTTGCTACCGATATTACTGACCAGAAAAGAAAAAATGCAGATTACGAAGGTCAAATTAATGCCATTGGCAAATCGCTTGCGGTTATAGAATTTAACTTAGATGGCGTGATACAAAATGCTAACGAAAACTTTTGTGCAGCAACCGGATATGACCTGAGCGAAATAAAAGGGCAGCACCACAGCATGTTTGTAGAGCCAAATTATAAAATGAGCCCTGAATATGCAGCTTTCTGGCGAGATTTGAAAAAAGGAGAGTTCAAATCAGGTGAATTCAAACGAGTGAAAAAAGATGGCAGCGAGCTTTGGATCCAAGCCTCTTACAATCCAATATTCGATGAATTCGGTCAACCCCTTAAGGTTGTTAAGTATGCGTCAGATGTTACCGAACAAAAGCTCAGAAACGCCTTTAATACAGGGCAAATAGACGCCATTAGTAAATCTCAGGCGGTGATTGAGTTTGATGTGCATGGCAATATTCTCACTGCTAACGATAATTTTCTAGCTACGGTTGGATATGGTTTAGATGAAATCCAAGGAAAACATCACCGCATTTTCGTTACAAAGCAAGAGCGAGAGTCAGACCAGTATAAAACCTTTTGGAAGCAACTTGCCGAAGGGCAATTCTATTCTGGTGAGTTTCATCGCATCGCAAAAGACGGCACGGACGTTTGGATCCAAGCCACCTACAATCCCATACTCGACATGAGTGGCAATGTTATAAAGGTTGTCAAATACGCAAGCAATATTACTGAACAAAAAGTAAAAAATGCTTATTTTGAAGGGCAACTTGCAGCCATTGGTAAATCACAAGCCGTTATCGAATTCAATATGGACGGCGTTATCCAAGATGCCAATGAAAACTTCTTAAACACCTTGGGCTATACGCTAGAAGAGATAAAAGGTAAGCATCACAGCATGTTCGTAGACCCTTCTTACCGAGCGAGCCCAGAATATGCTGCATTCTGGGAAGGGTTGCGCAATGGTTCTTATTCTTCGGGCGAGTATCGTAGGCTAGGTAAAAACGGAAAAGAAGTTTTTATTCAGGCCTCGTATAACCCGATACTTGATCACAACGGCAAGCCTTTCAGAGTAGTTAAATTTGCCTCTGATATTACGGGTAGAACCCAGGCGGTAGATGAGATCAAGCATGTAATGACCAAGCTGACAGAGGGCGACCTGACAGTAAATATCGATCACGCGCTAGAGGGGGATTTTGCTGTCCTTGGTGAAGCCATTAATCAGTTCATTAATGAATTGCGTGGCACGATTACCAATATCAACGAAGCGGTAGAGACTATTAACGTAGCGTCGGGAGAAATTGCTACTGGCAATGCGGACCTTTCTAGCCGAACTGAGCAACAAGCTTCGAGCCTTGAAGAGACCGCATCAAGCATGGAAGAACTTACCGGTACGGTTAAACTCAATGCTGAAAATGCAGACCAAGCAAATAGTCTAGCAGCCCAAGCAAGTAAAATTGCATCTCAAGGCGGAGAGGTGATTGGAGAAGTGGTCGAGACCATGACTCAAATCAATGAATCTGCCCAAGAGATTTCAGACATCATAGGGGTCATAGATGGCATTGCTTTCCAAACAAATATTCTTGCGCTTAACGCAGCCGTAGAAGCTGCTCGAGCGGGCGAGCAAGGCCGCGGATTTGCGGTAGTAGCGTCAGAAGTACGCAATTTAGCACAGCGTTCAGCTGAGGCAGCGAAAGACATCAAAGAGCTCATATCTGACTCGGTAGCTAAGATAGCAAGTGGTAACCAACTAGTAGTGAAATCTGGCGAAACCATGGCAGAAGTTGTAACTTCCATCAAACGTGTAAACGACATCATGTCTGAAATTGCAGCGGCTTCTGCAGAGCAAGCATGTGGAATTGAAGAGGTAAGTCGTGCGGTTGTCCAAATGGATGAAATGACACAACAAAATGCTGCGTTGGTAGAAGAGGCTGCTGCTGCGGCAGACAGTTTAAGACAACAGTCTTCTCAGCTGAATGAACGTGTTTCAGTGTTTAATGTAGGAAGAGGGCTGACTGCTGATCAGCAGCAAATCGCTGCCCTACCGCAAGGGCAATACCGTCAGCAAAGAATGCCGTCTTCAGTTAACCACGCACCAAGGGCTCAAGCCTTGAAGCCAGCGATGCCTGTTGAAGCGGAGTGGGAGTCATTTTAATGATGGCAGAAGTACAAGAACGCAGTGGAACAAGGGAGTTCGCTTTTGAAAAAGCGGACTTCAAAAAAGTTCAGCAAATGCTGTTTAAAAAGGCGGGAATTAATTTATCCGACGCGAAAGAAGCAATGGTGTATAGCCGATTAGCAAGGCGTATAAGAGCGCTGAACCTGAAGAGCTTTAACGATTACCTTGCAGTTGTTGGTAGGTCTGAAGCAGAGTTGGAGCAATTCATTAATGCGCTGACGACTAACCTGACCTCGTTCTTTCGCGAGCCTCATCATTTTACAGCGTTGGCTGACTATTTGGCTCAGCATTCAAACGTTACCAATATTTGGTGTGCTGCTAGCTCAACAGGCGAGGAACCCTACTCTATTGCGATGGTGGTTGCTGAGGCGTTTGGTAGTTTTAAAACGCCAGTCAAAATAATCGCCTCAGACATAGATAGTAAAGTATTGGCAAAGGCGAAAGCCGGGGTTTATCCGTTAGCGTCAATTTCCAAAATCCCCATTGAGCGTCAAAAGCAATTTTTCCATAAAGGAAAAGGTGCGAACGAAGGAAAGGTTAAGGTAGTCGATGAGCTGCGCCAAATGGTGCAGTTTAAGAAGCTCAACCTTACCGACCAAAGTTGGGACGTTAAAGCGCCACTGGATATTATTTTTTGTCGAAACGTGATGATTTATTTCGATAAACCGACGCAATTGAATGTGTTGAAAAGGATGGTAGATATGCTCAAGCCTACAGGGCTTTATATGGCGGGGCACTCTGAAAACTTCAATATGCATACTAATCTTGTAAGGCCGGTAGGAAAGACTATTTATCGCCCGGCCGGTTAGGAGATTACGTGGAGCCCTGTAATTTTGAAGTACCTATTAGCTACTATGATAAGCGTTTTTCAGTTGACGCCATCAAGCTGTTACCTGGTCAATATTTTGTTACGTCTCAAGATAAAATGCTGGTCACGGTTCTCGGCTCTTGTGTAGCAGCCTGCATGTTCGACCCAATAACCGGTGTGGGGGGAATGAATCATTTCATGCTTCCTAATGTGAATAAAACGGCGGGCGAGTTCGAAAAAGTGCAGGGAATGGCGGCGAAGTATGGCGTGCATGCAATGGAGGTGCTTATTAACGAACTGATAAAAGTAGGTGCGTCCAAAAAGAGGTTAAAAGCAAAGGTATTTGGAGGGGGAAGGGTCGTCCCGTCTTTTGTACAAAGTGATGTGGGCAGGTTTAACGCAGAGTTTGTTACACAATTTTTGAACACTGAAAAAATTCCAATTATCGCGAGCGATCTTTGCGACACCTACGCCCGCAAAATATATTTTTTCCCTACCAACGGCAATGTGTTCATGAAACGTATCCACGAGCTTAATAATGCAACAATTATTGAGCGAGAAAGCCAGCATCGCTGGGAGCTTAATAACCGAGATGCAAGCGGTGACGTAGATTTGTTTGAGGATTTAAAATGACAATTAAAGTATTGGTAGTGGATGATTCAGCTCTGATCAGGCAGATCCTTAGTGAAATAATTAAAAGTGAGCCTGACATGACACTTGTAGGCGCAGCACCCGATGCGTTTGTTGCTAAAAAGCTGGTACTCGAAAAAGCTCCCGATGTTATAACCCTTGATATTGAAATGCCAAAAGTCGACGGGTTGCGGTTTTTAGAAGTACTCATGAACGCTAAACCCACGCCCGTTGTGATGATTTCAACGCTTACTGAAAAGGGGGCGGATGCCACCCTCCGCTCTCTTGAACTTGGCGCTATCGACTTCGTGGCAAAGCCCAAAATTGGCGTGGCTCAAGGTATGGCTGATTATCATGAAATGATAGTAGAAAAAATTCGTACAGCAGCCCGCTCTAAAGTCAAAAAACGTAACCCTACTAAATCTGCTGTAGTCAAGACTGTTAGTTACTCAGGAACAGAGAAAGTTATAGCAATTGGCGCGTCTACAGGAGGCACTGAAGCCATTAAAGAAGTATTAAGCACTTTTCCAGCGAATGCGCCCGCTACTGTGATTACTCAGCACATGCCTGCTGGATACACGTCAACGTTTGCCAAACGGCTAGACTCTGTATGTCAAATGCAGGTTAAAGAAGCAAAAGGCGGTGAGCGATTATTGCCAGGGCAGGCCTATCTAGCGCCCGGTGATAAGCATATGGAAATCGAGAGAAGCGGTGCGGACTACAGAATTAGGCTTTCCGACGGGCCGCGTGTGTCCGGACATAAACCTTCTGTCGACGTGCTATTTACCTCTCTGTGCAGAAGCGCAGGCAGCAATGCCATAGGTGTATTGCTAACAGGAATGGGTAGCGACGGCGCAATGGGATTGCTTGAGTTGCGTAATGCGGGTAGTGAAACCTTCTGCCAAGATGAAGCAAGTTGTATTGTATTTGGAATGCCGAAAGTAGCGATAGAAAAGGGCGCTGCAAAAAGTGTAGTTAGCCTAGAAGATATGGGCAGCGTTGTCATGAATACGGTAGAGAAACTCGATGCCGGTAGCCGTCTGTGATGAGGGTGAGTCTGTGCTTATGTAAGTACCATTGAACGGTTATCTGTGAAGAAAATGTTATCACTTCCCTTGTCCCATTAAAGCTAAGGTGATTTAATAACGCCGCTTAATTAAAAGTGATGCTGCTACAGAATGCTGTTGCTGTGGCCGATACTATGGATAGGCTTTTTATTAAGTGCGTAGAATGATAAGAATTGATACGTAAGTAGATTGGCTGTTTAACGAATTGACATAATAAAACTATAAAAGACAATGGTTGATACTTGCGATGGTGGCAAAGTAAACGCTGATTTATTACAGCGTATGTTTTGAAGTACCTAACAAGAATAAAAGGCCTGCTATATTTCTTACAGATTCGAGAGCAAATATATGCTCCTTCTTACGGTATGACTTAAACCCGGGATTATAACGAGTAGTTGGGGACTCTTATGAAACAGCAAACGCTTTTAGCAATATCGGCCTTAATGTTTTCTTCTTCTGTACTAGCCAATGGTGGCTTTGAACCGAACAAAAAAGAATGCGTTAATGTTGGCAAAGAAATCACGCGCGTTAGTACAGAGATGGATGTAGCAAAGTCTGGCATTCAGAAATCATGGCTTAAGCGTCAGCTCAGCGCATTAGAAACTAAACGAACGTCTTGCAGTACAAAAGGTTTTCAAGCTAATAGCACAGAGCTAGCAAAACTTTAAGATTAGTGTGTTTAGCAAAGAAAAAGTCTTACCTTGGTAGGGCTTTTTTTGTTTGAACGCTAGTAAAAATTAAACCGAATTAGCAAACCTAGTTACAGCGTTTATCAATATAAAAAATATTTCCGCGTCAAGATGGCAAAATCCATTCTGCCTCTTCTTCTATTTTGTCACTATACCGATTAACTCGTTTAGCGATGCAACAGTGTGATCGGGCATAAGCCCTAGCGGGTACATCATTTTACCCGCACGCTTAACGAATGTAGTTTGCATACCTGTCGCTTTAGCGCCACTCACATCCCATCCGTGTGCAGCCACCATCATGGCGTCTTTGTTCTTTACGTTAGCCTGCTGGCAGGCCCAGTGGTAAACAGCTGCATGGGGTTTGTAAGTGCGTATGCTTTCCACACTCAATACATGGGAAAAGTAAGTTCGAATATTGGCATATTCAAGCTGTGCATCAAGCCCTGCTTTTGAGGAGTTTGAAAGTGCGACCAAGGTTACGCCCGCACTTTGAAGCGCCTTTAATGTAGGAATAACATCCTCGTGCGCGGGCAGCCGGGTGATGTGCTGTTTGATTGTGTCTTTCGCCTTTGCTTTATCAAGCACGATCCCTTTTCCGTGCGCAACCATAGTCAGTGCTGCCGCCCCGATATCAATGAAATCGTGAAACTGCGACGACATAGTATCTACCAAGCTGTGATGTAACAAATTAGCGAACCACAAGTCTACTAGAGTCTCATCGCCATTTAATACCGCCGCTAAGCCAGTTTTAATGGCCTGCATGTCTAAGAGTGTTTCATTAATGTCGAAGAAAATTACCCTTGGCGTCACACTTCACCTCCCTTTTGTAGATGGCAGAAAACGGTATGCTTTGTTTTCCCTTGTTCGATGCTTATACCACTGTAAAACAGAATTGGTTTTACAGAAGCGAATTACGACTAATGTCGATGAATTAACGCTGATGGAATAAGAGCCGAAGATGTGGCTAAAAATAGGGTAACGATAGCGCCACAAAATGAGTCGACAAGAATATAAAGAACCGTGAATAACAAAAAGCCGGCACTTCAAAGAGCCGGCTTTATCTTTTTTAGGTATTGCGTGTTCGTTCTTAGAAGAATAAGTAAGAAACGCTTAGCTTCATACTGCGAGGCATAATGTAGCGGCCGTTTGGCGAATCTGGATTACGCGGGTCACCCTCGGTAATACCTTGTTCGTCGGTCAGGTTATCAACAGAGAACTGAAGGCGAAGTGAATCCGTTGGCTCTAGCGTTAGACCTACATCAACTTTCTCGTAGCCCTCTAGTACAACCGTGTTTTCATTGTTACCAAAGCGATCATCAACCGCTGATAATGTACCGTATACCGTGGCAAACATATCGCCGATGTCAAAGCCATAGCTTGGTGTTACACGTACCTGCCAACCCGGCTGGCGCTGAGCTTCATTACCTTCGTTTTCTGCGCTTTCTGTGATCTCGGTCTCTTGAATTGTCGCATTTACGCTGAGTGAGAAACCTGAATCGTGACTATAGCGACCGTCAAGCTCTAGGCCGTAAGCTTCGTTAGTAAGAATTTCAGCCGGCGCACCCGGACGGCGTACAAACGTATCGCCTTTTACTTCGTTAGCGAATGCCGTCGCAAAGAACTGAATGCTGTCATTCATGAACTTATAACCAAGTTCACTCTGAGTAACTTCTTTAATTAGGTCGTTACCACCAGTGTAAGCACCCCAGTTGTCTCTGAAGTCATCGAAGTAAGGCATTTTATAGCCTCGGTTCATACGAACAAATACACCGCTGGTGTCATTAAGCGCGTAGTTTGCGCCCACTGTCCACGACGTTTTGGTTTCGTCGTACTCAAGCGCTTTAGTTATTTTGCCGTCAAGATCTTCATCTACCGAATAGTTCACTTCGTGATTTTCACGGCGTAGCCCTAAGTCGATGCTCAAGTCTGTGGTGGCGTACCATGTACCGGTTGCATAAACTGCGAAGGTGCTTGCATCACCTACTGAGCTGATGTCGTAGTTAAATCCGCACCCTTGTGCGTCGGCGTTACACTTAATACCGTCTAGCAATTCACCGCCTGGCTGTAATACGTGGTAAGCCGTGTTACCAATGCTCCACCAGTCTTTGGCTTTTGTCGTTGCACTGTAAATCCCAAACGAGGTATCGAAGTCTTCCCAGCTTTTCGACACAGCAAGGTCGTTCGTGAAAGCTTCAATGTCTTTTAGTACAACCCAGCGTCCAATTTGTTGAATTGGAGTGTCGCCGTCATACACGGTTCCAGTTACAGCGCCGGTGGCTGACTCGCCATTGTCGGCAACGCTTGCAACGGTCGTTGCAGAACCGTTTGGTACAAGACCAAAGGTATTTGCTTTACCCTTGGTTAGGTTAAAGCGGTCAACAAGCTGCCAGTCGTTGCCTAAGTCAAGCTTGATGCTACCGCCACTAACGTGTCCGTCCCATCCACGACCTTCGCCAAAGTCGAAAGACTCAGCTGTGTCGTTAGGGCCGTAAGTAATGGTGCCTTGGCGATTCAACGGGCCTATTTGCGTGTAGTTGGCATCAATACCTTCAATGTTTAAAGGTGTAGGTAAGTACCAAGTACCGCGATCATCAGTTTGACGGGTATAAAGGTTAAGCTCGCCTTTATCGTATACTTTAGTGATGTTAACGGTGAACTGGTTACCCTGCTCAGAGTTAAAGCCCGCATCTCGAATACCTTCTGAGCTCTTAATGTAACCACCAACCATGTAGTACAAGTCGTCATCTAGCGCACCGCTCGCGACAACATCTACGCGGTTAAGACCGTAGTCAGAAATAGTGTACTTGGCTGATGCTTCTGTTGACTCACCACCACGCTTAAGACGGAAGTTAGTCGTAAGACCTGGTTGACCGTTGCTTACTACAGGGTTTGGACCACCGCGTAAACCTTCAACCATTTCAATTGTATCGTCTATACGAAACAGCTGGGAGTTTTCAAGGAAAGAAAGTGTAGGTGCAGGGTAAATAGGAGAATTTTCAAGCGCAATCGTTAAGAACGGGGCATCGCCACCACCTGGAAAACCACGCACAAATACGTTAGCGCCCGACTCACCGCCTGAGCTTTCAACCCAAACACCTGGAATGGCTTTAAACAGATCGGCTGTTGACTTAGGTGCGAGTTTTTCAATGTCGCTCGCATCGATATTCGTTACCGCGAAGCTTGCATCAATTTTTCTAATTCCTGCGCCGCCCGGCGTACCGCTGACAACAATGATCTCTGCGTTGTCTTTCGCTTGTTGTTTTACGTCTTCTTGTGCCATGGCAGGCTGCGTTAGTGCTACCGCTACTGCGCTCGCCAGCATTCCTTTTGTAAACAACGTTTTCATGGTGTGTGCTCCCGAAAATGTTCTATTGCGTTGTTAACTGAATGCGTTAAACAGGTTTAAAAATTGTTATACGCATCACGATTGCGAAACAAAATAGATCTGTTTGCAAACGATTGCAAGGATAAAATGCAATCGTTTGCAAATTTTTTGTTTATTGTTGTTAACATGGTTTTACGCTAAGGCGATTCGCGCTATATTGTCATTTCGGCTACAGTGCTGACGATTTATCCGGTTTTAGCCACTGCTTTACGCTTTTATTTCAAAGCGGCTGTCGCGGATAACAAGGTACAAAAAAATATTATTAGAGAATGGTCACATTGGTTTCTGAAACAAAACTCACCTTAGCGAAGTTGGCTGATATTGCAGGTGTATCAACATCTACTGCATCTCGGGCATTAAAAGATAATCCGCTTATCAAACAGGAAACCCGAAGCAGAATTCAGGCACTTGCTAAAGAGCATAACTTCAGTATTAACGCGGCTGCTAGCCGTTTAAGAACGCAGAAAACGCATGTGATTGCGGTAATCTTAAATCTAATCGATAACACCGAGCAAAGCACCACAGACCCATTCTTACTCAAGCTGGTGGGGGAGTTAAATCAGGCACTAAACGCCGAAGGCTATGAGCTACTGCTGTCTAATTCTTTTATGGCGTCGGATGACTGGGCGAATTATTTTATTCGCAGCCAGCGAGCCGACGGCATTATTGTTATAGGACAAGGTAAATCTACTGCTAAGATTGACCGAGCGGCACAATCGGGGATCCCCATTGTTGTATGGGGCGATGCGAAAACAGAAGCGCCGTATCCTATCATTGGCGGCGACAACTATCTTGGCGGCTATACGGCAACCCAGCATTTGCTAAGTCACGGCGCCAAACGCATCTTGTTCTTAGGTGACTCTGAGCACGCTGAAATGCAAGAACGTCACAGAGGGTATGCGCAGGCACATAAAGACGCTAACGTGCCAATAGATGCGCAGTGCACTTGCGCTATAGACATTACCTCTAGAGCGGCTTACCAATATATTAACGAGCGCATAAAAGCGAATGGCTTAGACTTCGACGGGATCGTATGCGTAAGCGACATGGTAGCGTTGGGCGCATTGAAAGCGCTTAAAGAGCGCTACGTTGGTATTCCAAGCGATGTTGGCATAGTGGGGTACGACGATATTTCACTTGCTGAGCTCATGCATCCTTCGTTAACAACAGTGCGTCAAAACACCCAGCAAGCGGCAAAAGAAATGGTGACTCAGCTATTAAATCAGTTTGAAAATAAACCGACAGAAAGTCAGGTAGTTGAAACCACATTAATAGCCCGTCGTTCTACACAGCACAGCGACTAATATTCTGCTTTTTTAACAGCTTTTTACTCACACACACTATTATTTAACGGGGAGTGTCGGTCGATTGTAAACATTCGTTAATGCTATTCAGAGTTTTGCAAACGTTTGCATTTTTATTTTCATGCGACTACACTCCTGCATAATTCAGTTAACAGAGTGGTTACACATGTCTCGATTCATGGTCATTGCAGCCATTGCCATAAGCTATTACGTATTTGCCATACTGCTAAACAGTGTGGGCACCGTTATCCTGCAATCGATCAATAGCTTCGACATCAGTAAGCCAGAGGCGAGTACACTAGAAGGTTTTAAAGACCTCTCTATCGCAATTGTCTCGTTCCTAGTGGCGAGTTTCATCCCAAGGGTTGGCTACAAACTTTCAATGCTACTTGGATTAGCATTAGTAGCCGTTGCCTGTGCGCTTACACCTTCTATCGCAAGCTTTTGGTTCATTAAAGTGTTGTTTGCCTGTATAGGTACCGCATTCGCGCTAGTGAAAGTGTCGGTTTACGCCATCATTGGTCAGTTGTCATCAACCACTAAAGCGCACTCATCGTTAATGAACACTATTGAAGGTATTTTCATGTTGGGCGTGTTATCTGGCTACTGGGTGTTCGCCGGGTTTATCGACCCCAATAACGACGCCTCATTATATTGGCTAAACGTCTACTACTTACTTGCCGCATTGGTTGGCTTTACCTTAATTGTTGTGGCACTAGCACCTATAAAACCAGTAGAGAAAGCACAATCAGACGGTCTGGCAAGTGAGTTCTTCAGTATGTTAAAGCTAGCCTACAAGCCTCTGGTGTTAGTGTTTATATTCTCTATCTTCTTGTACGTGTTAATAGAGCAGGGCATAGGTTCGTGGCTGCCAACCTTTAACAAAGAGGTGCTAGGCTTACCTACTCAAGTTAGCATTCAAATAACCAGTATTTTTGCTATCGCACTTGCCGTTGGGCGCTTAACCGCTGGCGCGGTGCTCACGCGAATGAATTGGTATCCCTTTTTGAATATCTGTTTGGCAGGTATGGCTACGGTAATGCTACTAAGTCTACCACTTGCCGAAAATGTGTCGGATAGTACCATTGCCAGCTGGGCTGATGCCCCAATAGCTGCGTTTCTCA
This sequence comes from Alteromonas gracilis, assembly GCF_002993325.1. GTDB lineage: Bacteria > Pseudomonadota > Gammaproteobacteria > Enterobacterales > Alteromonadaceae > Alteromonas > Alteromonas gracilis. The sequence continues at coordinate 255,532 of NZ_PVNO01000005.1, forward strand.
TTCCGCTAATTGGCTTGATGATGGCGCCTATCTACCCTGTATTAAACTCAGTAATGCTAAGCGCGTTGCCCCAACACCAACATGCACCGATGACAGGGCTAATTGTTGTATTTTCTGCATTAGGTGGAACCACAGGCTCAATTGTGACGGGGTTTATCTTCGACGCAGTGGGCGGGCAGCAAGCATTTTATCTATCTCTTATTCCGATAGGCGCATTAGTAGTAACCCTATTCTTCTTTAAAAAAGCGTCTTCTTCTCTATCGCCTAAAGGTGCGCAGTAATTATGAGTTCTTCTTCACACAACTGGCGAGACAGCTTGTCGTTTTTCGCCAGCGACCTGTTTAAGCAAGTGCAAATGGCACAGCTTTTTCCTGACAGCAAAACTTTTGCTGATGCTATTGTTAAAACAGATCTTAACACTGTATTAGTTGCATACGATAAGGCGTGTTTAGAGGCACAAGAAAGTGGTGAAACTGTCGATTTAGCCTCTTTTGTAAATAGCCATTTCGATATTCCAGAAATGATCAGCGCGACCTCGCAAACCAAGTTTGCAAACGTAGCCGACTATATCGAGCATATGTGGCAGGTGCTAACGCGCACTCCCGACACCGAACAGAAAGATAGCTTGATAGCCCTAACTCGCCCTTACATAGTACCGGGCGGACGTTTTCGTGAAATCTATTACTGGGATACATATTTTACCGCGCTTGGCTTAATTGACGCGGGGCGCACCGACATGGCAATAAACATGTTGGTGAATTTTGTAGATATTTTAAATGAAGTAGGCTGCATTCCTAACGGCAACCGCGCTTATTATTATTCTCGTAGTCAGCCTCCTATTTTGGCGTTATTTTATAACTTGCTCAAAGACGCACTAAGCGACCAGCAAAAAGAGTACGTTATTTGGGGCTTGAAGAAAGAATATCAGTTTTGGATGAATGGAGCGGGCGAGAGCGCATCGCAGAAAAGTGCGGCGCAACTTCGTACCGTTACCATGCCTTGTGGCGCAATACTCAACCGTTACTTCGACACCGAGCCAACGCCTCGCCCTGAGTCTTATCGAGAAGACATTGAAACAGCAGAGCACATTGGCGCAGATAAAAGTCAGTTCTACCAGCACGTTCGCGCGGCTTGCGAGTCGGGTTGGGACTTCAGCTCTCGCTGGCTTGCCAATCCAGATTCACTGGCAAGTATTCGTACTACCGAAATTATACCTGTAGATTTAAATGCTCTACTGGTAACGCTTGAGCAAACCCTGGCAAGCGTGACAAAAGGGGTCGAGCAAGCTCGCTTTAACACAGCCGCTACGGCGCGAATTAATGCAATAAACACCTATTTGTTTAACGCTGAAAAGGCAGGCTATTTTGACTATCACTTCCCCACACAGACTCAAACCAATGTTGTGTCAGCGGCTATGTGTGTGCCGTTGTTTGTCGGTATCGCCAATGACCAACAAGCGGAAGGGGTACGCGCAATTGTAATGAATACCTTGCTTAAACAAGGCGGAGTGATAACCACTTCCAACACTACATCGCAACAGTGGGATGCACCAAATGGCTGGGCACCGCTTCAACTGTTTGCCGTAGAAGGGCTGCGCAACTATGGGTTTGAAATGCAGGCTCAAACTATCATGCTACGCTTTTGCAAAACCATTGAAAATCACTTCGCAACAAGCGGCGTGCTGCTAGAAAAGTACAATGTGTGTGACCCGGAAATAAAAGCAGGTGGCGGTGAATACGACGTTCAGCTAGGCTTCGGGTGGACCAATGGGGTGTATACCCGCTTTCAATCGTATCTGAACCAATAGTAAAAGTTCGGCTAAAACAAAAAACGCGCGGTACCGTATAAACGGCCTGCGCGTTTTTTGTTGAGTAAGTATTAATTGCTGTCGGTTCGGTTACCCATATCAATCGACATGGCAATATCATCAAGTATGTCGTTTAGCCCAGTAATTTTTTCGTTGGCAATAAATACGCTCATTTGGGACTCAACCACAATATGCTCAGAAGACGCTTCATTTTCAAAAGTATTATCTAGCGCATTCTGTACGCGGTCGAAGAACTGCCTTGCACTTCGCTCTTCAATATTGTGAAGGCATAGAATGAACTGCTCAGTACCAAATCGCCCTAAAATATCGTTACCGCGAGTTACGTTTTGAAGGGTTTGTGCGATTTGCCTCAGTACTTTGTCACTCTGGGTTGAGCCCATTTTGCGCGTTATATCGCGCAAATTACTTATGTCGAAAATAGCGATAGCTATCGCTCTGCCCTTTTTCGGCGCATCGAGTTTATTAATGCGCGCAATGGCCGAATTTGCATTGAGTAGTTGCGTTACAGGGTCTATGGCTTTGCGGGCCAAGTGCTTTCTGCGTAATACATAGCCGGTGATACTGCCTAGTAATAGGAAAATGATAACGGCCATGTACAAGGTATTTTTGCGACGCTGCTCCGCTTGCTCAATTGCAGATTCTAAGTCATAAATGCGGGTGTACAAATTGGCTGCGCCAATAATGAGTGCCGAATCTTGTGTTAATTCACGTCGTTTTGTGACTTCTTTGGAGTAAACCTCAAGAGCCGCCTTAGCGCGCTCCATGTTGTCTAACGCCATATACATGGCAACATTAAAGCTTAAGTAATCTAAGTTGGATTGAAACACGCGAGGTATAGCTGCAGTGTTAGTAGACTCAACCTCTGCTAAATATTCTTCAATACAATTCAGTTCATTCTCGTGTAAACAGAGTTCGGCTTTATGCCAGGCAACTAGCATCTCTCCAAGCGAGCTTGATATGTTCGCTGTAGCCTTTTCTAGATCGGGAAGTGTATACGCCAAGCTACTGTAGTCTTTGGTTTTCCTGTGATAGATAGACAATGCGTACTGGTACAAAAAGTTAGTCAGTGGGGTGTCTATTTCGCTATTAAGGGTACCCAGCTCTAGAATGCTTTGATAAGCCCTTTCAGTTTGCCCACTACTTATCAATGACACAATTGCACTAATTATAATGCTTACTTTATTACTGCCTTTGTAAACTTGAAGCCCCATTTCATGCGCTTTTAAATACTGCTCTGCAGCCAAAGCGTGTTGTTCTAAGCTGCCGTAAAGTAAACCAATCGCATTATGTATATGCGCTAGCTCCCCCGGACTTCCGTTATCAGAATAGCGTTTGAGAACACCAAACATTTTGCCTAGCCGAATGCCCGGCTCTGTTGAATCAGAGCAGTAGTTTATAAGCCCTAATGAAGAACTTGTGTAGATGTCGCTGTGACGCTCTGGTGATGACAGTGCCTGAGCTTGTTGGTAATACTTACATCGAGCGGGGTTTTCCCTAGCGTCATAAGAAAAGCCAATTTGATAAATAGCAGAAGCAAATGCGTATGAACCTCGGTCGATATCATTTTGCATAATAGCCTTGAGCAAGAGGCTTTCTGCTTCTTCATACTTGCCCCGACAAATTAAAAATTGCCCTTTTGCAACGGTCAACGCGAAGTGCTGCTGTTTTGAAATAGACTCAAGAGCAAGCGCATCTTCGAGTTCAGGAAGTAAGGATTGGCTTGGGCAGTCGTAAGAAGGTGAGCGTACTTTTTCAATAACAGCATCAACGCCTTCGTTTGCCAACGAAGTAAAAGAGGCTAGCAAGAAGCCCGCAAACGAAATTACAGTTAAAAACAGTTTTTGAGCCATGAGAATAAATTTTTCTTCTTATCTACATTCTTTATTCGGCGGAAAATCAATGGTTTTGCGCATTAATAGTAATGGCTGTTGATATCCTAACCTATATATGGTTTAAGTAAAAACAGTAGATAGAATTTGGTTGTTTTTTCAATTTATTAATGTGCTGGCGAGCCAAAGCTAACCAATATAGCGACGCCTACTAGGGCAACAGCAGACCACGCAATGGTGGCTTTAGTAGCGCGCTCACCCAATATCCAGGCTACGCCCAAAGACATCAGTGCGCTAGTAGCGATAAGGGTTTGAACCACGGCCGCTTTAGCGTATGCAAACGCAAACATTTGTAAATAAATAGCCGCAGTAGTGCCAAGTAGGGTGGCTAAAACAAAAGCGGGCCAAATGCGTTTACCATTGACACTTTGATAGTCGATAACAGGCATATAGCGGGTTCTTGTAAAGGCTATAAGCGGCACTACAAATATCATTCCGCCCACTAGGCGCAAAAACGTGGCGCTGGCGGCATCGATTTCGCCAGCACTTAAAATGTCGCGGCTGACTACCGCGCCAACAGCTTGGCACAGTGCTGCGCCTACGCCGTATAAGTAACCGCTGGTAGCAAACACATGAGTAGTGCTGCGTTTGCGCGCTTTAATAACCATATCAACAGAAAATAAAACCACCGCGACGCCAACCCACTGCTGCCAGGTAATCCATTCCCCAATAAAAGCCATCGCAAAAAGCGCAGTGAAAAGCGGTGCCAGCGTTTCAGCAACCAGTACCGCTTGGCTATCGCCAATGCTCTGTAGAGCTTTAAAGAAGCAGGTGTCGCCAATACCTATACCAATAAGCCCGCTAAGTAATAGCCACAAAACAGCATGAGTGCTAAGCCCCGTTGGCTCAACCACTACTAAAACCACTGCCAAAATGGCAATAGAAATAAGCCCCTTCCAAAAGTTCATGGTAAGTGGCGAAAACGCGTTACCGGTACCTCGGAATAAACGTGCAGCAATGGCCCAACAAAGCGCTGTACCTAGCGCAGCAAAAACACCCATAAATTACCTTTGAAAAAAGCTTGAAGAAGAGCAAACGTACTAAAAAGTGCGGCTATGCTAATGCAAGGTGCAATTTGGGTAAACTTAAATCATGGTGTGATTTTTAGTGATAAATTCAGTGCCTTAAGTAAACGTAACAGAATGTTGGGCGTAATCATGTCATCATTCATACTATGTGGTTAAAAAGCTGTAGTGGTAACCTGCGCCCTAGATGGTATTGGGGTAGTGCAGGTAACTAAAATGAAGTGAAAGGGCAAAAAGGCGTGAACATTAAGCAACTAAATTTAAGCGGTATTAAAGGCGTAATATTTGATTTAGACGGTACTTTGGTAGAGTCGAGCCTAGATTTCACAAAGATGCGTATAGATGTTGGTTGCCCGCAAGACCAAGATATTTTGACCTATGTAGATGCTATTGCGTGTAATGAAACAAAAGCTAATGCCCACAATGCAATTTTGCAGCACGAATTAGACGATGCGCAAAACGCCAAGTGGTTACCCATTGGTAAAGCCATGGTAGAAAAAGTGCAGGCCCATAATTTGCCCATGGCAATAGTTACCCGAAACTGCCGCCAAGCCACCGCAATTAAAGTAGCCAACAACAACATTCCCATCGATTATGTACTTACCCGTGAAGATGCCCCAGCCAAGCCAGACCCAACCGCATTATTAATGGTAGCGAATACATGGCAGCTTCAACCGGAAGACTGCCTGTATGTAGGCGACTTTATTTATGACCAGCAAGCCGCCGAGAATGCAGGGATGAAGTGGTTTTTGGTTTAGCGTTATTTATCTATTTCTGGTTTCTTTGGTTTTATAGGACCAATTGGAAGAATAGTGTATAAATCAACTAAAGCTAAAATATAAGTTCCACCATATACTTTAGTATACTCTTCCTCTGTAAGTACTTGAATGTTCTTTTTTTGTTCGGTATTCATGTGAGTTCCTTCTTATTTAAAGATTTAAGCTCGACGAGCTTAACCACATTAATGATTGAACAGGGATGTAAGGTATGCTTGCTGAGACGCGTTTCCAAAAGCGTTATAAATTAAATGCGTGTGTCTCAATAGTTCTGTTTTACTTCCTCCTTTTTTCAAAATTGAGCCATGCAATTGGCATTAATCTCGAAGGTGTCAATTCTTTCGCTGGCGTTCCTGCGGGCACCATACGAGATCTTGAAATACGAGGTGATATTTTATACGTCGCTTCGGAAAATGGTGTATTCGAAGTAGTTGGTAGTGAATCGCACAAACTAGAATTTAATACTTTTAATAGTGCTACTGGCATTATCTCAGATATCCATTTGGTGGGATCTGACCTGTGGATTGTCGAGTACGGTGTTGGGATTTTCAAAGTTGACCTTGAGAGCAGAGTCGCGAAACCTTTCCTTTTTGAAGAAGAGTGGTCTAAATCTGTTTGGGCTATCAAGGATACCGCAACACATTTTTACTTTTCTGTGATCGATGATGTCATTTCAGTTGAAAAGCGAACTAAAAGTGTTGCGAAACTTAGTGCGCATCTAAACTTCTTTAACTTAAGTAGTGCTTACTCACTTCATGCAACAAAAGAGCGCATTTATATTGCAGCAGGCAAAGGCTATGTGAAGGCATCCGAAGATTTTTCGGAGGTTGAATTGTATAAATTTAGCGAGCACCTGCCTCTTATAACTAGTGGAACGTTTATTAAGGAAATAGATAACAAGCTCTATATTGGAGGACCTGAAGGATTATACATCGTTGGCGATAACAAGCTTTTCGTCCCGCTTGAGGGAATTAACGGTACCTATGTCCACGATGTACTTAAAGCGAACACTGGGGAGATCTGGGTTTCTGACGGGCGCCTCTTATCACTGACGGACGATGAGCTATCAAAGCCATTGTTTATGAATCCTATTCTCACATCTGAGTCTATAAGGACGGTCACTAAACTCGCTAATGGACCCAGTGGCTCTCTCCTTGTCGCATCATCGCAACTGGGGTTGCTGTCTTTACCTAAGACAATGTTAGCAACGAATTTATTGTCAATCGACGATGTCGTTTTAAGGAAAAACATTCATACATCATCTGTTCGAGGTTCTGAGACGTTGGTGCGGACGGAAAAAGGAGTATTTAAATTAAATGAAAGCACTGGGGAGCTACTAGTTGATCAGCTATCGTCAACGAACGATTCTCTCTGCACCTCTTGGCAAGAAACGCTTTTTACGAAACTAATAAACAAAGACTATGATGCAGTTTGTAGCAGTGAATATTCTCATTTTATTGATGTAGACAAAGATGCGTTTTACTTCTATTTCTACGATGGAAAAAAGGCCAGTTACTTTTATGTCAAAGAGAGCAAAATCCAAGACATTATTCAAGCACCACGAGGCGTTTTGCAAAGTACATTGCTCTCCGGAGGTGAGCTCGCTGCTTTTGATGAATATGACAACGTTCATTTTCAACTGTCTAAATTTAATTGGCGAACAATTACAGCCAGTGAGGGGAGCTGGTTTGGGCTTCAATGTCTGATTGAGCTCGACGATAGCTACTTGGTATGCACTTCTGGGGCTGGATTAAAAGTGATTGATAAAAGCTCAGGCTCCGTGAGTTCATCATCTATCTTGGGCAATGAGAAGCTCAGATTCATACGTGGCGCTATGATGAGTAAAAATCGCAACCTTTGGGTCGCTTCAAACATGGGGCTTTTTCTTAAACTTCATGAAAGTGGGGAGGTCTTTAAGCTCGGAACGCGATTCGGTATTTTAGACACTGACTTCGAATATAAAAGTTTTGAGCAGCTACGCGAAAAAATTCTGTTGAAGGGGGATAAATATAGCTACTTAGTAGATGAAGCTATATTGATAGATAGTTTGCAAAAGTCAGCTAATAGTCGATCGTCAGTTGTACTTTCGAATGTAAAGTGGATTGAGAATTCTGCAGAGCATGTTACCTATTTTCCAGAATCTTTAGAGTTTAAATTTGATAGCAGTTTTGAAGGAGCCACATTTAACTTTGTTATCAATGGTGATAAATGGGAAGAAGAAACAATAGAATTCTATCTAGATGACGGTGATTGGATATCCCACAATAAACCAGTGTTAAATCTTTCCTTAAGTGACCTCGATACGGGCTCTCACAATCTCTACCTGCGAACAACCTCTCCATCAAATGCTACACAAAGCATGATAATTTCATTTGAAATAGCACCACCATTTTGGGCTTCCTCGACCGCTTTTCTTATCTATGCGTTAATAGTATTTCTTTTTTGGTTGCTATGGAAAGTTGGCCTAATTACTAAATTTATGGACCATTTTCGAACAACAACACTTTACACCTACCTTACTCGGTATGAAATCACCGATGGCCATTCTAAATTCGAAAAAATGTTGCGTAGTAAAGAGCGCTTCATTAACGAAATTATGCAAGAGCTTCGTACGCCTATCCAACTCATCAACGGATCTCTAGAAAAAGTCTCTGATACAGCTAAAGGAGCAAGCAAGGAATTAATTTGTGTACAGGACAATATGAAAAGAGTAGAGCATTTAATTAACCAAATGAGCCAGGATGTCCCTACAGCCTTGAACGCAGCAGATTACTACAAACTATATTCGCTAGAAAATATTCGATTTATCGTTTTATCTCTAGAGCCTTTAGCTAAACAAAAAAGGCAGAATTTAGAGGTTCGAATTAAGGGTAAGAAAGAGGTGTCGCTGATTAGCGATAGCTTAGAAAAAATTCTTGTTAACTTGGTACAAAACGCAATTAAATTCACACCAGAGCTTGGAACGATAAAAGTTGCTGCCGTACAAGATAGCAAGGAACTGAAGATTACCATTACGGATGATGGTGAAGGTATTGACGAACATCTTCACCAAAAGGTATTCGAGAGATTTGAAAAAGGAAATACCGATAAAGAGGGCAGCGGCGTTGGTTTGGCAATGGTCAAGTCATTGGTGGAATTGAACCAAGGTGAGATTAACCTTGAGAGCCAAAAGGGTATAGGTACGAAAGTTACAGTAACACTCCCCATGGATGACGTAGAATTTGTAAATTCACATGCTGAAGACTTGTCCCCAGCGCATGCAAAAACAAATAGGAAATCACTCTTAATCGTTGACGATAGCAGAGCATTCCGGACTTATCTTTTTGATCTATTCTCTAAGAAATATAGATGTTTGGTCGCAAGGAACGGGGTTCAGGCTCTGGAGGTCATGCAGCACTATTTAGTCGATTTAGTCATTACCGATCAAATGATGAATGAAATGAATGGGCTTGCGCTGACTAAAGCCATTCGTAGTAACAATAGCTACGCTCATATTCCTATCCTAATGCTAACCGCAGAAACCGGAACTGGTCTAGAGAAATTAGCGCTAGAAGAAAAAGTGGATTATTTCTTGTCTAAACCCGCTTCTAACCAAGAAATTACCCTGCGTGTCGAACATTTGCTAGCCCTGAGAAAGGCCAACGAAAACGAAGACAAAGAAAATGATCGGCCTGTATTTAAATATGGATGCCTGAAAATTCCTGAGTTCAATAATGAAAAAGATATGGCGTTCTATCTTAACTTTATCGCGGTACTGGAAAAAAACTACCACGATGAATCTTTCAATAGAGAGCAGGCCGCAGCGGAATTACTTATCAGCGCGCGAAGTTTAAATCGAAGAATGTCTGAGTTGTTTGAATACAACTTTAGCGAGTTCCTGTCACGTTTTAGAATCGAGAAGTCCATTCCACTATTGTTGGAAGGAAACAGTATTCTAGATACCTGCTTAGACGTGGGCTTTGGCACAGCCGCTTACTTTTCGACATCTTTTAAGAAGGTCATGCTCCTACCGCCAAAGAAATTCGTAGAGCAGTACAACGAAACTGTAGCTTAGAGCTTGACCCTAACGTCTAACAGGCCTTTATAAATATTTACGTCTCTCCGCCAAAAAGCCAATCAATAGAAACGACGCCACATAGCCTGCACCTTGGTACTGCCAGGGCAAGTAGGCTAGGGTGTGTTTTAAGAACGGTGCGCCGTACAAGGTTAGTGCACCATAGCCAAAAGCACACAGCACTACAAACAAGCTAACGCGAATGGTGAAATGGTAAGGTGCAAGTATGCGTTTTACATAGCCGTTAATCAGGTCGCCGTACACCACTAAAATAGTGGCCATAAGCATAATGCTCATTTCGTTGTAATAGGGGCTTAATGCGCGAGAAAGGGCACTGAAAAGTTCACTCATAAAATGACTACTATTATGACGTTCTTACTGTGTGCCCATTATAACCACGGCAAGGGCAAAAGCGTTAGCTAACGCCTTTATTTAGTGCGCTTACTGCTTTAAAACCTTGCTCGATAGTGGCAATGCGGTCGGTGGTTTGATCACGCTCTACAAATTTGTGTTCAATGCCTGCTAGTCTGCCGTGTGCGAATATCTCTTTAAAGTTAATGGTGCCTGTGCCCACATCAGCAAAGCTGCCGTCTTCAGCCATATCTTTAACATGCCAAAGCTTGAAGCGGCCTGGGTACTGCTTGAAGTAATCAACCGGGTTTTTACCCGCTTTTACCGTCCAGTATAAATCAAGCTCCATGGCAACCAGGTTTGGGTCGGTCTGGGTTATAAGCACATCTAATGGCGTCTTGCCGTCGCGTACTTCAAACTCAAAATCGTGGTTGTGGTAGGCAAGGGTAATACCCTCTTTTTTACAGGCTTCACCAATGGTATTAAGTTTATCGGCTAGGGCTTGATAAGGCGCTATACCCTTACCACGCTGCGCTTCGCTAAGCCAAGGCACTACTAAATACTTGTGACCAACCGTTTGCGCGTCATCTAAAATTTGTTGCAAATTAGTGTCAAAGGCATCTAGTTGAATATGAGCCGACGGTGCAGTAAGGCCATTTTCATCAAGCAGCTGCTTAATTTCTTTGGCGCTGTGGCCAAAATAGCCCGCAAACTCCATTTCCGAATAACCTACGTCGGCGGCCAGCTTAAGAGTTGCAGGCACGCTTACCTTCATAATATCTCTAAGGGTATAAAGCTGCAGTCCAACTGCACTGCTATGCATGCCATTCATCATCCTTCCTTTTTCATCACTGTGATTGTGCGCCAAAACAGTAGGAGCGCTCATAGCCGCTAACAAGCCAGACGAAAGTTTGATGAACTGTCGTCGTGAAACAGCAGAGCCAATTTTGCTGGCTGCGTCCGATGTTGCGTTTTTACTTAAGTTTTCTTTACTTAAATTCACTGCTTACTCCTTTACTGTCGTGGTACATAGGTGATGGTGCTAAGTGATAGCCGATTAACTCGAAGCTTCGCCCGTGCTCTCACGCACTATTAGTTCAAAGGGCATAATAACCTTCGGCGCCTTGCGAATTTTTCCGTTAAGTAAATCAACCAACAGTGTAACCGCTGTTCTGCCAAACTCTTCGGCTGGTTGAGCTATGGTAGTAAGCGGTGGGTCAACAAAAGCAGAAAATGCGATGTCGTCGAACCCCGCCACGGAAATATCTTTAGGTATGTTTAAGTTGGCTTGCTTGAATGCCTGCATGGCACCAATAGCCGTTTCATCGTTTTCACAGAAAACCGCTGTTGGTCTATTATGAAGGGCTGCTATATGTACCCCGGCGTTATAACCTGCATGCAGGGTAAAATCTCCGGGAAATAATAACTTTTCATCAAAAGCGATATTAGCGTTAGCCAATGCATCTTTATAACCGGCTAAACGTTCTTGCGTAAGTGGGCTGGAGTCCGGCCCTTTGACCATGGCGATGCGGCTATGCCCTTTACCGATCAAGTGCTCTGTCATTGCTCTGGCCGCGGCCCGGTTGTCTAACGACACAACGGGATATTGCCCGTCGTCGATAACCTCACAGGCGTTAACCATAGGCAGTAACCCGTGATCGTTAATCATGGAAACATCAAGCGGATTGTTTGCACGAAGTTGAATAAGACCGTCCGCTTGAGAGGTGCTGACCATCTTGGCGTAATGGCTTTCAATGTCGCTGTTACCAAGGGTGTTAGCTAATAAAATGGAATAGCCCAATTCAGCTGCGGCTTCCTGCATGCCGCTTATCACGCGGGCAAAAAATACATTAGCAACCGTGGGCACAAGCACCACTAGGTTATGTGTCTTTCCCGAGCGAAACTTTACCGCCATTAAATTGGGTTTATACCCAACCGCTTGTACCGCGGCCATTACCTTGTTGCGCGTTTTTGGTGAAACGCGCTCGGGCTGCTGCAATGTTCTTGAAACGGTCGCCACCGACACGCCCGCGTTATCTGCTACATCTCTTATATTAGCCATTCGTGTTTTTGTTTTTTAGTGCTGCTTTCATCGCATTGTAAACCTAACTCACTGAAACCGTGCTTTTAGTTACTATTCATGAGTGTTGAAAAAGGGAATAGTAATATGTAACCGTTTTCATTTCATAAAAGAATACTCGCTTAAAAAGAAACGTCAAAGGGTATTTGTATGTTATTTGTAAATATTAATAGCATTTTAGCGTTGGTTTATAGGCACTGTAATCCCGTTAACCGTCTATTTCTGTTTGCTTTCCACGCCGAATGTAAACTTTAGATTAATGAAATGATTATTTTATGGTTGACCATTAAAATGTAACGGGTTACATTTTTGTGTATTGATCACATCAACCGTGCGTCTGCGCACAGAGGATCTGCTATGAAACCAATTCGAATGGGTATGATCGGTGGCGGAGAGGGGGCGTTCATCGGTGCTGTGCATCGCCACGCCGCTATGTTAGATGGGAACTATCAGCTGGTATGTGGCGCATTTAGTCGCAATGAGGAAAATAATTTGCGCACTGCCTCGTCATTGAACGTACCCACTTCCCGCTCATACGCCAGTTGGCAAACTATGCTTGAAGAAGAGGCCAAGCTGCCAGAGCAGCAGCGCATGCAGGTTGTGGTTATCGTAACGCCTAATCACCTTCATGTTCCCATTTCAATTGCCGCTATTAAAGCGGGCTTCCATGTGTTCTGTGAAAAACCAGCAGGGGTTAGCTTTGCTGAAGTAAAAGAACTGCAAGACGTTGTACACGCTAGTGAGTCTTTATACGGCTTAGCCCACACCTACCTTGGCTACCCTATGGTATGGCAAGCTCGCCATCTCGTTGAAAGCGGTATGCTGGGTAAAATTCGAAAAGTCTATGTTGAGTATCCGCAAGGCTGGCTGTCTGGTGAAGAAGAAACGCACAACAAACAAGCGCAGTGGCGTACCGACCCAGCCATTTCTGGGGCAACAGGCGCAATGGGCGATATCGGTACTCATGCATTTGGGTTGGTTGAGTTTGTATTAAACGACAGTGTTACATCGCTATGTGGAGAACTAAATACCCATGTTGAAGGACGTCGATTAGATGACGACGGCGCTGCGCTTATTAAAACTAAAAAGGGGGCGTCGGGTGTGCTGATTGCCTCGCAGGTTTGTGCTGGTGAAGAAAACGCATTGAAGATCCGCGTCTATGGTGACAAAGGTGGCTTGGAGTGGCGTCAAATGGAGCCAAACTCTGTTATTTATCGCCCCGTCGACGCGCCTTATCAAGTGTTTAGAGCGGGCCAAGGTCAAGTTGGGCTATGTGATGAGGCATCTGCACGTTGTCGTGTTCCAGCTGGTCATCCAGAGGGCTACTTAGAAGCTATGGCAAACTTGTATACCGACTTTGCGAAAGCAGTGCGTGCTAATCAAAAAGGTAAAGCCGAGGGCGTACCGGGAATAAATTCAGGCATACGCGGCATGGTGTTTATTGATGCCATGCTCGCCAGTACTGACAGCGACACCAAGTGGGAGTCGGTCAGTCAGGAAGGAACGCAGTAATGAAACTACAACTTAATATGAAAAAGGTAAGCGCTTATGGCTACTAACCAACAACCTATAAAAGGGCCTGCTATCTTTCTTGCTCAGTTCATGGGAAAAGACGCACCTTTCGATACGCTTGAAAATATGGCCAGATGGGCAGCGTCGCTTGGCTATAAGGGAATACAAGTTCCTACCGATCCTAGTCTTTTTGATTTAGAAAAAGCGGCTGAAAGCCAAGAATACTGCGACAATATCGCTAAAATTTGTAAAGACGCAGGGGTAGAAATCACTGAGCTTTCTACCCATTTGCAAGGTCAGCTAGTGGCGGTTCATCCTGCTTACAACGAGTTATTCGACAACTTTGCGCCTGCGCACTTACACGGTAAGCCACAAGAGCGAACCGAATGGGCAATTAATCAGCTTAAGTGTGCAGCTATTGCTAGTAAGCGCTTGGGGTTAAAAGCTCATGCTACTTTTTCTGGTGCATTAATGTGGCATTTGGTTTACCCGTGGCCACAGCGTCCTGCTGGCTTGGTTGAGCAAGGCTTTGCTGAATTGGCTAGGCGTTGGAAACCTATTCTCGACGCATTTGACGATGCAGGTGTTGACGTATGCTACGAAATTCACCCCGGGGAAGATTTACACGATGGAGCATCGTTCGAGCAGTTTCTAAAAGCGGTAGATAACCACCCACGAGCAAATATTCTTTTTGACCCAAGTCACTTTGTTTTACAGCAGCTAGATTACCTTGATTTCATTGATCGCTACCACAGCCGGATCAAAATGTTTCACGTTAAAGACGCCGAGTTCAATCCTAACGGTAGAAACGGTGTGTATGGTGGTTATCAAAACTGGCAGGAGCGCGCAGGGCGTTTTCGTTCCCTTGGCGACGGTCAGGTCGATTTCAAAGGTATTTTTAGCAAGCTTACCCAATACGGCTTCTCAGGTTGGGCAGTGCTTGAGTGGGAATGCTGCTTAAAAGACAGTGCGCAGGGTGCAGCTGAAGGCGCACCGTTTATCGCTTCACACATTATCGAGCCTAGCAAATATGCGTTTGACGATTTTGCTGGTGGTGAGGTTAGCGAAGCGAAAAATAATCGCATTTTAGGCCTTGAGCGCTAAGCGCCATCAATAGGATAACAATAACTATGATAACCCTACGCCTGAGTTTGATGATGTTCCTTCAGTTCTTCATTTGGGGAGGCTGGTTTGTAACACTAGGCACGTATTTATCAAATACGCTCTCTGCCAATGGTGGGCAAATCGGTATGGCTTTTTCAACCCAAAGTTGGGGCGCCATCATTGCCCCCTTTATTGTGGGCCTTATTGCTGACCGATTCTTTAATGCAGAAAAGATCCTTGGCTTATTGCATATCGTTGGCGCTGCGCTTATGTACTGTATGTACCAAGCAGATGATTTTGCCAGCTTCTACCCTTACGTGTTGGCCTACATGATTGCGTACATGCCTACACTTGCTTTGGTCAATTCAGTGTCCTTTGGTCAAATGCAAGACCCATCTGAAGAGTTTGGAAAGGTTCGTGTGTGGGGCACCATCGGCTGGATTGTGGCAGGTTTAATGATTAGCTATGTCTTTTCATGGGATTCTGCCCAGTCTATTGCCGACGGTATGCTCAAAAACACCTTCCTACTGTGCAGTATTGCCTCGCTAATTTTAGGTGTGTTCAGCTTTACGTTGCCAAGCACGCCACCTCAATCTGGCGGTAAAGCGGTAACCATACGCGATATTCTTGGCTTGGACGCGTTGGCATTGCTCAAAGACAAAAACTTCTTTGTATTCTTTCTTTCCTCGGTACTTATTTGTATACCGCTGGCGTTCTACTACCAGAATGCAAACCCTTTTCTTACCGAAATAGGTGTTGAGAATGCAACAGGGAAAATGACGCTGGGCCAAGTATCCGAAGTATTGTTTATGTTAGCTCTGCCAGTATTTTTGAATCGTTTTGGCATCAAAGCGACGTTGGTCATTGGTATGGCGGCGTGGGTTATTCGCTATGCACTGTTTGCATTTGGGAATGCTGACGAGAATCTATTTATGCTTATTATCGGCATTGCACTGCACGGTATTTGTTACGACTTCTTCTTTGTATCAGGGCAAATCTATACCAATGCGAAGGCGGGCGAGAATGTAAAAAGTGCAGCACAAGGGCTTATTACCCTGGCGACATATGGCGTAGGTATGCTGGTGGGTTTTGCCGTTGCTGGCGCAATTACAGACACCTACGCGTTAGACACAGGAGCACATAGTTGGCAGCAAATCTGGTTATTCCCAGCCGCGTTCGCCGCTGTTGTCTTGGTGCTATTCGCCATTCTGTTCAGAAAGGAAAAGGTGAGCGCAGATGCATAACATTACCCGCAGGAAATTACTTCAGAGTATGGCTATGACAGGAGCAGGCATTGCCGGAACCGGGTTAGCAGCTGCTGGTTTAGCCACTGCTATGCCTACTCTAGCAAGTACAAACGGCACAAAAGGTGGCAATACCATGAATACGCCGCTTAAAGGCAATGTGAATCACTCAGTAAGCCGATGGACCTATGGCGATTTGAGTATCGAAGAATTGTGCCAGACCGTTAAGCAATTAGGCTTCGGAGCCATTGATTTAGTAGGCCCCGAAGACTGGCCTGTGCTAAAGCAATACGGTATCGACTCTTCTATGTGCAACGGCGCTGAAATTAGTCTTGAAGATGGCTTTATTCACACTGAATTACACGACGAACTAGAGGCACGTTATTTAAAGCACATCGATTTAGTTGCCAATGCGGGTTACACCAACCTTATTTGCTTCAGCGGTAATGCGCGAGGAATGTCACGAGAAGATGGCCTTGAAAATGCGGTTAAAGGGTTAAAGCGCATTTTGCCTCACGCTGAAAAGCGTAACGTAGTAATTTTCATGGAGCTATTTAACAGCAAAATCGACCACCCCGATTACATGGCCGACAATTCTGCTTGGGGAATAGAACTTTGCAAGCGTCTTGGCTCCAAACACTTTTCATTACTTTACGATATCTACCATATGCAAATTAATGAGGGAGATATCATTCGTACCATTCGGGACAACCACCAGTATTTTGGTCACTACCACACGGCGGGTGTTCCAGGGCGTCACGAAATTAACGCCTCACAAGAACTCAATTATGAGGCCATTGCTAAAGCCATTGTCGAAACCGGTTTCAAAGGCTACTTAGCGCAAGAGTTTATACCCACACCGAAGACACAAGCCCAGAGAATTGCGTCGCTTCAAGAAGCGATACAGATCTGCGATGTGTAATGTGCGAATTGGCACAGCGACAAAATTAGCGATAAGGACGTGTTATGGCGAGTAACGAATATGATGCAATTGTTATTGGGTCTGGTATCAGTGGTGGTTGGGCTGCAAAAGAGCTAACCGAGAAGGGCTTAAAAGTACTGATGCTCGAGCGCGGCCAAAACATTGAGCATATAAAGGATTATAAAAACGCGCATAAAGAAGACTGGGACTATCCTCATCGTGATTTGCCCACGCAGGCAATGAAAGTAGATTATCCTGTGCTTAAACGTGACTACCCGCTAAATGAAAAAACCTACGGTATGTGGGCCAATGAAAAAGACAACCCTTATACCGAGGACAAGCGCTTCGACTGGTACAGAGGCTACCATGTGGGCGGGCGTTCACTGTTGTGGGGCCGTCAAAGCTACCGTTTGAACAAAGAAGACTTTGAAGCTAATGCTAAAGAAGGTATTGCGGTTGACTGGCCTATTCGCTACCAAGATCTGGCGCCCTGGTATGATTACGTAGAAAAATTTGCGGGTATCAGTGGTAACCGAGACGGATTAGATGTATTGCCAGACGGTATCTACCAGCCACCAATGCCAATGAATATCGTTGAAGAAAGTGTAGCAGCCCGCGTTAAGAAAGCGTTTGAAGGCTCCCGTCATATATTGCATGGCCGCACGTCAAACATGACACAAAGCAAGCCCGAACAAGGGCGTGTTCATTGTCAATACCGAAATAAATGCTGGTTGGGTTGCCCCTTTGGTGGTTATTTCAGTACCCAAGCATCTACCCTTCCGGCTGCGGTAAAAACAGGTAACTTAACGCTAAGACCTTTCTCGATAGTAAAAGAAATCTTGTTTGATAAAGACAAGAAACGCGCGACTGGCGTTGAAATTATTGATGCTGAAACCAACGAGACTTATGTCTTTAAAAGTAAAATTGTTTTCGTAAACGCGTCTGCACTTAACTCGGCGTGGGTACTGATGAATTCTGCCACAGACGTGTGGGACGGAGGATTGGGTAGCAGTAGTGGAGAGCTGGGCCACAACGTTATGGATCACCACTTTAGAGTGGGCGCCTCGGCAGACGTAGAAGGCTTTGACGACAAATATACCTACGGCCGCAGGCCAAGTGGATTCTATGTGCCAAGGTTTAGAAACTGGGGCGACGATAAGCGAGAATATCTGCGAGGATTTGGTTATCAAGGCGGCGCAAGTCGTTCAGGGTGGCGCAAAGATATTGCAGAGCTTGGTATAGGAGCTGGGCTTAAAGATGCGATAACCGAACCGGGTCCTTGGACAATAGGTATGACAGCCTTCGGTGAAATGCTTCCTTATCACGAGAACAAAGTGTACTTGAACAAAAAGGTCACCGATAAGTGGGGGTTGCCGGTACTTGCCATGGATGTTGAGATAAAAGAAAACGAACTCAAGATGCGTAAGGATATGCAGCAAGACGCTATTGAGATGTTTGAAGCGGCAGGACTTAAGAATGTTCAAGGTTGGGATTCCGACTATGCACCTGGCATGGGTATTCACGAAATGGGTACGGCGCGAATGGGCAGAGACCCTAAAACCTCAGTTTTAAATGCGCATAACCAAGTATGGGATGCACCCAATGTATTTGTCACTGACGGTGCGGCAATGACATCAGGCAGTTGTGTTAATCCATCACTCACCTACATGGCGCTAACGGCAAGAGCAGCAGACTTCGCAGTAGAAGAGTTAAAGCGAGGAAACCTATAATGGAGCGCAGAGAACTACTTAAACTTATCGCAACAGCAACAGGAACTGCCTTATTCGCTGGAAGTGCGTTTGCGTACAAAGACATTCCCGCAGTACCGCTAAGTAATACGCTATTTAATGAAAAAGATGTGGCTTTGCTCAACGAAATGGGGGAGGTAATTATTCCGCAAACCGATACGCCTGGAGCAAAAGCAGCGAACGTTGGCGCGACAATGGCTGTATTGGTAACCGACTGCTACACACCTTTACTTCAAAAGACCTTTCTTGATGGCATTAAGAAAATATCTTCGCTAAGTCAAAGTCGTTTCAATAAGCAGTTTGTACAGCTTACCAAACTAGAACGAGAGGCTCTATTTAACGACCTTGATGTAGAAGCGAAAGCGGCTAACCTTGCTAACGATGTTTATCAAGGCGTTGAAACAGGAAAGCCTAGCCAATGGGAGCCAGGCACCGATGAGCCAACCCCTCACTACTTTACTTTACTTAAACAGCTAACACTCTATTGCTTTTTCACGTCTCAAATTGGCGCGACTAAAGTGCTTCGATATGTAGCTATCCCCGGGCGTTACGACGGTGCATACCCCTACGAGAAGGGTGATAAGGCGTGGGCGACGTGATATTCGATACGCAGAACCTAATGATGGGAATAGAAATAATAGAGCCAAACGCAACACGTGATGGAACAGATTAGAAAAGGGTTTAACACTATGAATAAAACACTCGTGGCTTTAACTGTAGCATTGCTTACGCCGTTTTTTGCATGTGCTGCAACAGATGAAGATGCAGAGAAAAGCGAATCGCGTTTAACACGCGAACAACAGGCCGCCAAAACAGAAGTTTGGGAGCCGGTTCCTGAAGTGGTTTCTTTTGATAAGGCAGGTGTACCCTCTGATGCGATAGCTTTAATAGGTAATGACTTGTCAAACTGGACGTCATTAAAAGGAGATGAGGCTAAGTGGACGCTGGAAAACGGTGTACTAACAGTGATGCCAGGAACGGGTGACATCAAAACAAGTACTGAGTTTTGTGATATTCAGTTGCACGTAGAGTGGAAAGTACCGCAACCAGAGGCGGATATGGAAGGACAGCAGCGCAACAATAGCGGTATCTTCCTTCAGCAGCGATATGAAATTCAAGTATTGGACTCATATCAGAATAAGACCTATCCCAATGGACAAGCGGCGAGTGTGTACAAGCAAACCATTCCTTTGGTCAATGCTATGAAGGCCCCCGGTGAATGGCAAACTTATGACATCATATATAAAGCACCCACTTTTAATGGTGAAAAGCTGGCAACGAAGGGCTATGTTACCGTAATACATAACGGGGTGGTGGTTCAGAATCATACTGAGATCCAAGGTACAACTGAATGGATCGGTGCGCCTGAATATAAAGCTCACGGATGCGCACCGCTTCAATTACAAGACCACGGCAACTTAGTAAGCTTTAAAAATATGTGGGTAAGACCGCTTTAAAACGCAAGCCGGTAGATATCTTCAATCTCTTCAATACTCAATTGCTTGGGGTTGTTGCGAAGAAGGCGAGTTACTTTACTCGCCTCTTCTGCTAATTCCGTTACACAAGAAGGCGAAATATTAAAGTGGGTGAGTGAAGCGGGAATACCGACATCGCGACACAGTTTTTCTATAGCAGTTAATAACAGCTTAACGGCCTCTTCTTTTGAGTGGTGGCGCTCACATACCTTTAGAAGCTTAGCCACACAGTAGAGTTTGTCTTGGCAGAACGGCGCATTTACTTTTAAGACATGGGGTAGCATAACAGCGTTACTCATACCATGTGATAAATGAAACCTACCGCCTAACGGATAAGCCAATGCATGTACCGCACCTACGCCCGCATTTCCAAACGCAAGGCCAGCCATTAAACTGCCGGTGGCCATATCTTCACGTGCAGATAAGTTTTCTCCATTATTATAAGCGTGATGTAGTGAATTAAAGATAAGCTTTAGTGCTTTTTCTGCGAGGGCGTCAGTAATCGGGCTGGCATTAACACTTATGTACGCTTCAAGGGCGTGAACAAATGCATCTATACCGCTCGCTGCTGTTATAGACGGCGGGCACGTTTTTGTCATCTCTGGTGCAACAATAGCAACATCGGGTAATAAGCAGTGACTAACAATGCCTTTCTTCATTTGTGCTATCGGGTCAGACAAGATAGCTATGTTAGTAACTTCCGAGCCGGTTCCGGCGGTAGTAGGAATGACGATTAGAGGTAGGCGTCGTTTCGAAAGCGTATTCTCACCGAATAGTTCGCTTAGTCTTCCAGTGTAGTTATAGGTAGCTGCGAGTACTTTTGCGCTATCAATAGCACTGCCTCCGCCAAGGGCAATGATTCCGTCAACCTTATTCTCACGAAGCACCGTTAACTTAGCTTCTATAATATTAACCTCTGGTTCAGGTGGAATGTCATCGATAATAAGTAATGGCGAAGAGGGGATTAATTTCAGTACTTGATCAAGAAGACCTGAAGAAGAAACACCTTTATCAGTCACAATGGCGCAGTCTCTGATAGACAGTCGCGCCATCTCATCTGCCAGTGCCTTTATAGAACCAAGACCCGTAATGAGTTTTCCTGCGGTTTTAAACTCTGAAACTTTCATAGTGAGTTCCTAATTAGAGCGTACAGTTAAGTAGTTACGTGGTACTTAATTTATAGTACAAACCAGCAGTTACCACTTAACTAACCTTATAGATGATTAAAAGCATGGTTAATTCGTAGGTAAAATGAACGTTTTGAGTGTTGTTTGTGCAAACGATCGAAAAATAAGGTTTTTTTTAAAATAAGTGTTGACGTGAGCGCTCATTTCCCTAAAATGCGCATCCGCTTCGGGGGAAAAGCAAAACAGCAACCCTCCTGAAGTAAGTCTCTACTACCTTTATAGGCCAGTAAAGACGGGAGTTTAGAAGAAACGCTTCAGAAAATAAATTTTCAAAAAGTGTTGACAACGAAAACTTCCAGCGTATAATGCGCACCTCACTCGGACAGGGTGAATCACTAAGAAGCAACGGCTTCTAGTGAATAGCAGCGACGCTGCTACGTTCTTTAACAATTTAGACAAGACAATCTGTGTGGGCACTCGTTAAGAGTGTC
>NZ_PVNO01000007.1 GCF_002993325.1 Alteromonas gracilis
GCGTAACCGCCGTTACCGTAGATGTCGTTGCCGTTAATGACTGGGTTTGCGTAGTTGTGAAGACTTATACCGTAATCATCATTATTGATGATGCTATTTCCGCTTATCTCGAACGCCTCGCTACCGTTGTTTTCGTAGTAGCTGATAAACACACCTGCACCATTACCTTCTATTTGGTTACCTACAATAGAAGGCACAATGTAACCACTGATATACAAACCAACACTGCTGTAGTAGTCATCTTGGCCATTATTCGTAATGGTATTGTTGTGCACCGTCGCCCGCGTCGTATTGGATTCGCTATAAAGACGTATGCCTGAACCACTGTTGGCATCGACAACGTTATCACTTACATCAATAGTGTTATGATTACTTAGCGTGAGGCTTATACCGTTGCCACTGTTATCGCTTACCGTATTACCCGTGACCGTCGCCGTATAATCATTCGCGTTATTACCCCACGAATAACTGTAGCCATAAATACCTTCACCTTGGTTGTGACTGATAACGTTATCCGTTATCGCCACGTCACCATCTAAATACTCTAGCTGTATACCACCATTGCCATTGTAAGTAATGGTGTTGCCATGCAACGTAACGTCATCAAGACTGTAAAGATAAATACTTGAACCATTATTCTCAATGGTGTTGTTGTTAATTGCCCACGTTGCGTTGCCGTAGTTAGCCGTTAGTGCATAACCGGCGTTGTCGTGAATATGGTTGTGTGACACCGTCACCGTACTGTCATTGTACGTGTCAAAAATATTGAGTGCTTGGCGGTTGTTCGCCAATTCACTATGGGTAACGCTAAATACGTCATCGTTGTAGATGCTATACGTTTCTATGCCGTAGTCGCTATATTCCATTCGCATATGCGTAGCACTTAACGAACCGCTATTAATACGAATACCGCCCCAGTCACCCATTTCGCCGTTACGGTTGCTGCTGGTCAATATCACCTTTTCATCTTCGCTGCCCGCGACAACCACGTTACCGTCTATCAATAACTCACTGTCATAAGGGTTTTGGCCATCAGATGTGTCGTCACTATTCGCTAAGAACAACACTTCTACGCCTGCCATAATGGTTAACGTGACATCTGATGAAACGGTAATATCGCCCGTAATAAGGTAAGGGCTATTCTCTTTTGTCCACACCGTGTCTTTGATTAACGTTGCGCCTGGCAGCACCGTGGCCGCATACAGCGCCGTGGTACGCACTTGCTCTGCATCACCCCAATCACCTGCTGCATCATTATAAACCGCCGTGATCAAGTCGCCCGTTTGGATATCAAGCAGACCATCGCCTTCTACCGCTGTCGCCGCTTCATTGACCGCAATGCTACCGGTAAATACGCCGCTATCCACATCCGTTTCGGTAAGCGTAACGGTTTCACCTACAATCGTACCCGCGGTAGTTGAGAACGTGAAACTATCACCCGTGTTAAACCCAATTGTGCCTGCGTCTATCTTAAAGCGTACTTCGCTGTTGTCGGTCACATAGGCTTTATCGTTTGCATAGATATCATATTGCCTACTTTGTAAGCCCGACTCACTACCCGTGACGATAAATGAATATGAGTTGACCGCCGTGACGGTCCACGCTTCCGTTAGCGTATCGTAGCCTGTGCCCACAATGCGCAATGTGCCATCACCAACGTTATTCTTCCCAGCAGCTGGCAGAGTATGGCTTGGTTTATTGCCGGTATCTTCTGTCTCACTGGTCACTAATACCGTAATGCTGTCAACGTCTGACGTGCTGACGTTACCATCTACATCTGTCAAGCTAAGATAAATTGTTGCTCCACTTTCGTAGGTTTGCGCCACATTACCTTCACTGTCTATCAGCACGAGCTCGCCTGTCGAGGTTTGCGAAGTAGGTGTACCACCTGTCGTAATACTGCCGTTTAACCAGCCTGAGTAATTTACGCCTCCGGTCGCACTATTTTCACTGCCATCATAAATGAAGCTTAACGCTTTAGGGTTATCCCCTTCATTCAT
>NZ_PVNO01000008.1 GCF_002993325.1 Alteromonas gracilis
GTTGGTATGACTCCCTTTGTCAACCCTGAGCGAGTGCATCCCTGACATTCTTTCAGCCCATAATTAGCTTTGTTTCTCACTCATAATAAATTGAGCTAACGCACCGGATGAGGCAGTAATGTCGTCGGTTGGTATGCTGGTATTCGTAGGTTACTTATTCATTGAATAAGCAGAGCTGACCTTACATGTTCCGCCGTAGCACCTTCTCATCAGTCTAGGCTCGTGGATCAATCACCATTAAGTGATTGCCATCATAACGCCCTCGTAGGTTGTGCCACATCCCGCGGCCTGATCCGAATGCGTTAGCTCAAACTCGTTTATCATGCAGGTACACGGCTCAGTCTTAGTTTTGGATTAACCGGCGTAAGTACCACTTCCTTTGCAATAGCCCAGATGTATGCCGCCATTTCTCTAGCTATCGCGGTAATGATTAAATTGTAGTGCTTTCCCTTTTTACTCATGCGCTGATAGCGTTTGCACAAGCGAAGCTGTGCTTTCCAAGCGATATCGACGATGTCTTTAGGTAAGCCTTCCTGCCTTAACTGTAATTCAGTAGAGACGTTAGCCGGATAACGGTAGCTGTGCGCCCCCTCAATCAGTAAACGCCTTGCTCGACCATTTCCTGCTTTTGTAATGGCTCCTAAGTGTCGCTTTCCACCTGATGATTGTTCACTGGGAACTAAGCCCAGATAAGCCATGAGCTTTCTGGGATGGTCGAAGCGGTGTAAATCACCGAGCTCTGCCACCACACCAACAGCAACGAGCAATCGAACGCCTCGCATCGCCTGAACGGCTTTCACTACTGGGTAATAACGCCATTGGTGTACATGGTGGGTTAACTCATTGTCGAGCCTTTCCAGTCGCCGGATACGTTCCTCAATGGTTTGCAGTTGTTCCTGCAAGACAATTTGCTGGGCTGGATGAGGCAAAATCAGTTCGGTGAGCCAGCGAAGGTGTTTCTTCGACCAGTTGGCAGTGCCTTCATAACGTATGTTGTTGCGAAGTAATAAGGCTTTGAGTTGATACTTTGCTTCTTTTAAATCCTTCATTGCCGCTTCACGAGCACGTGATAAATCCCGAACCGCTTCATCTTCTGGCTCAGGCACATAGATAGGCGTGAGATCTTCGGACTTTAGTGACCTAACGAGTTTAAGCGCATCCCTGCGATCGGTTTTAATTCGCTCTCCTGGCTTTTTGGGAATAAGAGACGGAGCCACTACATAGCAACAATGCCCAAGACTGGTAATGAGACGATATATCCAGTAGCCACATGGCCCTGCTTCGTAAACAACGTGAAGTGTTGCGCCAGGATATTTAGATTCAAACTGGCGGAGCAGCTTTTTTACACTGACTTTGGAAGAAGGGATACGGCCGTAATGAACCGGACTCGCCCCGCGATGTTCCTCACAATATGCCACTTCATGGAATTCTTTGTGTGTATCCAACCCGATAAAAATCATGCTATGTTTGTTCATGCTAGCCTCCAAATGATTTAGTCTTAAGCAAACTAATTATGGCACTGGCTTTCAGCTAACCCACGAAAATGCGGAGGCTAGCATTTCACAGGGAGTCATTGTGTCTAGCTACCAGAGGAAATCATGGAAGAATCATTCTCTTTTTTAATGCAAAATCTGTCTTTAATCCTATTGATTGCATTAGCGTCCCATTGTTTTATTTTGCACATCAGGAATCGAAAAAGAGAACTTTTTGAGGTTAATGGAAACAAGGTACTGATTAATCAAACAGCTAAACTTCAGTTTATTTTGGCACACAAAAAATCTATTCCAATTGAAAGCGTTGTAAAAATTGAGATTCACGGGAATCGATTAAGCCTCTTTCAAAACAGCAACAATGCCATTGATGTTTGGGTGCAACCAAAGCATCTAGATAGTGAGATTGGTAAAGCAAAAAACGTGTTTAGCCATGCAGTTTTTTCAGACTATGGTAGCTAACAACTCAATAAACTCACTCACTTCGTTCGCTGGGACGCATACACGCAGGGCGGCTTCGCCATTATGCCCTACGTGCCTGCGCCCGTTATTGAAAAGTTAGAAGGCGTCAGCCAAACTGCGCTTGCTTAATTAAATAATCAGTTCAACTACCCTCACCTGTTTTCACCAGCATCGCTCTGGCTTTTGGTAGTTTTAATGTCGCCGCTTTAAATCCTGCGGTTGCGCATTAGGCGCTTTATCGCCAAGTTCTTAATTTCAGCCAGCAAGCGCCAATGCGTTTGTTAGCTCAAAGGGCGGCTTGCTTCAGTTAAATCAAAAACATCACCGCACAGTCATTTTGCTTGTTTGCGTTAACAATCAATCGTATGCTGGCTTCGTTAGTTTTTAAAAAGGCTAAAGGAACAGGCTTCCCTTCTAACAAGGCGCTTAAGCCACTCCCTTCGGTCGCTGGGACGCATACACGTGGGCTGCTTCGCATTATAACCCACGCGTCTGCGCCCCTTAGCTTAAAGTTAGAAGGCGTCAGCCAAACTGCGTTTGCTTAATTAAATAATCAGTTCAACTACCCTCACCCGTTTTCACCAGCATCGCTCTGGCTTTTGGAAGGTTTAATGTCGCCGCTTTAAATACTGTGGTTGCGCATTAGGCGCTTTATCGCCAAGTTCTTATTTACCGTTAGTAAGCGCCAATGCGTTTGGCAGTTCAAATGGCGGCTTGCTTCAGTCAAATCAAAAAAATCACTGCGCTGTCGTTTTACTTGTTTGTGTTAATAATCAATCGTATGCTGGCTTCATTAGTTTTTAATAAGGCCAAAGGGACAGGCTCTGCTTCTAACAAAGCGCTCAAGTTCACTCCCTTCGGTCGCTGGGACGCTAACATGTGGGCTGACTCACTTCGTTCGGATTTTAGCCCACATGCTAGCGCCCCTTAGCTTAAAGTTATATGCTTGTGGTAGCTTGAAAAATGGAAGTATTTAATAGCAGAAAATGGATGTATTGTGGTGCTGTCCTTATTATGCCTACAGCTGCTCTTTTTAAATCACTTATAGAGTGGGCCGTTCCGCTATATTTAGTAGCAATTTTATTAGTTTTTCTCGACCCCTATTTTAAGGAATTACGGTCTCAACAGGCTTCAACTAATAGATACATAATTGTTATTTTGTCTTCTGGTCTTGTTGCTGGGATCATTTCAAATGTATTTCCACAAGCACATGCATGGCTTGTATCTGGTTGGTTTTTATTTTTTGTAGCGTATGGTTGGCCAATAGCAACAAAGATAGATCGTAATAATGGCTCTTAAATACAGCGCATATAACAACCCAATCAACACACTCACTACGTTCGCTGGAGAGTTCCCCCTATAAAGTAGACACCTAACCAAATATCAGGTAGGTGCAAAATGGCAAAAATAGTCAGTGCAGAACGGGTCGTTGAATATTCACTGGAATTTAAAATTCGGGTGGTTAAGTTGACGCTAGCATTAGATGTTAAAGCGAAGGATATTGCGGACATTCTAGGGCTACATCCGATAATGATTTATCGTTGGCGACAAGAGTACAAAGCAGGTAAATTTAAAGAAAAGCCGACGAGAAGAATTTCAATGACTAAAGCGACCTCTAATGACAACAAAGAGTTCAGCAAAGACAAAGAAATTGCGAAGCTCAAAAGGGCCCTAGCGGACGCTCGGAAGGAAAACAACTTCCTAAAAAAGTGGGAGGGGTATCTGAAGGAACAAAGTCAGAAAAATTCTCGTTCATAAACGAACGCCGTGATGAATTTGGCATCAGATACCTTTGCACTCAATTACAAGTCTCCACAAGCGGCTTTTATAAATGGTTGCATAAAGGGCTTAGCCATCGCCAAGCGCTGAATACTGAGTTAACAAAAGAAATCTATCGTCTTTACACCCTTCATAAAGGGAATTACGGCAGTCCTCGCATTCATAAGCAACTGCAGGCTCAAGGTTGGCAGGTCAACCATAAAAGAGTTGAGCGGATAATGCGCGAACAAAAACTAGTCGGTAAAGCCGCTAAAATATATCGACGTCACGCCCTGCCAGAAAACACCTGCAACAAGGTAGGTAACCTTATCTTGAACCACGCAATCCCACCCCGCCCAAACCAACAATGGTGTGGCGATGTAAGCTATTTAAAACTCAATGGACAGTTTATATATCTGGCAGTTGTTCTTGATATGTACTCTCGAAAAGTCATCGGTTGGTCACTCGATAGGCAAAGGAAAGTATCGCTAACAATAGACGCTCTTGACATGGCAGTTAAGTCCAGACAGCTTTGCTCTGGTTTAATATTCCACAGCGACAAGGGAACCGAATATGCGTGTCATGACTATCAGAACCATCTAAAGAAGTGCGGAATAAAGCCAAGCATGAACCGGCCAGGAAAGATGACAGACAATATCTACGTTGAGACATTCTTTAGGACATTTAAGACCGAGACATACCACGGTGAAAGGTTTAAAGATGAAAGCCACTTACGGAAAACTACGCAATGGTATATTGAGGAGAATTATAATAATCAGCGAATACACTCATCGTTAAACTTTAAAACACCACAGCAATATGAAAGTATGTAACTTAACAAATAAAACCAGTGTCCACTTTTATGGGTGAACTCTCCTGGGACGCAAACACGTGCGCGGCTACGCCATTATTGCACACGTGTTTGCGCCCCATATTTGGAAGTTATACGGAATTGGTCAGAATAACTTTTTAACATCGCGATAAAAGTTTTCATGAGAGCCAAGTGCAATCAACTCAAATATTACAGTGCCATCCTCGTAGCTGTAACCAAGTAAAGTTAACTGCTTGACCATCTTGAATTTGTACACGCGAAGAAAGGCTAGGTCGCCTTTTTTCTGCTCACCTAGAAGAGGATCGGCCATGAGTTCCTTAACCGCTTTATCCAAGTCTTTTTTCTGATTCTGATGTAACTTCTTTACTGCTCTCTTAAAATTAGCTGTCTGTAAAACACTGGTAATCTTAGCCAAAATCGTAAGGCTCCAATTTTCCAACCTCTTTTTCAGCTTTGGAAATAATTGCCTGTTTCACGAATTCGTAAGGCAAGTCAGGGTTATCTTCCATCATTTCACCTATCTTTGCCCAATGCTCAATCTGTTTTGGCATAGTTCGGTTTAGTGCTTTGCCCATAATCGTAGCTTTCTCAACTAGATCTTGGTCTAGTCTTACGCTCGCGGTTGCCATAATATGTCTCCTAATGGTTCGTCATTACATTGTAGCAATGCGCTACAGGTGTGGCAAATTGCGTATAACAAACGCATTAAATCGCTCGCAGGCTCGCTGGGACGCTAACACATGGGCTGCGTCACTTCGTTCCTAATTTTAGCCCATGTGTTATCGCCCTTATGCGGGTGTTATGTGCCTAGGAAACATCAATTGTCGGGCAAATGTCGGGGTAAATTCGTACCCGACAGTGTAAAAAATGAGGAATTCTTCTTTTCGAGAACGCAGGAAGCAACAATGATTTTAAAACAACTTCGTATTAGCAAACGCTTATCACAAGAGCAACTTGCTCAAATGTCTGGATTAATTGTTAGGACAATTCAGCGTTTGGAAAGCGGTGCGAATGCTAGTTTAGAATCTAAAAAGTGTCTTGCTGCTGCTCTCAATGTCAATATCGACGCATTAGAACAGGAGAATACCTCAATGGACAAACAATCAGAGAACTGGAAAAACCTTCCTCTTATTTTAAAAATTTGGTTTACCTTCAACTTTCTTCAAATGAGGCCAGTTCGCCACACAGCTAAAAGAATGGAAATATTCGGGCATACGTTTGGTTTCTTTTTTTGCTGGCTTGGTCTTTTCAACGAAGCAGCATTGGTAGGGGGTTTGCTAATGCTAATTACCGCCTATTTGTTCACTCTACTTAAATGGCAAGGCGACAAATATCAAATATGGTACGAACCAACATCGAATGAAGACACATAACAAAAATTAAGTCTCTCACTACGTTCGCTGGGACGCATACACGCGGGGCGGCTTCGCATTTCAGCCCACGCGCCTGCGCCCCTTAGTGGGAAGTTAGCTGCCACAGCGCAGTAATGCACAACATCCTGTACATGTACTCATTTCCGATCTAAACTTGTCTCATATAATGTACAAGTGGGGTGCAAAATGAGAATTGTCTCTTTTACCGAAGCTCGAAATGGTTTAAAAGCCGTTTTGGACAATGTAATCAACGATGCAGATACAACAATAATCACCCGTCGTGACTCTGAGGATGCTGTGGTAATGTCATTAGATTATTACAACAGCCTTATGGAAACCGTTCATCTACTTCGTTCACCAGCGAACGCTGAACACTTAAATCGTTCAATAGCACAGTTTAAAGCAGCAAAAACGACCCAGCGAGAACTTATTGATGAGTAACAGGTTGTTATCATGGACTGATGAAGCTTGGAATAGTTACGTTTATTGGCAGACTCAAGACAAGAAAACCTTGAAACGTATCAATAAATTAATTTCAGATGTTAAGCGTTTTCCATTTGATGGAATTGGAAAACCGGAACCTCTTAAAGAAAATCTTTCAGGTTTCTGGTCCCGCAGAATAGATGACACCAACCGTTTGATATATGCCGTGGACGATACCGCAATTACGGTTATCTCATGTCGTTACCATTACTAGTAGGTGGCAGTTAACAACCCAATAAACACACTCACTTCGTTCGGATTTTAGCCCACACGTCTGCGCAAGTTATTGGAAACTTATATACAAGGAGGAAACCCTACGTGTCAGAAGAAAATATCAAAAAAATTGTAAAGCGATACAAACTTCTTTCATCATTTTGGCTGTTTGTCTTTTTAATTATTGCAATGTTTGCCAACTGGGCACTAATAGATTCAAATATTCGTAACCACTCTGAGCTTGGCCTTGAATACTATTCAAGTGACACAGGCTTTATTTGGGGCGCTATCATTGTTGGCTTAAATGTAGTCTTGCAATTATTTTTCTACTCTCTAGAAAAAATCCTGCTCTTTTTGCAGCAAGAAAGTAGTTTTTCGAGTTAAGTTGTGTATAACAAGAGACTATGGCGTCAATAGTTAATTTAAAGCCTTTGGCGCTTCCCACATCACACCATCTCTCAACATTGAATTCAGTACTATTACCATCTTTCTCACACAGGCAATCAAAGCCACCTTTTTAGGCTTTCCTGCGCTTACTAACTTACCGTAATAAGATTTAAATACAGGGTTTGATTGAATCGCCGACATCACAGCCATAAAGAGTACTGTTCTTACTTGGTGACGGCCACCTTGTATTTTCCGATGCCCTTTATACCGCCCACTTTCTTTGCTCATCGGTGCAACACCAACTAAGGCTGCTGCTTGTTTGTTCGTCATATAACCAAGCTCAGGTAGATTACTTATTATTGACGCAGCTGCGACTTTTCCAACACCATTCATGCTTTGAAGCAGTTGATCTTTCGCTTTAAATTCCGGCGTCAACTCAATCATCTTCAGGATTTTTTCTTCGACCTTTTTTATCTGATTACCCAAAGCCGTTAATATCGGTTTTATCGTCATCGCAAGGTCTTTGGGCATGATTTGAATTCTATTTTTTTCCATTGTTTGCATGGAAAGGAGTTGATTACGACGCGTGACTAAATCGCTCATAGCGCGCATGGCTTTTGGCTTCAGCTGAGTTAAGTCAGGTTTTATCACCTCACTAAAGTGCGCTATTAGTTTAGCGTCGAGCTTGTCAGTTTTAGCTCGCCGCCCTATCGCACCAGCAAATCGTTTTATGTGAACTGGATGGGCAATGACAAATGGAAGTTTTGCCTCAGCGCACGCCATTGCAAAAGGCATTTCTAATCTGCCCGTCGCTTCAACAACTATTCTTTCGGGCTGATATTTCTTGAGTTCGACAATCGCTTCTTTTATCCCTCTTTCATTGTTTTCTACACAGAAAAAGATATCCAAAGGCCGTATGTAAATATCAAGCTGTGATTTGCCAGTATCTACCCCAACGTTAATTTTTTGCTTTGTAATAGTGTTCATAATAAGCTGACTCTTGCTTGCATAATGCGGGTTCGAGACCCAGTAGACTATTCGAGTGTGGTGCTTGGAGTCCTATGAGGCGTTCTTTCTTGTTATCGGTCTCTCAATTGAGGAGCCAAAAATTAATCGAACTGCCAAATAGAAAGCTTTAGTTGCTGCTAAAGCCTGGGTCTCACATTACCCGAAATTGATGAAAAAGGATTTAAGTTAGGTGGGTAATTATCCATACAAAAAAATTAAGT
>NZ_PVNO01000009.1 GCF_002993325.1 Alteromonas gracilis
GTTGGTATGACTCCCTTTGTCAACCCTGAGCGAGTGCATCCCTGACATTCTTTCAGCCCATAATTAGCTTTGTTTCTCACTCATAATAAATTGAGCTAACGCACCGGATGAGGCAGTAATGTCGTCGGTTGGTATGCTGGTATTCGTAGGTTACTTATTCATTGAATAAGCAGAGCTGACCTTACATGTTCCGCCGTAGCACCTTCTCATCAGTCTAGGCTCG
Source organism: Alteromonas gracilis (assembly GCF_002993325.1). GTDB lineage: Bacteria > Pseudomonadota > Gammaproteobacteria > Enterobacterales > Alteromonadaceae > Alteromonas > Alteromonas gracilis. Next base: position 224 of record NZ_PVNO01000009.1, read on the forward strand.
TGGATCAATCACCATTAAGTGATTGCCATCATAACGCCCTCGTAGGTTGTGCCACATCCCGCGGCCTGATCCGAATGCGTTAGCTCAAACTCGTTTATCATGCAGGTACACGGCTCAGTCTTAGTTTTGGATTAACCGGCGTAAGTACCACTTCCTTTGCAATAGCCCAGATGTATGCCGCCATTTCTCTAGCTATCGCGGTAATGATTAAATTGTAGTGCTTTCCCTTTTTACTCATGCGCTGATAGCGTTTGCACAAGCGAAGCTGTGCTTTCCAAGCGATATCGACGATGTCTTTAGGTAAGCCTTCCTGCCTTAACTGTAATTCAGTAGAGACGTTAGCCGGATAACGGTAGCTGTGCGCCCCCTCAATCAGTAAACGCCTTGCTCGACCATTTCCTGCTTTTGTAATGGCTCCTAAGTGTCGCTTTCCACCTGATGATTGTTCACTGGGAACTAAGCCCAGATAAGCCATGAGCTTTCTGGGATGGTCGAAGCGGTGTAAATCACCGAGCTCTGCCACCACACCAACAGCAACGAGCAATCGAACGCCTCGCATCGCCTGAACGGCTTTCACTACTGGGTAATAACGCCATTGGTGTACATGGTGGGTTAACTCATTGTCGAGCCTTTCCAGTCGCCGGATACGTTCCTCAATGGTTTGCAGTTGTTCCTGCAAGACAATTTGCTGGGCTGGATGAGGCAAAATCAGTTCGGTGAGCCAGCGAAGGTGTTTCTTCGACCAGTTGGCAGTGCCTTCATAACGTATGTTGTTGCGAAGTAATAAGGCTTTGAGTTGATACTTTGCTTCTTTTAAATCCTTCATTGCCGCTTCACGAGCACGTGATAAATCCCGAACCGCTTCATCTTCTGGCTCAGGCACATAGATAGGCGTGAGATCTTCGGACTTTAGTGACCTAACGAGTTTAAGCGCATCCCTGCGATCGGTTTTAATTCGCTCTCCTGGCTTTTTGGGAATAAGAGACGGAGCCACTACATAGCAACAATGCCCAAGACTGGTAATGAGACGATATATCCAGTAGCCACATGGCCCTGCTTCGTAAACAACGTGAAGTGTTGCGCCAGGATATTTAGATTCAAACTGGCGGAGCAGCTTTTTTACACTGACTTTGGAAGAAGGGATACGGCCGTAATGAACCGGACTCGCCCCGCGATGTTCCTCACAATATGCCACTTCATGGAATTCTTTGTGTGTATCCAACCCGATAAAAATCATGCTATGTTTGTTCATGCTAGCCTCCAAATGATTTAGTCTTAAGCAAACTAATTATGGCACTGGCTTTCAGCTAACCCACGAAAATGCGGAGGCTAGCATTTCACAGGGAGTCATTGTGTCTAGGCATCAAGGAGGATATTTTTGAAGTACGAAGTCTTATGGAAAAACGAATGGAAAAAACTTACCAAGTTTATGTCTGTTGCTATAAGCATCCCTTTGATATTCGTTTTTATTTCCAGATTTTTTGCAAATGATATGAGTTTGGAGGTTACCTTCGAACATATTAGCATTTTGGAGCTTCCTTTATTTTTCGGTGGCATCGTTGCTTTCTCAGGTTTTTTTTCGTTTTTAATTGCTCTATATATAAAAGTTTGTGCCGTCGTTGTTGAAAACGGAAAACTCATCGGTCGGAACTACTGGTGTTTAAAAAGAGAAATCCCAATCTCAAAAATCAGAAACGTTTCGCCATTTAGCAATAACGGTATAGAAGCTTTGGTAGCAGATGGCGGTGTACACGGCTCAGTTTACATCCCTATGCGAACTGCAAAACTTCAAGAATTGCTGAATCACCTAAAAGAGGAAGGCGCTAACATTGACGCCTAACAAACCGCTGTAGCCGGTCGCAAGCTCCCTGGGACAATAACACGTGGGCTCAGTCGCTTCGCTCCAATTTTAGCCCACGTGTTATTGCCCCTAAGCGGGGTGTTATAAGGCGTCAGCCTAAACTGCGTTTGGCTATATGAATATCCCAGTGCAACTGCCCTCACCTATTTCCATAAGCACCGCTCTGGCTTGTGGTAGGTTTAAATCCGCCGCTTTCAATTCAAAGGTTGCGCATTAGGCGCTTTATCGCCAAGTTATTATTCAACGTCAACAAGCGCCAATGCGTTCGACAGTTCAAATGGCGGCTAGCTTCAGTCAAATCAAAAACATCAACGCACAGTCGTTTTGCTTGTCTGTGTTAACAATCAATCGTATTCTGGCTTCATCAGTTTTTAAACAGACCAAAGGAACTGGCTCTGCTTCTAACAAAGCGCTAAAGACCACTCCCTTCGGTCGCTCGGACGCATTTACGCGGGGCGGCTTCGCCATTATGCCCCACGCAACTGCGCCGCTTAGCTTAATGTTATGTGCTTAAAGGAATAAAATGAAAAAACTTGTTATTTTGCCCCTGATTTCTCTGACATTTTATGGGTGCAACAGCACTCAACCTGCAAAAGATGACGTTGACTTTTTGGCTTCGGTTATAGAAAACCGACAGACAATTAAACCTATTGTTTACATTGCGCCAAAGTATCCGGCTCAAGAATTCAGCAACGGAGTTGAGGGCAACTGCAAAGTAGAGTTTGATGTCCTTGGAGAAAGTGGCGCTCTGTCGAAACCAACGAATGTAAAACCACTGGATTGTCCAAATCAGAACTTTTTTGAGCACTGCAAAAGCGCTGTTCAATATTGGAGGTTCAAACGTGATCAACAAGAACCAACTACCGGCTTACACACGACTTGCAGGTTTGAAATTGAACGCACATAACAAAACGCTCAAGCCGTTCCCTACGGTCACTGGGACGCTTACACGCGGGGCGGCTTCGCCATTATGCCCCACGTGCCAGCGCCCCTTAGCTTAAAGTTAGCTGCCAAGGAGGTAGGTTTGGCAATAGATAGAGATGCATGGATTTTTGGTTTAGCCGTTGCGGCGATTGCTGTTTTATTTAGTCTTACTTCACTAGCTAAACAAGGAAGTATTGCAGCGTATTTCTTGGTGTTTTTCTTGTGTGGCATTCCTGCTGGTGTTGGTTTCTTTATTGGGCAGCGCACACACAAAAAATCCTTAAAAATTCAGCACATTTTGGTTGCTGCTTTTATTACGTACTTCATTACCGACAATAGTGTAAAGCTTATCGGCCTCACTCAAGAGTATTGGTATCTTACTTTTGCCGTATTGTTCATATTATCAGGGCTTGTTAGTTGGCGTTCACCAAAAATGTTTAACAAAAGTGGCAGCTAACAAAAAAATTATGTCGCCCGCAGGCGGGCTGGGACACAAACAGGCAGGCGGCTTCGCCATTATAGCCTGCCTGTTTGTGCCCCATATTTAAAAGTTAGCAGCCAAGTTTAGGAATTCAATATTAGTACGATGTTAGAACCTTCAAGTAGCACCTACTTCCTAAGTAACGTGGAGTCCATCAGCGCTAGTTTCAATTCAATTGGTTTGTTAATCGCTGCCGCAATCCTTGTCGCGACTTTCAAATTCACGACTCTGCTACAGTCGCTCTCAACTTTAACTAAGTTAAAGCCTAAATACATCGTAGTCATTGCATTTAGCGTATTTTTAGTTGCCTTTACCACATCACTTCTCAACGGCTTGAGAGTTCATAACGTCCAAAATTCTATTTTGACCAACCAGACTCAGATCATATCAGGATGTATAACCGACCATGAAATATTGCAAGGTAACAGTAGGGAAGAAATGTTCGTTATTTCAGATGTAAAATTCAAATATAACGATTACGCTACTGAACAATACTTTTTTGCTAATCGGGATCACAACACCTTTATCAAAAACGGACAGTGTGTGACTATTGTTTTCCTGCCTAAACAGGAAAACGGAATTTTAAAGATCGACAAGGTTTGAGTTGCATTGGCTGCTAACAAACAACTGTTGGCGCTCACTGCGTTCGCTGGGACACAAACACGTAGGCTCCCGTCGCTTCGCTCCTTATTTTAGCCTACGTATTTGTGCCCCAAAGTTGGGCGTTGGTATGACTCCCTTTGTCAACCCTGAGCGAGTGCATCCCTGACATTCTTTCAGCCCATAATTAGCTTTGTTTCTCACTCATAATAAATTGAGCTAACGCACCGGATGAGGCAGTAATGTCGTCGGTTGGTATGCTGGTATTCGTAGGTTACTTATTCATTGAATAAGCAGAGCTGACCTTACATGTTCCGCCGTAGCACCTTCTCATCAGTCTAGGCTCGTGGATCAATCACCATTAAGTGATTGCCATCATAACGCCCTCGTAGGTTGTGCCACATCCCGCGGCCTGATCCGAATGCGTTAGCTCAAACTCGTTTATCATGCAGGTACACGGCTCAGTCTTAGTTTTGGATTAACCGGCGTAAGTACCACTTCCTTTGCAATAGCCCAGATGTATGCCGCCATTTCTCTAGCTATCGCGGTAATGATTAAATTGTAGTGCTTTCCCTTTTTACTCATGCGCTGATAGCGTTTGCACAAGCGAAGCTGTGCTTTCCAAGCGATATCGACGATGTCTTTAGGTAAGCCTTCCTGCCTTAACTGTAATTCAGTAGAGACGTTAGCCGGATAACGGTAGCTGTGCGCCCCCTCAATCAGTAAACGCCTTGCTCGACCATTTCCTGCTTTTGTAATGGCTCCTAAGTGTCGCTTTCCACCTGATGATTGTTCACTGGGAACTAAGCCCAGATAAGCCATGAGCTTTCTGGGATGGTCGAAGCGGTGTAAATCACCGAGCTCTGCCACCACACCAACAGCAACGAGCAATCGAACGCCTCGCATCGCCTGAACGGCTTTCACTACTGGGTAATAACGCCATTGGTGTACATGGTGGGTTAACTCATTGTCGAGCCTTTCCAGTCGCCGGATACGTTCCTCAATGGTTTGCAGTTGTTCCTGCAAGACAATTTGCTGGGCTGGATGAGGCAAAATCAGTTCGGTGAGCCAGCGAAGGTGTTTCTTCGACCAGTTGGCAGTGCCTTCATAACGTATGTTGTTGCGAAGTAATAAGGCTTTGAGTTGATACTTTGCTTCTTTTAAATCCTTCATTGCCGCTTCACGAGCACGTGATAAATCCCGAACCGCTTCATCTTCTGGCTCAGGCACATAGATAGGCGTGAGATCTTCGGACTTTAGTGACCTAACGAGTTTAAGCGCATCCCTGCGATCGGTTTTAATTCGCTCTCCTGGCTTTTTGGGAATAAGAGACGGAGCCACTACATAGCAACAATGCCCAAGACTGGTAATGAGACGATATATCCAGTAGCCACATGGCCCTGCTTCGTAAACAACGTGAAGTGTTGCGCCAGGATATTTAGATTCAAACTGGCGGAGCAGCTTTTTTACACTGACTTTGGAAGAAGGGATACGGCCGTAATGAACCGGACTCGCCCCGCGATGTTCCTCACAATATGCCACTTCATGGAATTCTTTGTGTGTATCCAACCCGATAAAAATCATGCTATGTTTGTTCATGCTAGCCTCCAAATGATTTAGTCTTAAGCAAACTAATTATGGCACTGGCTTTCAGCTAACCCACGAAAATGCGGAGGCTAGCATTTCACAGGGAGTCATTGTGTCTAG
>NZ_PVNO01000010.1 GCF_002993325.1 Alteromonas gracilis
GTTGGTATGACTCCCTTTGTCAACCCTGAGCGAGTGCATCCCTGACATTCTTTCAGCCCATAATTAGCTTTGTTTCTCACTCATAATAAATTGAGCTAACGCACCGGATGAGGCAGTAATGTCGTCGGTTGGTATGCTGGTATTCGTAGGTTACTTATTCATTGAATAAGCAGAGCTGACCTTACATGTTCCGCCGTAGCACCTTCTCATCAGTCTAGGCTCGTGGATCAATCACCATTAAGTGATTGCCATCATAACGCCCTCGTAGGTTGTGCCACATCCCGCGGCCTGATCCGAATGCGTTAGCTCAAACTCGTTTATCATGCAGGTACACGGCTCAGTCTTAGTTTTGGATTAACCGGCGTAAGTACCACTTCCTTTGCAATAGCCCAGATGTATGCCGCCATTTCTCTAGCTATCGCGGTAATGATTAAATTGTAGTGCTTTCCCTTTTTACTCATGCGCTGATAGCGTTTGCACAAGCGAAGCTGTGCTTTCCAAGCGATATCGACGATGTCTTTAGGTAAGCCTTCCTGCCTTAACTGTAATTCAGTAGAGACGTTAGCCGGATAACGGTAGCTGTGCGCCCCCTCAATCAGTAAACGCCTTGCTCGACCATTTCCTGCTTTTGTAATGGCTCCTAAGTGTCGCTTTCCACCTGATGATTGTTCACTGGGAACTAAGCCCAGATAAGCCATGAGCTTTCTGGGATGGTCGAAGCGGTGTAAATCACCGAGCTCTGCCACCACACCAACAGCAACGAGCAATCGAACGCCTCGCATCGCCTGAACGGCTTTCACTACTGGGTAATAACGCCATTGGTGTACATGGTGGGTTAACTCATTGTCGAGCCTTTCCAGTCGCCGGATACGTTCCTCAATGGTTTGCAGTTGTTCCTGCAAGACAATTTGCTGGGCTGGATGAGGCAAAATCAGTTCGGTGAGCCAGCGAAGGTGTTTCTTCGACCAGTTGGCAGTGCCTTCATAACGTATGTTGTTGCGAAGTAATAAGGCTTTGAGTTGATACTTTGCTTCTTTTAAATCCTTCATTGCCGCTTCACGAGCACGTGATAAATCCCGAACCGCTTCATCTTCTGGCTCAGGCACATAGATAGGCGTGAGATCTTCGGACTTTAGTGACCTAACGAGTTTAAGCGCATCCCTGCGATCGGTTTTAATTCGCTCTCCTGGCTTTTTGGGAATAAGAGACGGAGCCACTACATAGCAACAATGCCCAAGACTGGTAATGAGACGATATATCCAGTAGCCACATGGCCCTGCTTCGTAAACAACGTGAAGTGTTGCGCCAGGATATTTAGATTCAAACTGGCGGAGCAGCTTTTTTACACTGACTTTGGAAGAAGGGATACGGCCGTAATGAACCGGACTCGCCCCGCGATGTTCCTCACAATATGCCACTTCATGGAATTCTTTGTGTGTATCCAACCCGATAAAAATCATGCTATGTTTGTTCATGCTAGCCTCCAAATGATTTAGTCTTAAGCAAACTAATTATGGCACTGGCTTTCAGCTAACCCACGAAAATGCGGAGGCTAGCATTTCACAGGGAGTCATTGTGTCTAGAAGTACCAGAGGGATCTGTAAGTGTCATATTACAATTCAACTATTTTGAAGACCGCTGCAAAAGTATCGTTTCTTCATATTTCTTGGCTGGTTGCCTTAATCGGTATTCCAATTGTCTTTTTCAGAGACGGGTTAGGACTTATCGAAAAATCACTGCTATTTGTCGGACTATTGGTTTTCTTCTGGATAGTTTATCTACTTTTCTGTATCACATTTCATCGGTTAAGCTTACGGAATGAGCATAACCGGTTTGGTTACCTTGCAAAGAATGATTTAGAAAAAGGCAAGGAAGTCGGCACACATTTGGAGGGGTGGTAAGCATGGCACTTCTAACAAAACGCTATTGTCGTTCCCTTCGGTCACTGGGACACAAACACGTGGGCGCTTCGCGATTATCGCCCACGTATTTGTGCCCCAAAGCTTAGCGTTATATTGCAAGGACGATTTAGCTTGGTAAAAAAAGTTTCATTGTTAATTCAAACCGCATCGCTGTTAACGATGCTGATAATGCTTTTTTTGAATATTGAGTTTTACTCTTTGCTCAGCGTCTACTGTTTTTTAGTTATTTGGTGTATTGATAAAGTAGTTCTCTTCTCACTTAACGAAGAGTTTGGAATTGCCAGTCAACTAAAAATAAAAGCAGATGCGCCACCAGCTTTAAGGATTGCAGGGTTAGGCTTCGTATTTGTTATTCTAGTATTCAGCCTCAAAGCGCTTTTTAAACATGTTGCAATATAACAAACAAATTATGGCACTCGCTGCCGCTCCTGGGACGCAAACACGTGCGCGGCTTCGCCATTATTGCACACGTGTTTGCGCCCCATATTTGGAAGTTATACGCTATGAGCATCAAGGATAGAAATGCAGTTTAAAAAACCTAAGTATCTTCTCATTACTGAAAAATTAGGACATAAGTTACCACTAGTTTGGTGTGCTTCAGCGTTATTAATCGGCGTGTTTACTCTAGAAATAGCAACTGCAATCTTCATTTCATTTTCATCTTTTTTCTTAACTTGGTTTACTTGCAAACTTTCAGGCTTTTTCTTCAGCTTCCAAGAACACAGCGGCATTCTAAAAAACCATACTTACGACAACGTTATAAAAGCAATTTGGTTTATAACGCTGTTTTTCTTCGTAGTAAATTTCTTTAAATCTCTACTCATTAAAACAGGTAGTGAAGCATTCTTGGGCTGTGTATTTTCAATCGTTTATTTTGCCTTTATGCTTTCTGCATCAAATCGCTGGGGTATGCACTTCGTTGAAAAACACGTATAACAAAAAAATTAAGTTCGCCCGCTGCGCGGGCTGGGACGCAAACATATGGGCTGCTCACTTCGTTCGGATTTTAGCCCAGATGTCTGCGCCCCTTATTTAAAAGTTATACGTCTGGGTGAGCCCATAGGAATAAGTAAATGGAAAATATAGACGCTAAGTTAAAGCTTCAAAACATAAACAAAATTCAAGCGTTGGAAAGTAAATACTCTAAAGTTTATTACATTCCCGGAATTGCTTTTCTGCTAGTAATCGCTTGTATTTTTGCAACAAACTTTATCGGTAATCCGCTTAACAATACCTACATTGCCCTTCTATTGGCTACCAATATTTTTATAACCGGAAATGCCGCAATTCAAAGAACTGAATACCTAAAACAAATACTAGGTCTAAAGGAAGATCAATGAAAACGTATAACAAACGTTTCAAGCCGTGTGCTATCGCACACTGGGACACAAACACATGGGCTGCTTCGCATTGTAGCCCATGCATTTGTGCCCCTTAAACGGAAGTTAGGGCCTCTATGAAAATTGCACACCCCCAATCTATTGACAGACTGCCTACAAGAAGAGAAAGGATATTAGCGATTTTTCTCGGATTCATATGCTCTACTATTACGGGCGCCGTTTCATTTTTGGGAATTCATCAGACATATAAAGGTGAACTAGAAGCTCTTGATTACACATTTTACTATTTGTTGTTTTCACTTAGTGTTTGGGCATTAATTAGAGCTGTTTTTACAAAAGCGGCAAAGCCAAGTGCTATTTCATTTATGGCTATAGGTGGAATTCTAACCTTTTTTTCTATTGTAATTCTGTTTTTAGCAATAATTGAAAATACTAAATTCGAACCAAAAGGAATCATAGGCTGTTTAGTTATTTTATTGGTTGGGGCGTTAACTTTAGTATATGGTTTCACTAAACGAAAACGGCCCTAACACACACATATGAGCCCCCGGGCTGTCAATGAAAAAAGATAGCCCTTTGACCACTATTTCAAGATCAATACCGTAGCCTTTTTAGAACTCGTTTACTTCGTCTGTCATGGCTGATGTTAGGCAAATTGCCTACGTCAAACACATATAGAGGCTCTTGTTGTTGCGCTTTTCAATTCCTTTTGACTGGCAACGGCACTAGACATTCATCGGTTAACCTTCCTCTGTCCTATTCAAATCTAAGTGGCTACATTGACCAGTTAGTATCAGGTTCAGTGAAGGTGTAAGCAAATTCGTAAAAAGGTAGAGATGCGCAACAGTCGCATGTCTAATCAAACCAACAGGTTTTGGCATGTCGGTATATTTATCGATGCTGCTTTTGCAGACTATTACACGATAAAAGAGATACTCACCATTTAACCAGTTAGACTTTTAAGCTCATGCAACTGTGCGACTTACCCGTTTAAAAAGCGTTCTTCATCGAATACCTGCTGGTTCTTCAACATAAAGTAAGTACATCGTCCGATTTTATGGGCTAGTGCAGATAAAGCCTTCGCCTTGCTCATTCTCTTTTGCAGCTTGGCTAGATATCGTTTGGCGTTGTCATTACCTTTAAGGTACAACACCGCTGCTTCACTAAATGCCCATTTTAAATGGGCATTACCAATCTTATTTCCCTGCGTACCATGCGTTTTACCGGCTGACTCAGCTTTGCATTTTACTAACCGTGAATACGAGGCAAACTTCTGAACTGATGGAAACCGTTTAATATCGCCAACTTCATACAAAATGGTGAGGGCGAGAATTTTTCCGATACCTGGAAACGACTTTAGAATATGTAAATCTGTTGCACAGTGTGTTTGTGCCTGAGTCTTTACATAATGTTCAATCTTGTAGAGCTCACTCACCATGGTTTCGATAATGTTTAGGTTTAAATCCATGCTCTTTTGCACTGCTTCGTCTGGAAAGAAGTGACGCATATTTTCTCTATCAGGTGAGTTTCTTAAATCTAACCGCGTTTCTAAAGCGGGTAAGTTGTATTGACTAACTGTGCTAGCAACATGCGCTTTCAGCTGAGCACTCATTCTCATTATGTGGGTTCTGCGGCGAAGCGCATCTCGAATAGAGCGATGCTCCTTTGAATAAGCATGCGCGAGAGGGAAGTTCCCACCGCGCATTAGCTTCGCTATTTTCAGTGCGTCAATTTTGTCGTTCTTCGTTTTACCGGCATGAATGGCCTTCATATAAAGCGCATGGCCAAGAATGAAATCAATATTATGCTCTTCACAAAAGTCGGATACCCAATACCAGCAGTGCATACATTCAACACCAACAACAATATTGCCCAGATATGGCTTTAAAAGCACTAACAGTTTGTCGGGTGAATCATCGATTTTTTCGTGAACGAGAATGTTGTTTTCATTATCAATAATGCAGACATAAAGCAGTTTGGTGTGAAGATCGATTCCACAATAGTACGGATGTGTATTAGTATAAAAGTTCATTGAGTTTTCTCCCTTGGTTTGGTCGCCTATTAGGATAAACTCAGTTTATGCTGATAGGGAGGAGGCTCAATGATTATCAAAACAATCAAGTCGCTCACTTCGTTCGCTTGGACGCATACGCGCAGGGCGGCTTCGCCATTACAACCCAGCCTGCGCCCGTTATCAAAAAGTTATGTGTGAAGGGAATTATGGAGTTTAATGATAATTACGGGGTATATGTTTGCCCCCATGTATTTAAGAAAGAGTCCCCTATATTTGTCAGTATTCGAGATCCCTACGGTGATTGGCAGTTTTTCTGTGATGATGAGAATTGTCCTGAGAACTCAAAACCACACCTTGTCGGTGCTGGCCATTTGACTCAAGCAGATCCAACTATTAACGAACTAACTTGCTTAAAGCCTGGTTCTTTCGCACAAAAAATACATGCCAACGCAAATTGGGAGTATGGGGATTTAGAATAACCTACATATAACAAATGGAAAAAATCCCCCACTGTGGTCAATTGATTTTATATTTTTAAGGACTAAATTTTGTTTACTTATATTGTGCTCTCTTTAATTTTGTTGTGCTGGATTATCCCCATTACGCTTATCATAAAATCTAAAAAAACGAACGGCTCTGAAAAATTAGGATGGATCTTAGCAATGCTCTTCATATCTTGGGTAGCGTGGATCTTTTATCTTCTTTTTGCCCCGTTAAACGCAAGGCAAAACACTAATGGTCGTTAAGGTGTGTAATATAAATAATCCGGTCCGAGGGCTGAAGATTTGCTTTATTGGTAAGAAAATCCTTGTCAATAGTAAGGCTAAATGAGTAAGTATTGAATTTTCATCAAGAGGACAACCTACGAGTAAGACTTTTATCAAACTCAGATAAAGCTCATGGGTTTATGGCAATTAACTGTAATAGGCGAGCTAACTTAGAAAACTAAGTCATATTAATACAACAAATAAAAAAGGATTTATGAGATGAAATATTTTTCAGTCTTCCCTTTTTTTATACTTTTTATAAGCGGATGCATAGTTGTACCAGAAACGGATGTCACCAAAGTAAATGAGTGTGAAATATCAACGGACCGCAAAACACTGAAGGTCGTGAATGCCTTTGAAGATACGAACACTTTTTACTCGGTAAGTGGCCTTATACTTCTTCCAATTTCTGGCGTAGTTTCCGGCACCTATATGGCTATTAACAATGTTTATCATTTAGGCGAAGAAACATTAGTATGTGGTTCCAAAGATAACGTAGAGTGACATCTCACAAAAGTAACTTAGGAACGGTAAATCACTTCTTTCAATTACTGTGGATTAGTTTTTTATGAACCTTGCGGAATTTAATCACTTTTGTGAATCGTTACCGTGCACCACCCATGTAGTTCAATGGGGTAACTCTGACGTATGGAAAGTGGGTGGAAAAGTTTTCGCTATTGGGAGCATTAGCAGGGACGAACACCCTGCTTTTACCTTTAAAACGTCTGAGCAAAACTATTATTTTCTTGAAGAAAAGCCTGGCTATAGACCTGCGCCCTATCTTGCTAGTCGTGGAATGAAGTGGATTCAACAGTACAATTGTGAGAATGATGAAGATGAGGCGTTAAAATATTATTTAAGCGCATCTTACAAACTTGTATCGTTAGGGTTAACCAAGAAAATGCAAAAAGAGCTTGGTTTAAATCAACCTCAATAAAAGGTGCTTACACCATGTTTGAAGCAATGAGCTTTACGCGCAAAATTCGCCCTTATGTCGAAGCCGAACTGGTGTTAGCTCGCAATAAGCAATTTCAACACAATGAGGCAGACGCTTTTGCACATCTAGAAAATGCTCACGTTCTTGGTCAAGCTTCCACTCGACTCCACGTAAAAGTACATATCATGATGCTTTTATGGGCAGTTAGGCAGCGTAATTTGGGGGAGTTTTGTGGTCAACTCTTTAGAATAATAGGCGCTGCCACAAAAACCGTTTTCGGGCTTGTCCCCCATGGAAATACAGGCGGAGCTAACGTTAGTCCATTTAAAGCAATGCCAATTAAACCTAAGCTTGCAAGAGTAATAGAGAAAGCGCGATCGTATGAAAATTAAAATACATGTTGTTGATGCCTTTACCAACGTCAGATTTAAAGGCAACCCAGCTGCCGTCGTTATAACCGGAAAATGGCTCAGCGATGAAAAAATGCAGGAAATCGCAGCTGAAAATAACCTCTCGGAAACCGCATTTTTAGTAGAAGATGATAACGGCGTTTTTGCTATACGCTGGTTTTCCCCGCTTACAGAAATTGATTTTTGTGGGCACGCAACCTTGGCTTCTGCATTCGTGATTTTTAACGAAAATTATCAACTACCGCACATTACTCTTTTCGCAGACTCGGTGGGAATGATGAAAGTCGTCAGAAAAGACGACGGTTTCATTCAAATGGACTTTCCAAACAGAACGCCTACTCCTGTCGATGACGTCCCCGAGGCATTACTAGCTGGTCTTTCTATTAAGCCCGAAAACATATTGAAGAACGGCCAAGCATATTTTGCAGTTTACTCTGACGAAGACGACGTATTAAGCGTGATACAAGACAGCGATAAACTTAAAACACTCGCGCCCTATGACGTGGTAGTGACAGCACCTGGGACACAATTTGATTTTGTTTCACGCTACTTTTGGCCGGCCAACGGTGGTGATGAAGACCCAGTAACAGGTTCAATTCACACTGGGTTGGCACCTTTTTGGGCCAAAAGGTTGGGAAAATCAAAACTTATGGCCTATCAAGCATCTAAACGAGGCGGAACGTTAAAATGTGAAGTTGCAGGGGACCGCGTACTTATTTCCGGCCAAGCGGTGTCTTATCTTGAAGGGTACATTACTATCTGATGGTTTATCATTGAACAGAAACTAGACAGAATTGGCTAATTGACTCACATTTGACTCACATTGTCTTACACAAACAAAAAAGCGGAAGGTATGTAACCTTCCGCTTTCAATAACGTAACGGCACATTACGGCATCTAGTTTTACCTAAGCAAACGCAAAATCAACGCCCTACAGCAATACCTTCTCTACGAGGGTCAGCACCGCCAATCAGTTTGCCTGATTTAAACTGTATTCCGTGAAGACCACTGTTTAAATCTACCACTTTAACGTTGTGTCCAAGGGCTTTTAACGGCTCTTCTAGTTCAGCTATTGGAGTGCCCTTCTCTAACGCCGTATAGTCGTTTCTATTAGTGATTTTAGGTAGGTTGATGGCCTGTTGAATATCCAAGCCAAAATCTAAAACACCAATTAGGGTTTGAGCGACATAGCTTACAATTCTAGAGCCGCCCGGTGAGCCCACAACAACCTCTAAGTTCCCTTCTTTGTCGAACACCATTGTAGGGCTCATAGCGCTTCTCGGGCGCTTACCTGGCTCTACACGATTTGGCACCGGGAAACGGTTTTTAGTTGGCGAAAATGAAAAGTCGGTTAGCTGATTATTAAGCAAAAAGCCTTCGACCATAATTCCAGAACCAAACATAAACTCAATGCTGGTAGTCATTGATACTGCATTGCCCTCTTTGTCCACGATGGAAACATGTGAGGTGTTAGGCAGTTCCATTGATGTACCAAGTGCCACGTTCGCATCAGCGTACGGGTTTCCTGCGCGCTTACGGCGCCACTCTTTATCCACACCAATGCTTTCAGCACGGCGCTCTAGGTAAGCCGTATTAATCATGGCTGCAAACGGAAGATTGGTAAAATCGCTGTCGGCAATAAACTTCTCCCGATCCGCGTATGAAAGTGCACTTGCTTGGGTATACAGATTTGCAAACTCTACCGAATCCGGTGCGTATTGGCCAAGATTGAAATCTTCTAGCATTTTCAAAATTTGGTAAACATTTACACCACCTGAACTAGGTGGCGCCATGCCGCAAATACGTTTCTCGTGATAAAGGCCACAAACAGGTTCTCGTTTTACAGGTTCATAGTTTGCTAAATCTTCTAACGTCATCTGGCCTGGGTTAATCTCAGCGCTATTTACTGCTTCAACAATTTTTTCAGCAACCTCACCTTTCAATAGATAGTCGCTGCCCTTTTCCGCAATACCTTTTAACGTTTTGGCTAACTTTTTATTTTTCTTCACTGTGCCTTCTTTTAGCGGCAAACCTGCAGGAAAGAAGTAAGTAGAACTTGCAGGAAAAGTTTTAAGTCCAGGGTGATAGTCTAAAGCCACCAGCTTTGCTAGACGTGGTGACACTTTAAAGCCGTCTTCAGCGGTTTTTATCGTATCGTCGAAGAGCGTATTCCAAGGTAGCTTACCGAACTCTCCCTGTGCCATTTCTAGCGCTTTTACTGCGCCAGACACACCTACTGACTTACCGCCTACAACGGCGTCTAACCAGCGCATAGGTTTGTTGCCTTCGATGAACCAATGAGAATTTACCGCTTTTGGCGCGGTTTCGCGGCCGTCAAAGGTGTGAAGTACTTTATTCTTATTATCCCAATAAAGGATGAAAGCGCCACCACCAATACCGGACGATTGTGGTTCAACCAAAGAAAGCATTGATTGGACAGCCACGGCCGCATCGATAGCACTTCCGCCTCTCTCTAGTATATTCTTCCCCGCCCAAGACGCGTAAGGGTTTGCTGCTACAACCATATATTCGCTAGCTTCAAACGCCTTTTTCTCAATATAGCCTGTGGCTGCTTCTGGCTCACCTACTTCGCGCGCTTGCTTCGCGGTCGCACCAAAAATAAAACAGCTAGATAATGCAAAGGTAACTACCGAAGCTCTGAACAAAGCACTGCGTCTCAAAATAATACTTCCTCTTATTTAAACTTTTCGGGGTTAATCGGGCGTTTTTTAAGAAACGCATCAAACGCTTCTTGGGCTGCAGTAGTGCCCAATGCTTCTAAAAAAATATCAAATTCTTCGTTCATTTGCTGATTGATATGCTCTCCATCGCCTTTTAATAGCGCTTTTGTTTGTCTAAGCGAAAATGAAGGCTTGGCGATGAGTTTATCAACCGTAGCTTGAACAGTCTGATCGATTTCATTGGCATCAGTAATTTTGGTCAAAATTCCGAATTGATATGCGTCGGCAGCAGAAAAAGGCTCACCCAACATTAGCCATTCTGCTGCTTTGATATGACCTGCAACCTTAGGCAAAAGATAACTTGATGCATATTCAGGAACAAGCCCTAAATTGATGAACGGTAGAACAAATCGGGTATCTGGAGTGGCGTAAACAAAATCGCAGTGAAGCAGCAAGGTAGTCCCTATTCCCACCGCTAAACCATGCACTTGCGCAATGACAGGTATGTTACATGCAGCCAGAGCGCGCATAAACGCTGCGGTTTCCGGCACCTGAGCGTGCTCTTGTTGCTGTGCAAAGTCTCCAATGTCATTACCCGCGGTAAAACAATCGCCCGCACCTTTAATCACAACCACTTTCGTTGAGCCATCGTTCTTAACACCTAAAATAGCATTCGCCATTGCCTGGTACATATCCCGTGTTAATGCATTCTTTTTCTCTGTGCGGTTGAGTGTAATCGTTAAGCACTGCTGATTATTTTCGGTAATGATGTAAGACATAATTACTCCTTTACTGTCGTCTATTTTATTTTAGGTGTACTTCAGTTTTCACCCTGTAGGCAATTTCTGTATCATAGCCAGCAAATTCGAAATTCAAAAATAACTAACACTGATGATGTCACTGCCGTTTTCGCTTAAGTATAGTGCTGGTCCTCTATTTGTAGCGCTATGCTCCGTTGTTGCGTTTTTCTTTGAACCCATGTCTGGCAACTATTTGGCTTACGACCGTTATGCCATACAAGGTTTAGAAACCTGGCGAATAGTTAGCGGTAATATCGTTCACACCAATGGCTACCACCTACTTTTAAATTTAGCCGGTCTGGCGCTGTTGTGGGCCCTACACGGTGAACATTATCGAATTGGTTTGTACTTAAAAGTTTTTGTGTGGTGCTGCTTAGGAACGAGTGTCGGGCTTTATTTTTTCTCTCCAGATCTGATTTGGTACGCGGGTTTGTCGGGTGCATTACACGGTATTTTCGCCTGGGGCGCCTGTGTTGATATTAAAGAGAAAATGAAGTCGGGTTGGTTACTACTTGTCGGTTTAGCGATTAAAGTGGGATACGAACAAATTGACGGTAGCAGCGAACAAGTCGCAAACCTGATTGACGCAAAAGTTGCCGTAGATGCCCATTTATTCGGTGCGCTGACAGGCATTGTTATATTTTTGCTTATGTATATCACCGCTAAAAGAAAATAAACGCCCTTGCGATAGAGCGGCGCTCTTTCCTTGTATTTCATATGCCTGCGGTAATTAAAAAGCGCGTAAACGACAAAGCCAATGACATTAAAAAGGCCCGAATTCAGCTGAACTCGGGCCTTTTTTCGTAGCTTTTTAAACTAATATGATATGAAAAAGCGGATGTTTTTAAACACCGAGCTTTTCATGAATTAACCGTTTCAGTTATAAGTTTTCCTCGAATAGCTTGTAGATACGACGGTATTCATCAAGCCATGAACTAGGCTGAACAAATCCATGTGGCTCTACTGGATAAATCGCCGTTTCAAAATCTTCCTTTTCTAACTCGATAAGGCGCTGTACCAATCGCACGGTATCGTGGAAAAACACATTGTCATCAACCATTGGCGCGTTGATAAGCAACGGCTTTTCGAGTCCATCTGCGAAATAGATTGGCGAACTACGCTCGTATGCGATGGGATCGATATTAGGAGTATTTAAAATGTTTGCCGTATATGGTGTGTTGTAATGTGCCCAGTCGGTTACCGGACGGAGTGCTGCACCGGCCGCGAATAGGTCAGGAGCGGTAAACATAGACATAAAGGTTAAGAAACCGCCGTACGATCCGCCATATGTGCCTATGCGCTCACGGTCTACATTTGCGTTGTCTACCAGCCAATTCAAGCCGTCACGTAAGTCCTGCACTTCAGGCGTACCCATTTGGCGATAAATCGCTGTACGCCAATCACGCCCGTAACCCGCGCTTGCACGATAATCCATATCAAGCACGACATAGCCTTGCTGCACTAGCATACTGTGGAACATGTATTCTCTGAAGTACCCAGACCACCCCATGTGGGCATTCTGTAAATAGCCTGCACCATGGTTAAACACTACCGCTTTGTTTAGTGCTGATTTGTCGTAATTTTCTGGTAGATAAACGCGAGCGTAAATTGGCGCGTCGGTATGCGATGAGTCAATAGCAACGATGTTCGGTACTGCCCAAGGGAGCGCATTAAATTCAGCACTGGTGCTTTGTGTAATTTGCTTTGCTGCTGTTGCTTCATCTGCTGGCTTAATATAAAGCTCTTGTGGCTGATTCACTTTGCTATGGCTTAGCAACAAGTTTTCACCATCAGGGCTAAGTGAATAGTCCGTCATACCATTCAAATCAGTCATGGTGTCGATAGTGTTATCACGTAAATCGGCACGATAAACTTCGTAAAGACCAGGATGCTCCATATTGGCTTTAAAGTAGATATAATTGTCATCGTTGGAAAGCGTTAAATCGTCAACAACAAAACGGCCACTGGTCAGCGCGACAGGCTTCTCACCAGGTTTTTGAATATATAAATGCGAGTAGCCAGTATGCTCAGACTGATAGTAAAGGGTCTCGCTGTCATTCAGCCAATCAAACGCGTTGAAACGATAGTTTACCCACGCATCGTCATGAAGCCTGTGTTGGTTTTCCAGCGTTTTATTTGCAAGATCGACGGTCGCAATCCAGCGGTCTTTGTTGTCCCATGCTTCAAGCATAACCGCGACGGCGTTACCGTTTTTGTGCCAGCGAATAGAAGGTTTGGTCCAGTACCAGCTTTGCAGTAAGGTAATATCGCGGGGCAGACGATTCACTTCATAAGTCTCGCCTTTTGCCTTCGCGTTCTCTGCTTTTACATCTGCAAGTACGTCGTCATTGTAGCCAGGTAAATTAAAGTATTTAAGTTCACTCTTCTCGCCTGTTTTCAAGTTAAGCAGCCACAGTTCGTGATTTACTGATTCTGCATCTGCCACACGTTGGCGTACCGGCTTTGCCGCGATACGGCTGTCTTCTTGAATGTAATGGGGCATGATGTCGCTGTCATCGCGGGTCGGCTTACTTTCAGTAGTTGCAACCACAGCAAAGTTACCCGCAGGCGATACACTGATCCCCGCTAGTCGATGCGACTTATCGAAATAAAACGGCGAAGGTGCAACGCTGTCGTTCTTTTCAGCCAGTGCTTTTTTTGCATCGTCTTTATCTTTTTTGTTTTTACGCTGTAGCTTGATGTATTCCACCAGCGACTGTTGCTGTTCAGCAATATAATCTTTAGGTGGTTCAACAGCCTTTGGCTCGTCGCTAAATTTCCAACTCAACAGCTCTTCACGGGTGCCGTTTGATAGGTCGATAGCAATGAACCGGTCACCACTTAACGCCATTAGGCGGCCATCGGTCATGAATGAAAGCGTTGAGAGTGCGTTACCGCCACGGGCAATACGTACAGTTTCTCCATTGGTAAATTGCACATACACACTATCTTCAAAGGAATAGGCGATGACACCATCGTTCCTTACTACGCGCTCTTTGAAACGATATTTGTGTAAGTCGGATAGCGGCGCTTTTATCACATTCTCAGGATTTGATAGGTCAGCAATATATACATCTTTGAGTGCACTATTTTGCTTTTCCCTTTCAAACACAATTTTGTCGCCATTAACTGACCAGCCCATACCCTCGGGCAGCGCGCCTATCCATTGAGGATCTGACATGATTTGTTTGAGCGTGATTTCACCGTTTGTTTGGCTGGCTGACGGCGCTGCATCAGGTGTGACCGATTGTTGAATACTCGTCGCAGGCAATGGCGAAGAGGTTGTTGTAATTGACGTGTCGTTCGTTGTGCTTGCACATCCACCAAGCGCAAACGTTACGCTGGCCGCGATGAGTAAAGAAGAATATTTTTTCATTATTTTAAATCGTTGTTATGTAAAAAGCGTTAACATTATACCCAGAGCATTTATCAAAGCGCTAACGTTCATCGATTGTGATAGTGAACCAAACGTAAAGCATCCCCGTTTATGGTTTGTCTACATTGGGTCTCTTACCCTTTCAAAATAACAAAAACTAACTCTCGAGGTAAAACACTATGAAAGCAAAAAGATTTGTACCGGCGTTACTTACGCTTACCTTTTTAACCTCTACTAGCTTTGCAAATGAATGCCCTAGTGTACTCAAATTTATGAAGCGCAAACTCAACTCTCAAGAAACGGTCAATCTCTGTAACGAATATGGTGGCAAGACGCTGTTGGTGGTTAATACAGCTAGCTATTGCGGTTATACACCACAGTTTGAAGGCTTAGAGGCACTTTACAGTGACTACAAGGACAAAGATTTCGTAGTACTTGGTTTTCCATCACATGATTTCAATCAGGAAGATAATGATGAAGGTAAAACCGCCGAACTTTGCGAATTAACCTACGGCGTGAAGTTTCCGATGTTTGAGCCAATATCGGTAAAAGGTGAAGACGCGGACCCTATGTATCGAATGCTTAAAACTGCTACTGGCAAAGCGCCATCTTGGAATTTCAACAAATACCTAATAGATAGCACGGGCAAGCAAATCACTCACTTTCCTAGTTCAACAAAGCCTACTGACCCGGCCTTTATTGCTGAGGTTGAAGCGCTGTTAAAAAGTGAGTAAGTGTTGTTACGTTCATAAGCATCCCTTGACCTTTTATTAACGCCTACAATTTAACGCCATCAATGTTAACGCACATAAAAAAGCCCCGCGTTATACGCGGGGCAATCAAGCACACTCAACTTGGAACACACTTTTAGCTGAAACATACTTCCTACGTTTTAGCTAACTGCATTAATTTAGTGTGTTTAGCCGTTGGTTAGTTCAATAATTTTTTTACTTGCAGCTGAAAAAGCTTCGTTTGCTTGCTCTTCACCCATGTTAAGTCCTTCAGCATAAACGAATTTTACATTGTTAATGCCAACGAAATTTAAAAAGTGTTTTAAGTATGGCGTTTGCGTATCGAAGTCTGAACCTGCATAAACACCACCACGGGCTGCAAAAACCGTAGCTGATTTATTCTCTAACAAGCCCACGGGACCCGTTTCAGTATATTTAAACGTTATACCAGCTCGAGCCACACGGTCAAAATATGCTTTCAGACTTGAAGGAATGCCAAAGTTATACATTGGCACTGCTAACACAATCTCATCAGCTTCCTTTACCGCTTCTACGATATCGTCAGACACTTTAGCCAGCGCTTGCTGCGATTCATTTCGTTCAGAAGCCTCAGTCATCCAAGCCTGCATTTCTTCACTCGTTAGGTGAGGTAACGCTAGCGAGGCTGCATCGACGCGGTTGATAAGTACCGAGTCATCCTTCCCCATTTTAGAAAGGTACTCGTTTGCAAGCTTTGAAGAATTACCTTCACTGCCATTAAGACTGGAAAATATCGCTAAAACTTTTTTCATGCCGAACTCCAATATTCGTTGTTTCGATGATGCGAAGTTATATTAGAGCAATTAGATTGAATGAAAATATCAAAAAAATGAAGGTTGCGTTCTATTTTGTAGAACATGATCTTACGTGTTCGAAATACCTTGTAAAAATAATGAAAACATTACATTGCGTTAATGTTGCAAGGAGGATGATCTTCCCACAATTCCCTCGCGTAATCGAGTCTGCTACAACACAATTAAGAGGATACGAAAAATGAGAAGGAACAAGGCTCTCCTTGCATGTTCAATATTACCACTATTTCTAATTGGTTGCTCTGATGATGACGATGATGAAGTAGTTGAAGTCCCCGCCCCCGTTATCGAGTATTCAAACGTACGCGTTGTTCACGCGGCATCTGACGCTCCGATGGTTAATATCACCGCTAACGATGCCATACTAAACGGTTTGGAAAATGTTGATTATCAAGTTGCTTCATCGCGTTTTGAAGTAGAAACAGGCACCTACGACATTGGCGTGACAGGTATTCTTCCTGGAGAAGACGCTGAAGTATTGCAGGCTGACGTTACGCTTGAAGCTGATATGAACTACGATATCTTTGCCGTAGGAAATGTTAGCGACGAGACACTAGCGTTGTTAACAGTAACGAGCATGGAAACCGCGGTCGAGGCAGGGAACGCGCAAGTACAAATTGTACATGCAGCATCTATGGCTCCGACAGTTGATATTTATGTTACCGCGCCCGATGCAGATATCACTGCGGAACAGCCACTTGTTACGGCAGAATTTACTGACTCAACAGATTTGATTCAAGTGCCTGCAGGTGATTATCAAATTCGTATTACACCGGCGGGCGAGACGACGGTTGTGTATGACTCTGGTACTGTAAACCTAGCCGACGGTGCTGATTTACTCATAGCCGCAACTAACAATGTTGGCACGGGTGATTCACCTGTAACGCTCCTAGCTGCAGACGGCGATAGCAGTTTCAAAATATGGGATGCAGAAGCGGGTTCCGAGATTCGTGTAGTGCATGGTATTAGTGACGCGCCAGCGGTTGATGTTATAGCAAACAACGAAATTGTACTGGTAGACGGCATTCAGTTTCCGCGAACCACCGATTACTTGTCTGTTGCTGCAGGAGACTACCTAATTGATGTTGTAGCTGATAGCGACAACAGTGTTGTGGCAGTTGACGATGCTGAATTGACGCTAGAAGTGGGTATGTCATATACCGCCATAGCAAACAACGTTTTAGCCGCACCAGAACTTGATGTTCTTGTTGATATGCCCCGTTCTGTAGCAACTGAAGCGAAAGTGCGTATTGTTCACGCTTCACCGTCAGCGGGCAACGTGGATATTTATGTAACCACAGATGGTGAAATTGACACTGTTGAACCAGCGTTTGCCGATATTGCTTATCAAACTGGCGAATTAGTTGAAACGGGTTATGTAAGCTTGGCAGAAGGCGACTATGTAGTCACTGTTACACCAACAGGCACCAAGACAGCGGCAATCGAAACGGGCGTGCTTTCGTTAGAAAATGGCGAGATATACACTGCGATTGCGCTAGACGGTGCGATGGAGGGCGACTTACCTCAACTAGCATTACTTGATGGTCTGGCTCCACCTCCGCCAGCTTTTAACGCCGACATGACTTATAATGTAAGCTTAAGCGGTTCTCAAGAAGTGCCCGCTGTTACTACCATGTCTTCTGCAACAGCAGTAGTTGAAATTGACGAAGACTTACCAGCGTTTAGCGTAAGTGTTGATGTTTCAGGCCTAACCGATGTTACTGGTGTGCACGTACACGATGGTGGCATTGGTTTGAACGGGCCAGTTGCTTTCCCACTCACTGATGCTGGCAACGGTACGTATATTTTAGCTGAAACCAATATATCACCTAGCAACCTAGATGCGCTGACTAGTGGTGAATGGTACTTAAATGTACACACTACAGCTAACCCTAGCGGCGAAGTACGTGGTCAAATTGTTCCAGACACAACAGCGGTGGTTACTTTCTCACTAAGTGGCAGCCAAGAGGTTCCAGCGGTCGATACAATGGCAATGGGCTCTGGCTATGCGCTTTTCGATACGACCAACAATAATGTTTCCCTTGTAGCGGTAACCACCATCGAAAACGCGACGATGGCACATATTCATACTGGCTTCGCCGGTGTAAATGGCCCTGTGTTAGAAGCGCTTGTTGAAAGTGAAGAAACAGCTGGTGTTTGGATGACAGATGGAAGCCTAATGCTAGACGAAGCAACAGCTACGCAGTTACTTTCAGGCGGTCACTATGTCAATGTTCACACCGCCGCGTTTACTGGTGGCGAAATTCGCGGCCAGATCACGCCTGACAACATTGAAGTGTACGGCATTATCGCCAACGGACAACAAGAGGTACCAGCCGTCACTACCGATGCGAGCGGCGCTGGCGCATTTACCCTTAACACGTCTACAGGCGCATTGTCAGGTAGTGTAACTATTACCGGTATGACAGCGAATATGGCGCATATCCACGAAGGTGAAGCGGGCGCAAACGGTAATGTATTATTGGGACTCACTGCCGTTGCAGATGGCATGTGGTCAGTACCAACTAATACAACGTTAACGGCTGAGCAAATGGGTGTTATGGCAGACGGTGGTCTTTACACTAACTTCCACTCAGATGCATTTCCAAGTGGTGAAATTCGCGGTCAGATCACATTAGGCTTCGACTAAACGAAGTAAGTCAAACGCATTGCGTTTCACACTTACTGAGACTGAAGCAAAATAATAAAGGGGCCTAGGCCCCTTTCTCGTATATAAAAAAGAAAAACGTTTTCTAAATTGTATTTAGCGCTGCTTCAAAGTCTTCAATTAGATCCTGCGTATCTTCAATACCTACCGATATACGCAGCATGGTATCGGAAATCCCCATTATCTCTCGCTCTTCGGCTGTATTTTCAAAATAGATAGTAGGTGCAACAGGTAGCGCCAGCGTGCGGTTGTCGCCCAAGTGAGTAGCACAAATCACCAACTTCATTTCGTTTAAAAATGCCACCGGATCAGCACCTTCGATCAGATCAAAACTTAAAATAGCGCCATAGCCGCCGTGTAGATATTCCCGGGCCATGAAATGCTGTGGATGATCTGCAAGCCCAGGGTAAAAGACCTTTGATACTCTCGGGTGATTATCAAGGAATGTCGCTAACTGCATCGCATTATGCTGGCTTCGTGACAAACGCAGAGCTAAGGTTTCCATGCCCAACGCAATGGCAGAAGCAGATTGCGGAGCTAGCGTAGCACCTAAATCCCGTAAACCTTTCTTCTTAATCTGGGTAATTCCCCATTGTGCAGTATCTGCAACCTGATAAGCAGGTTTTAGGTTATCAAACTTTGTCCAGTCAAAGTTACCCGTATCGACTACTGCACCGCCTAAAACGTTGCCGTGACCTGCGATGTACTTCGTCAACGAGCAGAACACCAACGACGCCTTAACATCTTTTGCGTAAAAAACGGGCGGAGGCGTCATGGTGTTATCGACCATAAACAGCATGTGTTTTTCTTCGCAGAATTGACCGATTGCGTGAAGGTCGGCAACCTGTGTCACAGGGTTAGCTACGGTCTCTGTATAAACCCCTTTAGTGTTTGGACGATAGGCTTCTTTAACTTGCTGAATGTCAGTTACATCTGCGTAGGTAACCTGTACGCCAAAATCTTTAATTGTTTCAAAAAAGCTGCGCGTGTTTCCAAAAAGGTATTGGCTTACAATTAAATGATCGCCCGATTTAAGCAGTGCAAATAAGGTGCTGCTTATCGCTGCCATCCCCGTCGAATAACAAAGTGTGCCAACGCCGCCTTCAAGGTCATTGAGCATATTTTGTAGCGCAGCGACAGAAGGTGATGAAGAACGAGAATAAACATGGGCAGCACGTTTGCCTTGAAACGCGTCTATGATGCCCTGCGCATCTTTAAACTCAAAAAGAACGGAATTAGACGTACTGCTATGAACACCGCCATGCTCTGGGGTATTTAGCATACGATCAGAATGAACCTGACGGGTTGTGAATCCCAATTTTGTCACGGGTAAAGCTCCGAAAATAGATGTTTGCGACTTTGCCATGCGCTCACCGCTATCTTACTTGATACGGTTGCGTACTTACCACTTCACCAGAAATGATTATGGCTTTGTTATGCAGTTTTTAGGATATTTTGCGCAAACATTATCATAAAACGCATAGATAGTTTGCATTTGTTCGTCTATGTTAGTCACTTTCTGAATAATTGGCCCTAGCACAATTGCCTTTCTGGCATAGTCTAACCCAATGACTTGAATGGGTATTTCGGCTTCACGAGCAATATGCATAAACCCTGTTTTCCATGGGTAAATGGGGCTTCTTGTCCCTTCTGGCGCCAATGCTAGGATAAGCGAGTCAGCCTCTTTAATCCTATTCGCTATAGATGTTACCACACCGTGCGCTTTGCTCCTTTCAACCGGAATGCCACCGAGTCTTCTCACAATCGCGCCTAAAGGCGGCTTGAATATAGTGTGCTTTCCAAAAAAATTAATATTCAGCTTAAATGAAAAGACAATGAATAAACCAATAAAGAAGTCCCAATTAGATGTGTGTGGTGCTACCGCTAAAATGGCTTTTTTCTGATTAATCAGCTCACCTTCCACGTGCCAACCTCGCTTTGTGAGCACCCATGCCGCAAATGTCGACAACCAATTTGGCCATTTTCGAGGAATATTTTTTCCGACAATAACAATATTGGCAGACTGAGAATACGTGCTAGGGTGTGAGGGTTCTGTCATTATTATTATGCTCTATTTTCTTGGTTTATTACGGCTCAATAATTACGTAATGAACGAGTACTTAACGAGTGAGTACTCAATAAGTCGCAATTTTTAGCGCTCTCAAAGTATTTATTAAGGCGTAACTATTTTGCTTTAGACAAACCATGATTCTGTGTTTATTTCTTCGAAGAGTAATCAAATTCGACATGTAAAACAATTGTTAACATAACCATGAAAGGGCCGATTAGGACATTCAAAAGAGAAAAGGTTCGAAAATTTCAGTATGTGTATTTTATTTATCGCTAACAAAATGCGAGAGGACTACCCGCTAATTATTGCAGCAAATCGGGACGAGTTTTACGCGCGCCCCACCGCCCCATCTACCTTTTGGGATGAGCATCCTAATTTACTTGCAGGGCAGGATTTAGAAGCAAACGGCACTTGGATGGGCGTTACGCGTAATGGAAACTTGGCGGCACTTACCAACGTCAGAGACCCACAGAATATCAACAACAATGCCGTATCACGGGGTGAATTAGTCGCTAACTGGCTAAAGCAAGACTCTGTTGATAGGAGCCACGCTGCGCAATCACAATACTTGGCAACACTCGAAAATACACGTTCGCAATATAACGGCTATAATTTGCTATTTGGTCATGTCGACGCGCTAAGGGTTTACAATAACGTAAACAATTCGACCCATTTTATCGAACAAGGCGTGTACGGTTTATCAAACGCAGATATAGCTACACCTTGGCCAAAAGTAACTCAAGGCGTAAGGGCATTGAACCATTATGTAACAAATGAAGACGTGATTAATGATGACGACTTGTTTGGTATTTTGCGCCGTGACAATAAAGCCGACGACGCGCTACTTCCCGATACGGGAGTGGGTTATGAATGGGAAAAGGCGTTATCTTCTATTTTCATTCAAACCGAGAAATACGGCACGCGCACGTCTACCCTGCTGCTGGTAGATAAAAACAAAACGCTGACTTGGAAAGAGCGGTGCTTTTCAGACAAAGGCGAGATACTAGAAACACGTGAATTTTCCTTTTCAATTTAAGCCATTTTTGAAATGAAACTTTCGTTTACGTTTTGTTTCTTTGACTAATTGAAATATTTTCAACCTTTGGGGGTCGTTTTTTCTACCATCGGTGGCATAATGCCTGCCTGCTATCTTTTGCACACCAACGTAACGTGAGGACATATCGTGTTTGAAGTATTACCCCATCTCGCCCCAGATCCAATTCTTGGCCTGTCTGCTGCTTTTCGTGAAGACACCAACCCAAATAAAATCGATTTAGGTGTTGGCGTTTACAAAGATGAGCAAGGTAATACCCCTATTCTTTCAAGTGTTGCTAAAGCGCAAAAAGTGCTTTTAGACACAGAAACCAGCAAAACCTATATCACGCCTCAGGGCAACCAAGGTTTCATCGATGGTATGTTGTCTTTGCTGTTAGGTAAGAATAGCCCAGTTCTTTTAGCTGACCGCGTTGCTGCGGTTCAAGCACCAGGTGGTTGCGGTGCACTGCGCATTCTTTCAGAACTACTTGCTCGTTGTAACGACAACGCAAAAGTATGGGTAAGCGACCCTACGTGGGCAAACCACATTCCACTTATCGGCTCTGCGGGCCTTAAAATTGAAACCTACCCGTACTTCGATAAGGCGTCAGCAAGCATTCGCTTTGACGCGATGATGGAAACCCTTCGCAAAACTGAAAAGGGCGATATCGTTCTTCTTCACGGTTGCTGTCACAACCCAACAGGTGCTGACCTTACCAATGCACAATGGGATGAAGTACTAGAAGTAGCGAAAGAGCGCGAGTTCCTGCCTTTCATCGACGTGGCCTACCTTGGTTTTGGTGAAGGCTTAGAAGAAGATGCTTACGGCATGCGTTTGTTGGTAGAAAATCTGCCAGAAGTTATCGTTGCAGCGTCTTGCTCTAAAAACTTTGGCCTGTACCGCGAACGCGTTGGTTTAGCTGCCATCATTACAGAAGATTCAGCAACCCGAAAAATTGCACAGGGTCAGATTCAATCAATTGCACGTGGCATCTATTCTATGCCGCCAAGCTATGGTGGCGCTTTAGTTGATATTATCCTAGCTGACGAAGCACTTAACAACGAGTGGGTATCTGAAGTGAACGAAATGCGCGATCGTATGAAGTCACTACGTGCCATGCTTGTTCAAAACCTTCACGACAATGGTTCACCTAAAGACTTTAGCTTCGTAAACGACCAAAAAGGTATGTTCTCGTTCTTGTGTATCACACCTGAGCAAGTGCGCGAAGTACGTGAAAAGCACAGTGTTTATTTTGTAGATTCTAGCCGCGTAAACATCGCGGGCATAAATCACGAAAACGTAGAAACGCTAGCGAAAGCATTGGTATCAGTGCTTTAAGCATTAACTAACGATTTTTAAGATGCGAAAGGCAGGTTTCATACCTGCCTTTTTTATTACCTTCAAATTTCTCGCTTTCCTATTTCTGCGATAAACAACCTAATCGTGCTGTTAATGGCAGTTAGTTACACTTCTTAACAAATTTCCTCCTTGCACCTAACGCTTTTTCTTAGGCGAAATGGGAATAATCGTTACACTGTAACAATGTTGACGTACACGTTAACTTGGTATTTATTAAGACTGACTTATAACAATAAGATTAACGACAAGAACAAGGATACCCCATGTCTAAAGTAAGTGTATTTTGTCTTTCTGCCGCTCTAATTGGCAGTGCAATGCAAGTAAATGCAAAGGAAGGCATGTTCACGCCAGAGCAGCTCCCTTCAATTGCTGGCGATTTGAAAGAAACAGGCTTGGCAATTCCTGCCAGCAGTATTAATGACTTAACTGCATTTCCTATGGGTGCAATTGTATCTTTAGGTGGTTGTTCAGCATCGTTTGTCTCTGACAAAGGGCTTGCGGTTACTAACCACCACTGCGCACGCGGTTCGGTACAATACAACAGCACCCCAGAAAACAACTACTTGAAAGACGGCTTTTTAGCAAAAGAAATTGGTGACGAACTTCCCGCTGCACCGGGTACTCGTATGTTTGTTACCGTCGATTTTTCCGATGTAACGGACAAAGTAGTTGGCGATATCAGTGAAGATATTCAAGGGCGCGAGCGCTATGATCTAATTGAAGCGAACCGTAAAGCTTTAATTGCTGAGTGCGAATCTGAAGCAGGTTTCCGCTGCTCTGTACCTTCATTCTTTCAAGGTCTTGAATATAAACTTATTAAGCAAATGGAAATTCGTGATGTACGTATCGCCTATGCGCCTGCCGATTCTATAGGCAAATACGGCGGTGATGTAGATAACTGGATGTGGCCTCGTCACACCGGTGATTTCTCTTTCTATCGCGCTTATGTTGGCAAAGATGGAAAACCAGCTGATTTCAGTGAAGATAATGTTCCCTTCAAACCTGACCATTTCTTAAAGGTATCTGCAGCAGGGCTTGAGGACGGCGACTTTGTCATGGCGGCGGGCTATCCTGGTTCCACTAATCGCTATGCCCGCTTGTCTCAAGTTTCTTACACTTTCGACTGGCTATATCCAACTTATCTTGAACTGGTAGACGCGTGGATTAAAACTATTGAAAGTGCATCTGAAGAAGGCAGCGATGCGCGTATCAAGTACGAGTCATTGTTAGCGGGTCTAAACAACTTCCACAAAAATACATTGGGCCAGCTTTCTGGCGCTAAACGTGTTGGGTTGGTTCCACGTCGCGCAGAGCGTGAAGAGCAGTTAGCAGCATGGCTTGATAAAAACGGTAAGAGTGAGATGAAGCAAGCCCTTGCCGATCTTGATGCGGTTAGCGCTGAACAAATGCAAATGAACAAGCAAAACTTTTGGTACAACAACCTAAGTCGCGCACAGCTTTTATCTTCTGCTCAAACCCTTTATCGAAATGCAATTGAGAGAGAAAAGCCAGACGCAGAGCGCGAGAGCGGATACCAAGAACGGGACCAAATTCGTCTTAAAGAAAGCGTAGAGCGCATCGAACGCCGTTTTGATCCGGTAGTTGACCAAGCCGTGTGGCAGAAAATGATCAGCATGTACCTAGAACAGCCAGAAGAAAACCGCGTTGCGGCGTTTGATAAAGCGGTGGGCATTGACGGAAATACTGACAGCAAAACACTTCAGAAAAAGCTAAAAGCGTTCTATGACAACACGTCACTGACCAGCACTGAAGAACGTTTGAAGTGGTTAACCGCAAGCCGCGCAGATTTTGAGAACAGTAACGACCCGTTTATTAAACTTGCTGTTGCCCTATTTGATACCGAAATGGCTATTGAAGATAAGAGCAAAACGCTAAGTGGTAAATCTGCTGCGCTGCGCCCTAAGTACATGAGTGCGATTATTGAATGGCAAAAGTCTTTGGGAAGCCTTGCTTACCCAGATGCGAACAGTACGCTTCGGGTAACTTACGGTAACGTAATGGGCGGTTCGCCAAAAGACGGGCTTATTTACGAACCCTTTACCCGTCTTGAAGGCATTACGGAAAAAGATACCGGTGAAACACCGTTTGATTCACCGAAAAAGCAGCTTGAGCTTATCGAAGACAAAAAGTACGGACCTTACAAGCTAGAAGCCATTAACAGCGTACCGGTTAACTTCCTTACGGACTTAGATTCAACAGGCGGTAATTCAGGTTCAGCAACGCTTAACGCAAAAGCTGAGCTAATCGGTTTGTTATTTGACGGCACGTTTGAAAGCGTAAACTCAGATTGGGACTTTGATCCGAAAACAACCCGTACCATCCATGTAGATAGCCGCTACATGTTATGGGTAATGGAATACGTTGACGGCGCAACGAACCTCATTGAAGAGATGACTATAGTTAAATAATCATCAAATAATGGGGTCAGAGTACTTTTCTGCCCCCATAAAAAAGGCAAAAATGGGGTCAGAGTACATTTTCCACCCCTAGTACCTTGCGGTAAAAAGGAGATCGTTATGAGGTTGATAATAAGACTTTTGAGTTTAGCCGTCGCTGCATACGCTTGTTACAGTGGAGCGACAACTGGCGAATGGAAAGCATCTGTCGCTATCGTTGCTCTTTGTGCATTGGTGTTTTTAGTATCATTTGCAACAAAAACTCGCGGCAGTACATTCAGTTCTCATGCAGACAGTAGTGCTGCGATTTACACGCCAACAAGCAGTTCGAGCTCATCTTGCGGAAGTGATGGCGGCGGTGGCGACTGCTAAAGCCTAATGGGGTCAGAGTACTTTTTTCAGTATTTAAAGTACTCTGACCCCAATATTTTATTTGAGGTTGCGGAGACCTTGGGTTAGAAGTCGGTCTAGTGCGTTGGCGAAGTTCTGTTTGTCACGCTGTGAAAATGCTTTGGGCCCACCGGTATGTTCGCCGCTTGAGCGCATGGTGTCCATAAAATCTCGCATACCCAATATCTGCTTGATAGACGACTTATCGTATTCTTCACCACGATTGTTGAGCGCTAGTGCATTTTTCGTCAACACATCAGCCGCTAAGGGGATGTCGTTAGTGATCACCAGATCACCCGCTTCGCACTTCTCCACAATGTAATCATCTGCGGCATCGAACCCAGAAGGCACCTGGGTCAATGTTATATGTTTGTCTGGTGGAACAGACATAGAATGGTTAGCCACCAAAGACAAAGGCAGCTTTGTTCGTCTGGCTGCCTTAAAAAGAATGTCTTTGATAACTGCAGGGCACGCGTCGGCGTCAACCCATATATGCATGGTCGTATCTCGTAATTGTAACTAATTACGCTAGCATACCACCATCTACCACCACTGTCGTGCCCGTGGTGTAGCTTGAAGCATCTGATACTAAGTACAGTACGGTACCCGCCATTTCATCGGGATCGGCAACGCGACCAAGAGGAATGACTTTAAGCGCATGTTTAAGAATTTGCTCATTGGTCGTTAGCGCCGATGCAAATTTAGTATCCGTTAATCCAGGGAGAAGCGCGTTGACGCGAATGTTCAGGCTACCGCATTCTTTTGCGAACGATTTCGTCATGCTGATAACCGCCGCTTTGGTGATAGAGTAAATTCCCTGCATGTCACCAGGGGTGACGCCGTTTACTGATGCCGTATTTAAAATTACGCCACCGCCCTGCTCTTTCATCATTTTGCCCGCCTCAATAGACATGAAGAAATAACCGCGAATATTTACATCTACAGTTTTGTTGTACGCACCTAGGTCAGTATCTAGAATGTGACCGAAATACGGATTAGCCGCCGCGTTATTTACAAGAACGTCCAGTTTGCCGAAATCACGTTTTATTACATTGAAGGCTTCAGTAATTTGTTCCATTTCGCCTACGTGACACGCCAGTGCGGTAGCTTTGCCGCCTGCGTCGCGAATAGATGAAGCAACCGCTTCACAGCCGTCAATTTTGCGGCTTGATACAATCACATGGGCCCCGTATTGTGCAAGCAAACGAGCAATAGACTCTCCAATACCACGGCTGGCGCCAGTGACCAGTGCAACTTTTCCTGTTAAATCGAATAAGTTCTTCATTAAATATTCCTTCTCTTGCTGTTTGTGAACTAACCCATTGG
Source organism: Alteromonas gracilis (assembly GCF_002993325.1). Taxonomy (GTDB): domain Bacteria; phylum Pseudomonadota; class Gammaproteobacteria; order Enterobacterales; family Alteromonadaceae; genus Alteromonas; species Alteromonas gracilis. The sequence continues at coordinate 27,097 of NZ_PVNO01000010.1, forward strand.
ATAGCTTTTTGACTACCTACGTTAGTTACGAAATCTGTTAAAAAATAATAAGAATAGAAGGCAAGCCTTTAGGCATCCAAACATTAATGTCCTATGCCAGCATGCCTCCATCAAGTACAACAGACTGGCCAGTCATAAACGATGATTCGTCGCTACACAGCCATGCAATAGCATTTGCAATTTCTTCGGGCTTACCAAGGCGCTTCATCGGGTTTGCGCCAATGAGGCCTTTTTGACCACGTTCATCTAGCTTAGATAGCACGCCCTGTACCATCGGTGTGTCTACAAAACTTGGGCATACCGCATTGATGCGAATGTTAGCTCGCGCGTATTCTACTGCCGCTGATTTCGTTAAACCTATCACTCCATGCTTAGACGCACTGTAAGCACTGATCATAGGCGCAGAGCGCAGCCCAGCCACAGAAGCAATATTGATAATATGGCCACCACCTGTTGCCGTCATATGTTTCAGTGCATTTTTCATGCAATACCAGACGCCAGCTAAATTGACCTGAATGTTTTTCATAAACATAGCGTCGTCAACTTCGGTAAGAGGCGCAGGAAAATGATCAATACCCGCGTTATTTATAATGACGTCAATTTTTTCATTATGAGAGAAAGCGGTATCAAACATCGCTTTAACCTGAGCAGGCTCGGTAACGTCTACCGACACTGCATAGGCTTTGCCACCTGACTTGGTAATTTCATCTGCAAGCGCTTTTGCGTTATCTTGGTTTAGGTCAGCGATACCTACCATTGCGCCTCTGGCGCTTAATACGCGGGCAGATGCAGCGCCAATTCCCGAGCCACCTCCAGTAATAAGAATATGTTTGCCTTCAACATTTGCAGCTACGTTCATTAGCTGTACTCCAAGTAATTAAGTCATCGAGATGACGTGAACCTGCACGCCATCGCTTTTTATAAATCGTGATCTATAGCTAGAAGTAACTTGCCTTTATGTCATTACACGTTGTGTCACGCGTACTTAAAACTTCAATATCACGGCTTACCAACGGCAGCTCCCAATTAAGGAAATACTCTGCAGCAGCTAACTTACCTTCATAGAAATCGACATCTTGTTCACCCACTTCATGAGCCAAGGCTTGCTCAGCAACGTTTGCTTGGCGTAACCAAATCCAACTCACAACGCAGCTTGAGAATATGTTCAAAAAGCAGCTGGCATTGGTTAGCAGTACCGACTGCTTATCTGAGCGTAAATCTCCCGCCGCTTGCTGAATAAGTGCGCCGAGTTTGTCTAAGTAGGGCTTAAGCTTAGCAGCGAGTGCCTGTGCTCTTGGTGTTTCAGCGCGCTTCATGTCAGCGGTTACTCGGGCAAGTAATACTTGAAGTCCTTTCCCGTCATGCTGCCATAACTTTCTACCTAACAAGTCAAGCGCCTGAATACCGTTAGTTCCCTCATGAATAGGATTTAAGCGATTGTCGCGCCAGCATTGTTCAACAGGGTATTCTCGGGTGTAACCCGCGCCACCTAGTATTTGAATCGCCAAGTCGTTTGCTTTGGGGCCGAATTCAGACGGCCACGCCTTAAACACTGGCGTTAATAGGTCAAGAAGCTGGGAAAGTTCGGTGCGTTTTTCGCTATCGGTTTCCGTTTCCATTTCGTCTATCAGCATGCTGCCATAAAGACAAAGCGCCATACCGCCTTCGCAATATGCTTTTTGAGCTAGCAGCATACGACGAACGTCACCGTGATTAATGATTGGTGTTGGGTCGTCTTCTGGCGCTAAATTAGGTGCCGCACGCCCCTGCGTGCGATCTTTTGCATAGTCTAATGAATAACGATAACCGCGATAGCCAATCATCGCTGCACCGTAGCCCACGCCTATGCGTGCCTCATTCATCATCATGAACATGTAGCGCAGACCTTGGTGTGGTTCACCAATGAGATAACCATGACAATCACCATTCTCACCGAAGGTTAACGCCGTGGATGTCGTACCGCGATAGCCCATTTTGTGAATAAGGCCGGCAAGGGTCACATCATTGCGCACATCTGGATTGCCATCAGCATCTAAACGGTATTTAGGCACAGCAAATAGTGAGATACCTTTCACACCAGCCGGACCGCCAGGAATTTTAGCCAGCACTAAATGTACAATGTTGTCAGAAAGCTCATGCTCTCCGCCTGAGATATAAATTTTGCTACCTTTTACCCGATAGGTGCCATCTTCTTGGAGCCGTGCCGAGGTGCGAATGTCTGCAAGCGACGAGCCAGCATGAGGCTCGGTGAGTGCCATGGTACCGGTAAAGTCGCCGCTGAGCATTTTAGGTAAAAACGCGTTTTTTACGTCTTCTGATGCAAAGTGTTTTATAACGTTCGCTGCAGCTGCCGTTAAAAATGGATAGGCAGTGGACGAAGGGTTCGCTGCTAAAAAATAACCTGCACAAGCATTCATCACAGTAACAGGAAGCTGCATACCACCATCTTCATAATCGAAGTGACCTGCAATAAAGCCCGACTCTCTGTATGTGTCGAATGCCACTTTCACATCATCGATCATTGATACTTTGGTCCCATCAAATGTGGGCTCATTCTTATCAGCAACAGCGTTGTGAGGAAGAAAAAGCTCCTCTGCCATCTTCTCAGCCATATCGATAACGGCATTAAAGGTTTCAACGTTGTGCTCTTCAAATCGCGCCTTCTCGCACAGCGCAGCAGTGTCTAATACTTCATACAGCTGAAATTGCATTTCACGACGAGGAATGAGTTGGTCGGCCATGGTGTTTTGTCCTTTACAAATACTTGTTAACACATTGTGTCATATTCGTTATCGTGCCATTATTGTCATTAATGACACAATAATGGTCAATACCGCCAATGATAAGCATATCTTATCCGTATTAATAACCTGCATTACTTTTATGAATAAACCGAAGTTTACCGTTACCGTGCTCGGCTTTGATCAGGCTCTCGCTTCAGCAATAACTGGAGCGTTGGATGTATTTGCGTTCGCTGGTATCAGTTGGCAGCGCATTCACAAATTACCAACTTCACCGCAGTTTAAAGTGCAGTTAGCCAGTCATCACGGCCAAACGTTTCTTTGCTCGAATCAGGTTACATTGCAGCCGAATATCGCTATTGAAGACGTCTCTCACACGGATATTTTATTGATCCCGACCATTGGTGGAGATATAGACCAAGTTCTCATTGAAACACTGCCATTACTTGTTCATATAAAAAGGTTGCAAAAGGTGGGAGCCGATATTGCTGCAAACTGCACTGGCACCTTCTTATTGGCAAATACAGGGTTACTCACAGATAAGGTTGCCACAACGCACTGGGGATATGCCGAAAAATTTAACGCTATGTTTCCCTCAGTTAATTTACAGCCTGAAAAAATGGTGACGGAAGACAATGAAGTTTATTGTGCAGGTGGAGGGATGGCATGGATTGATTTATCCATTTTATTGATAGAGCGATATTGTGGTCATCAAGTGGCAAGCGATACTGCGAAATCTCATGTGTTAGATGTGTCGAGGACAAGCCAAACTATTTATGCAAGCAGTCGGCAGCGGCGTTTCCATTCGGATAAAGACATTATGGAGGTCCAGTCATTTTTGGAAAAGCATCTGCAAAGCAAAGTCACAATTTCTGACGTGGCAGCACGGCACAATATGACCGAGCGAACGTTAACACGCCGTTTTAAAAATGCATGCAATACCACTCCGGGTCAATATTTACAGTCATTGCGGATTGAACAGGCAAGAAAGTTGTTGGAAACCTCAAATACTCCGTTAGAAAGCCTGATAAGCGCGGTAGGTTACGAAGACCTAAGTTCATTCACTCGACTATTTAAAAAAGCGACAGGCATGTCCCCTTCTCAGTATCGAGCGAAGTTTAAGCGAAACTAGCTTTTCACGTTTTACAAGGAAGCTGCACCAGTAAAGTAGGTTTCAATAACTAATTGGCTCACGGCAGTGCAAACAGGGCTTTTTAATACATGCAAGTTTGCCAATATAGTGCACATTAGATGAAATAAGCCCTTTTTTGCACAAATTTGAAGTTTTTATTTCAAACTTTGTGTAAAATGCAGCGCCAAGCATAGATTGAAAATTTATGTGCTTAAAACACTACAAAAGTATAATTTCAAAATCATCTTGGTGGAAACATGAGAACACACAAAATCGCCACGCTAGCACTAGCTGTTAGTGCCGCGTTCAGCTCTTCAGTTCTTGCACAAGAGGCCGCAACGACAGAAAAAAAAGAAGCCTCACTTGAACAAATTACCGTTACTGCGCAAAAGCGTAGTCAGTCAATTCAAGAAGTACCAATCTCTGTTGCGACGTTAAGCGGTGAAAAATTCGAAAGCCTTTTCTCTGGTGGTGAAGACATTCTTGCACTAGCAGTACGTGTACCTGGTCTTTACGCCGAGTCGTCAAACGGTCGCGTCGCTCCACGCTTTTATATCCGTGGTCTTGGCAACACCGACTTTGACCTAGCGGCGTCACAGCCTGTTTCTATTATCATGGATGAAGTGGTAATGGAAAACGTAGTACTTAAGAGCTTCCCGCTTTTCGACGTTCAACAAGTTGAAGTACTTCGCGGTCCACAAGGCACATTATTTGGTCGTAACACCACTGCAGGTATCATTAAGTTTGATACTGTAAAACCAACACAAGACCTTGAAGGTTACGCGAAAGCTGGTTTTGGTTCTTACGGTACAATGAACTTCGAAGGTGCTATTAGCGGTGGCCTTACTGACGAACTTTCTGCTCGTCTTTCTGTATTGTCACAAGAGCGTGACGACTACATCGATAACGCATTCACAGGCGAAAACGATGCAATCGGTGGCTACGACGAGAAAGCCTATCGTTTACAGCTTCTTTGGGAACCGTCTGCTGACTTCTCTGCGCTATTAAACGTACACGGTCGCGAGCTTGAAGGTACAGCGTCTATTTTCCGTGCCAACGTATTCACCAAAGGCAGTAACGAGCTTAACGAAAACTACGATCGCGAAACTGTTTTCTATGATGGCGACCTTCAAGGCGACGGCATCGACAATAACCCACAAGAATATGACGGGTTTGGTGCGTCACTAAAACTTGAATACGATATGGATGAAGTTACCTTCACGTCTATCTCGGCTATCGAAACAGCTGATGGCTCAAGCTTAGGCGATGTTGATGGTGGTTTTAACCGTGCAGACGGTACTTCAGGTCCTGGATTCATTCCTTTCTCGGCGGTAACGCAAGATAACCTTGATGACCTAGAGCAATACACTCAAGAATTTAGACTTTCAAGCAACACGCGCGATGCTATGAACTGGCAGTTAGGTGCGTTTTATTACGATGCATCTTTTAACGTTACTAGTATCGACGGTTACTTTGGTGCAACAACCGTATTCCACGAAAACCAAACGTGGGCAGTGTTCGGTCAAACCTCTTACCAAGTTAACGAAAAACTAAACGTTACTGGTGGTATTCGCTATACGCACGACTCTAAGAGTTTAGTGGTTGGCGATCAAAACGTGAATGGTTTTGCGTTGGTTACCGGAGATGCTCAAATTCAGGACTACGACGACATTGATGTAGATGATGGTCAAACTAGCTTTGAACTTAGTGCAAACTACCGCGTTACTGACGACATGTCTGTTTTCGCACGTTATGCAAACGGCTTCCGCGCCCAAACTATTCAAGGCCGTGACGTTGCGTTTGAAGGCGCACCTTCTGTTGCTGATGCTGAAACTATCAATTCATTTGAAGTAGGCGTTAAATCTGACCTTCTAGACGACACACTTCGCTTAAACGCAGCTGCATTCTACTACACAGTAGATGATATGCAGTTCTCTGCGATTGGTGGTGGCAACAACTTTACAGCACTAGTTAATGCTGACAAAGGTGAAGCGTACGGTTTTGAAGTAGATGCGCAATGGCTTGCAACTGATGAACTAACGTTTACTGCAGGTTACAGCTACAACCACACTGAAATCAAAGACGATACGTTAACGGTTTCGCCATGTGGTACTAACCCAGCGTTTGGTTCTACAGGAAACTGTACGGTAACCGACCCTCGTCCAGACGGTTTCGTTGCTTCAATCGACGGCAACCCATTCCCACAAGCACCAGAGTCAATCTTCAACTTTACTGCTCGTTACACCATTCCAATGGGTGATGACGGTGAGTTCTTCGTGTTTACCGATTGGGCGTTCCAAGGTGAAACTAACATCTTCCTATACGAAGCGGTTGAATTCACTACTGACGACAACTTCGAAGGTGGTCTACGTATTGGTTACGAAAACTTCGCGCACAACTACACAGTAGCGCTATTTGGCCGTAACATTACTGACGAAGATAACGTTAAAGGTGCGATCGACTTTAACAACCTAACGGGTATCGTAAACGAGCCACGCGTTTGGGGTGTTGAGTTTAAGTACACTTATTACTAAGCCAATATAGGTAGCTACTTTCATGTAAGGTAGCGATTTGGTTTATCAAAAGCGGTAGCGTTTACAAACGCTACCGCTTTTTTTTTACGCCGCCATATGAACGTCTGAGGTTGGCACTTCCACTAATTGCTGCAGTTTTCTGCACACCTGCACCCACCGCGCGACTTTTTGATAGTAGACCTGCTCTATTAACTGCCCTTTTTCATCAAACAAAAAGCTCGCTAACTTTCCTTTGTTCCCCGGCATGTAAAAATGGTGCACGGTAAATTGCTTTGATAAAGGGGCGTGTGCCACTTTTTGATACATACAAAAAGGCAGTGTGTTCGCGCGTTCATCGCCACCGGTTAAGCGAGTGCGGCGTTGAAAGGTGTCTGCTCCCAATTCAGCCATAATGCCGTGTTTCGAGATAAGTTGATCAACCGCTTTAATGCCTGTTTGCATAATTTTCTCCTAAAGGTTGTGCAAAGTCACACGCCTAAATAAGATTCAAAATAAACCATACTGATATATATACAGTATATGGTCATTTGTTTAAAATGCAAACAAAAAAGCCGCTTTTTACAGCGGCTTGTTTTTTGTTGAATAATGATGGGAAGTTAATTAAGGGCAGATTCTAAAAAAGCCCACTGGTCGGCATACCCTTCAATTTGCATCCACGTTGGCGTACCTGCACCGTGACCTGCACGGGTTTCTACACGAAGCAAAACCGGGTTATCACAGCTTTGATCTGCCTGTAGTTGAGCTGCAAACTTATAACTGTGCCACGGCACAACACGGTCATCGTGATCACCTGTAGTGACTAATGTAGCTGGGTAACAGGTGCCTGGCTTAGTGTTGTGAAGTGGCGAATAAGCGTAAAGCGCCTCAAATTCCTCTTTATTTTCACTTAACCCATAATCAGAAGACCAAGCCCGTGTATTTGCACTTGGCGTGTGGTAGCGAAGCATATCCAACACACCGACTGCAGGTAAGGCGGCAGAGAAAAGGTCCGGACGCTGAGTTAAGGTCGCGCCTACAAGCAAGCCGCCATTCGAGCCACCTTGAATACCCATTTTCTCAGGTGTGGTGTAGCCGCTTTCAACTAAATACTCACCGGCTGCGATAAAGTCATCGAATACGTTTTGCTTGTCTAGCTTAGTACCAGCTTTGTGCCATTTCTGCCCATACTCGCCACCACCGCGTAGGTTAGCTATGGCCAGTACATTACCCTGCTCTACCCATACCATACGCGATACTGAATACCGTGGTACTAATGAAATATTAAAACCACCATACCCGTACAACAGGGTTTTGTTGTTGCCATCTAGTTTTAAGCCTTTCTTATGTACAATAAACATGGGCACTTTCGTTCCATCTTTACTGGTATAGAAAATCTGCTTTGTTTCGTAATCGTCATAATCAATACCGGTATCAATGGTTTTAAATAACGAAGACTCACCACTTTTTATATTGTAGGCATACACCTGACCCGGATTTGTAAATCCAGTCAGTTTATAAAAGGTTGTATCGGCATTTTTGCCGCCAAAAAAGCCGCTTACGCTACCTATGTCAGAGAACGTGATTTCATCAACTTTTTCGCCGGTTAAATCAAATACACTCACCTGACCTTTCACGTCCTTTAGATACTGTGCAAAAAGCTTCTCACCCAGAAGAGAAACGCTAGATAAGGTATCAGGTGTACTTTCAATAACGGTTTCAGTAGCGTTAACACCATTATCAAAAGTTACTTTAACGACCTTGCCCGTTGGGGCATCTGCAGTAGATGTGAAGAACAGCGCATCGCCATGCTCGCCAATCAAATCATATCGACCATCCCACTTCTCGAAAACAGGAACAAGCTCGCTATCATCCTCTTTAAGCGATTTAGCATAGACACCATTAGCCTGATACCCTTCAAAAACAGAAATAAGCAATGTTTCACCATCCTGTACAACTGAAGGATATGGGTTCCAGGTATCCTTTCCTTCAAACGCAAAGACCTTTTTGTCTGCACTTTGCGCTGTACCTATCGCATGAAAGTAGATAGCTACCGTTTGACTATCATCATACTCGCCCGCGTCATTTTTTGGGTAACGAGAGTAAAAGAATCCACTTTCGTCAGGCAACCAGGCGATATTCGAAAACTTAATGCCTTTGATAGTATCCGTTAAGTCTGATTTATTGCTGGTGTTGCGAAGGTGAATGGTTTTCCAGTCAGTACCACCATCAGATAGCATATATGCAAGGTACGAGGCTTTGGGGCTAAGCTCTGTTGATGCCATTGATACTGTGCCATCATCGCTTAACGTATTTGGGTCAATCAACACTTCGGGTTCACCGTCAACGCCGTCTGCCATGTAAAGCACATACTGATTTTGTAAACCGTTGTTGTAGGAATAAAATAGCTTGCCGTTTACCATGTAGGGCGTTGAATACTTCTCATAATCCCAAAGCGCGGTTAAACGCTCTTTGTAACGCTCTCTAGAGGGTAATTCTGCCAAGTAAGGGCGAGCAAGCGTGTTTTGCGACTCAACCCACGTTTTTACTTCTTCGCTTTTCTCTTCCTCTAACCAGCGATAGGGATCGCTAACCATAGTGCCATGATAATTATCCTGCTGTGCAACGGTTTTCGTTTCTGGATAACCAGACACTTTCGGCATGGCAGCGCTGTTCTGTTCTATTTTAACTGAATCAGACGTTTCGCTTGGCGAGCTTGTGCAAGCCAAAGTTAAGCCTGCGGAAGCTGCAACCACGGCTGCGTATATTAGATTTTTCTTCATTTTTTATTCCCTAAAAGAAAAATGCCGGTTTTACCCGGCATTATCTATTTAACTTTCTGTCGTAACTTGAGCTTGTCTTCTGCCTTTAAATACATTCTTAAGGTCGTTAAGAATTAGATAAAGTGCAGGAACGAGTAGCAGCGTTATCACCGTTGCAAACAAAATACCGAAGGCCAAAGAAATAGCCATAGGTATGACAACCTGTGCTTGCAGACTGCGTTCAAACACAATTGGCATCAACCCCATAAAGGTAGTTAATGACGTTAGGATTATCGCTCTAAAACGCTGCGTTCCAGCGCTAATTGCTGCCTCCATAAGAGACATTCCCTCTTTGCGCGCACGGTTTACAAAATCCACCATGATCAAGCTGTCGTTTACCACAACCCCAGATAACGCAATAATGCCACAGACAGACAATACACTTACCGCCATACCAAGCACCAAGTGGCCGATAATAGCGCCCACTATGCCAAAAGGAATAACTGACATTATGATCAGAGGTTGGCTATAAGATTTAAGCGGAATAGCAAGTAATGTGTAGATAGCGAACAATGCAAACAACAACCCTTGCATCAGACTAAACATAGCTTCGGCTTGTTCCTTTGAGTTCCCTTGCAGCTGAAAGTCAACTTTTGGATAACGAGCCAACAAGTCTGGCATTAGGTTTTCAATTACGTCATTCGTCACTTCTGATGGGTCGAGTAATGCTTTATCAACTACACCCGTAACGGTAACAGAACGCTTTCCGTCTACGCGAATAATAGAGTCAAAGCCTTGGCCAACAGTGAAGGTCGCCACTTGCTCAAAAGGTATTTCTTGTCCATTTGGTGCGCGAATACGCATATTTTCAAGATGCTCTACGGAGCTTCGCTCAGTTTTAGGGTAGCGCACCATAACTTTTATTTCTTCATCGTCTCGCTGAATACGCTGAACTTCTGCGCCATAAAAGCCAAAACGTACCTGTTGACCAAGGTCTCGTAACGAAATACCAAGTGCATCAGCTTGTGGCTTAAGTGCTAACTGAATTTCATCACTGCCACCAGAGAAAGTATCGTTAATATCGGTTACGCCTTCGTATTGATCTAACGCTTCTTTTAGCTCTTCGCTAATAGCACGCAGCGCTTTGATATCGCCTGAACTAAACTCAAAGCTAAGGTCTGCACCACCACCTGGACCGCCAGGAGAACTAATATTGAATGACTTAACACCAGGTATTTCAGGAAGCTCCTGACGCCACATGTCCTGAATTTCAAAATCAGTCAGCGTTCGTGTTTCCCCTTTTGTAAGCTCCGCAAAAATCTCTCCGCCTAAATTGCCATTATCAAATGCAATGGCGTGTTTAATTACATTTTCTCCAGATTCTTCAGCAATCTTTTCGTCCATGCGATGCATAGCTTCACGAAGCGTTGTAAGCACATTATCACGCTGCTGTAGTGACGAGCCTGGTTCTAGCTCAAAGCTGGCAACCATAAAGTCGCTTGGGATATTAGGGAAAAATACAAAACGTACGATACCACCGCCAAATAAACCGACCGTTAAAATCAGCATCGCGACAAAAACGGAAACCGTGGTATACCTATTGCGTATGGCTTTAGCTAAAAAAGGTGCATATTTATTTTGAATGAAGGTCTTTATACCTTCACTGAAAAAGTCTCTAAACTTTTGAAAGCCATTTGCTTTTGCTGGATCATAGGGCTTCAGCTTCATATGCACAAGGTGGGCAGGCAATATAAGCTTAGACTCTATAAGTGAGAATATCAGACAGACAATCACCACCATGCCGATGGTCTTCCAAATAATACCGAAAGGGCCAGACACCATAAGCATTGGCATAAATGCAGCGATAGTAGTCAGTACGCCGAAAGTGGCGGGCATAGCAACCTTCTTAACACCGGCAATGACGTTGTCAGCGCTGTGACCCTTTTTATCTATTTCAGAGTAAGCTGACTCGCCCATGATGATGGCATCGTCTACCACTATCCCTAATACAAGGATAAAGGCGAACAAGCTGAGCATATTAATAGATACACCCACTACATCTAACGGCATGACAAATAAAGTGCCAAGGAAACACACCGGTAGCCCTACAATAACCCAAAATGCGAGCTTTATTTTTAAAAATAGAGACAGAACCAGAAAAACAAGAAGCGCGCCGAAAAACATATTTTCGAGCATCATATTAAGTCTATCAGCGAGATAGAATGAGCTATCTCCCCATGTATCGGCCGTAATGTGGGCTGGGAATTCTGCCTTTTGACTATCGATGTAATTGTTTACTTGTTCAGATATCTCTAACGCATTCTGATCACCAACGGCTTGTACCCGCAAGCTAACGGCTGGCTTACCGTCAAATAAGGCATATTGATTATTTTCGATGAAGCCGTCGTTTATATATGCAACATCACCCAAAGTTACTCGCGTTCCATTCGAATTAGTGACCAGTACAATTTGAGAAAAGTCCCAGCCGGTATAGGCTTGCCCCTTTGTTCTTAGCAAGATATCGCCGTTTTCGGTGCGAATTGAACCACCAGGTAAGTCCACACTAGACTGGCTTAAGCGCCCTACAACATCAGCAAAGGTAAGATTGTACTTTTGTAAATCGACTTCAGACAGCTCTACCGATATTTCGTAGTCGCGCGCGCCCACTACTTGAACACTGGAAATTCCTGACAAATTAGCAATGTCATCGCGCAAGTTTTTGGCAAACTCTTTCAACTCTCGCTCTGAAGCATCACCATAAACTGAAATCCAAATCACATCCTGTTGTATTTTTTGGCGATAAATTACTGGTTTTTCAGTATCAGCGGGGAAGCTTGGTATTGCATCCACCTGTACCTTTACCTCATCAAGCAACGACTGCACATCGTAATCTTCTTCGACTTGGATGCTTACCGTTCCCATCCCTTCAACGGCGGTAGCGTTAATTTGCTTAATGCCCTCTAAGTCTTTAATCGCCTCTTCTATTTTTAGCAGTACGCCCTCTTCTACTTCCTGTGGCGCAGCACCTAAGTAGGGAACCCGTACACTAATGACGTCTATTTCAAAGCTTGGAAAAACTTGCTTTTGAATACTGAACGCACTGAAAATACCGCCAACAACAAGCAATATCATTAGTAGATTAGCGGCAACATTATTTCTTGCAAACCAGGCAATTAAGCCTTTGTTTGTATCAATGCGGCTCATTAGTTGCCTCCTTCAGAGGACGTGCTTTCCACTTTGTCAGTGTTTTTCGACGTGTCAGATTCAGCTGCTTCAGATAACACAGGCTCATCACCTGGCAAACGGACTTTCATACCGTTATAGGGGTTTGGAACCGCGCTGGTGACGACCAATGAACCTTCTTCGATACCAGAGCGAATAAACACATCTTTCGCGGTGGTACGAGCAATTTCAACCGGCTTAATATCAATTTCTCGATTGTCGTTAACGGTAAGTACGGTATTGTCTAACCGCAAAATACTGCGAGGTAGCACCACAAGTTCTTCGTTTTGGCGAGAGGTAATTTCTGCTTCCACAAATTGACCAAAACGCAGTGGCGAAGGGTGAGAACCGTTAAGATTATAGGGGTCTTTAACTTCAACAATGGCGTAGACTACTCGACTACCCGTATCTAAAATTCCTTCTGAACGAACTAGCTTGCCCTCCCATGTGCGCTTAACGCCACCAACAGACGCAAAGAGAGAAACGGGGGCGCTTTCGCTCGACTGCCCAGCTATATCGATAAACATGAGGTCGCTATCTGGAATAGGTAATCTTACTTCTGCCGTATCGGTAGAATATACAGTGCCCAGCATTGAACCCGCAGCCACAAACTGTCCAAGATCAATATTTCGCTCTACAACGATACCATTGTATGGCGCTGTAATTTTAGTTCGTTCTAAATTGCGCTTCGCACGCTCTAGTTTAGCCTCTGCGGCTTTAACGTTTGCCTGTTCTTTTGCCAATTGGGGCTTTCTTAAACCCAACTCTGGTGGCGCAACGCTGCTTACTGAGCGCCATTCTTGTTCTGCAACCTTTCCTCGCGCTATTTCCTCCTGTAAGGCAGCTTGCGCTTGAGCGAGTTCAGCTTCTGCAAGCTTTAAATCTGTTCGATAGTCATCTTGCTCTAGCGTGGCGAGTATGTCGCCCTTCTTAAATGTTCCTCCTGCGATAAACGCATCAGACAAACTCACTACCTTGCCACTGACCTGCGCACTTAGCCCGGTTTTATTTCGGGGTACCACATTACCTTGCGATTTTACAATGAAGCTTACTTGCTCTGCGTTCACTGCTTTTGCATCTACTAAGAAAGCAGGTATCTCTACGGGGACTTGCTCAGGTGGCTTGCGCGATTTAATCATAACCGCTGCTGCAACAAACGCGATTAACACTATGAACAGTGGAATACCACTTTTCATTAACATGGAGTTTTTCATTTACTATCCCTAGGAACGAAGGTAACCAAAGTAAAAGCAATGTCTTGCCACTCAGATACCCCAAAATTTCTATTATTATTGTCTCAACACTAGTGTACTGATTTTATTGGTAGAGTACTCATTTAAGATTGTTAAAATTTATTTCGAATTATTAAAAAATGAGCACAAAAAAATCGAGCGTTACTAATATAAAAAAATATCAAAAGAATACAAAGTATGATTGATAATTATGAGGTTTTCGTTGATTATTTAAGCACTCATTGGTTATGAGTTAACCGGCGGCTATCATTTGAGCACTGTCTTGCATGCTCATTCGCCTCGGGATTGAATTCGCAACGTTGAAGGGAAAACAGATTATGAGCCTTAAGAAACAATACCTTAAATCAAAACCTCTGTGTAAAGTGACATTTCGACTAAATGCGGAAGCGGCAAAAGACGCCAAAGAAGCATCTCTATGTGGAGATTTCACTGATTGGAAAACCCAACCATTAACAATGAAGAAGCTAAAAAGCGGCGACTTTACCTTAACGGTAGACCTAGAAAAAGATAACGAATATCAATTCAGATATCTTCTTGACGGGGAAAAATGGGAAAATGACTGGGATGCAGATGCGTACATCCCCTCACCGGTGAGCATCGAAGACAACTCTGTTGTTCGAGTATAACAACTAGCTCAAATCTAAGCATTATACCTATAAGATACCTCGCGTATTGAAAAACCAATCCCTACAAAAAAGGCTGCATTAATGCAGCCTTTTGTCGTTTAAGCGATATGACTAAAGTGAATTTTCAAGCTCTGGAAGAACGTCGAATAGGTCTCCCACTAAACCGTAGTCAGCAACCTGGAAAATTGGCGCTTCTTCGTCTTTGTTGATTGCAACAATAACTTTAGAGTCTTTCATACCAGCAAGGTGCTGAATAGCGCCTGAAATACCTACAGCGATATAAAGTTGAGGCGCAACAATTTTACCCGTTTGACCAACCTGCATATCGTTTGGAACAAAGCCAGCATCTACCGCTGCGCGCGATGCACCAATGGCTGCACCAAGCTTGTCTGCAATACCTTCAAGAAGCTTGAAGTTGTCACCGTTTTGCATACCACGGCCGCCCGAAATAACCACTTCTGCCGCTGTGAGTTCAGGGCGCTCAGATTCAGTAAGCTCTGCTGAAACGAAGTCAGATTTCTCACTACCTTTAACCACGTCAATTGCGGTTACTTCAGCACTACCACCAGTTGCAGCTGCATCGAATGATGCTGCACGAACCGTAATCACCTTTTTTGCGTCAGATGATTGAACGATAGCAATTGCGTTACCTGCATAAATTGGACGTACAAAAGTATCTTCACTTTCTACGCCAATAATGTCAGATATTTGGGCAACATCTAACAATGCCGCTACGCGAGGCATAAAGTTTTTACCTGTAGTTGTTGCAGCTGCAATGACATGACTATAGTCGCCTGCTAGTTCAAGAACCAAGTCGGCCGTATTTTCGGCCAGTTGATGCTTATAAGCTGCATTATCAGCAACAAGTACCTTCGCAACCCCATCAATCTGAGCCGCAGCTTCAGCAACCGCTTGGCAACCTTCTCCTGCCACTAAAACGTGGATGTCGCCGCCCATTTTCTGTGCCGCGTTCACAAGCTTATGCGTTTCCGTCTTTAAGCTTGTGTTATCGTGTTCTGCATATACGAGTACGCTCATGAGATCACCTTTGCTTCATTTTTTAACTTGTCTACTAACTCAGCAACGTCTGCCACTTTAATGCCACCCTCACGCTGAGGCGGAGGCGTGACTTTAAGCACTTTTACGTTTGACTCTAACGCAACACCAAAGTCTGCGGCCGCTTTAACATCAAGAGGCTTGCGCTTTGCTTTCATAATATTTGGAAGCGAGGCGTAACGCGGTTCGTTCAAACGAAGGTCTGTTGTGACTACAGCTGGAAGCGAGAGCGCAACAGTTTGAAGACCACCGTCGATTTCACGAGTTACATTCACTTTTTCGCCATCTACAACCACTTCAGAGGCAAAAGTTCCCTGAGGCATACCAGTTAATGCGGCAAGCATCTGGCCTGTTTGGTTGTTGTCAGAATCGATGCTCTGTTTACCAAGAATAACAAGCTGAGGCTGCTCTTCTTCTACCACTTTGGCTAATAGCTTTGCCACTTGAAGTGAATCAAGATTTTGATCGGTATCGATTTGGATACCACGATCAGCACCTAGGGCTAGTGCTGTACGTATTTGTTCTTGGCAGCTTTTATCACCAATTGAAACGACAACGATTTCAGTGACCACGCCCTTTTCTTTTAAACGAACGGCTTCTTCAACAGCAATTTCACAGAAAGGGTTAATCGCCATTTTCGCGTTAGTAAGATCTACGCCTGATTCATCGGCCTTCACTCTTACCTTAACGTTGTAGTCGATCGCGCGTTTGACCGGTACGAGTATTTTCATATTTACCTCAATTGTTGAGTTCGTCGGTGCTAATTACGTTTCATTAATAATTAACTATTAATAATTAAAAACGTATTACATCACCACGCTTTTTGAAACTTTAACAATGCTTCTACGTTAAAAAAGAAACTGTGGAACGTACGTTTTTAAAAGGCTAGCCTTAAAACGACGTTAACACCACGTTTACGAGCAGTTATAATGAACTACCAGTTAACGTTAACGTAAACTGCTTTGCAATGTACTTACTGTTGACGTAAACGTCAACCTGCATTACCTTGCAAAACGACAATTAATTTACATGTTTTTGACACAAAGCATTATTTGTTTCATCAATAGTGCACTATAAAAATACAAACATAAGGAGCCTCCCTTGGAACGAGAATCGATGGAGTTTGACGTAGTCATCGTCGGTGCCGGCCCAGCTGGATTATCAACGGCTTGCAAGCTTATGCAGCTTGCAAATGAGAAAGACCAAGAGCTAATGGTCTGTGTGGTCGAAAAAGGCTCCGAAGTAGGCGCGCATATTCTTTCTGGCGCGGTGTTCGAACCTCGCGCACTCAACGAGCTTTTTCCTGACTGGAAAGAAAAAGGTGCACCGCTCAACACGCCAGTCACTGAAGACCATATCTATTTACTTAACGATGAAACGTCATCGAGAAAGCTACCAAACGGCATAACGCCAAAAACCATGCACAATGACGGCAATTATATTGTCTCAATGGGGAACGTTAGCCGCTGGTTAGCGGAACAAGCTGAACAGTTAGGGGTTGAAGTATTTCCTGGGTTCGCTGCCTCTGAAGTTATCTATAATGAAGATGGCAGTGTTGGCGGTGTGCTTACCGGAGACATGGGTGTCGGCGAAAATGGCGAACCTAAAGACGGCTATATGCCAGGCATGGAGTTACGTGCTAAATACACCGTGTTTGCTGAGGGCTGTCGCGGTCACTTAGGCAAAGAGCTCATTTCTCACTTTAAGTTAGATCAAGATGCTTCTCCTCAACACTATGCCATTGGCTTTAAAGAAATTTGGGATATAGATCCATCCAAGCATCAGCCAGGTTTGGTTGTTCACAGCGCGGGTTGGCCCCTTGATGATGCCACCGGCGGCAGCTATCTTTATCACGCTGAGGACAATCAGGTGTTCGTTGGCCTAATCGTTGACCTTAATTATGACAACCCCTATTTAAGCCCGTTTGATGAATTTCAGCGCCTCAAACATCACCCTGTTTTTAAACAGTACCTGGAAGGTGGTAAGCGCGTTTCTTACGGCGCTCGTGCAATTGCAAAGGGTGGCTTTAATTCGTTGCCTAAAATGACCTTTCCTGGCGGCTTATTAGTAGGCTGTGAAGCAGGTACCCTCAATTTTGCGAAGATAAAGGGTAATCACACTGCAATGAAGTCAGGCATGTTAGCCGCTGAAAGTATTTTTGATGCCATTGTGGAGAATTCTGAAGCCCCCACAAAAGAGTTAACCAGCTTTACAGAGAAATTTAAATCATCGTGGCTGTATGACGAATTGTTCCGCTCTCGTAATTTTGGTCCTGCGATTCATAAGCTAGGTAATTTCTGGGGCGGCGCATTTAATACACTTGAGCAAAATTTCTTTAACGGCAATTTGTTTTTCACTATGAAAGATGAACATAAAGATTATGCTCAACTTAAAGAAGCAAAAGATGCGAAAGAGATTTCCTATCCGAAACCAGATGGCGTGTTGAGTTTTGATAAATTATCGTCGGTATTTTTATCTAACACCAACCATGAAGAAGATCAGCCCTGTCACTTAAAACTGAAAGATCCTTCTATTCCTATTCAAATTAATTTACCTAAATTTGCCGAGCCTGCTCAGCGCTACTGTCCTGCTGGGGTATATGAGGTAATTGAAGAAGAAGGACAACCTCGTTTTCAAATTAACGCACAGAACTGCGTTCACTGTAAAACCTGCGATATCAAGGATCCCAGCCAAAATATTAAATGGGTTGTACCAGAGGGTGCAGGTGGCCCCAATTATCCAAATATGTAAATTTCCTCTAGCTTTGCGAAACAACATTTAATAGTTTCTGCAATTAAACGGATAATTTTTAAAAGCGAGCGTAGCTCGCTTTTTTTTTGTGCTACTTTTAATTATTATCTAATTGAAATTTAGTACAACGTATTAAGGTTAATTAATGAGCGAATTTTTAGATATTTTAACCCATGGAAGACGTTTACAAGGTGCTGTTAAGGAATTAAGCATAGAAGAACTTGAGCAGGTTCAAGAAAAACTTAGCGGTATAATAGAAAAAAGAAAAGAAAAAGCGCTTGAGCAAGAAAAACTAGAAAAAGAAAAGTTAGAAAAGCTAGCGTCAATTAAAAAGCAAATGGAAGAAGCTGGCTTAAATGTAGAAGATTTACAGGCGTTAAATCTAGACACAAATAAAAAGGCCGGAAAAAAGCGCCCAATCAAATATAAGCTGGTAGATGAAAAAGGCGAAGAACATTTATGGACAGGCATAGGTCGTATGCCTCGCATATATAAAGATGCGCTCGACAGCGGCAAGTCACTTGACGATTACGCTATAAACTAAATTATCTGCTTAACCATTATAATGGGGCCTGTTTTACAGGCCTTATTTTATTTTGACCACACGTCAGTTAGCGCATTTTTAAATGGAAAATAGGTATAAAGCTGTGGAGTTAAACTATAAACTTTCAAAAAGCCAAACATCTTCTCCGTGGTTAATATTAATTCACGGTCTTTTTGGCAATGCCGATAATTTAGCGGGAATTAAACGCCATTTTGAATCAGATTTTAATGTCCTTAGCATTGATTTACCGGATCATGGTGAATCACCGTGGACTTCATTGTTTTCAATAGACGATGCAGCTGAAGCAGTGTTCGAACTAATGCAATCGCTTGAAATAAGTCGTAGTGCAGTATTGGGCCATTCTTTAGGTGGCAAAGTTGCAATGAGATTAGCCCTAAGTCACAGTGATGTAATATCCCACTTAATTGTTGCCGACATTGCCCCGGTTAAATACGACCATAGCCATCAAGCGGTATTTGAAGGCTTGAATTCTGTTCCGTTAACCACCATCCAAAGTAGAAAGGACGCAGAAAAAGAAATGGCGGCGCATGTAAAAGAACCTGGCGTGCGCCAGTTTCTTTTGAAAAGCCTGTATCAGGATGATAGCGGCGCATGGAAATGGCGATTTAATGTAGAAGGTCTCATTGCAAGTTATTCCCATATTATTGACTGGGAACAAACTAATCAGACGTTTGATGGCATAACATTGTTTATTAAGGGAAGTGAGTCTGACTACATAACATCTGCCTATCGCGATGAGATAAGTCGTTATTTCCCTAATGCGAAAGCACATATTATAGAGGGTACGGGCCATTGGTTGCATGCAGAAAAGCCTGCGGCATTTAATTCGATAGTTGAGAGAACGCTCAAGAAATCGTCCTAAAAATAAGGTTTCTCCATCGTTTAAGATGAGAATGACTATTATTACATTTTTTTGAACGTTTTAGGCTCTTACAGGCGTATATACTGTGGTATCATTGCGCCAGAATTTTGAAGTAACAACACTATGCTTGCAGAAAATTACGAACTCATTGAGTCCATCATGTTGTATGGCGGCTTATTTATACTTTTCGTATTGATGGGTTTCGCTGTACACGATGTACTGCGTAAGAACGATGTACCGCTCATAGGGCGTGTCGTCACCTATGGTGTGCTAGGTTTAGGAGCCTTGGGGTTTCTTGCGAAAGGCATTATTGAATGGTTTTGGTTAAGCACAGGCGTTTAATTAGTAACGATTAATAGAGGTTAGATATGGCAAGCGTTGGCCTATTTTTCGGAAGTGACACGGGTAATACCGAACATGTTGCGAAAATGATCCAGAAGGAATTGGGTAAACAGCTAATTGATGTTAAAGACATTGCCAAGAGCAGTAAAGAAGACATCGCTGATTTTGATTTGCTTATCTTTGGTATCCCTACGTGGTACTACGGTGAAGCGCAATGCGACTGGGATGACTTTTTTCCAGAGTTAGAGCAAATCGACTTTAATGATAAGCTGGTTGCAATTTTTGGTTGTGGCGATCAAGAAGATTATGCTGAATACTTCTTAGATGCGATGGGTATGGTTAGAGACATCGTTGAAGCCAAAGGCGCGATTTTAGTTGGTCAATGGTCAACTGATGGCTATGACTTCGAAGCATCTAAAGGTATGGCTGACGACAATCATTTTGTTGGTCTAGGAATTGATGAAGATCGCCAACCTGAACTAACAGAGTCTCGCGTTAAAGCGTGGTGTAAGCAAATTCACGACGAACTATGCTTGGCAGAACTGGCCTAGTTTGAACGCGGTGCATTAGCGTGCACAAATATGTATACAAAAAACCGCTCAGACGAGCGGTTTTTTTTGATTTACATTAAAGGGAATTGCGTTGCGTACAAGAAGTACCTTCTAAAAATCACAAGTGGAAACGCTCTACTGCCTTTCTTAGGCTTTCAGTTTGTGCATCCAGCATCATCGTTGATTCATTAGACTGTCTAGTGCTCTGTGCACTCGAATCTGCCAAGGCAACAATTTTATTCAAGCTCTCGGCAACATCACCAAGCAGTATGTCTTGTTGCTGAGTATCCGTGACGATATGTTCGTTAATATCACTTAAACGTTCAATAATCTGGCGAATGCTTTCAACTTGTTGTGAAACTTGCTGCGTGATTTGCACCCCTTCTTGCGCTTGCTCACGCCCTGCATTGATCGCTTTAACGGCCTCAGCAGCATCTTTTTGCAAATTACCTATCATTTGCTCTATCTCTTCCGTTGAGTCGTGTGTGCGATTTGCCAACGTTCGTACTTCATCAGCAACCACAGCAAACCCCCTGCCCTGCTCACCGGCTCTGGCTGCCTCTATGGCAGCATTCAGCGCTAACAAGTTAGTTTGTTCTGCTATTGTCTTAATGACGTCTAAAATACTGCCAATACTGCGAGAGTTATCGTCTAGCCTACTTATAATTTGTGAAGATGATTCGGCTTGTCTAGCTTGATTTCCTACTTGCTGACGGTTCTTATCGACTAAATGGCCGATGTCTGTGCTCTGCTGGGTTATTTCTCTAAGCGCATCCATTGCATCGTGAATTTGAGCAAGATTGCTGCGGCTCTTATCCTGAACATTTTTCGTGTTCGTTGAGGTAACAGTAACTTGCTCTCGCTGCTTATCCACCTCCGAAAGGCTTTTGTTACCAAGCTCAACGCTTTCTTTTGTAATTTCAATTAGCCGCTTTTCTTGTTCTAAAATATTACCCACCAGCTCTCTTAAACTGTCAGTTAAACTGTTCACCTTTGCTGATAGTGCTGAAAACTCATCGTTGCCTTCTTCAGATAGTTTCGTACTTAAATCGCCTTTACTCAGCAGGCTCAGCCCTTGGTTTATTCGACCTAATGGCTTTGAAATACTACGCGTCACAATTACCGCTAAGAATATCGCTGCGGTTAGCCCTAAGACTGCAACAATAATATTGCGAACTAAATTTTCCTGAACGGATTCGAGAATGGCGTTTTGTCCATCAAGCGACTGCGCCTGTACTGAATCGAACAAGGTATTAATGTCGGTAAGTGCCGTCTGTAATGCCTCTTTTGCTTGCTTTTGCGCAACCGCAGCTTTTTCTACCTCTAACAGTTTCTGACGTTGAAGAGCAATCAGGCCATTTGACCCGTTTACCGCCTCAATAAGCAGGTCATACTGCTCGTTAAACGCCTCTATTGTGCCACCGTCATTAACATCTGTTGCTAAACGGTTAACGTAGTCTTTATCAACTTGCAAATTGCTCAATTGATAATTTAAATCTTCGATAATATTGGCACTTTGTGCTGCATCGTTTGTTTCCGCCAATTCAACAAAAGAGTCGTTCATTGTGAGTAGCTTATTATCGATAGCCGTTCCAGCCCCAATAAGCGTTTCGATGCTAGGGTTATTACCTTCTAAATAAGAAAGATCAAGCATAAGAGCACTGGCTTCGTCGGCGGTCATCAGAACCTTCTCAAGCTGGGTGGCAAGTGCCTTTTCAATATTCATCCTCTCATTAATTGCCGCATACATGTTATTGCTGCTATCAACATAGGCCAAACTTACGTCAACGGCATTGGATGCTACATTGTTTTTGGGCATGAGGGAGGTTAACTGCGATAGGTCACCCTCGAATGCTGACGATAATGAGTCAAAGGTCGCTTTATTAGCATTTAACTCAGCAATATCTACGACGTGATAGCCATTAGCCGTAATTACCGATAACGAAAGAATCTCGGTTTTCACCTTTACCATACTGGTTTGCACCGGCATTTTCTGTTCTACAACATCTAACGCGGAGTCTTTAATACTACTGAGTCCAAAGTAAGAGAGAGTACTAGTGAGTAAAAGCAAGCAGCCGAATAGACCGAAGCCTAGTGTGATTTTATTTATAATTGTTAACTGCATGGGCACTTCCATTAAAACTGCATGCCAAAAATATCGGAGCGTTGAGTCACTTCATTAAGTTTAGTTTAACAGGATGTTAATGCAATACGTCAAAAGTTTTATTTATTTTAGTTATTTAGTAACATTATCTGAGACTTATGTACTGGTCGGAGTTGCTTAATTTACTCGACCACACTGGGTCAAATTTAGTCGTTCTTGAAGCAATGGGTAAATTTTCGTCGAGAAAACAAAGTTTCCACGGTTTTCCTTTTAAATTGTTTTAACTTACCTATAATAACCCCAAATATTTATTCACTCGTTCTTAGTAGGTTGTAATGGATCAAAATAAAGAATTGAAAAAAGCAGGGCTTAAAGTCACTCTGCCTCGCCTTAAAATTTTACAAATTCTGCAAGAGCCAGAAAACCAACACATCAGTGCTGAAGACGTATACAAAATACTCATTGAACAGGGTGAAGAAATTGGTTTAGCGACAGTATATCGCGTCTTAAACCAGTTCGATGATGCTGGTATCCTTAATCGTCATCATTTTGAAGGCGGAAAATCGGTATTCGAAATAAGCCACAAAGATCATCACGACCACTTGGTATGCCTCAAGTGCGGCAAAGTTATCGAGTTTGAAGACGAGATCATCGAAGAACGCCAAGAAATGATTGCCAAAAAACATAAGATGAAGCTCACACATCACAGCCTTTATCTTTACGGCGAATGCACAGACGGTAACTGCGATAACGTACCAGACTAAGTTATTTGTATTTATTCAAGAAGAGGCCCGCTATTATGCGGGCCTCTTTTGTTTTTTACGCTTTAAATTTGTAGGAGTGATAGGCAGCAATAGCTTTCTCCCAGACATCCCCCACTTCACCATTTCCAATGACGTGCCCGTCTACCTCTACCACAGGTGCTACTTCTTTACTCGATGAGGTAAGCCATACTTCATCTGCATTCAAAAGATCTTC
Organism: Alteromonas gracilis; assembly: GCF_002993325.1. Taxonomy (GTDB): domain Bacteria; phylum Pseudomonadota; class Gammaproteobacteria; order Enterobacterales; family Alteromonadaceae; genus Alteromonas; species Alteromonas gracilis. Next base: position 50,552 of record NZ_PVNO01000010.1, read on the forward strand.
TTTACTAAACCACGTTTCGGTGACGACTAACCCAGCTTGCTTAAACGCTTCAATGGCTATAGCGCGAGTAATGCCAGGAAGAAGTTCGTGATTGAGTGGCGGGGTCGATATAGCACCGTCTTTAACCATAAACACATTACATGAGCTTGCTTCGGTTATCATACCGTCGCCGTTGTACAATATAGTTTCGTTAACGCCCGCGTCTACACCCGCCTGATAATGCATAACGTTACCTAACAGCGACGTTGATTTAATGTGGCATCGCTGCCATCTTTTATCTTGCTGGAGTGCCACTTTAAAGGGCTTAACATCAGTCTTAGACGTAGGTTGAGGAGGCGCGATTTCAAACGCAAAGCCAAACACCGTTGGTGCTATATGCTTAGGATAAGCATGGAACCGCTTAGTATCGGTACCTCGGCTTACGTGAAAATAAACGCCAATGTTTCCGCTTTCAATGAATGTTTGATTCTTTGAAACCAGATTTGACAGAATATCCTGCCATTGTTCTGCGGTATACGGATTGGTGATTTCGATTGCTTCTAAACCTTGAGCCATGCGCGTGGTGTGTCCCTTGAACCCGACAGGATTACCAGCGTAAGTTGGTATGACTTCATAAATACCGTCACCAAATAGAAAGCCTCTATCCATTGGAGAAATTTTCGCCTCAGAAAGAGGCATATACTCACCGTTTAAAAACGCAATTGTCACAATATTTCTCCTTGCAATCGGCGGCGTCTACTTGTCATAAGCAGCCAGTCGGCCCTTGCCTCTTCTTCATCTTGAAAAACAAAATTTACCTTTTCACCGGGCACGGCTTGTGCCAAGCGACTTATATCACAGGGGCTCACACAGCCTAATTTCGGATAGCCCCCTAACGTTTGCCTGTCGCGCATCATCACAATAGGCTGCCCGTCGCCGGGAACTTGAATGGCGCCTAAGTGGATGGCTTCAGAGCGCATATTCTCTATATCGGAGGCCACTGACTCACCTGTTAGTCTGAAGCCCATACGGTCGATTGATGATGAAACCGTATAAGTACTGGTTTCAAATGTACGTACGGCAACAGTACTAAAGCTTGTAAACTGATAGCCTGGAATAACCCGGATTGATTCTATAAAGCCATAGTCATCTATGTGCTGCTGCGCTAGCGTTCGCATTTTAGCGTTGTCTTTCACTCTTGTGTTAGCTAAAACCTCGATGCAATCGCCATCTTTTAACACGCATCCCTTACCGTCCAATCCTCCAAGCTGTTCGCGAACCACCGTACAGGCACTGCCCACTGCTTTTGGCACTTGCCAGTTACCACATATTGCCAAGTATGCTTTGCTACCTAAAAGCGCACTTTTGAAGGTTATCGTTGCGCCTGCTGATACTTTTTGGCTCTGATATACCGCTTGAGCGATCCCATCTATATCAAGTGAAGGCTCTCTTCCAGTAACCGCAATAACACAATCTTCATCAACGCGTATCTGCATCTCGCCAATCGCTTCAATGCACGGCGTGCCATCTAAATTGAAGGCAAGAAAATTGGCCCAATCATAGGCGTTACTGTCCATCGGGCCTGACTCGCAAAAACCTTCCCTCTGTTTTCCTACTCTGCCTTTATCAATTATGAGGCTAAACAGTCCCTTGCTGAGTACGTTAATTCTCATAGTTCAACCTGCAACCCTGCTTTGTATTCTTGCTCAGTAATCGAAACAAACTTAACTACGTCTCCCGCTCTCAATCGTGACTCACTGTGCTGATCTTTGTGCAGAAGCATATCAAACGCAGTGAGCCCTAAAAGGTTCCATCCACCGGGTGACTCGCTTGGGTAGACGGCAGTTTGCCTGTCCGCTATAGCGACTGCTCCTTTGGGAACCCGCTTGCGCGGTGTGCCTAAACGGGCACATTTCAACGCTTCTGGAATATCGCCCATATAGGCAAACCCGGGGGAAAAGCCCACTGCGTATACTTTATAAGTTGTACTTGTATGGAGCGCTATAACCTCTTCAATAGACAGTGACGTTTTCTTGCTCACGATGCTTAAATCGCTCGCATTCGGCGCGCCATACCAAACAGGAATTTCAACCACCGAGGTTTTCACGCGCTGTTCTGATGCAGTAGAAAGCCTATATATATTTTCGGCATCTAACTCTCTTAAGGCTAGATATACACCGTGACTGTCAATTAATGCCATGTCAAAGATGATAAGCAGACTGTCATAGGACGGCACGCATTCGCGTAACCAACTCCATCGGGTACTTGTATCACCTTCTGGCTTCTTACCAACATCAATATGAGCGATATGCTCCTGTTTAGCGTCAATAGCCGCAAGCATTTGGTGACATGCGCTGTTTGCTTCATCTAAATTCGCGCCGTCAAAATACACTATTATGGCGTCAGCACCTGCTGTCACAATTCGCTTAATACACCCGAAAGCCTGCATCTGCTGTCCTTGATACTGTAATTATTCTTAATAATTGTGTTTTTTATGAGGCGAATTTATAGAAACTTTCTGATCCTTTGCGCAATACTCACAGCGCCCTTCGTGTCACCATGCACGCACAATGAATCTGCTTCTACTTTCAGCGTACTGCCAGACGCGGTGATAACAGTACCTGACTCTATAAGCCGCTCTGCCTGGGCTAAGGCTTCATCTTCGCTTAATACTGCACCTTCTATCGTTCGCGATTGCAATAATCCTTCATCGGTGTAACGTCTATCAGAAAACGCTTCAAAGTATAATGGCAGCGCCCACTCTTTCGCCTCATCTTTAATCACGTCATTTCTTGCTGTCGCTTGCACCATTAGCGTCAATGGTTCCCGTGAAATTTGCGCGTTTATTTCAGCCACGCTTTGCATCACTGCACGTCTAATTGTGAGGCTTTTCATCATATCGTTATATAACGCACCGTGGGGCTTAACATAGCTCACTGTTGTCCCAGAAAGCTCCGCCATACCGGCTAGCGCGCTAACCTGATACTGAATCATGGCGATAAGTTCGTCGGCCCCTATCGTCATACTTCGTCGGCCGAAGCCCTGCAAGTCTGGGTAAGCTGGATGCGCTCCTATGGCAACACCGTGGGTTTTCGCTAGAAATATCGCCTGTTTCATTACCAGTGGATCGCCTGCATGAAATCCACACGCGATGTTCGCCTGATCAATCTCTGCCATAATAGCCGACTCTACCGGCATGGACCACGCACCGTAACTTTCACCTAAATCGCAATTTAACTTCATAATGGTTTAGCTCTTACCTTCATTCCAGTATCATGTTACCTGTTCTTTTTAAAAAGTCAGTGCTGATGATAAATATTGGAAAAATTAATACATTACGCGTGGTAGCCCAATACCCCTTTGGCTACGCACTTGCGCCACTTGTCGAAAATGATGATGCGAACGACGGTATCATAGAAATTGAAGACGCTGATGAAATGCAAACTGTCACACTTGCCATTGACGACGTGGAAACGCCACTGGCTGACGGTCAAGAAGTTGAAGTCTTTGTTGCCACAGATCAGCGCGGCGACCTTTATGCCACTGTGAAGAAGCCACTAATCCAAGTTGGCGAGACCAAAGTACTCAAAGCCGTCTCAGCGACGAATTTTGGTGCATTTTTCGATTGGGGTTTGGACAACGATCTGTTGATGCCTAACGACTACCAAGCTCAACCTGTTAACCCAGGAATGTATTACGTCGTTCACGCTTTTTTTGACGACAAGACACAGCGTATTTTAGGTGCAACAAAGCTTCACTATTTTCTCAAAGAAAGCAGCGCCTATCTTAACGAAGGCGATACGGTAGATTGCTTAGTTTACGCTAAAACCGATTTAGGCTTTAAAGTGGTCATCAACGAGAAAAATTTAGGGCTCATTTTCCACAGCGATGCTTTTAAACCGCTTAAAATCGGTCAAGCGACAGAGGGTGTTATCAAAACTATCCGCGAGGACGGCAAGGTTGATGTTGCCCTTCAGCGCGTTGACAAAGGCGGCCGTGACGCTCTTCAACAGGCAATTTTAGATGACTTGGAAGCCCATGGTGGTATTTCTACGTTAACAGATAAAAGTGCGCCGGAGGCTATTTATTCTCATTTTAATGTGAGTAAAGCTGCTTATAAAAAAGCGTTGGGCGCATTGTACAAGCAAAAGAAAATAACACTAAGCCCAGACGCCATTCGTCTGAATAAATAAGAACAACATGTCGCTGCTGTCGTATGCGTTAGTGACAACAGTGGCTTGCAGCCTCTTTCGATAGCTTTATGATATTAGGACAAACAATGAAAGCACGAGTTTCTTGGGACAAAGATCTTACTTTTACTGGCACTACAGACAGCGGTTATAAAACTGTAATGGATGGTAGCGGCAACGCAGTGTCTCCAATGGAGTCGGTACTCATAGCCGTTGGTGCCTGCTCGAGTGTTGATGTGGTCGATATTCTGAAAAAAGGCCGTTTTAATATCGAAGCGTGTAATTGTGAATTAGAAGCAGAGCGAGCCGAAGAGCCGCCGCGGGTTTTTACTAAGATTCATGCACATTACACAGTGTCAGGTGAAGGTATTAGCGAAAAGGCCCTTGCTCGCGCCGTGCAGCTTTCTGCAGAAAAATACTGTTCCGTTATGCTTATGCTTACGGGCAACGTTGATATCACCACCAGCTATACTTTGGTTTAATAGACTATAGTGGAAATAACCGGTTATTAGCATTTTTCGCTAAGCATTAGTGCAAAAGGCCAACTGCAAATGTTGGCTTTCTTATTGAAACCACTTGTTACATATATAAGCTATTGAATTAATTAGAAATTAACATTATTTAACATCTTTGGCATATTAGCTGCTGTATCCGGTCATTACTATATAACGACACACACGTTAGGGTTATTGACCATGGAAACATCAACGCAAAGCAACATCTCTTTTTCACCATTACATTCCTTACTTTCATTTTCACCAACACCGCTAAAGCTTCTTCTTGGAAGCGGTATTGTTGCTCTCTCTCTTTCGATGACTGCATGTTCCAATGCCGATGCTATCGACGCCAACGCCCAGGCAGAATCAGCAGAGGAAACGGCCTTTGCTATTCCTGTTGAAACTCAAACCATCATTACTGGCGACATAACATCCACCTATGACACTACCGCCATCCTGGAAGCACGAGAAGAAGCGTTTGTTGTTGCTCGCGCCTCGGGGATCATTGAAGAAATCTTCGTTGAAGAAGGTGACTATGTGCAAAAGGGCCAAGTGCTAGCGCAACTTGATAAGCGTCGCTACGAGCTGAACTTATCTAAAGCACTGGCTGATTTAGCCGGCATAGAAAGTGAACTTGATAAGGTCAATAAAGTTTATTCCAAAAAGCTCATAAGCGACGATACCTACGACAAACTTACCTCGCAATTTGAATCGGCGAAAGCGTCTGTACGATTGGCTGAGCTTGACTTAAAAGAGGCAACGATCACGGCGCCTATTGACGGGTATATTGCAGAGAGAAACGCCAAAGTCGGTAACTTAACCGAGTCTTTTCAACGCGAAAGAATGTTTCATATTGTTCAACAGCGTAATCTTCAAGGCGTTGTTTACTTGCCAGAAAACGAACTTCCTAACGTAGTGGTTGGTCAAGGTGCAGTACTTACTGTTGCCGCGTTAGGCGATAGAACTATCACGGCCAACGTGGAACGTATAAGCCCAGTTATCGATGCAACCACCGGCACGTTCAAAGTTACCTTAAAAGTACCGAACGAAGACAACCAGCTTAAAGCTGGCATGTTTACCGATGTATCACTTGAATACGCTACTCATGCTAACGCTACGTTGCTACCTCGCAGAGCGCTGGTCACCATTGATAACAGCCACAGCGTATTCGTAGTCGATAATGGCAAGGTGAAAAAAGTTGATATCTCTACTGGGTTTGAAAATAACGATGTCATTGAGGTTATCAATGGATTAAGCGGAAACGAAGAAGTCGTTACTGCAGGCCACCAAAACTTGAAAGACAGCGCCCCCGTTGAAGTAGTTAACAGCTAATTCGGCCTTACAAGGAATTCACACAATGCGTATTGTAGATCTCGCTGTAAAGCGCCCTGTAGCCGTTAGCATGTTTACGTTTGCGGTATTATTATTTGGTATGGTGTCTTTGGGCCGGCTATCGGTAAACTTGCTGCCTGATTTGTCTTACCCCACCCTCACTATCCGCACCGACTACGACGGCGCAGCGCCAGGCGAAGTAGAACAACTGGTTTCAAAACCCATTGAAGAAGCCATCGGCGTTGTGAAAGGAGTACGTAAAGTCACCTCCACGTCGCGCGCAGGTCAGTCTGACGTGGTTTTATCTTTCGCCTGGGGCACAGACATGGATTTCGCAAGCTTAGAAGTGCGCGAAAAGCTCGATGTGTTGCAACTTCCCTTGGATATAGAGAAGCCACGACTTCTTCGTTTCAACCCCAGTCTAGACCCGGTGATTAAGTTAGGTCTTACGGCACAAACCGACACATCAAGTTTGAGCGTAGCGCAAATGAAGCGACTGCGTTTATATGCCGAACAACAGGTAAAGCGCGCTTTGGAATCCGTAGAGGGTGTGGCTGCAGTACGTGTAGGCGGTGGTTTAGAGAACGAAATTCACATTCTTATCGACCAGCAAAAAGCCAGTCAGCTGTCTATTCCTATCACCCGCATCATTGACCGGGTTAGCGCTGAGAATATTAATGCAGCTGGCGGCAGAATTGATAACGCAGCGCAGGCGTTTTTAGTAAGAACACTAAACCAGTTTGAATCGTTAAATGATATTGAGAACCTTTTTATTGGTCGCTTCGAAGGCAGAAACATTCAGCTTAAAGATATTGCTACGGTAGAAAGTGCTTATAAAGACCGTGACGTGGTAACCCGCTTCAACGGAAGCGAAGGCATTGAAGTTGCCATTTATAAAGAAGGTGACGCTAACGCGGTAAATGTCGCGCAAAAAGTGGCTAACCGATTAAGCGAAATAAACAATAACCTGCCTGAAAATTACACGCTAAGCGAAATTTACGACCAAAGCGTGTTTATCAAGCAAGCCATAGACAATGTGAAGTCAGCAGCAGTCATGGGGGGCATTTTAGCCATGCTGGTGCTTTACCTCTTCCTAAAAGATTTCTGGGCTACCGTCATCATCTCGGTGTCTATTCCAGTGTCGGTCATTGCTACTTTTAATTTGATGTATGCCAACGACATAAGCCTAAATATGATGAGCTTAGGTGGTATTGCACTTGCCGTCGGTCTACTGGTGGACAATAGCATTGTCGTGCTTGAGAACATCGACCGCCACAAAAAATTAAAAGGGGAAGAAAGCGAAACGTTGGCCGAGAACTCTGCCGCCAGCGAAGGAACAAAAGAAGTCTCTGGCGCGATTGTAGCTTCAACACTGACAACTATGGCCGTGTTTGTGCCGCTGATATTTGTAGAAGGCATTGCAGGGCAATTGTTTAAAGATCAAGCTTTGACCGTATCGTTCGCCCTCGCAGCGTCACTTGTCGTCGCACTTACACTTATCCCTGCTATGGCACACAAGAAGAAAAAGCAACAGCTTGATCACGAAGATGTCTTTGCCTCTCCTGCGCCCACGGCACCTTCTTCAACGTTCGGCAAAATCATGTACTTTATTACTCTGCCGATTCGTTGGGTATTCAGGCTTATCTTTGTATTTCTACCTGCGGCTTTGGTTACCTTGTTTATCGGTGCATGGCATATCGTCAGTAAATTACTGAGCGTTGCGTTTAAACCACTTGTATGGGCATTTAATAAAGCGTTCGACCTTCTCGCTTCGGCCTATGAAACGCTGCTGCGCGCAAGCCTTCGAGCAAAAACACTGGTGCTAGCCACTGCCTTTGCTCTTGCCGCTGGCGCGATAGCCCTTGTACCAAGACTTGGCATGGAACTTATTCCAACTCTGTCACAAGGTGAATTTTCGGTAGAAGTCACCCTTCCTGCGGGCTCGCCAGTAGCTAGTACCGACGCCGTAATTAGCGAGCTTGCTGCTGTTGCAGTAAATGATTCTAGTAGCGGCGACACAAAAGTATTACGTACCTATGCCATGTCTGGTACAGGTAGTCTTATCAGCGCTGCGCCAAACCAAGGTGGCGATCATTGGGGTCGCTTGAACATTGTTATGCAGCCAACAGCAACAGCGACTGATATGGACGACGTGAAACGTGCGCTTCGCGATCACTTAGCTTTCGAACCTCAGGTTCAGGCAACGTTTTCAGAGCCAGAGCTATTTAGCTTTGCATCACCTATTCAAATTGAAATTGCAGGTTACGATCTAAACCAGCTTCAGCAATATGGAGACGCGATTGCGACCAAACTTGCCAGTTACAATAATTTTGCAGACGTCACTACCAGCATTCGAGATGGCAATCCAGAGCTTAAGATATCATTCCATCACGCAAAACTGGCTCGACTTGAACTTGATGCGTCTACCGTTTCTCAGCTTATAGCCGCTAAAGTGGGCGGACGTGTTGCTACGCAGTATAGTGTTGAAGACAGAAAAGTGGATGTACTGGTAAGAACGCAAGAAAATCAGCGAGACGATATCGCAAGCGTTCGTGCCATTGTTGTTAACCCAGGCTCTGCACAACCTATTCCATTAAGTGCCGTCGCCGATGTTTACATGAGCGTAGGCCCAAGCGAGATTATCCGCGTTGGACAGCAGCGTGTAGCACTGGTATCAGCGAACCTTGCCAAAGGTAAGCTTGATGAAGCCGTTGCTGTTGCCAACAAGGTCATTAGTGAGACCCAGCTTCCTCTGTCGTTAAGCGCAACGGTCACCGGACAAAGTGAAGATATGCAAAGCAGCTTCCGTTCATTACAGTTCGCATTAGCCCTTGCAATATTTATGGTTTACTTGGTTATGGCGTCGCAATTTGAGTCATTACTACACCCTTTGCTTATTTTATTCGCAGTGCCCTTAGCTGGAGCGGGTTCGGTGTATGGCCTTTGGCTTACCAATACGCCGATTAATGTAGTGGTATTTATCGGCTTAATAATGCTGTGCGGCATTGTAGTAAACAACGCTATTGTATTAGTTGACCGTATTAACCAGCTGCGCCGTCAAGGGGTAGATAAAGACGCGGCCATTTTAGATGCGGCTAAAACGCGTTTACGCCCTATCGTAATGACCACACTCACTACGGTGCTAGGCTTATTACCCATGGCGTTTGGTTTTGGCGAAGGCGCTGAAATTCGTACGCCAATGGCCATTACGGTAATTTACGGTCTTTTGTTTGCAAGCTTGCTTACCCTAATCCTACTGCCTGTACTTTACAGCTTGTTTGACGTTAAGAAAAACGTTGTGCAAAAAACGCCTGTTAACGCAAAGACGAACGCGCGCTTTGATGACGAAGAAGCCATGTCAAAAGGCGGTGTACTATGAGTTCGCCTTCTCACAACGCTAATAACAGTTCTGAAACCAATACTGAAAAGCGCCAAACACGTGAGCCGAATCAACGCGAGACAGATATAGCTTCACAGCCGCACCTTTCAAAAATTGCAGGTATAGGCGCATCGCTGGCGCGCTTTGCGCTAAATAAGCCCGTTACCATTGGAATGCTATTTTTGTCTATGTTGTTATTCGGTATCGTATCTGGGCGCTTGCTTCCTCTTGAGAAGTTCCCAGGAATCGATATTCCGGAAATGGTTGTGCAGATCCCCTACCCTGATGCAACACCAGTTGAAATTGAAACCATGATCACCCGCCCAGTTGAAGAAGCTGTGGCTACCATGTCGGGGATAAAGCGCTTAAGGGCACGTTCGTACGACAATATGGCTGAGGTCATTGTGGAGTTCGACTGGGATGAAAACCTTAAAGCCAAAAGCATTGAAGCACGGGAAAAGATTGACGCTATTCGCCACGAACTTCCTGACGATATAGAGCGGATCATGGTGTATAAATTTAACACCAATGATATGCCTATATTTCAACTTCGCGTATCGAGCGACCGCGACCTATCGAACGCCTATGACTTGCTAGAGCGCAACCTCAAGCGCCCGCTAGAGCGAGTACCGGGGGTATCTAAAGTTGAGCTATACGGCACCATGAAGCGCCAAATCACCATTCGCTTAGATCCCAAGAAAATGGCGGCATATCAAATAGACGGTACTCGTTTAGAGCAGCAGCTTCAAAGCGCTAACTTCTCGCTAACCGCGGGCTACATGTACAACAACGGTGAAAAAATTCTGGTTAACCCAACTGGCGAATTCACCGATGTAAACGACTTTAAAGACATGTGGGTTACCCGCAGCGTGCGCTTATCTGATATCGCGAGCGTCACCTACGAACTTCCTCAGCGCAACGAAGGACGTCACTTAGATCGCACCTTCGCGGTAGGTTTTAACGTATTTCGCGAATCTGGCAGCAATCTTGTAGAAGTTTCCGACGCGGTAATGAAGGTTATCGAAAAAGCCAAGGAAGACCCTGAGTTTACAGGCATTAGTTTATTCGTTATGGATGACACCGCGAAAAGCGTAACCTCATCGCTAAGCGATTTGCTAAACGCTGGTCTTTTAGGGGCGCTACTTTCAGTTATTGTGCTGTATTTGTTCTTGCGACAGCTTACCACGACCTTGATTGTGGTACTTTCGGTTCCCTTCTCAATATGTATCACCTTAGGTGTAATGTATCTTTTGGGCTATACCCTTAACATTTTGTCACTGATGGGCCTTATGCTTGCCGTAGGCATGCTGGTTGATAATGCCGTTGTAATAACCGAAAGCGTCTTTCAAGAGCGCCAACAAGAAGGTGATATCAAACGGGCCACCCAAATTGGTGTAAACAAAGTGAGTCTTGCGGTCATTGCTGGTACTGCAACCACGGCGATTGTGTTTTTACCCAATATTATTGGTGTAAAAATAGACGTGACTATTTTCTTAGAGCACGTAGCCGTAGCTATCTGCATATCTCTTTTTGCGTCGCTTTTTATTGCTAAAACACTTATTCCATTACTAACAACAAAAGTAAAAATTCCAGTAGTAAAAACACCTAAAACGCCTTTCTACATAAAAGGCTATGGCCGAGCACTTAACTGGATGTTGAAACACCAAGGAATAACTTGCGTCATTGCGTTACTTATTCTGGCGTCGACTTTTGTGCCTATGCAGGCAGTGACATCAGACGATGAAGGTAATAACAACCAAGAGCGTATTTGGCTTAATTATCACGTAACCCAAAACTTTACCCTAGAAGAGGTAGAAAAAACCGTAGATAAAATGGAAGCTTATCTTTATGAAAACCAAGAACGTTTTCACATAAAACAGGTGTATACCTACTTTACTGCCGGTCATGCGGTAAGCGGTATTACGCTAAACGATGAGTTGCCAGTAAGCGTTGGGCAAATCAAAGAGGATATTCGTGAAACCATGCCTTCATTTGTGCGTGCTCGCCCCTCTTTCCAATGGGATAGCGGCAATGGCGGTGGCGTAAGAGTAACTTTGTTGGGCGAGTCTTCAGAAACCTTGCTGACTATTTCTCAGCAGATCATTCCTATTCTTTCCACTATAGAAGGACTGGAAGATGTAAAGGCCGACACTGGGTCTACTCGCGATGAGGTTCAAATTCGCATAGACAGAGAGAAAGCAAACCGCTTCGGCATTCAGATCAATGATGTGGCAAAGCTCATCTCTACCGCTCTACGAGGCAGTAATTTACGTACCTTCCGTTATGGTGATGCGGGCGAAGTGGCAGTGCAGCTTAAATTCGGTAGCGATATTCAAGCCTCGCTGAGCGAACTTAAGAATATCAATATTGGATTTACCCAGGGGCAATCGGTAACGTTAAATATGATTGCAGATTTCTCTGTGGTACCTCAGCTGTCGCAAATTAACCGCAACTACCGTCAAACCGCGTTAGCTATTGGTGCAAACCTAGAGGGTGAAACCACCACCGAACAAGCTCGTGAACGCATAGAGAAAGCACTGGCGAATATTGAATTGCCGACCGGCTATAAGTGGACGCTAGACGGCAGCTTCTCTCGCCAGGATGAAGCCAACGCCGTTATGCAAATGAACATGCTGTTAGCCCTTTGCATGATATACGTTGTGATGGCAGCACTGTTTGAGTCGCTTATCCTTCCAACCTCTGTTATTACGTCACTCCTGTTTTCCTTCACAGGTGTGTTTTGGGCCTTTATGGTTACTGGTACATCTATGTCTATCATGGGGATGATTGGCATGCTGATACTCATGGGTATCGTGGTTAATAATGGTATTGTATTGGTAGACAGAATTAATCAGCTCGTCAACGAAGGCTTATCGCTTTATGACGCAGTAATTGAAGGATGTATGACCCGTATTAGGCCAATCCTGATGACAGTGGCTACAACCGTTCTAGGGCTTATTCCACTTGCAATGGGCAGCACCCGTATTGGCGGTGATGGTCCGCCCTATTCACCCATGGCAATTGCAATTATTGGTGGATTGGTATTCTCTACCCTAACCAGCTTATTTTTGGTGCCTCTTGCTTATGTGTTGCTTTTAAAGCTTAGGTTTAAAACACAGCGATTGTTCAAAACCAGTAAGGCGCGCGTGGCGACATACATAAAAATAGCGAACTAATAAATAAAGTTGAAAAAGTAAAAAGACAAAAAGCGGGTCTAGTTTTTATCATCCTCGTCTTGATAAACGATGAGGCGATAACACTAGCCCGCTTTTTCTGGATTTGACGTAACAGCAGTCAATGCCTTAGCTACGCGACGTTAGGTACTCATGTACCGCGTTAGCATCACGCTCAACTGAAAACTCAATCAGACTACTTCCATTACAAGTCAAACCTTCTTCCGATGTTACCATGCGCAATACTTCGCGTTGGCTGGCGCCAATACGACCCACGTTACGTGAAAGGCTTGAGCGTAGTACTCTTACGTCATCATTGACGATTGCTTTACAAAAACCCGCGAACTGGGTCTCACCAACAAAGCGAATATCTTTTTGTGGTGCGGCAGCATTTGCATTGATAGTAAAGGCAACCGTTGCTGTCGCGGCTAAAAGGTTAAGTGCTTTAGATAGTTTCATTTTAAAATCCTCAATATGTGGATAAAGGTACTAAACAAGTTTGTGGCAAACTCTTTGTCGTGCATAAGCAGCGTTGAATAAATCATCAACCTGCTCAACGCCCTTTATTTATGCATCAAGAATAAAAAGTTTTCTGTTGAAAGATTGTGTAACGGCGGTAAATGTCAGGTAAATCAGGTTGTTACACACCTGTTAGCAATGTAAGCCATTGAATTCGCGAAACAAACGGAAATCCTATATTACTAATGGGCATAGCGAAGAAGGTTATAGGATGAAAGTGATATAAGACTTAAGTATAAAAAAGCCCCTTTCGGGGCTTAAAAACTGTAATTTTAACAAAACATTTGATGTTTAAGCTTAATTTATAACCAAATACAGGTGCACTTTACGTAATTAAATTACATAAAACATCTAAATCTACTCATATTTACGCTCGCGTTTGGTTTCAATTGCGTCAATATAAGCATGCCACGATGCGTAACCAATAATGGGCATTAAAACGATAAATCCAATAAAGCCGGTAACGAAACCGATGGCAACGGCACTGAAGATTATTGCGCCCCAGATGAGCATAGGAACCTTATTAAGCCACACGGCATTTACACTAGTCAAAACTGCTGTGGCAAGATCAACTTTGCGTTCCATTAGAATGGGCTGAGTAAAAGCAGTTACAAATAGCATTGCAAGGGTAAAACCTGCACCCACCATCGTTCCCAACATTAAGAAAGGCAATAGGCTTTCCAAATCGTTTTCTATATAAGGTGGATAAAGCGCGTGGATAAGCGAAGCAACGCGTAACCAAAAAATCATCATGACCATTAGCAGTATCGCGAAGCCCCATTCGTTAAACGCGTTTCTGCGCATAGCGCGTAAAGAATGACGAAGTGTTGGTTTGTGACCTTTTTCCATTTCCCAACTAATGTCATAAAGGCCTGCCGCTAAAAAAGGACCAACTAACATAAAGCAAACAATGGCAGGTAAAATAACCAAGTGCCAACCCGTCATTTCAACAAGGTACATAATGAACCAGGGAATAACCGCAAACAACACACCGTAAAATAGGGTGAGCCCCGGGGCGCGCATAGCGTCTCTTAATGCCAGTGACATCCATTTTATGGGATCGCCAACGTCTAACTCTTTACATGGAATAACGCGCGCTATACCGCTTTGCGTGATCGCATTCTCTGGTGTTTCTTTGAAATGGTGCGACATATTCTAATCACCTCTGCTTGTTAGCTTGTTTGTTACTAACGCGTTTTTTTACACGCCTTACTACTACGATAGGCCTAGAATGAAAAGTTCACAACCTATTAACATAAATTTTATACTTAAGTGACAAAAGAAAGATCTATCTCGTTTGGCGTTCAATAATTGAGCACTTGACAAAAAAAGTCGTGATTAAGAGGGAAATACTGCAAAAATGCCATCGCATAAGGCTGTGTATTGCGATAATCTCAGGGTATGTAAATCAACCAGATAGACCATGAAAACTGTATCTCGCTCACATAAATTAGATAACGTTTGTTACGACATCAGAGGCCCCATTGCTGCGCAAGCACGTAAAATGGAAGACGAAGGACACCGCATATTAAAATTAAATATCGGTAACCCTGCCCCGTTTGGGTTTGAAGCCCCTGACGACATCGTAAAAGACGTGATCCATAACCTGCCCACGTCTCAAGGATATTCAGACTCGACAGGAATTTATGCCGCCCGTGTAGCCGTGATGCAGTATTATCAGCAGCGCAATATCAAAGATATTCGTGTAGACGATGTTTACATCGGTAATGGCGTATCTGAGCTAATAATGATGGCGATGCAAGCGTTGCTTAATCATGGCGATGAAGTGCTTATTCCAAGCCCTGACTACCCGCTTTGGACCGCAGCAGTAAGTCTGTCGTCAGGCTCACCTGTTCACTATCGCTGCGACGAGCAAGCAGGCTGGTTCCCAGACATTGACGATATAAAAAGCAAAATCACTAGCAAAACCCGCGCAATTGTACTGATTAACCCTAACAACCCTACAGGTGCGGTGTACGACAAAGCTCTCCTGCAAGACGTGGTTGAAGTAGCCCGCGAGCACGGCTTAGTAGTATTTAGTGACGAGATTTACGACAAAATACTTTACGATGAAGCAAAGCACACCAGTATTGCATCACTGGCTGACGACGTATTTTTTGTTACCTTTGGCGGGTTAAGTAAGAACTACAGGGTAGCCGGTTTTCGCTCAGGTTGGCTCGTTGTGAGCGGTAATAAACGTTTGGCGTCTGACTATATAGAAGGGCTTAACATACTGTCTTCAATGCGAATGTGCGCAAACGTCCCCTGCCAGAGCGCAATTCAGACAGCGCTAGGCGGCTATCAGAGCATTGACGACTTAGTGAAAGAGAATGGGCGCTTGCGCATTCAACGCGATGTAACCACAGATATGCTGAATGGCATTGATGGCATTTCTTGCGTAAAACCCAAAGGTGCTATGTATTGTTTCGCCAAGGTAGATGAGAAGAAATTCAACATTCAAAACGATGAGCAGATGGTGTTAGACTTATTGAGCTCTGAAAAGATTTTATTGGTACATGGCCGCGCTTTTAACTTAACCGAAGGCACGTATTTTAGGTTAGTGTTTTTACCTCACAGCGATGTATTAGTGCCAGCACTTCATCGAATTGGAAACTTCTTTAGAACCTATAAGCAAGGGGCATAACGTGTCTGATAAAAGCCACTTCTTTGCGCATTTAGCACGTTTGAAGCTAATCAATCGCTGGCCGCTAATGCACAATGTGCGCACGGAAAATGTTCAAGAGCACAGTTTGCAGGTGGCCATGGTTGCCCACGCCCTAGCCTTAATTAAAAATAAGTTCTTTGGCGGTACACTTAATCCAGACCGAATCGCAACAATGGCGATTTTTCACGACGTCTCCGAGGTACTTACGGGCGACCTTCCTACGCCGGTGAAATACTTTAACCCTGCAATAAAAGAAGAATACAAAAAGATTGAAAAAATAGCCGAGAACAAGCTAATAGAGATGGCACCTGAAGCGTTTCGCGAAGATTATGCTGCGCTTATAGACCACCATTATCATAGTGAAGAAGAAGCCTTTATTGTAAAAGCGGCAGACGTGCTTTGTGCTTATCTGAAAACTCTTGAAGAGCTTGCGGCGGGTAATCAAGAGTTTAAACTGGCTAAAAAAAGATTAGATAAAACCCTTAAAGAGTATCAATCTGAAGAAGTGGATTACTTTTTGACGCGTTACGTTCCTAGCTTTTCTTTAAGTCTTGACGAAATTACGCAAGACGATTTGTAAGAAAATAAACAATGGCGTGAAATCCATCATATTGTCGTTACAAGAGCAATAAACAGCATAGCAGCGAGGTTTTTTTGGCAACAAGCGAATGGGAACTAGCACTACACGAGCGCCGTTTACCCCGTAGCGAAACACGAGACGGCGATCATCGTAATCCGTATCAGCGAGATAAAGCGCGCGTGCTTCACAGCGCTGCATTCCGTCGCTTGCAGGCGAAGACCCAAGTGTTGGGCGTAGGGCTGAGCGACTTCTATCGTACACGCCTTACACATTCTTTGGAAGCCGCCCAAATTGGCACTGGAATTACTGCACAGCTATGGGTGAAATTTCCCGATATCGCTAGCTCTTTGGCTCTCGACCCCACACTTATTGAAACCCTATGTCTAGCTCACGATATTGGCCACCCGCCCTTCGGGCATGGCGGTGAAATTGCGCTCAATTATATGATGCATCAATACGGCGGGTTTGAAGGAAACGGACAAACCTTTAGGATCATTACTCAGCTTGAGCCCTATACCGCCGAGCACGGCATGAATTTATGCAGAAGAAGCGTATTAGGCTTGGTAAAATACCCTAACTTTATTGATGCTCTTCATAGTAAGGGGCCTGTGCCTGAACGCCCTGTATCACTTCGCCAAGTTAAGGCTCACGACTGGCATCCGCCCAAGGGTCTGTTTCGCTGCGATGAGTCTTTATTCGACTGGCTGCTTTCGCCATTTAGCAATCAAGATAAAGAAACGTTTATGCAGTTTACGCCTAAATCCTCAGGCCACAGCAAAACGCAATTTAAATCTTTCGACTGCTCAATTATGGAGCTCTCTGACGATATCGCCTATGGCATTCACGATTTGGAAGACGCCATTGTTATGGATATGGTCAACAAGCATCATTTTGTTGATGATGTGACCATACCACTTAAGGCCCTAGACGTGCCTTGGTTATCAGACAATATAGAAACGCTGACCAACAAACTATTTAGCGCAGCACATCACGAAAGAAAGAATGCTATTGGGGCACTGGTAAATAGCTTTATCACGGCCATTGAAATTAAAGGTGTGGAGGGTTTTGCTCATCCGTTACTTGCGTTCAACGCCGTGATGCCGGAAAAATTTGCAGAAGCCTTGGAGCTATTTAAACGTTTCGTGTTTAACAAAGTAATACGCCGCCCTGACGTACAGCTTCTTGAATATAAAGGGCAACTGGTGGTTATGGAGCTATTTGAAGCATTTGCGTCAGATCCCGACCGCCTTCTCCCCGAAAACACACAAGAGCGCTGGCGCAAAGCCAGTGAGAACGGTAATGGAATGCGCGTTCTCGCCGACTATATATCAGGTATGACGGATGAATTTGCCTCTCGCCTATACAGCAATATCTTTTCCCCAAAACAAGGCGGCATTCAAGATAGTTTGCATATGTAAGATTGTTTGCTCTTCAAATTTTAACTTTGCTAATTTAGTTGAAATAAAAAGGCCGAACTCACGGTCTTTTTGCTATATCGAACTCAGTAAATAACAACTTTATTGAAACTTACTCTTATCATTTACGTAGTGAACAGTATTCAGTTGTCTAGACGACGTTAAAGTAAGTCTGCCATTTTCCAATAGTAAGGTGATGTAAATGCCAAAACCATTTAAACCCTCAGTGAAGTTGAACGAAAGCCATGTGACTGATGAAAGCGTTTATATGAATCGCCGTTCATTGCTCAAATCTATGGGCTTTGTGGGCGCGTCCACACTGTTAGCAAAGTCAGCGGGGGCTGCCGGTTGGTTTTGGGAAGATGAGGAAGAAAAAGCTGCGTTTAAAGGGAAAGCGCTTGAGTTTAGCCAACCACCTAAATTTCAAATAGCGGAAACCCGTACGCCTGAAGATAAAGTCACCAGCTACAATAATTTTTACGAGTTTGGTACCTCTAAAGACGCACCTGCCCAGAATGCGACTGAATTTCAAACCAACCCGTGGACGTTAAAAATTGAAGGCATGGTGAAAAATCCCATTGAGCTTGATCACGATGCCTTAACAAAACGCTTTCCGTTAGAAGAGCGCATTTACCGCTTGCGCTGCGTTGAAGCATGGTCAATGGTAGTGCCATGGATTGGATTTGAATTGGGGGCTTTACTCAAGCAAGCTGACCCGTTGATGTCGGCTAAATATGTAGCATTTGAAACCCTATACGATCCGAAACAAATGCCTGGCCAGCGAAGCCGCTTTACCGGTGGCGGTATTGATTACCCTTACGTTGAAGGTTTGCGTATTGATGAAGCCATGCACCCGTTAACGCTCATGTCGGTTGGTCTTTACGGGAAAACGTTGCCACCTCAAAACGGCGCTCCTGTTAGACTTGTTGTGCCTTGGAAATATGGCTTCAAGAGCATTAAGTCTATTGTGAGAATTCGACTTACCGACAAGAAGCCTCCTACCACATGGAATAGACTAGCCGCCAACGAGTACGGTTTTTACGCCAATGTAAATCCAAACGTATCACATCCACGATGGAGTCAAGCGAGTGAACGCAGGATAACCACGGGAGGGCTTCTCGCAAGAAATCGTATCGACACCCAAATATTCAACGGCTACAGCGAAGTTGCGCCGCTTTATAAAGATATGGACTTAGCGCGTTATTATTAACGTCGCTGTAGCTAGACAATAAACTCATCAATTTGCACGGGCATGTATGCTGAATTAGCGTTGTTTTTACGACATGCCTGCCGTGACACTAGTAGGTTTCATCATTAATGACATTTAGAAAAAAGCCCTTTCGACTTACCCTCTGGCAGCGTCGCGGGCTAAAGGCTTTTATTCACATATTTGCTCTGGGTTACATCACATGGCTGTTTTTCGCAGGCGTTACCGACCAGCTTGGTCCAGATCCAGTCAACACGCTTATAAACGAAACGGGAACCTGGGCAATTCACTTTCTATTGCTAACACTTACCCTAAGCCCACTTGCAAAATGGCTCCCAAGCCCTGAACCGATGCATTTCAGGCGCATGATTGGGGTTTACACCTTTGTGTATGCCTTTGCACATCTGTTCACTTATGTATTCTTTGAATTACAGCTTGATATGGCGTTAGTCGCTAGCGAGCTAGTAAGTAGGCCCTACATAATCGTTGGCATGGTAGCGTTATTTCTTCTTTTTGCACTCACCGCTACGTCGTTTAAGCGTATACAGCGCATCATGGGAAGAAAGTGGCAAAAGCTTCACAACAGCATTTACCTGATACTGCCCCTCGCACTTCTTCATTTTAGCTGGTCGCAGAAAACGTTTTGGCAAGAGCCCGTTTGGTATTGGATGATTGGACTGATATTAATGAGCCCAAGATTGAAGCATTGGTATGTTACGTACCAAAAAAAAAGCCAAAAGAAGTCTAAAGACTAAAGCGCGGTGGCGAGAGAACATTAAAGCCGCAAAACTTATTAAACAAGCACATAAAGCAGCGCGGCATAGCGTGCTGTTTTACTTATGGTCACGGCGAGCATAAAGAACCATAGTGGGCTTCTGAGTACACCCGCTACAAGCGTAATCGGATCGCCAATAATAGGTACCCAGCACAAAAACAAGCTCCACTTCCCCCACTTTGTAAAAATATCACTTGCGCGTTTAAACGCCGCATCGCTCACTTTTAACTTTTGCGTCGCAATTTCTTTTCCGAACCTAAAACCCAACACATAATTAACCACCGAGCCAAGTACATTTCCGACAGAAGCTATAATAAGCAGCAATAGGCCATTTAAGCCACTACTGTATAAAGCGCTCAGGACAACCTCAGAACTAAAAGGCAAAATAGTGGCAGCTAAGAATGCCGACAAAAACATACCTACATAGCCTAAATGTATTAACGCGCTCAATTTTCCTCCAATTCTATACAGTAGTTTTCTATGTAAAATTCGCGCGCATGTTACCTCAACACGCGTCTGAATACTTCCTAAAGAGTAAGCACAACGAAAAAACCATTATCTTTTATATAGTTACTGAAAAACCACCAATTTGTGTGAAAAAAGTACAACTAAATACTTGCCAAAACGCTCTTTTATTAATACTGTATACACATACACACTGTATATGCGAACAGTATTTATAAACAACGGTATTTCTTAAGTCTTCTTCATAAGCTTGAGGGCAAATACAAAAGGGTTTTACAATGGACACATCTCCAGTTTCACGATTCAATGCTTTGCGCGCTTCGGTTTCAAATGTAGTTCAACTTCCTTTACCTATTGAAGGGTTTCCTGGCGAAAAACAAGGTAATGGAAAAGGAAGTAACGACAAAGGTTGGAATTATCTGCTTTCAAACACGGTGTCGTTTTCAAAAACCGTAGATCACGCTATTCGTATTCAAAAGCCTGAAAAAGAAAAAATGCCAGAATGGATCAGCAAACTTATTACTGGTGGACAGTGTAAAACCCTGTATGTAGAAAACATCGACTTGGATCTTCAACCAACAGACAGTGAAATGATCAGAAAACTTTGCAAGCTTTACTCAGTAAGCTTGGTCAATGTTCGTGTTGACAGTATTAACGACGAAAAGAATGTTGCATTAGGCCCGTGGTAAGAGTTGACTTATTAATGCCTAGTTACGCTAAGTAATAAATTAGCGTTTATATTCTCTCACTTCTTAGGCACGGATTGCCTGAACTCGATTAATACATCAATTATTTACTCTCAAAAAAGTTGGGGCTTGCGTAACTTATTATTATACTGTGGCGCTTTGTTATTCCCTTATGCTGTGAGTCTTCCTATGCGCTGTTACTGTTGCTCGTCAAAATCCTTCAAAGAATGCTGCGAGCCTTTCATCAAAGGTGAGTCATTACCTCATTCTGCAGAGCAACTTATGCGTTCACGCTTTTCGGCCTACGCTACAGCACATTATCACTATATTTTAGACACCTACACCAAAGAAAAGCAGCAGGCTCTCTCTATAGAGGACTTGACCAGTAGCGCACAAGGCGCTAAGTGGTTCGCGCTGAAAGTTCACCCCACTCTTGCGGCTAGCTCCTTAGATAGCACCGTAAATAGCTTTGTAGATGACTCGGTAAATAAGCCTTTAAATAATTCGATAAATAGCTCGGTTTACGCTAACACTGATGTTGAGGAGGCGACTGACGCTGAGCAAAACACCAAGTCTAATCTCAATGACAACACAACAGTTGTCGAATTCACTGCGTACTACTTCGAAAATAAAAGCATGTATCAGCTTCACGAAACATCAAACTTCATTGTCGAAGATGGTAAATGGCGTTATCACGATGGTGAACTTCACGAAGACTGCGGCAAAATTAAGTATGGAAGGAACCTTCCTTGTGTTTGCGGTAGCAATAAGAAATTTAAACAGTGCTGTGCTCTTAAAAACCGCTGATAAACCAACACGTCAAATTTATTACTGAAAAACCATTGCTCAGCAGCAACGTTTAAACCTTACGGTACTTAAAGCAGAATAAACACGGTTTTTTAGTCTTGTTTACTTTTAAAACAAAGTTATAGTATAAATTATGCTCGGTTTTGTGATGGATTCCATTGCTGCTGGTATCTTTTATTCGCGCTTTTGCATTAAACAAAACAGAACAATTTAAAATGTAAAACAAGGAAAGTTATGACTCGTATCTTAAAAATTGCGACAACTATTACCGCTACTACATTACTATTAGGATGTGGAAGTGATTCAGATAGCATTATCGATGAACTTAACGCAAACCGCGCAAAGTGGGAAAGTGCGAACATCGAGAATTACCAGTTTGAACAACAAGTCTCATGCTTTTGTGTCGACGAAACTACGCTTCCCCGCTTAGTATTGGTAGAAAATAAACAAGTTTCATCTCAAACCATCATTGATGGAAACGTTGCCTTACCCCTAGATGATGCAAATACAGAAAGCATTGATAGTTTATTTGAACGCATTGCGCTTGAAGAAAGCCGTGCAGATTCTCTGTCCGTTGAATATGACGCCGAACTTGGTTATCCAACAAAAATCGACGTCGATATCAATCAACAAACCGCAGATGATGAATACACCATATATGTGAGTAATGTGGTTCGCGCTGACGATGTAGCCTGTACGGCAACAATTGAAAAAGGCCTTTTGCTTTCGGTAACCGACCAAGCTACACAATTACCTGTTGCGTGCGGTGTTACAGCTACAGCAATAGAAGACGGGTTTTCTGAAACCATTGTTAATAATGATGCGTTGTGCGAAGACAGCGACTCAATAGCTATGCTAGACGAGCGCGCCGGCTTTTATACGCTATCAGTTCAAAAACAAGGCTATCAAGACTTTCAAATGGAAAACTTAGGCATTGGTAGAGACCTATGCCATGTATTAACCAGAGAGCTTAATGTAGAGTTAATACCTGAATAGCTTTGGCAGTTTAACGCACACAAAAAAGCCTGAATATTATTGTATTCAGGCTTTTTTACGCCGGTGCATTATGTAAATTAACGTAGAGACTTAGCTAGCGATCTACGTTATGGAACAAGCACCATCTTACCTTTAACCTCACGGTTCATAACTTTAGCCATGGCCTTCGTTGCTTGTTCGAGCGGCAGTGCTTCATCTACCACAACCTTAACTTTGCCTTGCACGTACCACATTAAAAGCTCTTGCATGTTTTCAGCAAAGCCTTTCGGATCGTGCTGAGTAAATGAGCCCCAAAATACGCCCATAACCGAGTAGCCTTTTACCAGCGCTAAATTGACTGGGAATTTCGGGATCTCACCGCCTGCAAAGCCAACCACAAGCAAACGCCCTTCCCAAGCCATACTTCGACTGCATGCGTGGAAGGTATCGCCGCCAACGCATTCGTAAACAACGTCTACGCCTTTGCCACCCGTCACTTCTTTAAGTGTTTCCTTTAAATCTTTCTCTTTATAATTAATTAGAACATCAGCACCATACTCTTTAGCGAGCGCTAACTTTTCCTCTGTTGAGCATACCGCAATAACTTTGGCGCCCATGATCTTGCCTATTTGCACAGCAGCCAAGCCTGTACCGCCAGCCGCACCGGTTACAACCAGTGTTTCGCCTGGCTGCAGTTTTGCGCGCTGCTTTAATGCGTGATGGGCAGTCGCATGTGCAGTTACAAGGGCTGCGCCTTCGTTAACATGAATAGGATCCGGCAGCGGCATTACATGAGTGGCTGGGATTAATGCTTTTTCTGCATAACCACCTAAATTCGACAATGCGATAACACGTTGGCCTTCTTTTAAGTGACTCACGCCTTCACCCACCTGAGCAATGGTACCAGCGACTTCGTTGCCAGGAATAAACGGAAAGTCTGGCTGCATTTGATACAATCCTTGCACCAACAGCCCATCTGGAAAGTTGACCCCTGCAGCTTCAACGTTTACTACCACATGGCCTTTTTTTACTTCTGGATCTGCCACATCTTTAAATTGTAGATCGTCAAGCGGCCCAAAAGATTCGCATACAATTGCTTTCATACTGTCTCCAGTTAATTTGTTCGACCTGCATGCTTCATTTAGCATGGCAGGTCATTAAATACGTTATATGGCGTTTATTCGCTTTGGTGTATAGTTTGGTTCGCAATTTGCGCCAAAGGACGCACCATCGCGCCTAATTGCATGGCCTTCTCGCTTGATGCGTTGCCATCGTGGGCGCGCTTTACAACACCTTGTAAAATAGCGGCTAAACGGAAAAAACTAAATGCGAGGTAGAACGTCCAGTTACTTATGGCATCAATGCCTCTTCGCTCACAATAAGCCTTGATATATTCTTGTTCGCTCGGAATACCCAACTGCTTTCTGTCAAGCCCGCCTAATCCCGCTGCATGTGCTATATCAGAAGGAAGGCGTAGCTGCATGCATTGATAGGCCAAGTCGGCATATGGGTGTCCCAAGGTAGAGAGCTCCCAGTCTAATACAGCAACCACTTGCGGTTTGTCGGTATCAGACATATTAAACATCATGTTATCTAATCGAAAATCACCATGTACCAACGACACTTGTCCGTCATCCTCTGGCAGATTTGCTTCCAGGTAGTGGATAAGACTTTCAATTTCTTCAATATGCTCAAGTTCAGAAGCCCGATACTGCTTTGTCCAACGGCTTAGCTGACGTTCGAAGTAACTACCAGGCTTGCCATAATCGCTCAACCCAGCGCTTTCAATATCAACACTGTGAAGTGCAGCCAACACGCGATTCATCTCGTCATACATCGCACCGCGGGTATCAGAAGACGCTATTTCAGGTAATGCGCTATTCCAATATATTTCGCCCTCAACAAACGCCATGATGTAAAACATGCTGCCGATAACACTGGTATCTTCACACAAATGATGAGCTTTAGGCACAGGCACCTGAGAGTCTTGTAGTGCGTTGATAACGCGAAACTCTCTGTCTACCGCATGAGCAGACTTTAGTAATTTACCTGGAGGTTGGCGGCGCAAGACATACACGCCGTTATCTGTGGTGAGCTTAAACGTAGGGTTCGACTGTCCACCCGCGAACTTTTCTGCGCTTTCAACGTGCCCAATACTGGGGCACGCTGTAGATAGATAGTTGTTTAGCGCCACTAAATCAATTGCATGTGGGGCATTATCTTTTGACACACTCACTCCTTATGCACTTTTTATGCGTTTTTTTCGGCAATCAAATTACGGCCTAACTGCATCATGTGAACTTCATCAGGGCCATCAGCTAACTTAATCGTGCGTGCATAGGCGTACATTGCAGATAGCACGAAGTCTTGACTGGTGCCAGCTGCGCCATGCATCTGAATGGCTTGGTCAATAACTTTGCATGCCATACTTGGCGCTACAATTTTGATAGCAGCAATAAGATCACGAGAAATCTTATTGCCATAGCGGTCCATCTTGTCAGCCGCTTTCAACGTAAGTAGACGAGCCTGCTCAATATCACAGTGCATCTGGGCAATGTTTTCCCTAATCGACTGCTGTTTCGACAAAGGCTTTCCGAATGCTACGCGCTGTTCAACTCGCTCACATGCCATATCTAGCGCGCGCTGCGCACATCCAATAAGGCGCATGCAATGGTGAATTCGACCCGGTCCCAAGCGCCCTTGCGCAATTTCGAAACCACGACCTTCACCTAGTAATAAGTTCTCAGCTGGAACACGTACATCTTCAAACAAGACCTCCGCATGACCCACCGGCTCATCGTAATAACCCATCGCCGCCATGGGGCGAACAATAGTTACGCCTTTTGTATCCATTGGGACCAAGATTTGCGACTGCTGCTGGTGACGAGGTGCATCGAAATCCGTTTTACCCATCACCACCATAATTTTGCAGTTTTCGTTCATGGCACCGCTGGTATACCACTTACGACCATTAATAACGTACTCGTCACCATCGCGCTTAATTGAGGTTTCAATGTTAGTCGCATCACTCGAAGCTACCGCAGGCTCAGTCATTGCGAACGCCGAGCGAATTTCACCGTTAAGTAACGGCTCTAGCCACTGCTTTTTATGCGCTTCATTGCCATACTTAGCGAGCACTTCCATATTGCCGGTATCAGGCGCACTACAGTTAAAAATCTCAGCACTAAACAACACACGGCCCATTTCTTCGCACAGCGGCGCATACTCGGCATTTGTCAGGCCTGCACCATAGGGCTTATACTCTTCAGGCAAAAACAAGTTCCAAAGGCCCGCATCTTTGGCTCGTTGCTTAAGCGTTTGCATCATTTCAGGGGTTTTCCAACGACCTTCACCGTTGTTCGCAGAACCACCTTCTACGGCGTGAATATATTCCTTTTCAATTGGATACACTTCTTCTTTCATAAACGCTTTTAGCTTTTCTAAAAGTGCTTGGGTCTTTTCATTATATTCAAAGTTCATAATTGCCCCATTTAGCTGTAGGTAATGGCGTGCAACCTGTCAATCACATCCAGGTGAGGTACGCTGTTGAAGTTATTTAAATGAACGCCCCGCGAATTAGCGAAGCATTGTGAAAAACTGGCGTTGCGTATTTGCAAGTTCATATTGATAACCGTGGCGGCATCATAGCCAAGAATGTGTTTAAGCATCATCGCGATAGCACCTCCAGAACTAACCACCAGCACCCGTTTAGCATCAAGGTTTTGAAGGTGAGTAAGCATTGAATAAACGCGCTCTTCAAACTCGCTCCATGTTTCATCGAGAAGATCATGCGCTAATTCGTCTTGCGACCACGCAAGCATGGCCTTTTTAAGCAGTCGATAATACTCGGCAGGTGATACGCCCTCTGGCACTTTCGCGTCTGGGTAGCGTGATAAATACGCTTTCGCTACGGCTTGAAAATTGAATTCGTTCAAGGCGCTATTAACTGTGACGTCAGGAAGAGAATATCCGTTTGTAGAAATACCTTCGGCAATGCCATCTTTGGTTTCATGATGCCGCACCATATCACCAGAGAAAACCGCATCGAACTGAATATTGCGATGTTTAAAATAATCTCCAAGCCAGATAGCTTGCTGCCCACCCAATTCGCTCAGTTTGTCGTAGTTCGCTTTACCAAAAGACGCTTGGCCATGGCGTACTAGATAGATGTCTGTCATACCGCTGCCTAATGTTATTAATATGTTAACTTATCAAATCACATACTAAGGAAAACAACGTTATAAGTTTAATTGATATTTTGAATGAGTATGCATCATGTGAAACTATGTAGCTTGATTTCATATCACGGTGCATCGCTTAAACGCCCCCTCTATTAAACGTTGAGACGAAGGTTGTTTTGTTGAGCTTATAACGAGAAGATAAGGTTGCGTTCAACATTATCGGAGAGAAATAAGGCCGAGCTATTGAGGAACAGTTGCACCAAGAACATTGATGCAACATTAAAAGGGTGTGCTTAACGTTTCAGGTGCGTAGGCTTCGTATGAAATACTGCGTGGCATTGCGCTATCACAGACAGAGCAATGTGCTCAGGAAGTTCTCCACCAATATCAAATCCTGCGGGGCTGGCAAAATATTGCGTAAAGTTAGTATCGCTAAGCCCAGCTAAATCCATAATTTCTTGCTTGCGATGAAGCGGCCCAAGCATTGCCGTATAAGTTAGCGACTGCATACTGAGCAACTGAAGTGCTTTGGCGTCAATCTCGCGGTGATGAGACATAAGCACTGCCGCTTGAATATTGTGTTCGTTAAGATGTAAACGCACCCCCTCAGTGGTCGGGTCGTCGATTAAATAATTAACCTCGGGGAAGTGTTCAACTCTCGCTTGGGCAGGCCGCGGGTCCCAAAGACTGACCAAATAACCTTGCGAACTGGCAAGCTTCGTCATAAAAGTAGCATCGTAACCACCACCAACAACAAGTATGTGAATGGGCGGCATCATCAAAACAGATAAGCTGCGCTTTCCGCCTAAGGTGTCCAACACGGCTTTTCTTGGAGAACCCGTATTGTCTTCCAATACCTTACAAGCACCTTCTGACCCATCTACTGCAACATTCCACTCACATACGTGGCCCTTCGATAGAGTCTGGCTTATTTTATCCAGAGACAGGTAGTTATTGTCTTTGTTGACCGGTACGAGCGCCAAGTGCACTACGCCACCGCAGCCTACACCCAACTTAAAAGCGATATCTTCCTCATCCTCATCATCGTAGACAGCAGTGCGGCTAACACCGTCTGTCATTACGCGCTGGGCTTTTTTTACAATATCACTTTCTAAGCAACCTCCGCTTAGAATACCTAGTTGATGTCCAGCATCACTGAACAACATCATGGCTCCTGCTTTGCGATAGCAAGAGCCTTCAGTTTTAAAAATGAAACCCAGCACCCAATTATGCTTGTCTTTTAGTGGAAGCCATTGTGCTAGCAAGTGGTTCACGTGATTACTCATAACTACCTCAAACCCCGTTAAACCTGTTTACTGCTGTGTTGCTGCTTGGGTGATAAATGCGGCGAGAGTCGCTGGCTCTTGGGCACCGGCTATTCCTTGGTTGCCTATCACGAACGTGGGTACGCTTTGAATTCCCCGCTGCATCCAAATCGCTTCCTCTTCGCGCACTGCTTGTGCATATTTACCGTTTTGAAGTACCTCTTTAACTTCGCCCCCATCAAGACCTATTGCGTCAGCAATCTCGACCAACACGTTTTGATCATTCACATCTTTACCATCAGTGAAATACGCTTTAAACAAGCTCAGTTTCATCTCTTCTTCAAGGCCCTTTTTTGCCGCCAAATGAATAAGCTGATGGGCTTTGAACGTGTTTTGCATACGCGAATCGTCAGTAAAATTGAACGCAAACCCCAACGCCTCGCCCGCTTCAACAAGGCGAGCTCGGTTATCAACGCTTTGCTGTTCGCTAATGCCGTACTTTTCCATTATATGCTCGCGCAGATTTTGCCCTTGTTCTGGCATATTAGGATTCAGCTCGAATGGGTGAAACTTGATATCCACCTCAATATTATCGAGAGTTTTTATTGCTTCTTGTAATCGCTGATACCCAACAATGCACCATGGACACACTACGTCAGATACCATATTTACCGTTACTTTTTGCATAACAACTCCCCTTTTAGAACCCATTTATCCGTGTTCTCTTTATGTTCATTGACTCAAGCCACTGTAGATGAGGTTACAAAAAGAAACTTCAACCCTATATGAAATTAATATACGTATCGGAAAGCTAAGATGATCGAAATCGCGTTAGCGCTGACCGCGCCCAAATGCCATAGCCTTTGGAAGATGGATGAAAACCATCCTCTGCCATCAAGCCGCTGTGTTTTACGTCCTTTGGACTTCCACCTAGCTTTAGTGCACTAACATAAAGCACTTCAGAATTCGGGCTGTTGGCAATACGTTCTTCCATCGCTTTATTTAGCAAAAGCGCTCTAAAGCCGAGTAAACCTCTTAGAGGTTGGGGCAAAGCCGGAAACGCATGTATAGGCGGCAATGCAGTAAACAAAATATTTTGGCAGCCAAACTTTTGGCTTAAAAGAGACTCGATTGCCGAGATGTTGTATTGCCAGCGTTTTAACGAGACAAATTTGGTAACATCATTAACCCCAATGGAAATGAGCGTTGTTGAAAAGTGTTGCTTTGGTAATTCTTGTAAAAGGCGAAGCACGTCTTCACTCTTATAGCCTGTTTTAGCGTGCAACAAAACACGGGTTGTACCGTGGTGTGAAAGGCTTGAATAAATCAGCCCACTTAACGCCCCTTCTTGCGTTGCCGCCCCTACACCTGCTGCAGCAGAGTCCCCAATGACTAGTACGTTAATTTTAGGCGCTTCTTTTTCATTTATTGAACAAAGCACCCTGTCTCCGCTAGGCTCTGGCAACACGGCCGTTCTCTTTCTTACCCATAACGCTTGTAATAAAACGATTGGAAGCAAAAGAACAATTGCGGCGTTTAACCATAAAACTTTGAAGTAGATCAATTCCTTCCCTTACCCAATACGATATGCTCAACGTGTTTCGCTTAATAGGCGCTAGGCCACCTCAATAGGGTATATAAAAAATGAACACCAATGCTGTAAAGCAAAGCCACGACGCATCTACTGTAAAAAAATATGCCCAACACGCCCCGCGCTATACATCCTACCCTACGGCACTTAAATTCGAACCGCTAGAAGAAGATATATACCCACAAGCACTGGCTGTTTCCAAAGCGCCAGCCGTAAGTTTGTACGTACATATCCCTTTTTGCAAAACGCTTTGTTATTACTGCGGGTGCAACAAATTAGTCACTCGCCACAATGAAAAAGCCGACGACTACTTAGACTACCTAGAGAAAGAAATTTTGTCTAAGCGTTATTTAGCAGAGGGCAAGCGCGTGGTTTCGCTGCACTTAGGGGGTGGTTCACCCAGTTTTCTGAGCGAAATACAGCATACATTTTTGATTTATCTTTTAAAGAAGCATTTCACGTTTGAACTAGGTGCGGAGCTGTCTATTGAACTAGACCCTAGAAACGTGGACAGTGCCTATTTAAAGTGCCTTAGAAGCTTAGGCTACACCCGCATAAGCTTTGGCCTTCAAGACACCGACTACAATGTGCAGAAAATAATTAACAGAGTACAAAGCACGTCACATATTGCTAATTTGGTGTTTGAAGCCCGCACGCTAGGCTTCGATTCAGTAAACTTAGATCTCATTTATGGACTGCCGAACCAAACCCTAGAAACGTTTAAATCGACTATAGCTGCAACGAAAGCCATGATGCCCGATCGTATCTCACTTTTTAGTTACGCTCATTTACCTGAACGATTCGCGGCGCAGCGAAAGTTTGCAGAAGAAACACTGCCCAGCAGTGAAGAAAAAGCGGCGCTTTATACCCTTGCGGTAAATAGCTTTACTGGCGTGGGATATGAGATGATTGGCCTTGATCATTTTGCCTTAAGCAATGACGCGCTAGCCATTGCCAAAAATAAAGGCGAGCTTCACCGAAATTTTCAAGGCTATACACTGCGAGGCGATACTGACTTAATTGGGGTCGGCGTATCGGCTATCAGCACAATTGGTAATGCCTTTGCACAAAATGCGAAAGATTTAAAAGAGTACTATCAGCGATTAGACAACCATTTGCCTTCAGCCAAAGTTGGGCTTTCACTAACGCAAGACGATCTTATTCGCCGAGACGTGATATCAAGCTTGATGTGCAACTTGTTCGTAGACAAACAGCAGATTTCAGATGAGCATCACATCATCTTTGATGAGTATTTTTCACAGTCGTTGGAAAACTTAGCAGGGCTACATGAAGATGGCCTTGTTGAAATTACGTCTAAGTGCATTAGAGTTCCCGAATCAGCGCGTATTTATATACGTGCTATTTGCGCTCGATTCGATGCCTATCTCAATGTGGATGAAACACTCGTCAACTACTCTAAGGCAATTTAAACCTGGCTATTACCTGCATTCCCGTTTCAAGGTGAAGGCGCGTTAAAGAAAGGTGGCTAATACTGGCGTAAAGCGTTTGGTTGCTGTTTATAACGTTAAGTTTTAGCAGCACCTTAGCGCTGTGAGTTTTGCCGTGCTGGGTTTGGACGGTTTGGGGTTCGCTTTCTGCAGTGATTAGCGTTGTAGATGCAGGATTAATGCTGGATATAACGCAGGGCAGCGCATTTAAAATGCTAATTGTGCTGGCATTACCAAAATCTGCAATATTAGTGTCGATACTGACATCACAGGCCTTAACCGCGAAACGGGCAGATAGCTGTTCACTGCCTTGTTGGGGGAAATACGATACAGATTCCTCACTGACATAAATCTCGTGCCCCGCTACTAATATCAGCACTATTCCGTTGACAGCTTGACTATTGTCATCGGTCAAAATTGCAGAGCCGTATCGACCTTCTTGCCTGTCGCTGTTGGTATTGTGATTGCTAACAGCGTTGTTATTCTGGTTATTACCGTCGCTTTTGTGTGGCGTGGCTACCGTCTCTCCTTCAAGCACGCTAGACGGTGTTGTAAAACTTTCTCGTTCGAACACTCGAGCCAGCACATCCCGCGTTGGGCCACAGAGCTCAGCGCGGCCGCGATCAATGTAAATCAACTCATCGCTGAACAGGGCAAGATCGTCTAGGTCGTGAGAAATCACAAAGCAGGTAAGCTGGCCCGACACACACAAATTCTTCAAAAACTGATAAATCTTACGACGGGTAAAGACATCAATGGCGCTTAACGATTCATCGAGTAATAGCACATCTGGCCCATTGACCAGCGCACGCGCAATCGCGACTCTCTGCGCTTCACCACCAGATAGTGCATGAATCGGCTTATCGATTAAATGTTCGCAATAGCAAGCGCGCAAACACGCGTCGATAGGCATTGCATTAGGGCTTGCGTGACGCTGCGCTAAGGCTAAATTGCCCCGAACATTGGTATGAGGAAACAACATAGGCTGCTGAAACAGGATGCCGACTTTTTGAGACGCCCATGGGGTTTCGACCTTTGCGCTTTTTTCCACGCCAGCAAGCGCCCGAAACAAGCTGCTTTTGCCCGCACCTGATGGACCGGTAACGCCGATAAAACGGCTTTCTGGTTGCAGTGAAATTTGTGCATCAATGCGATTGGGTAAATTCGCTGATATTCTCATGTTAGCGCCCTTCTTCACTACGAGTCATGCCATTGAAGCGATACAGTGCAGCGAGCATTAGGAATGAAAATACCAAAAGGGCAATAGAGAGGTTATGAGCGCTGTCGTATTCCAACGCCTCTACCTGTTCATAGAGCGCTATAGATAGTACTTGGGTTTCCCCAGGAATGTTACCGCCTATCATTAGCACCACGCCAAACTCACCAATGGTATGGGCAAAGCTTAAACCTAGCGCCACGACAATAGGCGCTTTGCTTAAAGGCAGCACTATTTTCATGAAAGCCTCGATGGGGGAAAATCCCAGCGTTTTTGCCACATCTAAATAACGATTATCTAATTGTGAAAAGCCGCTGTACAAAGGTTGTAAAGCGAATGGAAGCGAGTAAATTACCGACCCCAGCACCAAACCCTCAAAGCTAAATGCAAGGTTGCTGCCGGTGAGACTCTGCCATCCCTGCCCTAGCGCACTTTGCGGCGAAAATGCAACAAGCAGATAAAACCCGAGTACTGTAGGTGGTAGCACCAACGGCAACGCGAGTATCGACATAATAAAAGGCTTAGCTTTGCTCTGCCAGTTCGCTAAAAACCACGCTAGCGGCAATGCAATGAACAACAGCAAACCGCTGGTGATAAACGCCAGTTTTAAAGTAAGTAATATGGCTTCAAGGGTCGACGCGCCAAAGAATTCATTAAGCATATCTATTGACCAACACCAAGTGTATTCACTGGCTCATATCCCCATTCAATTAAGCTGTGCTGAACCCCTTGCGACATCAAATATTGCACAAACAGGCTAGCAGATGACACGCCATTAGCGTCGCTTAAATTGAACTGCTTAGAAGCTTCATGTTTATTTTCCTCATCACGCTCTTCTAAAACCTGTGGTTCACCAATCGCCAGCACATCGAACAGATTCGGCGTGAGGACTGCTGCTGTTTTGCTGTTAACCACTAACGACTGAATGATGGGTTGGTACAAGATTTCTGGCACAGGACTAATGACCGTCGTGGGGGCGACATTATTTACATCAACGGTACTCGCAAAATTAGAAGGTAAATCGAGAGCAAGCGAATACGCGACAAAGGCTCCTTCAACACTACCCGTGGTATAAAACTGAAGGGTTTGTAGAACGTTTTTACCCATTACTCTGTGTGGTAAAAACGATTGCCATAGGGATAAGTTCTGCAACGTTTGCTGTGCAGCAGTGCCATAGGGCGCAAGCTTTGGGTTGGCGATAGCCAACTTGTTTTGCGGATTTCCGATTAATTTAATAAGCTGCTTAGACAAACAGTCTGTACGCGGAACATTTCTTTGTTCTTTTGTCTCTGCAGCAACATGCTCGCAGCTTTGTGCATCAGACAACTCGCCAGAATAAACAAACGCCAGCTTGCCTTTCGCATAATCTACCACATTGCTTTTGTGTACTAGGTTATTCTCCGCCAAGGCTTGTGGCCTAGCGCGATCTGCCGATAAAAACACATCGAACGTCGCACCATGTTGAATTTGCGCATACAAGGTACCGCTAGAAGACACGGTTACCGCTACATCTATGCCTGTGAGCAGGGTGAACTGCTTTGCGATGTTTCTAAGCGGTTTTGCAAAGTTTGCAGCTACCGCCACGTTTATCTTCTCATCCCGCTCAAACGCGTCAGGATGGCTCTTTTGACCGGTATTCATACCGCTGCTTTCACTTACAGGCGCATGCGCTGCCTCAAGACTGTCCGCTTGCGCTGCAAAGCTCGTAAACGCCATGGCTCCTGTAAACAAACTAAGGCTCGTCATAAGGAACATAACAGACTTGAAAAAGCTTGCATGTCCCGTTGCGAAAGAAAAAGCCATTACTTTTTATGCATCCACTTGAGTGCAGCTTTATCGTCAGACGCTTTTGCCGCAACCCATTCAGATCTATCGCCCTTAAACTCTTTCTTCCATAAGGGCACAGACTGTTTAAGCATATCCATTAAATAGCTCGCAGCATCAAACGCCGCTTGGCGATGGGGGGCCGCAGCACCTACCCATACAATTTGCTCATTATTGTATATACGCCCTACTCTGTGCAGTGCGCCAGCACTGTTAAGTGAAAAACGATCAATAGCTTGTTCAACCAGAAGCATTAACGCTTTTTCAGTCATCCCCGGGTAATGCTCTAGCTCAATACCGTCTATATCACCAGCGCTATTAAAATCTCGCACCAGTCCAGTAAAAGTAACAATAGCGCCGGTGTTGCCACAGGCCTTCTCG
Source organism: Alteromonas gracilis (assembly GCF_002993325.1). Classification (GTDB taxonomy): domain Bacteria; phylum Pseudomonadota; class Gammaproteobacteria; order Enterobacterales; family Alteromonadaceae; genus Alteromonas; species Alteromonas gracilis. The sequence continues at coordinate 85,102 of NZ_PVNO01000010.1, forward strand.
TCTGCCGACTGTTTTAGCCTTGCGTACAACTCGCCTTGGTCGAAATCTTCAACTTGAACTAGCGCGAACATAGCTACCCCCCGGTCACTGGAGGAAAGAGCGCAAGTTCGTCACCGTCGCTAAGTACAGTTTCAGTATCACAAAGTTCTTGGTTTCGAGCAGTCAGCACACTGCCCTCTAATGCTAACGCCCACTTGTCGCTACGAGTTTTAAGCTGCGATAACACGGTTTCAATGGTGCTGTTGTTGCTTAATTTAAGCGTAATATTGTCTTCGCCCGTAATCTCTCGGGTTTGTGCAAATGTTTTAAGCGTTATATACATGCTTTGCCTTTTCTATAAATTCTTAGCGACGCCTTGTTCGCGTGTGCTGACTGGTTTATCTTAATTTTCAGAAAGACGTTAATTCTAAAACAGCTTTTCTATTGGGCGCGCGAACACGTTATGCGCGTTATTTTTAAAGTGCACCTTTCTTCTTGCCCACTATTTAGCAGACTGCCAATGGCCTGTCTTGCCGCCTTTTTTCTCCAGCACCCGTACTCCTTCCATATGCATGCCAGGGTCGATGGCTTTACACATATCAAATAAGGTTAACAGCGCCACATTTACGCCCGTGAGCGCTTCCATTTCAACGCCGGTTTTACCGCTTAGCTTGCAAAAGCAGGTAGCTTTAATACGGTTTTGGTCAGCTTGAATGTCAAAGTTAACATCCACCTTTGACAGCGCCAGTGGGTGACAAAGAGGAATAAGGTCAGCGCAGCGTTTCGCCCCTTGAATACCCGCTACACGGGCAACCGCAAATACATCACCTTTGGCAATTTTCGCTTCAGAGATTTGGCGAATAACGTCTTCGCTTACGTATAAAAAGCCTTCTGCTGTGGCTTCTCGCTTGGTAACGTCTTTGTCACTGACGTCTACCATATTGGCTTCGCCGCCAGCGTTTAAATGGCTAAAGGTACTCATGCTTCCACCAGATGCTTTACAAAGTTACACGGTCTAAAGTCGGCATCAAGTTGGCTAGAAATAATCTTTTCCCACGCCGTACGACACGCGCCTGTCGAGCCTGGCAGGCAGAAAATAACCGTATTATTGGCAAAGCCCGCTACAGCGCGAGACTGAATGGTCGATGTACCAATCTCTTCATAGCTAATTTGACGAAATAGCTCACCAAAGCCGTCGACCTCTTTGTCGAACAATACGCTAATGGCCTCTGGTGTTGAATCGCGATGCGTAAAGCCTGTACCACCGGTAATTAATACTGCGTGAATGTTCTTGTCGGCAATCCACTTCGACACCACGGCGCGCTGCTGATAAATATCGTCTTTCACCAAATCGCGATCGTAAAGCTTATGGCCAACCGAAGTCAGTGCCTCTTTCAGGTAATCTCCCGACTTGTCGTTTTCAAGTGTGCGCGTATCGGAAATAGTGAGTACGGCTATATTAAGGGGTTGGCTGACAGCTGACATATGAAATCCTAATTTGATATGCGACATTTTGGCGGTTTTTGATAAAGTACCAGCCAAAATACTATTTGGTAATCACTTTATAAGGGTGCATGCCATGAATTCAACAACTAAGTTGGCATAAACTATGTTTAAAAGCCTAACTAATCAGCAGGCTATGCGCTATAACCGTCATATTGTGCTTCCCAAAATAGACCTAGAAGGTCAAGAAGCACTGCTTAACGCCAATATTTGTATTATTGGTATTGGTGGGCTTGGCACCGCGGCCGCCACTAGCCTTTGCGCCAGTGGAGTGGGTTATCTTACACTTATCGACCACGACACAGTCGAGGCCACTAACCTTCCAAGGCAAACCTTGTTTAGCGAGCAGGATGTAGGGATAAGTAAAGTAGAAGCGGCTAAAGCGCGGCTTACCGCAATTAACAGCAACTGCGACATTACCGTAATGGAAGAACCGTTTTCGGCACCCGGCACTACTCAGCTTTCACCAGCATTGAAACAAGCCATAGAGCGTGCTGACGTTGTGCTGGATTGCACCGACAATACAGACTCACGAGATTTAATAAACCTATTGTGTTTTAAACTAAATACGCCGCTAGTATCGGGCGCGGCCATTCGCTTTGAAGGCCAGCTTTTCGTAGCTATACCCGGCGAAAGCCGTTGCTATGCATGCTTGCGGACGCTATTTGAATCGCCTGATTTAAGCTGTGTTGAGGCAGGTATATTCTCGCCAGTAGTAAATATTGTTGGTACTTACCAAGCAATGCTAGCTATGCAAGTATTGATGGATTTCGATAATATTCCTAAAAACACGTTAATGACGTTTGATGCTCTGTCGCACGAGTGGCGAAACTGGAAGCTACCTAAAGGCGTGGACTGCGAGCTATGTGCTTACTAAATATACGTGCTTTTGCAGCATGTATGATAATAGCTGTGTTTAAAAGCAACAGACTAAAACAAAGAACAAGACAGAAAATAGGTTGATTTAAATGACAACCCAAGTAGTGAAAAAACACATGGTAGTGGCGCAAAACGCGTCTGGACGTAACATGAACGTGCCAATTTATCGAATGAAGGGCGCGCGCCCCGGCCCCACCGTGTACATTCAAAGTTCTATTCACGGTGCTGAAGTGCAAAATACGTAATTGTATTTTTATGGATACTATTTGACTGCACTATTTTTTTGTCTAGCCTTTACAGAAAGTGTGTAAAAAATAGATGGGATACAATGGCAAAGAGGAAAAATACCAGACTTAGTACAACAAAAGCTGAATGTTTAACTTCAAATGCTTCTTCTATCCAAGGCTTTACAGAATACGAGCCGTACGTGATTATCAAAACAAATCACGATTTAAGATCATTCAAAGTATGGTTTGAAAAGAATGACGATCACATGGTCAATACAAGCAAAGAGAAAATGCGTTTGTGTAAGGGCAAAAAGTCAAGTAATTGGATTGTAGAAGACCGACTAAATGTTGCTGACAGTTTTTCTAAAGATGTTGCTAGAGCATTTGCATTTTGGCTTAAGCAAGAATTGCCTTCATACAGTGCAATAACAAATGCAATGAGACAAATATGTCGTTTCATGGCCTTTATTGATGCCAATCCACTAATAACCGATATCTCTGAGCTAACCAACAAAGTCCTATTGGCTTTTGAGTCTCATGAAAAAGACAGAGCAAGCTATTTTAAAACAATTTTTAAGTTGCATCCGCGTGTGGATTTCAGCGAACTGGAATACTCCTTCAAAAAACGCAGAAAGAATCACGCAATGCGAGGAGCGTTTCAGAACAAGCATGAGCCTTTTAATGAGGTGGAAGCATTTTCTTTGGCTGAATTTTCAGAAAGAGAACATTTCCAACTAGTTGGCTTTGTAATGCATCGTATAGATCTAATAACAAAGCGACGAACGGAACTATTTGAGGCTGATGCTGAACCGCTAAGAAAAATAGGATGTTTACTCAGTGACTCTTATTCAACCACTTTTCCTAGTAAACGTGAATTTCTACCCGGAAGGAGTGCAGCTTCTCGAATACGGAAGTTACATGATAATGATCCAAAAATGGCAATTGATTTGCTTCATAAAAATATGATGCTCTTAGCTCGGGATAGCTCGAATAGTGGAGTTGATTTTACTGGTATTGTAAACAGTCTGAGACAAAGCACCAGTGTTTATGGGAAAGGTTTATTCAATAATTACCTCGCTTATCTTGAGATCTTGTATGAACCAACTAACTTGAGTGTAGCATCAAAAGATAGAACAAGATTCAAGGACTATAAAAGAACGATCGTCTGTCGAACACCACTAAATGAAATTGCGCTTATACTGGCCATTATTATTCAAACAGGGGTGAATTTAGAAGTCGTGACATCACTTAAGCGCTACTACGGGGGGCGGCATTGGGCGAAGAACTTTGACATTGATATTGATGCGAAAACTTCACAGAAAATGAAGGTTGTGCGTCTTGTTGGGATCAAGAGAAAAATGGGTGTTGCTCCTCCCAAAGAGATATCAATTAGAGTTCCTGTCGATTCATACCTTTTTCGCGTTTTAATATTGTACGAAGAAATATTTTCAGTCCCGGGTAGTGATTTATTTTTTTCAGGGATGCATGTAGGTAATGCGAAAAGAGATTTTTGCAGCGTATATAAAATAAAATCAGATGACGGTGATACGTTAACCAGCATTGATACAACTAAAATTCGAAAAAGTTTTGCAGGTGCCAAACTTGCAAAATTAGTTGAAGAATCTGAAAGCGGTGAAGAATTAGAAAGGAGATTAAGGGAATCGCTTAATCATAAGTCCTTTGATACAACTATTTTTTCTTATTTGATGAAATCGGGGACAGGGCATCTGGTATACAGCAGTGCCGTTATCGCTCTCACGAATAAAATGCTGCAGGATGCAATAGCTTTTAAAGGCAAGTTCTTTAACAAAAACAACAAACAGCAGTCGTCTACGAAAATACCTGTTTATCTATGTGACTGCTCAGACCCAAAAAGTCCTACTCATGGTATCCCTATTGCAAACCAATGCAAGCAGTATGATTTGTGTTTAGGTTGTGAGCGAAGTGAAGTATACGCAGAACATATCCCAAGAATTTGCTACAGAATATTGCAGTATGAAAAAGTACCACAGCCTATAGATATTATACTCGCTGACCGAAAAGCAATCGCACTTGATTGCCTGGCTAAATTTGAGTCTGCCCATCCCTATGGAGCACAGATTGTAGAGCGCGGATATCAACTTGCGAATCAAGCAGTGATTGATAATAAGCCTTTATTACCCCCAATTTTATAAAGTGATAAGGATGAATATGATGAATATTGATGTTCAATCACATTTAGAAATTGAAAAGCATGAAAGTAGTCTTTATGAAAAAGGGAAAAAGCAATGGGGTGTACTTGATACCATTATAGTTGAAGCAAAGAGGCATCCTCTGAGCTTTACTGAAAAGGGTTATCTTGACCAAGAGTGGATATTTAACAATAGCGAGCACACAGGTCTGTATTGGGGGAAATATTTAAATATACATTTCTACCTCCCTCTACAAATCTATTTAAAGAACCTAACAATATACTTAATTGAAGTAGAGCATTTGGCTTATAAAACTGTAGTTGGTGCAATGACAAGCTTCATGACACAGATTGTTCCAGCCTTGGAGGAATTTGGTACTCCGGTTTTAAAAGCAACCAAAAATTCACCTTTTCTGCCCTTGGGATTTCTTGAGCCCGACGACATCGCTCTTATTTTGAATAAAATAACAAAAGTGAACGGCCAAATAGGAGAAGCTACTTTACGGATCTTGGACATAATGGAAAAAACGCAGAAACGTAAGGAAGAGGGATTTAACTTTTTTACAGCGGGTCTGATTACCCCTTGGCAAAATGAAGGAACTGTTTACTCAAGTTACCTTAAGCAGATGAAGGAACGATATGGTTTGGTTTCTGAAACTAGGCCATATTCACCTTTTACGGATGAAATAGTTGCTCAAATAGTTGAACCCGCCATGAAGTTCCTGGACGGAATTTGTGTTAGCCCATCCAATAAACCAAACAAAACATCAATAGAGAATTTACAATTTTCCAAAAGTGATCTTTCGGCACCAATTGTTAGCATTCTTAATGCCGTCAAGGAGGTCAGAAAGCATTCTACTCATACACAGTGTGTAAAATTGATAAATCGTGATAAAAAATTCAAAAAATTGATGGCAAAACATGAACGCTATATTAGTGAATTGCATCCAGTATTAGCTGCGAATAGGGTAAACAGACCTGACGATAAGCAAATGCATGGAACCATTTTAAAGTCATGGTTTAGCAAACTGTTTGAAATCACACAGTTTGCAGCTGTGTGGATAATTGCGCTTAGTACAGGGCTTAGAAATGTAGACCTAAGATTTCTTGATGCAAGTACGTGTCTGCATTATTCCAATAAGTTTAAAATTTGGTATGTGAAAGCTGACTTGCAAAAGACCAATAACACAATATACATACCGATTGGCCCACCTGCAGTTAAAGCTCTAAAACTTCTAAACTGGCTTCGAACATTTGACTCCACAATCCTGATTCAGTCGAGAGTATTTTTGTTTAACGACAACAATGACAGGGTTAAAAATGCTTATATGGGTGGGAGTACGTTGAATACTAAACTAAAGCGCTTCGCAGAGCACTACGGTATTAGTCTCACTTTTGATAATGGAACAGAAGGAACATGTCATTGTATTCGAGCGACTTTAGCTGGATATGTAGGAAGACACTCCGTATTAGCTGTATTAATTCTGAAAAAATTATTTGGCCATTCTAATCATCTAATGCCCGATCGCTATTTACACCACAATGTATTAGTGACCAAATTTAGAGATGAAAAGTTAGATCAAATGCACTCCAAATTTGCTCATGAAATTGCAACATCAATCGCTAATAAGGAAGTAGCAGGCATAAAAGGAAATGAATTACTAAAAGGTGCTGCCCATCTTAGAGAAAAGATCAGGCTGGAGAACGACAGTCTAACAGAAATGGATGTGCATAAAAAACTGACAGACGTGCTAAAAGAAATCATTTTAAATGATATCAAAAACGAGCAAACTCAAACATTACTTACGCCGATGGGTGTCATATGCATGCGAGCGACTAATCACAGTACCGACAGTCCCTGTTCAGCAACAATAAATAAAGCAGAACGCGATAAGGCGGGTGTAAGTAGGGCAATGTTTGGCACTCTGCCGCAACTGCCTAATCCGGCGCAGTGTATCGGTCTGGATTGCCCTGATGCACTGGCAACCAAAACACATTCCCTGCCCTTACTAGAACAATTTGACTGGTACACCAATGTGTATCGTCAGTGTACTGATAAAAATCGTGATATAGACGAAGACGCTAAACATTTTATCGATACCTACTACCCGATTGTCATGGCAAATGACATGCTGACCGAAGCGGAATCGTTCAGGAAAAAGTACAGCTCGGCACTGTGTCAACTCTATGCCGATAGCAAACCAGAGGGATATTTCGGTGTCTGATAATTTGCAATCGATAGCGACTGATAAGCCTAAGTCAAAGCGTGACAGCCGTTCACATGACCAGCGAGTTGCAGACCTTGAGGCGGCATTTACTAAATTGAAAGCAAAGGCCATTGCAACGGGCATTAAAACCGATGCCAGTGCCGCGAAGGTGCTTGAAGCTGGCAGAGTCAATCGCACTTATTTTTATATTAAGGATAAGCTTAAGGACAAGGCTGCACTTGCCAAATACCACGCAGTACGAGATGCCATACAGGATTTTCAGGATAACTTTGAACGCTTTGGTGGCGATACGGTGGTTAACCAACTTAGAGCAAAGCTTGAGCTGGCAGAAGCCCAGCGCAACCAGATAGCCCAGACCCTGACGGAGCAGCAAAAGCTGGTCGCAGGATTGCAAAACGATAATGCCGCACTTAAGAAAAAAGTGCGCCTGCAAAGTGACCATATGATTGATGTGGTGCATTCTGCAACGGTTAAATCAAGACCTAACAACAATGTGTTTGGCGAAGTACGAATTATCTCACCAGATACCTATCTATGGCGAAACGGACAATATCTATTTGATGATGAAAAAGTGCGTCAGCATGCGTGGGAGCGAGCCAAAATTGATTTAAAACAAGCCTTGCAGCGGCCATTCTCGATGCGAGTATATTTGCTGGTTGGTCCTCCATGTGCAGGGAAATCGACATGGGCAAAAGCGTATTCGAATTTCTACCCCGATTTACATAGTGTCGTAATTGATGCGACGAATCTAACAGCGTTTAGTCGCCTGGAGTGGGTATCACAAGTTAACAAGTATCGCACCAATGATACCCGTATTTGCGCCGTTGTGTTCCTCACACCCAAGTCGGTGCTGCAAAGTCGAAATAATCGAAGAGAGCCAACAAAGCGCGTAGATGATGCGCTCTTATTGCAAAAGTTCGACCAACTGGAGTTCCCAAATCTATTGCATGAAGACATCGATGAAATGATTGTAGTAAGGACTGAGCATGACTAAGAAGCAGTTAATTTACGCATACGAAAGAAACACCATTGGTAAGCTGTAATTGGGGCAACTAAGACGTATGGTGCTAACCGATTTATTGAGGTCCTTCGAGAATAACCCCGTATTGGCGCAATCCTACTTTAAGGGTAAAGGCAATAAAATTACATGTCATGCTGCGCATGGACATTGAATTTTATACGGTGATTGGTGTTGAGAGATGCATAATGGAAGAGCGAAAATGGCTTTTTACGGCACTGACAAAAGCAAAACATAAGGCTATGTTACTGGTTGAATATGAAGCTTTGCAAAGCGCCGTTGACGCCGGATTTAAAGCGGATGAGATTATTGGGGAGTGGTCGTTATGAGCGTTTATGTGTTGCATGAAAAAGAGCTAGAGCATCCCATAGTATTCGACGCAAAGACACACAAACCCGACCCGTTGATATTGCGATATTCCGTCTGCAAGCATCAATACCCACAATTAATCAATCCCAAACTAACACGTCGCTGCAGCAAGAAGACCGTGGTTGATGCGATACAGCGTATTTGTTACCTCATTAACCGACTGTCAGAACAAACCCAACCGGATGGCAAGCAAGGTATTCATTATCTGGCTGCCACGTATAGAGGCAACATGGAGCCGTTGATTCGCGCGATGTACTATGAGGGCGGCTGGCGAGGCGAAAGCATCGAGCAGTACGTAAAAGCCTGGCGGCAGTTCTATTGTTTTCTCACCTTGCAGGGCGTTGAACATGAAATGTTGATGCCTCAAACCAATGAGGTCACTATCAGACAAGACCAGGACGATAATTTTTTATCCCACACCAGTTATCGGCAAGAACAGGTTGGCGAGGAGGAAACTGCGGTAAATCATAACTGGAAAGAACGCCAAGACGACTACAAAGACAGTATATTGAGCATGGAGCAATTCTGGTTGCTATATGCAGAGATGCTTCAGATTGACGCAGTGTATGCTGCGATGGCCTATGTGCAGTTGGTCACCGGCCTGCGTGTCACCGCACTGATTGATTGCTTTCCTCTGGGTCCAGACAAACGTAACCCTAACTGGTGCAGTTATCGGGAAATGAAGCGAGATAAAATGACCAGCCAAAAGCTACGATATCTGGCGAAAGGGGGCAAAACAAAAAGCCTTCTGGTGCCATTCTCTATGATGGCTGTCTTCTACAATATTTATGAAAAGCCTGCTTATGGGGTGACGTATTACCAGCGTTTGAGGAAGTATCAAGACGTGTATTGTAATAGCAAACACGCCATAAACTCAGGTCGCAAACCGGAGGAAACTCCAACTTGGATACTTAAAAACGGCACGCCCGTTTCAGTCAGAGCATACCAAAAAACCATGCAGGAGTGCGCTGAGAAGCTCGACATGGAGGCTCATCCACATATGCTACGACATACTGGTGTTACACAGATGCTATACCGATACATTAAAAATAACGGTTTAATGACTGGTCTTAACCACACAAACAAAATGTTGGTATCTGATGCGCACATTATCCTTCAACAACATTTAGGTCATGCTCGCATAGAGACGACAAGACGATATATCCGAACTATTGAAAGATTTATTCAGGAATCGCAATTGGACATTTTGCTAAATACAGCTTTATCAACCTCAAGAAAGCACCAAGAAATGCTGGATAGTAATCCACAACTAGCTAAAGGGATATCTATTTTGGAAAAAGCTATTATGGGAGCTGATGCCTACCTAGCATATGACAAACTAGAAAAGACACAGTAGTGCAGTAGACAAGAAATGGACGTTCAATGCTCAACAACGGTGAATTCTAGCGCCATACCATCTTAATTTGATGGATTTATTGCACCTGTTTTTGAGTAAGCGTAACTATTCCAGATACCCTTGCTGGCTCGGGGCGCATAGAAAAGCCTTTGAAGTAATTCTTTGGTTTCAGCTGACCTGAAACAACTGCAACCCCATTCTCCAGCGATACCTGAATATCATAAGCCTGTGATGTTCTCATGCTTTCTAACTTTGCGTCTACTATTTCAAAGCCATTCTTCGGAGGGAAATACAGCCTAATAGTTTTAGGAAATTTTGAATTCTCAGAAAACGATTCTTTAACTTCCAGCTCTAGCACCTCCGGCTCGGGTGGTTGTGGTTCAGAGATTACTACCTGTGTCGAAAAGCTTGATTCGGCCTTTCTGAAAAGGTTCTTATTTGTTATTTGTACTTTAACACTGTATTCACCTGGCTCATAAATTTCCCGCTCAATATTTAGCTCGGTGGCATCTTCTATTACCTCATTATTGATGGACCACTGTAAAGAATGATAATCAGATGCCTCGGCAGTGCATGAGACAGTACTTGGAACAGTTTCACTAGTAGCCTGGCACTTTACGAAAACATATGCCTCGGGTTTTTTTACTGATTGAATTAATGTTGGAGTAATTACTAAAACTACTCCCGATAAAGCTATCCAAAATGTGACTTTAGACGACTTAATATCAGATTTAGACAACAGCAACAGTGTAACCAATCCTAGTGCACCAGCGACAACTAGACCAATGAGAACAAGGGGCCATATTCCGTCAATCATTAACTCGACTCCTTATTACTCATTAGAATGTTCACGGCACTTACCCAACCCAAACCCGCAGTTACAGCTTGTACAGGATTAGTTGGTGAAAAGAGAAGTGCACCGACTGCTGCGCCCAGGCAAACTGTCAACACACAGTCCAACCTATGATAAAAAGCTTTCTCCCTCTCTGGAAAAAGGCGCTTAAGAACTTCGATGGCTCCGTCAAACCCTTTAGAAAAGGAAAACAAATACATAACCAAGGAACCTAGAAGTGTAGTCCCATAGATCAGTAACCACGAGACCCAAAACGGCTGGTCTACCATAATTATGAAATGCTCACTTTCCATCTGACATCCCTCTCCGATTTAAGAGTGCACGCACGATTTTAACGATGCGCCTCTAGGAGCCACATATTAACTTTTATCAGTCTGGGCTATTTGTTGCCGTTCCCACATAAGTATCACATTAAATACTTTGCGAATATTTCGATACTAGAATTACAGAAAGTATATAACTTAATAATTAATTGTATAGTACAGCTTAACGCTGCCCACAAATGTACTACTACGTACATTGCCGTCCTACAGCGATTGGTGACAGGCACAAATACGGACACAAGAGACTGACAGACTTAATTACACTCTGTCACCATAAATGTCAGATTAAGCGCTGATCAATCCAATTGAATAACGCAAATGCTTGCCTGAAGCCGAGACACTTTCTCGGTCTAGCGTTTAATGTCACCTTAAGAAAACAGCTCAAATTGTTACCAATTAAATTAAGATCATACCAATAATATTTCTTTAACTACTAAGCGCCATTCTTTGTATGATGTTATTAGAGCAGATGATTTATCCATCATTTGTTGAACCAATGAGTCATATTTCAGCCCATCTTCCCCAAGCACCTGCTCGATCACAATTTAATTGCGGAGCTAAGCACATTCTAAAGTTTGTTTCAGCTTGTCCGTATGGGTACTCATCAAACTCTTTGTTAATAAAAGAAAGTAGATCATTAAGTGAAGTAGAGAGTATAGACATTTGTTGTTTTAGTTTTCCATCGAAAAACTGATTTGTTGTCTCTGTTGTATAAAACAAAAAATTTCTCAGCTTTTGAAAGTCATCCCATATAATAGCGTCACTTGTGTGCATATAATCAAACAGGTTATTTATATATGTCTCATCCATCATAGCATTTAGAGATTTGAAGATTTTTACATCATGCTCATCTCTTTTTAAGTTATAGATTTTCTCTTTTTTTGATAAGACAAACTCGTGAAGGCCTGTGTTTATAAGGTGATAAGTTAAGCCAACTAGAACTAGGCAAAAACCCCAAGCAGTATCAGATTCTTCAGTTATAGAAAATTGAAAACCTGTTTCAAATATTAAGTTTATCAGTGTTAACCACAAAGGCTTAGACATCAGACCTAAGCCGCTGATTACTATTAGCCAAGTTAGTTTGTTGTAAAATTTAGGACGTAACAACTCAATGAGTTTTAAGAGCCTGTCCCACCACAAATCAAGTGATTTACTCATTCAAATACATCTCCGCCATGTCATCTAGTCTGGCCTTTACTTCTTTCCAATTGGGCATTACTTGGGTTAATAAACGCCAGAAGCGCTCGCTGTGGTTGTGCTCAGCAATATGGCAAAGCTCATGTAGTATCACGTAATCAATGCATTCTTTCGGTGCTTTAACGAGGTGAGGGTTGAGCATCAAGTTGCCTTTTGTTGAGCAACTACCCCATTGCTTTTTCATTGCCATCACACGAAAAGAAGGAATGCCTGTTACCCAAGTAGCTTTCGGAAGGAGTTCGGCTAGTCGCTCATGAAAAATGGCTTTTGCTTTATGTTGATACCACTTGTCGATTAGTGGTTTAATTTTCACCAACCGATCATCATTATTTTTGCTAATGTCATACTTGATAGTGACGTTCAATTTGCCACGGCTTAGCTTTACGTTAGGATCTTGCTCTGCATCATTGATGAGCTTTAATACATAGCGCTTACCTAAGTAAAACTGTGTTTCACCACTCACGTAACGCTTAGGTAAAACCGAATCTTTTTGCTTAGCAAATTCATCAATGCTTTGCCAAATCCATCTGGCACGCTTATGCATGGCTTCTTGAATAGCATCATCACTTGCATCATGTGGCACTGTAGCCACAACACGCTGATCAGGGTGAACCTTAATAATTACCTTGCGTGCTGTTTTTTTTGCGTTATCAGCAGGTTTGCTTTTACGAATAACATCATAGTGAATGGTGTCGTTACCATAAGTAAAAACACCACGCTCATTTGTTGTTGTTCGGAGCTCGGCAGCAACCGTTTGTTTACTCACTCTCGTTAGCCCCTTGCTAAACCTAAGCGAGTGATCTTAAGCACTTCTTCAATCAGCTTTTGAGCGTTTTCAAGGCCAAGATCAGCAAATAACAGCGGTAACAGCTTCATGTGAATAGCGTTTTCAATCTCCGCAGGATTGATTGAATACTCAGCAACAGCAGTATTCACTACATCATCAATGCTAAACGCCAACGCTACGAGTTTTTCGTTATCTAAGGCTTTGTCATTCAAGAACTCAGCATCAAATAGATGCTTAAACAAACCAAAGTAGGCTTGTGCATGTTTATTTAACTTGCCAGAGGCATCTATAAAGTCATAGGGAACATCTGCCACTTTGCGGTCTTTAACTTCCTGCTCAAAATCTGCAAAAAGGATGTATTGCTTAACGGGCGCATCGAACATCGCTTTGGCATCTTCAATCGCCTTTTTAAGCATTTTAGAAAAATACTCTTGAGCATAAGGATCATCAGCTAAGTCTTGCTCAATCATCTTAGTTATTCGACCTGTGATTTTATCGGTCTGGTTACGAGCTTCGTCATCGCTCATATCCTGTGGTTTAACGTCTTTTCCTAAATTTCCGACCAAATACGCACCGTCAGGCTCTTTAACTTCAATACCAGCAATGTGCTTGTCTAGAAGACTGCGAATATCTTCAGCATATTCGTCATAATTAATGGTTTCGTCAGCATCTTCACGCACTTGTTTGCGCAAATCGACAAAGGCTTTTAGATCACGTTTGTACAAGTCACGTTTGTTGTCGAATGATTTATCTTCAAAGTAGGTTGCTGATTGCAATGCTACTTTCATACAGTTTGAAAATGCAGTTAGAGCTGAGTAAAAGTCATCACGCTTTTTAAGGTTGGTATCGACAAGCTTGCCATCGACATCTTGCACTTTAGGCGCTAACGCTTGGCGAAGTGCTGGGCCATCTTGCTTGTTTTTAACCCCATCAAATATCGCCCATAAATCGCTGTGCAGCCCCGGAAGCTTTTTGTATTCCGTATCCATTCGGTTATACAATCCTTTTAGGTCATCAATATCAAAGCCGCCTTGGGTACGCTCAGCAAGGTCTTGGTACTTCTCAATAGTGGTATCAAGCTCTTTTAAAATGCCTCGGTAATCAATTAAGTATCCAAACTGTTTTTTACTATGCAATCGGTTTACACGGGCAATCGCTTGAATAAGGTTGTGCTCTTTAAGGGGCTTATCGATGTAAAGCACTGTGTTCTTTGGTTCGTCAAAGCCCGTTAGCAGCTTATCAACTACGATCATGATGTCTGGGCCATCATCTCTACCAAAGTCTTCAATAATTGCTTTGGTGTAGGCTTTTTCGTCCATTTTATTAACGTTAGCCTTCCACCAATTTTGCACTATGTCCTTACTTTCTTGATCAACCGCTTCGTGCCCCTCACGAGTATCTGGAGCCGACATTGCCACAACCGATGTCACCGTGCCTATTTTATCCAATGCCTTTTTATAACGAATTGCAGAGGCTTTAGAATCACAAGCTAGCTGACCTTTTAAACTTTGCTGTTTAAAGTTCTGGAAGTGGTCGGCAATGTCGTATGCGATTAATTCAATACGACCTTCGGTTTGGTATATCTGACCTTTTTGAGAAAACTTCTTCTTTAGGTCTGTCTTTTGCTTATCACTTAGTTTGCTAGTGCTGCGCTCAAACCAAGCGTCAATGGCTTTTTCATTAACGTTCAGCTCTGGAATACGCTCTTCATACAAAAGAGGGGTCACGGTTTTATCCTCAACCGCTTGCCGCATGGTGTAGCTGTGGATGATCTTACCGAATTTATTTTCGGTTTTATCGTCCTTTAACAGTGGCGTACCCGTAAAAGCAATATAGGCAGCTTTAGGCAGCGTCTGCTGCATACGGATATTATTTTCACCGTTTTGACTTCGGTGGCCTTCATCCACAAGTACAATAATGTTTGGGCTATCGTTGTAGCATTCTTTGTATTTAATCGCTGAGCCAAACTTATTAATGATCGAGAAGATAACTCGCTCATTTCCTTTACCAATTTGTTCCGCTAAACGCTTGCCAGTCGTTGCCATTGCATCTTTTTTATCTCGGTCAGTTAATACACCACCAGATGCGAAGGTTCTGCTGAGTTGATCTTCCAAGTCCACACGGTCTGTAACAATGATCACACGGCATTGTGCAAGCTCTTCAAGCCATATAAGCGCTTTTGATAAAAACACCATAGTAAATGACTTGCCGCTACCTGTGGTGTGCCAAATAACACCACCTTCACGAGCGCCAGTGTCATCGAAGGTGTTGATGCGCTCAATAAGTGCCTTGATGCCAAATACCTGTTGATATCGAGCGACAATCTTGCCTGCTTTTTTATCGAACAAGGTAAACAAACGAGTCATATCCAATAGTCGCTCAGGGCGAAGCAAGCTGATAATAAGCCTATCTTGATCGGTAACGGTTAAGTCACCTGCTGCAACCAAAGATAGGTAGTCTTCTTTCGCTTTAGCAGGACGATGATTAAATAGTCCATCTATTTGTCCATCGCTCAGTTTATGATTTTTTAACCTGACAAATTCCGCTTCAGGTATTTGCTCCTCTTTCCACTTCGCCCAGAACTTTTCAGGGGTGCCACATGTGGCATATAAACCTTCATGCCCATTTACTGCTAATAGCAATTGGCTATAGGCATACAAGTGAGGAATTTCAGCCTGACTTTGGTTTCGAATGTGCTGAGAAATCGCCTCAGCGTTGGTCGATTTACCTTCTTTATTGGAATCAGGACGTTTCGCCTCAATCACTACTAATGGCAAACCATTCACAAAGCACACAGTATCGGGAATTCGATTACCAGTGCCTTCGGCATTTTGAACCACTAACTCTTCAGTAAAATGGAATTGGTTATTATCGATGTTGTGCCAATCAATGAGTTTAATGGTGGGGTAGGCTTTTTTTCCGTCTATAAATTCGGTAACGCTCACGCCATACATAAGCGCATTGTAGATTTTCTCATTAGCCGCTTTTAACCCTAAGTTCATAGCAGGATTCAGCTCATGCATCACCTTATCAATTGCAGCCTCTGACAATGTATGTTGCTTACCTGCAAACGAGAATGTTTGTTTCGCTAAAAAGGCACGCATAACAGGTAACAAAATAACCTGATAAGTGCTTTTCTTTTCACTTGCAAGGGTGTTACCACGTAGCGCTTCGCATTCACTGGGTGGAATGAAGGTGTAACCTAGGTTGGTTAATAGAGACAAAGCAGGGATTTTTGCGCTGAATTCTTCTTTAAAGTTAGCTATATGATTCATGCAGCGTCCTCTTCAGCAGCATTCTCCTCAGCTTCTGCCAACACACCTAATTGAGTAAATAAATCAGTCAGAGACGGGTAAAGGTTTTCAATATCATCTAAAAAATCTACATATGCCAAAAACAATTTTGACGATATATCTTCGTCGTCATTCGAGCTTCTTAGAAATAGTGAACGACCAAGATTTTCTTCTAGCTTTAAAACAAATTCTTTAATTAAAGGCTTAGACATAACAAGAGCTGTTTGGAAGATTCCGTCTCGCCTCCAAGACCTCATAACGTCTGCGTATTCTAAATCTTCAAATTCAGGTCTATTTCTTTTTTGGCTGTTGAATCTACCTTGTACAGTTTGATTAAGTTCTGAATTAACGTCGCAAATATTTGTTTCTATATCATCTCTGACTATTGAAACGATCAATTGATTTACATCTGCATGCGGCAAATAGTCAACTAGTGAGCAAATGAACCTTTGTAAAATTGGCATGTCGGAAAATAATACTGACTCAATACAGTAGCCATTGTGACTAAATGGAATGCAGTTTTTTCCTTGAATAAGAGATTTAAGGTTTGTATCAATTACATCTGTAGAAAAATCCCTGTCAAAAATTGCATTCCATGTCTTGCCTCTAAGCATAGAACTCAGAGTTCTTTTGTTGTACTCGATTTTTTGAACAATATTATCTTTCCCTCGTAGAGGAAAAAATGTTACATCCTTTAAGCATCCTGATACCTGTGTAATCTCTTTTAGCTTAGAATTTATGTTTTTAAGATACTCAGCGTCATCGGGGCCTTCAACAAACGCAATATGTTTCGCCTGATTAAGCTGTTCTAATGATAAGATAACTCCACCTAGTGCTCTTTTTATCGTGTCAAAGCTTGCAGTTGCAATTGGTGGTAACAGTTTCTCAGATTTAGCTTCATCACTAAGGAAGAACACTTCGCCTTCACCTGCATTTGTGACGAATTGGTCATTGTGGCTAATTATAAAGAATTGATTGTCATCTATTCCTCTCAAATGTTTGATCAAATTGCCTTGTAGTTTTGTATGAATATGTGAGTCTGGCTCATCAACCAAGAGTAGCTTTAAGGGAGCTTCTAAGAACTCAACTGTTGAGAGAATTTCCGCGATTTGTAAAAAGCCACTTCCCTGTAGGTGCAAATCTTGTTTTTTCCCGTCTCCAATAGAAACTTTAATTGAGACATATTCATCAGTTCTAGCTCTAGTTCTTGGAGGTAAATCAAACTTAACCTGCTTTTCTAAAATATCTGAAATAGCTTCTTGTAGTTGCTGCAAAGAGTCTCGCTTCGCGATAATCTTATTTCGAAGTACCTCATGAGATAAGCCTTTCTGTATTTTTTTAGTAACTTGAGCCTCGTTAAGGTATGGCTCATATTGTAAAACACCAGCAACAGGTCTTGTCTGGTATATAAATACAGCTTCATCTAGGGTTTTGTTGTTCTCGACAAGCTTTTCTGCAAACCTAATAAAGTCTTCAAAAAAAATCGGGTTAACACGAAAGAAAGCATTAGATATCGATGATGGTGTTGATACCTTGAAACCTAGCTTGTATTCTTCGTCGTCAATTTTGAGCGTAAGAGACACTTCTGCACCTCTAGCTCTGCCATGATGAAATAGGTCATTGTCGTCTGTAATACGAAGAAAATCTAATTCTTGGTAATTGATATACCTATGATTTCCACCCGTTTGATAGAACTTCTTTTTTGAAGCTTGGATATAAGCTGAATAGCATTTTTCCCATAACTGAATTGCCTCAAATATGGTTGACTTACCGGCGCTATTCTCACCAATGATGATATTGAAAGACTCATTTGGAGAGATACTTATCTCATCGAATGCTTTAAAGTTTTTTAAGTGTAATTTTGTTAAACGAATTCTCATTTGAGAGGTCCTTCTACTTCTTCAATATCATCAGATGAATGTTCTTGTTGTACTCGTCTCTGTTTATATATATCCATAGCAAAGTGTGTAGGTATAGGAAGCCTGTAATGCCTGCACCCTGTTAGAATTATTGGCCAGAATGAATACTTAAAAGCACTCATTTCGTATACCTTGTTTGATTCTTCACATTCTTTTTCTATTTGGTCGATTAAATCGCCAGGATCTCCTTCAATGCAAACATGAGACAATGTTGCACCGTGCATTTTGTCATATCGATAGAAATGTTCTTCCGATGATTCGTCAAAGAAGAACACTTGAAAATTGCAATGTTCCAAGAACTCTTGTTTTAGTTTTTTGATTATATTGTGTGGCTCAGTAAGCCCCAAAACAGAGGAGTAAATAGATATGACAGGATACAAAACAGAGCCTTTTGTAACACTTTTCAAATACTCGCTAGAATTATCAATAGGATGCTCAATCAATTCAGAGTAGCTATTAAGAGTTGATGGGTACTTATCGTTTTTCTTAAATGCTTGATAAATTCCATCAGCGATATTTATAAGCCATGAATTTATCTCATTCCAATGCACAGGATCTAAAGACAAAAACCAAACAGCCAGAGCCAAGTCAATCGCTTGATCATCTTTGTAAGGAGAAAACAGAATTGGATTATTTATTATTAACTTCTTAATCGATTCTTGGTGATTTGACACAGAGTGGCTAAGCGACTCAATGTTTGGGTCACTTTCGTCTTTAATTTGTGATAAATACCAATAAGTCCAGCAGCCACTGAGTGCCAACCGCCCTAAAACATCGAAGAGCTTTAGATTGACGTCAACAGCACATGACGGCCTTACAGCGTTAGATAATGCATAAAGGTTGTCCGCATGTGGAATTATCTTTTCTTCTACGTACTGGCCAGAGATTTGTAAATTCAATCTAAAAATCGAATCTAACGTGGTCAATGTAGAAACGGCTACTTTGTTCTTTTTATCAAATGCAAACTTGGCTGCATCCCAAGCGTTTAATAGGACAAACTCGGCAGATAAAAAGGCGCTTTCAATATTATTCTGCTCTCTGGACCACGAATATAGTATCCACAAACAAAGATAAAGTTGTCTAATACCCATTAGAATCTTTTTGGGTTTTAGCCCCTCTACGGTAGTAAGCTTTATGGCCAACTGTGTGAAATGTTTGAATGATGTTTCAGGTTCATCGATCATTGCCAAGGATTTTCTTAAAAGAGCACGGCAGTCTTCTGGGAGCAGTTCCTCTCGAAGCATAAATTTCTCAACGAGAGCAGCTAAGCGATCTCCATTCCATTCCGAAAAACTTAAATTACTGGTTTTTTGACGTTCTAAGAATAGACTTACATTTGCCCTTACTTCCTCTTTTACATCTCCGCCAAAACATAGACAGATCTCAACCCGCTCATTTTTGTACTCTGATGGAATACGACTAGGAATGAATACGTCGATTATTTCGTTTATTGATGGTCTAAGGTCTTGAGGATTGCCACTATCCCAATCTTTCCTGTCTAAATCTCCGGACTTTACTGAGAACAAATAAACTTTATTGACAGAGTCGCCATCTATCTTGCCATAGGCTCCAACATCAACACCATATTGACGACTTCCAACTCCTGGCTTTAGAAATACTTCTAGGCCCATCTGCGACAAAAGGTCAGGCAGAAGAGCATCAAGCTCTCCACGTTCTTTTAACGATGCTAAGTATTGTCTAATAACTAACTTCATACTTGGCATCCCTCTGCTTTAAACTGCCATAAAATATTTTCTAAACCGTGAGGGTCTACGTTATGCATTGAAGCAAACTCAAATGAGTGGCTGATTTCTTGCAGTGGAATTTCCTGTCTCGTTTTCTGATCACCATGATGTATGTAGTGAATGGACTTGTTTCCATATAGCAATACGGACTCATTGCCTGCAAATAGACTGGTGAGAAACGATTTACTGCGAGCTTTTTTCATCGATTCATCCATGAGTTTATTGTGATGCCGCCAGTAAGTGTGTCGGTCACTTTCACTTGGTTTCAGCTCCTCTATTTCTAACGCAGCTCTAATGGAAGTCTGGTAATTTTCGTAGGACGTCAAAACATTATTCGCTAACTGTGCAAGTCTTTTGCATTCAGCCTCTTTTGAACTCTTCATCCGTTCAGTTATACTTTTTGGATAGCTAATGCACAAAGGGTTAAATACAGCTTTTTCTATTTCATTCAGTTCTGAATCTGGCGCAATCGAAATTAAGGATTCAATAAGATTGATTGCTGTTTTAGGCTGATTGAAAAACCAACCACAAGCTTTTCGAGCTAAATATACGTATACACCTTCACTACCACTAGGGATGCAATTTGCGTCAAAACTCAAAGACAATCCTTTGTCAAAATCTCGAACAAGGTCCAAGCTAAATTTGCATAGATAAATATTTTGGGATAGTAGCCACTTAGTTATGAGTGTTGATAAAAACGTATCTTTATAGTTGTGCAGCTCTCTAACGAAACTATCGAACCCCTTTATGGAAACCTTATAGTTGGTTTGTTGAAAGAACTCTTCAAAAAAATTTATGCATGCCTCAAAATCATTACGTTTCAAAATTTTTTCGAGCGCATAATCCAGATTTTTTATTGTGCCTTTGTTTTTTTCTGGAGTATAAATACATATATCAAGTAGTCTCTTTTCAACGTTAACAGAAACTTTCTCTGAGTCATAAAATAGAGTTTCAGAAGCGGCATGAATGAAGTTTTCTCCACGATGCTCTGAATGACAATCAAGAAAACTTAAAAATAGCACTTCTAATGTATTAACTCTGCTAGTGAGAGCAAACAACGAACGCAAGCTAGTCGCAAGAGTTTGGTCGTTTTTAGACGCTTTTGTAGAGTCCATTATCGCTTTTACAGCAGCTGTGATTTGTTCTTCGTTATCTAAATTCATTCTGCCAAGAGCAAAGATAGCCCTTAGCTTAACTAGTTCACACTCTCCACTAATTAAACCAATCGCTTGCTCTACATAATCCACACTGTCAATTTTAGCCCCTGCAATCAGCGCAGTAGAAACATGATCAAACTCTTTATCCCCTAGATCCAGTGCGTGTTTAAGCAGCTCCGTAGGCCGAGTTGGTTTATTAGCGCAAAAACTTATAAAGGGAGGGACAAGCATACCCGCAGCCATATCTTGTCCTGCCTCTAGCGTTAAGTGTTTAATACAGTTTGCAGTAATAATAACTGGAGCATCGAGTTCAGGAAGAACTTCTTCAAGCACTCTTCTAACTGAAAAGAAGTCATGCTGCTCGGGGGAGTTCTTGAACTCACTAAACAGGACTATTAGATCAATTTCTTTATTATTGTGAGCTTCAATTAAAGCTGAAGCCAATATCTTGTCGCCTTTTCTATCCTGATAGTAAATCTTTTGGATGAACTCAAAAAAGTTTTCATCCTTGTATGCTTGAATAAGCTGATTTTTGAGGTCTTCCATTTTTAAACCTTTATATTTTGACTCTTTTCTTGCCAGTTAACAGTTGCTGCATAAGTGCTTTTTTTTCTTGCTTTAGATCAGCAAGCTGTTGTTCTAATAACTCGATTTCTTGGTCAGCATTGCTAAGAACCGATGCAATCTTAGCCTGTTCGGTATAAGTCGGGACTATTAGGTATAATGATTTAATATCATTACTATTTACCGCTTCGAATGTGCTGCCTTGTGAATATTTCTCCCAGCGAGGTTCAAACCAAAGTAACCACTGATATAAATATTCTTGAACATGATGTTTTTTAGCGCTAATTGCTGATATCCCACGACCTATGCAAGCTACATGCTCTGATTTGGCAATTGTTCCGACAGGTGCTCTAACGCTTAATAAAATGTCCCCGACGCTGCATTTTTTGGTCACTTCACTGGTATAGATTCTTGGAGCTGACTTGCGATTTTTAATATCGGCATTTCCCTGAATAAGCGGAAGCCCTTCACTGCTTTCATTGTATGACGATGACTTAGGCGAAGATCCCATAACGGCATCAGCTACTTTGGACAATTTAACTTCTTCCCAAGCACCCTCAAACGGTTTACCTGAATCATCAAGTAGGCGCTTTTTGCCAGTCAGCAGTTGTTGCATCAGGGCTTTTTTCTGCTGTTTGCTGTTTTCGATTAGACGCTCGGTGGTGCTAATCGCTTTATCCCAAGTAGATAGGATTTTGGCGATTTTGCGTTGTTCTGAGAGTGGCGGAAGAGGAATTAGCATCTTCTTTAGAATGCTAGCATTAACGTTTTTTTGTGCTCCTCCAGCTTCACCAGAAGATATATATTTTTTACCGTATTCAGAGTTAATAAAACGACAAATATAGTCAGGTAACGCTACATCCTCTTTAAGTCTTGTTATCAACGAAGTAAAGCATTGAGCATTGTCGTACTTTTTTGGAACAACCGCTGATAGTCCGGGATAACCCGTTCTGACTGTAAGAATATCTCCAGCTTTTAATCGCTTATTTTTGTGCTGTAACTCGTATTCCTCATTAACAAAAAGTATGTCAGAGTCATCAATAAACCCCTCTTTAATGTTCAGATTACGCAACATTCTTATTCCGTTATCTGCATATGCATGTGTTGCTGCACTAGCAATTCCAACCATAATTTTATCTGCAATATCATTCAGATAAACTGGATTCCAATCCTTAGGCACCATAACCTAACTCCTTCAAGTAGCCTTCCATTTCTGCTTCAAGGGTTTGCAGCTCGTTTTTAAGCTGGACGCGCTCAGTGCGAACTGCAACTAAATCAATTTCTGCTTCTTCTTCAAAGGTATCAACGTAACGAGGAATGTTGAGGTTAAAGTCGTTCTCTTGGATTTCATCAAAACTTGCTAGGTAAGCGTATTTATCAACGCTTTCACGAGCCTTGTAGGTGTCGATGATTTTTTGAATATTTTCGTCAGTTAACTGGTTTTGGTTTTTACCTGATTTAAACTCACGACTGGCATCAATAAACAATACGTTTTTGTCGGTCTTGTGTTTTTTAAATATTAAAATAGCTGCTGGAATACCTGTACCAAAGAACAACTTTTCTGGAAGGCCAATTACCGTATCTAGCAAGTTTTCTTCAATCAGTTGTTGACGGATTTTGCCTTCGCTTGATGCTCTAAATAACACACCATGTGGCACTACCACTCCCATTCGGCCCGTTTCGGGTTTTAACGTTTCAATCATGTGACTGATAAACGCATAGTCGCCTTTAGTTTTTGGCGGAAAGCCACGTCTAAAGCGCCCATAAGGGTCGTTGCTGGCATCATCATGTCCCCACTTATCAAGTGAAAATGGGGGGTTGGCTGTAACTACATCAAAGTGCAGTAAGCCGTTTCCGTCTTTCTCTTTTAATAGTGGGTTACGAATGGTGTCGCCCCATTCAATACGGTGGTTATCCTCCCCGTGAAGGAACATATTCATTTTGGCTAATGCCCAAGTTGAGCCAATGGCTTCTTGCCCAAATAATGCGTATTTTTTTGAGCCAGAGTTTTTACGCACCATAGCGCCACATTTAAGAAGCAGCGATCCACTGCCTGTACATGGATCACATATTTGGTCGCCTTCAACTGGCTCTAAAACCGTTGCTAAAAGAGTCGAAACTTCGGGTGGGGTATAGTATTCACCAGCGGTAGCACCACTGCCAGCCGCAAAGTGTTTGATAAGGTATTCATAGGCATTGCCGATGATATCTAAGCTACCCACACGCTCAGAACTTAAATCTAAAATGTCTTTACCAAAGTCTTCCAATAAGTGACGAAGTAAGTCATTTTTTTGTTTTTCTTGGCCTAATCGATCAGTGTTAAAACTGATGTCTTGGAATACGTTTTTAAGCTTGCTGCCGTTGGCTTCTTCAATAGCGTGAAGGGCTTTATCGATGCGCTCACCATTGCCTGCTTCATAACGCTTTTCATAAAGAGCCCAGAAACTTGCGCCTTCTGGAAGTACAAAGCGCTGCTTAGACATCATGGCGTGAATAAGCTCAGGGTTATCACCATATTGGGCAACCAGTTTGTTGTATTCGTCTTTATAAACATCAGAGATGTACTTTAAGAACAGCATTGTCAGGATGAAGTCTTTATAAGTATCGGCACTTATCACACCCCGGAAGGTGTCACAAGCAGCCCATACCGCCTTATTGATATCATCCTGATTGATTTGGTTAGATGAGGTCATATTTTTAAGTCCTTATTATTAACTTTTAATCTGTTTCGTTTTAGCCAATGCTTTCAAGTTCATGAATAGCAATGGCTTCTATTTCTTGTTGTCTATTTTCAATAAGCTTTTGTAATACTTTTTGCTCTCTAACTGCACAGCGGTGCATTGCTGCGAGTTGTTTTTGCTTTTCAAGCTCAAGCACCTTAATAGGCACATTCTCCAACACTTGCCTGCGAATACTTAGGTACATTGAACCTTCGGCAGTGGCTTTGAAATAACGCTGTGCAGGTTGTTGGTTAAGTTGCCAGCACAAGAAATCGGGCACAATCACATCTTTAAACTCAGGCTTTAAACGCACCACAAAAAAGTGTGGTGAGCAGACTGTGCGCTCTAATACCTGTTCTACTAATACGCTGTAATGTTTTGCCCCTTTAGCGACAAATAACACATCACCATTTTGTAACCAGTCGGGCTGTTTCTTCGTGTTTAATACGGTTTCAACCATAGTGTATTGGTTGATTTCACCCGTTGGCTCGGTATCCCTCACCTGAACAACATTTACATCACCATTGTCGTATTGCTTCACCGTCCCACGAAAAGGGTGGCCTAAGCGGATATCGGCAATATCACTCAGGCGCAGCTCTTCAGTAGCTTGGCGCATTTTTGCATTCATGAACGTAAAGCCTTGGTTGTGATCACTAAACCGATTTATCCAAAAAGCAAATAAATGCCAATGGGGTATGACCAACTGGCGTTACAAAATCGGAATTAATTTAATGAAAATTATTGTGGCTGAAATTGCTTGTTAGGTCAATTTTTTTGCAGTATTGTAATGGAGCATTTAGTTTGAGTGACATTTATCTCAAAGTTGTAAAACAAACAGTAAATTTAGGCAGCCTGCCTTACTATCTACACACTGCTTTTGGAAACGCAAAGCAAAGAGGGTTTATTGATTTAATCTTGGATAAGTACGCTGAAGATGGTGTGCGGGAGCTAGCTGCAACCAAAATGCGTAGCCTCATTGAACTGAAATATCTCTATGGTATAAGGTGCAGAGTTACATTTGTCAAACCTTAAGAACTCGAAACATCGTAAAGTATTATCTATTCTTATTTCAGGCTTCTAAATCATGTTCGAGGCGGTGAATTAACCTGTGGACCTCTTTTAATTCCGCGCTCGTACATACCATGTCTATGGGCCTTTTGTTAGCAAGAGAAAACACTGGAGTTTTCAACCACATGGCGAGCCTTATTTCGTCTCCCTCAAAGTATTGAGATACGGTAGCTATCAATTCAATTAATCTGAAACACCTATCGCTCTCTTCTACATTTAATCGATTTGCTTTTTTGCGACGCGATAATGTTGTTTTACTTATTCGCAAGAACTTCGCCACTTCAGTGTCATTCAAGTTTATCATTTCAGAAATTCGAATAACGATGGTATACGTGAACCCTGCGTAAAGCGCGTTGTAAAGTTTTTCACCTCTTGCAGGAATACCAAGTCGGTCCCAGATAGTTCTAGAATCGAAATTTTCGGGCTGCCAATTATTCATTATAACTACCTAGCTTGTTATCATCGTTTAAGCAATTGCAGCGTATTTCTGTGCCTCCAGTCGAAACATCAAGTTAATATCAAAGGCGAATCTATCGTGTACCCTACGTGCCATTTGAGATATTGGTGCCTCCATTGATATATCAATACAGAGTTGACTGGTTTACTCTAATAATTACCGAAGCTTGATTGATAGATATTTTCTTTTAATCAAAGCCTACTTTACATCATGTGTAGAGCACATCGGATCTTCACGTATATCTTCTAACTTCTCTAAAATCGCCCTTATTAAATTATCTCACAAAGATTTATTTTTAGCTTAAACAGTTTTTTAAGATTCCAAGCATATCCTGTAGAACTTTGAGCGCTAGATTTACAGCATTAGTATTTTTTCATGAAAGCGCCCAAATGAGTCAATTGTCGAGCTATACCAATTGAGGAGGGGCTCGCTGGGATGTTCTCGTGCTACTTCCAAGTTAACGCTTCTAGATGTTTTGACTGACTCAGAGTTACTGTGATAATCCTCTATTTTATCTGAATTTAAGTAAACCTTATTCTTACTTTCATCAGAAGAGTGAAGAACAATAGAATGAGGCACGTCATCGGCCACACGACCTGCAAACTCAAGTAACCTAGGATGAGCAGGGGTAATGAGATACCCAATCTCTCGTTTATCATGTTGTGCTCTCAAAACACGCCCAAGTACTTGTCTAAAGTACAACTCGGTTGTTACCAATGATAAATAGCAACAAACCCGTAAGCGAGGTATGTTTGTTCCCTCGCTAATCATACTAATAGATATGATCCACTTTTTTGTACTATGTTTGAAATGCTGGATTAGACGATCTGGTTCATTTTCCTGATATGTGACGACTTCGCTGTGTTCACCAAGTTCACTTAGTAAACTCTGGATATGTTTAGCGTGAGAAATCGAAGCTGCAACGATCAGTCCGCCGGCATCACTGTTATTGACGCGCTGTTCATTCAGGCAAGTTATTCCTCGCTTAAGAATTTGGCGTAGTATTTCATGATGACCAATTAAGTCAGCGTAAGAAAGAGAACTATAATCAAGGAACTCTCCTATGTATTTGAAGTTTCTTTTCTTATCATCCTCAATAACGCTGATAAGGTCATTATCAAGTAAAGTTAAGTGAGGTAGTCGACACACTCCGTCTTTAATCGCTTGCTTTAAATCGTATCGATAATCAACATTTATCTGATTGTTGTCACCTACATAATTCGCGAGCGCAATTGGTATTGTATCACTCCTCCAGGGCGTTCCTGTTAATGCAAGTGTATATCGAGCTTTTCCTTGAATATGCTTTATGATCTCTGCTCCCCAAGCATTTGAATTTTCGATTTTATGACCGGCACAGTGGTGGATTTCATCAAAAATCACGAACACTCGATAACTGTTCAAGAGATACCAGAATGTATCATCTAAATGTCTCATACTTTGATATGTAAGAGATGAGCCTGATGCTCCGAGACTTCCACTAAAACCTTTTCCAGTAATGGATTCAAGTTCGGCCTTGAAGTCATTAGCGACCACTGTCGAAGGTGAAAAACATAGAACAAGGTCTACCCTGTTTTCTTTTAGGAGAATGTCAGCGAGAGCTGATGCCATAAGAGTTTTGCCCGCTCCGGGAGTTGCAAGGCATAGAAAGTGGGAAAATGGAACTTCAAATTTTTTTAGTGCGGCACTTATAGCTTTTTTCTGCCAATTCCTTAGCTTCACGATGTCTTTGCCTCGTAGTCAGCAAGCAACCGTTCAAAACCTTTGACTTTCCCTAACATAAGTTTTGTTTGCTCTTTTGTGTCCTGATAGTAGGGTTTCACGTACTCAGCAAATTCAGGCATCTCTTGCACCCATTCAGAATAAGCTTCTGTCTCACCCAAGTTTGTCAGCATTTCTGTCTTGTAACGTTGAATTTTTTCTTTGAGTTTAGAGACTATAATTTCGTTGTTTTTACTAGTTTGATTAGGTTGATGGCTACTTTCATTAGATTCTGAACACCATTTAAAAACTATAGCTTTACTTTCTTCCAGTCTTATAGAAGAAAGTACTCCTTCTTTTGCTAACTGTTTCAATCGCCGGTACACGAATTGAGTAGCATTTTTCTTTTTATTAAATTCCTCTGAATATGTTTCTAAAAGATGCCTCGTGACATCTTCAACCGTGAAAGAGTGCAAATTAAGAGAAATGATAAATGTATAAAAATCAATATTGTATCTGTTTTTTGGCATTGTTTTAGTCTTAATGGCTCAACTTTAGTCTCGAAATTCGCGACATGTTACTTTGTCTCTATCATCGAGACAATGAAAACATCTGTTTATTCCTCACATTACGACAAGCTCAGGTTGTGGTTAAAAGCACGACGCGAAGAGCAGTCTTTATCATTACGAGAGGTCTCGGAAAAATGGGGCCGGCACCATTCTATTTTAGGGAAAATTGAACAGGCTCGACGAAAGGTGGAGTTGGTAGAGTTCATAGAGCTGTGCGAGATACTCAATGCGGACCCACATGAGGGTCTCTCTCTACTCATAACATCGATGAACGATAATTATTAGGTTAGAAATATCTGAAGTTCTATGGGATTTTAGAGTCTGAACTACTTGTTTTGACTATTTGCATTCTGAGGTCAGAGTCGCCTTTTTCCAGCCTTGTCCAGAAACAACATGTTACTTGGAATTTTCTCTATTGGTAGTGTTGAGTCCATACTCATTTTAATTCGAATAATGTCGTGCTTAGGAGCCGTAGCCAAGGTAGCGGAACGCAACAGAGGTCCCAGCACAGCTAGTTACAGCACCTTGTTAGCAATTTACCAGCCTTGAAATTTAATAGGCTGCATTTTCTCCCGTGGTTTAACCGGGTAGGATGCTTGGCATTTTGTACATGTAAAAGTGCCCGCCATTACCCTACTATCTTGCAAAATATGTATCTCTTTTGATTGTGCACAGCTAGGGCATGCGAAGTGGCTTGGCTCTTCTTTAGATTTAAAGACCACCGCACCTCCGGCTGTAGCAACCAGTTGATATTGGCCGATAACGGTGGTCCAACTATCTCTATCATTGATTTGTTGCTTTAGAGAATTATTCTCTTCTTGAAGCCGAAACAGCTCTTCTCGAAGCATGAAAATTGCGTCCTGTGCTTCACCTACTTTTTTGACTGCCTCATTTATACGCTCCAATGTTGCCGTTTCAACTTTAAGATTGTTAAACCCCGCGAAGATGTCTTTGGCAACCTTTAGACCATTATACGCAGCACTTATTGATACTAGGTCCATTCCTGCTCCTGTAGATAGCTAACTTCCAAATATGAGGCGCGACATAAAGTTTTTGTATGACGTTTGACTGAACAAAAAATTCCTCATACCAATGATATATAACACATAGTACGCCCAAACAGCTACAACTGCCCCATCTATTAGAACCCCAGTTAAAGTATAGATAGGCATGTGGGCAATAACAGATGTCCAATATATAAAAGTACCGACTCAGCGAGCCAAGTTGTTATTCACTAAAACAAAATAATTTGAAATGATTAGTTCATTGTTGAGCAACGCGTAGCTGGACCAATCTTAAAGCTATTTTTGTCTATCTTTCGCCTCTTAGAGGTCGAAATACTTCGTAAAGCATTTGAATAACTGGGTCCCACTGAGTACGCTTGCGGATGGAAAATGTAAAATAGGAATCAGGTCACAAGGTGCCAGCAATTCTGATGTAGCTTTGTCATTCTCGAGATCATCCACGTTCAAAATCCGAGCCATAATATCTCCCTCAGCAACGATTTTACCGGGCTGGGTAACATATTCAACCATTCCTCCAAATTGGCTATACAGAGTTTTATAATCTCTTAAATAAACCGCTTTTCTTGACATACTAAAGGGTGTTAATGATGGGTCCTCTATAACTCCCTTGTATGCCAAATATGTCAAGATACTAACAGCGTCATCATTTCCTTCTTTGAAATCGATAACTTCCTGGGACCCCATCTCCACCGTGAATGCCTCTACGTTGAAGTCAATAACTACATTCGGGAACTTTTCTCTTATAAGATCTGAAAGGGTCCACCAAGGGCAAAAAGTAGCTTCATCCAGCGCTCCGGCAAAAATGTTTGGAATCAGAATTACATGAGGAATGTTGAAGTACTTTGCTGAATCTTTGGCGTATTCTGGTACGTATATATGTCTAGTGGAAACTGGACCGTTGTGCAAGTCTAAAACGATATCTGCTGAAAGGGCGAGATTTTGAAGCTTTAGGTTGAGCGATTCCGCCAACCCCAAACCCCAGCTATTGTTTAAACGTTCTTCTATGGAAGCCTGTAATGTTGATCGATACTTCTTTTTAATCGATTCAGTATCCAATATAGTTTCATCAGTCAGCTGTTCGGAAAATTTACGAATCGTACTTTCATCATAGTAATAAGCGCGGTTCCAGTTTTGACCATTGACCGGATCGAAACGACCTAAAGTATATTCTCCCGATTTCAGGTTACTGCCTACAGGGTTGCAGTTAGGCACCATGATGATCTCTCCATTAATAGTGTTTGAAGCGAGAAAATTAAATAGATGATGCAGTACAACGTTACCTTGGACTTCTGCTCCATGTATGCTGGACTGTATATAAACCGTAGGGCCCGGATTGTTATTGCTAAATCGGTAAACGGGTACTTTTAGATTTCTTCCAGATGCGTTCTGAGCAACTACCAAGTATTCTTTAGTGAAGTTAGAATGTTCAATCGTCATAAATAATGAAGCAAGATAACTAAATATTAGAGTAAGGATAACAGCTTAAATAAGACCGTAAATAGTATCCTGTCTCTATTCTTTAAATTGATGGAAGCTATAGAGATTTGATGAGTAATAAAGCGGAAAAAAGTATCTTGAAGATAAATCGGCCCGTTTTTTCTTAGGATACAGTAATTAGCTGTATCAATTAATCTGTCTTACTTCTATTAGTATCCTGATTTTATTTTACATGTTAGGATGCAAGGTAACGTGGTTATTTACCATCTTATTCAGCGCTTAAAAGATATGGATATTTGCGGCGAAATTATCCTAGTGCCCAACTGTAATCCCATTGGAACCAACATCAAAGCTGGTGAGTACACATTAGGCCGTTTCGACCCTGTAAACGGCACAAATTGGAACCGAGGCTATTTCTTTGACAAGGGCGCGGTTGAGCACTTCGCCAAAACCGTTACCCGCGAAGAGTCAATTGAAGGCATAAAACAACGTTTTCGTGCTCACTTGTCTAACGCTATCGACAACAAACTGGCTGAACCGTGGGGCTTAGGACTAGCGCAGCAGCTAAACCTAAAGCTACAGCAAATGGCTGTAAACGCCGATTTTGTATTGGATCTCCACAACGGACCGGTGTCTACCCGCCACGTTTATATTCCCGAATATGCCAAAGACAGTGCAAAGCTATTTAACATTCCCCACTGTATTTTTATTCCAAACGTATTTGCTGGGGCATTAGACGAAGCGACATTTTGCCCGTGGTGGACATTGCAAGAAAGCATTAAAACGAATTTAGCGCGTGAGATTAGCTTTAACGTTGAAGCCTTTACGCTTGAAATGGGTAGCCAAGAGGTTATCGACTTTAACGAAGGTAATATAGACGCCACCAGTATTCTTAGCTACTTAAACGCCAAAGGCGTACTGCACGAATGCGATATAAAACCAAAAGCAATGCAGCGTTTAGGCGTGTATTTAAAAGACTATAAAACCCTGTTCACCAACTGGGGCGGCATGGTGGAATACATGGCAAAACCCGGCCAAACCGTGAAAAAAGGCGAACCGCTGGCGCAAATTTTAAATATCGATGACCTAGATACCGACAACGGCAGCAGGACCCTAGAAGCCCCTTGCGATTTAATTCCCATCCTGCACTTCCCTTCTGCTTCAGTATTAAGTGGAACACAGTTATATAAAGTGTTTACTAACTATAGGGAGTTGTAGGTTTTTTTGTGCCAGTAAAAACGTTTACTCAACGCGTTTAACTAGAAAGGTAACAAAAACCTGATAGTACGCGTTGAGCTAACACACGCGTTTCAACGAAACAATTTTAGAGGCGACGAACGCCAAAATACAAAAACACCAGCCTTCGTTTATAAACCTGACAGACTGTCGCATCAGAACAAAACTGATCATCTTAGTTGGTGGTGTTAGTAAGTTAAAAACAGCGCCGAACTGTTGAAAGTATTCCATAATGAATTTTTGCAAACATATTTGCAGGCGCGGTAGGCGAAGCGATATTTAGCTCGCGTTGAATACTTTCATCTAATAAAGGATATTTCTCTTTAGCTACAAACACTTTATTCATTTTTGACTGTTTTAAATTAGTTAGTCTAAGCTAATTAACAATGCACAGAATCCTAAACGAAGCCAAGGACGAAAACTAATGTGGTTTAATAAACAGCCTGTAGCGACGAATTCAAACATTGAGATGGAGAATCTCAAAAAGGAAAACGAAAGGCTGCAAGTGCAGCTCTTGCAAATGGAGTCTCGTTTACACCAGTCTTATGAAGAAGCTGAAGAACTCGCCAGAAAAGTTAATGTCGAACGAACCATTGTAAAAAACTTTTTTCACTCGCTTGATTCATTAGATTTGGTGAGGCATGACGTGGCTCACTCTGCGACTCAACTGCACGCAGAAAAAATTCGTTTAGACAATGTGCTTGAAGATATTAGTGGTACTAGTACAGCCCTTTCAAACTGTGTTGAAGTGCTGAATGCAATGACGGGAAATTCAGACGCTATCAATGGTTCGATTGAGTCGCTTGCACAATCCAGTAAAGATATTGAGTCGTTTATAGGGCAAATACAAAGTATCTCAGAACAAACAAACCTTCTAGCGTTAAACGCAGCCATTGAGGCAGCAAGAGCTGGGGAGCAAGGGCGAGGTTTTGCTGTAGTCGCGGATGAAGTTAGAACGCTTGCTAGTCGTTCATCTGAAGCATCGTCTAAAATTTCAGATTTGACGGTAAAAGCTTCTGAAAGAACAGACAGTACTTATCATCAAATCAAGGAAAGTACACAACAAACCTTGCAAGTAGCCAGTTCTGCATCGCAAATAAGCGCATCCCTTGATAACGTTGCCCATATTGCTGAAGACATGGCTAATGTTATTTCTCTTTCTAGCGTCAGTACTTTTATCCAGACCGTTAAATTAGATCACCTGGTTTGGAAGGTTGAAGTGTATCGAACTATCCGGGGAGAAAGTGAAAAGACAAAAGATGATTTTGCAGACCATCACCAGTGTCGATTGGGTAAGTGGTATTATGAAGGAGATGGTAAAAAACATTACAGTCATTACGCGGAGTTTTCACATTTAGAGGGCCCCCATGCATTAGTCCACCAGTCAGGTATTGCGGCTTTAAATGCACATGAAAACGGGGATGGAACAACGTTAATCACGCACCTAAACAAAATGGAAGAAGCCAGCGCTCGAGTTTTTGACTTCTTAAATAAATTAGAAAACAAAGTGAAAAACGAGATGGGGCATTAAAAATACTTTCGCAAAACTTGTAAACCTATGGACAAAAACAGAGATGCAAGCGCAACTCTTGGCTTAGTTATTGGTAAGAGGTACTTTTTAGTTGATGGGCACCTAACCGAAAGTCGTTATTGTCGTCCCCATCCCTTTCCTCCCATTTCTACCAACCGAGACGCGGCTCGTCGAAAGGAAAAGGCGAGATCATTGGCAGACGAAAATTGTGCCAGTGACACGCCAATTCGTCCCGTCGCCGACCACTCATAATATTTCCCTTCTTTGGTGCGGATCATGGTGGTCGCAAAGGAACTCGAGTTTCCTCCCTTGTCATTGACGATCAATTCGCCATCGCCGTCACTGCTTTCGATTTGCGCTTCAAAATCAACAAACAATTCGTCGAGCGGGACTTGTGCCGCCAGCACCAAGCGGGTACGGGATTCATAACACGCGTCGACAAGAGTCACAAATCGTCGTGCTTCGTTGAGGTGATTGGCGTCCAGTTGAGGGACATGTTCCATGATGATAACCGGAAATCGCCGGCAGAGAGAAATATAATCGGCCGCCCCGAGCGGTTGGTAGCACAACTCGGAAAAGTCAAACCAAGCGCACCGGTCATTGAATCTGGCGACCTGGACGGTGCGACCAAAGAGGACGGAAATGCTCTCGGTCTCAGTAGTGGATGCAGTGCCACCAAATATTTCTTCCAACTGCGCCTGTATGTTGTTAATACTATTATCGCCATGAATATCCTTACTTAACCAAAAATAGGATTGGCCATCCGCCCGACTTTCGAGACGATAATCCTTCTGGGAGTCCTCCATGGAAATGATGTCGAACGTGTGTTTTAACATGTCTATGAATGGCAAAAAGAGAGAGCGGTTAATGCCTCCCTCATACAAGGCATCGGGGGCGCGATTCGAGGTGGCCACCACCACGACATTCCAATACGATAAGAATAAAAAAAGTCGTTTCAAAATCATAGCGTCGGCAACGTCTGTCACTTGAAATTCATCGAAACAGAGAAGTTGGGCTTCTTGTGCCAATTGTTGCGCAACAATGGGGATCGCATCGTCTCGTGGGTGTTCCTGTTTGTAGACAAATATTCGATGATGGACGTCTAGCATAAATTCATGAAAGTGAACGCGGCGTTTGGTAATTTTTGCGTGTTTGTGGCTGTTATTTTTACAGCAAGAATCATCATCAGGAGCATTAACCAAGGCGTAAAAGAGATCCATTAGAAAGCTCTTGCCAACCCCGACAGGCCCATGAATGTAAATGCCTCGCGGTGATGGACCAAAAGACCACAAATGGAGCTTCTTTCGAAGAAAGGACTGAGCGGATGCCAGAGAACGCCCCAGTAACCGAGGGCCGCTGCTTGCACAACTGCCTTCTCTTCGATAGTCGGTGCGCATGGGTACTGGTGGGAGCGCAGCAAGAGACTCGTACAGGGCATCGAGTTTTGCTGCCAGAGCGACTTGCGCGTGATCTCGTTGCACCTCCCCCGCATCCACCTTGCGTTCATACGCCGCTGTCACGGGGCCTGTTTGGAGACACCGCTTAGCGACGCGATGTTGTGCTGTCATCTTCTTCGTCACCGTCTTCATCATGGCCTCATGCGTTTATTAACTAGAAAGTATGTACGCTAGATTTCTGCATGAGTATCAATTGATACTCATCCACACCCTCCTCTATTTTTAACAACAGCTTTGCTCTCACTTTCGATATTCGAGTCGGCAATCTGTTTAGTGCAATGGGGCAACGCAGAAGCTTTAGGATAGAGGCAAAATAAAGCAATATTTTTCATAAACTTAAAATACATGACGCCTCATGTTTTCCATAATGACATCTATTTAATGTTCTTAAGAGGGTGATATTCGGCTATTTTTAATCTATTAATCATGTGATGATACTTC
Source organism: Alteromonas gracilis (assembly GCF_002993325.1). Classification (GTDB taxonomy): domain Bacteria; phylum Pseudomonadota; class Gammaproteobacteria; order Enterobacterales; family Alteromonadaceae; genus Alteromonas; species Alteromonas gracilis. The sequence goes on from NZ_PVNO01000010.1 coordinate 120,309, forward strand.
GCTCAATACGGTCTGATAGTTGGTTTTTTTTACCGACAGCTTTAATTTGATTGTTCACCTTTTAAAACCAGCGCCTAACGACCGCAATTGGCCTTGAGTTCAATCAATGGGCGCAACACATTGGTTAAATCTCTGTGCTGGTGTTTCATAGTCTAACGTTTTTCTTGGTCTTTCGTTAAGTTGTCTCGCTACACTGCTAAGTTTTTGTTGGCTGTGTACTGATAAGTCGGTACTTTTTGGAAAATACTGTCGTAGTAATCGATTGGTGTTTTCATTGGTACCACGTTGCCACGGTGAGTAAGGATCGCAAAGATAGACTTTTATATCCGTGGCTAGTGTGAATTGTTTGTGGTCTTTAATTTCTCTCCCCCTGTCCCAAGTTAGAGATTTATATAGTTCCTTAGGTAGCTTTTGAGCGTGCTTGATAAGTGCAGCAATCACGGTCGACGTTCTACTATCATCCACTTTCGCCAGCATTACGAATCGAGAGTGCCTCTCTACTAGTGTCGCTATGTAACTGTTGTTGGAGCCACATATTAGGTCGCCTTCCCAGTGACCAGGGATCGCTCTATCTTCAACTGATGCAGGTCGTTCACTTATAGAAACAGCATCAGGGATTTTGCCTAGACCTAACCTTTTCAGTGAAGATTGACGAGATTTGCGAACCGCTCTTTTTGACCGCAAAAACTTTTGTAGCTCTTTCTTTAGAGCGCCTCGCGTCTGAATGAAGAGTGTTTTATAGATGGTTTCGTGAGACACGTACATTTCCTGATTATCGGGGTATTGTCGCTTTAACCAACCCGCAATTTGTTGTGGCGACCATGCCCTTTTAAGCTTAACAGCTATTAGTTTACATAACTCTGGGGATCCAATTAACTTACATGGCTTAGGTCTCAATGCTTCATCCCATGCTCGTTGTTCAGCTTTCACGGCGCGGTAGTGCTTCAACCCACCATTTCTTTTTACTTCACGGCTAATTGTAGATGGCGCTCTGGACAAACGTCTGGCAATTTCTCGAATGGATTGTTTACCGACTAAGCATCGTGATATTTCTTCTCTTTCATCAAGCGAGAGAGACTGTGGATGTCTTTTTCGTTCTGGTGGCCGAAATCCACCAGTTTGATAAATAGTTGGCATAATAGAAGAGTGAAAGCGATCAAACATTCTAGCTATATCATGCAGCGAATCACCTCGCTTATATCTGTCCCAAATAAGCGCTTTCTGTTCTGGTGAGTAATAGATACGTTTTCTTTGTTTCATGGCAACATTCCTCCTTTAATAAGGATAGCGTTGCACTCACCAATTGAACTCAAGACGTAAAGC
>NZ_PVNO01000011.1 GCF_002993325.1 Alteromonas gracilis
CTAGACACAATGACTCCCTGTGAAATGCTAGCCTCCGCATTTTCGTGGGTTAGCTGAAAGCCAGTGCCATAATTAGTTTGCTTAAGACTAAATCATTTGGAGGCTAGCATGAACAAACATAGCATGATTTTTATCGGGTTGGATACACACAAAGAATTCCATGAAGTGGCATATTGTGAGGAACATCGCGGGGCGAGTCCGGTTCATTACGGCCGTATCCCTTCTTCCAAAGTCAGTGTAAAAAAGCTGCTCCGCCAGTTTGAATCTAAATATCCTGGCGCAACACTTCACGTTGTTTACGAAGCAGGGCCATGTGGCTACTGGATATATCGTCTCATTACCAGTCTTGGGCATTGTTGCTATGTAGTGGCTCCGTCTCTTATTCCCAAAAAGCCAGGAGAGCGAATTAAAACCGATCGCAGGGATGCGCTTAAACTCGTTAGGTCACTAAAGTCCGAAGATCTCACGCCTATCTATGTGCCTGAGCCAGAAGATGAAGCGGTTCGGGATTTATCACGTGCTCGTGAAGCGGCAATGAAGGATTTAAAAGAAGCAAAGTATCAACTCAAAGCCTTATTACTTCGCAACAACATACGTTATGAAGGCACTGCCAACTGGTCGAAGAAACACCTTCGCTGGCTCACCGAACTGATTTTGCCTCATCCAGCCCAGCAAATTGTCTTGCAGGAACAACTGCAAACCATTGAGGAACGTATCCGGCGACTGGAAAGGCTCGACAATGAGTTAACCCACCATGTACACCAATGGCGTTATTACCCAGTAGTGAAAGCCGTTCAGGCGATGCGAGGCGTTCGATTGCTCGTTGCTGTTGGTGTGGTGGCAGAGCTCGGTGATTTACACCGCTTCGACCATCCCAGAAAGCTCATGGCTTATCTGGGCTTAGTTCCCAGTGAACAATCATCAGGTGGAAAGCGACACTTAGGAGCCATTACAAAAGCAGGAAATGGTCGAGCAAGGCGTTTACTGATTGAGGGGGCGCACAGCTACCGTTATCCGGCTAACGTCTCTACTGAATTACAGTTAAGGCAGGAAGGCTTACCTAAAGACATCGTCGATATCGCTTGGAAAGCACAGCTTCGCTTGTGCAAACGCTATCAGCGCATGAGTAAAAAGGGAAAGCACTACAATTTAATCATTACCGCGATAGCTAGAGAAATGGCGGCATACATCTGGGCTATTGCAAAGGAAGTGGTACTTACGCCGGTTAATCCAAAACTAAGACTGAGCCGTGTACCTGCATGATAAACGAGTTTGAGCTAACGCATTCGGATCAGGCCGCGGGATGTGGCACAACCTACGAGGGCGTTATGATGGCAATCACTTAATGGTGATTGATCCACGAGCCTAGACTGATGAGAAGGTGCTACGGCGGAACATGTAAGGTCAGCTCTGCTTATTCAATGAATAAGTAACCTACGAATACCAGCATACCAACCGACGACATTACTGCCTCATCCGGTGCGTTAGCTCAATTTATTATGAGTGAGAAACAAAGCTAATTATGGGCTGAAAGAATGTCAGGGATGCACTCGCTCAGGGTTGACAAAGGGAGTCATACCAACGCCCTGCTTAGGGGCGGAAACACATGGGCTAAAATTTAGGAGCGAAGCGACGCAGCCCATGTGTTTGCGTCCCAGCGAGCCTGCGAGCGACTACAGCAGTTTGTTAGCTTTCTGCCGATTCAACCTTATAAACTAAGTATCGTTTTAATACGCCTTTTGCTGAAGTTACCCGCTTCACGTTTAACTTAATTTTGCCGCCATTACCATTTTGCGCATGATGCATTGACCACGTGAGCAGTTGTTTTTGAGCAGAAGTAACTTCATCTTCTAGTTTAAAGGATACAGTGCGTTCCAGCTTATCATCATAAAACCTACCAAACGGGGATAATATATTGTAACGAGTTACATTGCCGACAATTCCGGTTTCCAAATTTGGATTTGTTCTAATAGAAACACTCTTGAGTGTCTGAGAATCGAGCCTAATTACATTGCCGACCTGTTGCCTCTTTATGACTATCGCCATATCTTCACATTGCTTAATTGGTTTATGTGCCTGCTCTAAAGGTATTTCTAAGGCTTCTTCCATTTCGCCTATAAATGGTTCAATCCGTTCATCGAGTCTCTTAACATGAGGAGTTTCAGGGGAGTAATCTAGTTCTAACGTTTTAGACCATGTCCACTTGAGTAGGTCATAGAATACGTTTGCGACGATGCTAGTGCCGATAGAGGTAGCAATTGGATGCTCAACCGCAATAGCTATCAGTTCCTCAAAGCTACCTTTTCGTGATGGATGAATATAAATTTTTGCACCACTAACCTTGTTACCGTGCTTTTTTACCTCTCCTTCGTTCAGCAAAGCATGTGTTGTGATTGACAGAGCTTTTGCAAAACCTTGGAGTGATACAGAAGCATCGTACATATCTAATCTGCCATCGTTAGCATCACCATGGTGGTACGAGATTTTGAACTTTATTATCTTAGGGGAAGCCATGATTACTCCTTGTGGCAAATATTCCTATTTGAAAGCTAACTTTTAAATAAGGGGCGCAGGCATGTGGGGCATAATGGCGAAGCCGCCCCGCATGTATGCGTCCCAACGAACGAAGTGAGTGACTTAATTTTTTTGTATGGATAATTACCCACCTAACTTAAATCCTTTTTCATCAATTTCGGGTAATGTGAGACCCAGGCTTTAGCAGCAACTAAAGCTTTCTATTTGGCAGTTCGATTAATTTTTGGCTCCTCAATTGAGAGACCGATAACAAGAAAGAACGCCTCATAGGACTCCAAGCACCACACTCGAATAGTCTACTGGGTCTCGAACCCGCATTATGCAAGCAAGAGTCAGCTTATTATGAACACTATTACAAAGCAAAAAATTAACGTTGGGGTAGATACTGGCAAATCACAGCTTGATATTTACATACGGCCTTTGGATATCTTTTTCTGTGTAGAAAACAATGAAAGAGGGATAAAAGAAGCGATTGTCGAACTCAAGAAATATCAGCCCGAAAGAATAGTTGTTGAAGCGACGGGCAGATTAGAAATGCCTTTTGCAATGGCGTGCGCTGAGGCAAAACTTCCATTTGTCATTGCCCATCCAGTTCACATAAAACGATTTGCTGGTGCGATAGGGCGGCGAGCTAAAACTGACAAGCTCGACGCTAAACTAATAGCGCACTTTAGTGAGGTGATAAAACCTGACTTAACTCAGCTGAAGCCAAAAGCCATGCGCGCTATGAGCGATTTAGTCACGCGTCGTAATCAACTCCTTTCCATGCAAACAATGGAAAAAAATAGAATTCAAATCATGCCCAAAGACCTTGCGATGACGATAAAACCGATATTAACGGCTTTGGGTAATCAGATAAAAAAGGTCGAAGAAAAAATCCTGAAGATGATTGAGTTGACGCCGGAATTTAAAGCGAAAGATCAACTGCTTCAAAGCATGAATGGTGTTGGAAAAGTCGCAGCTGCGTCAATAATAAGTAATCTACCTGAGCTTGGTTATATGACGAACAAACAAGCAGCAGCCTTAGTTGGTGTTGCACCGATGAGCAAAGAAAGTGGGCGGTATAAAGGGCATCGGAAAATACAAGGTGGCCGTCACCAAGTAAGAACAGTACTCTTTATGGCTGTGATGTCGGCGATTCAATCAAACCCTGTATTTAAATCTTATTACGGTAAGTTAGTAAGCGCAGGAAAGCCTAAAAAGGTGGCTTTGATTGCCTGTGTGAGAAAGATGGTAATAGTACTGAATTCAATGTTGAGAGATGGTGTGATGTGGGAAGCGCCAAAGGCTTTAAATTAACTATTGACGCCATAGTCTCTTGTTA
>NZ_PVNO01000012.1 GCF_002993325.1 Alteromonas gracilis
CTAGACACAATGACTCCCTGTGAAATGCTAGCCTCCGCATTTTCGTGGGTTAGCTGAAAGCCAGTGCCATAATTAGTTTGCTTAAGACTAAATCATTTGGAGGCTAGCATGAACAAACATAGCATGATTTTTATCGGGTTGGATACACACAAAGAATTCCATGAAGTGGCATATTGTGAGGAACATCGCGGGGCGAGTCCGGTTCATTACGGCCGTATCCCTTCTTCCAAAGTCAGTGTAAAAAAGCTGCTCCGCCAGTTTGAATCTAAATATCCTGGCGCAACACTTCACGTTGTTTACGAAGCAGGGCCATGTGGCTACTGGATATATCGTCTCATTACCAGTCTTGGGCATTGTTGCTATGTAGTGGCTCCGTCTCTTATTCCCAAAAAGCCAGGAGAGCGAATTAAAACCGATCGCAGGGATGCGCTTAAACTCGTTAGGTCACTAAAGTCCGAAGATCTCACGCCTATCTATGTGCCTGAGCCAGAAGATGAAGCGGTTCGGGATTTATCACGTGCTCGTGAAGCGGCAATGAAGGATTTAAAAGAAGCAAAGTATCAACTCAAAGCCTTATTACTTCGCAACAACATACGTTATGAAGGCACTGCCAACTGGTCGAAGAAACACCTTCGCTGGCTCACCGAACTGATTTTGCCTCATCCAGCCCAGCAAATTGTCTTGCAGGAACAACTGCAAACCATTGAGGAACGTATCCGGCGACTGGAAAGGCTCGACAATGAGTTAACCCACCATGTACACCAATGGCGTTATTACCCAGTAGTGAAAGCCGTTCAGGCGATGCGAGGCGTTCGATTGCTCGTTGCTGTTGGTGTGGTGGCAGAGCTCGGTGATTTACACCGCTTCGACCATCCCAGAAAGCTCATGGCTTATCTGGGCTTAGTTCCCAGTGAACAATCATCAGGTGGAAAGCGACACTTAGGAGCCATTACAAAAGCAGGAAATGGTCGAGCAAGGCGTTTACTGATTGAGGGGGCGCACAGCTACCGTTATCCGGCTAACGTCTCTACTGAATTACAGTTAAGGCAGGAAGGCTTACCTAAAGACATCGTCGATATCGCTTGGAAAGCACAGCTTCGCTTGTGCAAACGCTATCAGCGCATGAGTAAAAAGGGAAAGCACTACAATTTAATCATTACCGCGATAGCTAGAGAAATGGCGGCATACATCTGGGCTATTGCAAAGGAAGTGGTACTTACGCCGGTTAATCCAAAACTAAGACTGAGCCGTGTACCTGCATGATAAACGAGTTTGAGCTAACGCATTCGGATCAGGCCGCGGGATGTGGCACAACCTACGAGGGCGTTATGATGGCAATCACTTAATGGTGATTGATCCACGAGCCTAGACTGATGAGAAGGTGCTACGGCGGAACATGTAAGGTCAGCTCTGCTTATTCAATGAATAAGTAACCTACGAATACCAGCATACCAACCGACGACATTACTGCCTCATCCGGTGCGTTAGCTCAATTTATTATGAGTGAGAAACAAAGCTAATTATGGGCTGAAAGAATGTCAGGGATGCACTCGCTCAGGGTTGACAAAGGGAGTCATACCAACACCCCACTAAGGGGCGATAACACATGGGCTAAAATTTGGAACGAAGTGACGCAGCCCATGTGTTAGCGTCCCAGCGAGCAGCGCGAGCGCCTTGAGTGTTTTGTTATATGCTACTCTTAAAAATCCTAATACTACCACTAGTAAACGCACCACTGTCGTATCGTTTTATAGAAGTAGCGAGTTCTTCCAAAGTACAACACTCTAGTTCAGTTCTAAATGGTAATGTATTGTGATTTGTTGAGACTGCACTTACGCGAATTTGTGACGACATCTCATCGAGCCATGCGTAAAACAATTTTTCGTTACCATTATTACTTAAACTGTATATCGACAAAGCACGAGATAAAAACAACTCAATATCCCTTTTAGTGGTTAGAGTAGCATCCTGCTTACTAAAACCGAATGAAACCAGATTTTCATTGGCTTCCTGATTTATATCTGAAGAACTTTGAAGAGTTAGTTTTTCTTCTAGTTGTTTTAATTCTTTATTTAAAATCATGAGATGCTTACTGGCATATAACACCTAAATATGGGGCACAAACAGGCAGGCTATAATGGCGAAGCCGCCTGCCTGTTTGTGTCCCAGCCCGCCTGCGGGCGACATTATTTTTTTGTTAGGAGACATAGCTTGATACCTCCTTGTTTTTATAGCCGACTTTGGTTGCTACGAACATAACCATAATTGAAATTGAAGCGTCAAAGGCTAAATTAGTAGAAATATAACCACCGCCAACAAACAACATAAGTACGAAAGTTGATATTAAAAAACTGCAAACATACATCACAAACGCATGCAAATATGGCTTTTTATTTACACCTGTAGCGAACCACCAGAAAACCACAAAGGTTACAGCGCCACCTACAATATACGACGTAGCCAAGAATGAAAAAGCAGTAGTAGCGATCCCAAAACGACTAAACACTAAAACCAAAATCGCCACACTCAATGCGGGCAAAAGAATTGATAAAGGGATAAACATAAAAATCCTTTTATACTGCAACATTCCCTTGTCTCCTAACTTTTAAATAAGGGGCGCAGACATGTGGGCTAAAATCCGAACGAAGTGAGCAGCCCACATGTTTGCGTCCCAGCCCGCGCAGCGGGCGTACTTAATTTTTTTGTATGGATAATTACCCACCTAACTTAAATCCTTTTTCATCAATTTCGGGTAATGTGAGACCCAGGCTTTAGCAGCAACTAAAGCTTTCTATTTGGCAGTTCGATTAATTTTTGGCTCCTCAATTGAGAGACCGATAACAAGAAAGAACGCCTCATAGGACTCCAAGCACCACACTCGAATAGTCTACTGGGTCTCGAACCCGCATTATGCAAGCAAGAGTCAGCTTATTATGAACACTATTACAAAGCAAAAAATTAACGTTGGGGTAGATACTGGCAAATCACAGCTTGATATTTACATACGGCCTTTGGATATCTTTTTCTGTGTAGAAAACAATGAAAGAGGGATAAAAGAAGCGATTGTCGAACTCAAGAAATATCAGCCCGAAAGAATAGTTGTTGAAGCGACGGGCAGATTAGAAATGCCTTTTGCAATGGCGTGCGCTGAGGCAAAACTTCCATTTGTCATTGCCCATCCAGTTCACATAAAACGATTTGCTGGTGCGATAGGGCGGCGAGCTAAAACTGACAAGCTCGACGCTAAACTAATAGCGCACTTTAGTGAGGTGATAAAACCTGACTTAACTCAGCTGAAGCCAAAAGCCATGCGCGCTATGAGCGATTTAGTCACGCGTCGTAATCAACTCCTTTCCATGCAAACAATGGAAAAAAATAGAATTCAAATCATGCCCAAAGACCTTGCGATGACGATAAAACCGATATTAACGGCTTTGGGTAATCAGATAAAAAAGGTCGAAGAAAAAATCCTGAAGATGATTGAGTTGACGCCGGAATTTAAAGCGAAAGATCAACTGCTTCAAAGCATGAATGGTGTTGGAAAAGTCGCAGCTGCGTCAATAATAAGTAATCTACCTGAGCTTGGTTATATGACGAACAAACAAGCAGCAGCCTTAGTTGGTGTTGCACCGATGAGCAAAGAAAGTGGGCGGTATAAAGGGCATCGGAAAATACAAGGTGGCCGTCACCAAGTAAGAACAGTACTCTTTATGGCTGTGATGTCGGCGATTCAATCAAACCCTGTATTTAAATCTTATTACGGTAAGTTAGTAAGCGCAGGAAAGCCTAAAAAGGTGGCTTTGATTGCCTGTGTGAGAAAGATGGTAATAGTACTGAATTCAATGTTGAGAGATGGTGTGATGTGGGAAGCGCCAAAGGCTTTAAATTAACTATTGACGCCATAGTCTCTTGTTA
>NZ_PVNO01000013.1 GCF_002993325.1 Alteromonas gracilis
CTGAGGTATCCCCACAAATAATATAACGATATCAGTGAGATAAGAAAGATAGGAACATTCATGGTGTTTAGTGATCAGATCAATCGCCAAAAATCACCGAGACCAAACTGCCATGAATGCCCTATCTATTGTGAACAATGTCGTATCGCTTGTCAGCTATAAAATGCATAAAGCTCGTCAGGATGCACTAACGGCGTGCGTGAAAAGCCTTCTTGATGGGAGCGCAGCAACCGTAACCAGCATAGGTCGAGGTATTAGCAATAAAGCCTTTGAGAAGCATCGGATTAAACGTGCCGACCGCTTGCTTTCAAACCCGCATCTATTAAGTGAAACACCGTTTGTCTATGCATCTATATGCCAACTATTTTGTGGCAGTACATCACGCCCTGTTATCTCAATCGACTGGTCAGATTTAGACGACCGTAAAGCACATTTTCTTTTACGCGCGGCAATATCTTTAAAAGGTAGACCCGTCACACTTTATCAAGAAGTTCACTGCAACAAGACCAAAGAGAAACCAGCTACGCACAAGGCATTCTTAAAAACTTTGCACGCCATATTACCTTCACACTGTCGGCCCATTATCGTCACCGACGCAGGGTATAAATCACCTTGGTTCAGGGAAGTATCAGCGTTAGGCTGGGATATTGTCGGGCGTATTCGTAAGCCACACTTTTACTCGCTTGATAGAGGAAATTCGTGGCAGTGTATTCGTCACCTTTATGCTCAAGCGACAGGACGACCAAAGCGCTTTGATAACAGCGAAATAGCTAGAGGTAACCCCTTTGCCTGTACGTTAGTTCTGTTCAAGCAGAAAACGAAAGGACGCCACGCTTCAAATCCAGACGGTACACGCAAAGCCTCAAAGCGGTCGAAAGTCCATGCGCAAGGCGCGAAAGACCCGTGGCTGTTGGCGACATCACTAGCATCTCATCGACGCTTATCGAAACAGGTCGTGGCTATTTATCGCCAGCGCATGCAGATTGAAGAAGGCTTTAGGGACATGAAAAGTACCAAGTTCGGGCTTGGCTATGAGCAAAATAAAAGCGTGAAAAAGCAGCGTCTAACAATCCTGGTATTGCTCACTACGTTAGCGTCACTCGTGGCTATACTACTGGGTATGGTGGTCGTCTCTTCGAATAAACATCGGCGCTTCCAGGCCAATACCGAAACCAGAAGCGTGCTGTCATTCCACTATCTCGGCCTGAGAGCTGTTGCTTGCCGAATAAGATTCACTATGCGACAGTGGAAAGCTGCACTCACATGGTACAGCTCCATAGTCGACGGGGCCTGGGCCGCAGGCACATGAAATTAAATTCGTGGGGATCCCTCAGGGTCAGAGTACATTCCTACTCTGACCCCACTACTTAAATCGCGTCGATTTGACTCTCGGGCTTAGCCAATTCAAATTCACTCAACTCGTTACAGTTTTTTGCTATTTTGCTGATCAGCGGATAGCGACTCATATCTACATTAAACCGCTGCGCATTGTAAACTTGCGGTACTAAACAAATATCAGCAAGCGTCACATCAAAATCAAAGCAATACTTACCAGCTTGGGTTTGAAGTCGTTTTTCAATTCCGTCAAAACCCAGTGTTATCCAATGGGCCGCCCATCTTTCAACATCCTCTTGTGTTGCGTCAAAGTTTCCTTTTAAAGCGTTTAATACGCGAAGGTTTCCTATTGGCTGAATGTCACAGGCTATATCTTGCGCCAGCGCCCTCACCCTTGCTCTTTCTGTGCGGTGCTCTGGAATAAGTTGATAATCGCTTTCATATCTTTCATCAAGATATTCAATGATCGATAGAGACTGATTCAGAATGATATCTTCATCTTCGTCGACGAAGGTAGGTACCAAGTGTGCGGGATTAAGACGGCTGTATTCGCTGCTATGCTGCTCGCCGCCGTTATTTACAAGATGTATCGGCACGTACTCATACTCGACGCCTTTTAAGTTAAGCGCAATGCGAACTCGATAAGACGCAGTTGAGCGCCAGTAGCCGTAAAGTTTAATACTCATGAAATAACAACACCTGTCATTGATTACACGTTAATTACAATGCTTTAGACAATGTTACGTTTGCCTGATAAACGACTCCATTGCCTAAGCATGATTTGTCAAATCGCCGAGAAATAGCGATAGACCAGCAGTATTGAAAAAAGCCTTTTGAAAACTGCCCCAGCTAAAAATTTCGACTTGCTAATGCTGAGGTAGTTTCCACGTGTAAAACTAATTAAGCGGTTTTACCTGCTGTTCGATAGCACCAAAAACCGAGTTCCCATCTTTATCCAGCATTTCTATACGAATGCGATCGCCAAATTGCATGAACGGTGTAGATGGCTTTCCGTCTCTGATTGTTTCAATCATGCGTACTTCAGCTATGCAGGAATATCCCACACCGCCTTCAGCAATCGCTGAGCCATGGTCAGTGCCTTGTTTATTCGACACGGTACCTGAACCAATTATAGCTCCCGCACCTAAATTCCTACTCTTGGCTGCATGAGCTACAAGTTGACCAAAATCAAAAGTCATATCTTGCCCAGCTTCAGGCTTTCCAAACAATTCACCGTTATAGGTGGAACGTAAAGGCAAATGTACTTTGCTCTCCTTCCATGCATCGCCTAGTTCATCTGGTGTTACAGCAACAGGTGAAAAGCTCGATGCGGGTTTAGACTGAAAGAAACCAAAACCTTTTGCTAATTCGCCAGGAATCAACCCTCTAAGCGACACGTCATTGACTAACATAATTAGTCGAATTTGTTCTGAAGCCTGCTCAGGTGTGCAAGCCATCGGCACGTCGTCAGTAACCACTGCAACTTCACCTTCAAAGTCAATTCCCCAATCATCGCTAGGTAAAATAATGTCGTCTTTTGGTCCAATAAAATCATCTGAACCACCCTGATACATTAAAGGGTCAGTCCAGAAGCTTTCGGGCATTTCTGCATTACGCGCCTTTCTTACTAGCTCTACGTGGTTAACATACGCGCTTCCGTCTGCCCACTGATAGGCTCTTGGCAGCGGTGACTCACAGCGAGATTCATCAAACGGTACGCTGTCACAGCTATTGTCGTTGAGTGCTTGATACTTCATCTGTAGCTGAGGCGCTATTTCCTTCCAATTATCCAAAGCATCTTGCATTGTCATTGCAATATCTTGCGCGCTGCACGCTCGAGAAAGATCCTTCGATACCACCATAAGGCAGCCGTCTCGTGTTTCATTTTTATAGGTGGCTAGTTTCATTAAAATTCCCTCGAAGATTGTCGTTCAATTGGCTTTTGCGTTTTATTAAAGCGGCTTACTCGATTGAAAGGTATACACTATTCAAAAGGGCCAACGAGCAACTAAATTTACATAGGTATAGTTATGCCATTAGTTGACACACATTGAGAAGCATTCACTGTACGAAGTTTTATTTAGCTGTAATAAAGGGTGTACGCTGTAAGTTCGCGTAATACTCTTGCAGCCATATTGGGCAGGCGTCGAGCAGGATGTAAATTTTTCGTAACAGGAATACGAGGCGTTCGTGAGGGGCTGCTAGCAAGAGGCAGGCGCGCTTTTTTTAGTGTGCTATTTAAACACTAGAAAAAGCGCGGCGCGTCGTCTGCAAAAATTTATAACTTTACCGTTGCTTTGTTTATGCCGTACTCACGCAGTTTATTGGCAATAGCTGTATGACTAAGCCCAAGTTTTTTAGCCAACTGACGTGTGCTTGGATAGGAAGGATAAAGACGTTTTAACAAGTCCTTCTCAAATTTTTTCACTTCTTCGTCTAACGTACCTTCAAAGTTTTCATCAATGTAGGTAACACTCGGTGCGCAACTTGGAAGCTGGATATCTTCTTTTGTAATTTCTTTTCCGTCCAGCAGTGACAAAGCACGATACAAGGCGTTCTGTAACTGCCTTACGTTGCCAGGCCACGGATACTGCTGAAGAAAATCAACGCATGACTTGCTCAGCTTTGCTGGGCGTCGCCCTAATTTAGTGCTGTGCTGAACGATAAAAGACTCAGCTAATGGCACAATGTCTTGCCTGCGGTCTTTTAAAGACGGCATAACCAGACTGAGCACGTTTAGGCGATAGTACAGCTCTTTTCTAAATCGTCCCTCTTCTACAAGTTGACCAAGATCGCGACATGTCGTGCAGATAAATCGAACGTCTACTTTTACTGGCTCTGAGTCTCCCACTCTTCTGAATTCACCATCTTCTAAAACCCGAAGTAACTTAGCTTGCAGCTGAGAAGACATGTCGGCTATTTCATCCAGTAAAAGTGTGCCGCCTTTGGCCTGCTCTAACAGCCCTATTTTTGCATTCGGTTGATTGAAGGCACCTGCGGCATAACCAAAGAGCTCGGTCTCAGCCACACTATCTGGTAACGAAGCGCAATTTAACGCTAAAAATGCCCCTTCACTGCGACGGCTAGACTGATGGCAGGCTCGGGCTATCATTTCTTTTCCCGTACCGGTTTCCCCAAATATGAGTACCGGAGCGTCTAAGTCAGCAATTTGCTTCGCTTCATGAACCACGCGCTTCATTAACGGTGACTGAGCAACGAAACGATCGAAACTATCTGTTGGCGACTGGTGAAACGCAGTGAACTGTTGTCCTAATCGCATTTCAGATTTCAAAATGACCACCGCACCTGCCATTATCATGTTTTGGTCGCCATCAGGTACGGTAATAGGAAGCATATCGGCAAGATAATCTTGCTGAATGAATTTTACTTTTGAAGATTGCGGCCCAGGCGATTTGCCGTCCATCCATTTAGTAAAGTTAAACCCCTTCACTACCTCGCCTATCTCAGTGCCCTCAATTTCACTATATGGAATTTCAAGTCCTGCACATACGGCTTCATTGCAAAGTAAAATGTTACCTTTAGCATCGATTGAAAAAACAGGATCTGGCAAGGTGCGTAAAATAGCAGATAGCTGATTCTTTTCTCGCTCTCCTGGCATGAAAAGCGTGGTCTTAACATCATCAATTCCATCTATTCGACGAATTTGAGGCATGAGGTGTTGAAAATCGGCAAACTCAATGTTGGGAAAATTTAGGAAAATTTTTCCCGCCGGATCGATTTCTATACCGCGCAAATCAATTTCTTTATTAACGAGAATATCTAATACATCTTGAGTGATCCCAAGACGGTCCTGACAACTTATTTCTAGACGCATAGGGTGCTAAGGCTACTTTGTAAACATATATGTACAGAGTATCATACTTTTACAAAAAGATAACAAGAGAAATGTTACAGAAGTTTAAATTTTAAGGAAGTCAGGTGCTAAAGCTTCTAAAGGCAAGTAAATTAGGGTCACTAAGCATCAGAAACAAAGATGCCGCTGTTCTGACGCGGCATCCTATACAAAACACATTTTTTTAACAATAGTGCTAGCTTGCTTTTTGTTCTTTCGGAGGGAAAAGCGGGGAAAATAACCCGAGAGACTTTGCTTTTTCTACAAGAGCCATAATATCCATTTCGGCAAGTTCAAAAAGATAATCAAACTCAGGCAATACGTAATAAAGCGGTTGCATAATATCAATGCGATATGGAGTGCGAAGCGCGTCGATTGCGCTAAGCGGGTTGCGCAGAGGCGTATCGCTGTCTAACGCATAAATTGTCTCACCAGGGGAGGATAATATGCCGCCGCCATATATCTTCAATTCATCTCTAGCTCTCACTAAACCGAACTCTACGGTGAACCAGTAAAGACGCGCCAGGTATACTCTGTCTTCTTTGCTCGCAGCAAGACCTAATTTTCCGTAGGTGTGTGTGAAGTGCGCGAACGCAGGGTTCGTTAACAACGGGCAATGGCCAAATACCTCGTGAAAGATGTCCGGCTCCTGAAGATAGTCAAACTCTTCTCTCGTGCGAATAAATGTTGCTACAGGAAACTGTTTGTTAGCCAGCAACCTAAAGAATTCCCCGAAATTAATCAACGCTGGAACTTCAGCGGTTTGCCAACCTGTTTGCTCCATCAATACTTTATTGATATCCGGTAGTTGAGGAATTGCTTTTTCGTCGAGTTTCAGTAAATCAAGCCCGTCTAGATACTGCTGGCATGCTCTTTCTTTTACTAGTGGTATTTGTCTGGCATAAAGTTCGGACCAGATTTGATTCTCTTCATCTGACCAATGAATGATGCCGTTGTCATCCGATTGTCTCGACTGATATTGCGTAGCTTTTGGCATAACTTCTTTAACCAATAAGTGTTGTGTAACTTGTCTATCAGTGTAATGAAATTCCGGACAGCGAAAAGCAGCCTGCCTAATGTGGCTTATGATTTAGCTGTAACAAGAGTTTTACAATGCAGATTGAAGGTATTGTTTTATATACTAAAAAGCCGCTTCAAAGAAGCGGCTTAAATACGTTTAGCTTGCGAGATTTAAGACAAAGTTAAAGGCGACTTATCTCTTTGTTGAGCTGATATTCTCGAGAGGTCACGTACGTTTCCATTTTACGAAGACGCACTTCAGCTTTTTCAAAACGATTGCGTATGTCATGAAACGCTTGTTTTGGAGGCTCTCCAGCCTGCCACACTTTGGTCTTTACCTCTACCTTGGCACTTTTTACCTGACCGGCGTTTGGGTTTGTCCAACCTTTCCCTTTTGAGAATACTGGAGCTGCCGCGTTGCTTTGCAATCCCGCTGGTTTTTTATCGAGAATAAACCATGCGGCGATATAGGCGACAAATATGAAAGGTCCGGCTAGTAGAAAGAATCCGGTAACAACTAAAATCCTTACTAACCACGTTTCTAAACCAAAATATTCGGCAACACCTGAACACACCCCAGCTATTCGCGCATTCTCTGGATTACGATAGAGCTGTTTACCGTTTCTCATGCTCTATTCCTCCACTCAGGCGCCTCGCTGTCTAGAATTGCCTCTAGCGTCTCGATGCGTTCACTCATCTTTTCAGCTTTTTCAGCTAGGTCCTGTAAAGCGGCGTGCTCTTCTACACTTAGTCCTTGATTAACTTGTTTTTTACTACGGTAGTGCAAAATAAGCCAAATCGGAGCAACAAATATTGAGAACACCACAAGGGGCATGACCAACACTGCTATTGTACCTTCATCCATCTCAATCTCTCCTACAAACTCTGATGTACTTACCCTCCAGTAAATTGAACACCAGGAGGGCCCACCCTATTCTTTTTATTCTGATTTTTCAGTGCTTTTATTTGCACCTTTTACTTTCGCTTTAAGTGCGGCAAGTTCGTCTTCTACTTTGTCGCTAGCTTCTAGCTCAGCGAACTCATCCTGCAATGTCTTTTTCCCTAAATCGTAGGCTTCGACTTGCGACTCAAGGTCATCAATTTTGCGCTCGTATTGTTCGAAACG
Organism: Alteromonas gracilis; assembly: GCF_002993325.1. Lineage (GTDB taxonomy): Bacteria > Pseudomonadota > Gammaproteobacteria > Enterobacterales > Alteromonadaceae > Alteromonas > Alteromonas gracilis. The sequence continues at coordinate 7,335 of NZ_PVNO01000013.1, forward strand.
CCCCATTGCATTATCTACTTTAGTGCTATCTAGCGTCTTTTTCACCTCAAGACGAGAACTCGCCGTCTTCTGGCGCATAATAATCGTTTTTTGACGACTCTTCGCATCGGCCAGCTTTTCTTGAAGTTGACCAATTTCGTCCTGAAGCTTGCTTATTTGTTCATCGACAATTGCCAACTCTTTGCTCAATACCTCGGCAGCTTCAGCGGACTTTTTCTTTTCTTGCAGTGCAGCACGCGCTAGGTCATCCCGATCCTTACTTAACGCTAGTTCAGCTTTCGCTTCCCAGTCGCTTGCGTCGCTTTCGTACTTTGAAATCTGATTGACGATTTCTTTCTTATTGGCCAATGTCTTCGCAGATGCTGAGCGAACCTCAACCAATGTGTCTTCCATTTCCTGAATGATTAATCTAACCATTTTCTCAGGATCTTCCGCCTTGTCTAAAAGCGCATTAATATTTGAATTCACAATATCTGTAAAACGCGAGAAGATACCCATAATAATTACCTCTTGCTAAAAATAGTCAGTGTTAAAAACACCACTCGTGATAAATAGATTTCTCTTGGTATTGATAGTATTCAATATACTTGCCAACTTTACTCTCGCGCTAACCTTCTATTTTAAATAGATTTTTTTATATTCAAATAATACTCGTTTATCAATAAATTTTGCTCTACACTACTAATTGGTCGAAATGACTAACTTTTGAGGGATTTAATGAGTAGGTATCGACAACAAGATAATTTGCTTGGCCAAGCGAATAGTTTTTTAGAAGTTCTAGAGCAAATTTCACAAATTGCACCACTCGATAAACCGGTACTCGTTATTGGCGAAAGAGGAACGGGTAAAGAGCTCATTGCAGCGCGTTTGCATTTTCTATCCAAGCGCTGGGATCAGAACTACATCAAACTCAATTGTGCGGCGCTAAACGAAAGCCTGCTCGAAAGTGAGCTTTTCGGCTATGAAGCGGGCGCGTTTACTGGTGCTGCAAAACGCCGTGAAGGTCGCTTTGAGGTAGCCCACAACGGCACACTCTTTTTAGATGAGTTAGCAAATACATCTGGGCTTATTCAAGAAAAACTTCTCCGCGTGGTTGAATACGGTGAGTTTGAACGCGTAGGTGGCAGTAAATCAGTAAAAACTGATGTCCGCCTTATTGCAGCCACTAACGAAGATTTGCCCGCGCTTGCTGAAGCAGGGGAGTTTCGCGCTGATCTTCTCGACAGACTTGCCTTCGACGTGATTACTATTCCCCCTCTTCGCGAACGTCGCGAAGATATCATGATGTTGGCTGAAAATTTCGCTATCAATATGGCACGTGAAATGGAGATGGAGTTATTTAGCGGTTTTACGGAAAAAGCAAAACGAACGCTTCTAGAATACGACTGGCCAGGTAATATCCGAGAACTTAAAAACGTGGTCGAACGAGCAGTATATAGGACCAATAACCCTCATTTACCTGTGCATGAAATTATTTTGGATCCTTTTGAATCTGCATTTCGCCCTAAAGGTCGAGTAAAGACCAATGACAGAGTGAAAAGCGCTGAAATGCCCCAGCACGATACCCAAACCGACACACCTATAGCAAATGCTGTTGTTGAAAAAGCTGATGTTTCTCCTTTAGCACCCAATAATCAGCAAGAAATCGTCGAATATCCCATAGATTTGAAAGAACGCTCTCAACAATATGAGATAGATATGATAAAACAGGCTCTTGCAGACAGTCAGTTTAATCAAAAGAAAACGGCTGAGAAATTGAGCCTGACATACCATCAGCTCCGAGGCTATCTCAAGAAATATAACTTACTAGATTCTTCCGCTGAAAAAGTCGAGGCGTAAAGCATGTCCTATGGTTTGGTGAAGCGTTTGTCATTATATTTGTGTACGGCGCTTGTCGTTGCATCCTGCGCTAAACAGAATAAACAAGCGTTCTACAATACGGGAATTATTTACTGCTCGGAAAGCAATCCAGTTACATTCAACCCTCAATTAGATACCTCAAGCACAACATCCGATGCCTCGTCCCATCAACTCTACGACCGTCTGCTTGACTTTGACCCAGAGACTGGACGGATAGTGCCAAGTTTAGCGAGCAGTTGGCTAGTCACTAACGACGGTCTGACTTACGCATTTCAACTAAGAAAAGACGTGTGGTTTCACAGCACTGATTACTTTACGCCGACAAGAAATTTTAACGCTGATGACGTTCTTTTTAGTATAGACAGGTGGAGACTCACATCTCATCCCTATCACTATATATCAGGCGGGCGCTATCCGTATTTTGAAAGCATTGGCCTTGCACAAAACATTGAGTCAGTGGAGCGCGTAAATGGCTACCGGGTAGAAATTACGCTTAAGCGCCGCGACAGCTCTTTTCTGGCTAATCTAGCCACTGATTTTGCGGTGATCCTTTCAGAAGAATATGCCAGCCAGCTCTCGCAAGCCGGTAGCCCAAGCAAAATTGATGAACTGCCTGTTGGAACAGGCCCATTTAAGTTTGAAAGCTATCGAAAAGATCACTTTATAAAGTATCGTCGCCACGAAGATTATTGGCGTTTGTCTTTATCCTCTGAGGACAGTGAAAACGCGTCTGAACAAACTAATTCTGAAATTAGCAAAGAACCTGAGATTGCCTCGCCCCCCGCATCTTCTAGCTTTCAGTCAAATGGGGGCGAATACTCGGCCGTAGAACAGCTTATTTTTGATATTACGCCTCGAAGCTCACTTCGACTAGCCAAGTTAATGACCGGTGAGTGTGATGCCACCGCCTTTCCAGCGCAAACCGAACTTGAAGTTATTCGTGCAAAGGAAGACCTGATTCTGGCAGAGAAACCGGGGTTGAATATCGGGTTTTGGGCATTTAATACTCAACGTCCTCCATTTAACAACCCAGATGTAAGGCGTGCGCTGGCAGCGGCTATCGATAAAAACACCTTGTTAGAGGCCGTGTACTTTGACAGTGCTATTCGGGCAAAAACTTTGTTACCTGCGGCCAGTTGGGCATTTCAAAATGATGCTGACGACACCGCCTACAACCCTGTATTAGCCCGCAAACTGCTTGCTGACGCAGGAATAGAACCCGGCTTTTCAATGACTATCTGGGCCATGCCGGTAGAGCGCGCATATAATCCTAATGCAACAAAAATGGCTGAACTGATCCAGCGATATCTAAGAGATGTGGGCGTTGAAGCGACGATTGTAAGTTACGACTGGGCTACGTTTAGGCGACACTTACGAGAAGGGTTACACGACTCTGTGCTAATAGGTTGGTCTGCAGACAACGGTGACCCGGATAACTTCTACCGCCCATTATTGAGCTGCGGCGCTATTCCTTCTGGCACTAACAGAGCCATGTGGTGTAACCCAGATTATGATAAATTAATTAACGATGCCCTTAAGACTGATGATATTGAAGCGCGCAAAGCCATTTATCGACAAGTAAACCGACTACTGTATGAACGTTTACCGCTGGTACCCATCGCCCATGCTTATCGTTATCAGGCGTATAGAAGCGAACTGGAGGGGTTAACTATAAATCCCTTTGGCGGCGTGCGCTTTGGTGGAGTAGAAAAAACACTGTGACCCAGATTCTCGTTAGATATTGCACGCTATTTATATTAACGCTTCTTGTATTAGCGATTATTTCGTTTTCTTTGGCCTACCTGTTTCCAGGCGACGTTTTAGAAAATCTGACAGGCTTGGTACCGCAAAATGAAATTCAACGCGCCGCGTTAGAAAAGCAGTTTAAGTTAGACCAATCCTACGTACATCAGTTCTTTTACTATGTAAGCAATTTGCTAACAGGTGACTGGGGTTATAGTTTTACTTCAGGCCTCCCGCTAAGAGATGAGGTCGGAATAGCGATGCCAGCCACAATAGAGTTGGCAACATACGCGATGCTAATGGCACTATTTATCGGGATACCTATGGGGTATTACGCAGGAATTCGTTGTTACTCAACTTCAGATTATTTAATCAACAGCGCCAGTATTACGATTTATTCGTTCCCGGTTTTTTGGTTTGCGCTACTGCTCATCCTTGTATTCAGCTTACAGATGGACGTGGCTCCATTATCTGGCCGTATCAGCCTGCTGTATAACATTGAGCCTGTTTCTGGCTTTATTCTTCTCGATATATTATTTGCAGATATCGAAAACAAATCCTTGGCATTAAAAGATGCGCTTTCACACTTGGCATTACCCACCTTTGCTATTGGCGCAATTGCTACAGCGTCTATGGCTAGAATAACAAGGCGTTCTGTTATCGATGTGAGGCATCGTCCTTATATTGCTGCAGCAATTTCTAGAGGACTTTCAAGCTGGCAAATATTCTTTCGCCACATTTTGCGCAACGCCTTACTGCCAATTTTGCCGTTGATGGCGATTCAGATTACCACCCTCATAACAAATGCTATGATCGTGGAAACCTTATTTTCGTGGCCCGGTATTGGTAACTGGCTAATTCAAGCCATTTATCAGCGTGACTACCCTGCCCTACGGATAGGAATGATGGCGGTTTCTACCCTTGTCATAACATTAACCATTCTCGTCGATTTGTTTAACCGAGTCATTGACCCTAGCAGAGAGAAATACGAACGTGCCGCAGTTTAGTCTATACGACGAAGAGTTCCATCCGTCGCCGTGGCAGCGAACATGGGCATCATTTAGAGCTAGCCACATTTCAATGCTCGGCCTAATAATGCTTGCGCTTTTCGTTGTATTTGCGCTGTTTGCCCCTGTGATCACGCCCTATGATGCGCTAGAGCAAAACATTGATGGTCTTCTGATACCGCCTAGCTGGATGGCAAATGGATCCATTTCTTACCTGTTTGGTACCGACGCGCTTGGGCGTGACCTATTTACGCGGATAATATATGGCTGTCGTGTAACGCTAGGTTCGGCATTTATCACCGTCGTTCTTGCTATGTTAATGGGCGTTAGTTTGGGCGCATTTGCCGGCATGCTGCGGGGCGTTCGCTCTAGCGTAGCCAACCACCTTTTAGATGCGTTAATGGCTATTCCAACACTGCTTATTGCTATTATCATAGTAGCGATTTTAGGTACTGGCTTGGTCAATAGCATGTGGGCGATTACGCTGGCGTTGATCCCTCAGTTTGTTCATCACACACGCAGCTTCGTACGCGCTGAAATGAAGAAGGAATACATCATAGCGTCAAAACTGGATGGCGCGAGCAAATGGCAGCTTTTTGTACATTCTATTTTACCCAATATGACTGAAATGCTCGTTGTACAGGGTACGCTTGCCCTTTCCATTGCGGTTATCGACATCTCAGCATTAGGGTTTCTTAACTTAGGCGCCCAATCCCCCCTGCCCGAATTAGGCGTAATTCTAGCCGATGGTTTAGATGTTACTTATTTGGCTCCTTGGAATGTCGCCGTTCCGGGCATGGCAATATTTTTCATGGTCTTATCAATCAACATTGTGGGCGATGGTTTGCGTTCTGCACTGAGAAAAAGAGTGAGTCATTAATATGCCGATGCTTGATATTAAAAATCTCACGCTAGAAATGCAGAGTAGCGAAGGCACGATTAAAGCCTTAGATAAAGTGAATTTATCTGTAAGTACTGGGGAGATTCGTGCATTAGTCGGTGAATCGGGCTCAGGCAAAAGCCTTATTGTGTCAGCAATTTGTGGTGCCCTTCCCAATCAATGGCATTTAACCGCCGATAGGATGAGCTGGAATGGTGAGAACCTTTTAGGCATGTCTTCACAACAGCGTCGTGAAGTAATGCGCCGTGAAATCGCGGTAGTATTTCAAAACCCTCAGGCAAGTTTGGACCCGTCAGCCACGCTAGGCGAGCAGTTAGAAGAAAGCATTCCCGATGAGTTTGTAGAGGGCAGTTGGTTTTGGCAGCGAGCACAGCATCGTAAAAAAATTGCTATTAGCACCGTTCACAAAGTAGGGATTAAACACCACAAACACTACTTAAGTGCTTTCCCGCATCAAATACCCGCGGATATAGGTCAGAAGTTCATGATTGCCATGGCGTTAGTATCTCAGCCTAAATTGCTGATTGCCGACGATCCTACCCGCGGTATGGAGCCGACAACCAAAACTCAAATTTTGAAGCTTTTTACTCGCTTGAACCAAACCCGTTCGTTGTCGATATTGTTTGTTAGTCATGACTTGTTAGCCATTGCCAGTATGTCTCACTCAATGACGGTGCTTTATGCGGGCCAAACCGTCGAGTCGGGTAAAATGAAACACATTAAAAAACGCCCGCTTCATCCCTACACTAAAGCGTTACTCGACAGTGCTCCGAGTTTCAGGAAAGACTTACCGCCAAAATCCCTTTTGCCTACGTTGAGCGGCTCTATTCCTACACTTCAGCATTTACCTATTGGCTGTAGATTGGGTCCTCGCTGCCCTCGCGCACAAAGAGCATGCGTGCAAACACCTGCCGTACGAAAGATTCATGATCACAGTTATAGCTGCCACTACCCGTTACATATGGAGAAGCTGTGATGGATATTATGGAGGTAAGAAACCTCACTTTTATTCACAACGAGAAAAAGCGCTGGTTAAAGCGCCCAGAAGTGTTTCAACTCGGTCCGGTAAACTTGAGTGTAAAGCGTGGAGAAACAATCGCTATTATCGGTGAAAACCGTTCTGGAAAATCTTTGCTTGCAAAACTTTTGGTTGGCGCCTTACCCGCTGATGCTGGTGAAATTGAAATTAACACACACAAGTATTTAGCGAAGTATCAGTCGAAAGACAATAAGCAAAAACGCACTCACGATATTCGAATGATCTTGCAGCATAGCAGTGAATCCATGAACCCCGCTGTGCCTGTAGGCAAAATTTTAGATGAACCGTTGCGACTAAATACTGGTCTGTCTGAAGCTGAACGAAAACCAATCATAGAAGACATGTTGGTGAAAGTGGGTCTACTAAGAGAGCACTACTATTTTTACCGCCACATGCTGTCCGATGGACAACAGCAAAGGGTTGCCCTCGCTAGAGCTATTGTATTAAAGCCCAAGGTGCTAGTGGCCGATGAACCCTTTGCTGCGCTTGACCCTTCAATACGCTCTCAAACGGTAAATTTGATTTTGCAGCTACAACAAGAACTCGGTTTAGCGTTCGTATTTATAAGCCATAACCTTGGTATTGTGAGGCATATCGCCGATAAGATCATTGTAATGGAGAACGGTGAAATTGTAGAAGAAGGCAAAACAGAAACTATTTTCAGATGGCCGCAGCACATTCGCACCAAGAAACTAGTTACGGCTTATCAGTCTCTCGTTCCTCAACAAACCATTAGATAAGCCTAAAGATAGCAGAAAGGGGCTAAGGCGCCCCTATCTGTATAATACCAATCCGCATAGATAATTGCTGAGTGGGTAACTATCTATGCGGACTGGTATAATTAACTTTTAAATGGTCAGGTCGCTCTTGACCAGATTTGTAACTAACCTACTAGCGCCAACAAGATCCCTGCAGCTACGGCACTTCCCAATACACCCGCTACATTAGGCCCCATTGCATGCATTAATAAGAAGTTATGGGGATTAGCCTCTAGGCCTACTTTATTTACCACTCGCGCAGCCATAGGTACCGCAGACACACCCGCAGCACCAATGAGTGGATTGATGCTCCCACCTGAAAGTTTGCTCATTAGCTTGGCCATAAGTACTCCAGCGGCAGTACCAATACCAAACGCTATAGCACCAAGGCCCAGGATACCTAAAGTTTCAACGGTAAGGAATGCTTCGGCTGATAGCTTTGAGCCAACCGCCAAACCGAGAAATATCGTAACCGTATTTATAAGTTCGTTCTGAGCAGTTTTGCTAAGCCTATCAACAACACCGCACTCTTTCATCAGGTTACCAAAACAGAACATGCCCACAAGCGGTGTAGCAGCTGGTAGGAACAAGATAGTCATAAACAACACAGCTAAAGGAAAAATGATTTTTTCGCGCTTTGATACTGGTCGAAGCTGCCCCATTTTTATCTCGCGCTCTTCTTTTGTCGTCAGAGCTTTCATAATTGGAGGCTGGATAATAGGCACTAATGCCATATAGGAATAGGCGGCTACGGCAATAGCACCAAGCAAGTCGGGAGCAAGCCTCGAAGCTAAGAAAATCGCTGTAGGCCCATCTGCGCCGCCTATAATAGCAATAGCGCTTGCATCCTTTAACGTAAACTCAAAACCCGGGATCAGGTTTAAAGCGATAGCGCCAAACAAGGTTGCAAAAATCCCAAACTGCGCCGCTGCGCCAAGTAACAACATCTTAGGGTTTGCAATAAGTGCACTGAAATCCGTCATTGCGCCGACGCCCATGAAAATGAGTAGCGGAAATACGCCGGTATCAATGCCGATTTTATAGATGTAATGAAGCAAACCACCCGCTTCAGAAAACCCAGCAATCGGAATATTCGTCAACAACGCACCGAAACCGATGGGCAGTAAAAGCAATGGCTCGAACTTTTTCACAATGGCTAGGTACAGTAAACCAAAGCCTACTGCCATCATTATCAACTGGCCCGCTTCAAAATGCGCAAGCGCGGTACTATCCCAAAGTACCATTAACTTATCCATGCATTACCCCAATAAGATTAACGGTTGGCCACTTGTTACAGCATCACCTTCACCTACGACAATGTCGGTAACTGTCCCGGTGTATGCTGAACGGATCTCAGTCTCCATCTTCATGGCTTCGAGGATCATCACCACATCGCCTTCTGATACGCTGTCACCGTTTCTTACCAAGATTTTAAACACGTTACCCGCTAATGGCGCATCAATAGACTCTGACGAGGCTGGTGCTGCGCTACTCGCTGGAGCTTGGGGCTGCGTATTCCCACCGCTAGCAGGAGTCACGCTTGTTAAGGTACCAGAAGGAGCGACTTCGACGCGATAAACCTTACCATCCACATTGACATCATAAGTTTCTGACGAAGAAGATACTTTTGCGTTTGACGTGGCGTTAACGGGCTGCGATGGACTAGAACTTGCTGAATCTTGTTCACCAGGCGCAGGTTCAAATGCATCTGGGTTACCGCGATTTTCAATAAACTTAAGGCCGATTTGGGGAAACAATGCGTAAGTAAGCACATCATCAATTTTATCCTCTGCCAGAGAAAGTTGCTTTTTTTCTGCCAAAGCATCAAGTTCTTTACTAAGCGTATCAAGTTCTGGTGCAATGTTATCCGCAGGGCGACACGTTATTGGCTCTGCGCCATCAAGCACACGTTCCTGCAATGCTTTGTTGACCGGAGCAGCCGTAGCACCGTACTCGCCTTTTAGTACGCCAGCCGTTTCTTTTGTGATACTTTTGTAGCGCTCGCCAGTAAGCACGTTAAGTACCGACTGTGTGCCCACAATTTGTGATGTTGGAGTGACAAGCGGGATGAACCCCAAATCTTCGCGCACTCTAGGAATTTCCTTAAGTACCTCTTCAAACTTATCCTCAGCGCCTTGCTCTTTAAGCTGACTTTCCATGTTTGTTAGCATTCCACCTGGCACTTGCGCTAAGAGAATTCGCGCATCAACGCCTTTAAGACTGCCTTCAAACTGGCTATATTTCTTTCTTACTTCTCTGAAATAGCTTGCAATATCTTCAAGCTCAGGGAGCGAAATACCGGTATCGCGCTCAGTGCCCTCTACAATAGACACCATAGTTTCTGTTGCGCTGTGGCCATAAGTCATGCTCATTGAAGAGATTGCCGTATCCAGCATATCAATCCCCGCATCAATCGCTTTTTGGTACGTTGCCGTACTAAGCCCTGTTGTTGCGTGACACTGCATAGCAATAGGCACGCTCACCGTCTCTTTTAAGCCAGTAATCAATGCTTCACATTCATAAGGCTTCAGAAGCCCGGCCATGTCTTTTACGCAAATAGAGTGAACACCTAAATCTTCAAGCTGTTTTGCCATGTCTAACCAAAGCTTAAGGTTATGAACTGGACTGACAGTATAAGAGATAGTGCCCTGAGCATGTGCGCCGCTGTCTATCGTTGCCTTGATCGCTGTTTTTAAATTACGAATGTCATTCATGGCATCGAAGATCCTGAACACGTCAACGCCGCTTTCGTGGGCTCGTTCGACAAAACGTGTCACTACATCATCAGCGTAATGGCGATATCCCAGCAGGTTTTGTCCGCGAAGGAGCATTTGTTGTTTAGTGTTAGGCATTGCCGCTTTAAGCTTTCTAATCCGTTCCCAAGGGTCTTCGCCTAGGTAACGAATACATGCATCAAAAGTAGCACCTCCCCATGACTCTACCGACCAAAAGCCAGCTTTATCTAGTTTTTCCGCTATGGGAAGCATATCCTCAATACGCATACGCGTAGCAAGAAGCGATTGATGGGCATCACGCAGGACTAGCTCGGTAAGGGCCAGAGGCTTTGACATGGTAACTCCTGATTAGGCTTATTTTTTAGAATTGTGACGATGGGTATGGATGGCTGCGGAAATAGCTGCGATAACATTTCCGTCTATTCCAGGTTGTACCGCTTGATTGTTTCTTTTTACATTAACTGAGGGCTCTTCTATTTCCCCAGGGAACGCTTCGCAAAACCGCGCAATTAAATGTATACCTACGATAAGAAGCCCGAGAAATGAGAAAACGAACACCATTCCAATGAGCATTAATGAACCCGCTTCAACAAGCAAGCTACTGACGGATCCCGAATTCATATTCAATCCTGTTTGTATATTTGTATTTGAATAAGTATCACGAGGTTTTTTAAAAAACAACAAAACAGCATAAAAAACCAATAAAAACCCTATATAACGCCACCACATGAAATTTAATGCACTTTTACTCAATAAAATTGCAACAAAGACTCAATAAGCTATCAGTAACTGAATTTAGGTCTCGCCCATCAATCGCTCATTTTGTAAGGCATAATCTAATGAAAGCCTATATTGTCTGAGAAGTCACTATCTAACTGCTTTGCAAAATCTTTTGCGTGCATGGCTACTAACTCGAGCTGCATGTGCCGCTCGTCTTCCGGTATGTAGGCAGGAACGTTGACCGGTTTACCATCGCAATCTACCGCCATAAAAGTGATAAAACAGCGATTTGCCACCGTCGTAGTGTCTGCGGTCGCATCGCCAGATTTCACCACAACGTAAATATGCATGCTTGATGCGCCTGTATGAACTAAAGACGCTGTAATCTCTATTAACTGACCAACTTTAATAGGCTTAATGAATCGAATTCCGTTGGCTGAAACCGTAACGCAATAGCATTTAGACCATTGAGCTGCACACGCGTAGGCAGCTTGGTCTATCCATTTCATAACGATACCGCCGTGAACGTTCCCACCAAAGTTAACATCTGTAGGTTCTGCTAAAAATCGAAAAGTAGTGGATGGGTGTGACATAAGTTGCCTCGCTGATTACTGCTCAATTAACAGTTAAAGCTTAGCTTACTTTTTAAACAATGCACTTATAGAGGTGTTAGAAAAGAAAGATGGTAATAAACAGAAATGAAAAAGCCCACCTTAAAGGTGGGCTTCTCAATATGGCGCGTGTGGAAGGATTCGAACCTCCGACCGCCTGGTTCGTAGCCAGGTACTCTATCCAGCTGAGCTACACACGCGTTAACTTGTATACTTTCGAATTTCACTCCGAAAGGTGACGCTTTTAATTAAGTGGCGCGTGTGGAAGGATTCGAACCTCCGACCGCCTGGTTCGTAGCCAGGTACTCTATCCAGCTGAGCTACACACGCGCAAAAACTTGTTGTCGACCGTCACTACCAACGAATGATAATGGCGGAGAGGGAGGGATTCGAACCCTCGATACGCGTAATGCGTATGGTTCCTTAGCAGGGAACTGGTTTCAGCCACTCACCCACCTCTCCTTGACTGCGGGGTGCATTTTACGGATTCGTTGGCGTGAGTCAAACCTTTTTTATAAAGAAAGTGTTCGCTCGCTGTCATTTTAAACGATTCGAGCAAAAAACCAGTAATCTGTTCATAATACAAGCAATTAAATAAAATGCCCGTTGCATTTTCTGAGCTCTTCCTAAATTCAGATGCTAAAAATCATCAATCACTATTAAAATTATAGCTGATGATAAATGCTTTATATCTCTTTTTATCTATTATTGCGCAATATTATCCCTGTGCGCTAACAACGAACGTCAGAAGTGAGCGAGCAACGGGCTTTTAGTCTTTATAACTCAACGCCAACAAATCAAACGCACTACACCGTCGGCTGCCGCACCAAAAAATTGCCTATAGAAAACCATCGCCGGAATAACAGTAAAAACAAAAAAGGCCAGCGTAATAGCTGACCTTTTCCGATGAAGCGTATAATGCAATTATTCGGCTGAACCTGGCTGACCGCCCTTTTCTGCTTGAATGCGCATGTATATTTCTTCACGGTGCACAGAAACTTCTTTTGGTGCGTTAACACCGATACGTACCTGATTCCCTTTTACGCCAAGAACAGTGACAGTTACATCGTCACCAACCATAAGCGTTTCACCAACTCGACGAGTCAAAATAAGCATTCTCTTGCTCCTGTTCCTTAATACTGAACGTCATCCCTAAGAATTGCCAACCCACCAGCACGACCCGATGGGGGCGACAGTGATTCCATGTTTTTGCGTCACTTCAAAAACTCACCGTTATATACGTAAATAATTATAGCTTATCTTGTAACCAAGCGTTAACCGAATCGAGTGCTTGCTGCAAGTTTTCTGGGTTGTCGCCGCCGGCTTGTGCCATATCTGGACGGCCGCCACCTTTTCCACCGACCTGAGATGCAACAAAGTTAACCAATTCTCCGGCTTTAACCTTGTTAATTAGGTTCTTCGTAACGCCCGCAATCAAATTAACCTTTGATTCATTCGCCACACCTAATACTACGATCCCCTCGCCAATTCGGTTCTTTATGTCGTCCATCATTGAGCGTAGTGACTTAGCTTCAACGCCCTCTAAATTCGCTATAAGAACTTTAACGCCATTTATTTCTACTGCATTACTAAGCATATCAGCACCTTGCTGACTCGCCAGTTTTTGTTTCGCAGAATTGAGCGCTTTTTCTAGTTCTTTAGTCTGATTTTGTAGAGAAACTACGCGATCGACTACATTTTGGCTGTCTGTTTTCAATAATGCAGACAATGAAGACAGTGTGGCTTGTTGCGTTTGCACGACTTCAAGTGCGTGCTCGCCAGTGACTGCTTCGATGCGTCGAACGCCAGATGCAATACCTGCCTCACTCGTAATTTTAAACAAACCAATATCACCAGTTCGGGTAACATGAGTACCACCACATAGCTCAACAGAGAATGGGCCCATAGTTACCACACGAACTTTTTCGTCGTACTTTTCTCCAAACAGTGCCATTGCGCCTGAAGCTTTGGCTTCGTCTAAGTCCATAAGTTCAGTGGCTAGCGTGTGGTTTGCTCGTATTTCTTGGTTAACTCGTCGCTCAATTTCCACAAGCTGCTGTGCCGTTACCGCTTCAAAATGAGAGAAATCAAAACGCATTCGTGGCGCTTCAACCAATGAACCTTTCTGCGTTACGTGCTCACCTAGAATTTCACGCAATGCTGCATGAAGTAAGTGCGTAGCACTGTGGTTCTTTTTGATTGCTTCGCGGTTAGCGAGGTCTATAGCAGCTGTTGCCGTGTCGCCTTTAGTAACCTTTCCTTTCACTACACCTTTATGTGCAAACGCATTGCCCATTTTCTGAGTGTCGGTTACAACAAACTCCCCGTTAGCTACGCGAAGTACGCCTTTATCGCCGGCTTGACCACCACTTTCTGCGTAGAACGGCGTGCTGTCTAATACCACAACACCTTCTTGACCATCTTCTAGCGTATCAACAAATGCATTGTCGGCAATAAGCTCAACAACATTTGCCTGACCTTCTACATCGGTGTACCCGGTGAATGATGTCGTGTGATCGATGGCGAGTTTGCTATTGTAGTCTGCACCAAAGTTGCTTGCCTGCTGTGCTCGGGCACGCTGCGCCTGCATGGCAGCTTCAAACCCTTCTTCATCAATTTTGAGGTCGTGCTCACGCGCCACATCATTTGTTAAGTCAGTAGGGAAGCCGTAGGTGTCGTAAAGCTTAAACACCACATCTCCCGGCACTGTATCGCCTTCTAGAGTTTCCAGCGTATCGTTTAGAATCGCCATGCCTCGGGCTAACGTTTTGCTAAACTGCTCTTCTTCTACACGAAGTACTTTTTCAATTACCGGCAGCTGGTCTACAAGTTCTGGATACGCCTCACCCATTTCTTTGGCAAGTGATGCAACAAGTTTGTAAAAGAAGATATCGTTTGCGCCAAGCTGGTAGCCATGACGAACCGCACGACGAATGATACGACGTAAAACGTATCCGCGGCCTTCATTAGATGGCATAACGCCATCGCAAATTAAGAAGCTGCATGAACGAATATGGTCAGCAATAACACGAAGTGATTTGTTCTCTAAATCGTCGCTACCAACAATTGATGCTGCCGATTTAATCAAGTTTTGGAACAGGTCAATCTCGTAGTTACTGTGCACATTTTGCAAGATAGCGGAAATACGCTCAAGCCCCATGCCCGTATCGATAGAAGGCTTAGGAAGTGGCTCCATGGTACCGTCAGCTTGTTTGTTAAACTGCATAAATACCAGGTTCCAAATTTCGATAAAACGGTCGCCGTCTTCTTCAGGTGTTCCTGGAGGACCACCCCAAATGTGCGCACCGTGGTCGTAGAAGATTTCAGAACAAGGGCCACATGGGCCGGTATCGCCCATAGACCAGAAGTTATCTGACGTGCTGATGCGAATAATCTTTTCTTTTGGCACGCCAATATGGTTTTCCCATATATCGAAAGCTTCGTCATCTTCAGAGTAAACGGTAACCAGCAGCTTTTCTTTTGGCAGACCAATTTCTTTGGTAAGGAAATTCCACGCAAACTCGATTGCTTCTTTTTTAAAATAATCGCCAAAGCTAAAGTTGCCCAGCATTTCAAAAAAGGTGTGGTGACGAGCAGTGTAGCCTACGTTTTCAAGATCATTATGTTTACCACCAGCACGAACGCAGCGCTGAGACGATACCGCGCGAGTATAACTGCGCTTCTCTGCGCCTAAGAAGCAGTCTTTAAACTGGTTCATGCCCGCGTTGGTAAAAAGAAGTGTGGGATCATCTGCCGGTACCAGTGACGAGCTTGCCACTGCTTGGTGGCCATGGCTTTTAAAATAATCGATAAACTTGTTACGTAAGTCAGCAGTTGATAATGTCATTGAAAACCTAACTTCCTTTATTCTATTAACGACGAGTGCTATTTGCCTGTTTTACTGAGCGTTATAATCAGGGCGTTTGCCATTACGCAATGTGCAATGCCGCATTACAATTCTCTGAATAAATTAAAATGCACACAAATTTGCGCAACAATACCACGGAAAGCGCGTTTTTGTTAAGTGGAACAAGAACAAGATAGGAACAAAACTCACTTATTCTCGATATACAAAAATGACATTATAATGTTAAGAGGCGAAAGGCTGTTATTTGGAAAGGTTGAGCGCTAGTCGTGGTCGTTTGCGCTTACAGCGTAGTCTATATGCTCTTGATAAAAACCTCGGTATTGCAGGAATTGTTTTTGCTTTTGCCTTAACGCAAATTCAGTTTCATAAAACCCGCCAAATTTCTTTTCTTTAACCTTTTTAGCGCTTTCAAACCAATCAGCCTCAATCTCTTGCAGAGCTTGCTCCGCAACAGTTTCATCTATACCGTATTGCTGCAAATCTAGCTTAATTAAACGCGGACCTTTTCCTTTTAAATACAGTGCGCGCGCGCGACTTTCAGCGAAACGCACGTCACTTTGAATATCGGCATCTCTAAATTCTTCTAAAATTGGGATAAAAGCATTGCTCTCGATGCCCTTTTGCTGAAGCTTTCGAATTATCTCGCTGAAGCTATGCTCTCGTCGTGCTAGCATGCGAGTAATCGCTTCGGTAATGATTTTTCGATCAAAATCTGACATTTTTGAAATCAACTATCCTGTATAAAACGTAGAAATCTCGTTATTTTAACGCTAAATATTCGCAAATAGCGATTATTCCAGCATAAACACATTAATTTCTACATGATGTAAATTGCATGACAGCACAAAACGTTCGCATAAGAATAATAGACTCCATTGAACAGCTATCTAAAACGCGCTGGCAGCAACTTTCGCGGGAGGCAGGCCCATTTCTTTCCTATGAATTCTTACACGCGCTAGAAAACAGCGAGTCTTGTACTAACGAGTCCGGCTGGCAGCCTTGTCACATCGCTATATTGCAAAATCAAGACGATAACGTTAGCGCTATCATTCCCGGATATTTGAAAACGCACAGCTACGGGGAATACATATTCGACCATGCTTGGGCCAACGCCTACGTACAGCATGGTTTGGATTACTACCCTAAATGGATATCCGCAATACCCTTTACTCCTGTAACGGGCCCTCGCTTATTAAGCGACGGTCAATTTCTTTTAACACCCGAACTTGTAAACGAAGTTGAGCTTGCACTTGTTGCGCACGCCAAGAGAGAGTTCGATGAATTCCTGTCTTCATTTCATTGGCTTTTCCCTAATGATGCAACATCTACACAACTAACACAGTCTCATGAAACGCTGCCTCATTACCTTACACGGTACACCGTTCAATTTCAGTGGCATAACTATGGCTACAGAGACTTTGATGACTTTCTAAACGCGCTAACATCACGCAAAAGAAAGGATATAAAGAAAAGTCGACGAAAGCTCAGCGAACGAGGCGTTCGTTTTACATATCATACCGGAGATGAAATTAGCCCTGAAACACTTCGCTTTTTTACAAAGTGTTACAAAGCGACCTATTTAAAACGAAGCGGTCACGTGGGATATTTGAATGACGCTTTCTTTGAACAACTTGTAGAGAGCATTAGCGATAAGATGCTTATTGTTACTGCGAGCGAAAATGGCGTAGCTGTAGCAAGTGCTCTTTTCTTCTATGATGAAACGGGACTTTATGGCAGATACTGGGGAGCACTCAAAGAAGTAGACGGCCTCCATTTTGCCTGCTGTTATTTTGAAGGCATTGAATTTGCCATTGCGAAGAAGCTTCCACTTTTTAATCCCGGAACTCAAGGTGAACATAAAATACTTCGAGGCTTCGAACCCATTTACTGCCGTTCACATCACAAATTACAACATGCGTCGTTTCAAAGTGCTGTAGCAGACTTTTTACAGCGTGAAACGCCGCATATCGCTAACTATTTTAATCAGGCACGGAATGCTTTACCGTTTAACAAGGAATTTGTGCCTACTTTAAAAACAACCAGTGTCAATTTACCTAACGACGACACCTACAATCAAAACGAGAAAAACGATGAAATATAAACTTCTAGCCGTAGCGATTGCGGCATCTTTAGGCCTTGCAGGCTGTGGACAGCCTGAGCAGGCGCAAGATCAGACGAGTAAAGTTGAAGCACCTGAAGTGAAAGGTGAAGCTGAATTGGGTTCTTTCGGCGTAGACCTTACTGCACGTAATGAAGCAGTAAAGCCCGGCGACGACTTCTTTATGTACGCAAGTGGTACGTGGTACGACAACTATGAGCTGCCCGCCGATAAAACACGTTATGGTGCCTTTACCGGTCTTGCCGAGCGCAGTGAAGAGCAAGTTAAAAACATTATTGATGGGCTAATGGAAAAGTCTTCGCTAAATGCAGAAGAGAAGCTTGTTCACGACTTTTTTGTTGCTTACATGGATACTGATACCATCAACGAAAAAGGTATTGAGCCAATCAAAGACGTACTAACGTCTATTGATAGCATTGAAAATAAAACTGACCTAACCAAAGCATTTGGCAATAGCTGGTTAGTAGGTTCTAACACGCCAATTGACGGCGGTATGTGGTACAACCGCCTAGACCCGAATGAATACCAGTTAAGCGTTGGTGTGGGTGGTTTAGGTCTTCCAGATCGTGACTATTATCTTAGCGATAGCGAACGTTTCGTTAAAATCCGTGAAGCCTACGTAGCACACATAGAGCAGATGTTAAATTTTGCAGGCGAAGAAAACGCTGCGGAAAAAGCAGCCAACATTCTTGCCCTTGAAACACAAATTGCAGACATTCAGTGGCCGCGCGAAAAACGCCGTGACCGCGACCTTACTCTTAATCAAATTGAGCGTAGCAAGCTGTCTGACGAATACCCTGGCTTTGACTGGGACACGTATTTTGCTCAAACCGGCTATAAAGTGCCTGAGCTGAATATTACGCAGCCTGAGCCAGTAAAGGACGTTATAAAGATTATTAACGAAGCTGACTTAGCCGATTGGAAGTCGTACTTGAAGTACCACACTATTTCAAACAATGCAGGTTTCTTATCTGAAGATATCTACCTAGCTAACTTTGACTTCTTCGGTCGTACACTTAGCGGTCAGCAAGAGCCTCGTCCTCGCTGGAAGCGCGCAGTGAGTCAAATGTCTGGTACAGAGTCACTTGGTTTTGCTATCGGTAAGATTTACGTAAATGAATACTTCCCAGAAAGTTCAAAAGAGCAGATGGCAGAACTGGTTGAGAATTTGCGTACAGCACTAGGTGAGCGTATTGAAAACCTAGATTGGATGAGCGAAGAAACCAAGGTAAATGCGAAAGAAAAGCTAATGGCATTTAACCCTAAAATTGGCTATCCAGACGAATGGCAGTCTTTCGACGGCGTAACTATTAGCGACAAGGACTTAGTAAGCAACGTTCGTAATCTTCGCACATTCTTCCAAGACCAGTCGGTAGAACGTGAGCTAGAGAAGACCGACCGCAACCGCTGGGGCATGACACCACAACGTGTAAATGCGTACTACAATAGCTCGTTCAATGAAATTGTATTCCCAGCAGCTATCTTGCAACCGCCATTCTTCGATCCTAATGCCGACGCTGCTGTAAATTACGGTGCTATCGGTGCGGTAATTGGGCACGAGATGGGCCACGGTTTTGACGACCAAGGCTCAAAGTCTGATGCAAACGGCATTCAGCGCAACTGGTGGACAGATGCCGACCGCGCAGCGTTTGAAGAAAAAGCGGACATGCTAGCCGAACAATACAGCCAATACGAGCCTATCGAAGGTAACTTCGTAAACGGTCGCAACAGCTTGGGTGAAAACATTGGTGACGTAGGTGGCTTAGCCATGGCTTACCACGCTTACAAACTTAGCCTGAACGGCGAGGAAGCACCAGTAATTGATGGCCTGACAGGCGATCAACGCTTCTTCCTAGCATGGGCACAAGTGTGGAAAGAAAAACGCACTGAAGAAAGCATGCTAAATCAACTTCGCGCAGGTACACACGCGCCAGGTCGTTATCGTGCGCAAGCACCAAGAAACCATGATGCATGGTATGAAGCGTTCGACGTGAAACCAGGTGACGCGCTTTATCTTGCACCAGAAGAGCGCGTAAGAATTTGGTAATGCATTAGCTTATTTATTTGATAGCCCTTGACGCCAGATAGCGAGAGCCACTCGGCGTTTATCGGCAGTACTTAATGCTCATAACATAAGTGCCCAGCAATCAAATCTAAGCAAATAAAAAGGGCGGTACGAAAGATTTTGTACCGCCCTTTTTTAATTTATTATCAGCGTTGATTCGGCCCAGCAAATGCTCACTTACTTCCCATATTGCGCTACTACGTCACGGACATATTGCTTACAGCGCGTTACAGCCTCTGAAAAGTCGCCATTACCTACGCTTCCCATAGAATAACGTAGCCAGTAGCCGTCTATGAGTGCCGCGGTAGAAGCGGCTATATTCTTAACCTGGTCTGAGCGGATCAGTTCGCGATAGCTATAAGCAAGATTTCGCTCTAGACGTTTATGATTTATGCACTGCAAACGATGCAATCCGTCATTGTGTAGTGACAGCGCCCAAAAGTTAAACCATGTATTGGTTGCTGAACTTGCGCCCTGCGTTTGCGAGAAGTTATTTTCTATGATGAAGTCAATACGCTCAAGTGGGTCGTCGATGCGTTTGGTAATTTTCAACGCGTCGAGCAGATGGCGCATAGTCGCTTCAATTAACCCTTGTTTATCACCAAAGTAGTGACTGATTATTCCTGATGAAAGCCCTGCTCTTTTGCTGATTAAGCTGATGGTGGTGCCGTGATAACCGACTTCCGCCATCACTTCCAACGTTGCTTCAATTAACTGTTTCTTTCGAACTGGCTCCATTCCCACTTTGGGCATGCTACAACTCCAAACCTAAAATCAAATAAACACTCTGCGGCAGTGCTTAGCTGCCGCAGATATGATATCACGATTAAAAGGTTAAGCGTGCGTTCACTGCTACAGCGCGAGGTGCACCAATCCAAAAAGCACCTGGGGCAATAGTAGACGCGTAATCTTCGTCAAACAAATTGTTTACTGTAAGGCGAACTTCAAGCTCTTCTATACCCGGACCAAGATTTTCTATAAACCCACCTACGTAGAAGTCACTCACTATGTAGTCGTCAACTTCGGCAGCATTATAGATATCAAGATAACGGCCATCTACGTACTTCGTTGATAGGCCAGCAAAATAATTATCACGAGCCCAGTCGAAGCTCACAACTGCCATAGTATCCGGCGTTCCGATAACCGTATTACCCTCAATGGCCACCAAAGACATTTCAGGGTTATTGGGGTCAGCAATGGCGGCTTGAGCATCAGCTAAAGTCTCATACTCCGTTCCTGAACTTCCCACTGTCGCCACATACTCAGACTCGCTTAGCGTAATCGATGTGAACAAAGAAAGTTCTTCGGTGAGCGTTATATCTGCTGAAATCTCAAAACCACTTGATTCAATACCACCTACGTTTTTGTATCCACCAGCAGCCGCTTCAAGAAAGTCTATTCCCTCTGGCGTTTCGTTACTGGTAAATTGAATACGGTCGTTAAATTCAATACTGTAGTAAGTGACGCTGGCATTGAAGCCCGGTGATGCGTAGCGGAAACCAACATCAATGTTATCGGCCGTTTCTGGTTTGATAAAACGAAGATCAGTATCATTTCGCTCAAGTTGAGCATCTTTAATAGCCGCAAAGTTTTCGCCATAGCCAGCAAAGACCTCTAAGCCATCAATAGGTGAAGGTGCAACGATACCGGCTGAAAACAGCGTATCTGAATCAGTATTCACCGCTAAGTCATTGGCTGAATCGAAGTTGTCAGTTTTCTCGATATCGACGTTAAACTTCTTAGCACCTGCGCGAACTCGGGCAAAGCCTAAATCAAGCTCATCTTCCACATAGTACATCAAGGTATCAACTGGGAAAGTTCTGTCGTACTGCACCCAGTAAGGCACGTTGTCATAATCGACACTAATGGCAGAGTTCGTAACTTTGTGCCAGTCACGCGACTCGTCACGGTCGTAGTCTTCCCACCAAACACCAAAGCGTAAAGTATTGTCAAAATCGCCAACCTTAGTGTACCAAACGGCATCAGCGTTAAGGCCTATACGCTGTTTGGCATAATGTGTATGGCGGTATGATCCAACAGGAATTGCACCTTGTTCATGACAACCTGGGTCATACTCTGGCCCAGCTCCTCCGTAAGGGAAAGTTAACGAGCTTTGACAGCCTTCGATTGGGCTAAGCTGGTTGCCTTGTCTATCGACAAAGTAAATTTGCCCTAGCTCTTGACCACCGAATACTGTATTGCCTACAACGAGTTCTGAATGTCCTTGCGCGCCATCATCGGTAATATCGACAATGTATGGTGGAACCCATTCGCCGCGACCTTCATTGTCGTGATAGTAAGCGTTTGTCATAAAATCGACCTGGCCAATTGTGAATTCAGCCTGGAGATAGGCGAATAGATTTTCGCGTAATGTAGACCAACCGCGACGATAAGCCTGATCCTGATAAGGTACTCCAGTCCACTCGTCTGTTAACTGGTCCCACTCAGGGTTTTGTGCATACTGTGCTAATCCATAAATACGCTGGTAGTTGTCTTCATGAGTATCGTCGTAAGAAAGATAACCAGTAAGAGACACATCGTTAACAGTAGAGATAAACTTCATTGCCAAATGGTCACGTGTATTCTCTGCCGCCTGCTGCATAAAGTCAGAGCTTTCCTGGCTTGAAAGGCTTATCCACGCATAGGTATCTTTAAAAATTTCGCCTGTTTCATAGCGTACATAATATTTTGATGCGTCAAACTCACCCGCAGTCACACTCGCTACTAAACCTTGCTCCATAGACGGGTCAATGGTTGTAAAATTAAGCGTGCCGCCCAAGGCCTCATGTGAACGTGAGGCTATATCTGCTGTGCCCTGAGATACTTCAACGCCTTTGACGTTTTCAGTATCGATATAGCGGTTTGCTTTCGCACCACCGCCGTAATTTGAATTACCATTGGCAATTCCGTCTACCGTCATACCAATTTGTTGTTCATTGAGGTTTACCTGAAACCCACGAATAACGATAGATGTAGACCAGTCATCCGCACCAAAGGTGTCACCTTCGTTAATTAGTACACCAGGTAGATTATCCACCGCGGCTAGCACGCTACTAAGATTAGCCTGCTGCTTGAACATATCTTCGCTTGTGGCGTTATTTGCGTATGAAACGCTTCGTCCAACAACGGTAATTTCTTCTATGCGTTCTTCTTCTGCGCCTGCAGCTTCTTCTGCCATTGCAGAGGAAGGTGCACTTAGGGCAGCCATTGATGAAAGTGCAGCAAGCACCGCTAAAGAGAGTTTATTGTGTGATTTCATGTATTTCCCAGTAGTTTGTATTATTTGTGCACTACTTTAGGGAGGGATTGTTACAGTTACGTTAAGTTTAATTGAACAATCAATTAATAAAATAGATAGGTCTGGTGAGTAAGTAAAGTTATGCTAAGAAATACCTAAAAGAATAAGTTAGCGATGGGGCCTGATATCTTTTCAACATATCCGTTAACTTTCTTTGCGCGTTTTTACTTTTCTAGCACTAGCATATGAGAGCAGACAATTATCTGTGCGGAATAGTATTTGATTTAAAAGTTGGAGTGGCGTCTATTTAGGCATAAAAAAGCCCTCTCGAAAGAGGGCTAAAAAGGGAAAAGCGTGTCTTGATTGTGTCTTACTTTAAGACTGCGCTGCGGCTTGATAGCTAGTGTCTTCGCCTTTAGTGCCGCCTACTTGCTTTTTTGCGTAAAGCAATGCGTCGTGTAGGGTCTCAAAGTTAGGAATACCCGGGTGCGCTTCGTTAACACCTTCAAGTACCTTATTCACTTCTGAATTAGCACCGCAAATGACCAACTGACGTCCCGCAGCAAGCGCATCTGACGTTACTGTATCCACTGCCATCGCAGCAGATACGTCCATCAGCGGCACACGGGAGAAATCAAGAATGGTTACTTTAGAACCAGCTTTAACTCGCTCTCTCACGTGGTGACCTAAATCCGCAGCAGCGCCGAAGCTTAGTGGACCGCCAAAGCTAAAGATTGAAACCTTATCTTTAAGCGACTCTAGAAGCTCGTTCTCTTTAGGGTCATTAAGCGAATCAGGGATCTTCTTAAGCTCTTCAATTTGTAGCTGAGCAATTTGCTTAACGTAAGCAAGCGCAGCAAATACTACACCTACACCTACCGCAGTGATCAGATCTACAAATACCGTTAGTGCCAGTACCATGAGCATCAGGCCAAAGTCCCAGCGAGGGCCTTTGTGAGCGCGCTTCAGATAGCTCCAGTCAATAATATCAAGGCCAACTTTAACCAAAATACCTGCAAGAACCGCGTGAGGAATTTGCGCAGCTAGCGGGCTAAGGCCTAGCACAATTGCTAGTAGCACCAATGCGTGAACCATACCCGAAACGTTGTATTTACCGCCACTGCGAATATTTACAACTGTACGCATAGTCGCACCAGCACCTGCGATACCACCAATAAGACCTGCAAACGTGTTGCCAATACCTTGGCCGATAAGTTCTTTGTTACTGTCATGACGAGTACGCGTCATATTGTCAGCGACCAGCGATGTAAGCAGGCTGTCTATCGCGCCTAGTACCGCAAGAATAAATGCAGCCTCAAGAATGAGCAACGCTTTGCTCTGCTCAAAAACAGGCAGGTGCAAACTTGGTAGACCGGTAGGGATATCGCCTAAAACTGGTACTGACAGCGCTAAGCTTACTAGCGTACCAATAATGAGCGCCGCAAGTGCTCCAGGCACAAACTTTCCTAGCTGTGGAGGCCACTTATAGGCAATAACAAGTGTTCCTAGGCCAAGTGCTAAGGTAGCAAAGTCGATATCTGCAAGCGCAGTCGGTAAATAAGACAAAGCACCAATTGTACCGCCCGGAGGCTCGTGTCCCAGCAAGCGACCAATTTGCAAAATGATAATAATTGCGCCGATGCCCGACATGAAGCCCGATATTACTGGATAAGGCACTAACCGAATGTACTGACCTACACCTAACACACCGAACACAATCTGGAATATACCTGCTAATATAACCGCCGTGAATATCAGGCTAGCGTCGCCCGAAAGACTTGCAAACAAGCCTGCAAGGACAACGACCATTGGCCCTGTGGGGCCAGAAATTTGGGCAGGTGTTCCGCCGAAAAGCGCCGCAAAGAAACCGACAGCGATAGCGCCGTAAAGACCCGCCATTGGGCCTAAACCTGACGCTACACCTAAGGCAAGCGCCAGTGGTAAAGCAACAATACCGGCAGTCAAACCACCGGTAAAATCACCACGTAAATTAGAAAAATTAACTTTCACCATACTAAAGAGCCTTATTCGGCGCGCGCAAGCTGCGCTTCTGCTGTAGACTCATCCATTACGTCGAATTCACCTGATTCAGTGTTGTAATAAAGTACATCCCCTGAACCAATGTTATACACCCAACCGTGAAGTTTAACTTGTCCAGTCGCTAGTTTTGCTGCAACAGCTGGATGTGTGCGAAGGTGCTGAATTTGTTGCACTACATTCTCTTTAGTCACCGCTTCTAGGTCGTCAATTGAAAGCTCTGAATGACCACAGCGCTCTTTTACCACTTCGGTTGCCACACGGCAGTGACCTAGCCACTCTTTTACATGGGGCAGAGAGTCAAGGCCTGCAGGGTTAATAGCGCCCTTCATTGCACCACAGTCAGTGTGACCACAAACAACAATATGTGAAACGCCTAATGCCGCAACAGCAAATTCGATAGAAGCAGTCATTCCGCCAGTTTGGTTGCTGTGAGGAGGTACAATATTACCCGCATTGCGGCAAATGAAAAGCTCACCTGGGTCAGTCTGAGTAACAAGATTCGGGTCGATGCGAGAATCTGAGCACGTGATAAAAAGCACTTCAGGATTTTGGCCGTTTGCAAGCTTTTGGAACTTAGCTTTCTTGCCCGGATAAACTTCCTTCTGGAATTTAGCAACACCTGAGATAACGTGATCCATATAGAACTCCCAATTTTTTTAATAATTGTAATGATTATGTAATTACGTCAGTTTCACTTGATAGATTAATAGTTTAATATACCAACTCGCGATAGCTAAATACTATCACCACAGATTCAGTGGTAAAATTAAGTTTAGTAAAAGAAGATATTTCCCACCATGCAATTCAACGGAAAGACGCCGTCAATAAATCAAATACGCTACTTTGTAGCAGTAGCTAAATACCTAAGCTTCAGGCAGGCCGCGGGGATACTCGGAATAAGCCAGCCTACTCTGACCAGTCAAATTAGTGCGCTAGAGAACCTCTTAGGCTTAACATTGTTTGAACGTTCCCGCACCGGCACACTGTTATCGCCTCAAGGTAAGGCACTGCTTGATGCCGCGGAAGAGGTTTTACAATCGTCGCAGAGATTCAGTGAGATTGCCCGTGACTTATCTGAAGGTGAAGTCGTTACTTATCGCTTGGGTATTCCTCCCACCCTCGGGCCATATTTACTGCCTTTCGTACTTCCTGATTTGCATAAGAGAAAACCTGGCCTTCGATTTTATGTTCGAGAAGGCGCACCCAATGCGCTTCAACATGGTTTATTGCGTGGGGAGTACGACCTCATTCTCTCTCCGCTATCAGGAGAAAATTCACAGTTAATCAAGCAGCCGCTTTTTAATGAACCCTTAAAGTTTGTCACGCCTTCTGATCACAAATTAGCAGGAAAAGCGTTCGTTAATCCCAAAGAGATCGCCGGTGAAAAAATACTTACCCTTGAAGATAAACATCATTTTCATCATCAAGTGCAGCGCATTTGTGATGAAATTGGCGCAGACTTACAACGTGACTATGAAGGCACAAGTTTGGATACACTGCGTCAAATGGTGGTAATGGGCATGGGCGTGGCATTTCTACCTGGTCTCTATATCCACTCTGAATTGCACAAACCTGAAGCACTGCATGTATGTGAGATTGCGAATATGCCAATTGAACGTCAGCATTCTCTGGCGTGGCGAAACACGGCACCAGGTAGAAAAACTTTCAGAGACATTTCAATTATCATAAAAGAAATAATAGAAACTCGTCTCTCCGATGCGGTAACAATCGTCAGTACGACGTCAGGTTCTGTTTAAAAAATTCTAAACCATATGTGAGCGTTATGATTGATAGGCAACATTTGCGAATTATAAGAGCGATTGATGCAGAAGGCTCGATGACAGAAGCGGCGAAGTCGCTTTTTCTCACGCAATCGGCGTTAAGCCACGCAATGAAAAAAATAGAAGCCCATTTCAATGTACCATTGTGGAACAAAGATGGTAGAAGACTTACACTCACGCAGGCAGGTCAAAGCGTACTGGGCTTGGCACATCGGGTTTTACCTCAGTTTGAGCATACTGAAGCACAACTGCGACGTTTTGCTGATGGCAAGCAGGGAATATTGCGCATCGGTATGGAGTGCTATCCTTGCTTTGAATGGCTGCTAAAAGTCGTCGCACCTTTTCTGAAAGCGTTTCCTGACGTCGATGTAGATGTCCGCAGAGCATTCTCCTTCGGTGGTCTTCAAGCGCTACACGGTTACGATATAGATATTTTGCTTACCCCAGATCCGCTCTCACTCGATACGATCACCTACACCCCTGTATTTGAATATGAACAAGTATTGGTAATGGATAAGCATCACCCTTTGGTAGAGAAACCCTTTATAACACCGAAAGATTTAAGCAACGAAACTCTTATAACCTACCCTGTAGAGCTAAGCCGACTTGACGTTTTCACCCATTTTTTGACGCCTGCTAATTGCACGGTGAGGCAGCATAAAACGATTGAAACCACTGAGATCATCTTACAAATGGTAGCTGCCGGGCGCGGTGTTACTGCGCTACCTAAATGGTTAATTGATGAATCAAAAGAAAGCGAACTTCTGGCTTGTCGCTCGCTTGGAGAGCAAGGCGTATCAAAAACCTTGTATTTAGGTCATAGAAAAGCGCAGGACGTATTGGGGTTTGTAGATGATTTCATTAAACTCTCCCAAACCCACAAGCCCAGATAAATACGTTGCTCATCGGTTAGACGTTACAGTAAGAATAAAGAAGGCTTCTTTGCTTTTTATCATGAGCAAATGCGTCACGATAGCGAAATCAATTTTTGAAAAGCCTTCCAAACTCTTGTTATTTAGCAATAGGGCCTAGCTGTAAAAGCAAAGGTAAGCGGTAGGCGTTGACACTTTTACATCGAAAGATTCGTTGGCAGGTACATTGAAACTAG
The DNA here is from genome assembly GCF_002993325.1 of Alteromonas gracilis. GTDB lineage: Bacteria > Pseudomonadota > Gammaproteobacteria > Enterobacterales > Alteromonadaceae > Alteromonas > Alteromonas gracilis. Next base: position 34,928 of record NZ_PVNO01000013.1, read on the forward strand.
TGCCAGTAACAAACGCCTGCCACTCATCGCTTCCTGGTAACTTAACAACTAATTCGCCTTCGACCACTTTCATTAGCTCTTTTTGTGATGTAGAAAAGGTATATTCACCCGGCGACATAACCCCAGATGTACATGGTCCATTTGCAGACTCAAACCCAATCGAGCTTACTTTGTTGTCGAAATAATGGTTTACTTTAAAGCTCATAGCTACTCCTTTGATTAGGGGGCTGTTAATATTTACCAAGGTAGTTTTAGCAAAACGTTCAGCCCCTTGGGCTTATTCAGCGTTTCTGCCAGATAAGCATATGGTTGTTAGCGGGCATGTCGATAATATCGTTTAAGCTTAACTCGCCTGCCCACGCAGTGAGCTCATTGATATCACGGTAACCTCCATAGCCTCTTTCTAAAAGCGAGGTATGGAATGCCTGATTACTTTCAGATGTAAATTCACCACCATGAGTAAAAGGGCCATACTGACAGAAAACACCGCCTTCGGGTAAGTGTGCTGCCACTGACTCCATTAGCAATTTTGCCTCTTCTTTTTGCATGATATGGGCGGTATTGGCTGAGAACACGCCATCTACGTCAAGATTAGGGAAACTATCTTGCCCAACCGTGAAGGAAATCGGTGACCTAACATTGTCAATGTTCACATCACTTAACCACGAAGAGATACCGTCATGATATTGAGGTTGATCGCTTGTGTGCCAAATAAGGTGGGGCAAGTTCTCGGCCAAAAATACCGCATGCTGGCCCGTACCACTGCCAATTTCCAGTACCTGCTTACAGTTTGCAAAGGTCCGCTCAAGCACGCTTAAAATAGCGCGCTTGTTGTTCTCACAGGCCTGACTGAATGGTTTTTCATACTGCATGTCGTTTAATAGCGTTAGTCACTTAAATTAGGACCCAGCCATTTCTCGGCTTCTTCCAACGTCCAGCCCTTACGCTTGGCGTAATCTTCTACTTGGTCAGCCTGAATTTTAGCTACGGCAAAATATTTAGCCTCAGGGTGTGCAAAATACCACCCCGATACCGATGCGCCCGGCCACATAGCGTAGCTCTCGGTTAGCTTCATCCCGGTGTGCTGCTCTGCAGATAACAAATCCCAAATTAGCTGCTTTTCGGTGTGCTCAGGACAAGCCGCATAGCCTGGCGCCGGACGAATACCTTGATACTTTTCGCGAATTAATTCTTCATTACTTAGTGATTCGTCTGCGGCATAGCCCCAGTAGTGCTTGCGCACTTGCTCGTGTAGGTACTCAGCAAAAGCTTCAGCTAGCCTGTCGGCCACAGCTTTAACCATAATGCCATTGTAATCGTCGCCGGCTTTGATGAAGCTATCAGCCAGTTCGTCTTCGCCTATACCGCCTGTTACCGCGAATGCGCCTACATAATCCTCGATACCGCTAGATTTATCGGCGACAAAATCTGCCAAACAATAGTTGGCAAATTTGTCTTTTAAGGTTTGCTGACGCAGATGGTGAGCAACGCCTTGTACCTCATTTCTCGACTCATCACTGTAAATTTCTACATCGTCATTAACGCGATTTGCAGGAAATAGACCAATAACGCCTTTCGCTTGTAGGCTGTTATCAGCAATAATCTTATCTAACATAGCGTTAGCGTCACTGTATAGCGACTTAGCCTCATCACCCACAACTTCATCTTCAAGGATCCGTGGGTATTTTCCGGCCAAAGACCAGGTTAGAAAGAAAGGAGTCCAGTCGATGTACTTGCGAAGCGTTGCTAAATCAGCGGTAACAGGGGTAACCCCCAAGTTCGCGGGCTTAACTGGCAAGGTAGTAAAGTCAGGCTTAAAAGCGTTTTCTCTGGCCTGTGCTAGCGTCACTGGCTTACTACGAGGCTTTTTACGTGCATGTTGTTCGCGTACGGTATCGTACTCTTTAGCAAGTTCTTGCGCGTAGATATCACGAGATGCTTTGTTGAGTAAGCGCTGACATACGCCAACAGCCCTACTTGCATTAGGCACATACGCAACAGGTGAATGGTAGTTCTGCTCAATTTTTACCGCAGTGTGCGCTTTCGATGTGGTCGCACCGCCAATAAGTAATGGAATTTCGAAACCTTGACGTTCCATTTCTTTAGCTACGTGAACCATCTCGTCAAGGGAAGGCGTGATAAGCCCAGACAAACCAATCATGTCTACGTTTTCATCTTTGGCCGTTTGCAAAATTGTTGCCGCTGGCACCATTACGCCCAAATCGATCACTTCGAAGTTGTTACATTGAAGTACCACACCCACAATGTTCTTACCAATATCGTGAACGTCACCTTTTACGGTAGCTAAAAGAATTTTACCGTTACTTTTAGCATCATCAGACTTTTCTTCTTCGATGTACGGCTGTAAGTGTGCCACCGCCTTTTTCATTACCCGGGCCGACTTCACCACCTGAGGGAGAAACATTTTTCCTTCGCCGAACAAATCACCCACCACGTTCATGCCGTCCATTAACGGCCCTTCGATAACGTGTAGCGGACGCTCGGCCTGCTGGCGAGCTTCTTCAGTGTCTTCAATGATGTAGTCGGTAATTCCTTTAACTAAAGCATGTTCTAAGCGCTTATTAACGTCTTGTTCACGCCAGCTTAAGTCTTCTTTTGCTGCAGCTTTGCCGTCACCTTGATAGTTAGGTGCAATGTCTAACAAACGCTCAGTAGCATCGCTTCTGCGATTCAGGATCACATCTTCAACGGCTTCACGAAGTTCAGCTGGAATTTCGTCATACACCTCTAGCTGACCAGCATTTACGATAGCCATATCCATACCCGCGCGAATGGCGTGATACAAAAATACCGAGTGCATCGCCTCTCGCACTGGGTTGTTTCCCCTGAACGAGAAAGAGATGTTAGAGAGCCCGCCCGAAATATGGGAGTGCGGGCAGGTCCTACGTATTTCGCGGGTAGCTTCAATGAAATCTACTGCATAATTATCATGCTCTTCGATCCCCGTTGCTACGGCAAAAATATTGGGGTCAAAAATAATGTCTTCAGGTGGAAAACCGATTTCCTCTGTCAGCAGCTTGTAGCTGCGCTGACATATTTCTACTTTGCGCTGCTGCGTGTCGGCCTGCCCTTTTTCGTCAAAGGCCATCACCACGGTTGCGGCACCGTAGCGTTTGATGAGCTTTGCTTGATTTAAAAAAAGTGCTTCACCTTCTTTTAAACTAATTGAATTAACAATGGCTTTGCCCTGGACGCATTTAAGCCCAGCTTCAATCACTTCCCATTTAGACGAATCAATCATAATGGGTACACGGCTGATATCCGGCTCAGAGGCAATAAGATTCATGAAGGTGATCATGGCCTGCTTGGAATCAAGCATAGCCTCATCCATATTGATATCGATGATTTGCGCGCCGTTTTCGACTTGCTGTCTTGCAACATCAAGTGCGGCTTCATAATCACCATCAAGGATAAGACGTTTGAAGCGAGCCGAACCCGTAACGTTGGTTCGCTCACCTATATTAATAAATGTGGAAAATTCTGCGCTCATAATGCCCTCCTAGTGTACAAACGGCTCTAGGCCTGACAAACGCATTTTAGGTTCAAATTGAGGCACTTTTCGCGGCGCGATACCCTCAACAGCATTTGCAATATCGCGGATATGCTCTGGCGTACTGCCGCAGCAGCCACCCACAATATTGACAAGTCCCGACTGGGCCCACTCTTTGATATGTTCCGCCATTTCAGGGCCTTCCATATCGTACTCGCCAAATTCATTGGGTAGCCCAGCATTGGGATGAGCAGAAATAAGGCACTCGCTAACCGCGGCGACTTCATCGACATATTGTCTCAAAAGGTCTGGACCTAATGCGCAGTTTAATCCGAAAGAGAAAGGGCTGATGTGGCGCATTGAGTAATAAAACGCCTCAGCGGTTTGCCCCGATAGCGTGCGCCCTGAGGCATCGGTAATTGTCCCCGATACCATCACGGGTAAAGACTTGCCTAATTTTTCGAATACAGACTCTACGGCAAACGCCGCCGCCTTCGCATTTAGCGTGTCGAAAATAGTCTCTAGCATGATCAAGTCTACACCACCTTCGATAAGTGCCTCGGTCGACTCGCTGTAGGCTTCAACTAACTCGTCAAAGGTTACGTTTCGTTTACCAGGGTCATTTACATCTGGTGATATTGACGCCGTGCGATTTGTTGGCCCTAGTACACCCGCTACGAATCTTGGTTTATTAGGTGTTTTTGCCGTGAATTCATCGGCTGCTTTACGCGCTAACTTTGCTGCAGCAAGGTTAATATCACGAGAATGCGCCTGCATATCGTAATCAGCCATAGCAATGGTTGTAGCGTTAAACGTGTTGGTTTCGATAATGTCTGCGCCAGCGTCGAAGTAATCGCAGTGAATCTGGTAAATAATATCAGGCTGGGTAATCACCAACATATCGTTATTACCTTTTACGTCGCAGTGCCAATCTGCGAACTGGGTTCCGCGATAATCGGCTTCTTCTAGTTTGTGGCGCTGGATCATTGTGCCCATCGCACCATCAAGTATAAGAATACGTTGTTTAGCGGCTTCTGTAAGCGTTGCCTGCGCGCTTGAATTTGTTCTTTGGCTCACGTGCTACCTCTTTGGCTGTGACTTTTCAGCAAGCTGACTTAAATCGTAAGGAGTGGTCTGATAGACATAGTAATTCAGCCAGTTTGTAAACAACAGGCTACCGTGTGAGCGCCACTGTACAATGGGAGACTTGGCTGGATCATCTCCTTCAAAATAATTTTTTGGAATTGCAGGGGTTTGCCCTGCTGATAAATCTCTAAAGTATTCGTCTTTTAGTGTATCAGGATCATACTCTGGATGACCGGTTACGAACACCATCCGTTTATCATCAGAAGCGACAATATACGCACCTACATCATCTGACTCTGCCACTACGTTAAGGCCATCCACACTGTTGTATTGCGATGTATGAATGTGACCATACCGAGAGTGAGGGGCGAAGAATGTTGGATCAAAGCCTCTTAATAACTCGTTATTAGGATCATTGACGTGATGTTTAAATACGCCTGAAAACTTTTCGTCTCTTATTTCTCGGGTAACGCCATAAAAGTGATACATAGCAGCGTGAGCAGCCCAACAAAGATATAGCGTTGAGTTAACATGACGCTGTGCCCACTCTAAAATTGTGGTCATAGTGTCCCAATACTTCACTTCTTCATAATCAATTAGAGCAAGAGGCGCTCCTGTTACAATGAGACCATCGTACTTCTTGTTCGCTACGGCAGAGAAGTCGTGATAAAAAGCGTCCATGTGCGACTGCGGCGTGTTTTTTGGTGCTTGGTTGTCAATACGAATAAGGTCCACATTGATTTGAAGCGGTGTATTTGAGAGCAAACGAAGTAGCTGTACTTCCGTTTCGATCTTATTCGGCATTAAATTAAGAATACCAACCTCAAGAGGACGAATATCCTGATTGGCCGCCCTGTCCATGTCCATGGTAAAAATGTTTTCACCTAGTAGTACATTCTGTGCAGGCAATTGCTCAGGAATACGAATTGGCATAGAGGGCTCCAGTGATAAATTACAATATCTGTATTGTGTCTATAACTGGGAATATGTCAACATCTTTACGTCTAGACGTCTAAACGTTTTTTTCAGATTTGTAGAACTGTTTTATTAACTGCCTTGTTTGTGCACCATAACCAGCATCTCCGCTTCTGCTCTTGGTATATCACAGGCTTCAATAATCTCGTCAATGCTTGCCCCTTGCTTCACAAGCTCTGCTGCTCGCTGATAAAGGCGTAAAGAAGGGTCTTGTAACCGAAGCTCGCGAAGCTCATTCTCAATGCTTATCTGCTTTTCATCTAACTCTTTGAGGTGTCGAGTGATAACTATGGTTCTAGCCTGCGCTTCAGCCTGCTGATTATTAGCGTTGTTTGCCAACGCTTCTACTCGGGCGAGTGCTTCAATATGTTCAGCTTGGCTAGTTTCTATAGAAGTACGCAGCTTACGAATGTGCGAGTACAACAACCCCACCGTCACGGCAAGTACAACCACTAACACAATCAAAACTAGTTCTAACAAGGTAGGTGCAGCAAGCTGCCAATCCATGGACGTAACCCTTGGGGAAATGCAGGCAGTATTAAATAATACTGCCCAGTCATTTATTTAGATATTGCTAAGCTCATCCCACTCTTCATCGCTCAGCAATTTATTAAGGTCAACAAGAATCAGTAATTCGCCATCGCGGTTACTAACGCCCTGAATAAACTTGGCGCTTTCCTCTGTGCCCACGTTAGGTGCACTGTCAATCTCTGAAGACTTCAAGTAAACCACCTCGGCCACACTATCAACCAAAATTCCAACGACTTGCTCGTCAGACTCAATAATTACAATACGTGTGTTGTCTGTTATCTCTGTTGGCGGCAAACCAAATCGTGCACGAGTATCAATTACCGTTACTACGTTACCACGCAGATTGATAATACCTAATACATAATCGGGCGCACCGGGAACCGGAGCTATCTCGGTATAACGCAATACTTCTTGAACTTGCATTACGTTAATACCATATGTTTCATCACCTAGGCGATACGTAACCCATTGAAGGACTTCGTCATTGCTGTCGGTGGCATTACTACTTGTTCTTTCGTCGGTCATGAACCTGGCTCCCAATACTATGGCGTCTGGTCGTTACTGCTTAAGCCTTTGTTAAGCATAGATATTAATTCTTCAACGTCAATTAACGCGCACATTTTTTCTTTAACCATCCCCGCTAACCAGGGACGTTTTCCTGTGGACTCGCGCCATTTAACATCATCTGTAGTCAAATTGACCGTATTAACAAGCTTTTCACTTGCCAACCCCCACAAACTTTCTCCTAACATAATAAGATATCGGTAGTTGAGCGATTGTGCGAGGTTTTCATCATATTTTTCTGGCATTACCCACTTTGCTGAATCCACAACATTGAGTTTAGACTCTCTGTGCAGCATTACACCCATAAACCAATCAGGTTTTCCGAAAAGTGGCCCAATTTTCTCAATTTGATGAATTCCGCCTAGGGTAGTTAACGGTACCGCTAGCGTTAAACCCGCCACTTCAAAGAATAGCGCTTGAAAACGAAAACCGAGAGTATCCTTTAGTGGTACTTTCGATTTAATTTCAGTGTCTAAAAGCCTATTTTTCTGACTCTCGGTTTGAGCTACTGGGTTTCGCTTATTATCCTCAACAGAGTTAAGCGTCGACGTCTCTATAATCGACGTTACCTTGTCTGCAATCGCCTCTTCTTTGTGCTGAGTAGAATCTTGCTCTTCAACGCCTAATAGGGTTGTTTCCGCTATTTGTTGAGACGCTTGCTCAAGCAACTTAGCCGTGCGCGCAGTAACATCTTCCGGTGTTTCAGGCTCTTTGAGAAGGCTATCTAAGTATGCCTCCATCACTTCTTCACGGGCAAAGGGTGATTGCTTGCTCATTATTTTATTACTTCTCCAACACGGCTAATAGCTTCGCATAAGCAGACACACCACGAGTTTTAGGATAAGCAGATGAAATAGGCAACTGCACTAAACTGGCATCTCTAAAGTGAGTATCTACGGGGATGACCCCTTCCCACACGCGCTCACCATAATCGCTTAATAACTTTTTACGTGATGCTAGCGCAGCGTTCGTTCGCTTATCAAACATAGTTGGAATTATCACTGTATCGAAGGTTTTATTTAACGAACGCCCCATAATTTCCATGGTCCGAATCATTCTGTCTAACCCCTTTAATGCCAAATACTCTGTTTGCGTGGGTACAATTACTTTGTCGCACGCTGCTAGCGCATTGACCATAAGTACCCCTAAAACTGGCGGGCAATCAATAATCGCCACATCAAATTCATCAGCAATTTTAGCAAGGGCCTTTTTAAGGACTAATCCCATTCCTTGCTCACTCCCCATCGTCCTATCAAGGGTGGCTAACGCCATAGTGGCAGGCAGCACATACAGATTGTCTAACTTCGTTGGACTTAAGCAATCCATAACGTTATCGGCAGAAAGTGAACTAGACTGAATAAAAATATCGTAGACTGAATGACTCGTTGCTTCAGCGTCAATACCGAAATAATAACTCAGAGATGCATGAGGGTCGGTATCTATCATAAGTACACGCTTTCCCTGCTCTGCAAGCAAACCACCAAGGCTCACCGTAGTGGTTGTTTTCCCCACTCCGCCTTTTTGATTTGCTACAGTCCACACTTTCATGATGTTTATTCCGTTAGAGTCCAAAGCGCTAGCGCATCTCGGTTTGAACGCAACTACCTATATCGTCAATATTAATGTTCTTGCTCGATATGTTAGCAACCGCTACAGCTTGCGGCATTCCATATACAACACAAGAATCTTGATCTTGGGCCCAAATGGTTGCGCCTTTGTCTTTCAACAATCGACAGCCTTCCCGACCGTCTGCACCCATTCCCGTCAATATAATGCCTAAAACATCACCACCAAAAGCTTTAGCCAATGAACCAAACGTAAGGTCTACGCTAGGTTTATAATTGACCTTTTCCGACGCGCTTGCATCGGTTATTACTATGCTTTTGCTCAGGCCAATATTTTCTATCAGCATTTGCCTGCCACCCGGAGCCAGATAAGCGTGACCCGGTTTTAATATGTCGCCATGCTCAGCTTCTTTCACGCTTATATTGCAGTTTGAATTCAACCGTTGCGCAAACGCTGTGGTAAACGTACCAGGCATATGCTGGACAAGCAAAATAGGATACGGAAAGTCTGCAGGTAAAGGCGCAAGCACTTTTTGAAGTGCAACAGGCCCGCCAGTGGATGCACCAATCGCTAAACATTTATAGCGTTTACCCGTTGCTCTGACCGACGATACGGTGGGTTGCTTTGTTGCGTCCTTATGCCCGGACAATAATCCAGAGGTTTTAAAGAAAGCCTGTTTGGGCGCATTATCTGGGAGCTGTCTTGTTTCCGTTGCCCTAAATAACGGACGCCTAAGACCAACGCCCCTGCGCGCTATCAACCTAACTTTGGTGCACAATAAATGAGATGCTTCTTTTCTATCTTGCGCAATATCTTCAAATTTCTTTGGCAAGAAATCGAGCGCGCCTGCTTCAAGGGCATCAAGCGTGGCTTGGGCGCCGTGATAGGTTAAGGATGAAAACATAAGGATCGGCGTAGGCTTTTTATCCATGATAGCCTTCACCGCAGAAATGCCGTCCATTACCGGCATCTCCACATCCATTGTTATTACATCTGGTTTGAGCGCTTCTGCTTTTTCTAGTGCATCACGACCATTTCGCGCTTCCCCGACTACTTCAAGTTCTTTATCGCTGTCGAGTATTTCTCTTACCCGACGACGATAAAATGTCGAGTCGTCCACCACAAGGACTTTAAAGACCATGGATTACTATTCCTATTAATTCATCGCCTTACTTAATGGGTTTACGCGCATACCGTTTTAGAAGGCTCGGAATATCTAAAATAAGTGCAATTCCACCGTCTGAAGTAATGGTTGCTCCTGCCATGCCGGGTGTACCCTGTAGCAAAGCATCAAGCGGTTTTATAACCACCTCTTCTTGACCTATTAGCGCGTCTACTACGAATCCGACTTGCTGTGTACCTATTTGTACAACAACCACGTGACCTTTATCTCTTTCAATATTTTTAGGACCACGAATCAGCCATTCGCCGAGGAAGAACAACGGAATTGCTTTCGAACGAACTATCATTGTTAGCTGGCCATCGACCGTGTTGGTCTTCTTGATGTCCATGTTTATTATTTCGTTCACCGCACCTAATGGTAACGCAAAGGTCTGTTTTCCTACAACAATCATTAGAGTAGGAAGGATAGCTAACGTTAAAGGAACTTTAATATCAAGTCGGGTACCTTTGCCTAGCTGTGAATCGATATTGACCGTACCGTTGAGCTGGTTAATTTTAGTTTTAACCACGTCCATGCCCACACCGCGACCAGAAATATCGCTAATTTCTGTTTTGGTAGAAAAGCCTGGCGCAAAAATCAAGTTAAACGCTTCAACATCAGACATACGCGCTGCCGCATCGGCATCTAACACGCCACGGTTTATGGCTATCTCCTTGAGCTTCTCAGGGTCCATGCCCTTGCCGTCGTCTTCAATCGTAAGAAGGATATGATCACCTTCTTGAGACGCTGACAGTTGGACGGTTCCCATTCTTGGCTTGCCGGCTGCCGCGCGATCATCAGGCATTTCAATACCATGATCCACCGAGTTTCTGACCAAATGCACTAATGGATCGGCCAGTGCCTCAACCAGGTTTTTATCTAAATCTGTTTCTTCACCAACAAGCTCAAGCGTAATTTCTTTCTTTAAACTTCTTGCGAGATCTCGAACAACGCGAGGGAAGCGACCAAATACCTTTTTAATTGGCTGCATCCGCGTTTTCATTACTGCACCCTGTAGGTCGCCAGTAACTACATCAAGATTAGCAATCGCTTTAGACATGCTTTCATCGTTGCTATTAATACCAAGGCTAAGCAAACGATTTCGCACGAGAACAAGCTCACCCACCATGTTCATTATCTGATCAAGGCGTTTAGTATCAACCCGCACGGTTGTCTCGGCTTGAGGTGCAGAGGCAGCCGCTTTCTTATCATCCTTTTTAGGCGGAGCACTTGCTGCTTTTGCTGGCGCGCTGGGGGTAGATGGCGCTGGAGCACTTGCTGCAGGAGTTGGTTTTGGCGCTGCCTCTTTGGCTTTTTGAACAGCTTCAGTCGCTGCCTTGTCGACAGGTGGTTCTACCTGCTTAGGCGCTTCACCTAACTTGGTTGGGCCTTGACCTGAACCATGTAATTGGTCAAGAAGGGCTTCAAACTCGTCATCGGTAATTTCTTCGTCACCACCTGTGCTTGAAGATGCTGGCGCTGCAGGCGCTTTAGTCTCTACAGCTGGCGCTTCTTTGGCGCTGAACTGGCCTTTACCATGTAAATCGTCTAACAGCGCTTCAAATTCTTCATCGGTAATATCGTCGCTATCACTTATCGCAGAGGCAGTTGAAGCGGCGGGCTTTGACTCGGATGCAGAAGGCGCTTCAATCGAACCTGATGATGAGCGACCCGGTGCCGAAGAACCGTGAAGTTCATCGAGCAGGGCTTCGAACTCATCTTCAGTGATTTCGTCAATACCGCCACCGTTATCGCTTGTACTCTGTGCCTGTGCTGTAGGTTCTTCTATTACTAGCTCTGGCTCATCTTCAACGGTTTCTTGTACAGGGGCGCTTGAAGTCTCGAATATGTTTTCGTCTGGCGTTTCAGGGCGACTCAGTTTATGAAGTTTATCAACTAACTGTGCGTCTGCAGGTTGCAGTGGCTCCTGAGACTTTACTCGTTCAAACATTTCTACAACCACATCGGTGGCCTGCAGAATAATATCCATGAGCTCAGGGGTTAAGGTTCTTTGCCCGTTTCGCATCACATCGAATACGTTCTCTGCACCGTGGCAAATTTCAACGAGTTCTGTGAGAGAAAGGAAACCTGCGCCTCCTTTTACTGTATGATATCCCCGGAAAATTGCGTTCAGTAAATCCGCGTCTTCCGGGTTGTTTTCAAGATCAACGAGCTGTTCTTGTAATTGTTCAAGAATCTCTCCAGCTTCAACTAGAAAGTCCTGTAATATATCCTCGTCAACATCAAACGACATGCGCCCGCTCCCCTAAAAACCTAAGCTAGACAAAAGATCATCTACGTCATCTTGGCCTGAAACGACATCATCTCGTTTTTCGGCGTCAATAATTGGGCCTTCTGCCTCTACACCATCTCTCTTATCGGCCTTAACACGAGATGATTTAGTATGTTCTTCTCCATCGCGCTCGCCAAACATGGTAAGCATGTTGACTAAGCTGTCTTCCACCTCTTTTACAAGGTCAATCACGCGACGAATAACTTGCCCCGTCAGGTCCTGATAACCTTGGGCCATCAGCACTTCAGTAAGCAGTTGTGTTAGTTTAGCTGACTGGAGCGAACCTTCTTCTAATAATTCGTCTAAGTCTGCACACAACGCTTTGAATTCACCAAGCTCAATTTGGCGATTCATTAACTTTTTCCATTCTGGCATTACCTTATCGATGCGCATTGAAAGCATTTCTGCTATTGGCATGCTCGCTTCAACGGCATCCATAGTAGTATTAGCAGCTTTCTCAGTTTCTTCAATAACGTAAGTCAGGCGGGACTGAGCATCCGGAATATCGTCGGTTGCTAAGTTTTTAATGCGATCATCAATCTGAAAGTTATTTAACGCGTCATGAAGTTGACGCGTTAATTTTCCTACTTCAGCAAACAACTCAACGTTTTCTTTCATTGATGCTGCTTCAAGTAGGGCATTGGCTGAAGCGTTATCACCTTCTTCAAGATAAGTAACGAGTTGCTTGGCTTCTTCCAACGAAATTGGAACGTTTATATTCGTTGACATCCAGTAAACCTCATTTATCTGGTGAGCGTCTGGATCAACCTAAACGTTCGAAAATTTTGTCTAATTTTTCTTTTAGCGTTGCTGCTGTAAAGGGTTTTACTACGTACCCGTTCACACCGGCTTGCGCTGCAGCAACGATTTGTTCTTTTTTAGCTTCAGCAGTAACCATTAGAACGGGTAAATGCTTGAGCTTGTCATCTGCTCGAATTGCACGAAGCAAATCGATACCTTGCATGCCGGGCATGTTCCAGTCAGTAACAACGAAGTCAAAATCACCTTGCTGCAACATTGGCAGTGCAGTGCTTCCGTCATCCGCTTCTTGGATGTTGGCAAAACCTAAGTCTTTAAGAAGGTTTTTGATGATACGTCTCATGGTAGAAAAATCATCAACCACAAGAATTTTCATACTTTTGTCCAAAATAGCCTCCAATGAGGGGTTAATTGTTATTAATTTCTATTCTTCGTCAGCCTGCCACGACTTCATTCGTGATTTGAGTTTTAACATGGCCTGACTGTGAATTTGACTGACTCTTGACTCACTTACATCAAGAACCTCACCAATTTCTCGTAAATTCAATTCTTCATCATAGTATAAAGAAAGCACAATCGCTTCCCGTTCAGGTAGCGTTGTAATCGCTTGGGCAAGTGCTTTTTGAAAAGCACCCTGCATCAAGTCTTCCAGCGGCGCATCACTGCCTCTACTCTGCTCAGTAGTGATTACGTCCTCCGACACACCCAAATCTTCTATCCCGACAAGTTTGCCGGCATTCACTTCATTGAGCATTTGATGATAATCCTGCAAGCTCACGTTAAGCTTTTCAGCAATATCAGAATCTCTTGCATCCCTTCCGGTCTCACCTTCTACTTGGGATATAGCTTCCGAAATAGCACGTCCGTTACGATGGACTGAACGAGGGGTCCAGTCTCCTTTGCGTATTTCGTCTAGCATTGCACCGCGAATACGGATGCCTGCAAAGGTTTCAAAGCTAGCTCCCTTAGAGCCATCAAAATTTCGTGCAGCTTCCAAAAGCCCAATCATGCCTGATTGGATAAGGTCATCAACAAGAACACTTGCAGGCAACCTAGCCATCAAGTGATGCGCTATACGCTTAACCAATGGCGCATGTCTTTCGACTAACTGCGACTTATCGGTTTGTTGTTGATAAGCGGCTGCCTTGCTGTTCAACGCTGATTTCCTACTGCTTTTTCTGCAACAAGTTGTTCAATAAAAAATTCAAGATGTCCGCCTGGCTGAGCCGGGATGGGCCATGACAATGCTCTACTAGCAAGTTGTGTTATGGCCACTGCGGCTGGAGAGCCTGGATAGGCATCTACAATAGCCGTTTGTTTTCTTACGGCTTTACGAATATTTTCATCAAATGGAACCGTTGCCACTAATTCTAGTGCAACATCCAAAAAACGCCCTGTCACTTTACTTAATTTACTAAATAATTCTTGGCCTTCACGCACGTCGCGCACCATATTAGCCACTACCTTAAAACGAAAAACGCCATGTTCGCGATTTAAGATTTTTATTAGGGCGTAGGCATCGGTTAGTGACGTAGGCTCGTCGCAAACCACGACCATGATATCTTGAGAAGCCTTCGAGAAGCTCAATACCATGTCTGAAATTCCAGCAGCAGTGTCGACAATCAACACGTCTATCGGCGTTCTTAGCTCGCTAAAAGCGCGGATCAAACCTGCGTGTTGAGTTGGGGACAACTCTGCCATCGACTGCGTGCCAGAGGTGGCCGGCGCAATCTTGATCCCGTGCGGACCGGTGACGAGAACATCGTCAAGGGTACATTCACCTGAAAGCACATGAGATAAGTTTTTCTCTACGCGAAGTCCTAGCATAACATCAACGTTTGCCAGACCGAGGTCCGCGTCAAGTACCATGACTCGCTTACCCTGCTTCGCCATAGCGATAGCGGTATTGAGAGTAATATTTGTTTTACCAACGCCACCTTTGCCTCCGGTGACGGCGATAACCTTGATTAACCGTGATTGCTTCATTTTTCTTAAGCTACTCGCTTGATCGTCAATCATACTACTTATGCTGTTTTAATTGCGTTGTTACCACTAGTATGATTCAAACCGTACTTTTTATAAAGCTTTGCAGCAGCGGAAACTAAAGATTTCGCCTCTGCAATCTTAATGTCTTCTGGCACTTTCTGACCATCGGTGACATAGCTAACCGGTAGTTGGTACTCAACGGCAGCGCTCAATACCTCTCCCAAAGAGTAGCATTCATCTAACTTCGTGAAAATACAGCCACTTAATTCAATATCATCATACGCTTGGATGATTCTTTGAAGCGCTGGATATTGGGTATTGGCTTGCGCCACCAAATATTTTTTCACTTTAGGCATTTGACCGTTGTCAAATTGCTTAATTTGTTTAATTAATCGACTATCGCGCTGACTAAACCCTGCCGTATCGATTAATACTAGTCGCTTATGACGAAGTTGGAATAATAAATCGGCTAACTCTTCACTAGTCTGCGCTTTTCTTACCGTACAGCCAATAATTTTTCCGTATGTCGCTAGCTGCTCATAGGCAGCTATTCTATACGTATCTATGGTGATCATAGCGACTGACTCTGCACCATACTTTTGCGCATAACGGGCTGCTAATTTAGCAACTGTTGTTGTTTTACCTGTTCCCGTAGGACCAACCAACGCAACCGCGCCTTGTGAACTAAGTATATCGTTCCCCGTCACATTTATGCGATTAGCCAATAGGTTAAGAAGATAAATCCACGCGTCACGTTCGTTATAGTGAGCTGGCGTGTAATTTATTAGCTGATTAGCGAGAGCATTGCTCAACCCCATATCAACTAAACGCGTGGTTAAGTACTGGTGAACTGGTTTTTGACGCTTATTTTTTGCTTCCATGAGGTCAGCAACTTGATATTGCAGAACGTCCCGTAGAGACGCAAGCTCTTCTTTTATTTGTGCAAGTTCTGCCGATTGTGTCATTGGCGCTTCGCCAATGCTTGAGGCTTGGTGGTCAGGAAAGGGTAAGTCATTAGCACGATGACCAGCACTCTGCTGACTTTCCACATCATCAATAAATGCATCAGAAAAATCCAAATGTGACGCTATCTCGTTGGCGTGCTTTGCATTAGCTGACATTGATTGAGGGCGCTGCTGGGTATGGTTTTCAGCAGCGTTAGATAATGTTCCTGGATCGGCTGTTGCAGCCGCAGCACCATGCTGTTTCTCTAATAACGCTTTTAAGCTATCTGGACCGTCGTCGCCAATTATTTCACTTAAGCTTGGCGTAGCCTTTTGACCAGGCGCTTTTGACGCTGCTTTAGGAACAGCGAGTTTTGCATCGGGTTCTTTATCATAAGCTGCAACAAGCTCTATACCATCAGCCACTTTGCGGTTTGACATGATAACTGCATCACTGCCTAACTCTGCTTTAACTTGGCTTAACGCCTCACGCATATCTTTGCCGAAGAAACGTCTAATTTTCATTGCAACCTCTCCAATCACCCAGCGTCAGATTATTGACCGACCGAACTGACTATTTTTATTTGTTTGTCATCAGGAACTTCTTGATAAGACAGCACATGAAGCCCAACAACCGAATATTTTAAGAAGCGAGAGAGTACCGGTCTCAGCATGCCAGATGTTAGAAGCACAGCAGGCTCACCTTCTAACTCTTGTTGCTGACTGGCTTGTTGCAGTGATTTTTGCAACTTATCTGCCAAGCCTGGTTCAATACCAGCACCGTCTTCGCCACCTGCTTGAAGTGACTGGTGCAACATCTGTTCCAACTCTGGCGCCAAGGTTATGACAGGTATTTCTTTCGCCCCTTGCGTGATCTCTTGAACAATAAGTCGTTTAAGTGCGATACGTACCGCAGATACAAGTACATCAGGGTCTTGACTGCGAGTACCATACTCACTTAGGGTTTGGACGATGGTTCGCATATCGCGAATAGGCACACCTTCAAATAGCAATGTTTGCAGCACTTTCACCACTGTACTGAGCGGAAGAATGTCAGGTACCAAACCTTCAACAAGTTTAGGGTGCTGTTTGGCTAGCATATCAAGAAGCTGCTGGGCTTCCTCATGGCCAAGTAACTGATAGGCGTTGTTAGTCAACAGCTGACTTAAGTGGGTTGCTACCACGGTAGCTGCATCCACAACCGTATAACCCAATGTCTGCGCATGCTCTCGTTTGTTTGGTTTAATCCATACTGCATCCAGACCAAATGCTGGGTCCTTGGTTGCTCGTCCTTCTAGTTTACCGAAAACCTGTCCAGGATTAATGGCAAGCTCTTCGTCATGACTAATCACTGAATCACCAATAGTAACGCCTAGCATGGCAATGGTGTATGTATTGGGCTCTAGGTCTAAATTATCGCGAATGTGAACGGGTGGAATAAGAAACCCAAGCTCTTGAGACAGCTTTTTACGCACCCCTTTAATACGCGTCAATAACTCACCACCTTGTGACTTATCAACGAGTGGGATAAGGCGATAACCTACTTCTAAACCAATAGTATCGACTTGTTGTACATCGTCCCAGCCCAACTCTTTCACTTCTGGCGCAACGGTTTCGCTCTTAGACACATTGTCGGGTACTGCTGGTGCAGCAGCCTTTTTACGAGCTTGTACCGTTTGAAAATAAGCAAAGCCTGCAATCAAGAAAGAAAAACCAAGAAACGCTATGTGAGGCATTCCCGGAATGATCCCCATGACAAATAGCACGCCCGAAGCAATGTATAGCGCCTGATTATTTCCCAGCTGGCCGCGTATTTCTTTGCCCATTTCCTGAGATTCATTTTCACGAGTAACGATAATTGCGGTGGCAACTGAAAGCAGTAGTGAAGGAATTTGAGCGACCAGACCATCACCTATGGTCAAGATTGTGTAGATTTCGATTGCGTTTCCGAATGAAAGGCCATGCTGAATCATGCCAATAAAAAGGCCCCCAACAATGTTGATTAGCATGATGAAAAGCCCGGCAACTGCGTCACCTTTCACAAACTTTGATGCACCGTCCATCGAACCATAAAAGTCAGCTTCTGCAGTAATCTCTTCACGACGCTGGCGCGCTTGATCTTGGTCGATATAACCCGCATTCAAATCCGCATCAATTGCCATTTGCTTACCTGGCATAGCGTCAAGAGTAAATCTTGCACTTACCTCAGAGATACGGCCAGCACCAGCAGTAACTACTTTGAAGTTGATAATAAGTAAAATAGCAAAAACAACGATACCTACGGCATAGTTGCCACCGATAACAACGGCGCCAAAGGCTTCAATGACTTTTCCCGCCGCGTCTCCGCCCTCATGGCCGTAAAGCAATACAACCCGAGTTGATGCCACGTTTAACGCTAACCGAAGTACTGTTGCAATCAACAAAACAAGAGGGAAAATACCAAAATCCACAGGCTTTTGAGTGAGTACCGCGACCAATATGATGACGAGAGATAACGCAATATTAAAACTGAAAAGCACGTCCAGCAGGAAAGGCGGCATGGGTAAAATAACCATGCCCATGATTGCCAAAAGGACGATGGGCGCGCCTAGACCACTCGTAAAATTTTGCAGCTGATTTTTATCGAATCGCTGAAGATAACCGGATAACTGCATGGTTTGGTGTCTCTCTATCAGAAAATTGACGCTTTATATGAATCTGAAAGGGAGTTTTCAACTAACGTGCCAGCTTTATTACTAAACTGCTAATCGGCTAAAAATAGCGCTATCTTGATTATGGTAAGCTTTTTCCGGACGATAACTGTGATTATCGACGATATTCTGGCGGAATGGGCAAATCTCGCTTGAGCGGTTTAGGCCGCTTGCCTTTCCCTGCCCTATGCGCCTTCAATTGATACACATGAGCTAGCACCTGCGCTACAGCCATAAATAAAGCGTTGGGAATTTCATCGTCGACTTCTGTTGAATAGAAAATAGCGCGAGCTAGCATCGGAGAAGGAATTAAAGGTACATCATTTGCGGTAGCGATTTTTCTGATGTGCATTGCTAACTCATCTGCACCTTTAGCGACAACCACTGGCGCCCTTAAACCTTTTTCATCGTATTTAATAGCGACAGAAAAGTGAGTTGGGTTGGTAACAACCACGTCTGCTTGCGGCACTTCCTGCATCATTCGCTTGGTTGCTGCTTGATATTGCAGGCGACGAATACGCCCCTTAACCATAGGGTCGCCTTCTGCGTTCTTTCTTTCGTCTTTGACCTCTTGTTTGGTCATCTTCATTTCTTTGTTGTGCTTATACATTTGGTAAGGCACATCAATAAGTGCAATGGGGATCATTCCACACACTAAAATAAGAAAAGCCCATTTGAGCATGTCGAGCGCATGAAAGATATTCCCTGGATAAAGTTCCATATCAAGATGCAGCGCTTCATCTTCAAAGAACAACAACGCGCCAATTGCCATGCCGATAATAACGACAACCTTGGCAATAGATTTTAATAGTTCTACCAACCCATTGGTGCCGAACATGCGCTTGAACCCCTGAATCGGGCTCATTTTAGACCCTTTGGGTTTTGCTCCTTCCCATGTGAAATTGTAGCCACCAAGGGCAATAGAACCATAAATTCCAGCTATCATTGCGACAACCATATATAGCAATACCGCAGGGCCTACCGCCGTAAAAGCCTCTCCCCATGCGCCAAACATATGGGTAATATCGTAGGTTTCGTCGCGAGAAAGAATAAACATTCGCTGAGTAAGTTTAAAAACAGATTCTGCAATCCAGCCACCGACGAATAGAAACATAACGGCGCTGACTATTAGCACCAGCGTCGTGGATAACTCCCGGGAACGAGCCAACTGCCCTTTTTTTCGGGCATCTTCGAGTTTTTTCCCCGTGGGGTCTTCTGTTTTTTCGCTTGAATCTGCCATTATTTCCTACGGACAAATATTCAATAATTCACACATAAACTGCTCAGCTCTGAACCATTGGGTTTCAAAGTGAGCAGTAAAGTTATCCAAGGTTATCCAAATAATGAGTAGACCCATTACTTGTGCAATGGAAAAACCAATACTGAAAATGTTTAATTGTGGCGCTGCTTTAGTCATTACACCAAAAGCCAAATTTACAATTAATAGTGACACAATTGGCGCAAGTGACAGGGTGATAGCCGAGATAAACATCCAGCCTCCCCAGTGCGCGATATCGCGGAATTGTTCGCCCGTCCACCACGCTTCGCCTATTGGGAATGCCTCAAAACTCATTACGATCATTTGAATCATAGACAGGTGGCCGTCTAGCGTCCAGAACAAGAGCGTAGCAAGTATCAAATAAAACTGTCCCACCGCAGGTACGTTAATACCGTTGACTGGGTCAACAATGGACGCAAAGCCCAAACCGGTTTGCATCGCGATTATCTGCCCTGCCAGCACGAAGGTGTTAAGTACCATCATCGAAATAAAACCAATGGCTACACCTATCAGCAATTGTTGGATAACAATTAAGAAGGTGCCCACATCTACCAAATTTTCAATCGGTGACGGAGGAACGACAGGCATGATAATAAGCGTAAGCATGATGCCTAAAAGCGCCCTCACTTGGGGCGGAATAGACTTAGCACTCAATCCAATCATTGCCACGAATAACCCGCTAATGCGCATAAAGGGCAGCAGCATGTCAGCCAAAAATTGATTGATGGTGGCGAGTTCGACTTCCACTTTATTGACCTTCTATCCCACAACTTGCGGGATCATATCGACCATTCTAAAAGTGAAGTCCATGAGCTGTTGCACCAGCCAATTTCCTCCCCAGCTAAGGGCTAAAAGTGTAACAAGCAAACGAGGTAAGAAGCTCATTGTTTGTTCATTGATACTGGTTGCAGCCTGAAACACTGCTACCACTAGGCCAACAATCAAGCTTGGAACAATAACGGCGCATACCAAAACGATGACCATAAACATGGCTTCTCGCAGTATTTCTACAAAGACTTCTGGTGACATAAGGCCTCCTAGACGCCCATACCGAAACTGGTTGCCAGCGTACCGAAAATAAGATTCCAGCCGTCCACAAGCACGAAGAGCATAAGTTTAAATGGCAGGGACACAATCATCGGCGATAGCATCATCATACCCATGGCCATCAGGATAGAAGCAACAACCAAGTCGATAATTAGAAAGGGAATAAACAACATGAAACCAATCTGAAACGCGGTTTTAAGTTCGCTGGTCACAAAAGCGGGAATAAGGATAGTAAGCGGTACTTCGTCGGTATCAGCATACTTCCCTTCATCACCTGCAATGCGCACAAAGGTTTCCAGATCTTTCACTCGTGTCTGCGAGAGCATGAAAGCACGCATGGGTCCTTTGGCTTGTTCAAGTGCGTCTAAACTAGTGAGCTGTTCGTTGAGATAAGGCTGTAACGCGCGCTCATTAACCTCGTCAAATACTGGTGCCATAATAAACATGGAAAGAAACAGGCTAACCCCAATTAATATTTGGTTTGAAGGGGACTGTTGTAATCCAATTGCTTGGCGCAATATCGATAAAACCACGATGATACGAGTGAATGACGTCATCATCATGATAAATGCAGGAATTAGGCTTAGCGCTGTCATGATAAACAACGCTTGGAGTGTCATTGAATAATCTTGCGTACCGTCTTGATTAGTGGTGACGGTAACCGCTGAAATACCTTGTTGCGCAAACACTGGCTCTGCAAACGAGAGGAGTGATAGCGCAAGAACCAGCCAAGTTAGCTTACGCATCTTTTGTTCCTTCCTTCGTATCATTCTTTTCAATATTAGGGTTAAGTTTTCCCGCCATCGCCTCAACTAACTTTTGTTTGAACGCATCTGCGCCGTTTGGCTTCTCGCCACTTGTTCTGCCTAAGCCTTTAACAGGTATGTCCAGGTTTTTATCAAGCTTGCTCAAATGGGAAATGTTATGGCTGGTTATGCCGATAAGGTGCTGCTCATCGCCCACCTGTATCACCATTATTTTTTCTTTTGTACCTACAACCATACTAGCTGCCACTTTCATTTGATTGCTACCCATGGCAGTGACATTAAACCGACGCATAACATAAGCCAGCGCGAAAATAACACCAACAACAACTAACAAAGAAAGGAAAATTGACAGTACTGATGTGGGATTGGTAATGGATTGTGTCGACTGCGCGAGGGCTGGCTGACTAAACAAAAGGGGCAGCATTACGCAACCCCTTACTTTATAAGAAGTTTTATCTGAGCTTCTTGATTCTCTCAATTTGACTAATAACATCCGTTAATCGAATACCGAATTTGTCGTTGACCACTACTACTTCACCATGAGCAATCAACGTGCCATTAACTAATACATCTAGTGGCTCACCGGCAACACGATCCAGCTCCACCACAGAACCCTGGTTCAACTGTAGCAGATTTCGGATACTTATTTGACTACGACCGACTTCCATCGAAATAGTCACAGGAATATCGAGAATGGTATCTAACTTTTTCTTTTCTTCTTGCGTAATTGGCGCATCGTCAGTTAGCTCGTCAAGTTCGGCTACCTGCACATCTTCATTATCGCCAGCTTCTTGTTCCGCTTCAGATTCGGCTTGCTCAGCCATGGCCGCAGCCCAATCGTCCATACCGTCTTCACTCATGGGAACTCCCCTTTACCTTACAGGTCTTCTTCGAGTACTTGCAGTTCTGCGTCATTATCAATAATGCGCCCACCGCGGGTTAATAACTGTAGCTCAGACTTCACTGAAGTCGGTCTTGCAATCTTTTCTACTATTTTCAGCGCTAAATTGTCTCTGCTTCGACCTAACTTAGCCCTGAATGTGGGTAGATCTTCAATTAATACGGTGATGGTTTCTGGCATTTCCACAGGGATAATATCGCCAGGTTTAAACTCCATCACGTCGCGAAGAGGCACATCGACATCCAGCATATGGGTAGTGAGCGCCACCTTAACATCCATAATTTCGTCGCGAAGGGCTTTACTCCATCGCAAGTCCGTGTCTTCTTTGTCGCTTTGAACACCCGCATCAAGCAATTCGCGAATTGGCTCTAGCATTGAGTATGGCAACGATACATGGAAGTCTCCACCGCCGCCGTCTAACTCAATGTGGAATGAGCTGATCACTACCACCTCAGTTGGACTCACAATGTTTGCCATCGCAGGGTTCACTTCTGAGTCTAGGTATTCAAACGATACGTCCATAACCGGCGCCCATGCCTCTTTATAATCTTCGAAGATTATTTTCAGCAGCATCTGAATAATTCGGCGTTCTGTAGGCGTAAATTCCCGACCTTCAATTTTCGCGTGATATCGACCATCACCGCCAAAGAAGTTGTCTACCAGAATGAATACCAACCGGGCTTCCATAGTGATAAGGCCAGTGCCCTTCAAAGGGCGGAAACGGACCATGTTTAAGCTTGTTGGTACGAATAACGTATGAATATATTCGCCAAACTTAATCATTTGAATACCGTTAATCGATACTTCGGCAGAACGACGCATCATATTAAACAGGCTTACTCGCATGTGACGTGCAAAGCGCTCATTCACAATTTCAAGCGTAGGCATGCGCCCACGCACAATTCTGTCTTGTGAGGAGAAGTCGTACTCGAGCGTAGACGCATCAGAGTCGCTATCGCCGACCTCATCCTCATCTACATCATCTACCCCGTGTAATAGGGCATCGATTTCATCTTGAGATAATAAATCACTCACCGTCTTCTACCTTACAAAGTCAATGCATTACTGCATGACAAAACCAGTAAACAATACGCGTTCGACAACGTCGTTACCCGTAATGTCTTTCAATGCTTTTTGCACTTCACTTACTGCCTGCTCGCGTAGCTCAATCTTCCCTGCTTCTGTGACCAGGTCATCCGCATTCGAAGTGCTAAAAGCCTGTAGCAACGTGCCCTCAATCAGGGGAATATGCGTTTTTGCCAGCTCTTCATTGTCAGAGCCACGCACTAAAAGCTGTACTTTTATTTGAACCAGCCTGTCTCTGCCAGAACCGGGAACGTTGAAAACGAAAGGTCGAGGCATGGCTACGTACAATGCGGTTCCCATCTCAGCATTTCCCGCGGCTGGCGCAGTTGCTGCTTGCGCGGCGGCCGCATCAGCTTCAGCTAACTGCTCTGCAGCGGGCTCATCACCACCTGCAAACAATAAGAAATAGGCAGCCGCCCCACCTCCAACAAGAACGACGGCGATGATGATAATCAGCATCATTTTGCCTTTCTTTTTACCGCCTTCTTCTACTTGTAACTCTTCATCAGCCATGTGCAACTCATCAGTAATTCTAGGAAAAAACGTATTATCAAGGTTCCGTCAAAAATGGCAATGCCATTCTGCGTGAATGCCTAGTCTATCGAGCTCTGTGCGCAAAATTTTGGGTCACAAAGTTAAGTCAACGGCCCTTTATCCTCAAACAAGAATACTTGGCACCGAAATCCATTTATCTCGATAAGTTCAAATAAACCCATCCACTGACGGTACAGTCAAACATAGCAGTACTGGTCTATTCTCACCATTCAACCTATTGCTAAAAATGCCGAGTTTTAGCTACTTAGGCGTAAAAATCGATACCGCCTTTTGCTGCCCGAGTGACTGACTGCTCAATCACGCGCCCGTTCTCCATCTCATCTAACTCGTCATTACCGTTACGATTTCCGTCGCCACGGCCTTCATTCCCGTTACCTGCAAGTTGCTGGCCATTTTCGTTACCAGACGAATTATCTTTTCTCACCTGAGCATCACCTAACTCTATGCCCTGTTCAGAAAGCATATCCCGTAGCTTAGGCATCGCCTCAGCTAATGCCTCTTTTGCCTGCTGTGATTGGACGATAAAACTAACGCTCGCCGCGTCACCCGACACATTTACACGAACCTGCATACTGCCAAGCTCAGGTGGGTCTAAGCGAATTTCAGCCATGGTATTTCTGGCATTAACCATCCAGCGAATTTTTTCATTTAACTGCTGCTGACCTTCAGGCTTATGAATATTGACGGCTTTATCAAAACCCTCAAACTGCTGCTGAGATTTTGACGCTTCGGCTCGAAGCTGGTTGTTCTCATGCATAACAGTGTCGGTTTGCCCAAGCATGCTGGCAAAAGCCTGTTGAGCACTTGCTTGGGTTTGGTTCATTAAATTAAGAAATTGAGTGGCCTGGCTATCAACTCGAGCCGTCATTGAAGCGATAGCGTCGTTACTTACTGCAGCCTCTTTCGCTGCATCCGCTATGATAGCTGACAAATCAATACCAGGCTCTCTGCCTTGCTGCACTTGCTGCTGAAATTCGTTGATGCCAGCAATAATGTTTGCCTTTACACTCTGTTGTTGTGAACCACTTGGCATGCCCGCCACTATGCGTTCAGCAAATGCTTCCGTTGCCTTCTGGGCGCTTTGTGGCGACAACTCACTTATGGCGGTTAGAAGGTCTTTTGGCATTGCCCCAACCAGTTCATCGTTGGATGATTGCCCTTGGTCACTACTGGAGTTCGTTTTAAGACCTACGTCAGATGAAGTTGCATTATTGGCGTTTGTCGCTTTAGCACTAACTTCTTCAGTTTTTACTGACACCGTTGCCGCTGTCAATTCAGCAAGTGATGCTTCTACTTCTGAAGAAGCTTCGTCCAATGACAATTCCTGCATACTTTTAAGTTCATCAGAAAGCAGACTTAACACGAGGGATTCATCGGCTGAGTTTTTACCACTACTACCTTGCACTCCATCCCCTGCGCTTTCTTTTTGCTGCATGAGCTGTGCAATTAACGCAGTAAGCCCCTTGTCGTCATCAGAATTCATATCGGATTTAGCATTAGCGAAGGCATGTATAAGCGCACTGTTAGCTTCTCCATTGCCACCACCTTGTTCGCTTTTGGCATCAGCCCCAAGTAAAAGCGATGTTAAAGCACTAAGCGTTTGTTGTGCTTCGCTCGAAATAGACTCTAAGGTGATGTCACCTTCACTGCTGGTGTTGTTCAGCTGAGATAGTAGATGCGCCATTATTGAAGGGGCGTCACTGGCATTAACATCATCAGGAAGTTTCCACAATTTGCCGCTTTCTTTCACAGAAAGGACGTTCACTGCCTCATCTACAACTGCAGAAATATCATTGTCGGCTTTAGGGTTCGATGCACCTGAAGATTGCTCGCTATTGCCAAAACGATTTGCTACTGTTTCTACATAGGCAATCCAGTCTGGCTCTTCATTTTGATTTCCAGGCTTACCGTCTGGGGTGCCTGGTGTGGTAATAACACCCGCTTCGGCGTCTTTTTTACCACCAGCTTCAATAACGAATTGTGCCTCGGTTGCCGTTTTTTGAGCCGTTTCACCTTGTGCGTCATCCACTGCGAGGTTTACATCTCCCTCTTCATCAGTGGTTTGCTGTGTTTTGGCTGATTCTCCGTCTTCTGCAATCTCTTTTGAACCTATTTCAGCGTTTTTTTCTTTTGTATCCGCCACTGAATCGGAAGGCATGTCCGTTTCATTCTTTTCAACGGGAAGATCAGTGTGACCTGCATCACGATCTTTACCGCTTTTCATCGTATTATTAGATGCTGGAGACGCCGCATGGGTGTCGTTTGAGCGGTTTGCTGCACGAGATTGAGAGCCCAAGGTCTCGTTGTCATTTAAAACAAAATCTGATTTGCTCGATTTCGCTTCTTGATAAAGTCGATTAAATGCTTGGTTATTTTCACTGCTTGCCTCTGGCTGGGTGCCAATACTTGTTCCAACGGCTTTAGCCGTACTAGAAGCAGAAAAGGGTAATGCGGCAATGTCTGTTTTTTGTGCGGCAACTTGTTGCATATTGTCCTACCGTCCTACATTTAAATCGTCTTTTACAAAGAAGACGTAACATGATGCGAATAATGTGTTTGGCTTTATACAAACCATTTAAAACCTAGTTACTCGCAACCCCACCAATGCTTATTAAATAACAATTACTTAGTTCGATTCGGATACCCTATATGGCTATCGCTTGGCGTTAAATTCTATGCTCGCTCTCTATAAAATTAGTACTTTATTATGTGTGTAAAATTTCAAAGAAACGCTGCTAAACCTTAATAACCACTGCACTGTAATTGCTGCGCATCGATACATTGTATGTTGGTTTTGCAAGGGTTGAGCCAAAGTGACCAAGGCTCTATCAATTATTAGAAAGGAGAGCGCTTAGCTCTGAAAAATCGTTGGGTAGCGAACTCGTCCATCATGGCCTGTTCGGCTTTGGCTTCTTTTTTCTGCTCTGCTATCTTCTTCTTATCTAACAGCAAAGTAACGGCTTTAACTTTTTGCTGTTGCTTTAACCACATTTGTTTGCGCTGGTCCGCGGCCATTTGCGCACGAGCGATCACTTGCATTTGCTGCTCACACGCTTTATCCAATTTCCCAACAAAAGATAAATGTTGCTGATAATACGTGGCGGTTACACCTGCCTGACCGGTTTGTTGAATACCTTTGACATAGTCGATGCGGTATTGCTCAAGACTGGTTAACTTTTGCTTTTGCTGATTAACGTTTTGCTGAGCCTGCTGATAAAAGCGCGCTTCTCGCTGTTCTTTTTCACGCTCGAATTCGGCTAAACGCTCTAATTGTTTAGACATTGTAGAGCCCATCAGTTAGGGATTCTGAGCACATGCGCATTGCTCGCCGAGCGTATCTTATTGTAATGCCCATTACCCTTGTCCCAGTCCTTTAGCCAGAGCGGCCATGCCTTCTAAGCTTTCATCATAAGGAATGACTTGTTTCATTCCTTGCTGCAATAACGCATTGATCGCAGGTTCCGCACGTATAGCTAAATCAATACGCGGGTCAGAGCCTTTAGCGTACGCCCCAATTGATATTAGGTCCTGATTTTGTTTGTAATTTGAATAAACTTGTCGAATACGCCGGGCCATTAACTGATGCTCCTCACTGACCACCATCGGCATAACACGACTGATGGACGCTTCAATATCAATAGCAGGATAATGACCACTATCGGCGAGGGTGCGAGACAAGACCACATGGCCATCTAAGATTGCCCTTGCTGCATCGGCAATGGGATCTTGCAAATCATCACCTTCGGTCAAAACAGTGTAGAAAGCCGTTATCGAACCCTGTCGCTCGCTGCCATTGCCCGCCCGTTCAACTAAAGCAGGAAGTCGAGCAAACACTGAAGGCGGATAACCTTTGGTCGCTGGTGGCTCACCTACCGCGAGCGCAATCTCACGCTGCGCCATGGCATAGCGAGTTAACGAATCAATCAGCAACAGTACCTTCATGCCTTTGTCACGAAAATACTCTGCGATTGTCACCGCGGTCTCGCAGCCTTTTAATCGCATTAACGGCGACGTGTCGGCAGGCGCGGCTACGACCACCGCGCGCTGACGCTCTTCTTCGGTAAGTATTTCGTGAATAAATTCTTTAACTTCTCGACCACGCTCACCAACAAGACCAACGACCACTACATCGGCTTCACAACCTCGGGTCATCATGCCTAACAGCACACTTTTACCCACGCCACTACCAGCAAAAAGCCCCATGCGCTGGCCAACACCAACCGTATTCAATGCATTAATGGCGCGTACACCAACGTCCATAGGGGTATTAATTGGGCGACGAATGAGCGGGTTCATTGGAGGACGTGTGGTTGGTGCTCTGGCCTCAGCATCGATTTCACCGAGCCCGTCAAGAGGCTGGCCATTACCGTCTACGACTCGCCCTAGCAACCCCATTCCTACTGGTAAGCCGCTTTGGCGATTTAACGGCATGACGCGACTTCCTGGCACAATGCCCCGGACAGCTTCAGTCGGCATAAGATAGGTAATGTCGTCACCAAAGCCAACGACTTCAGCCTCTATTTCACCCTCAATGGTTTGAACCAAACACTGACTTCCCACTGGCAACTGACAGCCAACGGCCTCAAGCGTGAGGCCAATACCTCTTACAAGTTTACCGGCAGCTACTACAGGTGGCGAGGTAACCTGCTTGGTTAACGATTCAAAATGATTGTGCCACGGGCTAGTCATCAGACAGCCCTTGGTTTAATAAAAATTTATCGATGACATCGCGGCAGCGACGTTCAATTGACACATCAACGGCATTTTGAGTGGTAGTAATGTCACACCCACCGCGTTCCATAGCTGGCGCTTCAACAAGGTTCCAGCCTTTATTAGCCACTTCTTCATCGCTAAAATGGGACTTAACCAGCTCAATATCTTCAGGGTTCATGTGAATCTGATAGCTGGCTTGGTTGATAGGCAAGGCTTTGATTCCCTCACTCAACGCTTGAAGAATGACTTGTTGATTGGTACTGACTTCTGTCTTTATCACAGCTTTAGCTAGGGTAACTGCTAGTTTAACGAGCTGGTCCCGTGTGGTGTCGTTAGCCTGAGAAAGCGGTTCATGCAATTTTTCAGCAAGTATTTGCCACACTTCTGCCTGCGTAGCCATCTGCTGACGTCCTTCGTCTAATCCCTGCTCCAGTCCCTCTGCATATCCTTGCTCTTTTCCTTCTGATAAACCAGCTTCGAGCCCTTCGCTTTTGCCTTCTTCAAAACCTTTTTCTTTGCCTTCCTGATACCCTTCATCATAAGCAGCTTGTCTGATAGCTTCGATTTCTTCAGCAGTAGGAGGTTTTATTTCCTCCTCGATTTCTGGGGGCTCGTATTTCCAATCTGAACGCTTATTAAGTGCGTTAGTGGGCTCGTTTTCCCTTGTTGAAGTAGGATCTTCTACAAAGGGTAAATCCCATTTTTTGGCCTCGTTAATCTCATTTTCGCTGAAACTTTTGTTACCGGTCATATGTTTACCTAGACGAGATGGTTCAGGGTGTTAAAAGCTATTCCAGTAGTTAACTACAGGAACTCTTCACCACCACCGCCACCTAGCATAATTTCACCTGAGTCAGAAAGTCGACGGGCGACAGAGAGAATTTCTTTTTGTGCCGTTTCAACTTCACTAATACGTACTGGGCCAAGCGCTTCCAAATCATCAGCAAGCATTTCAGCGGCGCGTTTAGACATGTTCCGCATAATTTTATCTTTAAGCTCTTCATCGGCGCCTTTAATCGCCTTAAGCAGCGCGTCTTGCTGAACTTCTCGCAGAATCGCTTGAATACCTTTGTCGTCCACATCGACCAAGTTGTCGAATACGAACATAAGGTCCTGAATCTGTTGACTCATTTCTTCGTCCTGCTCGCGGATAGCATCCATGAGCTGGCCTTCTATCGCCGTATCGAGATAGTTCATGATGTTCGCCGCTGACTTCAAGCCGCCCATTTTGGCTGCTTGCGTTCCGGCTTGACCTGCAAACTGTTTCTCCATGATCTCGTTAAGTTCTTGTAGCGCCGCTGGCTGAACTTCTTCAAGGTTAGCAATACGCATCAAGAGGTCTAATCTAACTTTCTCCGGGAACTGCGCCAAAATTTCCGCGCTCTGCTCCGGCTCTAAGTAAGACAATACGATAGTTTGAATCTGCGGGTGCTCGTTGCGAATTATGCTGGCCACCTGCTTAGAGTCCATCCATTTAAGTGAATCTAGACCTTTAGCGCCGCTACCCATGAGGATTTGGTCGATTAGATTCGCTGCTTTATCTTCACCTAAAGCTGCAGTAAGCGCTCGCTTCACAAAGTCTTGGCTCTGGAAGCCTATCGTGCTGTAATTCTGAATCTCTTCAATAAAGTGTTTGTGAACTGACGTAATTTTGGTTTGCGTCATGTCGTCCACTTTGGCCATTTCAGCACCTAGTTTTTGAACCTGTTTTGGCTCTAGGTGCTTTAAAATTTGTGCCGCGTCTTCTTCAGATAAGCTCAGCAGTAAGATAGCCGCTTTTTCGACACCTTCTAATTTACTGACGTCATACGACGGCTCTGAAACATTGGCAAGTTCTTCAGCCATAATCTTATCTCACTACTCGTCTTGCATTAACCAACCCTTCACTACTTGGGCTGATAATTCAGGTTCATTAGCCACTAGGGCGCGCACTGCTTTAAGCACATCTTCATCCTTGTGGAGGTCTGGTAACATCAGCGAGCCGTCAGGCGCGAAGCCAACCTGCCCCTCATCGAAGTCTGACGTTAGCATGCTAATGGTGTCATCGCCTAAATCAAGACCTTCATCAGCATCAAACTCATCGGCCTCGTTAGACTCGTCAGGGTTGATTAGACGACGCAGCATTGGACGAATTACAAAGATGATAAGTACTATTATAACCAAGCCACCAACAACTAGCTTAAGAATTGGCAGAAATCCTGGTTGCTCCCAAAGCGGCACATCCTCAATTTCCCCTGCGTCCATGCGAGTAAACGGAACACTGACGACTTCTAGCGAGTCACCACGTGTGACATCGAAACCGATACCACCTTGTAAAAGTCTGCGAATATTTAGAAGTTCTTCCTGTTTGCGCGGCGTTGGTGTCATAGCGCCGTCTTCACCAGCGACTTGAGTATAGTCGACGGCTACAGACACGCTTAGTCTTCTAATAACGCCGGTTTGCTTTTTGGTATGGCTAATTGTGGTATCAAGCTCGTAATTACGTGTTGACTCTTTTGCGGTACGACCCGGCATTGTTTGCTGAGCACCACCGCCTGCGTTCTCGGGAATAGTAGAGTCAAGTGGAGGTTGGTTTGATAGCGCGCCTGGTATGCCACCAACGCCGCCACCCACGCTATTCTCTTCCATTATCATTTCACTTCGAACCGCAGGAAGGTCCGGATTATAGCTACGCTGGGTTTGTTCAATGGCGGTAAAGTCCATCGCCACATCGGCTTGAGCGGTATAGTTGCCGATACCAAGAACGGGTATCAAGATTGCGTCAATTTTTTCTAAGTACTCTTGCTCGCGCTGGCGCTCAATTTCATATTCTTTTCTTGCACGAGAACTCAGTGAGTCTTGTGAACCAGAGTTAAGCAAACGGCCGTTACTGTCGGTGACCGTCACTTTTGAAGGCTCCATGTTTTGCACGGCAGACGCTACAATATCAACAACAGCGTCCACTTCCTCACCAGCAATCACTGCACCGCGCTTCGCCGTTAAAACAACCGTGGCCGACGCTTTCTTTTCTCTGCGCGCAAATACATTTTCTTTTGGCATCGCCAAGAGAACACGTGCTTTTTGAATACTGGCGATATCTTCGATAGTAGCGGCAATTTGTTGTTCTCGTGCGTGCTTCAGACGCTCCATTTCAACGCGTTGGCTGACTCCAAATCCCATATCCTGCATGATGATATCGGTACCAGCATCAGATGTTTTTGTTAACCCTTGGCGGGTCATACCCAAACGAATATTTTGAAATTCATCGCTTTTTACGTAAACAATGTTTCCTTCAAGCTTGTATTCGATTTGGTTTGCGTCCATGTAATCCAGAGTTTCGATAAGCTCCTGGGTTTCCATTTTTGCAAGAGGACGATAATCTGGCTCTTGAGACCAAATAAGAATGAAAATAGCAATGGCCACACAGATAACGAGTACAACGACTAATGCCATTTGACGCATCATGTCAGCGCTGCCTAACGTATCCATAAAGCCAGATTTATTTTCCGGCTCGTTGTCTACCGTTTGATTTTGATCAGGAACCGTTAGGTTTGTACCTGTTGCTTCAGCCATAACCTACTCCACCTATACCGGCATGTTCATTATTGTTTTATAGGCTTCAAGTACTTTATTTCGTACTTGAACGGTCGCTTCAAAGGCAATGCCTGACTTTTCTTTCGTTAGCATTACCTGCGCTAAGCTAAGGCTAGGGTCCCCCATTTCAAAGCGTTGTTGTACGTCTTTGGACTCTAGCTGCATACTGTTCACGCCATCTACCGCATTTTTAAGCATGGTCGAGAAATCACTTGCAGAGCTATTGATCTCAGTAAGCGACTGCTGCTGTTGAGGCTCATTAACTTGAAGACGAGTTTGCCCAATCATGTTTTGCATTTCTTGATACAAACTATTGGCTTTAACGTCCATACCTACTCCTAGTGTTTCTTTGATAACCGCCTAATTGATGGCGAAACGCATTATATAGAAGCGATTTTGCAAGGGTCTTGCCAACTTTTAAAACCCATTAAAATCATAAGGATAGAAAGCAAGAAAGGAGAAAAGCCAAATTAATGACGTTGTTTCAAGGAGCGGGAACAAAAAACCGCCGCCTTCTACACAACAGAGGCGACGGAAAGATAGTTAAAAGAACGATGGATGGAGCCGCTAGCCCTTACGCGGGTACTTCAATGCCGTCTTCACGCATTCGAGCAAGCTTATAGCGAAGGGTTCGGGGGCTGATACCTAGCTTTTCAGCCACGTCTTTTCGTTTACCGTTACACGATACAAGTGTATCAAGGATAATTTGATGCTCTTGATAACGAAGCTCAGAGCCTAGTTTGCTGTCTTCAACATATTCTTGTGCCGCCTCTAACGGTGCGGACATATCTTCATCAATCATAAGATCTGTGGCGTCTATTTCCTTATTTTCACACAAGATTAACGCACGCTGTACAACGTTTTCGAGCTCCCGCACGTTACCTGGCCAAGCATATTGAGACAGCTTATTACGCGCAGCAGCGCTCAAGCGTATTGTGCCTAACCCTTGCGAACTGGCGTGACGCTGGACTAAATGCTCAGCAAGAGGAACAATATCGCCTGGACGTTCACACAATGGTCGCCATTCAATCGGAAATACATTCAAGCGGTAGTATAAGTCCTCTCTGAACTCTCCCGCATCCACCGCCTTTCTTAAGTCTCTGTTGCTCGTGGCAATGACACGCACATTGAGTTTTACGGTTTTGCGGCCACCTAGTCGCTCAACTTCACGCTCTTGTAATACACGAAGGAGTTTAGCTTGCAGCGCCAAATCCATTTCGGTAATTTCATCAAGCAACAGCGTACCGTCTTGGGCTTGCTCAAACTTGCCAGGGCACGCTTGAATAGCTCCGGTAAACGCGCCTTTTTCATAGCCAAACAGTGTAGCCTCAAGCATGTTTTCAGGAATTGCTGCACAGTTAATGGCAACAAAAGGGGCATCATTTCGCGGCGACTGATCATGAATATAGCGAGATAACA
The DNA here is from genome assembly GCF_002993325.1 of Alteromonas gracilis. Taxonomy (GTDB): domain Bacteria; phylum Pseudomonadota; class Gammaproteobacteria; order Enterobacterales; family Alteromonadaceae; genus Alteromonas; species Alteromonas gracilis. The sequence continues at coordinate 68,335 of NZ_PVNO01000013.1, forward strand.
CTTCTTTACCGGAACCACTAGGCCCCATTACCATCACAGTAGCGTCTGACTTTGCCACCTTACGGGAAAGCTCTAATAGCTTGAGACTTGAAGGGTCAGCTACAATCGGCGTGCGCGATATTATTTTTTGCGCAGGTGCATATCGCCCTACCAAATTAAGAAGCACTTCTGGCGCAAAGGGCTTAGATAGGTAATCGGTCGCACCATCTCTCATAGCCTGAACAGCATCGTCGATAGTGGCGTATGCAGTCATTAGCAACACAGGCATGTTAGGATATTTCGCTTTAATGTTTTTCAAAAGCGTAAGTCCGCTCATATCGCCCATTTGAATATCGCTCACCACCAAATCGACAGCGTGTGATGACAACATTAAAAGCGCCTGCTCTGCACAGTCAGCCTCTACCACATTATAGTTGCCAAGCAACAGCGTATCCAGGAGTGCCTCGCGTAAACCTGCGTCATCTTCAACAATTAAAATAGTAGTTTTAGACATGATTTTCTCCTATGACTTACGCAACGTGAGTCAACGAATTTGATGATTGGGTATGGACTTTAAAAGGTAAAGAAATACTAAAGCAGGCACCGCCCTGAGGCATGTCTAAAACACTAAGTGTACCGTTATGTGCATTCACCACCGATTTTACGACCGCCAAGCCCAAACCCGTACCGTGTGTTTTGGTTGTAAAAAACGGCTCAAATATTTTGTGTTTTAGCGAGTCAGGGACGCCAGGTCCCTTATCAACAATAGCGATATTTAAGCGTTCATTATTCATCGTTGCATTGACAACGATTCGCTCGCCTTTGCCAGTGACCTGACTGGCATTATGAATAAGATTTAAAACCGCGCCTTGAAGTGCAGTGAGATTTCCCGTTAACGTTGCTTCTTGATCAAATCCAGAAAAGAGGAGGGATTGCTGTGCTTGCGTTATCATTGATTGAGCGCTTCCTTCAACTGACGCTAAAAGATCGCTCAAACTAATATTAGTGACCACCTGCTCTTCCCCCGATTTTGCGAAAAGCAGCATGTCGTTAACCTGACTCTCTAACTCTTTAAGTCGATCGCTCAGTTTATTTGCAAATTGTGTTTGCGCCTCTTCCCCTAAGCCTTTACGAGTTAGATTTGAAGCGTAAAGCATGGCAGCAGAAAGTGGAGTGCGTATTTGATGCGCCAGCGACGCAACCATTTTTCCAAGAGAAGATAAGCGCTGCATATGACTGACTCTAGCTTGTAGCTGTCGCGTTTCCGTCAAATCAGTAATTACGATAAGCTGCCCTGGTTCATTTTCAAGCGGCGTAATGGATAGCTTTACACGACGTCCATCGACCAATGAAACTTCATGGCCATCGTCGGCTCTCGGTTTGAAAGAACGTGTAATAATACGACGCCACACTTCCTCTTCTAGCGGCTCACCCAAAAGGGCCTTCGCCTGTTCGTTTGCCTGTCGAACCACGCCTTTGCCATCAAGAACAATTACGCCAGCCGGCATTACTTGAAGTAAATGCTCTAACCTGCTTGCCTGCAAACGCAATGAATCAATATCATCATAACTTGAGCTACAACCCTCGGCACGTGGCATCGCTGCCTCGACACTATCTAGTGCATAAGCTGACGTTGTGTAATCAGTAGAATGTGTGGTGCTGTCAAAAGCCATATAACCCTCGTCAAATTGCAGACGTTGTTCACTATGGCTTGGAGAAAGCAGGAGGCGTGCCAACTTCAAATTGATATATATTTCAAATATATACGAGGATTTTTAGGGGAAAGCGTAACGTCAATTACCTGACATTACGCATCTTCGGTGCGTTGAATATCGTACTTCCGCATTTTCTCAACAAGGGTTGTTCGCCGCATTCCAAGTTTGTCGGCAGCTCGCGCTACGACCCACTCTTGGTTGTCTAGGGCTTGCCGTATAAGGTTCACTTCAAGCTCAGAAAGATACTCTTTGAGATTAACGCCTTCCTCAGGTAATTCAGAAGAAACCAGGCTATTAAAACTTTGATTATTTGACTGGTTGATGCCCTCTTCAGGCTCTTGTGCAGCCGCTTCAGCAAACAACTCGTTAAATGCCTCACGCTCCAGAATCTCTTCGGGATAATCAGGTTCGTAAACTTGTACATCACCATACTGATATTTTTCAGGCAAATCGGCGATGTCCACAATTTGTCCGGGATAGAGAATTGTTAGTCGCTCTACTAGATTCGATAGCTCTCGAACGTTACCAGCCCAGTCATGCTCCATCAGAGACGCAATGGCTTGCTCAGTAAAACGCACGGACTCAACGCCATCGCCCTGAATACGACTGTTCAACTCTTGTAGTAATAAGGGAATATCGTCTTTTCTTTGCCTTAAGGCAGGGCTGTCAATTGGGAAAACATTGAGGCGATAGTACAAGTCCTCGCGAAACTTATCTTCACTGATCATGGTTTCTAAATTGCGGTGGGTCGCCGCGATTATGCGAACGTTACACTGCAGAGGCTTGTTTCCCCCTACCCGCTCGTACGTGCGCTCCTGAAGAACACGCAGCAATTTCACCTGCATTTGAAGGGGCATATCGCCAATTTCGTCAAGAAATAGCGTACCACCTTCCGCTAATTCGAAGCGCCCTTTTCGCGCGCTGATCGCGCCTGTGAAGGCCCCTTTCTCATGACCAAACAATTCACTTTCTAACAATTCACCAGGAATGGCACCGCAGTTAACAGGTATGAAAGGACCGTCTTTACGCTCTGACAAAAAGTGTACGTTACGGGCAACGACTTCCTTACCCGTACCAGATTCACCTAGGATCAATACTGTGGCATCGGTAGGGGCAACTTGTTCTACTAAGCGGCGAACAATTTGAATTTGCTCGCTTTTGCCGATAAGGCTTCTAAACAATCGCGTTTTTGTACCCGCGGTGCGAGACAGGCTGGGTTTACGTCGAGAATATTCTTGGCAGCGATGAATAGCCTGAGTTAAAACGGGGTACGTTAATGGGGTTGCTATAACGCTAACTAAATTATGAGCCGCTGTCGCTTGACTGTTATTTTCAACCAGTGCAACAAAAGGTATGTGTGGAAACTTCTCAACCAAGTTGCTTACGATGGTTGAAGAGACATGTTCAATAAGAACAGCGTCAGCACCGCTATCTAGCAAATAGCGTTCACATTCACTAAAGCCTCGTGATTGACACGACTCTCCCATGAACGTAACGATAGTTTCTAAGTTTTGAATAAGTTCCTGGTTGTCACTAACCAGCAAAATGTTCTTCATCAATTCCCCGAGGACGCTTTGTTATTATTTACAGTTTAGCGCATTTCTAAATTGTAACGACAAAAGATCGGAGCGCAACCGCTGATTTGGGAAATGTATCAATAAAAAAAGCAGGTTACCCTGCTTCTTTCGATTAATAAATAGTGAATTTCGTTAAAAATAACCTAACTTAGTAAAGACAGAACCTGTCCTTCTTGCTGATTAGCCTGCGCTTGAACGGTAAGGGCAGCTTGCCCTAAAACATCGTTAGATGCGCGCTCTGATGCTGCTTGAGCAAAATCTAAGTCTTGGATTCGGCTTCTCGCTTCTGCAGTATTAATGTTCGACTGAGTAAGAGAACGCGCTGCACTTTCAAAGCGATTTTGCGTTGCGCCTAAATCGCCACGGGCGCTGCCCAGTGTTTCGATTGCTGCATCAGTTGCATCTAGTGCATCCTCAATACTTGTTCCCGCCGTTACATCGATCGCGAGCACATCACTTAGCTCTGAAGATATATCTCGCGTGTTCACGCTTATCGATTGCCCAGCACTTGCCCCTGATTGAAAATCAAGTGTACCGTTTTCAGATAATAACGGTTTGCCAGCGAAGTTGGTCTGCTCAATGGTTTGCGAAATATTTTCTTGCAGCTGCGTTATTTCAGATTGAATTGCACGACGATCGCCACTGCTTAACACTCCACTGCCCGACTGTAAGGTAAGCTCACGAATACGGTTAACGTCGTCATTTATGCTTCCGAGGCCGCCTTCTGCGACTTGCGCAAGGGAGATGCCGTCATAAACATTGTTTATTGCCTGACGGCTGCCCTCTACTTCAGAGGTGAGACGATCGATGATTTGCTGGGCTGAAGCATCATCTAGCGCGTTATTAACTTTCTTGCCGCTGGCAAGCTTCTCCATCAAAGACTCTTGTCGCTCTTGCACTTGACTGAGAATAGAAGACGTTGAGCTATTAACTTGCATGATACTTTCCTAAGTTTTATAACCCCTATAGTTTAGCAGAACACTGAATAAAATATAGTCAACCATTTGTATAATGATTAATACCTCTGACGTATAAATTATACGCTCATGTAACTGTTTGACTTGCCGATAAGTTTAGCGTGTACAATTCATTTATTTTCAGAGAATAATATTATGACAACTGTGGTGACCTACGGCACCTTCGACTTATTCCATATTGGGCATGTACGACTTTTAAAGCGATTACATAGCCTCGGTGATAGGCTTGTAGTTGGGTTATCCTCTGACGAATTTAATACCATCAAAGGTAAAAACGTCGTTATTCCTTATGCTGATAGAAAGGAAATATTGCTTTCTTGCCGTTATGTCGATGACGTATTTGAGGAGAACTGTTGGGAACAGAAACGGGAAGATTTAAAAAGAGAAAACGCTGATATCTTTGCAATGGGTGATGACTGGATTGGAAAGTTCGATGATCTGCAAGATATCGTTAAAGTTGTGTATCTGCCACGTACACAAGATGTCTCTACTACTGAACTTAAAACCGTTATCAGTGAAATTCAAAACGAAAAAATTCGCCAACTGAAAAGTCTAACAGAGCATTTAAATGCGTTAATGCAGCGGCTTTGAGTTCGTTATCAGATTTGAGCTAGCCTTTTTTGAACGGAACAAGTAAATGAACGTAGCTATAATCCCCGCAAGGGGCGGAAGCAAACGCATTCCTAAAAAAAATATAAAACCGTTTTGCGGTAAACCTATGGTTGCCCATGCAATAGAAAACGCGTTGGCAAGCCCTTATGTAGACAAAGTAGTGGTTTCAACAGATGATGAATCTATTGCGAACGTAGCAATAGATTATGGTGCTGAGGTGCCATTCATGAGACCTGCAGAATTGGCAGATGATTACACAGGCACTAGTCCCGTAGTTCGCCATGCTCTGAGCACTCTGTTAGAAAAAGGCTGGGATATAAATTATTGCGCCTGCGTTTATGCAACATCGCCTCTTCTGACCACATCATTAATTAATTCTTGCTATGAAATGCTAATGAACGCTGACAATACAGACTACGTCTTTACAGCGGCAAGATTCTCATTTCCAATTCAACGTGCGATATTACAAACCGAAAATGGCGGCGTAAAACCTTTTGACGATTTTGGGATTACTCAGCGCTCACAGGATTTACCACCAGCCTTTCATGATGCAGGACAGTTGTATTGGGGCCATCACAAAACCTGGCTTGATACTACCAAACGTATTTTTGGCGCAAACTCGAAAATGGTAGTAATGCCAGACCACTTAGTGCAAGACATTGATACACCTGAAGATTGGGTTAGAGCTGAACTGCTTTACAAGCTTTTACAGAGCGAAAACGTAGAGTGAGGATTGTTTTTAGGGTCGATGGTACGGCCCAAATAGGACTCGGCCACGTTATGCGTTGCTTAACCTTGGCCACACAATTACTTCCCTTACACAGCATAACATTCCTGTGTTGCGCGCTGCCTTTAACTCTACAACAACAGATTCAGCGTGCTGGAATTGCAATATTAACCACGCCATCGCTTGATGAAGGCGAACTGGAAGATAATGCTTCGGCGGTCTTAAATGAAGTAGAACAAGCCTCTCATGCAACTCACTGTATAGCGCTTCTTGATGACATGAACGATGAGTCTATCGACATGCTTATAGTCGACCACTATCAGCTATCAGCTTCGTTTAGTAAAGTGATGCGCAGTCGCTGCAAACATATTGTTGTCATTGACGATTTAGCAAACCGCCAACACGACTGTGACGTGATTTTGGACCAAAATCTCTTTGAGGACTTTGAATTCCGATACGATCAGCTTGTCCCTCCTCATTGCCAAAAACTCTTAGGACCCGAGTTCGCTATTTTAAGAAATGAGTTTTACCGCGCACCACCAATGCCTAGAAATGACAATCATATTCTAGTCTGCTTTGGCGGCAGCGACCCTGGGAATTTAACAGAGCGCGTCGTTGATGTTTTGATTGAATTAAAGTCTTTAACTTTTTCAGCCGATATTGTTGTCGGAGCGGCTTATTCCAGCGTTAATGCGCTTGAAGCAAAAGTTGAACGCCTACCTAACGCGAAGCTTCATGTCGCTTGCGGTCACATATCCGAGCTTATGAAATCCGCCAACACAATGATTGGCGCTGGAGGTTCGATGCACTGGGAGCGCGCGGCATCGGGGGTAGCGGGCATAATTATCACATTGGCTGATAATCAAGTTGAAACGACGCGGTGCTTGCACGAACGGCATTGCTGTTTGTGGCTAGGAGCATGTGACGAGGTCACAAACGAAGATATTAGCAAGGCCGTTGAATTTGCGATAAATTCGCCGCAAGAAATGCGTAAACTAGCAAACAACGCGGTATCTTTGGTGAGCGCAAACAAAAATCCATCTTTTGTAATGGATACTATATTGAACATTGTTACGAGGTAGTCATGAAACCAATCACAATCGGTGATATTCAAATTGGTCCGGGTCTCGCTCCCTTTATCATCGCAGAAATGTCTGGAAATCATGGACAATCATTAGAAAAAGCCTACCGACTCATTGATGCAGCTGCAGAAGCTGGCGCACATGCCATAAAATTGCAAACCTATACGCCAGACACGATCACTTTGGATTGTCATGAAGGCGAATTTTTTATTGAAGACCCAAATAGTCTTTGGAAAGGAAACTCTTTGTATAACCTCTACAAAGAGGCGATGACGCCTTGGGAATGGCATAAGGAGCTATTCGACTATGCCAAAGAGAAAGGCCTATTGGCATTTAGCACGCCCTTCGATTTAACCGCTGTCGACTTCCTAGAAACATTGAATTCTCCTTGTTACAAAGTAGCGTCTTTTGAAAATACTGACCACGCTATCCTAGCGGCTGTAGCAAAGACAGGGAAACCCGTTATTGTCTCTACAGGCATGGCTAGCCAGGCAGAAATAGCCGAGTCTGTTGAAGTACTTCGTTCCAATGGGTGCAATGACATCATATTGCTTAAGTGCACCAGTAATTACCCAGCGAACCCGGTAGACGCCAACTTAAAGACAATTCCTCATTTGAGCGAACTTTTCGACTGTCACGTTGGACTTTCCGATCATACTCCGGGGGTGGGGGTAGCTGTCGCTGCGGTGGCACTTGGTGCAACAGTCATTGAAAAGCATTTTGTTTTAGACAGAAACGGCGGAGAGGTTGACGCAGAATTTTCTCTTGAACCCCATGAAATTAAGCTGCTTGTTGAGGAAACGGCGCGGGCAGCGGTAGCAATTGGAAAGGTGAGTTATGGCGCCACCGAGCGAGAAAGGGCTTCGTTGGTACACCGACGCTCTTTATACATTGCCGAAGATATGAAAGCCGGCGATACATTAAATGCAAAGAATTTACGCTCTGTTCGTCCAGGACTTGGACTGCCTCCCAAATACCTTCCCCTTTTGCTTGGAAAGCAAATCAAGTGCGACGCACTAAAAGGTACCCCTATGAGTTGGGAGCTACTGTGAGATGAGAGCCATTCTGTTCGGTGCAAGTAAGGCCGGAGAAAACTACGTTTCTAATCACCCAGATATAGAAGTCGTGGCATTCACGGATAACGATAGTGCGAAACACGGAACTCGTTTTATGGGTTATCCCATCATTGCACCCGCAGATATCAATACTCACGATGTCGACAGCATAATAATCACCAGTCAGTGGGTTGATCAAATCTATTCCCAGCTTACCGAAGAAATGGGTATTGATGAGTCGAATATCATTGTACCGAGTAAGCAGTCGGTAAAAGCTGCCTTGCCTTTCGAAGACAATGAAACGTTAGCCTTTGCCCAGTCCGTAATGCGTACGCTAAATCGATACTTCGTTTCCCACAACATTTCAGCGTGTCTAGATTCTGGAACTTTATTAGGTGCTGTGAGAAATAAAGGGCTCATACCTTGGGATGACGATATAGATTTAGCTGTAGATAAAGACAATTACGAAAGGTTACAGGCATCGCTACCTGAGCTTCATAAATTATTAAACACAAACTATGACGTAAAATGGAATATCGTCATTATCACGGTCAACAACATAGACTGTTGCATCAACCTAGAGTTTAGTAATTCATCACACACCCAATTAGTCCCTTTTGATATAAGCATACAGCGCAGAGAGTCGATAAATGGTTTATCTGAACTCTTGTCCTCGGGCGGGCTGTTTTTTGCCCCCGCTACACATTTCGACAGCTACGAGCCAATCGAGTTTTTAGGTGAAACCTTTCTTGCCCCATTCGATGCAGAAGGCTTTCTCACATTTATGTACGGACATTGGCAAACGCCCAAAAAGACGACACAAATTACGGAATACGAAAATAGAAGAGCATCGATGTCAGCACCTAGAACAGGTATAAGCGTGCAAAAACGCACGCTTTGTGAATGAGCGTGATGGTTAAGGTGTCAAATTAACGTGAACGTATTACTTTCAAGTGCCAGCAATAAAGTTCCACTATTAAAAGCGCTTCAATGCGCAGTTAAGCGTATCGATGACAAAGGCATAGTTACGGCGGGAGATTTAAGTAGCCAAGTACTCACCCGACACTTTTGCGATGTTTTTTGGCAAATGCCACCCATAAAACTAGAAAACGCACATGAGATTATTGCCCAGCTCAAGCATCGAAGCATTACTCATGTTCTCCCAAGTAGAGACGGCGAACTGCTTTTTTGGGCAAGGCTAAAAAACGACCTAAAAAGCGCTAACATTCACGTACTTATTTCTAATGAAAGTGCAATTGAGCTTTGTTTAGATAAATTAAGATTCGGCCAATGCAGTATTCCTTTTATCATCCCTTCATTCGAGAGTATCGAAGAGGTGAAAACGGTTGTTCAGGACACTCAGCCATTGCATTATGTGGTCAAAGAACGTTTTGGTGCGGGTAGTAAAGCAGTTGGCCTTAATCTAAACGAAAACGACGCAGTCCAGCACGCTAAAGGTCTGTCCTCCCCTATTTTTCAATTATTCAAAACAGGTCAAGAAATTAGCGTAGACGCTTGGCTAACAAAAGATCATTTGGTTAAAGCGGCCGTGTGCCGTGTGCGAGACTTAGTTGTTAATGGTGAATCCCAAATTACTTATACTTTACCGAATTGCCCTTTTACAGCACAGGTGACACAGACACTTTCCAAACTAGCGCTGTCTGGCCCCGTTGTATTACAGGGCATCATAAATGATGGAGCACTTCACATCATTGAATGTAATTCACGATTTGGAGGCGCTTCAACGTTAGGTATCAAGGCGGGGGTTGATAGTCTTTATTGGAGCTTGTGCGAGAGTATAGGTGAAGATATCGATTCGTTGCCCGTAGATCTCGCATCCCACAAAATAACGCAGATTAGAGCTGCTACCGACTATTACCTATGATTTATATCTTCGACCTAGATGATACCCTTTATGATGAACGCCAGTACGTAGAGTCTGGCCTTGCAGCGGTTGCCTCATTTGTGGAAAAAACCTGGAATGTTGATAAGCGAAGTGGCTTTCAACAATTAGTTACTCTACTTGATCGAAATGGTCGTGGTCGAATTTTCAATGATTATCTAGCTCACCATGGTATAGCAGTCAATAAGAGAAATGTACGTGCCTGTGTTTCAGCATATCGCTTACACCAACCCACTTTGACTTTGCCCGACAATCACCTAACGTTGCTAGAAAGTTTGCCCAAGCCACTTTACCTCGTAACCGACGGAAATAAAGTGGTACAAAGTAAGAAAGTGGAAGCACTCAACATAGCGCACTACTTTAAGCGCGTGTTTGTCACTCACCGCTTTGGAGTGCAACATGCTAAACCTTCTACTTACTGTTTTGAAAAAATCAGACAAGCAGAACAGTGTCAGTGGTACGAAATGGTTTACATTGGTGACAATCCAGCGAAAGACTTCGTTAATTTAAATACACTTGGAATGCCGACTGTTCGGGTGCTAACTGGTGTTCACAAAAAAGCACCTGCCAAACCAGGATTCGATGCAAAGTTCACCATACAAAACCTAGATGAACTCCCAGCCCTCGGGCTTTGAAACGTGTTAGGCGGCATCTCAACATATTTAGTAAAAAAAAATCAGTGCTTAATCTACCTGCCAATAAACAACACGTTCTACCTAAATGCTAAGAAAACTACACCTTTAGGACTAATCCCACTCACCTAAGCGCATAGATTCTAAAGCTTTATGGCAAAAATGCCGACACATGATATATTGTGTTCATAACCATAAAAACAGCGGGCAAGCTATGTTCGATGGAAAATCGATTCTCATAACAGGTGGAACGGGTTCATTTGGCCATAAGTACACTGAGACTCTGTTAGCGAGATACAAACCAAAGCGCTTAATAATCTACTCACGCGACGAACTCAAACAGTTCGAAATGCAGCAAAAATTTCACGCGCCTTGCATGCGATATTTTATTGGCGATGTTCGTGACAGAGAACGTCTTAATCGCGCCATGCAAGGTGTTGACTTTGTTATACATGCAGCAGCTATGAAACAAGTCCCTGCCGCTGAGTACAACCCTACCGAATGTATTCGTACGAATATCGATGGTGCCGAAAATGTAATTAACGCTGCCATCGATAATAACGTAGAAAAAGTGATTGCGTTGTCTACAGACAAAGCCGCCAACCCAGTTAACTTATACGGTGCTACTAAATTAGCTTCAGATAAATTGTTCGTTGCAGCCAATAATATTGTGGGAGCCGGTGCATCTCGATTTTCCGTAGTGCGTTACGGCAATGTAGTGGGTTCTCGTGGCTCTGTGGTGCCTTTTTTCAATAAATTGATATCAGAAAACAGCGATCATATCCCTGTTACGCACAAAGACATGACCCGTTTTTGGATTACTCTTCAACAGGGCGTCGACTTTGTACTTAAAAACTTTGAACGCATGTTGGGTGGCGAGATTTTCGTACCTAAAATCCCATCTATTCGAATTACTGACCTCGCGACTGCAATGGCACCGGATATTCCAATAAAATATGTAGGCATTCGTCCAGGTGAAAAACTTCATGAAATGATGTGCCCTGGCGACATGTCGCTGCATACTTTTGAGTTCGATGACCACTTTGTTATTGCCCCAGCTATCAAGTTTTTCCACCGAAGCAACAATTTTACTAGCAATGCACTTAGCGAACAGGGAAAGCTTGTAGAGTCGGGTTTCGAGTACGTCTCAGACACTAACGAACATTTCCTGAGTATTGAGGAGATACAGAAGTTCAACGAGGAAGCACAATAGTGATTCCTTATGGGCGACAGCATCTTGATGAAGAAGATGTAAAAGCCGTTGTCGAAACCTTAACATCAAACTGGTTAACACAAGGCCCAGCAGTTCCTAAATTTGAAGCCGCTCTCGCTGATTACTGTGGCGCCGAATTTGGCGTTGCCGTAAATAGCGCAACTTCGGCACTTCATATTGCCTGTTTGGCGTTAGGTATTGGCGAGGATGACCTTGTTTGGACGTCACCTAATTCATTCGTAGCATCTTCTAATTGCGCATTGTATTGCGGTGCTTCGGTTGATTTTGTAGATATTGACCTGCAAACAGGCAATATGTGTATGAAAGCGTTAAAGCAGAAGCTTGAGCATGCCCAAAACATCAATGCACTGCCTAAGGTGGTTATTCCGGTTCACTTTGCTGGACAACCATGCGATATGGAGAGCCTCCACGTATTGGCAAAGCAGTTTGGCTTTTATGTTATCGAAGATGCATCACACGCCATTGGTGCTAAATATAAAGGCGCATTCATAGGCAGCGGGCAGTATGCTGATATTTGCGTTTTTAGCTTTCACCCAGTGAAGATAATTACCACTATGGAAGGCGGCATGGCCCTCACAAATAATAGTGAATGGGCAGAGAAAATGCGCATGCTGCGCAGCCATGGCATAACAAACAATCCAGAAGTGATGACAGAAGAAAGTCATGGACCTTGGTACTACCAACAAATTTCGTTAGGCTTTAATTATCGTATGACGGATGTAGAGGCCGCGTTAGGACTAAGCCAGCTAAATAAACTTGAAGAATTTCTGGAAAAAAGAAACGCACTAGCAGCACACTACGATAGATTATTTAGCGAATATGAAAACATAACACCGTTGAAGCAAAACACTGATGGATATTCCAGCTATCACCTTTATGTGGTTCGCATAGATTCGTTTACTGATAAACAGCATGCCGACCTTGTGACGAATTTACGTGAACAAGGTATTTTTGCGCACGTGCATTATATTCCTATTCATATGCAGCCCTATTACAAGAACTTAGGCTTTAAACTTGGCGACTTTCCAAATGCGGAGACTTACTATCAGCAAGCGGTGACATTACCGCTTTTTCCGGAGTTAACATTTGAACAGGTTGAATTTGTTGTGAAAATACTTGCTGAAGAGATAAAGCGCTAATTTAAAATCCGGTGTTCAGTCTTGTTTCATGCCAGACTGAGTGAGCCGTATTGATTGCAGCAAACATACTAGCATTTCCTTATTACCGAAATACAATCTAACGCTTTTATCCCCCAATCCATAATCTGCTGCTCTTCAACAATAAAGCCACTTTTTCTACAAATATGACGCATGTCTTCTGCGTTGAACTCGCTACGACAATGAGGATTTTTTCTCCAATTTTTGTCTGCTTTGAAATCTTGGTGTTCTCTAGCGTTTGAATGGTGTAGCACAGCGTAACCACCGATAGACAGGATGCGGGAAAACTCACTTAATATATAATCAACGCTCTTGTAATCGAAATGCACCATCGCATCCCAGCTGTAAATAAAACTCACGCTGCCACTGTCTGCCGGGATTTTTTCAGGCTTACTTATGCGGCATTCCACATTTTCTTTCTCGTCAAACCTTGAGGCACAATGACTGATAGCTTCTTGACTTGTGTCTACACAAATAAGTGACTCACAGTTACCGCTTAACAAGTCAGCAATTCGGCCTTTACCGCAAGCAAAATCCATTACTTGGGATAAATTGAAATGATATTTTTGCATCAAGGGCTCAAGATAGGTCTGAAACTGTACCTCATTATGTTCTTCTGCATCTTTATAATACTCGTTCCAATCGAAAGTATGGGGCTCATATTGCCCCTCTTCCATTACATGGTTAGCATTAAGTTTAACAACTCTGTTTGCGTTGACGCCCAGTTTTTTTAAGTGAAGCTCTATCTCATCGGCAAATTTTAAAGACGCTACAATAATTGGGTACGCTGGTAACCGAAGTAATGCGTCTTCTCGAACAAATTTAATGGCTCCCTCTTGCTTTGCAGACGTTATTTTTTTGTCCGTAACGTAAATAGTGCTAAAAAACCTCGTTACTTCTAATTGCTGTATGAATAACTGACCGATATCACCAGCACCGTAGATTATAACACCCTCGCTTTTTGGAACATCACCGAATGGAAAAAGATAAAACATATAAATCCCTATATAACAGTTAACGCTTTATGGCGTAATGAGTTCGTAATGTCTTGTTTGTGAGGAAGCGTTGCAACAACTACTGCTTCGACCTGTTCAGTCATCAAATTTTCTGGAGAAACAATGGAAAAGGAAAAGCACTTTCCAGTTAAGTACGTATCAACAACTTGTTTAATAACAATGTGGGGAAGCTTTTGTTCTAGCGCTTTAATAATTCGTCTTCCACGCGCCCCAGCTCCCCAAATGGCAATTTGACCACTGGTAGTAAATGTTTCTTTTAGTTTTTCGAGGATGGCATGGTCTTCACTATCAAGAAACAATGACAACGTATTGTTCTCGAAAGGTATATTTTCAAAAAACCTCCTATATTGCTCTGTGTAAGGGTGTGCTGAAGAAAGATGCCATGGTTTTTCTTGACCAGTAAAATGTACCACCACGGGCGAAGTAACATCTGAATGCATTATTGTGTAAGTTTGCGCGTTAAACTTTGCGTCTAAATAGTGAGCCTGTTCATCAAGCACCTTATTTAATACATCCTGGTCATTGTATTCCCATTGCTCTCTTGAACTATGAACAGACGTCAAATGTTGAAACGTATCATTTTCTCGCCACTTCGCTAGATCTATAAGCATTACGCCAGCATTAAAATAACTTTTTGAGGAAAGCGCTATTTTTTCCGGCCTGTTTTGAGACATTAAGGAATGATCCTCGACAACACCAACCGTTTTGCCGTCAAGTGACTCATCCCAAAGTGTCTTTATGTCACCTGTGACGAGAATATCAGCATCCAGATAAACGACCCTATCCAACTGTGGCAATATTTCAGCAAGTGCATAACGAATGAAAGTAATGCCATTTAAGCGCCCTTGGTAACGTTCACTAAGTTTGCCTTCCGTTATGTTCGCCTTGTAAGCAATAAAATTGATCGTTACCTTTTCACTTTCTAGCATTCTTAGACATCGTTTTACCTTAGAAGATAAATTGCCGACAACATTAAGGGATACACACGAGTCGGTATTTTTAATAAGGCTGGCAAGGCTCACCGCTAAATAAGGTGCAAAATTATCATCGATACAAAAAGCGACATTTATCATTTTTATGACCTCTAAATTAGCAGTAACAAGAAGGAGTACGTCAAATTTGTGTTCTACATGTCAAACTACTGGGGAGTAAAAATTTATGTTCCTGATAGGCAAACTAAAGCTATAGACAGTAAATAAAGCCTTACTTGTCGCTTCATAAACACATAGTAAACACATAAACTCTAATCGAAAAAATTTGTATCGGCTCATTGTAATAAAACTATAGAAACCATTTCGTTAAGGGTTACTATAGTTTTGCCGATACAAGACTTAAAGCATTTGTAATGGCGCTGAATATGCGCGAATAACGAGTAATATGACACTTCAAACTTCAAATAGACACGAGCAAGACATACCTTCGGTCTCAATCGAAGACTCATTGGTTGCATATCAAGCTAAAATAAAAAGTGTGATGCAGAAAATTGAAGGCGATGATTATTCCATCAGAGCCGCACTGGAACAATACTTGAGTGCCCAACAAATGCAGTGGGTCTTGAGTGAACAAGCTATCCGAAGGCTAGAAAAGCGATTCGTACTTCGTAGCGACTTAGCGGTAAAAGGAGAGCCGCTTATGAAAAACCTTACTGCTGACCAAGCTATAGTCGTTGGTACTTTTCTACTTGAAGTACTGAACAGTGAATGCGAGAAAAACCAAGACTTAAATTCGCTCAATAGCGCAGTAAGACTTACTGATTACTTACTCTCTTTTTCAATTGTACACATTAGAAATAAGGCGCCACTGAAAAGAGTACTTGGCGACTTGTTGAATATTCTAGAGGCATTGTCTAATGAGCAGTAATACTGACATTGGTTTTATTTCAATGCCTGGAGCTAGAGCTCTAGCTTACATGGACGTGTTTTCTGAGCTAAATAAATTTCCATCATGTATTTTAAAACTGAGTAACCCACACCTGAATAAATCGTTAACGACATTAAAAGGTATTTCTCAGTCTTACATTTCAATGAAAAACGATGAAGAGACATTGTCGAAACATGCAAGCATTCCGTTGTATTCAATCAACGCCAGTGATATCAACGACGATATCGTTTTAGCGCTCATAAGAGAAACAGGGATCAAAACGTGGATTTTTAGTGGTGGAGGTATTGTAAAACCGCATTTTTTTAAAGCTGGCATCCGCTTTTTACATATACACCCAGGTCAATTACCGGAAGTTAGGGGAAGCACTTGCTTCTATTACTCACTGTTATGCGACAATACTTTGGCAGCAACAGCATTTTTTTTAACCGAAGAAATTGACGCCGGCGAGCCTATCTTCTGCCAACATTTCCATATCAACCTACCAAATGAGATCCTCAACGCAACTTATATGGATTATGTCATCGACCCGTGGGTTAGAGCACAAACACTAAAACGTGTTTGGCAGTCTTGGCCCAACATATCCGATATAAAAAAAACCAGCAGTAAGCACAAAAGCAAAGCGCCTAGCCCTCGAGCTTGTTATGTCATGCACCCACTTTTAAGAATGATGACAATAAACAAAGTGACCAATCGTTTCGACCCTCTCAGCCCAAAAGGATTATTCATAAATGAGTAATACAGCAAAAGGCCAAGTAATTTGGCTGACAGGTCTTTCTGGCGCAGGCAAATCGACGATAGCAGAAAAACTTATTACATTATTCAAAGCGCGAAACCTCACTCCTGTGGTCCTTGATGGCGATCAAGTTAGGGCTGCTATTCAAGATCCACATTGGCAATTTGACGAAGCTAGCAGGCTGCGTGGTTCTTATATTTATGCTCGTCTTGCATCGCTTTTCGCTTCTCAAGGCCACTTGGTTATTGTACCAACTATTAGTATGTTCGAAGAAGTAAGGCAATGGAATAGGCTGCATAATGCGGGATATTTCGAAGTGTATTTAAAGACGAGCCAAGATGTAAGGCGTAAGCGCGATCCAAAAAAACTTTATGCGTCACACAATCAAGGAAAAAACGCAAAAATGCCAGGATTGGATCTGAACGTTGAGCTTCCTACGTCTCCTGACCTCACTATCGTTAATGAAGGCGATATTACTACCGCAGATAGTGTCGCAAGACACATATTTGATGCATTCAGCGAGCAATGTTTATGAGTTACTCTGACAATATAGTTACGCTTTCACGTAGCGAGCTTTCGTTAGCTTCCTCTAAGGCAGAAGTGCTAAATAGTTTGTATGGCAGACTAAAAAGCGCATCAGTACTCCCACTTAATTTTTTTACGTTTGCAGAGTGGAAACGTGGTGGTGATAAACATATTCATGCAGCTAAGCAATTAGGCGCAGAGCTAATTGTTCGTTCTAGTTGTTTGAATGAAGACACCGACTGTAGTAGTCAAGCTGGTAAATACACTTCGTTACTACATGTTAAAAACACAACTGAAGCTTTAAGTCACGCAATAAGCAAAGTGTTCGAATCTTATGGCGATGCACAAAATGACGATCAAGTATTTATTCAGCCAATGCTTGATACACCTGACTTTGTTGGTGTTGCCTTTAATAGAGAACCGAATAGTAATGGAAACTACTATGTTATTAGTGCTGATACTACCGGTGATACACAATCGGTTACATCAGGCGCAGATTCAACGATACAGAATTGGTTCATAAGGCACGATGCAAAACCTGAGGAAAAATGGCTAGTTCAAGTGATAGCACTATTTGAAGAACTACACACGCTGTTTGGTACATGCCCACTGGATATCGAATTTGCCATCAAGAAAAATAAGGTTTTTCTATTACAGGTACGGCCTCTTTTGTTAGCGCTAAAACAAGAAAGCCAAGAATCAAAAAGTAATACAAAACAATACGAGCTAGAGCTTTCCTGTATTGAGAAAAAGCTTAAACGTATGTCTACCCGCCACCCGTACCTTTGCGGCGAGCAAACGCTATTTGGCGTTATGCCAGATTGGAACCCTGCAGAAATTATTGGCGTAAAACCCAAACCACTCGCTCTTTCTCTCTATAAGGAATTAGTTACAGACCGCGTATGGGCGCAACAGCGGTTTAACTATGGTTACAGAAACGTGTATAACCATCCTCTTCTTTTAGTGTTAGGCGGTACGCCTTTCGTTGATATTAGAGCTAGTTTTAACTCATTTATCCCTAACACCTTGGCAGAACCATTGGCTGAAAAGCTCGTTAATCATTACCTTAATACACTAAAAGCGTCACCGCACCTCCACGACAAAGTCGAGTTCAGCATTGTTTTATCCTGTTTCAATTTCGGACTAAAAGGCCAGCTTGATGAACTTAAGCAGTGCGGATTTAGTCAGTCTGAATGTAATGAAATACAACGCGCACTAATTGTACTTACCGATAATGTGATTACCGATAAAAATAGTGTTTTTCATCAAGATATAAAGAAAATAGATGAACTTGAAAAAAGGCAGGATCAAATAATTCAGTCTGACTTGAATAAAATAGACAAAATATATTGGCTAATAGAAGACTGCAAAAACTATGGCACACTTCCATTTGCGGGACTTGCAAGAGCCGGTTTTATTGCCATTCAGCTACTAAAGTCAATGTGCGAAAGCAAATTAATAACCCAATGTGATTACGATAGCTTCTTACACAGCGTAAAAACCGTTAGTTCTGCATTGCTCGATGATAGCAAAACAATGCAGCGTGACTTACTCATTAAAAAATACGGGCATTTACGACCTGGAACATATGACATTACCTCTAAACGTTATGACGAAGAGCCTGGCAGTTATTTTTCGACAACCAAAGGTTTCAGTGACAAATTAAATAAGTTCGCATTGTCATTAGAACAGCTAAATAACATTAATGAGGCGCTATCACGTAGCAACCTCTCTTGCGACGCCGTTACATTGTTCAACTTTATAAAAAACGCTATTGAAGCGCGTGAATACGGAAAATTTGTTTTCTCTCGAAGTTTAAGTCAAACACTGGTACTTATTGAGCAGCTAGGCAGTCAGGTGGGCTTTAGCCGTGACGACTTAGCATTCGCTGACATCAAAGAAATTTTGCGATTACAGTCAACGAGTCACAGCGCTACGGCAACATTAGCTAGCACAATTACTCTCGGCAAGGAGTATTATGAGATGTGCCAGAAGATAAAATTGCCGGCACTAATTCGACGCCCCTCTGATGCCCAGTTTTATCAAGTGCTTGCCGAAGAACCCAACTTCGTTACTTCTGGCTGCATCACGGCTCCGGTTTGTACCAATATTGATCCAAATTCGGTAGCAGGAAAAATTGTTTTTATT
This sequence comes from Alteromonas gracilis, assembly GCF_002993325.1. Taxonomy (GTDB): domain Bacteria; phylum Pseudomonadota; class Gammaproteobacteria; order Enterobacterales; family Alteromonadaceae; genus Alteromonas; species Alteromonas gracilis. The sequence goes on from NZ_PVNO01000013.1 coordinate 87,288, forward strand.
GAGGCTGCTGACCCCGGATTCGACTGGTTGTTTTCTTATGAGATAGCAGGGTTAGTTACACAGTTTGGCGGACTAAATTCACATATGGCTATTCGAGCACAAGAACTCAATGTACCTGCGGTTATAGGTGCAGGAGAGTGGTGGTTTAAGAAATGGAAAAATGCAGAAATGCTAAAAATTGACTGCCAATGTCAAAAGGTTCATATCATTTCATGAACACCATTTTTGTTACTCAGCGTGTAGATATTCTACAAGATCGAAATGAAACGCGAGACAGCTTAGATCAGAAGTGGGTATTGTTACTCATGCACTGCGGACTACTTCCAATTCTGATTCCCAATAATGTGCAAGCAGCAGAAGCACTATATAAGACAATATCACCGTCTGGACTTCTTCTCACTGGCGGCAACTCCTTGGTAACGTATGGAGGAGACGCACCGCTGAGAGATGCTACTGAAAAACGTCTTTTAGACATATTCATTACAGCGCAAAAACCTGTGTTAGGTGTGTGTCGTGGTATGCAAGTTATTCAAGATAAATACGGACAAGCACTAACGCCAATAACCGGACACATTGCTCAAAAGCAGCAAATTAAGCACAAAGGTATTTTACGCACTGTGAATAGTTATCACGAGCTAGGTACACGTAATAACAACACTTTATTAAGCATAGACGCGCAATCTCAAGATGGGGTGATCAAAGCGATATCACACCCGAACGCCCCTGTCGTCGGCATTATGTGGCACCCAGAAAGAGAAGAAGAATTCTGTGAGCATGACATCAAATTTATAAAAGAGTTTTTTAGCCAATGAAAGCAGTCATTCTGGTAGCTGGGCTCGGCAGTCGCCTTCGCCCGTACACAAACGCACTTCCGAAAGCCCTGGTTCCTGTAAACGGCACTCCTTTGCTTGATTATCAGCTTTCTTCATTAAGAAAGCGGGGCATCAATAATATTAGCTTAGTGACAGGTTATCTTCCCGATGCATTTGAGCAATATCAATTACCTTGCTTTTACAACGAACAGTACGCAAACAGCAATATGGTTTATTCATTAATGCGAGCACGTGTGCTCTTTGACAGCAAAGAAGATCTATTAGTTTGTTACGGCGACATTGTATATAACCAAGATACCCTTAATCGTATTTTAGATACACAAGGCTCACTGGTTGTTTCGGCAGACTTAGATTGGCTTTCCTTATGGAAGCTTAGGATGGAAGACCCTTTCAGTGATGCTGAATCCTTCGTCATGGAGAAAGATAGTCATAAAATTGTTTCTTTAGGTCAAAGCATTACCACTGATGAAGATGCGCAGGCTCAATATATAGGTTTGTTAAAGGTATCTGCAGCATTTCAAAATGAGTGGCTTACTGCATTTGACCAAATGCCAGCATCAAAGTCTCAAAATTTATATATGACTGATTTTATTCAATCCCTAATAGATAATGGTCATGATGTTACTGCATCTCTTCATAGCGGTGGTTGGTTGGAAGTAGATAGTGTTGAAGATAAAGCCTGCTACGAGTCATCAAAAAAAATAAAAGCGTTCTTAGATAGCATCAAACCTAGCGATTGACTGCTGGCGTGCTTAAACACAACGAAGATGTTGCTCTGACGATGTAAGACTGATTAAAGACAAAACCGTCTTGTTGCACTCCCTTTATCTCGCACAATAATAAGGGAGTGAACTGCCGTTTTTAGGCATTGACATTACTTAACACGTTTGATCCACGCTCCTGGCCAGTGCGTTATATTATCAGTAAGCTCACTTTCATTAAACGGCCATTCAGGCTGAACGATTTCAAAGCGGTCATCTCTTTTCACGAAATCTGCCGCTGCGCGAGTTGGATTATCTGTATCCCAGTTTGCTCCTCCTCTTGGCACGTCACTTAAATCCTGCATTATGCCATCTGTAGCAACAATGTAAGAACCAACAGAAACAAGTTCGGCATAGGCTTCAAGCTCGCTGAGTACGTGTTGATAGGTATGGTTAGAATCAAGTATGACCAGTACTGTCTCATCCTCTTTAACCATGCTCTTAATGTCTGCCACTACCTTTTCGTCGGTAGAGCTACCTTCAACAAGCTCTATTCGATGAAATAGAGGATGGGCTTCTATTGCCGCCCTGTTATGAGGACGAATTTCAATATCTATCCCAATTACACGTCCTTTATCTAAAGCCTGCATTAAACTTGCGTAAAACACTAACGAGCCACCGTGTGCTACACCTGTTTCTACAATTACATCGGGCTGAAGCTGATAAATAACTTCCTGCATGCGTATCATGTCTTCTGGAAGTTGAATTACAGGACGACCAAACCAACTAAAGGTATAGACATACTTTTGGTTCCACCCTACTTTTACCCAATATTTCGAGAGCGCCTCAAATGCTTCTTTCGAATAAAGCGGCAACGTTTTGGTTGCATCACCATCTTGTGTACTTAGTGTCTTTTCTTCTGTATCGATCGTGATTTTCATTTTATATTCCTGCTGCAGGTGATTTATGTGCAGTAACCATTCTCTTTAGCCCAGAGGCTAAATCATATTTAGGTTGCCAACCTATTTCCTTAAGAAGACCATTACGGCCGACAATCGGCAAATTCAGAGTATTTTCGTTAGCTATAGCTTTAATTTCAGATGCATCAAAACCAGTAAACCCTTGTAACATATTTAAAATATCTACAACAGAGTGTCCTATTTCATTACACACATTAAATGTGCCATTATTCCTCGTGGTCAATAAGCACAGCATGGCTTGCGCTATATCATCAATAAAAATGAAATCGCGTTTATCTAATGCATTTACCGAAAATACAGGTTCAGAGCCTTCTAAACAGCGCATTAGAGAGGGTATAAGTTTGGCACTTGGCATACCTGGCCCATAAGCAAAAAAAATTCTTGCCCATCGAAAGCCAACTTCATGTTTTTTAGCCCATGCGCCTGCAATATTATTTAATGAAAGCTTCGCAGTTCCATATAAAGTGTTGGGAGTGCCTTCATTATGAGCTTCACTCAATACTTCTTTTGAGTTTCCATATTCGGCACAGCTTCCGGTACTTACTATGATATTTCCACCTGCTGCATGGAATGCTCTGAACAATGTTAGTGAATAAGCCACCCAATCCATGTTCTCTGGCGCTTCCCAGAATTGATTAGGCTTTACAAACCACGCCAAATGAAGCAGGTGTGTGCACTCTACACTTTTTAGCACCTTGGTTAAGCTTGCTATGGTTTGGCTCGACAAATCAATCGAAATAAAGTTTTCCTCAGCAACGGTTTCTGGGCAAGAACGGCCAATGGCTACGAACGGAATACGTTGTTGAGTAAGCTTTTTTATAACCGCACCACCAATAAAGCCACTCGCACCTGTGACCAATACTTTCATATAACTCTCAATTCAGGTATTGCGGTTATAAATTTGCATGTTTTAGGCACTAGTGGTTTAACCACATCTTTGATTTCATGAGCGATGTTCCACGGTAGAATCAACACATAATCTGGAGAATACTCTTTGAGTCCACTAGGCGGGAGAATAGGAATGTGACTTGCTGGCATAAACTTTCCCTGCTTTGAATCAGCAGCGTCAAAAACTACCGGAATATCTGACACATCAACGCCCGCGTAATTAAGCAGCGTATTTCCCTTAGCCGCTGCACCATATGCAACAATCGTTTTATGACTTGCTTTTGCTTTCTTCAGGAACGCTTTCAAGTCTTGTGAAATTGCATCCACTGAATGCGCAAAGTTCTGATAGGTATTATGAAGACCCATACCGAAATGTTGCTCTTCTTCAAGAACGTTGAGGACATTGTGGTTCACTTTTTTAATTTGGCCACTATGCTGAGCCCATACTCTCAAGCTACCTCCATGCGTCGATAACTTCTCTACATTGAAAACCTCTAATCCCGCTGATGCTAAAATATTACTGACAGCGGTAAGAGAGAGGTAAGAAAAGTGCTCATGATATATAGTGTCAAATTGCTTGTATTTGATAAGGTTCAACAAGTGTGGAAACTCTAAACTCACGACCCCAGTCTTAGCGAGCATAGTGGCAATACCACTGACAAAATCGTTAATATCAGGCACATGGGCAAGTACATTATTTCCAATGATGGCATTTGCTTTTGGATAGTCATTCAATAAACGATAAGCTTGTTCTAATCCAAAAAAGCACTCTTGTATATCAACGCCTTTGCTTCTTGCTATCTCTGCCGCTACAGAAGTAGGTTCAATACCCAAGCATGGAATGCCTTTTCTTACAACATGCTGAAGAAGATAGCCATCGTTAGCGGCAAGCTCAACCACAAAACTTTCAGCATCTAGATTTTGGCTTTCCACAAGTTCATCAACAAAAAGCCTTGCATGCTCTACCCATGTAGATGACGTGGAGGAAAGGTAGGCATAATCGTCAGTGAAAAGTTCATCTGCCCGCGTAAAATCTTCTGTCTGAACCAGCCAACACTTGTCGCAAACTAGAATATTCAGTGGAAATGATACTTCCTTCTCGAAGTCGGATTCACAGCTAAGATACGCATTTGACGGCGGCATTGAGCCTAAGTCGACAAATGGAAGCGATAGTGAATGGTTACAGTGGCGACACTTCACAATGACAAACCCTTAAAATATCCCGGCAATTTAGGCAGCTCGTTATCTCTGACCGATATTTCTGTTATCGGCAGCGGCCATTGAATGTTTAATTTAGGATCGTTTGGATGAACTCCACCTTCATAATTAGGTAAATAATCAGCAGTATGAAGATAAAGGAGTTGAGAGTCGTGCTCAAGAACCTGAAAACCGTGTGCGCACCCAGGAGGGATAATTAACGCGTTGTTTTTAGCAGCGCATAGTACTACTGTTGTATGCTGTAAGAATGTATCAGATGTTTTGCGTAAATCAACCACGACATCAGAAACTCTCCCTCTAATACAACGCACGATTTTATATTCTCTTTGTGGCCCTAGTTGATAATGCAAGCCCCTGACGGTTCCTTTTAAAAAGTTCTCAGAATGATTCATTTGTCGAAATGAGAGATTTTCAATGTGTGGACAAAGTTGTTCGGCACAAAACCAGCGACTAAAACTACCTCGCGCATCACCGAGCCTTGGGCTTAGAATCTCTACTACACCGTTGATTGGCTTTTCATCGCATTTTAACTGCACGCCCAAACAACTCCTTTTCTGTGCGCATCTTGCTGATATTGCTTCAATTGCTCTTTAGACGAGACATGGCCATTAGCATAATAGTTTTGATACCACAGTGCGGTATATCGAGCTGTATCACTGAAATCCCAAACAGGCTGCCAATAGAGTTGTGATTGTGCTTTTTCACAGTTCAATCTAAGCAATGTTGCTTCGTGCAAAGGTTTACCCTGCTGTATATTCCATGTCAATTCGGGCCAAAACGATTTCATGGTGGTCAAAATATCTTCAACGCTGTAATTATCTTGAAGCCGCGGTCCGAAGTTCCACGCGCCTTGCACGCTTTTATCATCTTCAACCATCTTTTGTGCCAAACACAAATATCCAGAGAGTGAGTCAAGCACATGTTGCCAAGGTCTTACCGCCTTTGGATATCGAATATCAAGAGGAGAACCGTTTATCGTTGATTTAACGATGTCAGGAATTAATCGGTCTTTGGCCCAATCCCCACCCCCAATCACGTTACCTGCCCTACAGCTGGCAACAATTGGAGCACCATCAGTGAAAAAGCTTTTGCGAAAGCTTTCTACGACCAATTCACACGCCGCTTTCGATGAACTGTATGGGTCGTGCGCCCCTAACGGCTCATTTTCATTAAATGGCGCGCCATTTTCTGGATTGTCATAAACTTTATCGGTAGTAATTACCACAATGCCAAGCAAACTACTCAAACCGCGTGATGCATTAAGTAAGTTAACTGTTCCCATTACATTCGTGGCCCACGTCTGTACAGGTTCATTATAGGAAGCTCTGACAAGGGGCTGTGCAGCTAAATGAAATATGAGGTGCGGTGATACTCTCTCTATCACGCTACTTAACATTTTTTCATCTCTTACATCTGCGTTTACATGGTCAGCTTGCAGTTCAAGCAAGCTCCAATGAGAAGGCGTGGTGTCTGGCTCCAAAGAATACCCAGTTACTTCCGCGCCTAATGCCTGTAACCATAGCGTTAGCCAACTCCCCTTAAAGCCAGTAGCACCTGTAATTAGAACGCGCTTACCCGCAAAGCAATTTTTAAACATAATGTTTACCACAGTTTCCACGGTGGATTAGGCTGTTTCCACATAGACTCTAGCTGGTTTTTGTCTCTCAATGTATCCATGGCCTGCCAAAACCCATGATGCCTATAAGCATTTAACTGCCCATTCATTGCTAATTCCATAAGAGGGTTATCTTCGAAGCTATCTTCATCTGACGTTAAGTAATTAAATACTTGTGGCTCAAGTACGAAAAAACCACCGTTTATCCAAGCGCCATCACCAGCCGGTTTTTCTTTGAATCGATTAACCACATCACCTTGAATATCAAGAGCACCATATCTGCCAGGAGGCTGAATTGCCGTAACGGTAGCCGTTTTTCCCGAAGCTCGATGTGCACTGATTGCTTGGGATATATTAATATCCGCAACACCGTCACCGTAGGTAAAACAGAAAGTCTCATCATCAAGATATTCTCGTACGCGCAACAATCGACCGCCAGTCATGCTCGATTCGCCCGTATCCACAAGAGTGACACGCCAAGGCTCAGCATGCTTCTCATGCACTTCCATATTGTTCGAGCGCATATCGAATGTGACGTCAGAAGAGTGAAGAAAATAGTTAGCGAAATACTCTTTGATTACGTAACCTTTGTAGCCAAGACAAATCACAAAGTCATTAATTCCATAATGAGAGTATATTTTCATTATGTGCCACAGTATTGGCTTGCCACCAATTTCTATCATGGGCTTCGGGCGTAGATGTGACTCTTCACTTATTCGAGTACCCAAACCACCCGCCAAGATTACTGCTTTCATTATTAAGCCTTTGTGTATTTTGGTAATTTGTCATTTCTATGACACTGAAGTATATACAAAAATAAAGCAAGCATCAGGCCCATATTGACTCTATTACGCTAAAAAATTTTATACATTCGCTCTGTCGAGATACCTAATTGGCATAAGCTTAAATAGATTTCTTCAGCAAAAGCCAATGAACAAATAATAATGGGAACATCTAATTGAAGTAGCTCATTTGGTTGACTAATAATGTACTCTTCGAACTTACACCCATGTCGTGAAGGTGAAGAGTCGAAAACGCCCACAATGTCATATGTTCCATCTACTCTTTGTTGCATTATAAATTGACTCGCGAGCTCACCAGAACCATACAATACTGCATTTGAAGCAGTACAAAGCTGTTGCCCATTATGACAAGATCTCACCGAGAGTTTTTGAGCGTACAGTGAAGGAATTGTGCGAGCCACATTTTTTCCGAACTGGTTAATAAGCACTTTTTCAGTTTCAAGTAGCGACGTTTGTAGACAGCTACACAACTGCTCGATCATTCCCAAAATAAAAGTGCCCTGTCGAGTCATCCAGCTAGCTAGTTTTTCGCTATTGGCATCATTACGCTCTGCAACATTTAAAACAACGTTGAGTGCTTTACGCAAATATAAAAGCGCTAAACCAGGATTCACATCGAATTCTTTCTCTGTTCGTCTTGATAGAGACTCAGCGGCTGTAATTGCGTAGTCCATTTTTTCGGGATATTTTTTCCAGGCAGCAAGCGCAAGCTTATTAAATGGTTGATACGACCTTTGATACTGTTCCAGACACTTGTCGACGGACTCCATAAGGTCTAGCTTATATTCCTGCCATACAGGTAGCCTAACGCCATTTAGAATAAAGTGGAGATTTTCAACGAGATAACCTACTGAGTTACCTGGATTACAGATTACAGTATTATGATATTGCGGTGTATTTTCCTCCTTTGTCCCCTCAATTATCGCGCTCAGTCTTTCCTTCAATTCATCTAAGCTAGAAATAGTTGTTTCTATAGCAGACTTTCCGCCGCTGGGTTTGAAAACCAGCATAGGTTGTCCGGTAACAAGAGGATAAAGGTGTGATTGATATTGCCTGTGGCAGACCATTGCCACACCTCTGCTGTAGTCGCCAATATAAGAAGGTGATTTGCTGAAGGTAAAACGCGGGTTGTTACTGAAGCTCTCAATGACAGATGCAATTTTTGGGTGAGAGAAATCTTCTGGAAAAGGTCTGAAAATAATCTCGTGTTCTGGAAAATGAGTTAACAGAAAAGTAACGGTCGGTGCTATGTGATCAACGACCCAAGTCGCCTCTAAAGCAAGGTTGGAGAGATGGTAAATAATCGCCGTGTTTTTTTTGCTGCACTGCCTGTAAACCTGATAAAACTTATCGAACTTTATTGAGCCAAAAGGAATGACTGTTAAAGCATCACTGCTTGCCTGTCGCAATGCTCTTGGAAAGTAACCTGAGAACGCTTGCTTGTTAACACACGTGACAGGCTGGGCCGAAAGAATATAATCAAACTCTAGACATCCACCGTATTCGTTTAGTGTTTTAGTCAGCTTTACATCGATACCGTGCTGACACCCGATGCGCTTAACATTTGTAGGCCAATTAAAGCTAAGTTCGAAGTTCGATTCTTGTATAAAAACAATATCTAGCGCGTCTAACTGTTGAAAATCTTCCTCGCAACACAAGAGTAACGGAACATCAAGCCAATTACTCTCTATTAGCCACTGTGGGTTACTTTTAACCTCATCAATATCGACAATAGCGAGAACTTCAATTTGCGCATACTCTTTGAGCGAACTGAACAACTCAAACATGTGATTCATTGCAGCATTGCGCTGAACCCAAAAGCCGCATTTAATCTTATTCTCAACGCGTGATAAGTGTTGTTTGTAATAGCAGAGCAAATCTGACATTGCGGTTTTAATATCCGCTGACTTTATTAAGCCAACCTTTTTTAGCAGTCCTGCTACGATTTCATCAGTCAAACGGTCATGATCGGCAACATGCTTTTTATCTTGCATCATAATCCAAGCAATTCTAAAGAGAAATTAGTGTATTTTATGTAGAACTGCATTGCATCATCTAGATGCTGAGGGCTTGTGGATACTGGCTTCCGTGGCAGGGCAAGTTGCTTTTCCCAGTGGTAGCGAGCAAGCTCTTCTGGACTTATATCAGGTATATATATATCGCTTTTTGTAAGGCCCGAATGATAAATCTCTCGAGGACTCGGCTGACGGATTTTCTCATTTTTTTCAATAATGCTATCTGTGATAGCTTTCTCTTCGTCCGTGAGCAATGCATAAAAGTCATCCAAAATCTTTTTGAAGTTCGCAGGGTCTTCATCTCCCCATTCAGTGACTTGATCATACTCAATCATTGCCCAGCCCAATGCTGCTGGAATGTTAAGCTTTACTTTGCTCAAATTACCTGTCGAATACATTGCTTTAATGCATGCGTAATCTGATGCAATAAATATGTTATGTCCAAGCCAGAAGCCGGGAACGACAAGTTGCGATATGTACTGCGAGAAGTCAGGCGTTGTTTCTTCTAGAAATTGCTTTGCCGCGGGAAGAGAGACTTTAGTTCTCTCACCATTTGAAATATTCTCTCCCGAGACTACCATCATAAGACTACGCCCCACATCCACACATTTATTGCTAAAATTTAGTGCACAAACCATAGAAGTAAAATCAGGACTCATTGGCACAAATATACGCCCGTAATGTTGTTTTATCTTTTCTACAATTTTTCGGTTAACTGCACCTGAATAAATTTTACCAAAACTAATTTTTTCCTGTGTGGAACGACCAAACAAAGGCTCGATAAAGTCAAATCGTCGCTTTAGCTCTTCAAGTGCACTATAAACAGATGGCATTACCGGCTTTATCAGGGGGTGATATGTACCCCGCTGACCTTCACCATCTGACATCGCAAAATGCTCATACTGCCAAGATAAAATATCAGGGGTATTAAATTCATCAGCTAATTCCTGCAAAACCGTCGTTGCTCGTGGATGAAAAAGAAATTTTTCATTTATAACAGTGATGTACTGACCTTGTGCTTTTTCAATCGCAAAATCCCAATTGTCAGGCATTGATAAAGGTTCAGTCGGTCTAAAATATTTAAATTTTTTATCTTTGAGGAATGGAGCAACAACGTCTTTACAGGGCTTATTAATGCTATTATCAGAGACAATTACTTCATAATCATCAGTTTGCTGCGCACATAGATATTCAAGGCACTTTTTAAGCAGCTGTGGCCTATCTCTAGTGGGTAATACATAGCTCAGAAAAGGCCTGTCATTCATAATCTTTCCTACTTTTTCAACTTGATAACATGACTCACAGAGGAGGGTAGTTGTGCTGCAATTTCATCAACAAAACTCAATGAGGCAATGACTACCACTGCATTGTCTTTAAAAAGACACTTATCTAGGGTGACCACTTTACAACCCATTATCTCTTTGATAAATAATGCATTTCTATCTATTATCAATTCGATACTTATTGATGGCTCAAGCTTTTTTAAAAACTTTAAAACGTTGCGTCCCAATTCCCCTCCACCGTAGATGTAAACAGGGTTTTCTCGATAAGGATATAACTCCCACCCCAGCATTGCGATTTCATCAGACGAAGATTTCTGCATATGCTGCGTTGACGTTACAAACTCAGAGAGAGCCACTAAAGGTTCGGGGAGAACACTTTCATATAAGGCAAATAGCTGCTGTCGACTCTCATACCGCAACATCTTTTTACTTAAGCTAAATGGTGTATTTCGATACCATAAAAGCGGTAAGGGTATGTTGACGATATTTTTGCCTGTAAATGAAAGCTTCAAGATGAGTTGCCAATCCTCCTCTCCTGCAAACTCTCCACACTGAAAACCCTTGGCTTGTTCAAAAGCAACTTTGCGGTACAGTGCGCTAATGCCTCCTACACAGTTGTATAACAACGCTGATGACCAGTCTTTGGCATCATGGAATTGAATTAGCATGCCTTTTTCGTTTGCGAAATCAGGGATGCCGTCGCCCTCAAAAAAACAAAAAGCAACGGTAATAACATCAGCATTTTCTCTTGATAGCGTGTCGCAGCAGAGGCGAAGTGCGTCTGGTGCGAGAATGTCATCATCATCAAGAAAAAATATATAGTCGCGGTTTGTATTTGCAGCGCCTTTATTTCTTGCGTTGGAGGCTCCAAGGGGAGTTTTACTATCAATGATTTTAATATGTAGATTAGAAAATCGCGGGTCTTTCACCAAATCTGCTAACTGTTCCCTTTCTAGTTGGCTACTCGCATCATTCACAATAACAACTTCAAGTCCGGTACCTTGCTGCGCTACAGACAAAAGAGTTAAAGGTAAATAATCTATGCGATTATGGAAGGGGATGATAACCGAAACATCATCTATATTTATTTGCGAACGTTCATTTTTCAGCTGCGTTCTTTTTCTTTTTTGATGCTTTTCAAGATAACTTAGCAGCAAACCATTTTTGTCGAGAAACCGTTTTGCGTTAGCATAATCCTGCTGAACTGAATGACAACCAAACCAGCGAATATTCCAGTACATACAGCGTTCAACGGTTTGATGCAAAACATTAGCAAAGTACCCAAGTCCAGCGTAACGAGAGAAATATATTGTATCGAAAGATGGATTTTTATAGAGCCATAACGCTATCTCAGAAGGTGCCTTGAGGCTACTATCCCTGTGAGTGAACTGGCCCTGTTCTATAACTAAGAACTCGATATTATCAACTTTTTTAGAGGGTGCCCAAACCAGTCCTTCATCATCAAACAAAATGACTTGCGCGTTCTCTAATGAGCTCACCAAAGACTCAACCTGTTCAAGCTCCTGTTTCCATCCAACTATAAGAATGCTTTTGTTCATCAGTCTTCTCTATACTCGTAACACCAACCCTTCGAAGCCACAGTTTTCAAGTATCGCTTGCATTGGCTGTTGATAGCTTAAAGAGCAAATAACAACGGCACTCGCAGCATTGAAACTATTGAGATTTAAAGGCAAAACTTCTATTCCCTTAAATATTTGTCCCGCTTTAAAGGTATCTATGACGATGGGCTTAACATTCATTGCAAGTGATGTTTCGACAGCACGCTCGGCTATATCATTAGCGCCAAATATGTACAGTTCTGTAATTAAAGAGTTGTCCAGAGCAGCAATCTGACTGCACAAATACTCAACCCTCTTGAATTTATGCCTGTTCGAAAAAATAAAGCTCAATGAAGAATTAATATTACTTTGGGCACCTTTGTTTAAACCCACAGCACTCCTCAATGATTTCAATAGCGTAAACTTTTCTCTTAACTCTATCGCATAACTTTTCTTGTTGTGCCAACGCGTTGTTTGAACATGTTTTCTAAATTTATTCAGAGGGATACAGGTGAAAGCAATGTCATGCGACAACAGTATTCTATTGTAAAGCGCCCAATCTGCGCAGTATTTGAAGTCGCATTCACGGAGGTTCTTTTTCAAAACTGAAGCGTTAAACAATACCGCACTTACGTTGGGTATTACATTGCGATAAGCCATGTAATCTGTAACAAAGTCTCTTCCCTTCATGAAGAAGTCTTGCTTCCACAGCCCATCGTCAGAATAGTGATGAGAGGAGTAGTCATACCTAGCGATAATTTGACTACTTTCATCAATTATTTCGCTGTCGCAGTAAGCCATGCCGACTGAGGGATTGCCCTTTAAAATAGAAAGAAGTGTGGTAATCAATTCTGGCTCAGCTTCGTCATCGCTCTCGGCTATCCAAATAAAATCGCCTTTAGCTAATGAAACCCCTTTTATCCATTGTTTTATAGGTAATCCTGAATTTGAATTGTTGACGTACAAGCCAACAACTTTCTCACAGGCTGAAGCAAATGCGGTAAGCACTTCCTCGCTTTTATCAGGACTACCATCATCTAGCAATATAATTTCAATATTACTATGCGTTTGGTTGATGATAGTGCTGAGTCTTTTCTCAAGGTACTTTTCGTGCCTGTAGTTCGGTACAATCACAGATACCAATGGCGTGCTGTTCATTGTTGCTATTTCAGCGGCCTTGTCAGAAAAATTCATCGCTCATTTCCAAAGCCCCACCACATAATATTATTTTCAATTTGTTGATGTGCTTCACGTTTGCTCACCCCTTCAAGAAACATCGACTCAACCTTTGGCTTGCCAACACATACAACACCTCTATTACCCAATTTATCGACTATGTAGTCATTATATTGAGCGTTATCCTTTGGAATCATAATGTAATTTGGATAATCGATATAGCTGACATGATCCGGGAACATACTTAACACATGTTCTGCATAATCCCTTAAACCATCTGAAACTTCTTTACTTTCACCCACAAAATAAAGCTTTGGCAGAATGACTAGTGCAATCTTTTTCTGAATCCAAGCCTTTACAGTCCAAGATGCTTTATTAATTGAATGATAGAAAACAGTTTCACCATTAAGGTACGCATCAACGTCATATTTAAAGTCAAACACTGGATGATGATATAAAATCGTATTTTGTTTACAGAAGAAATCTGCTAACGCTTTCTGGGATGTATCTTTATCAATTTGTACAACGACATGTGCCCCAGACATACTTTCTTTCGTAGGGTAATTTTTTTCGTCACAGAGTAATGCGGTCTCATTATTGTTAGTGTTGGGCTCGAACCACTGTTTGTCTATTTCAGAAACCGCATCTAAATATTGTTTTATGAATTTATTATCGTTCTCACTCAGATTAGATCGTGCGGTAAATTGTTGGCTTTGTTCTTTTATAAAAATAGCCTCACGCTCTGGCACAAAACTAGAGACGTGATCGAATATGTGATTCCCTTGCAGGATCGCACCTCGAATCATTTCTAGTGTTTCAAGCCATGCTTCCCTTAGCATATTGAGACGTGACACTTTTTCGTATTCTGATTCATCCGAATAAAGCAACTTACTGAATGCAGAATTAGCAAAATTTACCGTACCGTAAAGATAATAGAAAAGAAGTGACCTTCCCTCTTGATATGACGAAAACAACTTCTTTTTAAGTTTTTCTGTGTAGTGCTCTGCATCGTCCGACACTTCAAAAGCATCTTGCGTCATCGCTACAAACTCATTCAATTGTTTTTCTAAGGTTGACTGATCGTAAAAACTGTCGTATTCGTGTAAAAAATCGCGTTCTTCCGACAAAGGTTGAAACGCTTCTGTCTTAACTTTTCTCAACACCTCCTCTTTTTCATAGGCAGATGTCACTAACAGGATGTCGTCTACAGGTAATGGTTTCGCGCCAGCAATAAGCGCACCGTCACTTGTGTTAAAACAATCTACTTTAGCTTTTGCAAGCGTGCGCTCAATAATGGCTTTGGAAACTTTAAATTCATACTTGGTGAACACACTTTTCTTGAAGTTTCCTGGCACCACGATATTGGTATTATGCCGTTCTTTATAACTATATTTTTCCTTTCCATGATTGTCATAATAGCCAGACTGCTTTGAATGATGTTTATCTTGTTCTGCAAAACCTAAATCGACTCCGAACAAGTAAAGCTGCTGAAATCCCATCAAGGTAAACAGGTTTATAGCAAAATTGGATACCGTAGGATAAGCAAACTGAAGTTCTTCGTAGTTTTTTTCACCGAGTAACTTTAGTGAAGAAACCGTAGAAGATTCACCTTCTTTAAATGCGATATAAGTATTTCTAAACAACTTACATGTATCTGGATGAATTCCATTACATGACAACAAGTCTACTTGCTTTAAAAAAGCAAAGTCGTTAACCCGGCAGCTCCAATCAAAAGTAGAACGATTTTGTTCGATTTCTGCATGGAAATCTGGAACTATGCCATTTTTATACAACGGCATAAGCGCTGTACCACACGAGACCACGATAGCTTTGTCTTTAAAAGACTTGATAGCATCGATTGTGCTATCTAGTGACGGGCCATTTCCTACGATGAAGACTGCAATATCCTTGTCTGCTAGTGATAGTTTTTTTGCAGGGTCCTTTAAAAGAAGTGGATACTTTCTACCTATGGTTTCTTTTGTATGCGCAATGCCGTAGCGAGCATGATCAAAGTTTTCCCCCATGGCAATAACAACTTGCAACTGCTCACGCAGCTGACTAATGGTATGAACCATCTTGGTGTTATGATAGGTCTGATAAAAGTATGTATTAGCGAGAATGTAGGGACCAACAGAATAAAACTGATTCAGCAAATCTCTAAATAGATTTGAGCCATCATCTCCAACATTAATGTATAAACGTCCGCCTTTCTGGTCGATGCGCTCAAGAATATTTGCCCAGTCTATTAAATAAAGCGATGCATAGAATAGGTCGCGATTAGGCTCACAGACGAAGAGCTTTTCAACATCGTTGTTCTCAAACAACGTTTCTAACTGAGGTCCAATACCAAATAGAATTAGCGACTTTATCTGCTCGGGTAGCTTACTTGTTTTATCTCCTGCGTCTTTTAGAAGTTTCTCTGCCTTTTTAACAAACTGAAAGTGTTGATAATGCTTCAGCTTAACCCCGTTATACCCCAATATTAAGCCATCTTTATTCGGATACTCTTTGAAGTTTTCGAAATTTATACTGGCATCTTCAAATGGTGAATCACTGTACCAATTAGCCAGAGATACTTTGCTAAATATGTTTACTGCACCGCGCGCGTCCTGCATTGGAACCCAATAATTAGGTGTGTAGCACTCAAATTCATTGGCAATATTCGGGACGTAGCGTTTAAAAGCTTCTACATTGAGAGTAAAACGCTCCTCTTTGCTCGCCTCATAAAGTCGCTCCATTGAAACAGGTTTGTTCCAATGCGGCAGGAGACTTTCCTCAGACTTTCTTAGCTGTTTGCTGATACCATCTTTTTGAAAGTTCTCCCAACTAGAAGTAAGTAATGCATTTTCGAGAAGGTTGAACGTATTGTGATTATAATGCCGATAAAAATAAAAACCTGAAATTGGAAAATGCGTTTTCAGTTCCTCTATGTCGTTAGACATAGATATACCACTATTTTTTAATTGAAAATAAAGTGCAGTGCCTTTCGACTTGGCCGTTTCTAGTATGACTTTCCAATTTGGTGTATAGAGTGAAGCAAAAAAATATTGCTCTTCCGGCTCATAAATAACAAGGTGTTTGATGTTATGGTTTTCAACCAATGTTCGAATATGAAAGCCTAAGCCCACTCCCATAACAACGAGTAAATTGATGTCTTTTGTTAAAGGGGGTTGCGATAAGTATCTGTCATAAATAGGTAAGTAATGTTCATCGTTAGAGTTATAGCTTACATTTCTTTCTAGATCGCAATATGTACAGTGAAGTAATTTTTCGACATACTGAGCTTGAACTTCCTTCTCGGGTGACAAATCGTAGAATGTACGACCGTTGCTGTAATTGACAATATTAAGTTCGCCATTCCGATTAGTAAAAATGGAAATATCTAGCGTTGCAGCTTGCACAATTGTATCGACGATATTAGGTACATATGCCTTGAATGCCCCGAAGTTTCGCCGATAATTTTGTGTAACTCGTTCAGCGAGTTTCTTTTCTAGCTCGCTTTGTTTCTTTTCATCTGGGTCTAAGTGGATTCTAATATCTTTTAGCATTTTTCGACTCCAGCGCCTTAATCAAAGAGCTCTGCCAATTATACGATTTTTAAAATTCTAGTTTTATTTAAGAACGAGACATAATTTTGACGCAACAAGAGGAGCTTACAGGAGGCTCAAGTATGAAAGCTATGTCAAATGAATAAACCAATGCTATTTAAAGCAAAAATACTTCTATTTGTATTTTTTGACTGCAGCCTTGCCTCTAACAAATTGAATAATCTCTTCTTTTGAAGATTCAAGCAATTTAAAGGCCAACTCCTCTAGGAGGCGATTGACGACCAATTCTTTTTCAGAAAATTGCCGCTTTTCGCTAACAGAAAGTGAGTTTAAGTGGTCTTTTATAAGGCGATCTCGCTCTGCTAACAATGTTCTCAGCATAGCGTAATCAGAGGATTTTTCTTGGTCCAACAGTAACTGCGCCGCAATGCTTTCGTTTAAGTTTTGCAGCGCCGTTGGCGTTAAAGAGTGGTTAAGGTCTTGTATTTTCACACAGCTTGTCGTTTCTGACGCTGGGCTTCGTAAGCTTCCTGTTTCGCCTCTTCAGGAATCTGTACCCATGCGTCTCGGATAGGTGTTAATAGGCTAGACACTTCATCTAACATATTCAAGTCGTTGTTAAAATGTGCATCATTCAAGCGCTCAATCATATAGTTATATAGCGCAAACATATTCTCAGCGACTTCACCGCCCACTTCCAAATCAAGAGTGTCACGCAGATGCATTATGATCGCATTCGCTTTTGAAATGAAATCGGCTTTGGCTACCAATTCTTTGCGTTCCATGGCCCCTTTAGCGTATGCAATCCTGTCCAATGCGCCTTGAAGAAGCATAAGTGTAAGTTTATGCGGATCGGCATTAGCAATATCTTGCTTAAGGTTACCTTTGCGATACGCATTTATACCTTTAAGTGACATAAAAACTCCAAATTTATGTTATTTATAGCGACGCTAAAAGCGCGGAACCAGTTTGGTTTAATTGCGCAACGGTTTGGTCGAGGTTTAAATATTTATCTCGAAGGATTTCTTCATAATTTAACATACGCAGTTCGAGAGTCTCACGCTCATCAAATAGATCATCCCGATCATCCTTGGCTGCGCGCTCTCTTAAGCTAATTAGTCCACTAAATGAGGTATATTCCTTAGAGAAATCATAAAGTCGAGTCGCGATGCCTTCGTCAGGATCAGTAAACAATTTTGCTATTTCATCAAAGTTATCTTCTAAAGCATCTTCTAGTCTGTCTTCGCCAGAACCCAATCCAAAATCAGTTGTGCCGACTTCGAGCTTTCCGTCATCATTAAATTCAATACCGATCTGGAAGAGTCCACCTAATGAGGAAGAACTTACGCTATCGCCAACGATAGAAGCTAATCCGCTTTGTATACCGCGCAGTAGTGAATCTCCTGCTAATGCGCCATCGTCTTCAAGCTCAGATTCACCATAGCGCGTCAGGGTTTTTATTTCATCAATCAGAGAATTGTAGTTATCGACAAAATCTCTAATTTTTTTATCTAAACCTTCTTTGTCATAACCAATATTCAGTTTAGTAGCTAAGAAATCGCCTGCAGCATCTTTAGGTGAGACTTCATTTACTTCAAATGAAACGTTTTGAATCGTGTTTTCAAATTCATTGGAGCTACTCTGAACTTCGATACCGTCAATATAAGCAACTGCATTTTTAGCACTCTGAATATTTGCGGCACTGATATTATTTGTGCCTCCTGCCGTTGACAATCTATCTAACTCTGCAGCGCCAGTGTCATTGGTAATGACGAGATCGTTCCCATCGCCGGTTTCGTTCGACGAAAATACTAAACGAGGCCCTGCACCGGTTCCTGTATCAATGATGTTTGCGGTTACACCAAAGTTGTTATCAGAGTTGTTTATTTTTTCGCGTAATGCGGTGAGTGACATCCCAGCGGTAACGTCTACGGTAAAGCTTTTATTTCCGCCCACGTCAAACGTTAATGAGCCTGTTCCTGAAGTAAGTACGGGGTCGCTGCTTGACGTAAATGCACCTGCGTCTGTTGTAATTCGACTACCAGACGCTAGCTGCTCTACAACAATTTCGTAACTCCCGCGAAGCGCTGAGTTAGAAGCCTCGGCAGAAAGAACATCATTGTCTTCTAAGGGATTAGAAATGGTGGGCTCACGACCATTGATGCCGTTGTCGCTTCTTAATTCGTCAACAGCGTCCTTAAAGTCAGAGAGCTTAGACTTTATTTTACCAAGGCCAGATATTTCAGCCTCGATACGCTCTTCTTTTGCGTTCAAACGCTCCTCTTTAGGTTGGCGTTCTGCGCTAAGAAGTTGTTGTACAAGATCATCAAGGGCTAAACCCGATCCTACACCTAGAGACTGAATTGTCATACTTTACCTCAAACTAAACTTGATTGTTGATAAACACTCCCACACTGTCCCCAACATCCTGTTGTAACTCTTGGATTCGATCGGCAAGCTTTAACACTTCTTCTGAAGGTATTTGCCTTATAACATCACCAGATTTTGAATCTTTAACTGTCACTACCGAACGATTAGTATTTTCATCAATAGTAAACGCTAAATCCCGATTCTGAACTTTTAAGAATGATTCAACTTTCGCAACAGCATCATCTAACTCAATACCATTACGCTCTTCTTCACTTTTATCGGCCTGCGCTTGAGAACCTTGAGAAAGAATTTGCTGCCTTTCTGTATTATTCGACTCATCAATTGCCAGTCGCGTATTGCCTCGACGCGTATCGCTAGATGTAGCCGGTTCACTACTTTCAAGAACAGCAGTTTTATTCTGAATATCAGCTTCAACAACTTCAGAATTCTTAGGAGCTAGTGATGCAAACACTTGGCCAACTTGGGTATTTTGAATTTCCACGTAATACCTCCCGACTGAAACAACAAAACGGGCCCTTGCTTAAAAAGCAAGCACCCGCTACATCTCAACTAAGGTCGCTATTTTAAAGTATAGCTTATCCGAGCAAAGACAGCGCAGTTTGTGGACGCTGATTTGCCTGGCTTAGTACAGAAACAGATGCCTGCTGAATAATCTGGTTTCGCGTTAACTCTGCTGTTTCCGCAGCAAAATCTGTGTCTCGAATTTGTGAACGAGCCGAAGATAAGTTTTCACTAATATTACTTAGGTTGCGGATAGTTGACTGAAAACGGTTCTGAAGTGCACCTAGGTCTGCACGAACCGCACCAATACCAGAGATAGCAGCGTCAACATCACTAAGTAAGGCTGATGCACCGCCCGCTGTAGCAACGCTGTTTGTAGTGATGCCAAGACCTGTAGCACTGAATCCGCTAATGGAACCTAGATTTGTTGATGACAAATTTACCGAAATTGTTTGGCCAGCATTAGCACCAACAAGAAACTTCGCAGAAAAATTACCATCTAATATGTTCACGTTACCAAACTGTGTATCGGTAGCGATGCGTGAAATTTCTGTACGTAAAGCAGACACTTCTTTTTGTAGTGCCAGACGATCAGCAGAGCTATTAATACCGTTCTGTGATTGTACAGCAAGAGTACGTATACGCTGTAGGCTTGTGGTAACTTCGCTAAGCGCACCTTCTGCTGTTTGCGACAAAGAGATAGCGTCGTTAGCATTTCGCACGGCCTGGTTAAGACCTTGTACCTGCGATGTGAGACGATCAGAAATTTGTAGACCTGCAGCGTCATCCGATGCACTGTTAATGCGGAATCCCGATGAAAGTCTTTCGAACGACGTATTCAAGCGATCGTTCACGTCAAAAAGCTGACGCTGCGCGTTGATCGATGAAACATTGGTATTTACAAATAAAGACATAGATTACCTCCTAGGGATTCGATGGCAAAACTGCTATGATCAAATCCTTCCAGTTCATATTAGCCGGGTCACTACTCCTGCTAACACCTCAATATAAAAGTAAATTAAATTACCCCTCAACAATAGGTATCGGCCAAGGCTTTAGGTTCTTTAGCTTTTTTTTTATTTTTTTTAAAAAAAACTAGACCCAGCAATCTACAGCAATGATTTATAAGCAAAAAATAAATTTTTATCGAAGATTTAATTCTAATTTAACGCAGTATCAATCGTACTAACTGGGTCCTTTCAAGGAAGGAGAAAGAGTAGTCGTTCTTAAACAAAGTAGATTAAAGGGAACAATTTTGGTGGTAAGTGATAAGTTGGAGACAGAGATAATCTTATAATTTTTGAGTTGGCACTTAATATGCTTTAGATAATATGAACTCGCGGCGTTGCTCTACCGCAGTTTGAAATTGGTGGGATGTTTCGGTAAAAATAAAAAAAGGCCGAGACAATTTAATCTCGGCCAATTTGCTCACGTTAGGAGATTGAGCAAATTCAGTTTCTGTCGGCTGGCAGGGTTTAGTAGGATAAACTGGCCTCTCAACCAACACTTCTACACTCTCAGTCCTGTTAGTCGGCGCTTTCTCAAAGGAGCGGCCTAAATGGCTGCTAACCTTTCTTTAGGGGATGGCCTCTCAACTCCTTCCCAAATAAGCGCCTAATAACTAACTTTGGTCATTAGCCAAGTAGTGATAATGCAGCCTGTGGGCGCTGGTTCGCCTGGGCAAGAATTGTGGTACTTGCCTGCTGTAATATCTGGTTGCGGCTTAACTCTGCCGTTTCAGTGGCAAAGTCAGCATCTTTGATACGCGATCTTGCCGCAGACACGTTTTCAGAAATATTACTCAAGTTACGAATAGTTGACTGAAAACGGTTCTGTAAGGCACCTAGATCAGCGCGTAGGCCGCCAATTGCCGATACTGCTTTGTCTACCGCGGTTAACAAACGTGATGCACCAGCTTCGGTTAACACGTCGTCAGCGATAATTCCTAGGCCTGTCGCACTGAAACCATTAACACCTGCGCGACCCAGTGCCTGTGCAGATAAGTTTACTGATATAGTCTGCCCTGCGTTGGCGCCAACAAGGAACTTGGCAGAAAAATCACCCGTTAAAATGTCTACACCTGCGAATTGCGTTGTCGTCGAAATGCGCGATATTTCCGTGCGAAGTGCAGAGACTTCTTTTTGAAGCGCAACACGGTCCGCTGAGCTATTAATACCGTTCTGTGATTGAATTGCTAAGGTGCGAATGCGTTGAAGCGCCGTTGTAGTCTCAGCCATCGCTCCTTCAGCCGTTTGCGCAAGCGATATACCATCGTTTGCATTTCTTACCGCTTGGTTCAGACCTTGAATCTGAGATGTCATACGGTCGGTAATTTGAAGACCAGCAGCGTCGTCAGCAGCGCTATTGATTCGAAAGCCAGATGATAGACGTTCAAAAGCAGTGCTTAAGTTATTGCCAGTTGTGAATAATTGACGTTGTGCATTTAACGATGACACATTGGTATTAACAAATAGACTCATGGGTCTCTCCTAACAGTTTCGAGATTGCGCTATTGTTTTTATTATCTGCGCTGTAGTTTTAAAAATGGCATAGCCTGTGCTTTATTCAGGTGTCAGAGTAATCTGACGTTTTACCGGCACACTACCGATAAAACTTGCTATACAGAGAAGTTACTTCTCTTTGCTGGCTGGTGAGTTTGATGTTCCAGACCTCAAACCTCTCACTACCTCCTGGCTTCACTCTCGCCAGTCAGCAGTCCCTCGCCCAACAAACCTTCTTATTTATCGTCACTCAAACAAATTTTCTTTAGAAATTTTTAAAAATTTATCCAAACAAAGATAAAACACTGTTTTTCCTAACTTTAAAACCAATTTAAAAAAAGTTATCTACCCATCAAAAGCTAAATATTGACAATGTAAACTACTATTTTATTGGCTCAGGAAGTATAAAGCCTCTTATATCTCCCTTTGTAATAGTTATCGTCACTTTGGGAAAATTACTTTAGTGTTTTTTAAAATATTTTGGAGGTTTTTTAGTTTTCAGATAAAAATTTCTTATTATCAGCTACATAGGATCGGAGAAGCTTATAGCGGAAGTAGTATCGAGGCGAGATTGGGTATATGTCTGACGAATAAACACTAGGGTAGTTAAAAATTAAAAAATGCCGATGGTTAATCTCGTTTTGACCGTTTGACTACGTAAGTTATCTTAATCGAGAAAAAATAAAGCCGATACCTTATCGGTATCGGCTTTATGAATCGCTTTGTGGACTAGAGCACTACCCCCTGGCTCCACTCTCGATATAGTATTAACCAAGTAGCGATAATGCTGCCTGCGGACGCTGATTAGCCTGCGACAATACAGTTGTGCTTGCCTGCTGAATAATCTGGTTACGCGTTAGGTTTGCCGTTTCAGTAGCAAAATCCGTATCTTTGATCTGAGAGCGCGCAGCAGAAACATTTTCTGAGATGTTGCTCAAGTTACGAATTGTAGACTGGAAACGGTTTTGTAGCGCACCTAGGTCTGCGCGTAAACCACCAATTGCAGATATGGCGCTGTCAACTTTTGCTAAAAGACCAGAAGCGTTTTCGCTCGTAAGAACGTCAACACCAGTTCCTGTGATATTCAATCCTGTCGCACTAAAGCCATTAACACCAGCACGTGTTAGCGTTGGGCTAGAAAGGTTTACAGAAATAGTCTGACCTGCGTTGGCGCCTACAAGGAATTTAGCAGAGAAATCGCCTGATAGAATGTTTACACCAGCAAACTGTGTTGTTGTAGAGATACGCGAAATCTCAGTACGTAGTGCTGACACCTCTTTTTGCAGTGCTACACGGTCAGCTGAGCTGTTGATACCGTTTTGCGACTGAATAGAAAGCGTACGTATACGCTGTAGTGCTGTTGTTGTTTCAGATAGTGCACCCTCTGCAGTTTGCGACAGTGAAATCGCATCGTTTGCATTACGTACAGCTTGGTTAAGTCCTTGAATTTGTGAAGTCATTCGATCGGTAATCTGTAGACCTGCAGCATCATCAGCAGCGCTGTTGATACGGAAGCCTGAAGAAAGGCGTTCAAAAGACGTGCTCAAAGAATTACTAACATCAAATAGCTGACGCTGGGCATTCAATGAGGATACATTGGTATTAACGAACATAGACATAAAGTCTCTCCTACACTCTCAGTCCAGCGTGCGCTGGCTGTCGGCATTGCCGACGTTTTGTTTTAGTAGTCATCAAGACCTGAGGGGTAATTGATGAACTGGCTCTCTCAGAATCTGTATCGACAAAATGTAAATTCCCTTTAGGAAAAATTACGATTTTTGCCGATAAGCGGTAATATATTGCCGCCAAGAACCCGCAAATGCGTTTGTAACCATTGGATTTTTAAGGAAGATTTAAGGTGAAAAAAAAGTTGAATCTAGTTAATTTAATGCGTATTTCTAAGCCTGCTGCCCATAGTGCATTCACCGATTTAATTAAAAATCCTTTCGACGAAGGCGGTCAAACATTACTGTGTTGTTATCGCCTAGCAACTAATCACGTCAGTGCCGATGGTTTTCTCGTTATTCTGACAGTAGAAAAAAAGACTTTTCGCGTTCTCAGGAAAATGACAATCAGAGAAAACAATGCAGATTTAAGAGATCCTAAATTTTCTTTCGATGGGACACGGCTTATCCTAACTACTTACGCAAAAACATACTTAGCTACCGGAAAAATGGTCACCAAAATGCTGACTTACTTTTCAACTACAGGACAATCTTGGTCAGGCAAAAATAGTTTTGGTAAAAGCGGGTGGTGGTTGTGGAACCATGAATGGTTTGGTTTTGAAGCCTACGGATTTGCTTACAATCGGCCCTCAAACACATTATCTCTTTATAAGGGCGACCCCACTCGCACAATGCGGCCCCATAAAGAGGATGTTTTTAACCTAAAAAAGCAAGGCAAAGGCTACCCTAATGAAAGCACAATCTTGTTTGATGACGACGGCAACGCCTCGGTATTTTTAAGAAGAGATGCCGATACTTTCAGTGCACAATTTGGCACATCGAAGCCCCCCTTTACTAAATGGAAATGGCACGATTTGGGAATTTACATAGGCGGTCCTGCGGCTGTAGCAATAAGTAGAAATCGATTTATTGTCGCTGGAAGACACGTCAAATGGGAAACTAGAGAGTTCTCTACGAAAATTTGGCTGTTCAACAGTGACTCGAAAAAACTTGAAGAACTACATACGTTGCCAAGCAGTAAAGATACGAGTTATCCAGGTTTAGTAGTAGAAAACGACCGCCTGTATGTTTCCTACTACTCTTGTCATGTAGACAATGAAGCCCGAGTCTATATGGCGTGTTTATCCGGTGTCACTGAATTAACACATTAGAATTATTAGACAAAATCAAATAACGACAAGTTAGCCACTTTAGGAAAAGTAGCTAGCGCGGCACTTAATGCCGTTTCTTGCTTCGCAAATTCAGTAGATGCTTCGGCGTAATCCACATCCTGAATTGACGAACGCTGCGCTTTCGCAGCAATTTCCATATCTAGATTACTTTCGTAAGTACTCTCGGCTATATTTAGCCGGCTACCAATCGAAGCACGCTCTAAAGAAAGCTTTTCAAGCCCGTTATCTAGACCTACTAATGCATCGGCTATCGATTCTTGAAGCGCTGAATTATCTATTGTGGAGTCCATCAAAATCGTTTGAATTTCGTGAATAGACTGGGCCATGCTTTTTTTCTCAGGCGCATTAAAGGATAAGTCGATACTATCGCCAGGCGCGGCCGTCGCTTCAAACTCCATTCCCTTTATAGTGAAAGGCTGACCAGAGGTATAAGAAACTGAGTCGACAACCGTTCCGGTTCCTTGATTGACAAGTTCAGCCTGCCCTGACGCTAGAAAATTAATGCGATAATCGTTGTTCGCAGCATTTACCGGGTCATAGTTTTTGTCAAAAAAAGTGTCGAATGTTCCCTGCTGTTTAACCGATGCAGTGTTCACTGTAGCGCCAACAGTACTATCAACTGAGAATTTGAACCGTGATAGCACGTTTTCAAACACTTCGTAACCATTACTGGTTGATTGAATCTTCGAACTATTTGATAGCTGAACGAAGCTTACTCCAGGATCGCCTGCGAACGTGATGGCGTTGCCACCTGCTGCTGGGTTGTATTCAAACGCCTGGTTACCTGATTGGAAGCCAGCGTATAAATAGTTCCCATCAGCATCTTGCGTGTTCATAAGATCAAACACTTCGAGCTTAATTTGTTCTAATTCAGCCCCTATAGCGCGCTTATCAGGGTCAGATAGAATGCCGTTACCCGACTGAACGATAAGTGTGCGTGCACGGTTAATTGAATCGGTAATATTGGTTAGCACAGCCTCTTGCTGTTCAAGCGAGCCAGTGACCAGATCGTTGTTACGCTGGAACTGGGTGAGCTCGTCAATTTCTTCTGTCAAGCGAAGCACTTTTGCCGCACCAACAGGGTCGTCGCTAGGCGTAATTATGCGCTTGCCAGAGGCCAGTTGCTCTTGTGTCTTTGCCAAATCGCCCTGATTCTGCATAATCGAGCGCATGTTTTGGTCATAAATTTGATTCGTTGATATACGCATAAATCACCTACCTTGCTGACTGCAGAATGGTATTAAACAGCTCTTGAGCGGTCGATAGAATTCGCGCTGCTGCGGCATAGCTTTGCTGATATTTTATCAAGTTGGCCGCTTCTTCATCTAAGCTTACACCCGAAACAGACTCAAACCAATTTTGCGATTGCACTTTCATCGCTTCTGCTGAGGCCAGTGAAACATTAGCCATTGAAGCGTCTTCGCCAATTCGCCCAACCATAGACGCATACGCATCCTGAAACGTACGAGGCTTGTTGGTAGCTTCACTGCTCACCTGTACTTTATTTTCATTTTGAAGAGCAGCTAAATTAAGCGCATTACTATTGTCATTAAAGCCGTCTGTATTATAGCTAATTGAAAAGCTATCCCCGGCTTTAGGCACGCCATCTAAACTCAGATCAAACCCTGGGTCAGGGCTAATGCCTGCTTGGCTGATAAGATTATTTAAATTCGTTGTGCCAGTAACGGTAGCGAGCACCGTTCCACTTCCATCCAAAACATTATACGTATCAGCCGCCGTAAAACTGATTTGAGCAGGCGCAGAATTTAGAAGGCCTCCCGCTCCATCAAAAGCAGACGTTCCTATTTCTGTGTTTGATACGGAAACATCAATAATATTTGCACTACCTAAGTTTGCGCTATCAGCCCCGGCTCTCACGGGATTAGCAAAAGCTAAATCTTCAGGACGATTTGTCGCAAAACTTATTTTTGAAGCTACATCTTTAGTCGGCTGAACTAAAAATTCATTGCCAACGGTGTAAGGGTCGCTTCCCGAAAAGTCGATTTCAATACCACCGGGCAACTCGTTAAAACCAGGTGTAACGGCAAAGTTTGAAAAAATAATGTCTATGCCTGAACCGTCTTTTTTGGGCGTGCCGTCTGGGTTTAAAAACGTAATTTCTATCTCACTGGGTACCCCAGCAGCAACCGCCGTTACTTCAATTTTATAATCAGCATCAGTTAATTCAGCGCCCTTGCCTTCCGTGATCTGTGCTGTAACTACGTAGTCACCATTGGTGTCTTCATACGCTAAGCCTCTAAACGAGGGAATGTCAAAAATGTTACCACCGATTTGGCCATCTAAGTCCATGCCCAGCTTGTTTTGGGTATTCATAGCGTCCGCAAAGGCTACAGATAACTGACCAACGTCACGCATCGTTGGGCCTAAGACTTCATTTCGATAGTTGAATAAGCCGCCTAATGCGCCGCCAAGATCACTTTCTAGTATACGTAGGGACGCGTTATTTTTAGTTTGTGAACCAAAATCAGTTTCTAACTTGATTTCCTTGGTGGTCAAATCAGCGCTAGAGCTCAACTCGAAAAGATTAAACGCACCGTTTTCAAGAACGAGAGACTCACCTGAGGTAAGGTTAATGGTTACCGCGCCGTTTTGCGTTGTACTTTCCTTTACGGTTATTCCCATTATTGAGGCGAGCTCATCAATAGCCTGGTCTCGCTCGTTAAGTAGGGCACTCGGCTGGTCGCTCGTACTGTTGCCATTTGCAATAACAATGTTGCGATTCAAATCACCGATACTGCCTATCAGCGTATTCGCTCTGTTTACCATCGACGTGAACTCAAGATTGAGTTCTTCTTCTTTTTCAAGCATGTAATCCGACAAGGTTCTCATACGATTGTAGAGAGACTCAGACTTGCTAAGTACTTGCTCACGTGATGCGAGGTTAGTCGGATCGTCAGCGGCGGTTTGAAGCGCCGAGAAATATTCGCTCAACCCTTTTGAAATAGAGTTTGCTTCACTTGCCAACAAGTTATCAATAGCCGTTGTTTTGCTAGAAAATGCTTCAAGCTCACCAACAGCTGTAATATCTCTTCTAAGTTGGTTTTGGGCGAACACATTGATAATGCGCTCGGTGTTGCCAATTTCGACACCAAATACTTGGCTATTTTGCAGTTCAGTGCGCTCACGAACATAGCCTGGCGTGTTCACGTTGGCTATGTTGTTGCTCGTCGTTTGCAATAGCTTACTGCTGGCATTTACGCCACTTGTCGCTAATGAATATAAGTCAACCGAACTCACTGTATTCTCCTCACCGATGGCCCGAAATTATGGCATTAGCCCGCGAAGACGATCGCTGTTATAAACAGCCATTATCTTGCTTGCGTATTCAGGGTCAGTAGCGTAGCCCGCTTCTTGAAGCGCGCTTGTGTATTTGAGGGCATCAGACGCGTTGTCAACAGCCCGACTATAGCGAGGCTGCGTTGTGATAAATCGGCCATAATCTTCCATGGCCTCTTCTACCGATGAATAAGATCTAAATGCCGCTTTTTGTTTTTGCGGAAGTCCATTATTGAATTCCAATGTGTCCACCACCGCTTGTTCACCTTGCCACCCCTTGTTGGCCTTTATGCCAAAGAGGTTATGTGAACTGCTGCCGTCTGACTTATGAATTACAAATTTACCCCAACCCGTTTCTACTGCGGCCTGAGACACAATAGCTTTGGGATCCATGCCATACTTTTCTGCTATTTTTTCGGCTATCGGCATAAGGCTTTCGATAAATTGTTCAGGTGTCTCGAACATGGCGTCTTTTTGGGCTGACTTGCTCTTTATTGATTCAGAGTGAAGGGCTGCGTCTTGAGCTTGCTCGACGTTTTGTACGCGGTTTCTATTTAAAGAAGATAAATCACCGTCACTTCTAATCACGCTCGCGGGCGTATAACTATCTTCTGTCTGCCCTAACTGTTTTACGATAACGTCTGCAAGCCCTAAGCCACCGCCTGATGTTAGGTCTGTAGCGAGCTGCTGATCGTGCATGTCTCGATAAAATTTAACTTGCTGTGAGTTAAACGGGCTGTTTTCGTCAGCAAGTGCATCTTGCGCCTTACGCATAGACTTCAGCATCATTTGCACAAATATCGCCTCGAACTGCTGCGCAGCTTCTTGCAATACTGTCTCATCGCCTGACGCAATGGCTTCGCGCATTTTATTTATGCTGCCCATATCATGGACGTTTCGAGCCATATCAAGCTGAGTTTTTGTGCTGAGTGATTCCATCGTATTTATTCCACTTACACCCGTTAAATAATGATAAGTTCGCCACGTAAAGCACCTGCCTGACGCAATGCTTCAAGGATTGCCATTAAGTCACCAGGTGCTGCACCAACTTCGTTTACGGCGCGCACTAGTTGGTCAAGCGTTACGCCTGGCTCGAACTTAAACATACGGCTATCAGCTAAATCGACATCCACAATGGACTGTGTGGTAACGGCCGTTTGCCCGTCAGCAAAGGCATTAGGCTGTGAAACCTGCTGGTTCTCTGAAATCGTTACCGTAAGCCCGCCGTGTGTAATAGCGGCCGGCAACAAACGGACGTCACTACCAATTACAATTGTGCCAGTGCGGCTGTTAATCACGACTCTTGCCGGTGCATCTGCCGGAGTGAACTCAAAGTTTTCGAGGGTAGCCAAGAAGCCTACTCGCTGACCTACATCGCGCGGCGCGGTAACTCGTACAGATGCAGCGTCGATGGGTTTTGCGATGATGTAGCCATTTTCAGGCTGCGCGCCCAATCTTTCATTAATGGTGTCGGCTAGCGCTTTTGCCGTTGAAAAGTCAGGATAATGAAGGTTGAGGGTTAGCGTATCGCCATTGGCGAAACCGCTGGGAACCGAGCGCTCTACCATGGCCCCGTTTGGAATTCTGCCTACGGTTGGGGTATTGACTACAATTCTAGAGCCGTCGCCGCCTTGTGCGCCAAATCCGCTAACAACTAAGCTACCTTGCGCCACCGCGTAAACTTCACCATCTACGCCACGGAGAAACGTCTGTAGCAGCGTTCCGCCCTGAAGACTAGCCGCCTCACCTACTGAAGAAACCGTAATATCTATGGTCTGCCCTGGCTTGGCAAAAGCGGGAAGTTCTGCGTGAACCGCAACCGCTGCCACGTTTCTGATTTTGGGCTTGGTATTGGCATCAAGACTTATACCGAAGTTACGCAACATTGTCCTAAAACTTTGCTCAGTAAACGGGCTCTGTTCACCAGTACCTGGCAGGCCAACAACTAAACCATAACCTACCAGTTGGTTACTACGCACTCCCTGAATACTCGCTAAGTCTTTTATACGCTGCGCCCCCACTTGAGATGATAAAAGCAGTGAGGAAACGGCCAATAAAACTGATAATAAACGCATGTTCACTCTCCTACCCTTAACCTAAAGAGGCCACCAAGCCGAATCAAAGAACTTAGTTAACCAACCCTTTTCTTGAGCTCGTGCAAAACTTCCCGTGCCCGAATATTGAATGCGCGCATTCGCGACCTTGGTTGACACAATTTCATTTTCAGGGCTGATATCGGCTGGACGAATAATGCCGGTCAAACGTATATATTCGTCACCCTGGTTCAGTGTTAGCCACTTTTCACCACGGATAACTAAATTGCTATTGGGAAGCACATCAACCACAGTTACCGAAATAGCGCCATTTAAGCTATTGCTTTGGTTCGCCGTTGCGTCTCCGCTAAAATCGCGAGACGAGCTTATTCCAAGCTGAATCGATTCGCCGCCGATATTGATTGCTTGTCCCGCTAACCCGGTAATAGGGTTAAGGTTTACATTTGAGTCTTTAGCTGTACTTGTGTCAGCAGATTTGCTGGCTTGCGTATTCTCGCTTAACGTAACGGTAATAATATCGCCCACTCTTCTGGCCGTAACATCCGAATAAAGATTATTTGCAAAATGTGAGCGAAACAGCGAACCGTCTTCAACCACCGTTTCTCGCGGGTAATCGGGGATCACCGGCGCAAACGAAGGGTCGTTTGCCTGAACAGGTGGTTCACTAGTGCTGGCGCAGCCACCAATAATGAGCAGAGCAACAGTTAAACCTAGAATACGCATGATGCTACCCATTAAAGTTGCTGAATAACTTGACCAAGCATTTGGTCTACCGACGAGATAACTTTTGAGTTCATCTCATACAAACGCTGACTTTCAATTAAGTTAACCAACTCTTCGGTTACGTTTACGTTAGAGGTCTCTAGCGTGCCTTGAGAAATGTATCCCAATCCTTGCAGACCGGGGATGCCTTGAATAGGCGCGCCACTTGAGGCCGTCTCTACAAATAGGTTTTGTCCTGTGGGCTGCAATCCAGTAGGGTTAACGAAATCTGAAATGTTTAGCTGTCCCAATACCTGCGGTTCGGCTTGCCCTCGAATGCTTACGCTAATTTCACCATCTTGCGAAATAGTAATTTGCTGAGCATCTTCAGGAATAGCGACTTCAGGCTGAAGTAAAAAGCCCGCGCCAGAGGTCACAATTTGCCCTTGGTCATTTAACGAGAACTGACCATTTCTTGTATAGGCAATGGTCCCGTCCGGCTGAAGTATTTCAAAATAACCACGGCCTTGAATAGACATATCAAGGGCATTTTCAGTGGTTAATAGATTACCCTGGGTATGCGCTTTTTGTGTAGCAACGACCTTGGAACCTGAGCCTAGCATTAAACCTGAAGGTAATTCGGTATCGGCAGAGGATCGCCCGCCCGGTTGATTAATATTTTGATAAAGCAAATCTTCAAATACCGCGCGGTCTTTCTTAAAGCCCACGGTTGAAGCGTTTGCAAGGTTGTTCGACACCACTGCCACGTCAGTTTGTGCGGCATCTAGGCCTGTTTTACTAATCCACAATGCTGGATGCATGTTAACCTCCGACGTTGCACAAGGGGCAACGATGATAAAAATTCTATTACAAGATGCGCAGCAATTGATTACCGCGAGTATCAAGCTCTTCAGCCTGTTTCATTACTTTTACTTGAAGTTCGTAATGACGCTGTAGACTTATCATGTCTACCATTTCTTCAACTGCGTTCACGTTTGAACCCTCAAGCATGCCGGACATCACTTTGACGTTGGCGCTAGCTGGTGCAACTGAGCCGTCTTCCATGCGAAATAAGCCGTCGTTACCTCGCTCCATATCTGCATAGTTAGGGCTAACTAACTTAAGGCGACCCACATCTTCGATAACGTTCGCTGGTGCGCCTAACTGTCTCATCGACAGCGTTCCGTCTGAGGCAATGTTTAGGTTGTCTAAAGGAACGGGTAAGAAAATAGGCCCGTTATCACCAAGCACTACGCGATCGTGAATGTCTGTCAAAATTCCGTCGTCGCCCAGTTTAAAATTGCCGTCTCTTGAATAAGCTTCTTGACCGTTTTCATCTTGAACCGCAAACCAACCATCCCCTTGAATTGCCACGTCCAAATCGCGGTCGGTCTTAATCATTGGGCCCGACTCATAATTATTTGAGGGACTTTCTGTCATAGAAAAAACGCGGGTCGGCAAGCCTTCGCCATAAGCTGGCATAGAGCGCGCCTGCTCTAATTGAGCTCTGAAACCAGTAGTTTGTGCATTGGCTAAGTTGTTGGCCCTAATCCCTGTTCCTAATAGGTCTTGGGATGCGCCGCTTGCTGCAATGTAGAGAAGTTTGTCCATGACTGACTTTTGACTCTGATTAAACCTTAAACAAGATTTTGCAAAGGCAATGCCAATCTGTTGATATTTGGCACTATTGGAGAAGATAGAAGTTACTGAATTGAAATATAAAGAAAAATAAAAAGGCCGCAATGATGCGACCTGTCATTTTGCGGTGTTTTTCAGGCGCCTTTACACGCCTGAAGATTGCCGCTTTATTGCCTCAGATTCTGAAGCTTGCCGTTAACTATCGAATGTTAAGGATAGTCTGATTCAGTGAGTTATTTACCTCAAGGGCTCGTGAGTTAGCCTGGAAGTTACGTTGAGCAATGATCATATCAATTAGCTCTGTAGTCAGGTTAACATTAGCTTGCTCTAACGCGGACGAGTTGATCTCACCAAACGTGCCGGTTGTTGCTTCACCCGCTAGTGCTTCACCTGATAGAATACTCTCTTTCCACTGAGTGCTGCTCTCTTGTGTCAGACCTTGTTCGTTAGAGAAACGAACTAGCGCAACACGCACGATGGGCTCAGAAGTACCGTTTGAGAACGTAGCGCGGACCAAGCCGTCAGGACCGATATCTATACCCGTAAGACGACCTACTGGCAAACCATCTTGCTCTAGTGACGTGACCTCAAACGCTGATGCAAACTGGGTCGGTTCGTTCGGCGTGGCATTATTAACGTCTAAGTTGAAGTCAATACTAATTTGCTGCGTTGGATCTGAACCATTGGCCAGAATACCTGCGCCCAGCGCTTCCGTTTGCATCTTAAAGTCTAAGGTTGGCAATCCATCGGGTGTCTCCATACCTGAAAAATCACCGCCTTGAGAGAAAATAAGTTTAGATGCCGTTACTGCGTTACCGGTATTACCGCCAACGGTGTTAACCGCTGTAGCAGGATCGGTATCCGCGCCGGTAGAGTCCGTCATATCAACAAGGGTGTCGTCGATTGCTGTGGCAACATACCATTCGTTGTCTACACCTGCTGCGCCATCTTTTATAAAGTAATAAGTCATTACATGGCTATCGCCGAGCGAGTCGTATACGGTTACTGATGTAGCAGCGTTGTAAGTCAAAGGGTCATCAGGGTTGAAATCTTGTGGATCTAAACCTGCATCGCCAGCTGGTAGGTTCATTCGAATATCTACCTCTGAAGTCTGTTGCGGAGAACCTGAAGAATCAGGAATACGCACTGGCTCTGTCGTACTTAGCGCAACGGAAGCACTGGTACCATCCGCATTAACCGGGAAACCAAGAAGGTTGTCACCGTTACTATTTACAACGAAATTGTCACTGTCTAATTTAAACTGACCCGCTCGCGTGAAAGAAAAATCTCGCGATGTAATTTCAGGTACCGTAGCAAAGAAACCATTGCCGGTTATCGCTAAATCTAGTGATGTATTAGTAAACTGAAGGCTACCTTGTGAAAACTGCTGAGCAACCTCTTGAGTTAAAACACCGTCACCCACTTTTGTTTTGCCGCCTGCAAGAAGAGATGCCGCATAAACATCACCAAATTCAGCACGAGACTCTTTGAAGCCAACAGTATTTACGTTTGCGATGTTGTTGGCTGTTACATCCAAATCTTTTTGTGCGGCTGAAACGCCACTCAGTGCAATATTAAAAGACATTATTGATTCTCCTACTAACTGCCGATTTGAATGACGTCATCAAGATTGATACTGACATCACCATCCAAATTTAAAATTACGCCTTGGCCTCTACTTGCCAAACTTACACTTCCAACATGACGATTAACTGCTGTGTTTAGCTGAACACCTTCACCATTTAACTCTCCAGTGGCGCTGATAACATATTCACCGGGTGCCATTAAATTGCCATGTTTGTCTTTGCCGTCCCATTCAAACTCAATGTTGCCAGCACTTTGCGTACCTGCATCAATGGTTTTAATTACTTCGCCAAATTGGTTTTCGATACTTATCGTCATGTTTTGAACCGTCTTTTCGTTCACCACCACACCCGACAAACCGTCTCCTTCAGAGGCCATGAAGCCAACATTGCCTTGAACAAGCACGTTCTGACCTATCAGACTAGATGCTTGGAGCGCCTGGTTCGAGGTCATTGAAGCGGCAAACGACTCGAATTTTTCATTAAGTTGAGATATGCCATCAGCCATCGTGAACGACGTCATTTGCGCCACCATTTGGTCATTGTCTACTGGCGCCGTGGGGTCTTGGTTGGCAAGCTGCTCTGTAAGCATCGAGAAAAAGTCTTCCTGCGTAAGCTGTTGCTCGGTGCCATCGGCAATTTTGACGGTTTCTTCCTGCCAATACATGTCAGTATTTAAGCCGGTGTTATTTATAGTATTCACTGATTAATCCTCACAAAATTCAAGCGGCTAATTATTGCCCTTGACCAAGCTGCAATACGCGACGAAAGATGCGTTTTGTTGTATCAGCTACCTGAACGTTTGTTTCATAGGCTTTAGATGCAGACATCATGTTTGCCATCTCTTCCACTATGTTTACGTTAGGCTTATATATGTAGCCATTTTCATCTGCCATTGGGTTGTTAGGTGCGTATTCAACTTGAAGCGGAGCATCGCTTTCAACAATACCTTTCACCTGAACACCCGCACCTTTTGACTGATCGCGCATCGCATCTTGTAACGCTGTAGCAAAAACAGGATGACGTGCTCGGTATGTCTCGTCATAGCTGCTGCTAACCGAGTTTGCGTTGGCAATATTACTGGCCGTGGTATTTAGGCGTACGTTTTCGGCTTCCATACCCGTGCTCGAAATTTGCATTACGTTAAATAAACTCATGACTATTGACCTCCTGAGCTAAGCGCTTTTTTCATGCCTTTGATTTTTCCATTTAAAAATTCGAGGCTGGCTTGGTAGCGCAATCCATTGTCTAAAAATCGATTTCTTTCCGCTTGCACTTCCACCGTATTGCCGTCTCCGGTATCTGGCTGAGTTGGCACGCGATATTGCATGTCAAAGTTTGCCGCTACAGACGAAGGATTGCCGCTTAAGTGGCGATCATTTGTCCGCACTAAGCCGGAAGAAGCACGACTAGATGAATGGCCTGACGCCTCTTGCATTGCAGACTGCATCGCCTTGTTAAAGTCGATATCCCGCGCTTTGTATCCAGGCGTATTCGCATTCGCTAGATTCCCTGAAATCACTTCCATACGCTCTGTGCGTATCTTTAGTGCTGACTCGTGAAAGCCAACCAGTTTATCTAGGTTTATAGCCATACAATGACCTCTGACATACTTAAAAACATTTATGGTGACAATATTAGGAGAATACGGCCTTGCCTATTTTCGTTTAACTGTCGTTTGTGAAAATAGTTAGCAAGGCAAATGCCATAATGATTTTTTGACGGGAATTTTGAGGACGGGGATTCGAACTAATCCAAAAAAACTTTGGATATTCAAATCCCTAAGCTAGATCATTTTTTTTGGTAGTAAAGTCCAGGGTGGCACTTGACCATACTGTAGGTCGAGCTCGCAGCACTGATTGACTCGGAAGCGCCAAGGAAAAGTATGCCTTCAGGCTGCAGCTGCCCGGCAATTTGTTGCAGTATGCGCTGTTTTACGTCAGCCGAGAAGTAAATCAACACGTTGCGACAAAAAACGATATCAAAACGGCCCAGCGAAGCATAGCTTGTAAGCAGGTTTAGACTTTTAAAAGTCACCATGCGACGCACCTCAGGTTTAACCTGCATCATGCCGTTGTCGCCTTGTTGGAAAAAGGTTTGTCTCCGCTGAGGCGATAAACCTCTGGCAAGAGATAATTCGTCGTAAAGTCCAAGTTCGCACTTTTGCAGCATTTCCGACGATAAATCGGTAGCAACTATTTCAACACCGGCTCTCAGAGCACCGGGGCGCTGTCGTTGATATTCAAGAACAGACATGGCAATAGAGTATGGCTCTTGTCCAGAAGAACATGCGGCACTCCAAATGCGTATCCTTTGATTTTTAGTTGAAAGTGAGGGGAGCAAGTTATTCACAAGGAGATCAAAGGGATAGTTATCGCGAAACCACAGCGTTTCATTGGTGGTCATCGCATCAATTACGCTTTGAAGCAACGTTCGGTCAAACCCGCGAACCACGACATCAATCAGCTCATCAGCTGATTCATACTTATGCTTGTAAAGTAAAGAAGCTAATCGGCTGCGAACGAGGTACTGTTTATTTTCTCCCAGCACTATCCCACATTGCTTCTCTAAGAACTCCCGGAACTTCAAGTAGCTTGCTGGCGAAACATCTTTATTAGCCAATGCTATGTTGCTCCGTTATTCGCACTTTGTCATTAACCATTTTTGTACCGCAGTAGCAAGTTCATCAGGGTGAAATTTAGCGATGAAATCATCGGCGCCCACTTTTTGAACCATTGCTTGGTTGAACACGCCGCTCAATGAGGTGTGTAGAACAACATGCAGCTTTTGTAATTCAGGCGTATTTTTTATTTCCGCAGTTAAGGTATATCCATCCATTTCTGGCATTTCAATATCTGAGACTAAAACACCAACACGATTGGTAACGTCGCCATATTCCTCTGCAATTTCTTTCAACCTGTTTAATGCTTCCAAACCATTTTTAGCAAGCTCTATTTCAAGCCCAAGGGATGTGAGTGCTTTTTTAACCTGATTTCTCGCCACAGATGAGTCATCGGCAATAAAGATTATTTTATTTTCTTGACCTTCGGTTGTTAACCCTTCGGCCACTTCAGCACTTACCTCTGCGTTAAGAGGTGAAATCTCATTGAGAATTTTCTCTACATCGAGAATTTCAATAAGTTCATTTTCTACCTCTGTCACCGCCGTTAAGTAGCTGGCGCGGCCAGTTCCTTGTGGAGGAGGCATGATCGCATCCCAGTTTGTATTGATAATGCGTTCAACAGCACCAACTAAAAAGCCTTGTACAGAGCGGTTGTATTCAGCGATAACGATAAAAGAATTAGAAATATCTTCTATTCTGCGGCCTTTGGTGGCCATACTTAAATCGATAACCGAAATGGTTTGACCACGGATATGCGCGACCCCGCGAACCAACGGGTTGAGCTTTGGAATTGCGGTTAAAGGAGGGCATTGAAGCACCTCACGTACTTTGAACACGTTAATGCCGAAGCGTTGACGGCCATTAAGTCTAAAAAGCAGCAATTCTAAGCGATTCTGTCCAACGAGCTGAGTTCGTTGGTTAACTGAATCTAAAATACCCGACATAGGTCACCTCTAAAAATACTGGGCATGATCATTGCCTCTGATAGTAAAGATAGACAATATCACTAAATTTTTGCAGGTCAAACGACAGAAAAATGACGCTAGGTGTCATTTTAGTGAGTTTAGTAATCTCAACCTTCGTTGAGTTGTTACACCTGCCAGGGAATCAGCGCTTATTGAATTTCAATACGCGCTTTACGATTTAATCCAATGTGTCGCTGGACTGATGTTATTAAGCATAGTCAAAAACTCATAAACTGAACACGAAAAGTCATGATGAAACGAATAAACAAAAAAATATACCTGTTGCTTACTCGCTTGCTTTCGTTTGTGTTGCTTGGAACATGTTCAACAAGCAGCCTAGCAGCACTGTCTAATCACGAAAAAGTTGAACAAGGCGCCAGACAATATCTTTTAACTCAGCTTAACGACAGTGCGCAGGATACTAACATTGATGTCGATGTTGTGAAGATAGACGATCGGATAAATATTCCCAATTGTCCAACAGGCTTTGAATACAATGTTTCCCAAGAAGCGTTGAGCCAGTCCTATATTTCAGTTCGAGTTAGTTGCCAAAATAACGACTGGTACTTATTCACCAGTGGTCAAGTTACTCGCACGAAGGAAATAGTGGTTACACAAGGTGCAGTAAGCCCGGGAACGGTGCTTACACCTTCAAATTTAGCGCTGGCTAAAGTTGACATAAGACGACTGCGTCACACCGCATTTACCGACATGGATGGACTTATCGGTGCAAGAATGAAACGAAGAGTGACAGATGGCCAAGCTATTCAATCAAATATGCTATGCTTCGTGTGTAAAGGCGATAGAATAACAATTACTGCAGAAATTGCAGGAATGGAAGTTAAAACTGCCGGTATTGCCCAACAAGACGGCGTTGTCGGCGACAACATCAAGGTTTTAAATGCCAGTAGCAATAGGGCGATTATTGCAAGAGTCGCGAGCCCTGAAGAAGTCGTGATACACTTGTAAAAAGCTCGGTTATTTTCTACTTTTTTGAGCATAATTTTACTAAAGAAATTTGCCAAAAGGCCGATAACTAAACTGAGGCAAAAAAGGTAGTGAGGACTTAAAATGGCAATTAACAATATAAACAATGGGTTACCTAAAACACCTATTGATAATGGGAAGGTTGCGCAACAAAACCAGACGCAACAATCTCAGCAACAAGCTTCGGCGCAAACTGCACAGACTGCTCCTGCTCCACGTCAGGATTCTGTTTCTTTGACTCAATCTGCACAGCAACTTAGCCAGGTGCAGAAGAAAGGTTCTGAAGCACCTGTAAATCAGGAAAAAGTCGATCGCCTTAAGAAAGCAATTCAAAGCGGCGATTACAAAGTTAATCCTGAGGTACTTGCGAACAAAATAGCTAAGCTGGAATCAGAAATTTTTAGCACCAAATAATCGCGCTAGACAAACGATAGAGAAGACGTGTGACAGAACATAGCAGCCAAACAACACAGGCGATTACCAAGCAGGTAGAGCAACTCTCTACGCTTGTTACTTTGCTTGAAAAAGAGCTTCAGTTGATCAGTTCTCGCGATGCAGAGTCGTTAATGAACCTGCTTGATGAGAAGACGCAGCTGCTATCTGATATACAAACGCTCGATGGGCAAATTGAGCATATTATTCGCGACAAAGGGTCGTTGTCAGACAATGACGAGCTGTTGATGGAACAAGCGAACCGTCTTCTCGACGATTGTAAGTATAGAACACAAATCAATCAAAAAGCCGTAGAGCAAGGACAGCTGCGCCTCACACATTTACGCAATTTGATGATGGAAGTTCGCGCGAAAGAATCGCTCACCTATGACAAAAAAGGCAAGCCCAAGGGTGGTACGCTTGGGTCCGGCGTCAGCGCCTAGGCCTAGCTTTCTCATCTATGATACGTATGCTATTTGAGAAAATTTATGTTTAGTGGGGTAATGCACTTCACGACCCCACTCCCCACTTTTCCTCACAGCGTCTTAATATACACGCCTTATACCAATCCGCGATAACGAACATTTTAACTCTCGCTGAGTGGGTAATAATCTATGCGGACTGGTATTAGTAATACTTAACGTCTTTTACTCTTCTTGGTTTAGCCGTAGACAGATAAATGTTGTAAACCTGTTGCATGTCGAGAGAAAGCTCAGTTACATAGGTGTCTTCCCCTACCGGATATGCCTTGACAACTTCTGCGCCTCTTATAATTCCTTCAACAGAGGAGCGTAAGTTTTCGCTGTCTACAACAAGGCCAGACACAGACTGACTCCCTTCAATTTTTTGACCATATACCTGCTCGGTGAGCTCTCGATATGCATCTAATTTTGACGCTTTCATGGCCATAATAAGTTTCACACTATCGTTGTCACCTTGTTGGGAGGAAATCGGCGCGTACCCAACAGCCTTCAAAACAGGGTAAGAATCAGGCTCAACAGTTTCCCACTCAACATGCTTATCAACGATGCCACAGCCGCCAGCGCCAAGCACTATACCGAGAACAGCAGCTTGAATAATAACTTTAGATTTTTTCAATTTACGTAAATACATACGCTTAAACCTCAACTTGCATCGCTAATCTATTAATGATGAGTCGCATTTTATCTAGCAAAAATCACGAACCCTGCAACCTTGCGCTAAGAACGTCGACCGGCCTTAGCCTTACTTATGTGTAACCGTTATTTAACGAGCATGTAGTCAATGCGTTTGCTTTCGCTGCCACAGTCTACTCACCCTATCTAACGTGATGCTTTAATCAACTTCGTTGGCTAACTAACTAGCAGCCTTATTAACAGTAAGGGCTAGCAATATATGCGCCTATTTTGATCAACTGAATAATGGCGTTATTACTTGGCACTGTTCTCGCATAGTTCTCACGAAACAAAGGGGTTTAATCATACGCATGAGCTTATCTACAATAGAGGTGTGCGGTGCAACACATTAGCAAAACAACACTGGCAAGAATTTTTAATATCGCTGTGGCGCTCGTTTGCCTTCTAGCATTTTTTATTGGGCAAGCGCATGCCGCGTGGTATGAGGCCACTGGACAGGCTGTTGTCGTAAATGGTAACAAATCAGCTGCTAAACGAGCAGCTACACAAGAAGCACTTAAACAAGCA
This sequence comes from Alteromonas gracilis, assembly GCF_002993325.1. Lineage (GTDB taxonomy): Bacteria > Pseudomonadota > Gammaproteobacteria > Enterobacterales > Alteromonadaceae > Alteromonas > Alteromonas gracilis. Next base: position 128,120 of record NZ_PVNO01000013.1, read on the forward strand.
ATGCTCTTTGCTGGCGCGTCTGTACAAAGTGTTGCAAAGCTAACAAACGGTTTACTTGAAAACGAAGAAATGACTATACGCTCTACCGGCGAAGTAGAGCACCTTGAACTTGTTGATGAAATATTTAATGGTGATGTGGTGACCGTTAGAGTAAGAGCCGACATTTTTCCAAAGGGAAAGATCTGCTCTGCACAACATGACGAAAAGCACTTTGCGACGACCCATTTCAGAATAAGGAATAGAGCCCAATTAACACAAGGGAATATTCCTCATTTCGACAAAGCTTTTACTCAACGATTTGCGGACGCTATGCAAAACCAAAGTGAAAACTTAAAAATTTCATATATTGCTCCTCACACTGCTAAATTCGACAGCCGCTATACCGACCAAAATATACGCACGCTTGCGGCGCAAGGTAATACTCAGTTTGTCATCATTGGTGTAATCAACGATGTAAGCATGGGTAAGGAAAAAGGTACTTCTCTCTTCTCACCTTGGCGTAACAGTGTCCCTCGCCGCGTTTTTTCCATGTCGCTGCAAGTATATGATGGAATCAATGGCGGACTTCTTTTTAATTCAACTTACCAAGGAGAGGAAGAATGGACATTTGATAGATTTGAAGATGTCGATGAATTCTCATCAACTTTTTGGCTATCGCGATATGGACAGGCAATCGATGGTGTCATTAGTGAAGCTATAGAAGATATAAAAGAATCTACCGCTTGTCAGCCCATTACAGGCAGAGTAATTAACGTGGTAGATAATCGTGTTTCTGTTTCTTTGGGCCGAGACAACGGTATCTCTGAAAAAGATGAAATGTACCTCTACCAAGCAAAAGAAGTCATAGATAACCGCGGCAGGAAATATCTCCAATACTCGCTTTACCCCGGTACATTTATCGTAGAAAGTGCGTTTAGCAATTCATCAGTAGTCATCTCTGATGCAGGGATAACCGCAAATATTCAAAATAACGATTTTGTAGTTAAAAAGTAGGTAAAGTTTTTTAAAGCGGTCAATTAGGAAATTTGGTTTCTGCCAAACGTCATGCTATATCTATAACAAAGTATTATCTTACATACTCATCCTTCAAGGTAAGAGAGATACCTTGTTTTAGACTTTCGTATAACTTGCTTTGTTAATCTATGACCTTTCATCTGCTCGCATCGAGTTGTTTAGCACTTATCGCATTATTGCAGGCCGCTCTGCAAATCGAGCGACAATACACCATTGAGTTCTCTCAACTTGAAAGGCAAGTAACCGAAAAATTTGGTGCTGATAAAGCCCGTCATGTGGAGGCGCTAGCTCGCACCCTAAGCAGTCTTGAAAATAAAAGTACTAATGAGCAGCTCATCGGCGTAAATGCTTTTTTTGATGAACATATCCAGTATGCAACCGACGATGTCGTATTTAATGAAAAGGACTATTGGGCTACGCCATCTGAACTTTTTGGTCATTCGCGCGGAGATTGCGAGGATTACGCCATTGCAAAGTATATAGCTCTGCTACACTTAGGTGTTGATAGTGCTAAACTTCGGTTAATTTACGTTAAGGCAAAAATCGGTAGAAGCCGAGTAACGCAAGCGCACATGGTTTTAGGATACTATGACTCCCCTTCATCAGATCCTCTAGTGCTAGATAGTTTAGTGTCGAACGTTTTACCCGGCTCTCAACGAACTGACCTAATACCTGTATTTAGTTTCAATGACTCAGGTATTTGGCAACCCGGTCAAAAAACGCAAGTTTCATCGTCAACAAGCAGGCTGTCACGGTGGCGAGATGTTATTGAGCGTATGAAGAAAGAAGGGATTAGCAGAAGGTCATAAATATTTATGTCAATAACAAGAGAATTATGGCTAGCGATTTTAGTCGTTGTCCTTGTTGCAATTGCGGGTAGCGTGTCTATTCATGCTTTCACCACAAAGCAATACGTAGAAGAGCAGCTTTATTCAAAAAACGTGGATAATGCCAGTATGCTTGCACTTACTTTGAGCGGCCTTGATAAGGACCCCGTTTCTCTAGATCTTTTCATCATGTCTCAATTTGATATTGGCCACTATGCATCGATAGTTCTGCAAAAGGCGGATGGCGAAATAGTGTCTGCTCATCGTAATAAAGAACAAATAAACGCAGATACGCCAGCATGGTTCGCAAAGCATTTTGCACCTGATGTAAAACTGGGCATTGCGCAAGTAAGCGAAGGCTGGGGACAATATGGCACGGTTTACGTTGAGACGGACACGAGCTTTGCTATCGCTTCAATGTGGCGCGCCACTCAACGACTTATTATCGGACTGTCCCTTCTGGGCCTCATTACCGGTATTATCGGAGGATGGGCACTCCGTTTTATTATACGACCACTCAACGGCGTGGTTGCTCAAGCTGAATCATTCCAGAAAATGCGCTTTATCCAACTACCTGAACCGCGAACACTCGAGCTAAAACGAGTAGTTCGCGCAATGAATTTCTTAGCGGCAAATTCTAAGAAAATCATGGAGGAAGAAAATACGCGACTTGATATTCTGCGCTATCGCACTCAGTTTGACGATGAATCGGGCGTAGCAAACAGAGACTATTTTATTTCAATTCTAAAAGGTCAACTCGCCTTTCGTGATACTGAGGGCGTTAACTGCTTGTTCTTCATGAGGTTCACCGAAGGAAATGGCTTCCTTCGCTCTCCAGCTAATATTCGCAAAAAGAGAATTCGCGATTTCATAGCAGAAATCAATGATAGCCTCACACTTCATCATCACCTTTTCAGCGATAGCCGAGTTGCAAGGATGCAAAAGAACGAGTTTGCCATCCTTCTCACTGAAGCACACAATACTGCCGAGATATCTAATGCTCTTCACGGTGCTTGCTTAAGTGCATTTTGTTATGAAGGAGACCCAAAAGTCTTTCAATCAGTAACAAAACTGCGCCCTGATGATAGTTTTTCTGACGCATTAATGAGAGCAGACGCAATGCTCGACGAAGCAGAGACAACGAATAGGACTGAGCCCTTTATAGAAGCCATACTTAATACAGATAATAGTCTAGTCGAAGAGAAAAGATGGGAGCATGATCTAAAACACGCTATTGAAAACCAGGATGTTGAAACTTTTAACTACCCTGTTCTTGATGTGAACCGACATCTTGTTCATTACCAATGCTGGGCAGGCGTAAATGTAGACGGTGAACTGCGAAAAAATGGCTATTATGCTCATTGGGCACGTTATTTAGGGCTATTACCTCAATTAGAGTTGACGACTATCACTCACCTAATGGATACCATTAAATCTTCCGAAGCGATATCCAAGTATGCATTTCTTTGCTCTGAGCAGTTATTAGTGGATTCTGCACTTTTATCGCAACTTTACGCTCGATTAGACGCGGATAAAAAGGTGGCGACGCAACTGTGCTTCGAAGTACGAGAATCTACCGCAACCCGTTTCCCAAATGAATTTAAAGCGTTTTGTAACGCTCTTAAAGCCAGAGAATGCCAGGTTGGCCTTAAGCGTGTAGGCGAGTCTTTCTCACAATTATTGAACGTGCAAGAGCTAGGTTTAGATTATGTGAAAATTGATTCTGCCTTTATGACTGACATCGAATTTAACCCAGCCAACCATGCTTTTATCAGAGGTTTTTGTTCATTAGCTCATACTTTTGGCATCAGCGTGTACGCAGATGGCGTTAAACGCCCAGATCATAAAGCTTTATTTATAGAACTAGGTATTGATGGAGTGGTATCTCACATTGAGGTCATAGAGCATCTTTTAGATGACTAAACTCGCCGAGTTTGAGTAATAAACCGATTCGATCTTTTGCCTCAAATTTGTGTAACAGCGTACCAACATATTCCTTAACGGTGCGCTCGGTAATTCCATGCCCTCTCGCTATCTCTTTGTTACTCAAGCCCTCTAAGATACCATTTAACACATCTTTTTCTCTATTCGTTAGCCCTTGTAGCGAGGGGATAACACGCCCCGTTTGTCTATTAGCAGCTACATTTGATATAGACACAGCGAGCAGCTCACTTGGTAACCATATGCCCCCCGCTTCAAGAACACGTGTCACCGAGGCCAGTAAAGATTGCGTCGCTAGCGCATGACAATATGCTCTAGCGCCCAACATTAATGCCGTTTGCATTTCTACCCGATCATACTTGTAAGTGAGTAAGGTGATATTGTCGACTTTCTGCTTGGCGCCAATGAGTCGCTGACGCCAATTATCATCACTCGCCAATACCCAAATACAATCACGTTTATCACAATTTAGCTCTTCAACTCGACTGTAACTAATCCAAGAATAACGGGCTAGCGCCCCTTGCAAGTCTTCTTCTGCAATGAAATGTCTCATTAACGCTCCCGCAGTGCAGAAGCTGTCACATTGAAAAGGGGGGATAAAATATAATTGAGCACCGTTTTCTTACCCGTCAGTATGTCTACCTGTACAATCATTCCAGGCAGTATTTCTAACACCTCATTAGCGATGCTTTTCTTCGTCTCAAGCCTTACTAGGTAATAAGTTTCGTCTTTTTCGTTAGTGATGGCATCGGCACTGATGTGTTGAACTTCAGCAGACATACCGCCGTAAATAGTAAAGTCATAAGCACTGAACTTTAAGATAGCCTGCTGCCCTTCTCGAATAAACGCGATGTCTTTAGGCGAGACTTTTGCCTCAACAATAAGTTGATCATCTTGAGGCACGATTTCCACTACCGCGCTACCTGGTGTAATGACCCCTCCAACGGTATTGATGAGCAACCGCTGCACCGTACCATTGATTGGCGATCTCAGTGCAGCTTGTGATACCACATCTTCTAAACTGGTTTGAGACTGCTGTAATGTAGCCATTTCAGCGGTGGCGTCGGTCAATGCTTGGTTCCATCGATTAACCAGTTTAAGGCGCGCTTCTTCCTTCTTAATAATTTCCTCTTCGATGGCGTTTAGCCCACGCTCAATCGCTACCTTGGACTTGGCGATGTTTCCCTCTAGCTCTACTATCTGACGTTCTAAGCGAAGGATTTCAATCTCCGACACAGCACCTGATGCAAGTAATGGCTTGGTCACAGCGAGCTCTTTTTTTGAGAGGGACAACACGTTTTGATACTGGGAAAGATTAGCTCGCTCTTCTTCCACATCTTGACGGCGTTGCATAATACGAGAATCTGAGCCTGCAGCGACTTCATCAAGCTCAGCCAAATTAGAATTGTAGAGCTTTCGCTCGTTATCAACGACAGTTGGTGCCCGTTCGCGAAGCTCTCGATTAAACCGCAACACGTTGCCTTGGGTGAGCGCCGACAAGCGCTGCACTTTCGCCGCCAGCGCCGCAAACTGGGTTGTGTTTTCTTCAAGGCTTGACATAAAGCGGGTAGGATCCACCTTCAATAACACTTGGCCAGCTTTAACCGCTTGTCCTTCTCGTACTAAAATTTCCTGTACGATACCACCGTCATAAGATTGAAGTACCTGTAGTTGCTGCGACGGTATGACTTTCCCATCGCCTTTTGCCACTTCATCAATCTCTGCAAAATACGACCATATCACCAAAAGTAACAAAACTAGCGTCACCAGATACAAGAGCCCACGGGCTTTCACAGGGGTTTGCATTATCCGTGACCATTCGGCTTCCAACACCCAATCCTGACCTGGAGGCGGTGCGAGCCAACCTCGCATTAATCGCTGCAACCAGTCTTTTTTGTCACCGCCACTATTAAAAATCATGGCGCCCTCTTAAGCTTTTGACTTGGCTGTTTAAATTGAACAAGTACGTCTTCTTTTTTACCGTCAGCGATGACTTTACCGTTCTCGACAACAATTACGCGCTCAACAAGGTCGAGCAAGGTTGTTCGATGGGTATTGATAATCAGTGTTTTGCCTACTGTGGCAGCTTTGATGGTTTCCCTCATTTGCGCTTCGTTAGTTGAGTCCATTGCCGAGGTAGGTTCATCCATGATATATATTGAAGGGTCTCGCACTATGGCTCTGGCCATCGCTACTGCTTGTCGCTGACCTCCTGAGAGTAAGCTACCCCGCTCACCCACGTTTTGCTCTACCCCGTTGGCATTACCATTGACAAGCTCGGCCAGACCACACTGGGTCAGTACCTCCCAAAGGTCACTTTCATCGATACGTAAATCCTCAGACATAATATTGTCTTTCAATGAACCGTAGAAAAGGCTGACGTCTTGCGGCACATAACCTATTTGTTTACGAAGTAGCGTGGGGTCGTATTGCTGAAGGTCGACGCCGTCAATGAGTAACTGACCCGATTCAGGGCGGTAAAAAGCCATAAGCAATTTGTTCAGCGTTGATTTTCCGCATCCGTTTTTCCCCAAAATAGCTACGTGTTCACCTTGTTTTATCGAGAAATTAACGTCTTTGAGCACCAATACTGTTTCGTCTGGGTATTTAAAGCATAGCTGACACGCATCTATATTCCCCTTAAGCATGACATTACTTTTCATTTGCTTGTTACTGCCTGTCTCACTCGGCAAAGACATAATGTCGTCGAGGGCATTTTTTGCCGTCTCTGCGTGATGATATTGTGCCAACAGAGCCGCAGCTTGAGAGACCGGCCCCATGGCTCGGCTAGACAATAGGTAGGCAGCAATCAATCCACCTTGGGTGATTACACCTTCAATGATCAGATATACACCCGTTAAAATGATTACAACGCCAACTGACTGCTGAACCCAAAGTGCAGCATTATTTACCGACATCGAAACCAAACGCAGCTTGGCGTTAACTTTGGCAAGAAATATCGTCTGTTTTTCCCACGCACTTTGGTTTCGGCTCTGGTAACCAAACGCTTTAATGTCCTCTAAAGAAGTCACGCTTTCGGTAACGAGGGAGCTTTTTCGAGAGCTAATCTCCATCGACTCTTCTGAAAGGGAACGCATTACGCGCTGCGCTTTCATGGCGTATAGAAAAAGCGCAGTGGCGCCAATAAGAATAGGAATGATGAGATAAATATCAATCATGGCAATGATAGCGACAAACAAGAGTCCGAAGGGTAAATCAACTAAGGCCACCAAAGTTACAGAACCAAAAAACTGCCGAATACTCTCAAAAGATTGCAAGCTGTTTATAAAGGAACCGCTTTTTGCTGGTCTACTGGCCAAATTTATAGACAGTACTTTTTCCATAATTTTTGCAGATAGCGTGACATCTAGCCGACTTGCCGCCAGTTCTACAAAATACTGCCGAAGCATGCGTAATAAAAAATCTGCCGCGAGAACTAAAAGCACGCCAACCGCCAGTGCCCACAAAGTCTCTAGTGCCGCGTTGGGCACCACCCTATCGTACACATTCATCACAAAAAGAGGCAGGGCAATGGAAAGCAGGCTAATAAAAACAGAGGCTAACAGTACATCCCTATACAGCCCTTTTGCAGATTTGATAGATGACCACAACCAGTGCCCTACCGATGATTTGTCAATTTGAGCATTGGTCTCATGTGCGTGCATCTCGGGTCGAGCAAATATTATGTACCCAGTATAACGGGCAGCAAGTTCATCTCTGGGAACTTCAACGACGGCATCATCTAATTCTGGATACGAAACTCTTGCGTGGGTATGGTCAATATCGTGAAGCACGCAGGCTTGTTTTTCATTTAATACTAAAACTGCGGGTAATAATGCAGTATTGATATGGTCTAAATCCCGTTTAACTGTTCTGCTGGCGAGCCCCGCTCGCCTTGCCGCACGTTCAAACCCTGTGGGCGATAGTTCGCCGCTATCTAAGGGAAGGCCACTGAGCAGGCTGACTCGAGATACATCCAGATGGTGCGCATGACAGATCGTAATTAAACAATCCATCAATACGCCTCCTTGCTGTTCCAAATAGGATATGTCGTCTACGACCTTCTTTTCCTTCATATAGCCCTACACATCGCTATTCGTTAGAAGGAAGCTGGATAATAGCCGCTTCAATTCTACGATTACGGGCATTCGCCGCGTCTGATTCTTCATCAACCAGCGGACGACTTTCCCCGTACCCAACCGCAGTAATTCTTCTTGCTTCTATATTTGCTTTGGTCATCAGCAACGACGCAACTGCCTTTGCTCTGCGTTCAGACAAGCGTTGGTTGTAGGCTGCATCTCCATCTAAAGAGGCATGGCCGTGAATGATGACGCCAGAATTGGGATCGTTGTTAAGCGCATTAATAACGTCTTGCAGCGAATTTTCGTACTTAGGCAACACCTCAGTCGAATTAGATGAAAATTCAATATTGACGTTGAAAGACTCTATTATATTCGCATTGTCTAACGTGAAGTCGGCAGCACTTGGCTCTGGCACTAACTCAGGCTCTTTGGCTTCACAACCAAAGTCATCGACCACAGCTCCCGGCGTTGAATCTACACAGTCGTCCCATAAATCGACAATACCGTCACCATCAGTGTCCCGTTTAAGTATATTCAATTCATCTTCGAAGTTAGTACGAACGGCTGGGCAGACGTAGTTGGGATCATAAGTAATTTTTTCCTCTGCTTTGTCTAATACATCAGGCACGCCTTCTTTTGTGATCCCTAATGTATTCGCCAAGCTCCCAGAAGCTGCAAGCAGTCTTACGCGGGCTTTTTCAAGCGTGTATTGTGCTTCTAAATACGCGCGACTAGATTCGTAGTACTCATTTTCTGAATCTAGTAAATCCAGTAGTGAGCGTTCGCCTATGGTAAATTGGTCCATATACGCAGACTTAACTCGGTCTGAAGATAAGCGATGAGCATTAAGTGAAGGTAGCTGCTCGGATATATTAATAATGTCGTTGTAAGCAATTTGTACCGTTTGTCTCATATCGATACAGGCTTTGTCCCGCAAGTCTTTTGCTAAATCAACCTGCGACAATGCTTGTCGAATCGCTGCGCGGTCCGAACCACCGTTATACAAGTTATAAGAAAAATTAACGCCAACGCTCGCCTCGGTAATGGTGTTATTTAATGCAGCTTGATCTCGTGTTTGCGCACCATAACTTGCGGTCAGGTTCACCTGAGGGTGGTAAAGACTTTTTGCGCTATCAACCGCATAACGTTGTGCATCTATATTGTAAATAGCAGCGTTGAACTGAGGGTTGGTGCCGTATGCACTGGTCAGCAACGATTGAATGTCCGTTACATTTGCATCAACGAACGCAGAATTTATCGTTACTGATTGAAGATTTTGAGCAGGCTTTTCGCCCACTAATCGCAAAAAGCGTGCGGTTACATCGTGTAAGTTAGATAGCTCTGTCAGCACATTAGACTCGGCTAGAGACAGACGACCACTGATTTGTTCTAAGTCAGCTCTGCGACCGACACCTGCCTCAACACTCTCTTCAATTTGTTTGAATACATCTACGTGAGTAATCAAATTTTCTTCAGCGAGCTTTAAAAGCTCCCGGAACAACTGCACGTCCATATAAGCTAGGGATGTATCTAGAGACTTCTGCTCTATTTCGCCCATTAGTTCGAAAAAGCGTACCACTTGTGCTTGCTTAAAACGCTTAACCTCACTGCTAGTTAAGAATCCATCATATAGCATTTGGGTTAACGTAATTTGCCCAGTATGCCCCATGTATTCGCGGTCTAACCCATAGTTTCTGTCGGTATAAGCACTAGAGGCCAATACATCTACCTGGGGGCGAAAGCCGCCACGCGCAATGTCGACATCTGACATTGCTACTTGAAGTTGTCGCCAACTGGCTTGCACTTCTGGATTTTCATTTACTACCTTGCGGACATAGTCTTCCAAATTGACTGACGAATCGTTATTTCCATTGCTCTGCGCTACGGCAGTATTTGCAAGGACAGCGGCCGACACCCCAAGCATGACCTTGGACAGCACTGTTTTCATCAACATCATTTTTCATTTCACCAGATTAAAAATATAAACGACATTTGTGCCGTTTCTCATCTTTTAAAACCTAGTCGCTATGTGCATTTCTGCAAATATAACCACTTATAAATAGACTAATTACTAAAAAAATAAGGGTAACTACCTAGTCTTATACCAAAGAACAAAGGCTCTCCGTACCACGGTCCGGTAACCGAATGTAAATCCTCTGCTACGCTTTTTTATATAGCGTGAAATTTATCGATTGAGAGGGAAGTATGGCCGAAGTAATCATTGCAGAAGTAAATGGCGAGGCTTCTTTAGTTCGTAGTGAAACAGGTGAGCAAGTCAATGTTACTGTCGGTATGACGGTGGCAAAGGGCGACGTATTGAACATATCACCTGATGGATTTGTTACCGTAAGTGTAGATGGAGAACTACGCACACTTCCAGCAGGACAAAGCATTACTTTCCCGCTGCAATTAGACTTTACCGAAAGCAACTCCGACGATGAATTTGCCGTTTTTGACGAGAGTGTGGATGAGCTAGCAGCATTACTTGACGGTGTTGAAGGCATTGACAATAACATTCAAGATGGTGACGCTGACTTCCTTGACGTGCTTGCTGGGGAAGGCGATATTTTAGAATCGTTGGAAGCGACAGCCGCAGGCCTTGACGGCGGTGCCGGTACTGACGGCGGTAGTAATTTTGTGCGCGTTGATCGCATAAATGAAGAAGTCGATCCTGTGGGTTTCCAGTTCGATCAAAGTGCAAATGGCAACGACGATGTTACGCCAGTTGAGTTTTCTGGAACAGGCGAGCAAGCACAAGACATTTCACTTACCTTAGATGCGATTGGCTTAACAAGCGACACCACGCCAACACTATCGGGCATTACTTCAGCAATTCCAGGCAGTACAGTAACACTAACCGTTACCGATAGTGAGGGAAACACTCAGGTCGTTACTGCCATAGTACAAGACGACGGTACGTTCAGTGTAGACGTACCAAATGCACTGGCTGATGGTGAGTTCACGGTAGATGCTACCGTGTTAGAACCTACAGGTAATACTGCAGATAGTTCTACCACCGGTGAAATTGACGCTACCGCTCCAACCATTACTATTAATGCGCCGGGTTCTGATAACGACACCACGCCTACCCTCTCAGGTACTACTGATGCCACTCCTGGCAGCACAGTTACGCTAACCATTACCGACAGTGCAGGCAATACTCAAACCGTGACTGCCATTGTGCAAGCCGACGGCACCTACAGCGTTGATGTACCTGCTGAATTAGCTGAAGGCGAATTTACCGTTAACGCCAGTGTTACTGATGAGGCAGGCAACACAGCAACTGCTGATACTACAGGGGAAATTGATACCACCGCCCCAACCATTACTATTAATGCGCCAGGTTCTGATAACGACACCACACCTACCCTTTCAGGTACCACTGATGCCAATCCTGGTAGCATAGTGACGTTAACCATTACCGATAGCGCAGGTAACACGCAAACCGTGACCGCTATTGTGCAAACGGACGGCACGTATAGTGTTGATGTACCTGCTGAATTAGCTGAAGGTGAATTTACCGTTAACGCCAGCGTTACCGATGAAGCAGGCAATACAGCAACCACAGACACCACGGGTGTGATTGATACCACTGCACCTTCGATCACTATCGACACCATAGCGACTGATAACGACACCACACCTACCCTTTCAGGTACCACTGATGCCACACCGGGTAGCACAGTAACATTAACCATTACCGATAGCGCAGGTAACACGCAAACCGTGACTGCTATTGTGCAAACGGACGGCACCTATAGCGTTGATGTACCTGCAGAATTAGCCGAAGGTGAATTTACGGTTAACGCCAGCGTGACGGATGAAGCTGGCAATACAGCAACTGCTGATACCACAGGGGAAATTGACACCACCGCCCCAACCATTACTATTAATGCGCCAGGTTCGGATAACGACACCACGCCTACCCTTTCAGGTACCACTGATGCCGCGCCGGGTAGCACGGTTACATTAACCATTACC
>NZ_PVNO01000014.1 GCF_002993325.1 Alteromonas gracilis
CGGACGGCACCTATAGCGTTGATGTACCTGCAGAATTAGCCGAAGGTGAATTTACGGTTAACGCCAGCGTGACGGATGAAGCTGGCAATACAGCAACTGCTGATACCACAGGGGAAATTGACACCACCGCCCCAACCATTACTATTAATGCGCCAGGTTCGGATAACGACACCACGCCTACCCTTTCAGGTACCACTGATGCCGCGCCGGGTAGCACGGTTACATTAACCATTACCGATAGTGCGGGCGTTACTCAAACCGTGACTGCGATTGTGCAAGCCGACGGCACCTATAGCGTTGATGCACCAGCCGAATTAGCCGAAGGTGAATTTACCGTTAACGCAAGCGTTAACGATGAAGCGGGTAATACAGCAACCACAGACACCACGGGCGTGATTGATACCACTGCGCCGTCGATCACTATCGATACCATAGCGACTGGTAACGACACTACGCCTACCCTTTCAGGTAC
>NZ_PVNO01000015.1 GCF_002993325.1 Alteromonas gracilis
GGTTACATTAACCATTACCGATAGTGCGGGCGTTACTCAAACCGTGACTGCGATTGTGCAAGCCGACGGCACCTATAGCGTTGATGCACCAGCCGAATTAGCCGAAGGTGAATTTACCGTTAACGCAAGCGTTAACGATGAAGCGGGTAATACAGCAACCACAGACACCACGGGCGTGATTGATACCACTGCGCCGTCGATCACTATCGATACCATAGCGACTGGTAACGACACTACGCCTACCCTTTCAGGTACTACTGATACCACACCGGGTAGCACTGTTACGCTAACTGTTACCGATAGCGAGGGCAACACGCAAACCGTTACTGCCACTGTGCAAGCGGACGGCACCTATAGCGTTGATGTACCTGCAGAATTAGCCGAAGGTGAATTTACGGTTAACGCCAGCGTGACGGATGAAGCTGGCAATACAGCAACTGCTGATACCACAGGGGAAATTGACACCACCGCCCCAACCATTACTATTAATGCGCCAGGTTCGGATAACGACACCACGCCTACCCTTTCAGGTACCACTGATGCCGCGCCGGGTAGCACGGTTACATTAACCATTACC
>NZ_PVNO01000016.1 GCF_002993325.1 Alteromonas gracilis
AGAAGTCGAAAGACGTACTTTTTACTCTACTTGACTGAATTGCTTGTTATCAATTTATTGATAGCAAGGCAATTCTTCCGATTAGCTTGTCATTCATGCGACATAACTTAGACAGAAGTCAAAAGGCTGTTTGGGGTTGTATGGTTAAGTGACGAAGCGTATACGGTGGATGCCTTGGCAGTTAGAGGCGATGAAGGACGTGTAAGTCTGCGAAAAGCTGTGGTGAGCCGACAAAATGCATTTGAGCCACAGATGTCCGAATGGGGAAACCCACCTGTTTACAGGTATCGTTACGTGAATACATAGCGTAACGAGGCGAACGAGGGGAACTGAAACATCTAAGTACCCTTAGGAAAAGAAATCAATTGAGATTCCCCTAGTAGCGGCGAGCGAACGGGGAACAGCCCTTAAGCTGTATTGAATGTAGTGGAATCCTTTGGGAAGAGGAGCGATACAAGGTGATAGCCCTGTACACGACGCAATCTTTACAGTGAAATCGAGTAGGTCGGGACACGTGTTATCTTGACTGAATATGGGGGGACCATCCTCCAAGGCTAAATACTCCTAACTGACCGATAGTGAACCAGTACCGTGAGGGAAAGGCGAAAAGAACCCCTGTGAGGGGAGTGAAATAGAACCTGAAACCGTATACGTACAAGCAGTGGGAGCACCTTCGTGGTGTGACTGCGTACCTTTTGTATAATGGGTCAGCGACTTATATTTAGTAGCGAGGTTAAGTGAATAACGGAGCCGTAGCGAAAGCGAGTGTTAACTGCGCGTTTAGTTGCTAGGTATAGACCCGAAACCCGGTGATCTAGCCATGGGCAGGTTGAAGGTTGAGTAACATCAACTGGAGGACCGAACCCACTAACGTTGAAAAGTTAGGGGATGACCTGTGGCTGGGGGTGAAAGGCCAATCAAACCGGGAGATAGCTGGTTCTCCCCGAAATCTATTTAGGTAGAGCCTCGGACGAATTCCATTGGGGGTAGAGCACTGTTAAGGCTAGGGGGTCATCCCGACTTACCAACCCTTTGCAAACTCCGAATACCAATGAGAACTATCCGGGAGACACACGGCGGGTGCTAACGTCCGTCGTGGAGAGGGAAACAACCCAGACCGCCAGCTAAGGTCCCAAAATATTGCTAAGTGGGAAACGATGTGGGAAGGCACAGACAGCTAGGAGGTTGGCTTAGAAGCAGCCACCCTTTAAAGAAAGCGTAATAGCTCACTAGTCGAGTCGGCCTGCGCGGAAGATGTAACGGGGCTAAGCAATATACCGAAGCTGCGGCAGCAAGTTTACTTGCTGGGTAGGGGAGCGTTGTGTAAGTGGATGAAGGTGAGTTGTAAAGCTTGCTGGACATATCACAAGTGCGAATGCTGACATGAGTAACGATAATGGGAGTGAAAAACTCCCACGCCGGAAGACCAAGGTTTCCTGTCCCATGCTAATCAGGGCAGGGTAAGTCGGCCCCTAAGGCGAGGCAGAAATGCGTAGTCGATGGGAAACGGATTAATATTTCCGTACTTATATAATCAGTGATGGAGGGACGGAGAAGGCTAGGCAAGCTTGGCGTTGGTTGTCCAAGTGAAAGCGAGTAGGCCGAGAATTTAGGTAAATCCGGATTCTTAAAGCTGAGACGCGAGACGAGCTCCCAAGGGAGTGAAGTTGTTGATGCCCTGCTTCCAGGAAAAGCTTCTAAACTTATGATTATATGAACCGTACCCCAAACCGACACAGGTGGTCAGGTAGAGAATACTAAGGCGCTTGAGAGAACTCGGGTGAAGGAACTCGGCAAAATTGTACCGTAACTTCGGGAGAAGGTACGCCCCTGTTTGTGAACACTTCGCGTGGTAAGCAAATGGGGGCCGCAGTGACCAGGTGGCTGGGACTGTTTATTAAAAACACAGCACTCTGCAAACTCGTAAGAGGACGTATAGGGTGTGACACCTGCCCGGTGCCGGAAGGTTAATTGATGGGGTTAGTTTTCGGACGAAGCTCTTGATCGAAGCCCCGGTAAACGGCGGCCGTAACTATAACGGTCCTAAGGTAGCGAAATTCCTTGTCGGGTAAGTTCCGACCTGCACGAATGGTGTAACCATGGCCACGCTGTCTCCACCCGAGACTCAGTGAAATTGAAATCGCAGTGAAGATGCTGTGTACCCGCACCTAGACGGAAAGACCCCGTGAACCTTTACTACAGCTTGGCACTGAACATTGAACCTACATGTGTAGGATAGGTGGGAGGCTTTGAAGCACAGTCGCTAGATTGTGTGGAGCCGTCCTTGAAATACCACCCTTGTATGTTTGATGTTCTAACATTGGTCCCTTATCGGGATTGTGGACAGTGTCTGGTGGGTAGTTTGACTGGGGCGGTCTCCTCCCAAATAGTAACGGAGGAGCACGAAGGTTAGCTAATCACGGTCGGACATCGTGAGGTTAGTGCAATGGCATAAGCTAGCTTAACTGCGAGACAGACACGTCGAGCAGGTACGAAAGTAGGTCATAGTGATCCGGTGGTTCTGTATGGAAGGGCCATCGCTCAACGGATAAAAGGTACTCCGGGGATAACAGGCTGATACCGCCCAAGAGTTCATATCGACGGCGGTGTTTGGCACCTCGATGTCGGCTCATCACATCCTGGGGCTGAAGTCGGTCCCAAGGGTATGGCTGTTCGCCATTTAAAGTGGTACGCGAGCTGGGTTTAGAACGTCGTGAGACAGTTCGGTCCCTATCTGGTGTGGGCGTTGGATGATTGATGGGAGCTGCTCCTAGTACGAGAGGACCGGAGTGGACGAACCGCTGGTGTTCGGGTTGTCATGCCAATGGCATTGCCCGGTAGCTATGTTCGGAACGGATAACCGCTGAAAGCATCTAAGCGGGAAGCCGGCCCAAAGATGAGTCATCCCTGACCTTTAAGGTCTGGAAGGGTTGTTATAGACGATGACGTTGATAGGCAGGGTGTGGAAGCGTTGTAAGGCGTTAAGCTAACCTGTACTAATTGCCCGAGAGGCTTAACCATACAACGCCCAAGAAGCTTTAGGCTTTTGAGTGTTGTAGACAAGCTAAGTAAGCAAGTAAGAGTAAAAAGCAGTTACTCACTGATTGAATTAATATTATCTTTCCGATTTGTTAGTTATTAAGCAACGATGATTAAATAGGCTCTAAAGAGTACTGTTGGTCCTCCTTGCGCAGAAGTCATGATAAAAAGCATCATGATTCTGCACTAAAAGTTTTTCCTGGCAGCCATAGCGATACGGTACCACCTGACTCCATTCCGAACTCAGAAGTGAAACGTATTAGCGCCGATGGTAGTGTGGGGTCTCCCCATGTGAGAGTAGGACACTGCCAGGTCCCATTAAGAAAAACCCGCCTAACGGCGGGTTTTTTGCTTTCTGCGCCAGAAAAAAATGGGGTCAGAGTCTGAGGGATCCCCACGAATTTAATTTCATGTGCCTGCGGCCCAGGCCCCGTCGACTATGGAGC
>NZ_PVNO01000017.1 GCF_002993325.1 Alteromonas gracilis
CAAAAGCCTAAAGCTTCTTGGGCGTTGTATGGTTAAGCCTCTCGGGCAATTAGTACAGGTTAGCTTAACGCCTTACAACGCTTCCACACCCTGCCTATCAACGTCATCGTCTATAACAACCCTTCCAGACCTTAAAGGTCAGGGATGACTCATCTTTGGGCCGGCTTCCCGCTTAGATGCTTTCAGCGGTTATCCGTTCCGAACATAGCTACCGGGCAATGCCATTGGCATGACAACCCGAACACCAGCGGTTCGTCCACTCCGGTCCTCTCGTACTAGGAGCAGCTCCCATCAATCATCCAACGCCCACACCAGATAGGGACCGAACTGTCTCACGACGTTCTAAACCCAGCTCGCGTACCACTTTAAATGGCGAACAGCCATACCCTTGGGACCGACTTCAGCCCCAGGATGTGATGAGCCGACATCGAGGTGCCAAACACCGCCGTCGATATGAACTCTTGGGCGGTATCAGCCTGTTATCCCCGGAGTACCTTTTATCCGTTGAGCGATGGCCCTTCCATACAGAACCACCGGATCACTATGACCTACTTTCGTACCTGCTCGACGTGTCTGTCTCGCAGTTAAGCTAGCTTATGCCATTGCACTAACCTCACGATGTCCGACCGTGATTAGCTAACCTTCGTGCTCCTCCGTTACTATTTGGGAGGAGACCGCCCCAGTCAAACTAC
The DNA here is from genome assembly GCF_002993325.1 of Alteromonas gracilis. GTDB lineage: Bacteria > Pseudomonadota > Gammaproteobacteria > Enterobacterales > Alteromonadaceae > Alteromonas > Alteromonas gracilis. The sequence goes on from NZ_PVNO01000017.1 coordinate 693, forward strand.
CCACCAGACACTGTCCACAATCCCGATAAGGGACCAATGTTAGAACATCAAACATACAAGGGTGGTATTTCAAGGACGGCTCCACACAATCTAGCGACTGTGCTTCAAAGCCTCCCACCTATCCTACACATGTAGGTTCAATGTTCAGTGCCAAGCTGTAGTAAAGGTTCACGGGGTCTTTCCGTCTAGGTGCGGGTACACAGCATCTTCACTGCGATTTCAATTTCACTGAGTCTCGGGTGGAGACAGCGTGGCCATGGTTACACCATTCGTGCAGGTCGGAACTTACCCGACAAGGAATTTCGCTACCTTAGGACCGTTATAGTTACGGCCGCCGTTTACCGGGGCTTCGATCAAGAGCTTCGTCCGAAAACTAACCCCATCAATTAACCTTCCGGCACCGGGCAGGTGTCACACCCTATACGTCCTCTTACGAGTTTGCAGAGTGCTGTGTTTTTAATAAACAGTCCCAGCCACCTGGTCACTGCGGCCCCCATTTGCTTACCACGCGAAGTGTTCACAAACAGGGGCGTACCTTCTCCCGAAGTTACGGTACAATTTTGCCGAGTTCCTTCACCCGAGTTCTCTCAAGCGCCTTAGTATTCTCTACCTGACCACCTGTGTCGGTTTGGGGTACGGTTCATATAATCATAAGTTTAGAAGCTTTTCCTGGAAGCAGGGCATCAACAACTTCACTCCCTTGGGAGCTCGTCTCGCGTCTCAGCTTTAAGAATCCGGATTTACCTAAATTCTCGGCCTACTCGCTTTCACTTGGACAACCAACGCCAAGCTTGCCTAGCCTTCTCCGTCCCTCCATCACTGATTATATAAGTACGGAAATATTAATCCGTTTCCCATCGACTACGCATTTCTGCCTCGCCTTAGGGGCCGACTTACCCTGCCCTGATTAGCATGGGACAGGAAACCTTGGTCTTCCGGCGTGGGAGTTTTTCACTCCCATTATCGTTACTCATGTCAGCATTCGCACTTGTGATATGTCCAGCAAGCTTTACAACTCACCTTCATCCACTTACACAACGCTCCCCTACCCAGCAAGTAAACTTGCTGCCGCAGCTTCGGTATATTGCTTAGCCCCGTTACATCTTCCGCGCAGGCCGACTCGACTAGTGAGCTATTACGCTTTCTTTAAAGGGTGGCTGCTTCTAAGCCAACCTCCTAGCTGTCTGTGCCTTCCCACATCGTTTCCCACTTAGCAATATTTTGGGACCTTAGCTGGCGGTCTGGGTTGTTTCCCTCTCCACGACGGACGTTAGCACCCGCCGTGTGTCTCCCGGATAGTTCTCATTGGTATTCGGAGTTTGCAAAGGGTTGGTAAGTCGGGATGACCCCCTAGCCTTAACAGTGCTCTACCCCCAATGGAATTCGTCCGAGGCTCTACCTAAATAGATTTCGGGGAGAACCAGCTATCTCCCGGTTTGATTGGCCTTTCACCCCCAGCCACAGGTCATCCCCTAACTTTTCAACGTTAGTGGGTTCGGTCCTCCAGTTGATGTTACTCAACCTTCAACCTGCCCATGGCTAGATCACCGGGTTTCGGGTCTATACCTAGCAACTAAACGCGCAGTTAACACTCGCTTTCGCTACGGCTCCGTTATTCACTTAACCTCGCTACTAAATATAAGTCGCTGACCCATTATACAAAAGGTACGCAGTCACACCACGAAGGTGCTCCCACTGCTTGTACGTATACGGTTTCAGGTTCTATTTCACTCCCCTCACAGGGGTTCTTTTCGCCTTTCCCTCACGGTACTGGTTCACTATCGGTCAGTTAGGAGTATTTAGCCTTGGAGGATGGTCCCCCCATATTCAGTCAAGATAACACGTGTCCCGACCTACTCGATTTCACTGTAAAGATTGCGTCGTGTACAGGGCTATCACCTTGTATCGCTCCTCTTCCCAAAGGATTCCACTACATTCAATACAGCTTAAGGGCTGTTCCCCGTTCGCTCGCCGCTACTAGGGGAATCTCAATTGATTTCTTTTCCTAAGGGTACTTAGATGTTTCAGTTCCCCTCGTTCGCCTCGTTACGCTATGTATTCACGTAACGATACCTGTAAACAGGTGGGTTTCCCCATTCGGACATCTGTGGCTCAAATGCATTTTGTCGGCTCACCACAGCTTTTCGCAGACTTACACGTCCTTCATCGCCTCTAACTGCCAAGGCATCCACCGTATACGCTTCGTCACTTAACCATACAACCCCAAACAGCCTTTTGACTTCTGTCTAAGTTATGTCGCATGAATGACAAGCTAATCGGAAGAATTGCCTTGCTATCAATAAATTGATAACAAGCAATTCAGTCAAGTAGAGTAAAAAGTACGTCTTTCGACTTCTAAGTTACTCAATTTTGATTGATTACTATTAATATCAGCTTTCCAAATTGTTAAAGAACATAGTGCTTAATTCAAAACACTTAGGTTTGATCTTAAATCAAAGCTAAGGGCTTTTATTTAAGTCATCTTTAAATATAAACAAGACTATCTGTGTAGGCACTGCATCAAGTGCGTCTATCGACGTAATGGTAAGGAGGTGATCCAACCCCAGGTTCCCCTAGGGTTACCTTGTTACGACTTCACCCCAGTCATGAAACACAAAGTGGTAATCGTCCTCCCGAAGGTTAGACTAACTACTTCTTTTGCATCCCACTCCCATGGTGTGACGGGCGGTGTGTACAAGGCCCGGGAACGTATTCACCGCAGTATTCTGACCTGCGATTACTAGCGATTCCGACTTCATGGAGTCGAGTTGCAGACTCCAATCCGGACTACGACATTCTTTAAGGGGTCCGCTCCACATCACTGTCTCGCTTCCCTCTGTAAATGCCATTGTAGCACGTGTGTAGCCCTACACGTAAGGGCCATGATGACTTGACGTCGTCCCCACCTTCCTCCGGTTTGTCACCGGCAGTCTCCTTAGAGTGCCCAACTGAATGCTGGCAACTAAGGACAAGGGTTGCGCTCGTTGCGGGACTTAACCCAACATCTCACGACACGAGCTGACGACAGCCATGCAGCACCTGTGTCTGAGTTCCCGAAGGCACCAATCTATCTCTAGAAAGTTCTCAGCATGTCAAGTGTAGGTAAGGTTCTTCGCGTTGCATCGAATTAAACCACATGCTCCACCGCTTGTGCGGGCCCCCGTCAATTCATTTGAGTTTTAACCTTGCGGCCGTACTCCCCAGGCGGTCTACTTATCGCGTTAGCTTCGCTACGCACGCCTTAAAGGCACACACAGCTAGTAGACAGCGTTTACGGTGTGGACTACCAGGGTATCTAATCCTGTTCGCTACCCACACTTTCGCACATGAGCGTCAGTCTTTGGCCAGGGAGTCGCCTTCGCCACTGATGTTCCTCCAGATATCTACGCATTTCACCGCTACACCTGGAATTCCACTCCCCTCTCCAAGACTCTAGTCTGCCAGTTCTAAATGACCATCCCAGGTTGAGCCCGGGGCTTTCACATCTAGCTTAACAAACCGCCTGCGTGCGCTTTACGCCCAGTAATTCCGATTAACGCTCGCACCCTCCGTATTACCGCGGCTGCTGGCACGGAGTTAGCCGGTGCTTCTTCTGTTGTTAACGTCACGGCTAGCAGGTATTAACTACTAACTTTTCCTCACAACTGAAAGTGCTTTACAACCCGAAGGCCTTCTTCACACACGCGGCATGGCTGCATCAGGGTTTCCCCCATTGTGCAATATTCCCCACTGCTGCCTCCCGTAGGAGTCTGGGCCGTGTCTCAGTCCCAGTGTGGCTGATCTTCCTCTCAGAACAGCTAGAGATCGTCGCCTTGGTAAGCCGTTACCTTACCAACTAGCTAATCTCACTTGGGCCTCTCTTTGCGCCGGAGCCGAAGCCCCGTTTGGTCCGAAGACATTATGCGGTATTAGCAGTCGTTTCCAACTGTTATCCCCCTCGCAAAGGCAAGTTCCCAAGCATTACTCACCCGTCCGCCACTCGTCATCTTCTAGCAAGCTAGAAATGTTACCGTTCGACTTGCATGTGTTAGGCCTGCCGCCAGCGTTCAATCTGAGCCATGATCAAACTCTTCAATTAAAATATATCGAAATATGAATCGTCGTTGTGACACTCTTAACGAGTGCCCACACAGATTGTCTTGTCTAAATTGTTAAAGAACGTAGCAGC
>NZ_PVNO01000018.1 GCF_002993325.1 Alteromonas gracilis
CAAAAGCCTAAAGCTTCTTGGGCGTTGTATGGTTAAGCCTCTCGGGCAATTAGTACAGGTTAGCTTAACGCCTTACAACGCTTCCACACCCTGCCTATCAACGTCATCGTCTATAACAACCCTTCCAGACCTTAAAGGTCAGGGATGACTCATCTTTGGGCCGGCTTCCCGCTTAGATGCTTTCAGCGGTTATCCGTTCCGAACATAGCTACCGGGCAATGCCATTGGCATGACAACCCGAACACCAGCGGTTCGTCCACTCCGGTCCTCTCGTACTAGGAGCAGCTCCCATCAATCATCCAACGCCCACACCAGATAGGGACCGAACTGTCTCACGACGTTCTAAACCCAGCTCGCGTACCACTTTAAATGGCGAACAGCCATACCCTTGGGACCGACTTCAGCCCCAGGATGTGATGAGCCGACATCGAGGTGCCAAACACCGCCGTCGATATGAACTCTTGGGCGGTATCAGCCTGTTATCCCCGGAGTACCTTTTATCCGTTGAGCGATGGCCCTTCCATACAGAACCACCGGATCACTATGACCTACTTTCGTACCTGCTCGACGTGTCTGTCTCGCAGTTAAGCTAGCTTATGCCATTGCACTAACCTCACGATGTCCGACCGTGATTAGCTAACCTTCGTGCTCCTCCGTTACTATTTGGGAGGAGACCGCCCCAGTCAAACTACCCACCAGACACTGTCCACAATCCCGATAAGGGACCAATGTTAGAACATCAAACATACAAGGGTGGTATTTCAAGGACGGCTCCACACAATCTAGCGACTGTGCTTCAAAGCCTCCCACCTATCCTACACATGTAGGTTCAATGTTCAGTGCCAAGCTGTAGTAAAGGTTCACGGGGTCTTTCCGTCTAGGTGCGGGTACACAGCATCTTCACTGCGATTTCAATTTCACTGAGTCTCGGGTGGAGACAGCGTGGCCATGGTTACACCATTCGTGCAGGTCGGAACTTACCCGACAAGGAATTTCGCTACCTTAGGACCGTTATAGTTACGGCCGCCGTTTACCGGGGCTTCGATCAAGAGCTTCGTCCGAAAACTAACCCCATCAATTAACCTTCCGGCACCGGGCAGGTGTCACACCCTATACGTCCTCTTACGAGTTTGCAGAGTGCTGTGTTTTTAATAAACAGTCCCAGCCACCTGGTCACTGCGGCCCCCATTTGCTTACCACGCGAAGTGTTCACAAACAGGGGCGTACCTTCTCCCGAAGTTACGGTACAATTTTGCCGAGTTCCTTCACCCGAGTTCTCTCAAGCGCCTTAGTATTCTCTACCTGACCACCTGTGTCGGTTTGGGGTACGGTTCATATAATCATAAGTTTAGAAGCTTTTCCTGGAAGCAGGGCATCAACAACTTCACTCCCTTGGGAGCTCGTCTCGCGTCTCAGCTTTAAGAATCCGGATTTACCTAAATTCTCGGCCTACTCGCTTTCACTTGGACAACCAACGCCAAGCTTGCCTAGCCTTCTCCGTCCCTCCATCACTGATTATATAAGTACGGAAATATTAATCCGTTTCCCATCGACTACGCATTTCTGCCTCGCCTTAGGGGCCGACTTACCCTGCCCTGATTAGCATGGGACAGGAAACCTTGGTCTTCCGGCGTGGGAGTTTTTCACTCCCATTATCGTTACTCATGTCAGCATTCGCACTTGTGATATGTCCAGCAAGCTTTACAACTCACCTTCATCCACTTACACAACGCTCCCCTACCCAGCAAGTAAACTTGCTGCCGCAGCTTCGGTATATTGCTTAGCCCCGTTACATCTTCCGCGCAGGCCGACTCGACTAGTGAGCTATTACGCTTTCTTTAAAGGGTGGCTGCTTCTAAGCCAACCTCCTAGCTGTCTGTGCCTTCCCACATCGTTTCCCACTTAGCAATATTTTGGGACCTTAGCTGGCGGTCTGGGTTGTTTCCCTCTCCACGACGGACGTTAGCACCCGCCGTGTGTCTCCCGGATAGTTCTCATTGGTATTCGGAGTTTGCAAAGGGTTGGTAAGTCGGGATGACCCCCTAGCCTTAACAGTGCTCTACCCCCAATGGAATTCGTCCGAGGCTCTACCTAAATAGATTTCGGGGAGAACCAGCTATCTCCCGGTTTGATTGGCCTTTCACCCCCAGCCACAGGTCATCCCCTAACTTTTCAACGTTAGTGGGTTCGGTCCTCCAGTTGATGTTACTCAACCTTCAACCTGCCCATGGCTAGATCACCGGGTTTCGGGTCTATACCTAGCAACTAAACGCGCAGTTAACACTCGCTTTCGCTACGGCTCCGTTATTCACTTAACCTCGCTACTAAATATAAGTCGCTGACCCATTATACAAAAGGTACGCAGTCACACCACGAAGGTGCTCCCACTGCTTGTACGTATACGGTTTCAGGTTCTATTTCACTCCCCTCACAGGGGTTCTTTTCGCCTTTCCCTCACGGTACTGGTTCACTATCGGTCAGTTAGGAGTATTTAGCCTTGGAGGATGGTCCCCCCATATTCAGTCAAGATAACACGTGTCCCGACCTACTCGATTTCACTGTAAAGATTGCGTCGTGTACAGGGCTATCACCTTGTATCGCTCCTCTTCCCAAAGGATTCCACTACATTCAATACAGCTTAAGGGCTGTTCCCCGTTCGCTCGCCGCTACTAGGGGAATCTCAATTGATTTCTTTTCCTAAGGGTACTTAGATGTTTCAGTTCCCCTCGTTCGCCTCGTTACGCTATGTATTCACGTAACGATACCTGTAAACAGGTGGGTTTCCCCATTCGGACATCTGTGGCTCAAATGCATTTTGTCGGCTCACCACAGCTTTTCGCAGACTTACACGTCCTTCATCGCCTCTAACTGCCAAGGCATCCACCGTATACGCTTCGTCACTTAACCATACAACCCCAAACAGCCTTTTGACTTCTGTCTAAGTTATGTCGCATGAATGACAAGCTAATCGGAAGAATTGCCTTGCTATCAATAAATTGATAACAAGCAATTCAGTCAAGTAGAGTAAAAAGTACGTCTTTCGACTTCTCAGTTACTCAATTTTGATTGATTACTATTAATATCAGCTTTCCAAATTGTTAAAGAGCATTAGTGTTTCTAAAAACACTAATCAATGAATGTGATCATTAATTAGCACTCTATATTGAAACATCTAGGTTTCACTTCTTTAGCGAGCAGATTAACTGTCAGGAAGGTTCCCTTCCGGTAAAGCAGTTAATCGCGACACTCGCGAAGCGAGTCTTTATATAAACAAAACAATCTGTGTAGGCACTGCATCAAGTGCGTCTATCGACGTAATGGTAAGGAGGTGATCCAACCCCAGGTTCCCCTAGGGTTACCTTGTTACGACTTCACCCCAGTCATGAAACACAAAGTGGTAATCGTCCTCCCGAAGGTTAGACTAACTACTTCTTTTGCATCCCACTCCCATGGTGTGACGGGCGGTGTGTACAAGGCCCGGGAACGTATTCACCGCAGTATTCTGACCTGCGATTACTAGCGATTCCGACTTCATGGAGTCGAGTTGCAGACTCCAATCCGGACTACGACATTCTTTAAGGGGTCCGCTCCACATCACTGTCTCGCTTCCCTCTGTAAATGCCATTGTAGCACGTGTGTAGCCCTACACGTAAGGGCCATGATGACTTGACGTCGTCCCCACCTTCCTCCGGTTTGTCACCGGCAGTCTCCTTAGAGTGCCCAACTGAATGCTGGCAACTAAGGACAAGGGTTGCGCTCGTTGCGGGACTTAACCCAACATCTCACGACACGAGCTGACGACAGCCATGCAGCACCTGTGTCTGAGTTCCCGAAGGCACCAATCTATCTCTAGAAAGTTCTCAGCATGTCAAGTGTAGGTAAGGTTCTTCGCGTTGCATCGAATTAAACCACATGCTCCACCGCTTGTGCGGGCCCCCGTCAATTCATTTGAGTTTTAACCTTGCGGCCGTACTCCCCAGGCGGTCTACTTATCGCGTTAGCTTCGCTACGCACGCCTTAAAGGCACACACAGCTAGTAGACAGCGTTTACGGTGTGGACTACCAGGGTATCTAATCCTGTTCGCTACCCACACTTTCGCACATGAGCGTCAGTCTTTGGCCAGGGAGTCGCCTTCGCCACTGATGTTCCTCCAGATATCTACGCATTTCACCGCTACACCTGGAATTCCACTCCCCTCTCCAAGACTCTAGTCTGCCAGTTCTAAATGACCATCCCAGGTTGAGCCCGGGGCTTTCACATCTAGCTTAACAAACCGCCTGCGTGCGCTTTACGCCCAGTAATTCCGATTAACGCTCGCACCCTCCGTATTACCGCGGCTGCTGGCACGGAGTTAGCCGGTGCTTCTTCTGTTGTTAACGTCACGGCTAGCAGGTATTAACTACTAACTTTTCCTCACAACTGAAAGTGCTTTACAACCCGAAGGCCTTCTTCACACACGCGGCATGGCTGCATCAGGGTTTCCCCCATTGTGCAATATTCCCCACTGCTGCCTCCCGTAGGAGTCTGGGCCGTGTCTCAGTCCCAGTGTGGCTGATCTTCCTCTCAGAACAGCTAGAGATCGTCGCCTTGGTAAGCCGTTACCTTACCAACTAGCTAATCTCACTTGGGCCTCTCTTTGCGCCGGAGCCGAAGCCCCGTTTGGTCCGAAGACATTATGCGGTATTAGCAGTCGTTTCCAACTGTTATCCCCCTCGCAAAGGCAAGTTCCCAAGCATTACTCACCCGTCCGCCACTCGTCATCTTCTAGCAAGCTAGAAATGTTACCGTTCGACTTGCATGTGTTAGGCCTGCCGCCAGCGTTCAATCTGAGCCATGATCAAACTCTTCAATTAAAATATATCGAAATATGAATCGTCGTTGTGACACTCTTAACGAGTGCCCACACAGATTGTCTTGTCTAAATTGTTAAAGAACGTAGCAGC
>NZ_PVNO01000019.1 GCF_002993325.1 Alteromonas gracilis
CAAAAGCCTAAAGCTTCTTGGGCGTTGTATGGTTAAGCCTCTCGGGCAATTAGTACAGGTTAGCTTAACGCCTTACAACGCTTCCACACCCTGCCTATCAACGTCATCGTCTATAACAACCCTTCCAGACCTTAAAGGTCAGGGATGACTCATCTTTGGGCCGGCTTCCCGCTTAGATGCTTTCAGCGGTTATCCGTTCCGAACATAGCTACCGGGCAATGCCATTGGCATGACAACCCGAACACCAGCGGTTCGTCCACTCCGGTCCTCTCGTACTAGGAGCAGCTCCCATCAATCATCCAACGCCCACACCAGATAGGGACCGAACTGTCTCACGACGTTCTAAACCCAGCTCGCGTACCACTTTAAATGGCGAACAGCCATACCCTTGGGACCGACTTCAGCCCCAGGATGTGATGAGCCGACATCGAGGTGCCAAACACCGCCGTCGATATGAACTCTTGGGCGGTATCAGCCTGTTATCCCCGGAGTACCTTTTATCCGTTGAGCGATGGCCCTTCCATACAGAACCACCGGATCACTATGACCTACTTTCGTACCTGCTCGACGTGTCTGTCTCGCAGTTAAGCTAGCTTATGCCATTGCACTAACCTCACGATGTCCGACCGTGATTAGCTAACCTTCGTGCTCCTCCGTTACTATTTGGGAGGAGACCGCCCCAGTCAAACTACCCACCAGACACTGTCCACAATCCCGATAAGGGACCAATGTTAGAACATCAAACATACAAGGGTGGTATTTCAAGGACGGCTCCACACAATCTAGCGACTGTGCTTCAAAGCCTCCCACCTATCCTACACATGTAGGTTCAATGTTCAGTGCCAAGCTGTAGTAAAGGTTCACGGGGTCTTTCCGTCTAGGTGCGGGTACACAGCATCTTCACTGCGATTTCAATTTCACTGAGTCTCGGGTGGAGACAGCGTGGCCATGGTTACACCATTCGTGCAGGTCGGAACTTACCCGACAAGGAATTTCGCTACCTTAGGACCGTTATAGTTACGGCCGCCGTTTACCGGGGCTTCGATCAAGAGCTTCGTCCGAAAACTAACCCCATCAATTAACCTTCCGGCACCGGGCAGGTGTCACACCCTATACGTCCTCTTACGAGTTTGCAGAGTGCTGTGTTTTTAATAAACAGTCCCAGCCACCTGGTCACTGCGGCCCCCATTTGCTTACCACGCGAAGTGTTCACAAACAGGGGCGTACCTTCTCCCGAAGTTACGGTACAATTTTGCCGAGTTCCTTCACCCGAGTTCTCTCAAGCGCCTTAGTATTCTCTACCTGACCACCTGTGTCGGTTTGGGGTACGGTTCATATAATCATAAGTTTAGAAGCTTTTCCTGGAAGCAGGGCATCAACAACTTCACTCCCTTGGGAGCTCGTCTCGCGTCTCAGCTTTAAGAATCCGGATTTACCTAAATTCTCGGCCTACTCGCTTTCACTTGGACAACCAACGCCAAGCTTGCCTAGCCTTCTCCGTCCCTCCATCACTGATTATATAAGTACGGAAATATTAATCCGTTTCCCATCGACTACGCATTTCTGCCTCGCCTTAGGGGCCGACTTACCCTGCCCTGATTAGCATGGGACAGGAAACCTTGGTCTTCCGGCGTGGGAGTTTTTCACTCCCATTATCGTTACTCATGTCAGCATTCGCACTTGTGATATGTCCAGCAAGCTTTACAACTCACCTTCATCCACTTACACAACGCTCCCCTACCCAGCAAGTAAACTTGCTGCCGCAGCTTCGGTATATTGCTTAGCCCCGTTACATCTTCCGCGCAGGCCGACTCGACTAGTGAGCTATTACGCTTTCTTTAAAGGGTGGCTGCTTCTAAGCCAACCTCCTAGCTGTCTGTGCCTTCCCACATCGTTTCCCACTTAGCAATATTTTGGGACCTTAGCTGGCGGTCTGGGTTGTTTCCCTCTCCACGACGGACGTTAGCACCCGCCGTGTGTCTCCCGGATAGTTCTCATTGGTATTCGGAGTTTGCAAAGGGTTGGTAAGTCGGGATGACCCCCTAGCCTTAACAGTGCTCTACCCCCAATGGAATTCGTCCGAGGCTCTACCTAAATAGATTTCGGGGAGAACCAGCTATCTCCCGGTTTGATTGGCCTTTCACCCCCAGCCACAGGTCATCCCCTAACTTTTCAACGTTAGTGGGTTCGGTCCTCCAGTTGATGTTACTCAACCTTCAACCTGCCCATGGCTAGATCACCGGGTTTCGGGTCTATACCTAGCAACTAAACGCGCAGTTAACACTCGCTTTCGCTACGGCTCCGTTATTCACTTAACCTCGCTACTAAATATAAGTCGCTGACCCATTATACAAAAGGTACGCAGTCACACCACGAAGGTGCTCCCACTGCTTGTACGTATACGGTTTCAGGTTCTATTTCACTCCCCTCACAGGGGTTCTTTTCGCCTTTCCCTCACGGTACTGGTTCACTATCGGTCAGTTAGGAGTATTTAGCCTTGGAGGATGGTCCCCCCATATTCAGTCAAGATAACACGTGTCCCGACCTACTCGATTTCACTGTAAAGATTGCGTCGTGTACAGGGCTATCACCTTGTATCGCTCCTCTTCCCAAAGGATTCCACTACATTCAATACAGCTTAAGGGCTGTTCCCCGTTCGCTCGCCGCTACTAGGGGAATCTCAATTGATTTCTTTTCCTAAGGGTACTTAGATGTTTCAGTTCCCCTCGTTCGCCTCGTTACGCTATGTATTCACGTAACGATACCTGTAAACAGGTGGGTTTCCCCATTCGGACATCTGTGGCTCAAATGCATTTTGTCGGCTCACCACAGCTTTTCGCAGACTTACACGTCCTTCATCGCCTCTAACTGCCAAGGCATCCACCGTATACGCTTCGTCACTTAACCATACAACCCCAAACAGCCTTTTGACTTCTGTCTAAGTTATGTCGCATGAATGACAAGCTAATCGGAAGAATTGCCTTGCTATCAATAAATTGATAACAAGCAATTCAGTCAAGTAGAGTAAAAAGTACGTCTTTCGACTTCTCAGTTACTCAATTTTGATTGATTACTATTAATATCAGCTTTCCAAATTGTTAAAGAACATTCGCAAAATGACGAGTCATTTCACTTTAGAGTAAAAAACCCTAATCAATGCTTACTGAAACAGTAAATATTCATTAGGATTTCGGGTCCATCGTGACACGTTTCTACCTTTGTTACCTTCCATTCTTAAAGAAAGGAAATGGTAGGCTTGGGCAGACTTGAACTGCCGACCTCACCCTTATCAGGGGTGCGCTCTAACCAGCTGAGCTACAAGCCTTCAGTAAACTTCGCTTATCAAAGCTCAGTGTCAAGTAGATGGTGGAGCTAAGCAGGATCGAACTGCTGACCTCCTGAATGCAAATCAGGCGCTCTCCCAGCTGAGCTATAGCCCCATAAACTTGTGTCGTTCTTCATTTTTAAACAAGACTATCTGTGTAGGCACTGCATCAAGTGCGTCTATCGACGTAATGGTAAGGAGGT
>NZ_PVNO01000020.1 GCF_002993325.1 Alteromonas gracilis
CAAAAGCCTAAAGCTTCTTGGGCGTTGTATGGTTAAGCCTCTCGGGCAATTAGTACAGGTTAGCTTAACGCCTTACAACGCTTCCACACCCTGCCTATCAACGTCATCGTCTATAACAACCCTTCCAGACCTTAAAGGTCAGGGATGACTCATCTTTGGGCCGGCTTCCCGCTTAGATGCTTTCAGCGGTTATCCGTTCCGAACATAGCTACCGGGCAATGCCATTGGCATGACAACCCGAACACCAGCGGTTCGTCCACTCCGGTCCTCTCGTACTAGGAGCAGCTCCCATCAATCATCCAACGCCCACACCAGATAGGGACCGAACTGTCTCACGACGTTCTAAACCCAGCTCGCGTACCACTTTAAATGGCGAACAGCCATACCCTTGGGACCGACTTCAGCCCCAGGATGTGATGAGCCGACATCGAGGTGCCAAACACCGCCGTCGATATGAACTCTTGGGCGGTATCAGCCTGTTATCCCCGGAGTACCTTTTATCCGTTGAGCGATGGCCCTTCCATACAGAACCACCGGATCACTATGACCTACTTTCGTACCTGCTCGACGTGTCTGTCTCGCAGTTAAGCTAGCTTATGCCATTGCACTAACCTCACGATGTCCGACCGTGATTAGCTAACCTTCGTGCTCCTCCGTTACTATTTGGGAGGAGACCGCCCCAGTCAAACTACCCACCAGACACTGTCCACAATCCCGATAAGGGACCAATGTTAGAACATCAAACATACAAGGGTGGTATTTCAAGGACGGCTCCACACAATCTAGCGACTGTGCTTCAAAGCCTCCCACCTATCCTACACATGTAGGTTCAATGTTCAGTGCCAAGCTGTAGTAAAGGTTCACGGGGTCTTTCCGTCTAGGTGCGGGTACACAGCATCTTCACTGCGATTTCAATTTCACTGAGTCTCGGGTGGAGACAGCGTGGCCATGGTTACACCATTCGTGCAGGTCGGAACTTACCCGACAAGGAATTTCGCTACCTTAGGACCGTTATAGTTACGGCCGCCGTTTACCGGGGCTTCGATCAAGAGCTTCGTCCGAAAACTAACCCCATCAATTAACCTTCCGGCACCGGGCAGGTGTCACACCCTATACGTCCTCTTACGAGTTTGCAGAGTGCTGTGTTTTTAATAAACAGTCCCAGCCACCTGGTCACTGCGGCCCCCATTTGCTTACCACGCGAAGTGTTCACAAACAGGGGCGTACCTTCTCCCGAAGTTACGGTACAATTTTGCCGAGTTCCTTCACCCGAGTTCTCTCAAGCGCCTTAGTATTCTCTACCTGACCACCTGTGTCGGTTTGGGGTACGGTTCATATAATCATAAGTTTAGAAGCTTTTCCTGGAAGCAGGGCATCAACAACTTCACTCCCTTGGGAGCTCGTCTCGCGTCTCAGCTTTAAGAATCCGGATTTACCTAAATTCTCGGCCTACTCGCTTTCACTTGGACAACCAACGCCAAGCTTGCCTAGCCTTCTCCGTCCCTCCATCACTGATTATATAAGTACGGAAATATTAATCCGTTTCCCATCGACTACGCATTTCTGCCTCGCCTTAGGGGCCGACTTACCCTGCCCTGATTAGCATGGGACAGGAAACCTTGGTCTTCCGGCGTGGGAGTTTTTCACTCCCATTATCGTTACTCATGTCAGCATTCGCACTTGTGATATGTCCAGCAAGCTTTACAACTCACCTTCATCCACTTACACAACGCTCCCCTACCCAGCAAGTAAACTTGCTGCCGCAGCTTCGGTATATTGCTTAGCCCCGTTACATCTTCCGCGCAGGCCGACTCGACTAGTGAGCTATTACGCTTTCTTTAAAGGGTGGCTGCTTCTAAGCCAACCTCCTAGCTGTCTGTGCCTTCCCACATCGTTTCCCACTTAGCAATATTTTGGGACCTTAGCTGGCGGTCTGGGTTGTTTCCCTCTCCACGACGGACGTTAGCACCCGCCGTGTGTCTCCCGGATAGTTCTCATTGGTATTCGGAGTTTGCAAAGGGTTGGTAAGTCGGGATGACCCCCTAGCCTTAACAGTGCTCTACCCCCAATGGAATTCGTCCGAGGCTCTACCTAAATAGATTTCGGGGAGAACCAGCTATCTCCCGGTTTGATTGGCCTTTCACCCCCAGCCACAGGTCATCCCCTAACTTTTCAACGTTAGTGGGTTCGGTCCTCCAGTTGATGTTACTCAACCTTCAACCTGCCCATGGCTAGATCACCGGGTTTCGGGTCTATACCTAGCAACTAAACGCGCAGTTAACACTCGCTTTCGCTACGGCTCCGTTATTCACTTAACCTCGCTACTAAATATAAGTCGCTGACCCATTATACAAAAGGTACGCAGTCACACCACGAAGGTGCTCCCACTGCTTGTACGTATACGGTTTCAGGTTCTATTTCACTCCCCTCACAGGGGTTCTTTTCGCCTTTCCCTCACGGTACTGGTTCACTATCGGTCAGTTAGGAGTATTTAGCCTTGGAGGATGGTCCCCCCATATTCAGTCAAGATAACACGTGTCCCGACCTACTCGATTTCACTGTAAAGATTGCGTCGTGTACAGGGCTATCACCTTGTATCGCTCCTCTTCCCAAAGGATTCCACTACATTCAATACAGCTTAAGGGCTGTTCCCCGTTCGCTCGCCGCTACTAGGGGAATCTCAATTGATTTCTTTTCCTAAGGGTACTTAGATGTTTCAGTTCCCCTCGTTCGCCTCGTTACGCTATGTATTCACGTAACGATACCTGTAAACAGGTGGGTTTCCCCATTCGGACATCTGTGGCTCAAATGCATTTTGTCGGCTCACCACAGCTTTTCGCAGACTTACACGTCCTTCATCGCCTCTAACTGCCAAGGCATCCACCGTATACGCTTCGTCACTTAACCATACAACCCCAAACAGCCTTTTGACTTCTGTCTAAGTTATGTCGCATGAATGACAAGCTAATCGGAAGAATTGCCTTGCTATCAATAAATTGATAACAAGCAATTCAGTCAAGTAGAGTAAAAAGTACGTCTTTCGACTTCTCAGTTACTCAATTTTGATTGATTACTATTAATATCAGCTTTCCAAATTGTTAAAGAACTATCGTGCAAAATCATGACGCTTTTTGTCATGACTTTTGCGCAAGGAGGACCTACATTACTCTTTCAAGTATCGTAAATGCTCCCTCAGGGTAAAAAACCCTAATCAATCTTTACTGAAACAGTAAATATTCATTAGGATTTCGGGTCCAACGTGACACGTTTCTACCTTTGTTACCGTCCTGCTAATAAGCAAGGAAATGGTAGGCTTGGGCAGACTTGAACTGCCGACCTCACCCTTATCAGGGGTGCGCTCTAACCAGCTGAGCTACAAGCCTTCAGTAAACTTCGCTTATCAAAGCTCAGTGTCAAGTAGATGGTGGAGCTAAGCAGGATCGAACTGCTGACCTCCTGAATGCAAATCAGGCGCTCTCCCAGCTGAGCTATAGCCCCATAAACTTGTGTCGTTCTTCATTTTTAAACAAGACTATCTGTGTAGGCACTGCATCAAGTGCGTCTATCGACGTAATGGTAAGGAGGT
>NZ_PVNO01000021.1 GCF_002993325.1 Alteromonas gracilis
ATCTGTGTAGGCACTGCATCAAGTGCGTCTATCGACGTAATGGTAAGGAGGTGATCCAACCCCAGGTTCCCCTAGGGTTACCTTGTTACGACTTCACCCCAGTCATGAAACACAAAGTGGTAATCGTCCTCCCGAAGGTTAGACTAACTACTTCTTTTGCATCCCACTCCCATGGTGTGACGGGCGGTGTGTACAAGGCCCGGGAACGTATTCACCGCAGTATTCTGACCTGCGATTACTAGCGATTCCGACTTCATGGAGTCGAGTTGCAGACTCCAATCCGGACTACGACATTCTTTAAGGGGTCCGCTCCACATCACTGTCTCGCTTCCCTCTGTAAATGCCATTGTAGCACGTGTGTAGCCCTACACGTAAGGGCCATGATGACTTGACGTCGTCCCCACCTTCCTCCGGTTTGTCACCGGCAGTCTCCTTAGAGTGCCCAACTGAATGCTGGCAACTAAGGACAAGGGTTGCGCTCGTTGCGGGACTTAACCCAACATCTCACGACACGAGCTGACGACAGCCATGCAGCACCTGTGTCTGAGTTCCCGAAGGCACCAATCTATCTCTAGAAAGTTCTCAGCATGTCAAGTGTAGGTAAGGTTCTTCGCGTTGCATCGAATTAAACCACATGCTCCACCGCTTGTGCGGGCCCCCGTCAATTCATTTGAGTTTTAACCTTGCGGCCGTACTCCCCAGGCGGTCTACTTATCGCGTTAGCTTCGCTACGCACGCCTTAAAGGCACACACAGCTAGTAGACAGCGTTTACGGTGTGGACTACCAGGGTATCTAATCCTGTTCGCTACCCACACTTTCGCACATGAGCGTCAGTCTTTGGCCAGGGAGTCGCCTTCGCCACTGATGTTCCTCCAGATATCTACGCATTTCACCGCTACACCTGGAATTCCACTCCCCTCTCCAAGACTCTAGTCTGCCAGTTCTAAATGACCATCCCAGGTTGAGCCCGGGGCTTTCACATCTAGCTTAACAAACCGCCTGCGTGCGCTTTACGCCCAGTAATTCCGATTAACGCTCGCACCCTCCGTATTACCGCGGCTGCTGGCACGGAGTTAGCCGGTGCTTCTTCTGTTGTTAACGTCACGGCTAGCAGGTATTAACTACTAACTTTTCCTCACAACTGAAAGTGCTTTACAACCCGAAGGCCTTCTTCACACACGCGGCATGGCTGCATCAGGGTTTCCCCCATTGTGCAATATTCCCCACTGCTGCCTCCCGTAGGAGTCTGGGCCGTGTCTCAGTCCCAGTGTGGCTGATCTTCCTCTCAGAACAGCTAGAGATCGTCGCCTTGGTAAGCCGTTACCTTACCAACTAGCTAATCTCACTTGGGCCTCTCTTTGCGCCGGAGCCGAAGCCCCGTTTGGTCCGAAGACATTATGCGGTATTAGCAGTCGTTTCCAACTGTTATCCCCCTCGCAAAGGCAAGTTCCCAAGCATTACTCACCCGTCCGCCACTCGTCATCTTCTAGCAAGCTAGAAATGTTACCGTTCGACTTGCATGTGTTAGGCCTGCCGCCAGCGTTCAATCTGAGCCATGATCAAACTCTTCAATTAAAATATATCGAAATATGAATCGTCGTTGTGACACTCTTAACGAGTGCCCACACAGATTGTCTTGTCTAAATTGTTAAAGAACGTAGCAGCTTCGCTGCTATTCACTATAAGCCGTTGCTTCTTAGTGACTCACCCTGTTCGAGTGAGGTGCGCATTATACGCTGGAAGTTTTCGTTGTCAACACTTTTTGAAATTTATTTTCTGAAGTGTTTCTTCTAAACTCCCGTCTTTACTGGCCTATAAAGGTAGTAGAGACTTACTTCAGGAGGGTTGCTGTTTTGCTTTTCACCCGAAGCGGATGCGCATTTTAGGGAAATGAGCGCTCACGTCAACACTTATTTCAAAAAAGATGAAAAAACTGAACTAACCGGCTATTTTTCATTCAAATGTGATAATTAGTAGACAATATGGACTAATTACTAATAGGATGGTGATTCAGATCCTATAAAGTAGTCGTTCTTAAAGTAGTATTTGATCCTGCCGTTAATATATTAGCGCTTGATGTTCGAGATAAATAATTAAGCTTGCGTAAGGGAATACGTATAAGAATGTATATAAGCGTAAATGACCTATGCTTTGCGTTCTTTATAAATGTATTAATACTGGTAGTGTCAGAAATTGACTACGCAATAATTATAAAGGTGGGTTATGTTACGAACTCTTACATTGCTATCAGCAGCACTACTAGCTTCTCAAGTTAGTTATGTGGCAATGGCGCAAGACGCTTCATCTAATGAAGCTATTCAGCCATCCACTTCAGCGAGCGTAGAAAAATCCGTTGAAGAGTCGAATCGCTTTCAAACAGCCTTTCTAAAACGTCAAGTCGACCAAACCATGTCGGTCGGACGTGCTATTAGTTCTATCGCTGGTCACTATCCTCAGGAAATAGTGTCTATCGTCGACATTGCACTAGACACTTACCCTGACAAATATAGAGAAATTATTTTCGCGGCTATATCTGCTCAGCCTTCTTCTACCGAAGAAATTGTTCAGCTTGCCATAGAAAAGGAAGTAAGCAGTTGCCCTAACATCGTTCAGTTAGCCATTAAGGCTGAACCTACCTATGTAGATTTTGTTGTTCACGCTGCGGCGGTATCAACGCCTGAAGAGTTAGATGAAATAGTTCGCGTAGCCGTGTTAACTCAACCTGATGCTGCAGACAGTATTGTTCAAACGCTATCTCAGGAACACCCTAATCGCATCGTTGAAATAATGACAAGTGCACTTAATGCTGTGCCTTTTGTTGGAGAATATGTGGTTGATGCTCTATTAGCTGTCTTTCCTAATGAAGCGCAAACGGTTGTGGAAACAGCGGTAAGAGAGTCATCTCAACAGCGCGAGCAAGTTATTCGTATTTTAAGTACGGCTCAACACGCGGGGGTAACCCACGACAAGTTGAAAGAATATGCTATGTCTGCTGGTTTATCTGAAGAAGACTTTGATAGTGCGGTAGCTAACTAACCTTTATTAGCTAGTAGATGCCAATATAATAAACGGCGTATTGAGAAATCAATACGCCGTTTTTCTTTGCTCTGCTTCGTGTTTTAACTTAGCTAAGTTATGCAGTTTAAACAGCAATGCACCGGTTTATAACTGCTATGCCTTACCAGCTAATTGGTGAAAGAATAAAGTAACGCCGCTTCTTTATATAGCATGAGTTCTGCTTTTAATAAGTCTACCTTAGCTTTGATCTCTTTTATCTTCGCTTTAATTTCGTTTTGCGCCCGCGCATTTAAAACAAACATATCGCTGTCGCCAGCATCAAATCTTGTTTTTTCTACTACAGATAAGGTTTTTGCTAATGCGGCATTTTCACTTTGAAGGGCCACGATATCTTTCGCTTGGCTCCAGTAAATCAATGCTTGCTCGAAGCGTTGCACTATTGATTGTTCGGTAGATGTGAGTTTATGGGAAAGCTCTCGTTGCTTAGACTGGAGCTGAGCCCGTTCGGCTTTCGCCTTTCTGTTGCCAAGTGGGTAAGAAAACGACAAGCCAACTTTTGTTTCTGTACCTTCTAATGATTCAGAGCCTGCGCCAACGTCTCTGGCAATTGATGCGGTGAGATCAAGCTTAGGAAGTAGTGCATTATCTGCCAGCGCTACCTTATTTTGTACCACCTGCTGCTCTAGCTTCATCACGTCTAATTCTGGATGACTACGCAAAGCGTTGCGAAGGATAACCAATTGGCCGTTCCCTATCCAATAGGGCCAATTTATATCAGCTGGCAGTTTATCACTATCAAGCGCAATCATGTCGCCGTTTGAAGAGCGCCAATAAAAAGATAGCATTTGCGCATGCATATCTCTTTTTTGTTTAAGTTCGGCTAGCGTTAAACGCTGCTGTAAAAGGTTTGCTTTAAACTCTGTTAGTACAATACTGGCCAAGTCACCTTTTTCTACACGTGTGACCAGTGCCTTTTCCCGCTCTGACGCGGTAGCTAACAGCTCAGAAACCGCCTGTATCTGCAATGCGCTCTCGTACCATGCTATGTATTCACTTACGCCTTTATATACAAAGTCGTTGATAAGGCTAGTGGCCAGTGCTTGCCATTGTGATGAAGCTAAACCAGCATTTCTAAGCTCAGTTCTACGCTTATCTATCTCACGGTTTTGTAACAAAGACATTGCAATACCAACACTGGCTTCGCCGCCAGATAGCGTGTCGTAATCACCTTCATAAGCAGGAAAGTCTCCAGCTGCAATGCGATACTCACCAAACACCGAAGCGTTATAATCCTCTATAGGGTTAGTAAACCGCTGGGTTAAGTTTGTGCCGTCGTAATAACCTGAAACACGACTTTTCGTTTTTTGCTCAATGAAAGGGTCGAAGCTGCTTCTTGCTATTTCAAGTTCTGCGGCGGCTTGATAATTACCTTCATTAATCGCTAACACATATGGATGGTAATTCACCATGCTATCGATAAACACTTCAATGGATGGCGCTTGCTTTCCTTCCGCCGACTGCGCATTTGCAGCAAAGCAAAATAATGAAGACAGCAACGCAAAAGCTGCAGCGATTTCTGTAGTCCCTCGCACTACCATATCGACGCTCCAGCGTTTTTCGAACCGCCTGATGTAGAATCTTGGGTAGGCAACGGAGGGAAATTATTGAGCTGACGCCACATCTCATAGCCCAAGCGTACTTCTTCTAACAGCACCCATGCCTTAACCCGACTACCCAAACGGGCCGAGCTTTCCGTTGGCCATGGAATATCTGATTCGTCTGGCTTTATCCACACATTAAAATCTCCGGTAGGGTTCGCGACTGGCTCTACATACACCACTTCGCCACCGAAAGTACCAATTGCACTGCCCGGCCACCCGCTAAATTGAAAAACGGGCCAGCCTTCAAATTGCAAGCGCGCCTTTGCACCAGGTTTAACGAGTGGCGCGTCTAACCCTCTTACCGTTACGCGAACACTACGCTTTGCATCTTCTGGTATAAATTGCCCAAGAATATCGCCAGACTTAACAAAAGTAGAAACGCCACCCGACAATAAACGCACCACAGTACCGTCCACCGGCGCAAACTTAGTTTGCGTAGATTGACGTGACAAGGTCATACTCACTTCATTGATTTCAGAAACAGACGCTGCCACCTTAGCCCGCAGTTCTTGTACTTTTATCTCAGCTTTCTCTACTTCTTTTCGCGATACCAGCCCCTGCTCTTCCAAAGACTTCTGACGCGCTAAGTTATTCTCAGCGTTTCTTACTGCGGTTTCGTTAGCTTGATTCTTTGAATTAGCGGCGGCAAGCTGTGATTGCAGTTTTTCAAGACGCTGCGCATCAATATCAATAAGCGTGACGATAGGCTCGCCGGCTTTAACTTGCTGCCCTTCCCTGACATGCCATTGCTTTACCTGCCCATCCACAAGCGCGTTAATTGGCTGGGTTCTGTCTTTCGGATCAAGAGAGTCCACCATCCCTGTACCATAGGCAGTCTGGATCCAAGGCGTAAAGTACAAAATCATTCCAGCAGCGATAACCAAGAAGATAATTATACCCGTAATTATTCTGTGTAGCTTTGGCACTTTCAAAGAAGGCAATGAGGTAATGTTGTCAAGAAAGCGACGTTCTGCGTTATTCACTTACTCACCCTCCTTATTGATATTTGAGCTATTGCTCGTATCACCTTGTGCGTTTGCGCGCGTTGGCTCTGTCTCTTCAATATACTCGATAAGCATTTCAGTCGCATTGTCGTGTAAATGAAGCACACCATCTAAACAATCAGGTATCGGTATGTTAGTAAAATACATCACGGTAAAGTCGTATTTATCTAAGCGTCTGAGGAGTCGTTCTCGCATCTCGATGGGAATAGCATCAAAATGCTGATTGAGTATAAGCAGTTTTGGTTTGGCAATAATGGCTGCTGCAAGTTTAAGTAGTAAAAACTCTAGAGGCTGCAACGGAGCACCCAATACAGACACTTTGGTTTTAAGCCCGTCTGGCAGACTATCGATAACCTTCGTCATCTCTACTTCTGTAAGCGCGGCTCGAATATCAGCAATACTTGCTTGCGGGTTAGCCAGCTTCAGATAACGCTCTATAGACACCTCAATAATTAACGAACGGTCTAATATTGTCACCGCTTGTCTAAGCTCATGGGTGTCGTAGTCGTTTAGGCTTAATTCACCAAGTAATATATCGCCAGCCTTAACGCGGTCGTACTGCTTGAGTAGCCCAAGCAGCTGTTTTTGAACCCAGCTCTTATCGGTTGTGACGAAATATTTCGTGCTTGGCTCAAAAACAACGTTAAGAAGACAATGATCGTTACCGTGTTTTAAATCAACATCGTTAAACACAAGCCTTGAAGAGGCGGGGATATGTTCTGAAGTATTCAGCTCTTCTTGTGGCATAGCCAAAGCCCCGCCCAACTTTTCAGCGGCGCCATATAGCTCGTAATAAAGCTTCAAGTATTGCGTGAAACGAGATAGCCCAAAAAATACGGCAGACATTACCAGCTCTGCAGCAACGAGCTGACCGATTGAAAGCTCTCCCTGCACGACGAGGACACCACCAATACCCAACAAAGCGGCGCTTGCCACGGCGTACATTAGCAAGAACATCACTACCTGTGAGAAGGTATAATGGAAATGATTTTTATGCTTTTGCACATAGTTACTGATATAGCTTTCTGTGCTTCGGCCCGCATATTCAACGTGATCAGCCGATTTGAAAAACTCGTGGGCAATGGCAATGTCGTGTAGCCATTTAGCAGAATCATATTTAGCGTGAGAAAGTTCGATGGCCGTGCGTTTAGCGCCACGGCCCCACAGTTTCCATACGGCATACATGGTAAGTAACAGCACCACGTTAAATGCAAACAATGCGGGATGATAAAACGACACCAGGGTAAAACCCACCAGCATCTGAAGTACCAACGCAAAACCATCTATCATCAAAGACGGCATGTTCTTTTGAAACGTCATGATGTCAAAATACCGCTGTGTGATACTCACGTTTTGACGCCCTTCAAAAAAGCTGTGCGGTGCTAGTATGGTTTTAAGGCCTAGGTCGGCCGTCAGCCGTGCGTAAACCTTTCGTTCGTAAAACTCCATAACCCGCATGCGAAGCGCACTAAACACACCAGATATAAATAAAGTAAGGAATAGTACAACGGCCAAAATAACCACCGCGCGGGTAGAGCCTATATTTGCGATACTGTTAATTAAGGTTTGAACCGCGATGGGCACCGCGAGCGTCATTAAACTGATTGCTACGCCATAAGCAATAGCAACCCAAAAAAAGCCAGCCTCGGGCCTGAGTAGAGAAAATAGAGTCTTTCGCGTTTTACGTAAATCTATTGGTTTAGCCATAGTTATGTCTTCAAAATACCGCTAGTTTAAAAACTTGATAAACGCGCTGCTTGTACAAATCGAAAGCAACGATATGTAGTGTATTGCATTAGTAACTTAGAATAAATCTGTTATATTCTTCATACTTCATCGAAAATAGTTGCGTTTGAAAATAATGGGGTCAGAGTACATTTCTGCGTTCAAATACTTCAATAATCGAGTACCTGATTAAAGTATGCATCATCTAAACTATCATCATCTATATTATTTTTATCTTGTTGCCCGCGAAGGCAGTATCGCAAAAGCAGCAAAATTACTTCACGTTACTCCTCAGACAGTGAGTGGGCAACTGAGTACTTTTGAAAGTCAGCTTGGTTACTCCTTATTCGATAGAATAAACAAACGACTATACCTAAACGCGAAAGGCAAAGTGACATACCAGTATGCCAGTGAAATATTTCACAAGGGTAATCAACTGGCTGAAATACTTAACAATAGCGATGAAGTGAATACGAAAGAATTTGTAATAGGTATTACAAATGGTATTCCAAAAGTGCTTTTTTACGATTTTGTTCACGGCACTATGCGTAAATTTGCCAATGTGAGGTTTGTAATAAGAGAAGATAGCTTTGATGGACTGTTAAAAGAACTGGCCATTAACGCTGTCGATTTCATTGTGGCTGACAGAGGAATTGCACCGGGCACTCAAGTAAACGCAAACAGCTACTTCCTTGGTGAAAGTTCGCTAAGCTTTTTTGCCAAACAACCACTTTCTGCCAACCAACGGTTCCCTGACTGCTTAAACCACATGCCACTTTTAATGCAGGGTAACACCTCGGGTATTAGACACGCCCTATCCAGCTGGCTAGCAACGGAGCAACTGTACCCCAAAATTGTGGCAGAGTTCGACGATAGTGCCCTTTTAAAACTATTTGGTAGCGAGAACTTTGGTGTATTTTGCGCCCCTTCGGCGATAGCCGAGCATGTAGAAAAACAATACGATGTGCATTGTATTGGCAAATCAGAGGCTTTGAGTGAACGATATTACGCAATTACAGGCAAAAGCCGCGCAGAGTACACGCTGAGCGAGGATATCATTGGCTCAGCAAGAGAGATTTTCAGTAACTAGTTTAGCCTTTACATTTTTCCACGCAAAGCTCTACTTGTGATTCGCCGAAGCGCTCGTCAAGCAAGCGATGCGCTTCCTGCTGAACTTTTGACCAGTCGAAACGTCCGCGACCAATGTATGCATTTTCAGCGAGTGTCTCGACTACCTCGAAACACTCACGATCAACGACTTTCTTATCCATTTCGAAGACATCCTATTCCCCAGTATTTTATGAATAATATGACATTCGCTGTTTATCTACCTTTAAACTTGGGTATCTCGCTATCGCATTTTGTATCGTAGGGGATAACAATGGGGTATACGAAACACGCTTTAACAACAAACGCGGAATAATTACTCTTCCCTGCGTTTATTAAGCCGCAACGCCATCATCTATATCTTGTGAATAGTAGCTAAGCGTCAGTATCTTTTCTAACATAAAGCGTAGCGCATCATTTATCGGCATAAGCTTATCGCCTAGCTCGTAGTCAAGCTGTGCGAGCCTCTGTCTACCTTCTGCGATCATAGGCGGCTTAATGGCTGTAGATTGACCTGCATTATTTGCAGCGATATCGCCTATTAACGGTTGTTCGATTACGTCTGAACGCTGTGGCTGTATAGCAATTAGGGCAGCCGCATACTTTTCAGGTACTGCCTGCTTAATGGTTTTACATACCGAAAGCGTGGCCTCGCCGGACTTCGTTTTATAGCCAGCCGCGCCGAACATACGACAAATACCAGGGCGATACTCGTAAATTCCGCAATAACCTTCTGAACCATCTAAACTTAAGCGCTGATATTGTTTACAAGCAAAGCCGCTGTAGCTTTCAAGTTCATCGAACACTTGCTCTGCCTGCCCCGTATCAAATAGGTGCAACGCAAAAGGCAACATTTCTAGTGGCGATACCTCAATGTCGGGCTTATTGCAACACGCACCACATTTTTCTACACAGTTTAGAGACTGATTAGATTGGAACCCACTAAATTCTTGAGAAAGAGATTGGTAAACATCCATCACTTGGCTGGACAGCTCACGCAGCCTATTCATAATGACTCCGCTAAAAAGCAAACTAAAACAAAAACATGTTCATGCAGGTTTATATGATAGGTAGCATGAACGCATTACTCTGTTACTGGTTTTGGTAACCTATTACACAGATTGCATTGGAGAGAGAAATGTACTCTGACCCCAATATTTTAAAGCATGCTTCTTCCCCGCCGGGAATGAGTAAGCTTGAGGCTTGATGGCAGGGGTTGAATTGGCGAGAGTTTATTTTGATTTTGGGGTTTTGGGAAGTTTTTTTGTGAGGTTGGATTGCGAAAAGACTGATGCTTTTCGCAATCTCAATTCTTATGTTAGTCGGCGTTGAACAAGTCGCGGCTGTAAACTTTATCGAGTACGTCTTCGATATCGCCCGTTACACGGTTGGCGACGATAACGTCAGAGATTTTCTTAAACTCTTCTAAGTCGTTTACAACACGAGAGCGGAAGAACTCTTCTTCTTTAAGTACTGGCTCGTATACCACAACCTCAATACCTTTCGCCTTAATACGCTTCATGATACCTTGAATAGCACTGGCGCGGAAATTGTCTGAACCGGTCTTCATAATGAGGCGATATATGCCAACAATCTTGGGGCCACGGCTTACAATTGAATCGGCGATAAAATCTTTACGGGTGCGGTTAGCATCTACAATGGCCTGAATCATGTTGTTCGGCACTTCACTGTAGTTAGCCAGTAACTGCTTAGTATCTTTTGGTAAGCAGTAACCTCCGTAGCCAAAGCTTGGATTGTTGTAATGCTTACCAATGCGTGGGTCTAAACCTACACCTTCAATAATTTGTTTGGTGTCTAAGCCGTTTCTTTCTGCATAGCTATCCAACTCATTAAAATAAGCCACACGCATTGCTAAGTATGTGTTGGCGAATAGCTTAATCGCTTCAGCTTCAGTACTGTCGGTAAACAATACATCAATATCTTCCTTAATAGCGCCTTGCTGAAGTAACTTAGCAAACACTTCTGCACGCTCACTACGCTCACCCACAATAATACGGCTAGGGTGAAGGTTATCGTAAAGTGCTTTACCTTCACGTAAGAACTCTGGAGAGAAGATTAGGTTTTCAGTACCAAAACGAGCTTTTGCGTCTTTAGTGAAGCCTACTGGCACGGTCGATTTAACAACCATCACGGCATCAGGATTAATTTCCATCACCGTTTTGATAACCGCTTCTACACTACCTGTGTTGAAGTAGTTAGTTTGCGGGTCGTAATCCGTGGGAGTAGCGATAATGACATAATCAGCATCTTTGTAAGCGACCTGAGCATCTAATGTAGCTTCAAGATTAAGCTCTTTAGTCGTTAGATACTCTGAAATCTCCTTGTCTTCAATTGGAGACTTTTTACTGTTTAGCATCTCGACTTTTTCAGCCACTAAGTCGACCGCTTTCACTTCATTGTGTTGTGCAAGTAGCACGGCGTTTGATAAGCCTACATACCCAGTACCTGCAACTGCTATTTTATAATTGCTCATTGACGATTCCATTTTAATATAATTTCCAATTTTGAAACTAACTTATGTTTGATTTTATTGAGAAAGCTCCCCCTTCGTTTTAACTGAAAAGTTCTCTCGCATAAGTGTTAGATTAGGGCTGTATGCAGGGTCATGGTCAATATAGTTGCCCCATCTTGTTTTTAAATAGTGTAATTCTCGGTTAAATCTTGCTGCTTTTTCTGGCGCGTGGTCTGTACCTCTGCTTACTGACTCATGATGGTATAATTCGGCTTCCGCACAGTAAATATTTCTAGCGCCAGTTTCTTTAACTTTGAGACAAAAATCTACATCGTTAAACGCTACTGTCAAATCCTTTTCATTTAGCCCGCCCACCTCAAGAAATAAAGACTTCTTTACGAGCAAACAGGCTGCAGTTACGGCTGAGTAATTTTGCGTAGCGATTAATCGCTTTATATATCCTGGATGATAACGAGGGAAATATTTATGTGCATGACCTGCACCACCACCGTACCCCATTACAACTCCTGCGTGTTGAATTCTACCATCTGAATACAACAACTTAGCGCCTACACACCCTATGTCCTCACGACTGGCATGCCCTACCATTGACGAAAGCCAGTTAGGGGCGATTACTTCTATATCATTGTTTATAAGCCCTATGATCGCGCATCTATCTGAAGCATGTTCCACGCCAAAATTATTGATTGCTGAATAATTAAACTCACCTGGGTAGCTCAATACTTTGATCTTGGGATGTTTGTTTAGCTCACTAAAGTAATTAATACTTTCTTTTTCGTCCGAACCATTATCAATCAACAATATTTCATAATTTTGATAAGTGGTTTTTTCCAAAATAGAATCAATACAAGCTTGAACAAGCTTTTTAGCGTTCTTTGTAGGGATAATTAGTGTAACTAAAGGCTCCGAAGCTATTGGCCACTGTATATGGTTTACGCCAAGTTCAGTGTTGAATGACGCTACAGCTGTTGTGCAATCAGACAATCTCTCCCTTATATCTTTAAGGCGTTCATCGACTGCAGCTTTGTTTGTTGTTCTATGTACAAGAGTAAACGGCAGGTGCTTAATTAGTAATTCAGGCTGCTTAAGCCATAGCTCCGCCACCAGTCCAGCTATAGTTTGTGACTTTACGGAATTTTGCTTCAGCAATTTGGCTTTACATTTAACACCTGTAAAAACATACCCCGTGGAATATTGCAGATCTGGGTTCCAATCTGGTAGAAAATGTGGTGATACTCTTCGTTTTTTGACGTCAATCCTGTCCGTATCACAGTAAGTTAAGTCTGCTTCATCGTTATTGTTTGTGAACACTTTAACGGTGTCATGAGTAATGGTGTCACCACTATTTAGGAAAAAAAGAAGCGTGTTATCATCCAAGTCGCGTACAGCCTCTGCTAGACTTGGAAAGCGAGACACTTTCATCCCTAACGTCTTCTCTGTAACAACTCTGATATCCATTTTACCATTGCTAACTTCTCTCAAACTTTTTAGAGAAATCGCTAAATCTTTATGGCCAAATATAATATAAATAAAGGCTAAATTGGCTTCATTGCCGACAGCTTTACTACCTAATATTTTACTCTGATACTGCAGGTAATCTTTGTATAGTGCCATACGCTTTTTTTCAGACGGAAAGCCATAAAACAACCCCGAACGCTGTAAAGAACGGCTATAAAACTCGGTAAGTTTATGATTACCTTTAAGCTTGTTTCTCACCGCTTTAGGCACTAAACCAATAGCACCTTTAACAGTCATCATCGCGAACTTCTTCATACAGCTACTTTAATCCCTAACAGCATTGTCTGACACTAATTAAAAAGCCGCAGTTGTATGCGGCTTTCATATAATATCACGTTTTACAGTGACGAGTATTAGCTTCCAGTGCCTAAGCGTTCACCTTGATAACTTCCGTCTAAAACTGCTTTCCACCAGCCTTCATTCGCTAAATACCACTCAACGGTTTTACGAATACCGCTTTCGAAGGTTTCTTGTGGCTTCCAACCTAGCTCACGCTCAATTTTGCTGGCATCAATGGCATACCGCATATCATGCCCCGGGCGGTCTTGAACATAAGTGATCTGCTCGGCGTATTTGCTATCTTTCGGCTTAACTTCATCCAAAATTGAGCAAATAGTTTGCACCACTTCAATGTTCTGTTTTTCGTTATGGCCACCAATGTTATAGGTTTCACCAATGTCGCCGTTAAGCGCTACAACGACCAACGCTCGCGCGTGATCTTCAACATACAACCAGTCACGAATTTGATTACCTTTGCCATATACAGGCAACGGCTTTCCAGCTAACGCATTCAAGATGACTAACGGAATCAGCTTCTCCGGGAAGTGGTACGGGCCATAGTTGTTTGAGCAGTTGGTGACTAGCGTTGGCAGCTTATACGTACGAAGCCACGAACGCACTAGCTGATCTGAGCTTGCTTTACTTGCTGAATAAGGCGAGCTTGGCGCATATGGCGTAGCTTCCGTAAAAAGTGGAAGCTCAGTTCCAGGTTCTACTTCATCAGGGTGAGGAAGGTCTCCGTATACTTCATCAGTAGAAATGTGGTGGAACTTAAACCCGGCTTTTTTATCGCCTTCAAGCGCTGACCAATATGCTCTAGCCTGTTCGAGCAAAGTATATGTGCCAACTACGTTGGTTTGAATAAACTCGCCAGGGCCATCGATAGAACGGTCTACATGAGATTCTGCCGCTAAGTGCATAATAATATCGGGCTTGTGCGTATTGAACACGCGCTTCACTTCTTCAGCATCACAAATGTCAACTTGTTCGAAGCGATAGCGGTCGCTGTCTGAAACTGACGTTAATGACTCTAGGTTACCCGCATAAGTTAGCTTATCTAAATTGACCACAGTATGGTCGGTATCGTTTATAAGGTGACGCACCACGGCAGAGCCAATAAAACCCGCGCCACCTGTTACTAAAATTGTTTTACTCATTTTCTTTTTACCAAAAATATAATCTTGTTATCGTCGCTTAAGCTTTCAGTTCATCTAGCATACTGGCTAATTGCTTACGCCAGTGAGTAGGCTTACACGACGCAAACGCTTCTCGAGCAGACTGTTTATCTAGCACGCTGTAATGGGGGCGCTTAGCTGGCGTCGGGTACTGGCTAGATGGAATTGGCAATACTGGGATTGATTTGTCTAGCAGCCCTTTCACAATGCCTAATTCTTGTATAGCTACAGCAAAATCGTACCAACTTGCTACGCCTTCGTCGGTCCAATGGTAAACACCAACTGTGTGGTTTTCAGCAGCTGACACACAAGCTTCAGCCAACCCTTTTGCCCACGTTGGTGTACCTATTTGGTCGTCTATTACGCCCAACTGAGGCTTTTCAGCCATTAAACGCAGCATAGTTTTCACAAAGTTATTGCCATGCGATGAATATACCCAAGCAGTTCTAATCAAACAGCTTGCATCAGGCAGTATCTCAAGTAAGGCTATTTCGCCATCAGCTTTTGATTTGCCATATGCACCTTGTGGCTCGATAGGGTCGTCAATTAGATAGGGGGAACCTTTATGACCATTAAAGACATAGTCGGTAGACACATGCACAATGAACACGCCGTTAGCTTTACAAAACTTCGCTAAATTCTCGACCGCCAAAGCATTAATAGCATTACAAGCTTCTGTATCATCTTCTGCTTTATCAACCGCTGTATAGGCAGACGCATTTATTAAAACATCGGCTGATAAAGGTACTAATTTTTCATCAATATCAGAGGCGTTCGTAATATCAATATCATCACGCCCCAAAAACGTTACTTGGTGATCGCTATTTTCTAGTTCACGAGAAAGTTCAAATGCTAGTTGACCAGACTTACCTATAATTACAATGTTCATTAATCACTTCTATCCGGTAACGATTAAAACGTTGGTGCGTCTACAAATGCTAAACCCGCTTCGTCTTTACCAGACAGTGAAGGTTTCTCACCATTTACCAACGGCCAAGCGATATTTAATGTAGCGTCGTCATACTTAACCGACACCTCAGACTCTGGGTGATAATAGTCGGTGCATTTATACACAAACTCAGCAGACTCGCTGGTAACATAAAAGCCGTGAGCAAAGCCGGCTGGTACCCATAACTGGCGCTTATTCTCAGCTGATAACGTCACCCCGACCCACTTCGCGTAAGTGGGTGAGTCTTTGCGCATATCTACAGCTACGTCGTACACTTCGCCGCTAACTACACGTACTAACTTACCCTGAGTTTGCTCCATTTGATAATGAAGACCGCGAAGAATACCTTGCCTAGATTTAGAGTGATTATCCTGAACAAAATCTACATCTGCACATTCCTTTTTGAACCAGTCAGTGCGAAAGGTTTCTAGAAAAAAACCGCGCTCATCACCAAATACCTTTGGTTCTATAATTTTGACGTCAGGGATGTTTGTTTTAATTACTTGCATTAACTTTCCGTACGAACTTGCATATAAATATGAAAAAGGTGGCAGTGCCACCTTCTATAAACTGCGAAATTATACTTTCACTTTGTCTTTGAGAACTTTTAAGAGGTAGTCGCCATAACCACTCTTCTTAAGTGGTGCTGCTAGCTTTTCAAGTTGTTCAGCGTTGATATAGCCCATTCTGTAAGCCACTTCTTCAGGGCAACATACTTTTAAGCCCTGGCGTTTTTCTATAGCCGCAACGAAGTTTGCAGCATCCAGAAGGGAATCTAACGTGCCCGTATCAAGCCAGGCAGATCCTCGGCCCATTAACTCAACTTTCAGGCTACCATCTTTAAGATACAAGTTATTCAGGTCGGTAATCTCTAGTTCACCACGGGACGATGGCTTAACTTCTTTAGCGAAATCCACTACACGGTTGTCGTAATAGTAAAGTCCAGTTACGGCATAGTTTGATTTAGGAACAGCTGGCTTTTCTTCAATGGAAAGTGCATTCCAGTTATCGTCAAACTCTACTACACCATAACGTTCTGGGTCGTTTACATGGTAGCCAAACACAGTAGCACCGTGCTCTTGCTTATAGGCATTCTGTAAAGAGAGTTTTAAATCGTGGCCGTAATAAATATTGTCGCCAAGAACAAGTGAACAGCTATTATTTCCAATAAATTCTTCACCAATTAGGAAAGCCTGCGCCAAGCCATCTGGTGACGGTTGAACCGCGTATTGAATATTCATTCCTAACGCAGAGCCATCACCTATAAGGTCGACAAACCGCTGCTGCTCTTCAGGCGTGGTAATAATAAGTACATCACGGATGCCCGACATCATTAACGTCGTTAACGGATAAAAAATCATTGGTTTATCATAAACAGGCATTAACTGCTTACTAACAACCTTCGTTAACGGGTGCAAACGTGTGCCAGAGCCGCCAGCTAGTATTATTCCTTTTCTCATACATTCCATCCATCAAGAGGCCTACTTTTACTGTGCAGCATAAAGTTTTGCTGAACATGCTCGGCCCCACTTTCTCGCCATTTATTTATCTGTTCAGTTTCACAATGCTCAAAGACGTAACGCATCAAAGCAGAGGCTGACTCAATATTAGGGGCTGCCCACGTCGCATTCGTAGAACTGGGGTATTCGCCTTTGTTTATCATTACTAAATTGAACTCTACAAGTAAAGGATAATCATCAAGAAATAGGTCATTACTTCCAGAATATGCTGTCGCAATTACAGGTAGTTTTCTTACTAACGCCTCTGCTATGGTTCGACCAAAACCTTCACTTCTATGTAACGATACATAACAATTAGCAGAATCCCACAATTGTTCGAGATCTGAAGAAGTAAGCAACTTGTCTACGATTTTTATCCTAGAGTCAGACAGGGATTTTAATTTAACTTTTTCCCAATGCTCGGTATCACTACTATTCGAAACCTTTAAAACCAGCTCTACGTTTTCATTTTTGGCAAATGCGAGCTGGAATGCCTGAACAGTTGCTAACGGATTTTTTCGTTCAATGTATGAACCCGCATCAAAAACGAATAGAAACCGAAACGGTGATGTATTCTTCTTTCTTTTTTCACTTTCATACTTACAAGGTAATACGACAGGCGCACTGTATTTAACCGATGCGTGAACTCTAGACAATGCTTTAGTTGTGAAATGAGAAATACCCCACACCTCATCAAAGCTATCAAGTGTTTCTGCCCACTCTTCTGGGGCATGTTCAAGCTCCCAAGGGGGGATGATCGTTGTATACCCAAAAGTTGCCGACAAATCCTCAACAACCTCGAGTAGTTTTGCCGCTTCGATTGCATTGATAAAAAATATGGACTTATCAAAAATTACACCGTTTTCAAAAGGACTTGAAAAACTCAGAGGGTCATCAGTCGGGTGCCCAATATGGACAATCGAAAAAGCAATGCCTTTATGCTTTAGTAGTTCTGCATAGGCTCGCAGATCCTCTCCTAATCCAAGGCGCCCTCTACTATAACCGACTAAATTAACTCCGTTACTTTTCAACGGTTCGCGGCGCTTTTGGGTTTGATAGTTTAACTTAGTCTCTAACTCTTCTATGTTAAAAATACTCTTCCCATAAATTTCATACCAGCGAACAAGACTCGCTCTTTTTTTGAAAGTAGACAAATCACACTCGTTGGTAATCTTTTGGTACAGCAAAACCATTAAGTTGGTTATTGGGTATGTTTGATCTTGTTCAACATTTTCGCTTGGGGAGAATAGCTGCTGCCAAATACTTTCAGGTAAAAGGGATAGGCGCTTATAAGTCCAAGGCAGGTAATGATTAAATACGTCCATACTCTTAATAGCTCGTTAGCGAAGTTTACTGACAAACATTCGTAATTTATATGCCACTCTCTCTTTCAAAGGTAAGTTTTTTTTAACGATCTCTATTCGCTCCGGGGATTTCGGGATCGACTGGTAGCGCCATTGACTCTCGTAAGCTGTCACTACCTTTTTTAATACTCCCGGCTGATTAATAAACCCTTTGAAAATTCGATCAAACTCAGCGTTATCGATATGCTGCTTGTATTTACTCTTCTGTTTGAGCGCTTTGCAACGCTCTACAAACACATCTCTCTGCTCAACTTTGTGTTCGTCACAAAACGTTTGGATCTGCTCAACAAAAGCCAGCTTAAATTTTTCGAAGATTGCTGGCGGAATAAATGAGTAACTAGAGGTTCCCTCTTTAACTCTTTGTAAATATAGATCCATATCATACTGCAATGATTCAAGGTTAAGTTGGTTAAACCAGCGCTTGAACTCTAATCCCTCAAGGGTGTATGAGGTGTTAACTCGCGGAGTATCTAAATTAATGGGCTCTATACCAACTTGAGACAAAAAGTCTTCAACTAAATTTTCATTTTTGAAGCACTGCTTACTGTAGGGACGTAAAATGAACCTTTCGCGTCCAATCTTTTTTATTAACCGGTCTAGTATCTCTAGTTGATACGCCCTTGGCGTAGCGGGTAGTCCAAAGGCATGCACTTGCCCATGCCTCTTCACTCCTTGATTATAAGAAGATTCCGCTACTTCCAACGGAAAGCGAAGGTAACCGATGAAAATTGCTTCAGGTATGCTTTCTGCTAGCTGCTCCATTCTCTTAAAAAAGAATTCAGAAGACAGTATCAATACATCACTCTTTGAACTAGAAAACTCTTTCATAAGCGATGATACTTTTTGAGTATCTAATACGAAATCATCGTCTTTTTGTGAAAATAAAGAATAAAGGTTACCTGAACTAACGCCATTTTCGTCTAGCTCATGCTCTGGATAAAAAACACCCTTGCTATTTAAATAATCTCTGTTGTCACTTAACCACTTTTGAATAGCAGATGTACCCGACTTCGGCGGCCCGATATGTATAAAAACTTTCTTCATGCATGACTTCTATGAATTCAAATCCATTGAGGAATGTCGCAGACTAACTTAATTTTATTGGATATTCTTTGAATATTTTATGAAATTGAAGTGAGTTGCGGCAAGACTCGAACCTCTTGCCGCGATGGTTTACTGCTTGCGTGCCCCAACCGAGGAAGCTAAGTGAAGAACTATATCAAGTGTAGAATGCAAAGACGCTTCAAGCTCCTTGATTTTCTCTACGCTTAAACCTGATAAAGACTGCTTTACCTCAGTCGTAGAGATATCTTTTGTTCTATCAAGGTAAACTACTTCGCAAAACGCTTTAAGCTCGTCAAATTTACCTTCCCAATCATTGCCCATACCAAATATATCAATATTGTATTTTTTGACGTCTTCCGCTTTCTGTTCCCATGTATTTTCGGGAATAACTTCATCGACGTACTGTGACGCTAATAGAATATTTTTTCTCTCTTCGTATGAATAGAAAGACTTTTTACCCTTAAGTGCGTTGAACTCGTCGGTTGAGAGCCCAACAACAAGTCTGTCGCCCAATGCTCTTAATCTACGTAACAAGTTAACATGACCCACATGGAAAAGATCAAACGTACCGTAGGTTAGCACTGTTTTACCCACTTTGGGCACTGGAGTCACCAAGTCTTCCATCTTTATTTCATGACGGTAACGCAGGTACTTTTCATCGCGTATAGGATAAACGCCTTGCTGCTTAAGCTGCTCTATTTCAGGAAGAAAGTGATCGAAGTTCATGTGCCGCATAACGATGGCTTCATCTGTTCTAAAGCCACTGCGGGCAAAATACCCCGAATAGTCCCTTATGCCTTTTGCAGTAAATGGACCGAACTCATAGTCTTTGAGAGGATATAGGCCGTCTAACTCAATATAACGCTTGGGAAAGCAATCTCGAAAATATTTAGTTTTATAGTGAAGTACCGTTTTTCCTTCAACCGTTTCGCGCTTACCTACAAATACATCAATTTGCAGATAGATATCTTGCTTACATATTTCTGAAGATGTTTGGTTAGTACAATAGAACTGGAAAAGCCCAGGCATGTCGCGCTCTTTCAAGTACACACCTAAACTCTCTAGCTCAGGTGCAACTTGCGCAAGCTTTTCTTCGAAAAACTCTTCAATCATAACATCGATATCATCATCCCAAGGGATAAGACCTCTATGACGAACAGCCCCAAGCATTGTCCCCGAATGCATAAAAAACTCTATGCCATGTCTATCGAGTACCTCTTTGAACACTTTAAACATACGGTAGTAGCTTGAAACATATCCATTGCCAAGTATCACACGGCTGAAAAAGTCATCTAGCGTAACCGACTGACCGTTAACTGCTTCCATCACATCCTCAAAATAGTATTCCTGCGCGCAGGTATTTCTCATATTACTGTCATGGAAGTGTAACACTTTGTCTTGTTGTCGACTAGAACTTGTAAGGCAAGCGACTTACACAGAAACTTTTACTTTGGGGAATTAGTCATTAAGAATTTTTTGTAAGCAGACCTCAAAAATTCGGGCTGAATCGACCTTAATACCCTTGCATGCCCAGAATAGTAATCTTCGAGTTCCAATTCTTGTCTGCTCACCGACAGTTGCCATTCAACATTATTATTTAATATTGCTCTAATACTCTCGTATACAGGTAGTCTGGTGTTATCAAGGTGTTCATAATCACCTTTAAGGTCTCGTGATTTTTGGCCCAACAGCCCTAAAATATTAGAAGCTATGTGACTCAAAACTTTGCGTTTGGGGTGGTTCATGGAGTAAAAAAGAATATCATTGCGCCAATTTTGTTCAATATAGTCACTGACAGTTACATCACATTCTTCTTCTCGCCTTTTTAACTCATTAATGCTTGCCATAGCATTTGCTAATACAAACTCTTGAGTATATTGCGACTTATCGGTTGCCGCATCCACGGCTTTTTGAACTGCATTAACAGGATCTTCCATGAAAAATGCTAAAAAGTTTGCATCGTGATAGTCACAAAATTTAGTTACATGAGGTTCACCAGCTCGAAAATAAACGACTTCAGGCATGTACCCGGAAAAATAAGCGTTAGGGATTCGTACAACTTTCCCACCCGCTTTCAAGTGATTTGCTAAATTAGACGAAGCAAAAATACCATGACTCTCGCCGACATTTTGTGTGATAAAAAGGTCTAGTTCGCCAAGCAACTTTTCTATATCTTCCCAATCCCCTTGCCGCAACTCAAAGGAAGGCTTGGGAAAGGGAACAAATTCCCAGCTTTCTGCAAATTCAGCGTTAGTTTGCAAAATATTGCCTAGAGGATTCGCTTGGCAATTGCCATAAACGCTGTACTTCTTCTTAACTACAGGTTTACTGCTTTGAGTATCTGCTTTGGATGTTGATAGGTTCTCTTTAAGCTTGGGGGAAACAACGTCGTTTTCGTTACTTTCCGTTTTAACGTTTGTAGAGGAAAGCCCCAGTACTTTTTTTAGATAAGACAGCATTTACACTTCCATTTAATCAACACCAAGTATCATGCAGATACTCTTTAAGCTTTTTTACACGCATTACCTCCTCTTCATTGAGGTATGCAGATATATCGATTTTATTGGGTTGCGGGGGTTTATTTAATAAAGGGTCCCACAGTTGTTCAGGTCTTGCTTCAGCCTCGCTGGGCTGAGCATCAAGATTAACATTGCTTTCGACACCAATAAACTCAAATATGCTCTGCATTGTGTCCAACGCATGCTCAGTTAGTTCCGAGTATGGGACTACTAAAATTTTTCTTCCCTGAACTATATGATGGCGTACGATATCATCAATCTCACGGAAGTATGCAAGATAATCTTCAAGTGGTTTATTCAACCACTGTATTTGAGGTGACTCTCTATCAACACCGAGCGAAATTTCTTTTTCGAAACGCTTTCTGTGCGAAGCGATAATCTCAGATGGCTCCCTTGTAC
Source organism: Alteromonas gracilis (assembly GCF_002993325.1). GTDB lineage: Bacteria > Pseudomonadota > Gammaproteobacteria > Enterobacterales > Alteromonadaceae > Alteromonas > Alteromonas gracilis. Next base: position 21,778 of record NZ_PVNO01000021.1, read on the forward strand.
ATACAAGCACTTTTGCATTGGGGAATACATTGTAGATCTCTGGCAAACTTCTGATATGTGCAGGCGTTTTTTCCACTAAGCACTTTTTCCCTAAGTTTTGCCATGCAAAATAAAAAAAGGTTCTGAGTAATGGTCCATACTGCCTGGCATCCCAGATTTTAGGGCGGTCTTCTTGATAAAGGTACTCAGTAGGAAGACCTCTAGCGTCGGCTAGTCGGTTTGCTTCAACGATAGGTTGAATTTTATTTTGAAATGCGTCCCAGTTTTTTTGGCCAACATACAAGCGCATTTCGTAGTTTTCAGGGCACGAGTCTTCAAGCAGAAGCCACGGTTTGTTGAAGCAAAAAGTTTCAACGGTTGCCTCAGAGAAATCACAAAATGCACTGTGATTGCTTACCTGCTGAAACAGTAAACTTGTACCGCTTCTTTCAGGGCCAACAACAAATACAGGCGCATTGTCGTTAGCCCAGTTTTCTAATAACTTTAAGTAGAGAGTGTCTTGCATGGCAACTCCGAAAACAACGTTTTAAATTCCTTAATGAATCTTTCGTTATACTTTCGAAATGTTGCAATTGAATTACGATGTAGTTCTGCAGTGCGCTCAGGAGTAAGTTCGTTTAGCGCTTCAACCATGCAATTAACCGATGCAAAATTGTGGAAACTATCTGTACCGTTTATCCCAACCATCGCATCTTCTGTAGCCAGTAACGCTTTTCCATAAGAAAGCGCCTCTAGTGATTTTATTTTAAGCCCGGTTCCGCCGACCATGGGATTAATCGCAATATCAATTAAACGATAAAACTCGTCCAAATCATCTACTAAACCTACGACGTCGAATATCTCGTTTATTGGAGAGAAGGCTTTACACACTGTTCCCCCTAACAAGAAACTAAATTGTTGCATTAATGCTGGGTTTGCCATTACTGCGTCTTGGAAAACACGCAAACTTTCTACATTGAAAGGGTTCCCAGAACCTATGTAGCCAATTACAATTTTTTCACGCGATAGGTTTACTAAAGGCTGAAAAGGTACGCAATACCCCATAACAGCTACAGGTGTTTCAGTAATACTTTGAAAATAATTCTTTTCTTCATCTTGAATAGCTAAAACAAGGTCGGCTCGCTCTAGTGCGTAAGCTTCAAGCTCTTTTGTAGTGTAGAACCATACTGGCTCTAAACCGGCTTCCTTAGCTACGATATGCCGGTCGCCAAACACATCGTGTGTGTCAATAACTTTGTAGGTTTGTTCGGGCAAAACATCTAACACTTTCGAGAACCAGACATAGTTGACTAAGCAAACGTCAAAAGACCAGGTTTCGCAAAGTTTATCTACATAGTCAGACACTCTATTATCGTACCAATCATCAATGTCGAAGTATTCGCCGAAGGAAGGCTCAGCAGCAGGACCTTGCGGTTGTACAAAGTGAAAATAATCCCATTGATTTTCCATATCTCTTCGTTGCGTTTCGCTCAGTCCTTCCATACCGAAATACAGAAAATGAACTTGATAACCACAAAGTTGAAACATTCGATTTAGGCGATAAATACGCGCACTATTTCCTTGGAACTGAGGATGCGATGGTATGGGCGATACAATTAAAACAGTTTTGCTCACAGCACTTCCCCTTTCCAATAAACCGCAAGATCTGAAATAGAAACGTTTAGTGCACGATCGAAAACTTGCACTGACGTTTGGGGAACAATGAAAAGCTCAACTAATTCACCTTCACTTTCAGTAAAGTGATTAATCGCAATTTCACTTCCCGCGCTCGCATCAAGATCTTTTTTAAGCACACCGTTTAAAAAACACTTGAGCCCGACCCGCTTCATACCATCCGCAACAGAAAATACATTGAATTTCACGGTATAAAAACCGATAGCCCTTAACGGTATAAATAGTCTAACCCCTTTACTACCAACCCAGCGCCAGTAATTAGTTCCATCAGTTTCAATTGGATACATCCCAATGTTGACTAATTTATCTAGGTAATACCAGCGTCTTGCATGGGTAATATAGTCTTTGGTTTGCTTAGCTAGCTTATCGCTACTTTCTGTTAGTTCCGGCCAAAACTGTTGTGCAAACTTAGGTAAAGAACAACTAAACTCTGCCACTTCATTATCCGCAGCCAATAAAGCTCTTACAGATTTTAAGAGCGTATTATTTGGTACAAACCAGCAATAACCAGAAGCACTGCTAGCGTTCAACGGTTCTAGTAGGTTGGTTAGCGGAAAATAACCGTATTTTTCGCACCATGAGATGATGCTTTCCACACTGCTGTTAGACACTTTTCCACTAATTAGTGGCCGATGCTTTTGAACTGATTTATTCATTCCATCAAGTAAAGGCAACGTTAGTTCACTTAATGAAACCCAACTGATGTTTGCTCTGCCATTTAAATAGTTATCTGGTGTTCTTAGTTTTATCCTTTCTGCCTTTGTTGCTAAGCGCTCAAAACCCGCCTCAACACGAGGTGTAATGAATACATCTCTTTCCGTTGTGCTAAAGCACAAAGGTTGAACACCTGCAGCTTTGCTGGCTTCGACATATTCTAAACCGTATTTTTGACAAAGTGAGTAGTTGGCCAGATACGCTATTCTCGCTCCCGCAGCCATGGCAAGCACTGAAATAATGCTTTGTGGCATGGTGTCTAGGACTACTTCGCCGACATTAGGTAAGCTGCGTAGAAACGCAGAGGTGGTAAGAATATCAACATTTATTTTATGGTGAGTAGCCGCAACGTCTAATGGGGAAGAAACGCTGCTAACATTGTTATGCATTGCTTTCTCCTATCTGATTAGAACGCTCTTTTTTGTCGTAAAGCCACATAAGCTCACTCGCACCGTTATTATAAACTTCAGGGTTTTTATTCACCATCCAAGAGCGCTTTGTGGCAGAGAAAACCCAATACTCGGAGTTGGGAGCATCATCTAGATTCATATCAATATCAAGCGGCCCTGCAACGCTTTTATCCACGGAGAACCCTGCCGCAACGAGAAGCTGCTTTATGTTTTTTCGCTCTAGGCTGTACTCAGTCGTTAATTTATGCGGCACGTGTAATGAAAGTACGAGCTTAGCACCTATTGCCATTACCCTGTTTAGGTTAGCAAGCCACTTTACCGGCGCAACAGCCAAGTCAGATAAACAGCCTTCAACTACTGCGGCGGGATACAAATTCTCACTCAATTCAACGTTAAAATCGTTCAGAGTAGCAGTGTGAATTTGCTCATGGGCATAGCCTAATAGCGACGTAAGAACTGAGTTATGGTGCACTGCATTGTTTGAAATGCTTGCAACTGCGGTAACATTTGTTGGCAGTAAATTAGCTTGCCACCATAGGTTACAGGCATCGTTACTTATCGTGTTTTTACTCTGCCAATCTAGTATCTGCTGCTCAGGCAGGTAATCAAACAATCGGTTATTCAATGCACTAGTGCTAAATGAAGTGTTATCTTGCAGCTTTGCAGCCTCGTGCAGATATGCTTGCGCTGTTACATTAATACTATGCGTTCTTTCAACCCACTTTTGCGCATTTTTACCAATTTGTACTCTGTAGTGCCTATCAGAAATGAGTTTCTGTAGTTCATTTGATAGGTTGTAGTTAAAGTTTTCGTCCCATTCTAACTTCACCGCACAATCGTCTGGTAACTCACCAAAAGGCCCAATATTAACTACAACACAACATAACCCCATCCCCATGGCGCGTGTTAATGTACCAGACGACTCACCTCCTGTTGGGTAACGTAAATTAACGATAAAGTCAGAGGCCAGCATGTATTTAAAGAATTCATCTTCATTCAAAAAGCCCGTTACAATTACGTTGTCAGACAAACCGCTATCGGCTATATCTTGATAAACATCGTACTCGTGGGGCTTACATTGACCGGCAAGCACATAGGTAAAATCGAGACCTTGTTTTTTTAAATCCGAAAGCGCCGCCAATACGGCTTTTATCTGCTTTGCCTTCGCAATAAAGCCCATTGAAGTAATTACTGGCTTATTACCTGCTAGGCCTAGCTCGCCACGGTACTGCATTTTTAGCTTCGGTTGATAATGGCGCGCTGCAGGCGAAAAATGATGAGGCACGATTTTTACATGTTTATGCCCTAGTGCAGCTATCTTGTCAGCAGAATACTTCGAATGCACTAAAATACGTTCGGCAGCACTTATAATGCTAGCGTTCATCATTAGCTCATGAGGCATAAACTTGCCTTTCCAGCCAAACTTTGACAGCTGCTGCCCAATAACAACGCCCGATTCACCGTAGTTATTTTGCAGTGCTAACGTGTAACCGCTTTTGTCGCCTTGCGATAAGTTAGTTAGGTCGATGAGATAATGTAAATTAAGATCGTGTACCACCACAAGTCCAGGCTTTGAAAGTAACACTGGAAGCATATACTGTGTATCAGGGTTATTACCTACGTGATATATGTGCGGAACACTCGCATACTTGTGCTGCTGCCACATATATTCTTCTAAATGCAATACTGTTACATTGGCTGATATTCCTTTGGGCGTTGGGTGCGTATTTTCCACAACAACCGTGACTTTTGTTGTTTTGGAAAAATAGGGGATTTGCTCAGCAAAATAATCAGCTATGCCATTAGGCTTGGGGGGCAGTGGGCAAAACACCACTACCTGTGGTGGTACGTCTATCATTACTTCCCTGACTCTAACTGCTTTTTGATATAGTCGAATTCTCTTTGCATTCGCTCGTTTTGAATAGCAAGTAGCGCATCCATTCTTCGTTCCACCTCAACAGAAAACTCGCCCAACACGTCTGTAAAGCTACTTTTAAGCGATATAGGTTGTGCTGTGACACGCTTTCCGTTGATGTAGACATGGGCCTCGCGTGCCTCTGCTGAAAATGGCAACATATCGAGTTGCAGTGTAAACCCATGACAACCGTTACCAATGCCAGCGGCAACGAGGTCTTCACGCAAGGTAGCAGCTTTAGTTTTCGCAAGCACTTTGTCGCCGGTTTTAAGCACCACTTCACATGGCGCCGACGGATTAGCAGAATTTAGTGCCCAACCGGCCACTACATCGCTTGATACTGTATCAATGTGGTAATTCAGCTCGCCCTTACCGAGTAAGCGCTTTACTAAGTTTTTTAATTTTCTTTTCATGTATTTTTACGTCCATTCCATGTATGTCGTAATGTTACATCAAAAGAAATAACGGTTCATTAATATGTTATTCAATGTACCATTTACTGTGCTTGTGAACGGTGTCGCTGCTTAACATTTCTTGCTTGGTAAACCATTTATATTTTCCATGCTGAGCATTAGGAAGCGTATTTATATCGATGTCACAAATTATCTTGTAACCTAGTACAACGTAGTGTGTAGATATTCCCTCGCCAAACACAAAGTCTTCGTAAAAATGCTCATACGGGCCCAAGAACTCAGCTTGGCCACGAGAAAATTCTGTTCCGAGCTCAGCTAAGGTTAAACGCTTGAAAGCATTATCCATGCTTTCACTTTTCAAAATACGACCACCAGGTACAAACCAATAACCTTGAGCAGGGCGGTTATTTCTGTAACCAAGTAAAATCTGGCCATGTTTATCTTCTATCAACAGGTCGATAGATATCAGTGGGGTGCAATCAATAATTGTTGTGAAGGTATCTTTTTCAAGAAACGCCATATCTATGATCCAAATATAAAAACACCGGGCAAGCCCGGTGCATTTTTTAAGGTAATAAATTTACCCTCTGAAGTTATCTTGGTTTGCTAAAAACCAGTCAAACGCATGCTTTAGGCCACTTTCAAGGTTATAGGTATGCTTCCAGCCTAATGCCCGAAGTCGCGACACGTCCATCAGTTTTCTAGGCGTACCATCAGGCTTACTGGTATCCCATTTAATTTCACCATCAAAACCCGTTACTTTCGCTACTGTTTCTACCAACTCGCGAATAGTACAGTCTTCACCTGTGCCAACATTGATGTGACTAAGCATTGGCTGGGTGTTGGCTTGATATGTTTCATTATCAAGCTCCATTACGTGCACACTCGCTGCTGCCATATCGTCAACATGCAAAAACTCGCGCATTGGCGTACCGCTGCCCCATGCAACTACTTCGCTATCGCCGCGCTGTGCTGCTTCGTAAAAACGGCGTAACAATGCTGGTATAACGTGCGAATTTTCTGGGTGGAAGTTATCGTTAGGGCCGTACAAATTTGTAGGCATTACGGAGCGATAATCGCGACCATACTGACGGTTGTAGCTCTCACAAAGCTTAATACCTGCAATTTTTGCGATTGCATATGGCTCGTTAGTTTCCTCGAGTGTACCCGTTAGTAAGGCCTTTTCAGTCATAGGCTGTTCTGCCAATTTGGGATAAATACAACTAGAACCCAAGAACAACAGCTTTTGCACATCATTCGCGTGAGCGGCATGAATGATATTCGCTTCTATCATCAAGTTTTCATAAATAAACTCAGCGGGATAGGTATTATTAGCATGTATACCGCCTACTTTTGCTGCCGCTAAATATACTTCATCAATATTGTTTGCTGCGAAAAAATCACTCACCGCTTGTTGATTAATTAAGTTCAATTCGGTGCGTGTTTGCGTAATGAGCTTTACGTCACTTCGCTTTTCTAATTTTCTTACTATAGCCGCACCAACCATACCCCGATGGCCGGCAACAAAAACAGTCTTCATATTACTTCTCATTAGTTCCCTAAAAGTCGGGCAATTATTAATAATTAAACTCGATTAATCAAACCTTGAAAACACTTTCCTTCTGATACAAACAAAAAGTACAGATAAACAATATAATGCGTTTATTTCATTAAAGGTACTGCAACTCGATTGTCGCGATACTCACGACAGCACTATAAAGGTGCCATAAAAATCTGGATTCAAAACCTCGGCACTTTTGTGAATTACCCTTTCACTATCTGGCCTTTATATATAATTGGCGGCTCTCCGGCTTCGCCGTCTATTGTCTCCAATGTACTTTCAAAACTCGCAAAAACCTGCTCTGCCACGGTAGTCCCATAAAAAGTGCTAACAAAAGACTTTAAAATGTTATTCACCATAAAGCGTGAAACATGTCGCACACAACCATCATCAGTGCCATAGACTGGATATGGGAGATGGCATCCAACCCACTTAATAATTTCAAATGAGGGCCAGTACCAAACATTTTGACTTCCGTCTAAAGTCTCCATGTACTCATTAATCGCAACTCGAAGTGTGGATTTAGAAACACAGTCTGCTGTAACGCATGACTTTCCGCTAAAAGTAGCTTTAAGCGGTACGGGTGACAATGTAAATACAATAGGAGCGTTTTTATTCACTTCACGAATTATCTGAACAATTGATGAGAGGTTTTCGCTGTTTTCAGCGACTGTAGACATTCGAAAGTGATGACGCCCAGTCTCAAATATATGTTCTGGAACTCCTCGCCAAAATACTCGACTAGTTTCTTTGTCTTCCCACACCTCTGCTAGGCCCAATGTAAAGACAAAACAACTTGCTTCACTAATCGCCTTCTTTATACTCTTCTGCTCTAATTCTGGCTGCCAGTCTACTAAAGAGCCTTTGTCATCTCGTGTATAAGCAAAACCTTTGGCAGTTTCTTGTCCATAAACGGCCCAATGAAAAAAGTCTCTCAGAGCAAACGTATTATTAAGACCTGATGGGATCCAGAAGGAGTCTGATGATAAACCGGCTTCACCTAAAAAGTGCCTAAGTTCAGCGGCAAAACATGAACCAATAGCAACAACACTTCCACTATTATTTAAAACTGGTTTTTCAGGAAGGCTGTCTAAACAATATTCAGCGATAAGCTTTTCAACATTGAGGAAGTCGCCTTTTGCAACGGGATATTTCTTAATATCGCCCGTATGCCAAACAGACTCCCCCCAAGAAGCAGGGCCACTGCCGTCTCTCACTGGGGCTAAGCTTCCTATTTCACCATTATTGTTCTTCATTTTTCTCTCAACTCCTTTAATTTATCGAACCCAAGCGTCCTAATTGGTCAATAGCAGCGTATTCAGACAACTAGGTGTCCGCCTTATCTATTTCAGCTAATAAACTTAAGCCTAACTTGTCTACGAAAGGTTTTTCTAACATTTGAAAGTGATTAAAACCTAGATGATGAACTTTAAAATTGCCATTCACTAGAAGCGACCAGCAAACTTCCGGGTTATGTTGAAATCCCAGTGTACCTTGAGTCTTATCGGCCCAAAAGAAAGAAACATCGCCCTCATATTCTACTGCCTTATATTCTTCTCTTGCTCTCGCGTTATTATCCCATACCTTTTTCATCTGCGGATCTGATGGAACAATATCTCGTGGAGGTTTTGGTGACTCTGTCTTTTCTGATTCTTGCTTTAGTATTTTAACTTTTGCCAAGTGTTCAGATGAAAAAGGTGTAGGCTTTCGAGTAGCCTGATAACTAGCGTTTTCAATTTCTTTTAACAATAAAGATGGGCTTCGCGGGTCAACTAACCCCAAGAAAGCTACAGATTCTCCAGAACGCTGAATTTGCTGAGCCATTTCGTAAGCTATGATTCCTCCCAGACACATACCACCAATAAAGTATGGTCCATTCGGCTGTACACGCTTCATTTCTTGTATATAAAACTCAGCCATTTCTTCAAATGTTCTAAGAGTACTTGTCCCCTTAACTAATCCCTGAGACTGTATTCCATAGAAAGGACGTTCTCCAGCAAAACAGTTTGCCAACGAAACGTATCCAATTACATTTCCCCCAGCAGGGTGTACAAAAAAGAAAGGGGAGCCTTCTCCTGTTTTTTGTAACAATATTAATGAACTATTCTCTGGGTCTTGTCCTTGCAACCGTGCACAAATTTGTTCAGCTAAATCTTCTATTGTTCGCCTGTTAACAACAAACTCAGATAGAGCCAACTGAATGTTATAGCGAGATTCAATATCGCAAGAAAGCGTAAGATAATCTAGTGAGTCTAAAGGAAGCTCTGAAAACACATCGGCAGCATGAGGGGCACTTGTTATCAATTGCGAACATTGCATTATCGAATTAGTTAGCCAAGCGACAATTCCTTTTTGAGCCGTATTTAATGAGTTTATTTTTGCGCCTATGTCTTTTTTGCCGCTACAACCTTCAAGGACAGTTTGCTTACTCCACATGAAATTTAATTTTTTATCGCGATAATCATCCCTACAGGCACCTCGCTGCAATTTTCCGCTTGACGTTTTTAAAATAGTTCCTTTTGAGACAACAACGAAATCATAAAGTATTAAACCACAGACCTCAAAAACCGATTCAGCACAGCATCGATATAATTCACTACAATCTACACCATCAGATTTTACTTCACAAACAAGCACTAGACGCTCTTTGTCGAAAACATCAATTGAAAAAGCGACACACCCTCCACCTTGCTTTATTGAGGAATGGCAGTTCTCCACTGCCCATTCGATATCTTGCGGCCAATAGTTTACACCATCAATAATGATCAAATCTTTCAACCTTCCAGTTATATAAAGCTCGCCCTCATGCACGAACCCTAAGTCACCGGTTCTCAGGAAATGCCGACTATCACTTTGATGTTCCTCCAATTTAGCCATAAATGTTTGAATGGTAGCCCCAGCATTGTTCCAGTAACCACTAGCAACGCCCTCACTCGTTATCCAAACTTCACCCACTTCATTGTTTTTCCTCCGTGTCTTTTTATCTGGATCAACTACAATAACGGAAGTGTTTTTTACCGGTAAACCGCAAGAAACTATATCTTTTACTCCATTATCAGCACTGCTCTGCATTATTTTAACAGTATTATTTTTTAGCGCTTGAGAGCACACACTAAGCGTTTTGGGTTTAGTAAATGGTTTCTTGACTGTCGCTACAAGTGTATTTTCAGCTAACCCATAGGCAGGCGAAAGTGCTGTGTCGGAAAACCCATATCGAGAGAAAGTTTCAAAAAATTTTAACAACACGTAGGGTTTAATTGGTTCCGCGCCCAGCGCTGCAACTTGCCATGAACTCAAATCGACGCCGCTGAGCTCGGCCTCTTTTATTTTTTTTATGCATAATTCATGTGCAAAACTGGGAGCGTGACTGTGGGTAGCTTTATAACGACTTACTGTTTGAAACCAAAGTGCAGGCCGTTTTATAAATGTACTAGGAGACATAAATACACAAAGTGTGCCGTTGAATAGTGGAAGCAGCAAGCCTTCAACTAACCCATAATCATGAAAGTGCGGCATCCATGTGGCGCTAATTGATTGTGGGTTATATGCACATGAATCCTGAATGGTTTCTAAGTGCTTTATAAGGGTCCCGTGACTTATCACAACGCCCTTTGGCAATGATGTTGACCCTGAGGTATATTGTAAATAAGCAACAGATGAACTTCTATTTTCGAAAAAACATTTGTCATAGTCCGTCTGAAAACCCTGCGGAATAGTCACCCAACTAATTTTCTCAGCGAAGTTATTAAGACTCGGCGCACAGGCTTCCCGTGTAGCAGGCGTGGTAAGAATAAGGCTTACATCTGCATCTTTCACTATATTCATGACTCTAGATAAGAGGCGTGCTTTAAGAGTGGCATCTAAGCCAGGTACGGGTATGGCAACAACGCCTGCTTTCAAACAAGCTAAAAAAGTAACTACAAACTCGATCCCTTGAGGGTAAACGAGGATAGCTCTAGAGCCAGCGTAACCATAACGAGTCAGATATTCAGCTGCTTGCTTTACTCTCGAGTGTAGAGCGTAATAAGTAACGATTTCTTGTTCAAGGCCTTGCTCGTTTAGGAAGATATAAGCGGGTATATCAGGTTTTTCTGAAGATAAACGCGTCAAAATATGATTAAGCGATTCATACAACACAATTTCTAGTCCTTTACTAGCTAGCTTTTCTAAAGCCGAATTCTCTTCTTATTTTTAAGCGTTTTCTTATCAGCACATAGTCTCAAGCCTATCAACATTGAAACCTGACGCTACTAACAAAGGTATAGCATGATAACACAGTGATATGAATTGATGCTGATCTATAAGGTTTCTACTTTTAAGTTTGATAATAAATGCTTGTGGTATTCCTAGCTTATATGCAGGAGACATTCTAGCTATAAATCTAGCGACCTCTTCAAATTCACTGTTATTCATTTTAATGCACAGCGCATCTATATCGCCGTAAAAACGAGCTTCGTCTAGAGGAATGCGCTGGTCATCAAGCTTTTTAAATTTCAATCCATTTTTTAAAATATAATGAAGGAATGCGGCCTCGCAAGGGAACTTAGGCTCAATATTTTGTAGACGAAAAAAGGGAACATCACGCTTTTTATAATTTTTAATCTCGTGCCAACGCTCCTTTAAAATGTGCTCTAGGTCTTCTCGAGAAGTTGGACAACCTACAAGTTCGGAGGGAAAAGGAAATCGATTAAGACCTGCGAACTCAAGGTCGCAGTCGCTTAAATCAGGGCAGTCCAACGGCCAATATTCATCTAAACGGTCATAATAGAAAGGTAATATTTGGAAATAGAACTTGCTCCAAATTTCTGCGGTCTCTCTCCCCCCACCATAAAACATATCTGATTGAATAAAGAGGAACTGATTATTTTCGTCTGCTTGTTTAAATATGTTGATGTCGAGGTTATAGCCTATATCCCAATCTGTTCTTATCTTAAATACAGTTTTATACCTTAATCCAATTCGCTCCTCAGAGCGTTTGAGAAGTTCATACGCTAAATACGCTTTATGCATCTGTAGGGCATGGGGTATCCCCAACTCTTCCTCGTAAAATATATCGTGACTGTCATTGCCAAAAACATTTTCTACAAAAAGTATGTCTTTTACATTTCCTAGGAACTTGACGCTGTCAGAATATCTTGAGTTAGTAACTACAAAGACATCAAAGTTATCAGACAATTTTTTTAATTGCTCACTGTTTTCTTTGGCTAACCTTAGTTCACCTACTAGTAGTATAGCGTTCTCTTTCAATGTAACCTCTCCAAAGGTATATTCACTCTCAACATCTCAATAACAACAATCTTTATTTTCTCAATAATATCCGAACAAAAAGCTAAACCACGTCAAACAAAACTAAAGATACGAACATTAGTTAATGTTAAGGGTTTCTCGGACGACGAACAAAGATTAAACTACATTTAAATACCTATAAATATCATGAATCTTCAATGCTTTTAATAACCTCAGCCGAATATATATCCCAAGAGTTTGCGTCTGAAGTTGGTTTGCTTCCACCGTCTATGTTGCCCATTGCTAATAAGCGCCTATATCAACTTCAATTCGATTTATTAAAAGATTATAAAGGTGATAAGTTTTTATCACTACCCAAGAGTTTTAAGCTAAACGCGTTTGATGAACGAGAGTTGCACAAATTAGGAGTTAAGGTGTTATGGGTTCCAAGTAATATTTCACTTGCAGAGTCAATATTATATTGCTGGAACTCAACAGGAAAATTTTATAAAGAACTTAAAATACTTCACGGCGATACGCTTTTTACAGATATAAACCTTAGCATCAAAGATTGCATATCCGTCCACAAGAACGATGGTTTCTACCCGAGAGCAACAATATCTTTAGATACTTTTATTGTTGGTGAACGTCTATGGGCTTCAAAAGACGACCTTGTAGCTTCTGGATACTTCAGTTTTTCGCAACCCGCTACGTTTATAAAAAACATCTTAGACAGTAATCATAATTTTGAAAGTGCTGTTAAAACATACACTGATAAGCAAAAGATTGAGATTCTAACTAATGGGGTTTGGTATGACTTTGGTCATCTTAATAGCTACTTTAGATCTAGAGCTCAAATGACAACGCAAAGGGCTTTTAATCAACTGCACATCTCAGAGTTTTCAGTTGAAAAGTATAGTGACCAGCACAAAAAAATAGAAGCGGAGAGTAACTGGTTTTGCTCCATTCCATACTCAATAAAAAGCTATACTCCCAACTTGATCAATCCAAAAATTTATTCTTCAGACAATAAAAGAGGATATTCTCTCGAATACTTATACCTGCTAACTTTGAACGACCTTTATGTGTTCAGTAAACTTACGATTGCGGAATGGAAGTTTATATTTTCTACTTTGAACTTAATGCTGAGAAAGTTCAGTAAGATAAAGAAGACGTTTACTGAATATGATAAAGCGACAGCTGAAAGTTTGTATCTTGACAAGACATTACGTAGACTCAACGCTTTTAGCGGACAACATCCCCCCGTCATAAAAGACCGTTATTACGTGGCTACTTTAGGAAAAAAAGTAAGCTTAGAAGAAATAGCAAAACATACTGCAAATTTTATCGGTAAGGTGAACGAAGAAAGGTTTTGCTTTATTCATGGAGATTTGTGCTTTAGTAACATATTTTTTGACTTTCGAAGCCATAATCTAAAGCTAATTGACCCTAGAGGCATTGATGAGAAAGGTAAGTCATCTGTATATGGTGATCAGCGTTACGATGTTGCAAAGCTTTACCAATCGTTCGTAGGGGGATACGATTTTATCATTGCCGGTCGTTACAGTATTTCTCTCTCAGCAGAAGATGCTCCCAAAATTGAAATTTATTCCGATTTACCGCTCTCCGAGTTGCGAGAACTTTTTGTAAAAGAAGTTATTGCTAAGTTCGGGTATTCTGAAATTGAAATATTAGCGATAACAATCCATTTATTTATTTCGATGCTTCCACTCCACTATGATAGTGAAGAAAAACAAAAGGCGTTTGTTTTTAACGTTTATCGACTATTCAACTGGTTTGTTCAAATGGAGCAAGAACTTTCATGATATGTATCCCCATGGCCGGACTGTCTACTCGGTTTGCAAAAGAAGGTTACTCGAAACCCAAATATGAGTTACTAGCTCATGGAAGAACCGTTTTTGAGTGGTCATTATTAGGCTTTAATAAATACTTTAAAACCGAATTATTCGTCTTTATAACGTTAAAAAAGCATAATGCTTTCGAGTTCATCCAAAAAAAATGCAAAGAGCTAGGTATTGCGAATATAAAAATTGTTTGCCTAGAAAATGAAACTAAAGGGCAAGCGGATACGGTTTATCAAGGTATCAACCACGCGATGATAGATGAAAGCGAGCGGCTGGCTATTTTCAATATCGATACTTTTCGCCGTTCGGTTAATTTAGAGAAGTTATCGCAAAATGATAGGATTGGACATTTAGAGACGTTTATTGGCTCTGGTAAAAACTGGAGTAATGTAGTTCCTGATGATAAAGACCAAAATAGAGTTAAGCTAACTGCTGAAAAAAAAGAGCTGTCTCAATATTGCTGTACTGGATTATATTTTTGGGATAAGTACTCATATTTCAAAGAAGCTTTTGAATATTACTTTGAAAGTCTACTTAATGAAGTGACTAATGAAGAACTGTATGTGGCGCCGATGTACAACTATTTCATAGATAAAAATAAATATGTAGCGTTCACAATCATAGATGTTAATGATGTTATTTTTTGTGGCGTGCCACAAGAATATGAAGCGGTTTTGAAGAAAGAAGCTATGTGGGACTAAAGCATTATTACTAGAATGAGTGACATTAAGGGCGACTTTTCAGTCACCCTTAAATTCAAAAAAAGCAGCAAATTACTCTTTAGCAACCGCGACCGAGTAGCCATGCTTCTTCAATAGTGCATGCTGCTTCGCTTTACCAAGGTCGTGTGCAACCATTTCAGCGCACATTTCCTCAACAGTAATTTCTGGAACCCAACCTAGCTTTTCTTTGGCTTTTGTCGGGTCGCCTAGTAGCGTTTCAACTTCTGCTGGGCGGAAATAACGTGGGTCAACTTCTACAATAACGTCGCCCACTTTCACACCTGGTGCAGTTTCATTATCTACTGCCGTTACTGTTGCTACCTCTTTTACGCCTTCTCCCGAAAATTCAACCGTAATACCTGCATTCTCTGCTGACATGCGTACGAATTCGCGAACTGAGATTTGCTTGCCTGTAGCAATAACGAAGTCTTCAGGCTTATCTTGTTGCAACATCATCCACTGCATACGCACATAGTCTTTTGCATGCCCCCAATCGCGAAGTGCATCCATGTTGCCTAGGTAAAGCTTAGACTCTAAACCTTGAGCAATATTAGCGATACCGCGAGTAATTTTACGAGTAACAAACGTTTCGCCACGGCGTGGAGATTCATGGTTAAACAAAATACCGTTACATGCATAAATACCGTAAGACTCGCGATAGTTAACCGCAATCCAATACGCGTACATCTTAGCTACAGCATAAGGCGAACGCGGATGAAACGGCGTAGTCTCTTTTTGCGGAATTTCTTGTACTTCTCCATACAACTCAGACGTAGACGCTTGGTAGAACTTAGTTTTCTTTTCAAGGCCTAAAAAGCGAATGGCTTCTAATAAGCGAAGCGTGCCCATAGCATCCACATCAGCGGTATATTCAGGCGCCTCAAAAGAAACCGCTACGTGAGACTGGGCACCAAGGTTGTACACTTCATCTGGCTGTACTTCTTGCATTATACGGATAAGGTTTGAAGAATCCGTTAAATCACCGTAATGCAAAATAAAGTTAGCATTTTCTACATGTGGATCTTCATAAATATGATCAACACGTTCTGTATTAAACAATGAAGCACGACGCTTAATACCGTGAACTTCATATCCCTTTTCTAATAAAAACTCGGCTAAATATGAGCCGTCCTGGCCGGTTACACCGGTAATAAGTGCTTTTTTCATAAAATCTCTTAATATTAAGTTCTAAAAATTTTTTCAAAGTCTGGAGCATAAGACTTTCTCAACTTATGCATGAAATTATCATAAAAATACTCGTGGGCATCTACATCGTATATTCCGTGTTCGTAAAAAAGCTTTGCTAGGACGGCTATAAACTTAGCTCTAAAGTGCCTTGCCAAACCAATATGCGCGTTTCTTATCTCAAATGGGTCTCGAGGGCTATTCTTTAACTCGGACACTGCAGCTGCTACCGCTTCTTGACTATCCTCACAAACTATAGAGTTATAAGAATTGTACCAAACAGCTCTCCCTCCAAGAGATTTTGTGGAAACCACTGGAACTCCGCACAGCAGATACTCACTAGAAGCGAAACAGGCACCTTCCTCAGCAGACAAAATCAAGCCACAACTAGACTCATTTATTTTTAAACAGACCTCATCAGGAGTTAAAGGGGACTCATTTTTGAATGAGGCAGTAGGGATGTCACTTACTGCAACATTTCCATGGTTGTTACCTGCGACTAAGGCAATATTGTCGACGCCTTTTGCTAAAAAGTGCCGTTTGAAAGCACTTAGTCGACCTACATAAATTGCGTCAAAATGCTTTTCTATATTTGGCAATACTCTCATCACTTTATTTTCGTCAAGCCAAGAGTTCTGATTTATGATTTCACCGCAAAAGCCCTTTTTTTCGAAGTTAACCTTTTCAGCTTGCTCGTTATAAAGAAAGAAAAAGCGCTTTCTATCGAGTTGAAGTTCGTCAAAAATCTCTTCTGCCTGTTTAGCAAAGAATTCGCTGTGATACCATCCGCAGTAAACGAAAAAAAAGTCTGTAGGCTTAAAAAATTTACTATATTGACTCATCCATTCCCAATTGTGTTGAATGTTTTCGATAATAAAAATGCGTAAATTTTCATGTTCAAAATATACACGAAAAGGAAATGCGGGGTTCGGCCATACGTATGTCGGTTTATAACTCATAGCTCTCTCGAAAAATTTTTAATAAATAGTTTTTGTGTACATGGCGACAATTTTGGTCATCAATCCCCGTATTCAAGTACGATTTTTGATAGCTCGATAAACTTGTGATCTAAAGCTTCTTCGGCCAACGCTTTATTTAAAGTTATCAAATCGAGAGGCTCGCCGGTTTCAGCATGAATGCTCAAATGAGTGATGGGTTTTGTAGATTCAAGTGAAACTGTAGGAAGTACCATCTTCCTTGTGTAGTAGCACCAAGGATCAAGTGGGTTCACTACCTTTTCAATAGTTTCGTAGCCACCGCTTTCAGCTCTAAACTTCAAAAATGGAGTATTTGGCCCAATAAAGCACTCTAGAAGGATGTCAACTTTCCGCTTCTGGACTTTCATCGCCAGCTTAAACGGGGTTGATTGATCTACTGTAGCAGGAGTTTCAACTATCACCGGCAAGTTCGTCACATCAATCGAATTGTCTGTACGTGGGTTTTGCTTAGAAGTAATCAAATCAAACAACACCTCAGCATATAGCCGAGCTCCTACTTCAGTGGTGTGGACTACATCACGGAGATATTTGTCTGGTTCTTTTACAAGATATTTATTAAGGTCTATAAATTCCAAGTTGAAATCTTTACAACTTTGACGAACTTGAGAAAAACATTTCCTCTGATTATTTAAGTCATCTTTTCGCGGAAAATTTACCCAAATTACACGAACCCCCTGCTCTGTAAAACACTTATTAAAAGTTGTTAATTTACGCACGCTAAACTCTTTCATGCTGGGCGATAACCAATCAACTATCAATATGTTTGGCGCGTAGTCTGCAATTTCTCTTGAGAATCCATATCCCGCATATTCAAAATGACTGGCTCCTCTTCCAATTTTTATAACTTCATAGTCGTCTTTAGGCAGCAATTCCGTTAGCCTTTGCACGTAACCAGAGTCCCCCTTCTGGGCTGTGACGCTTGCTCCATAGCACAGAATCTTAAGCTTAGCTTTTTCCATAACAAATAGATTTTCCGATAGTTTCGTATAGCTTCATTAGGTTGTCGCTCGTCGACTGTAAATTGCTGTAGTTTGCCAACATCTCGAAAACGTTTTCAGTTATCTCATCCACAATTATTACATTCTTCATTAAAAATTCACTATGCTCGAGTTCATTAAAAGCAGCCAAGTCATCTGAAAAAATAACCGGAATACTCCCAACCGCAATCGATTCCCAAAACCTTAATGTATTAGGACCAGCGCCCTCTGGACAAAGCGAAAATTTAGAGTCAGACAAAATACTGTTGTACCGGAAGGTCTTTTTATGGTGTTCATCGATATGGTGTGCTTCCACCTCTCGATTTAGCACTTGTTCCTCATAAACCACCTTATTAAAATGCCACTCATTACCCAGATCAACGAATACGTCATCACGGCCGCAAGCCTTGGCAGCTTCAAATAGTTTAATTCGACTGTCATCTCGGTAGTGTGGCATGTGGGCACCAATAAACGAAGCAAGTAGCTTTCGTTCATTCATTGGCTTACGCTCCATGCCCTCACTTCTATCTGGCGTTACATAGTTTACTGCTATTAATGGCCAACCATGTAAAGCGAGAGAGGTTCCGATCTCTTCTTGCTTGCTTTCGCTAGTAGAATCTTTGTGTGAAAGGTGAAAATCTGTTACTCCAAGCCACTCAGCTTTTTCTAACATTCTTACCCAGTGGATATGTTGGCATACTGAATGAACTTTAAGGTTGAAGCCTTCCGCTTTTGCTAGTTCTTTATACATAGAGATTAGTGCTTTTACTCTCTCTAGATAGCGCTCTGGAAAACCTTTTTTATCCACGTAAGTTGCCCAAGGTAACGGAACATAAATATTTACTTCTTTATTAGCAACGTCAACATGTTCACCATGTTTGATACCAAGGTGGTTTTCATACGCTTGCTTCTCAGTTGCACAAGGGTACTGCCAGAAATTTAAGTCATCTGGTGAGCTGGCTTTAATGCCTATTTGATCTACATATGTTTCTAGTACAGGAGGGATTAGTCCTGCAACATGCGCAAGCTTATCATTTTTTTCGTATTCGTCTCTTTCTAGTTTCAAAGGCTGTTTAAAATTATAGGCATTTTTGAAAACTATAGTGCTTCCGTTGGCGCGAACGTCAAAATTTGATCCCGCACTGAAAAGCAGTTCAGCGCTATTTAACGCATTTAATAATTCTGAAGTGGATGCCTTTTTGAACTGAAAGTTTGGGTCAGTCGTTTCCAGAGCGCCATTACTTGACTTTTCTTGCTCTGCTTCCTTTATCCACTTTTCCATTGCTTTATTAATTGTAACTTTATTGATTCGAGCAGTACGTTTAGTCCAAATATCAAAATCTAACGTAGCTTCATCAGTAAGTTTCTTTCCTGGATAAACGTACCCTGCGCCGCCTAATATTCTGTCATCAAGCTTTTTGTGGTACGTGCGCATTTCAGTTTCATGAACATGGATGCTTACAAGAAAATCAACAGGATTGAATATTTTCCAACCTTGTGTAGCAAATAGATAAGCAATTTTGTTGTCACACCGTGGTACGCCCATTGGAAAATCCAATTGATGCATGAAGGATGGTGATAACTCTTCTCCCACTCTCATCGCCCAAGTATCTTGCGACCAGTGTGGATTTGGGTGTTTAGATAGACTTTTCCCAAGTAACTCCCAACGAGACAGCGCAATGAAACTCTTTTCAGAAGACAGTACGTCTTCAATAACTGAAAGTGTATCGTTGAAATAAATATCAGAATTACACAATACCGTAACGCCTGCCTGACAGTACTGTTGAGTTAGTTCAATCCAATATTTATATGTCAACCGTTTGCTAATATGAATAATTTCAATATTGTCACTTTCAACAGGGCATTCACAACCATCATCAATTACGACAAAGAGCTTCTTGATTAACTTGTTCTCTGCATTTTTGCCTAAACACAAGTCAATTTCCTTTTGCCTATCTTTATCACCACACTGGTAATAAGGAAAAAATACGTTAATCACAACAACTCCTAATACTACTCATATCCAAATTTTTCTGATATTTTTTTAAATGATTTCGAGCTTTGAATTTCTCGCAGAAAAGTCTCTGATAGCTCTCTTCGTTTTCTTGGCGATATAACTTCACCGGAACGACCACTGTCACCGGTTACGTTAAAAGCGCTAAAAGTATCCATAAAACTATCTGAGTAGGGTAACTCTAGTTTATTTACTAGTTTTTTTATGTATATAAGTGGTTTTGCAACGATATCTTCGTATTTTATTATTTGACTTCGCTGAAATCCGCTTATAAAGCATTCTACCCTTTTACAGTATTCATCAAAACCTTTCGGCTCAAAATGTTCCCAATTATTTGAAACTAGGGACAGATACGAGTCTATAGGATTTCTTATCGTAGCTACGCTAAGAATTTCAAACTGTGAATTTAAATGGTGGACTATTGAGGATGTGGATTCAGGCTTCTTGCCAACACAAAAGTCGGAATGAGAGTGATCTCTAATCACGAGGTAACCACCAAGGTTATTTATGTGCGTACTTGTTATTTTAATATTACTTTGAAATATACGCCACGCGAGCTCATCAACATTTGGTACATTTGCGTAACGAGCTTGTGTCGTAACATCCGCAGGTAAAAACTTCGGTTTCCCGCCCCCCATATGAAGATGTGTTGTAGGGTGTAATTCACTGAGTAAAAATGTATTTGGTTGAGCAGCAACACACTTTGAAATTAACGTACCACCACTGCATGCTAAATGATGGATAATACGAAGCTTGGGTTTTTGCTCTGCTCTTTGCAAAATAGATGAACATTGCGACAGAAGACTCTTGGAATCTTGTACCTTTGATTCCGTTTTAAGTGATGAACTAATTTCTGAGTTACTCTCTATCTCACTTATCACATTACCCAGCTCACTCATCAATTCGTTTAACCCTTCAGGTTCACTCATATTAAAGCGACTCCTGCAAGAGTTCCGGATTGGTTTTCTTTAAGTCTTCATAAAACAGTGAAGCTCTTTCTAGTTTTTGATGGAGATTAGCAATGAGCAGTATTAATTCATCAACCCTTTGGCTTTTTTCCCTCAACTGTGACCTTAATTCATCCACGTCTGCTTGTGATTTTGTAAGTAGCTTTAAGTTCATCTCTGAAATTCTTTCAGTTTTGCTCAAGCGCTCTTCGGCAACTTGCTTTTCACGTAAAAGCGATGCGTAATCTTTCTCTAATTTTAATACGTTACTTTTCTCATTTTCTAGAGATGTTTTAAGTTCACGATTCTCCGCTTTTGTTTCTTTATTGTTGTTGTTTAACGACTCTGCCCACTGCTTATTCTCCATATGATGACGTTGATGATTATCACGCTGTTCAATTAACTCATCTTTCTCTTTAAGAAGCTGTTCGTTCGCAGTGAGCAACTTAGTATTTTCATCTTGAGATTCTTTTAACTGCCCTCTCAAGTTCTGCTCTGTTTCTGAAAACCTATTTCTAGACGACATGAACTCTTCTTCAAACTTTTGCAGCTGGTCTCTTAGAGACACTAGTTCGGCTTCTTTATCCGCAGTTGATTCTACAGCCGAAGTTAAATTAGCCTTCAATGCCGAATTTTCTTGTATTAAGAAGTCATATTGTAATCCGAGTTCGATAATATCATCTTGTCGCTGAAATACAGTAAATTCAGAATTCTCCGAGCACGGTATTTGAAAAAAACCCTTACTCTTAATATCAGTCACCTTCTCGCAACCTTCAGCCTTGTAGGTGCTTACACAAATAATAAAATCAAAAATTGAGAGTGTCTCCACGCCTTCAGCGCTTTCCAGGAAAAGAAAATCAGCTCTGGTATCGAGAAAAAGTACATTTAGTTCATCCTTTGATGCATTTAATTCAGACAACATACTTTTTATTGAGATTCCCTCAACCTGACGCTGTTCTGTGAGCTTTACATTACCTTGTAAGAGATCGTGTAGTTTCTCTAAAGAATTGAAACGAGGATTATTATAAAAATATACCTCCCCAGAAGAATCCTCCCCGGGAAACAACCATTTGTTTATTAACGTCACATTTTCATGCTTTTTGAGCTTTCTATGTAGAGCTTTGAACAGTTCATCGCTGCCTTCAATTGCAACTAATTCCCTTGGCCTTAAGTCACATAGGCCCACCACTTTCGTACCTGCACCCGCTCCGACGTAAACTACTTTTCCTAGTTTTTTAGCGCAGAAATGCATTAACCTTTCAAGGTAATCTTTCATTCAACAAGCTCCTAATTAGTTAGCTAACCACGTCAATAAATTGGTGTATAAACTACTACCATATTCATTATGAGAGTGCCGTGAAATTTTGCCTTTTATGTTTTCAGAAATAGCCAACTCATCTTCGCCTCTGATGTAATAAGTATGCTCTAACCTTTCAAATTCTCTAGTTAGCCAACACTTATCAAGCATAATTACTGGAACATTGAAGAAAACGGCTAACCAAGCTAACCCCGAACTTTTGTTTTCGTAAGCACTTGGCGTGTAGGTGCAATAGATTAAATCCAAATCGCTGAGTACATTAACAAGCGTTGGCGTGCTCCAGTACTCGTTAGAAAGCTCAACCTGTTCATATTTTTGATAGAGGTAAGTAAGTTTTTCTCTTGCGCTAGTTAACTCTGGATATTCCCAAGCTAGCGTGTATTGAATGACAAGAGTAACTTGGTAGTTAAATTTTTGAAGAAGCTCTTCGACTAGGGAAGGTAGCCGATTAAAACCTTTGTTTTCTTTTGCATCCCCCAGATAAAGTAAGATTCTGGGAGTGTCTCTTGGCATTTTAATTTGACTGTGTAATTGTTCCCAAGGCAAAAGATAACATGGATGTATCCCAGATATGTCGATGCCTAGTGATTCATAGAAGTTTCGCGTTTCGAAATCTGAAGCAAATAACTTTACCTGCGTAAATTTAGCGAGTCGTAAAAAAGCAAACGCATAACGAGCTCGATTAGAAAGATGGCTCGCTTCTCTTGGTAAGAACATACAACAAATCTTGAAAACACATCTTGCGGCACCAACATTCTTCTCTTTGCTCAACAAGTCCAAAGCTAGGCTTAATGCAGAAGCATGTTCCCAGTTTACACATGGAAGAAAAAAAACAAGTTCATTCTTCGGTGAGCTATCCACTGCTTGGTTAATTGCTCTAAAGTATTCAACAGCCAACTCACGGATATAACACTGGATTAATTCACTATCCCGACGGTAGTCACTTGTATAATGCGCATAAAAATTTGACTCGAAGTGCCGAAATATTTTAAGCCCTTTGTCCTCAGCTTCAGCCAATAATGTTGCATCAAGCTCCTTATGAGCGAATATCTTTAATGCATTACTGCCCTCGTAACACAAAAGTGTACTTAGAAAAGCTGCATGATGACCTCCGGCTTCCATCAGCCCAGGGTCGAGCACAAAAACTTGTTTCATTAAAAATTACTTAGTATTTTTTTGGGTGATGATATTAGCCCAAAGTGATTTCACCAGTTCATCGACATTTTCACTTGAATTAATCTTATCTATTGCAATTTCATAAAATAGAACAGCAAGTTCAAGCTCTTGTTTTATTTGAGAAGAACTCGCCATTAGGGTCTCAGCAGGAATCTTAACAAACGGACCGAAGCTGTCCTCGCCGTAAAATTCGGTATCGTGATAGATAACATTTGCAGTTCCGTCTCTGAATTCTATATATACCTCGGCATCAAACGTTTCTGGATTGATATTCTCTGCCCGGAGTTTTACTTTTGTATTATTGCCTTTTTGTGTAAACACAATGTGCTGGTAATTTCCCTCGCTTGCCAATTCTTCGAAAGAAAGCGATTTTACATAATCTTCAAGACTTGAAATGTGCAGATTTTCTTGTGCTTGCGTAGCGGGTGTATTTGGCGCTTTAAAGCCAACTGCAGATATGGCCCCCTTCCATTCATTGACACTCCGTTGCAATACTTTACCTTCAGCATTGAGCTTATCTAATATACTTGGAAGGTTTGAAACCAAATGTGAAATTAGAGCACTATCTTGTTGTGCAAGCTCAACTAAAGCTTCTTTATCATTTAATGAAACTGTTAATATCGGCCCATACTCGTCAATATTTTCAGGCGGCCAAGTCAAAAGAGGAGCACTTCCATCGCCTAACTCTCTAAATTCAAGACTTAAGTTATCACTAAATTCACCATTTTCCGCTTCACCCACGGTATTAGCTGTTACTTTAAACGCTAGCGTTTCTCTCCATACACTTCCGAGCAACAAGTTACTAAATGTTAACCACAAGTGTTCGTAACCATCTGTCACATACTCTTCACGCAATTTAACTTCGTCGAAGCTCAACCAGTTTGGTAAATTATCAACATAACTTGCAAACTCAACGGAGACTCTTCGCCAAGTTCGCCAAGCCTCTGTAGAAATATTCGTAGTTGTTTCGATATCTGGATCTTGTAGCCTCTCAGCAATTACGTTAATTACGCCGTATATTAGTAACCTTTCAGAAGCATTTAAGCGTTCAATCGTTTTTTGTTGTTGCTCTTTTAAGTTATCGGGAGCCGTAAGGAAATAACGAAGATACGGGCCATACTCATCAGTAGCATCCTCCCTCACCCGAAACAATGGCGACTCGGTGTCTTGAGCTCGGAACTCTATACCCACATGACCTGACACGATTACGAGCTTGGTTTTTATGTTCGCGAACTGGGCATCTGATGGAAAAACCACATTATGAAGATTAATGTGAACATCGCGGTAGTCACCTGCTTCATATTGCCCTGTAATACTGATCTTTTCTGCAAAAACTTTATCGAAAATTTTAGATTGAATTTTATTCGTTGCCATTGGGGTACTTACTAATCCTGTACGAGCTAAATGGTCACTATTTTGTAACGCTAGATAATAATGCTCTAATTCTTCTTGTACTTGTGATATCTGTAGCGATGCTACCTCTAGTTCTAACTCTAGTTCTCTAATGCGCTTAGCTGCAAGCTGCTCGCTTTTATTGTTGACTTCCTGTTCCTCTTGCAGATTTTTTAACGCTTGTTGTAGCTGCTGCTTTTCAACTTTTAACTCATCCGATTCAGACAAATGTCCTTCTAACTCTTCTTGCAACATCTCTACTTGCAACAAAGTTAACTTACTCTCGTCGTCGGCTTTACCCAATTTCTCATTTGCTTCAGAAAGCGTAGCCTTTGTATGCTCAAGCGCTTTTTCGGTTTCTTCTAGTTTTATGGCTGTCGCAACCGCACCTTCAAGCTCTTCTTGTAGTTGCGCTACTTGTAACAAAGACAACTTACCCTCGTCTTCGGCTTTACCCAATTTCTCTTTTGCTTCAGACAGCGCAGTCTTTGTATGGTTAAGCGTTTTTTCGGTTTCTTCTAGTTTTATGACTTTCGCAACCGCACCTTCAAGCTCTTCTTGTAACTGCGCGACTTGAACACCCAATGTTTTCACTTCAGCTTTTGAACTGTCTACAAGCTCTTGTTTCTTCGAAAGCACGTCTTTTTGTGTTAAAAGTTCATCGTTTAGTACTTTAATCTTGTCATCGACTTTTGCTTTTTGTACGACGATATCCTCATAAGCAGCAGTCTTTTCACTAATACTTTTATTAGCAATTTCTAACTCTTTATTTAATTGAAAAACATTTTCATTAAGAGCCTGTGTCTCAGCCTCTTTTTGCTCTAATTTATCTTTGGCCAGTTTGAGCGCTGACATTTGCTCTTGCAATTCACTACTACTAGCGTCAAGTTTTTTTTCACTATGAGCCAATCTTTCATTTGCTGTAAAAAGCGTCTCATTCAACGCAACAAGTTCATTGCCCTTAGCCATCAATTCAATGGCACACTGCTGAAATGTATTACTTTGTTTTTTGAAAAAGTCTGAATCAGGGCTTAAATGAACTGAGAATTCACTAAACATGATGCTTACTGACAAAGCATCATCGTACAATTCATAAAGTTCATCTTGGTCAATTAAGAACGATGCGGATGCTAGTAGCATAAGCTGCTGTTGTGTAGATTTGTTTTGCAGGTTGTAATCCGTTTCAACTTTTTTATCGAACACCTGAGCTATAAAGGAAGAAGGGTTTGCCAAAATGTCATCAATGGAAACAATGTTTATCTGCGCATTTTGTTCAGAAAGCTTAATTACATTTTCGACTTCTTGCCTCCAACGCACTATAGCTTCTGTTTTGTTAACGTTGTTATCTTTCAATAGAGCTTGTTGCAGATACAATTCTGGTGAACTGTAAACCAACAGTATTTGACCATTTTGAAGCGCTTGCCATTCGGTAATTGTGCATTGTGGGGCATTAACAAAAATGCAGCCTGCTCGCTGACTGTCTTCAATTATCTGTTCAAATAACGTATTTATTGAATTGATTTTAGAATTGGGGACGGCATTAACGGTCGCATTCGCTATTGCATGCTCTCTTACCAACTCTTCTATTGGGTCAAGCGAAAGGTTTCCAACAGAAATAACAACTGCACGTGGCATGATAACTCCTAAAACGACTTAAACTTATGCGTCCTTAACTTTTTGCAAGTGTACCTACTTTAAGTAACGATTAAAACTGTAATAAAACAACAATAGTACGTCTTCATTGGCTTGCTTACTATTCGATTATTGCTTGTGTGCTGATATACTACGTACTAATTTCTCAATATTGCGCAAACTAAGGATGTTTGCCGATATCTATAAAGTAATTGCTTAAAAGATGTATCAATTATCGTTTTCTCAAAAAATAGAACGGAAGCTGTCTCCAAAAGAAGTAAGTCCCCAAGCACCTAATAGCAGCGTAGATTGGGTTGTGTACCACGTACCGAAAACAGCCGGGAGTTCGTTGCGGCAAAGTTTTGTTGATGCTTTGGGGCAGGGCAAGGTGTTTGGTGTTTATAGAAATACCGGCGCTGCGGAACTTGGCTCAGGGAAGGCCATTTGGGTTCCGCGAAGTGCAAAAGTGGTTTTTGGCCATTTTCCTTCTCATGTAAATCAAATGGCAATGTTCCCAAATGCACAAAAAGTAACATGGGTGAGAGATCCTCTCGAGCGCGCGTGGTCGTTACTCGGCCACTACTTAGCTACAAAAGATGAAAATGCGCAATATGCGTTCGTAAAACAGCATTATTTAGATAAAGGCATAATTAAGAAAGAAGATATATTTGAGCGCATGATCAAAGAAAACGCGTTGGCTAAGAATATTTTCGTTTACGCGCACTATTTTGAAAGCATCGGTCTTAACGACTTTGACTTTGTGGGTAGTACCACAAGAAACAGTGCAGATTTGAAGCGACTACAAAAGTTACTTGGCAAGCCATTAATAGAAGCAAAAGAGAATGTAAGGAATAGTTCGTCATCATTCCCTAGCACTTTGCGCTATTTAGAGAGTTATTTTGCTTCTGAATATGAAATTGTTGCTGACTTTCTATAAAAACAAAACGGAATTAGGTTTGTAAAATGGGACTAACAGTAAAAATAACAAAGCAACATATCGATATGCTGAAAAAGCACCGATTGTTTTGTGCGTGGGTACCGAGCTTCAACGCATACCTAGATAATCAAAACAGTATTGGCTGGTTAAGTGTGGGGTCGCAGGTTACTTTTTATAACTCAATAGAAATAGAACCGTACGCCGCCATTTACGGGTCACCTTATATTGGTGGCAAAGGCACAATGCCAACCTCTGGGCTCTGCTCTATCGGGTTTAATTCGTATTCCCATTCTGCGCTACCTGAAAAAATGGTGGTAGGCCGTTACTGTAGTATCGGTGAAGGCCTGAAAGTGTTAGACAGTCAACACCCGGTTACTCAATTAAGCTCTAGCCATTTTACGTGGAAGCCACAGTCTGTATTTGTCGACGCTTACTTTAAAGATAACGGCTTACCTTCTCTGGAAAAACCCTTTTTCGATGTTAATGGGGTAAAGCCCTTCCCTGTCATTAAAAACGATGTTTGGATTGGTCAGAACGTCACTTTATCTACTGGCATCACTATTGGAAACGGTGCCATTGTAGCGGCTAACTCAGTAGTTACTAAATCGGTACCTGATTATGCTATTGTTGGTGGCAATCCAGCTAAAGTCATTAAATATCGCTTCTCGGATTATCAACGCGAAGAATTGCTAAAAACTGAATGGTGGAAATACGATTTAAAAGGCTTTGCACACCTCGATACAAAATCGGTTTTTCATTTCTTGAGACAGTGGAAAGAAATAAAAGACGATTTAGAAGTGTTCAACCCTAACACGCTGATATTGCCTGATATCTTTGGCTAACACGCTCTAGCCCCATTAGCGAAACTAGCTACTAAGGTTGTTTGCTTTCCATATCATCTGTTTCAACTTTTGATGCTGAGCTGATAGGCACGTCCATTGTTGAACTGTACCCATTAAAATCGCCTTCGGGTGCTTCTGTGAGTGATACACTTACTACCATTTCCGCATCATCTGTGTTTTGAACAGTTTCTGCTTCTGGTGACAAAGCAAAGGCATCATAGGTTTCTTCTAAGGTGTTTTCTGATTTGCTTACCATACTGGTTTGTTCTTGTGATGAGGTCTGGTGAAGAGTGTCATGTTCGTCTTTTACTCCCAGTGCTCCTTCCGAATGAAGTGATATATGGTTGTTACCACTAGATTTAATAACAGAGTCTTCAGCCTTTTGGCCTGCTTTTAACTGTTTTGAAAACTCAGTTAACTCAACTTCAGTCTGCTTTGCACTGTTAGTGAAAAGATAAGCAACCGTCAAACTCACTACTACTGAAACAAAAATGATTAGCCGCTGCATGAGATTCCTTCTTTATTTAAATAAAAGAAGGGAAGGGCATATGCCCCTCCCTTCTTTTTAGTGCATTACTTTCCATTGCGTACCGACAGTATTGCCATAGCCTCTATCACCAATACCTAAGCCGTTCATAAGATAAATATACGACTGACCGCTTTGTGTTTGTCGCCAAAAGATATCGTCTTTACCGTCACCGTTTAAATCTGCAATGTCAGCAATCTCCCAATCTATGTTCGCGACTGAATTAACGAGAGCGCTTGTCTGGATTTGACCATCTTTCATCAAATATGCCCAGTTACGGCCATCTACTTGGTTGCGCCAAATAATGTCATCTATACCGTCGCCATTTATGTCACCTACACCTGCAATATCCCAATTGGTGTTAACGGTATTTAGTACATAGCGCTTCTTGATGTTTGTACCTTCCATTAGCCAAATATAGTTACTGCCCCTGGTTTTATGGCGCCATATAACATCATCATAACCATCGCCATTCACATCGCCACTTGCAACTATCTGCCAGCCTAGGTCACTCACTGACAAGCTTGCTGTAGACGTAGTGGCCTTTATTCCGTCCATGAGGTAAATCCATGTATCACCTCGTGATGTATGACGCCAGATAATATCGTCTTTACCGTCGCCGTTTAAATCGAGTACTTCTTTAATTTTCCAACCGCTATCGTAAACATAGTTTAGTTCGCCTTGTTTCTTGATTGTAAAGCCATCCATCAAGTAAATATAGTTTCGACCTGTCTCATGGTTACGCCATAAAATATCTGACTTACCATCTCCATTGAAGTCACCACGGCCAACAATTTTCCAAGCTTGATTGTAAATAACATTTATTCCCGAACTCTCTTCAATATTAAGGCCGTTCATCTTCCACATCCAATTACGGCCATCATCGACATTACGCCACAGGATATCTGCTTTACCGTCGCCGTCTACATCATGTCGAACATGCTTGGCATTTACAGATCTAGTAGCCCAGTTCGAATAATTAACCTTACCAACTGATGAGTCTGTGTTGCCATCATAAATGAAGCTTAACGCTTTAGGGTTATCCCCTTCATTCATCTCGGCCGTGTCTTCTTCACCCCACCAGTTGTTCTTCGCATTGATCCCGTAACTCGTGTGGTTCTCTAGCGCGTAACCGCCGTTACCGTAGATGTCGTTGCCGTTAATGACTGGGTTTGCGTAGTTGTGAAGACTTATACCGTAATCATCATTATTGATGATGCTATTTCCGCTTATCTCGAACGCCTCGCTACCGTTGTTTTCGTAGTAGCTGATAAACACACCTGCACCATTACCTTCTATTTGGTTACCTACAATAGAAGGCACAATGTAACCACTGATATACAAACCAACACTGCTGTAGTAGTCATCTTGGCCATTATTCGTAATGGTATTGTTGTGCACCGTCGCCCGCGTCGTATTGGATTCGCTATAAAGACGTATGCCTGAACCACTGTTGGCATCGACAACGTTATCACTTACATCAATAGTGTTATGATTACTTAGCGTGAGGCTTATACCGTTGCCACTGTTATCGCTTACCGTATTACCCGTGACCGTCGCCGTATAATCATTCGCGTTATTACCCCACGAATAACTGTAGCCATAAATACCTTCACCTTGGTTGTGACTGATAACGTTATCCGTTATCGCCACGTCACCATCTAAATACTCTAGCTGTATACCACCATTGCCATTGTAAGTAATGGTGTTGCCATGCAACGTAACGTCATCAAGACTGTAAAGATAAATACTTGAACCATTATTCTCAATGGTGTTGTTGTTAATTGCCCACGTTGCGTTGCCGTAGTTAGCCGTTAGTGCATAACCGGCGTTGTCGTGAATATGGTTGTGTGACACCGTCACCGTACTGTCATTGTACGTGTCAAAAATATTGAGTGCTTGGCGGTTGTTCGCCAATTCACTATGGGTAACGCTAAATACGTCATCGTTGTAGATGCTATACGTTTCTATGCCGTAGTCGCTATATTCCATTCGCATATGCGTAGCACTTAACGAACCGCTATTAATACGAATACCGCCCCAGTCACCCATTTCGCCGTTACGGTTGCTGCTGGTCAATATCACCTTTTCATCTTCGCTGCCCGCGACAACCACGTTACCGTCTATCAATAACTCACTGTCATAAGGGTTTTGGCCATCAGATGTGTCGTCACTATTCGCTAAGAACAACACTTCTACGCCTGCCATAATGGTTAACGTGACATCTGATGAAACGGTAATATCGCCCGTAATAAGGTAAGGGCTATTCTCTTTTGTCCACACCGTGTCTTTGATTAACGTTGCGCCTGGCAGCACCGTGGCCGCATACAGCGCCGTGGTACGCACTTGCTCTGCATCACCCCAATCACCTGCTGCATCATTATAAACCGCCGTGATCAAGTCGCCCGTTTGGATATCAAGCAGACCATCGCCTTCTACCGCTGTCGCCGCTTCATTGACCGCAATGCTACCGGTAAATACGCCGCTATCCACATCCGTTTCGGTAAGCGTAACGGTTTCACCTACAATCGTACCCGCGGTAGTTGAGAACGTGAAACTATCACCCGTGTTAAACCCAATTGTGCCTGCGTCTATCTTAAAGCGTACTTCGCTGTTGTCGGTCACATAGGCTTTATCGTTTGCATAGATATCATATTGCCTACTTTGTAAGCCCGACTCACTACCCGTGACGATAAATGAATATGAGTTGACCGCCGTGACGGTCCACGCTTCCGTTAGCGTATCGTAGCCTGTGCCCACAATGCGCAATGTGCCATCACCAACGTTATTCTTCCCAGCAGCTGGCA
>NZ_PVNO01000022.1 GCF_002993325.1 Alteromonas gracilis
ATCTGTGTAGGCACTGCATCAAGTGCGTCTATCGACGTAATGGTAAGGAGGTGATCCAACCCCAGGTTCCCCTAGGGTTACCTTGTTACGACTTCACCCCAGTCATGAAACACAAAGTGGTAATCGTCCTCCCGAAGGTTAGACTAACTACTTCTTTTGCATCCCACTCCCATGGTGTGACGGGCGGTGTGTACAAGGCCCGGGAACGTATTCACCGCAGTATTCTGACCTGCGATTACTAGCGATTCCGACTTCATGGAGTCGAGTTGCAGACTCCAATCCGGACTACGACATTCTTTAAGGGGTCCGCTCCACATCACTGTCTCGCTTCCCTCTGTAAATGCCATTGTAGCACGTGTGTAGCCCTACACGTAAGGGCCATGATGACTTGACGTCGTCCCCACCTTCCTCCGGTTTGTCACCGGCAGTCTCCTTAGAGTGCCCAACTGAATGCTGGCAACTAAGGACAAGGGTTGCGCTCGTTGCGGGACTTAACCCAACATCTCACGACACGAGCTGACGACAGCCATGCAGCACCTGTGTCTGAGTTCCCGAAGGCACCAATCTATCTCTAGAAAGTTCTCAGCATGTCAAGTGTAGGTAAGGTTCTTCGCGTTGCATCGAATTAAACCACATGCTCCACCGCTTGTGCGGGCCCCCGTCAATTCATTTGAGTTTTAACCTTGCGGCCGTACTCCCCAGGCGGTCTACTTATCGCGTTAGCTTCGCTACGCACGCCTTAAAGGCACACACAGCTAGTAGACAGCGTTTACGGTGTGGACTACCAGGGTATCTAATCCTGTTCGCTACCCACACTTTCGCACATGAGCGTCAGTCTTTGGCCAGGGAGTCGCCTTCGCCACTGATGTTCCTCCAGATATCTACGCATTTCACCGCTACACCTGGAATTCCACTCCCCTCTCCAAGACTCTAGTCTGCCAGTTCTAAATGACCATCCCAGGTTGAGCCCGGGGCTTTCACATCTAGCTTAACAAACCGCCTGCGTGCGCTTTACGCCCAGTAATTCCGATTAACGCTCGCACCCTCCGTATTACCGCGGCTGCTGGCACGGAGTTAGCCGGTGCTTCTTCTGTTGTTAACGTCACGGCTAGCAGGTATTAACTACTAACTTTTCCTCACAACTGAAAGTGCTTTACAACCCGAAGGCCTTCTTCACACACGCGGCATGGCTGCATCAGGGTTTCCCCCATTGTGCAATATTCCCCACTGCTGCCTCCCGTAGGAGTCTGGGCCGTGTCTCAGTCCCAGTGTGGCTGATCTTCCTCTCAGAACAGCTAGAGATCGTCGCCTTGGTAAGCCGTTACCTTACCAACTAGCTAATCTCACTTGGGCCTCTCTTTGCGCCGGAGCCGAAGCCCCGTTTGGTCCGAAGACATTATGCGGTATTAGCAGTCGTTTCCAACTGTTATCCCCCTCGCAAAGGCAAGTTCCCAAGCATTACTCACCCGTCCGCCACTCGTCATCTTCTAGCAAGCTAGAAATGTTACCGTTCGACTTGCATGTGTTAGGCCTGCCGCCAGCGTTCAATCTGAGCCATGATCAAACTCTTCAATTAAAATATATCGAAATATGAATCGTCGTTGTGACACTCTTAACGAGTGCCCACACAGATTGTCTTGTCTAAATTGTTAAAGAACGTAGCAGCGTTGCTGCTATCCACTAGAAGCCGTTGCTTCTTAGTGACCCACCCTGTTCGAGTGAGGTGCGCATTTTACATCGTTTGTTTTCGATGTCAACCATGTTTTTAAACTTTTTATTTGCTTGAAAACTTGGTTTCGCACTTGTTACCAAGTTGGCTTTCTTTTTCTCGAAGCCCCCTCAGAACGTGGAGCGCATTATAGATACCTGTTGAGAAAGATCAACACTTGAATTGGATTTTTTTGCTTTTTAAGCCATTTTTAGTGTTAAACGCTCATTTCTGCATCATTCCTATCAACTCAATGCATCTTTCGACTAGTTTTTTCACATTTTATTGTTCTAATTGTTACAAATGAGTAAACTGTATACAGCCTCCAACACCATAATAAACAATAGAAAGGTAGGTATATGAAAGTAGGCTTTATTCAATGCGCTGTTATTAGCGCTATTTTTGCAATTGCAGGTTACTTGTTATTTTCTTCTGCTAGTTTGAACGTTCATGTTCCACTAACCGTTTCAGCAGCTCTGTTGATTAGCGGTATCGTTACTCCATGGCTAGCGTCTCTTATTCAAAGTCCATCTTCCTCAGATGCCAGAGCACATTCTAATGAAGGATCGATAGAAACCTTATATGTAGGCAATTTGCCTTATCGTGCAAATGAAAACGCCGTGAAGGAGTACTTCAGTAGTTTTATTGAAGTACAGTCAGTTCGACTCATGAAGGATCGTAAAACCGGAAAACGAAAAGGCTACGGCTTTATCGAGGTGGTGACTGACGATCTTAACAGTGTTATCGATAAGACAAACGATTCGATCTTTCAAGAACGCACTTTAAAAGTGCGCCCAGCGAAAGACAAAGTCGATCACGAATAATCTACATCACCATATAAAAAAGCCCGGTAAGCATCAGCACCGGGCTTTTTCATTTCAGGGGGGATCTAAGACTCGTTAGTTTCAGCAGATTGAGGCAGCCCATCTAATAAGGTCTGATTAAAAGATCGAAATCTATTAATAGCAGAAATTAAGTCTGGTACCTGCACATCTTTCATTTCGTTTATCAGTCCAGCAATTAACGCATTGTAGTCTTCGCTACTTGCTAGCTTGTTCTCTGCATTGGCAAACGTATCCATCATCTTTTCTAAATACTGAGCTACTGGACTTACTACGTTCCCGTATTTAGCGTTATCGTT
The DNA here is from genome assembly GCF_002993325.1 of Alteromonas gracilis. Taxonomy (GTDB): domain Bacteria; phylum Pseudomonadota; class Gammaproteobacteria; order Enterobacterales; family Alteromonadaceae; genus Alteromonas; species Alteromonas gracilis. Next base: position 2,850 of record NZ_PVNO01000022.1, read on the forward strand.
ACTATCTTCGTTATAATGCTGGATGTTCTCGTATGTTTTCAATACTTCAGTTTGTGTTGTTCTGTTTAGTTGCAGTGCGTAACCCACTAATTCCTTATCGTCAAAGCCTAAACTTAACGCTTCTTCAAATGCCTTATCGATATCGCCACTGTAGAAGGTGTCAGCTAAGTCCTGAACTTGCCCAACCAAATCAGCTATCGAGTCCAATTCATCTTCATCAAGCTCTCCTTTCAATGAGAAGCTAATACCGCTTCGTTCATAGTATTGATAAGAAGTTTGCTGAGTATAAGACGCCGAGAAGTTAGTTCCACTTTGCTCACCATTTTCTGCGCTTGACTGCCCTTCAGACGTCTGAGCCTCAAAGTTTAGCTGCTGAGATGCCTGAAACGACCGCAAACTCTCGAAGCTAAAGCTTACTTCATCGCCATCTTTCGTTCTGATCGTCAAACTACCACTTTTTTCATCAGATGCAGCAACGGCATTTAACGACGAAAGTGTGACAGCATTTGCTTGTTCGCGACCAAAAATATCGGTCTCTAGATCATCTATACCCGTGTCGATGAGATCGCGACTTTTTGTCATTCCTTGCTCGATCTCTTCATTCATAAAACCGGCTAAATCTTTTTCAGCCATAGCAAAGCCTCGGCTTACGCCTTCTCTTGCCTGGCTAAATAAACCATTTAACTTCTCGTCACTTGCACCACCATCGGCAGCTCCACGAATAACACCGCCCACAAACTTAAGTACATTTCTTGCAACTTTTTCAAAGTCGAACAAACTATTCGACTTCTCATCTAAATTCTTTTCTTTGACGTCCTGTGGCTTCTGCCCGTCGATTTCCAAAGATTGGCTTAAACTCGTACTGACGATTCTCATGCCAATGCTAGTTTGACTACTAGACATGGATACCGACGCCGCTTGCTGTTTAGAAAATTCGGCCGCCTGTTGCAAACCATCTTGTTGCAATTGCTTTTTTAAAGCTTCATTTGGGTTTACAGAAGCCTTCTGATCAGCTTTCTGATCGACCTTTTGCTCGTTCATGAAAGCCTTGATTTGACCCACGTTCATAATTTGATCCTCACTATCCTCTTTCATATTATCGGCAAAGAATCGATATTGTTTAATTTTAATACAGATTTTTTTCAGCTAAGGGCTCAGATTCATGCTGGGTGTATTGCAGTTATTTTATAAGGGTCTACAATTCGCGCCCTTAACAGTGAATGGAGAATTTTATGACCGCGACCGAACAACAACGCTATGAAGCTCAATTAGACGAAAAAGTAGATCGTCTCAGCGCGTTGCTTTCTCCATTTAATGCGCCTGAACTTTCTGTGTTTCCGTCACAACCAACGCACTACCGTATGCGCGCCGAGTTTAGAGTATGGCATGAAGGAAATGATTTATTTCACATCATGTTCAATCAAGAAACGAAAGAAAAGTACCGCGTAGATAGCTTCCCTCCTGCGTGTAAAGCAATTAACGATGCCATGGCACTGTTGCTTGAGGAAGTTAGACCAAACGAATCACTAAGAAAGAAGCTTTTTCAAATAGATTATCTTTCTGCGCTATCTGGTGAGCTTGTTATCAGCCTTCTATATCATCGTCAGTTAGATGAAAAGTGGGAAGAGGCAGCAAGAAAGCTAAAAGCGACGCTCGAAGCTCATTTTCCGAAAGTAAACATCATTGGTCGAGCTAGAAAGCAAAAGCTTATTATCGACAACGATTTTGTAATTGAGCGTTTACCCGTAAACGGTAAAGAGTTTATTTTCAAGCACATCGAAAATAGCTTCACTCAGCCCAATGCCGAAGTAAACTGCAAAATGATTGAATGGGCATTGGATTGTGTAAAGCCGCTTTCTGGAGACCTGCTTGAAATGTATTGTGGTGCGGGTAACTTCTCACTGCCGCTTGCGCTTCATTTCGATAATGTGGTGGGAACCGAAATTGCCAAACCTTCTGTACAAGCTGCTCAGTTTAATATTGAACAAAATCAGCTTAACAACGTGAAGATAGTGAGATTAGCCGCCGAAGAATTTACTCAGGCTATGAAGGGCGAGCGCTCGTTTAGTCGTTTAGAAGGTATAGACTTAAGCACATATAACTTCACTACGGTTTTAGTGGATCCGCCTAGGGCTGGCTTAGATAAAGATTCATTGAGAATGATACAGGACTACGACAATATTATTTATATTTCGTGTAATCCTGAAACCTTGGCGCAAAACCTTGAATTGCTGAGCGAAACACATGAAATTGCAGAATCAGCGCTTTTTGATCAGTTCCCGTTCACTCATCACATAGAGGCAGGGGTTTTACTTACACGCAAAAGCTGACTTGAGTGAGATACAAAGGCTGGCGCTGGGGCCAACTTCATACAAATTTTAATAATATTCCTAGGCTAGCCTTTCTGCGTAGCGCCTAATTGAACAAAACGAAGCTGCGCTTTCACTCTTTCACCGATTTCTCGGCGAAGTTTATCGTCAGCTTCTAATGCCTCTGCTCCAGCACTAAATACCAGTCTTACCATAGCGTCAGCTTGAAGCTGCGCGCATGCGTACTCCACGCCCTGCTGTTCAATGATATAGTCGGTTAGTTCATCAATGAAATGCTGTATTTCTCTGAATACCGCTAATCGGTAAGCAGATGATGTCCCCGTGTGTTCCCTAAGAAGAAGTCGAAACACGTTAGTATTAGCAGCGATAAACTCCATGAAGGTTTCAACAGAGGTGTGAATAACGCCGCCCCCTGAAGCAATACGGCGTCTTGCCTGACGCATAAGCTGACGCAACGCTAAACCCGCTTCATCCACCAGCGTCAACCCTAGTTCGTCCATATCTTTAAAGTGTCGGTAAAATGAAGTTGGTGCGATACCCGCTTCCCTGGCAACTTCACGTAAGCTGATTGCCGATAAACTGCGGTTTTCGTCTAGCAGTGAAAACGCAGCATGGATAATGTTTTGGCGGGTTTTTAATTTCTGTTCTTGTCGACTCACATTCGCACCACTTGTTGATTAGGTTGTAACGGCATAATGATTTTCAGCGACTTGGAATTAGCGCTCTTGTCATCTCAATAGCCATCAACGCAACCAAATTTCAAACATTAAAGACTAGCTCATCTAGTTTATCGCAACACAGGCTTGTGGGGGAAGAGAAACAAAATCATCTCTTTTATAAACAAGTATTAAGCAAAAAAACTCAATAAATACGCACGTTCTACGTTAGCTTTACTATAATTAAACTTTACACATGTAAGCAGAACTTATCTGGGTTTTGCTTGCCTGAAGCTCCGTAAAACGATAAATTAGCGAACAGTTGTAAGCCAAGTAGTATAAAATGAAAAAACCTCCTCTTATCCTAACTAATGTGCTGGTATTTATTATATCAGGCGCTATTGCATTTATTGGTGTGCCGCTATGGGTGGCTTACCAGGGTATCGATTGGGCAGAAATCGGTACTGCTATCTTCTTATTTTACTTCACGGGTATGTCTATCACTGCTGGTTATCACCGCTTGTGGTCGCACAAAACCTATGATGCCAATATTGTTGTGCGAGTCATTCTAGCAATAGGTGGTGCTATGGCGTTGCAAAATAGTATTTTGCATTGGTCATCAGATCACCGTGTGCACCATCGCCATGTTGATGATAATGATAAAGATCCTTATTCAGCGAAAAAAGGGCTCTGGTTCGCCCATATCGGCTGGATGTTACGTGAGTATCAAGCTAAGCGTTACGATGATTACAGCAACTGTAAAGACCTACAGAAAGACAAGGTGGTTATGTGGCAACACAAGTACTACTTGCCTATTGTGCTAGCGGCCAACTTTGGTGTTACGGGGTTGTTAGGTTATCTAAATGGTGATGTTCTTGGCATGATTTTAGTGGCAGGGGTACTTCGTCTCGTGCTTGTGCATCATGTAACGTTTTTCATCAATTCTCTTGCGCATTTTTGGGGTAGTCAGCCTTACACCGATAAAAATACGGCACGTGATAATGGCGTTCTAGCATTCTTTACTTTCGGCGAGGGCTATCACAACTATCACCATATATTTGAGTACGATTACCGTAACGGCATTCGTTGGTATCAGTTTGACCCGACTAAATGGCTGATAAGAGGCCTGTCTTTTGTAGGTCTAACGTCAAACCTTCGCAAGGTGCCAGAAGAGCGCATTGAAAAAGCACTTGCCGCTATGCAGTTGCAAAGAGCGAGTGAAAAAGTATCGCTACTGCCCAACGCTGAAGAGATGATGAATACTATTCAAGAAGAATACGACTTATTGATGCAGCGAATGAGTGATTACTACGCCACTAAAAAACGCGTGATGCGTGTTAAACAGCGCACCTTAAAACGCAGTATAGAAGGGCTAGAACTTGCGTATAAATACAAAGAGTTAAAGCATGCGTTTGCGGTTCAAAAAGAAAAATGGACGCAATTGCAGAGCTTGTCGCTTCAAATGGCGTAAACACCTTCTTTATTTTTAATATTTGTAAAAAACCACATAAGTCTATGCTTATGTGGTTTTTTTTGATCTATAGTTGGAATGACACATCAAGTAAGGTCGCTATACTAGAGTTTGTTGAGCTGAAATATAAGACTTGGCTTCATTCTAAGCTTAACTATTTAAGCTACATCATTGAATTATCATGGCGGTGATTGCGATTTCAAACGCCACATCATAGAAGTAACAATACGGGAAAGTAACATGGCAACGAAGCAAAAAACAAAAGCTCCATCGTATCACTATGACGCAATAGTTATTGGCACAGGTCCTGGTGGAGAAGGTGTTGCAATGCAGCTTGCTAAAGCCGGAAAGAAAGTTGCTGTGGTAGAACGCTACGAAGCAGTAGGGGGTGGTTGTACCCATTGGGGCACTATTCCATCAAAAGCCCTTCGTCACTCCGTCAGTCGTCTTATTGAATACAATTCATCGCCCCTATTTGCCGACAACCACTTGAGTAAAAGCCTTACTTTTTCAGACATTATGCGTCACGCTAGCGGTGTTGTTAAAAGCCAAACGCGACTTCGTTCTTCTTTTTATGATAGAAACCGCGTTACCCTTTTTCACGGTGAAGCCAGTTTCGTGGATGCTCACACGTTAGAGGTCACCCGTAAAGATGGCTCAAAAGATACCGTCACTGCCGGTCAAATTGCTATAGCAACCGGTTCACGCCCTTACTGCCCGAAAGATATCGACTTCAACCATCCACGAATTTATAACTCAGACACTATCTTATCTTTAGATCACGATCCCAAGTCCATCATCATCTATGGTGCTGGGGTAATTGGGTCAGAATATGCCAGTATATTTAGAGGTTTAGGGGTAAAAGTTGATCTCGTTAACATGCGCGATCGATTGCTTTCATTTCTCGACGACGAAATATCTGACGCGCTGAGCTATCATTTATGGAACAACGGCGTGCTTATTCGTCATAATGAAACCTATTCATCAGTTGAAGCCACCGATGACTCGGTGATTTTAAACCTAGAGTCAGGCAAGCGTATGCGGGCAGATTGCTTATTATTTGCTAATGGTCGCACAGGTAATACTGATACGCTTAAACTCGAAAATATTGGCCTAAAAGCCGATGGCAGAGGCCAGCTTCGAGTAAATGAGAATTATCAAACTGACGTAGAAAATATCTTTGCCGTAGGTGATGTGATTGGTTATCCCAGCTTAGCATCCGCAGCATATAATCAAGGGCGCTTTGCAGCCGAGGCGATGCTAGGTATAAAAACTCACTCTGCGCTGGTAGAAGATATACCGTCTGGTATTTACACCATTCCAGAAATTAGCTCGGTAGGTAAAACAGAGCAAGAGCTTACTGCGGCTAAAGTCCCTTATGAGGTAGGTAGGGCCCAATTTAAACATTTGGCCAGAGCCCAAATTGCGTCCACCCAAACAGGTAGCCTGAAGATATTATTTCATCGTGAGACGAAAGAGATTTTAGGAATTCACTGTTTTGGCGAACGTGCGTCTGAAATTGTTCACATCGGGCAAGCTATTATGCAGCAAAAAGGCGAAGGCAATACAATTGATTACTTCGTTAATACCACCTTTAACTACCCAACAATGGCTGAGGCTTATCGTGTTGCCGCCATAAACGGATTAAATAGGATTTTCTAACGGGCACAAAAAAGCCGGCGAAATTGTCGCCGGCTTATATGCGTTAACTAAAAATTAGTTACGGTTCGCAGCAAGCGCATTAAGCGAGTCTTTATGAGCTACGATATCGATGTGCATATTTTCTTGATCGAACGTCATTGTTGCAATGGCGTAGTCACCCTGACTCTCGCTTGCAATGTCGATCAGCTTTGCTTGTGCATCACGGAAACGAATGTTATTGCCAATTTGATCTGACATACATTGGTTATTCATTTCGAATGTTTTTGCATCCATGCAATCGAAAAGCTGGTTATCACCAGATTCCGCATGCGCAATACCAAAGGCTGCAGATAGAGCTAATGTTAGTACTACTTTACGCATGTTTCTTTTCCTGTGTTACAGTCTAATACTGTTATCAATAAAGATACTGTATATACATTCGATAGTCAAATTTAGATCACACTAATATTACAGAAGTATGACAGTGATAAATATTTGGAGAAAATTTTGAAAGGGCATGATGAGTTGGTAACAGAGGCACTAAAATGCTCACTTTGTGCTCACGCGCTGCCTCATGAACCCAATCCCATTTTTAGTACCGCTCCTCTAACGAAAATTCTCATCATAGGGCAGGCGCCTGGTTTAAAAGCACACGAAAGCGGAATCGCTTTTGATGATGCTAGCGGTGACAGATTACGTAGCTGGCTATCAGTAAGTAAGGCGGTTTTTTATAATCCAAAATGTATTTCAATTTTGCCTATGGGTTTCTGCTTTCCAGGCTATAAGCATGGCGCTGATGCGCCTCCAAGAAAAGAATGCGCCCCTGCGTGGCATCATAGGTTTATCACCTACTTGAAACCTTCTATTACGATTTATGTGGGCCGTTACGCGCAACAGTTTTATTTACCAAACCATAAAACCCTCACAGACGCAGTGAAAACTACTTTTACTTCGCCCGAGCATTACTTCGTTCTACCTCACCCGTCAGGCAGAAATAATCGATGGTTAGCCAAGAACACGTGGTTTGAAACTGAGGGTCTACCTATTCTGCAAAATGAAGTTTTTACAGCATTGCATAACTAATCGTGCGATGCTAAAAACGCCAATAGCGCATCAAACGGCATCGGCTTAGCGTATAAATAACCTTGAGCCTCGTCACACCCAAGCTTGATCATATAGCTAGCCTGCTCTCTTTTTTCCACACCTTCTGCTATCGTTAATAAACCCAATTTATTACCTAACGTAACAATTGTTTCTGCAAGTACCGCACTGGCACCAGGCTCAATATCCTTAACAAATGAACGGTCTACTTTCAGCCTATCGAGAGGAAGCTGCTGAAGATAACTCATGGAAGAAAAACCTGTTCCAAAATCGTCGATAGCAATTTTAACACCGAACTCCTTAAGGGAGCGTAGCGCATCAATCACTATTTGAGGCTCATCCATTACAACGCTTTCGGTGATCTCTAGTTCTAAAAGTCTTGGATCAATGTTGGGCTTAGATAGCGCTTGTTTAACTTTTTCTACGAAAAACCTATCGCGAAATTGCGGTATTGAAATGTTAACTGCAACACGAAGGTGTCCATAACCTTTTTCTCTTAGTTCTAACAGACGATTACACGACTCTTCTAATACCCATTCGCCAATATCAACAATAAGCCCAGAATATTCAGCAAGAGGGACAAAAACTGCGGGTGAGATATATCCCCCCTCACCGTCTGGCCATCGAAGCAGACCTTCCATGCCCACTACTTTTTCATTAAGTAAATCAACCTGAGGCTGGAACCATAACTCCAGTTTTTTCGCCGCGAAGTCACTACGCAATCTTCGTATCATATCAAGGCGCCAGGTTGTTTGGTCTTCAATATCTTTGGCGTAGTATTCAAAGTTGTCAGTCAGATTCTTTTTCGCACGATTAAGCGCAATATTTGTGCGCTTTAAAATTTCAAGACCAATGTTTCGCTTATTATCCAACTTGCAAAAGCCAACCGTCACGTTAACAGGCAAAGTGTGATCACCAACTTTAAACGAAGATTGGAAAATTGCGTTAATAGCGTCAGGGCACACATATTCGTTAGGCCCAATAAGGCCAAAAACGTCGGCGCCTATTCGGCCTTTCTTGACGATTCCGTCAAATGCTGTTTGGAAGCGATCGCTTATTGCACGAAGTAACTCGTTACCTACTTCTTGTCCCAATCCATCATTAATATCGGAGAAGTGATTCACGTCAACAAGTGCAACACTGCAGTTTTCGCCGGCAAATAAATGCGGCTTATCCAGCATATTGATAAATTCGTTGCGGTTAGGAAGACGGGTCAACCAGTCTCGGAATGCCGCATTTCTTAATTCGTGGAAAAGATTTACGTTTTCGTATCCAACAGAAATACTGGATAAAAACACCTCCAGCAGGTTTTTATCCAACTCGCTAATTTCTTTGGTTTGCCTAATATAAACAGCGGCTTCAAAGCCCGCGCGACTAATATAAAGCACGGTGCAAGTTCGTTCGAATATGTGGGTTTTAATGCGTAAACAGCGGCCTATATTTTCCTCTATCTCGATATTTTTAACATCGGAAACGGGATGATTGATAAATCTCGCGTATTCACCTGCTGCACCGAGCACATACACGCCCTCATCGTCTCTATCTAACAATGCACCGGCTCTAGCACACAGTAAGCCTTCGGTATCTAGCCCGATAAGTGAGCTTATCTGAGTAACAACACCCTCACAAAACTCTTTAACTGAGTGCTCTTCAAACAAATTTGCTGAAGAAGTGATTATCTTCTCCAACCCTGCCCTACTTTGACTGATCGTTATAATTTGCTGATAAGAGCGAAGGGAAGAAATGATAGTGGTGAGTAATTTTGCGCGCGTCAGCTCTGTTTTCGTTTTGTAATCATTTATATCGTAGAGTTTGATGACCTGCTCTTCGGGGGCGTAGCCTGGCTGGCCTGTACGCAGAATAATTCGCGGTTCGACTAATTTCATGTCCTCGCGAATATATTTAACTACGTCGAACCCCGCGTCATCTGTTTCCATAACGACATCGAGCAAGATAATGGCGATGGTGTTGCCGTATTCGTGAAGCAGTTCTTTTGCTTGCTTAGCCGAGTATGCATTAATGAAGTTTAGTTTACGTTCGTTGACTATAAGGTCAGATAACGCAAGACGCGTGACAGTATGGATTTCTTCATCATCGTCTACGATGAGAATATTCCAGTCTTTTCCTAGTAAAGGCTGCTCTTCCGCTGCACTATCATCATCTAAAAAAATCAACTCGTCGTTTTCGTAATCCATTTCCGACATTACTGCTCGTTTCCCCGATACATACAAAACAAGAATGTGCTGAGCACCGCTTTTAGAGGACGTTCACATTGATAAAAAATCTATGCAGTGCAATAGTGCTCTTATGGTACACGCAATGTTACATTCAATCATACACGCATTATGAAGATTAGCCCCCAACACTTTCCACCTGAGGTGAAGAAACCACAGGCCGCAGATAGCCCCAAGGTAAAAAACCAGAGTGCTCAAGCCCCCACGGAAAATGTATCCGGAGCGATGAAAGCAGAGGCTGGTCGCCAACGTATGCTTTCATGGTTTGCTAGAGTGGGTATCAGCCCTGCAATGCAGTCTTCCGATCCTAAAAAGCAAAAACATGCACTGGAACGAAGAAAACATATTTTAGAAACCCAAAAAGCGAGCAATCTTCAAGCTGTTTTAAATATAGCACTAAATGTTACGATAAACGAACAAACTAGCGATAATCTTGACCCGGACTGGTTTTTCGCATTTAGCTCGATGGCAGAGGAAATTTATAGCCCACCGATGCAAGAATTGTGGGGAAAAATCTTTGCTGTTGAGGTAGCACGACCTGGCAGTTTTTCTCTAAGAACCCTTCAGCTTTTAAAAACACTTACACATCGCGATGCGAAAGTGTTCAATAAAGCGGTAAATATTGCGAGTCGCAGGAATAACGACGCAGTTCCACGCATTTTAGTCGGATATCACAGACGTAAGGGCCTGTTTTCTTTATTTCGAAAACCCGTTCCTGAGCAGATAAATTTATCTACAGTTGGATTGAGCTACCCTGATTTATTATCTTTACAAGAAATGAAACTGATTTACGCCAGTGAAATAGAAAGCGGTGAATATGCTGAAGGTCAGGAAGTATCATGGCGATGCAACAATGACTTGATGACGTTAACGTGCAAATCTTCGGGCGTCGCGCTGGTTTATTATAAGTTCACCTCGGTGGGCAGCGAACTTTATAAACTTGTGCCCAAATCGCAAAATGAAGCGTATCTCAATCAACTCAAACTAGTATTAAATGAGGTATTTAACATTCGTTAAATACCATCACCAAATTCGTGAAGACCGCACTCTCTTTTAAGCCCAAAGAAACGAGTATCTTGCTCACTCATTCCCTCTTGCAAAGACTGCGTAGTATGCCAATCGCCGATTGATACGTAACCTTGTTCCCACAGCGGGTGATAAGACAGTTCATTGTCTTTAAGGTAGTAATGCAGGTCTTTATTGCTCCAGTCGATAATAGGGTACATTTTAAACTGTTGCCCTGCCTTTTGGAGTACAGGAAGTTTACCCCGAGTGTCTGATTGACTTCTGCGTAAGCCAGCAAACCACGTGCCCGCGTCAAGATCGTTCAAAGCGCGTTGCATAGGCTCAACTTTGTTCATCTTGTTGTATTTCTCAATACCTTCGATGCCTTGTTCCCAAAGTCTGCCAAAACGCGCCTCCTGCCAAGCGGAAGACATATTAGCACTGTAGACGTGCAAGTTTAAGTTGAGCTTTTCAACAAGTTCATCAATAAACTTGTACGTTTCAGGGAAAAGATAGCCAGTATCGGTAAGTACAACCGGAATATCCGGTTGCACCTTAGTAAGCATATGCAACATAACCGCCGATTGTGCTCCGAAACTCGAAGAAACAATATGGGTGTCTGGCAAATTATCCAGCGCCCAAGCAACCCGCTCTTGCGCTGTCATCTGCTCTAACATTTCATTGATCTCAGCCAAATCTTCTTTGCTGATATCAAGCGTAAGTGGCTGCTGCGTTTCTGCTGTATTATTCGTCATAGAAATCCCGTGCGGAGTCTACTACTGGTTTTACAACACCAGCGCGAACGACATAATCGCCAAAGGCTTCACCTGCGTTACGCTCTTTAGCCCATTGACCAAACAGCGAATCAAGCTCAGCCATAATTTCTTGTTCGCTGATGTTTTCACGATACATACGCGGAATACGCGTACCTTCTCGGTTACCACCTAAGTGAAGGTTATACTTGCCTGGGCCCTTACCAACCAAACCCACTTCAGACAACATAGCGCGCCCACAACCATTTGGGCAGCCAGTAACGCGGAAGATAACGCTGTCTTCTTCCAATCCGTGTTTAGCTAACAAACCTTCTAACTCAGTAACAGCATCTGGCAAATAGCGCTCAGCCTCTGCCATCGCTAACGGGCAAGTTGGCAATGCCACACAAGCCATTGAATCTAGACGCTGATTAGAAATAGACGGGGCGATTAACCCATGTTCGCGAGCTAGCGCTTCAATCCTGTCTTTATCTTGCGGAGCTACACCAGCAATGATTAGGTTCTGGTTTGCCGTTAAGCGGAAGTCACCTTTGTGTATTTTTGCGATTTCCGCGCAACCGGTTTTAAGGGTTTTTCCCGGATAATCCAAGATACGACCGTTTTCGATAAACACGGTAAGATGGTACTTTCCATCAATACCTTCAACCCATCCAAAACGATCTCCGCGGCCGGTAAATTCGTAAGGACGACTCTCCTGGAACGTAACACCTGCACGCTTTTCAACTTCTGCTTTGAAGTTTTCTACGCCTACGCGCTCAAGCGTGTACTTTGTTTTCGCATTTTTACGGTTAACCCGATTACCCCAATCGCGCTGTGTTGTGACTACTGCAGCGGCAACGTCAAGCGTATGCTCAAGAGGAATGAAGCCAAAATCAGACGCCTTGCGGGGATATGTGCTCTTATCACCGTGAGTCATGGCAAGACCGCCACCAACAAGCACGTTAAAACCAACTAGCTGACCATTCTCCGCAATTGCAACGAAGTTAAGATCATTCGCGTGAACGTCAACGTCGTTTTGCGGAGGAATAACCACCGTTGTTTTAAACTTACGGGGTAAGTAGTTATCACCTAAAATAGGCTCAACTGGCTTTTCAGTTGTTTCAACTTTTTCACCATCCAACCAAATTTCGGCATAAGCTCGCGTTTTTGGTAGTAAGTGTTCACTTATCTTTTTAGCCCATTCAAAAGCGTGTAGATGTAGCTCTGATTCAACTGGGTTAGAGGTGCACAGCACGTTACGGTTTACATCACCTGCCGTAGCTATAGAGTCAATGCCCGCTTTGTTCAGCATTTGGTGCATAGACTTTATTTTAGGCTTCAACACACCGTGGAACTGAAAGGTTTGGCGAGTAGTCAGGCGAATGCTGCCGTACATTGTGTGGTCGGCTGCAAACTTATCAATCGCTAACCATTGGTCTGGCGTGATAACACCACCAGGCAAACGCGCGCGCAACATTACATTATGCAACGGCTCCAGTTTTTGTTTAGCACGTTCAGCACGAATATCACGGTCGTCTTGCTGATACATACCGTGGAAACGGATCAGCTGAAAATTATCAGCAGTAAAACCGCCCGTCAGATCATCTTTTAAATCTGTGGTGATAGTTCCACGTAAATTATTACTTTCGCGTTTTAAGCGCTCGTTGTCAGCCAGTTTGCCCTCAACGATAAATGGTGATTTTTCGTTACTCATTAATAGACATCCTTCTGATAACGTTTCGCTTTTCTCAACTCTACAACATACGCTTTGGCATCGGCTTCAGATTTACCGCCGTGCTCCTGCACAATACTTATTAAGGCGTTTTCTACATCTTTCGCCATGTGCATTGCATCACCACACACATAAAAATGTGCGCCCTGCTCTAGCCACTCAAAAACTTCTTTACCGTTTTCTAATAAGCGGTGCTGAACATATACTTTTTCTTCTTGGTCGCGAGAGAATGCCAGCGTAATTTTATCTAGCAGACCTTCCTTAACGTAGCCTTGCCACTCTACTTGATAAAGAAAATCTTGGGTGAAGTGTGGATTCCCGAAGAACAACCAATTTTTGCCTTCAGCACCTTGCACGTCACGCTCTTGCATGAAAGCCCTAAATGGCGCAATGCCGGTACCCGGACCAACCATAATGACTGGAGTATTAGGGTCGGCCGGCAAACGGAAGTTGTCGTTGCTCTCAACGAAGACTTCTACATCACCATTCTCTTCTAGATATTCACATAGGAAGCCTGATGCGCCTCCTTGATGACGGTGCCCAAACGCTTCATAATCAACGTGAGCTACCGTTAAATGCACTTCTTCTTCCACCTCTGCTTGGCTTGACGCTATAGAGTACAAACGTGGTGTTAGTGGACGTAGCGCATCTACAAGCTGCTGTTCAGATAATTTGCCTGGATGATCGCGCACAATATCAATGATTTGACGTTCAGCCATGTAAGTACGTAGCTGAGCTTTATCTTCCATTAACGTAGCTAAGGTCTCAGAGCCTGTAGCAGCCTGATAAGACTTGATGAAATTTGGATAACTTAATGTTAATTCAAGCTTAGACGTTAACGCCTCAGTAAGCGACATTTTCGCATCACCCACAGAAACTTCTGCGTTGCCATCTAGTGACAAAATACCAATAATTTCAGATACCAACGAAGCTGAATTCTTAAACCATACGCCTAGCGCATCTCCAGGCTGATAAGTAATTCCGCTGTCTTCTAAACTTATTTCAATATGTCGAATATCTTTAACGGAGTCACGACCGGTAATTTTCTGTGCGTCGATAAGCGTTGCTTTAAACGGTGCTTTTTTGGTGTAGGTTTGTGCAGCTACACCTTGCACCGCTGCGCCAGTTTGTGCCGCCACCGCTGTTTGCGGTGCTGCACTAAAATCCCCTTTTAGCGACTCAATAAGTTTATTTAGCCACGCTTCTGCTTCAGCCTCATAATCAACGTCGCAATCAAGACGGTCTACAATAGGTTTACCGCCTAGTTTAGCTAAACGCTCATCAAAGTCTTTTCCAGTCTGGCAGAAAAACTCATAACTACTGTCTCCTAGACCCACAACAGCATACTTTGTGTTTGCTAACTTAGGCGCTTTTTTGCCTGCTAAAAACTCGTGAAGCTCAATAGCATCATCTGGAGCATCGCCTTCACCATGCGTGCTTACAAATACCGCAACGTGAGTTTCAGCCTTTAAATTGCGTGGCTTGTAATCTGCCATACTCACGAGTTTGCTATTAAAACCCGCTTCTTCTGCTTTTGCCTGACATTGCGCCGCCAGACCTTTAGCGTTGCCGGTTTGAGAACCGTATAGAATGGTTAGCGTCGGAGCGTCACCTGCAGCTGCCGGTGCGCTTTGTAACGCTGGAGCAATCGAACTGCCTTGTGCAGCCGCCATACCAGCAGCATAGCCACTTACCCAAGTTAGTTGATCACGATTTAAGCCCGCAATGGCTTGCGTAATTGCATTCCACTGCTGTTCGTTTAATACCGCGCCTGGCGCTGAGTTCGAATTAGAATCTTGTGACATAGTCTTTTAGCCTTTTTTCAATGCTGCTAAGGCTAACGGCTTTCAACAAGAAGAGAAAAGAATAAAAGAGACTTTTTTATTACTGAAAGTGCTAATGGCTACATGATTTAGTAATAAGTGGGGTTAGCTGCAAGCTGTAGATACAAAAAAGGCGCGATATGCCAACGCAATCACGCCTTTTAAATTCGCTTACTGGCGCTTAGAAATGCAGCTCTAGACCAGCAAACACGCCATCAAACTCCATATCTGCGTACACATCGTCAAGGTCTTCAATATCAACCGTTACATTTCTGTAACCGACCTGTAGCGTCATATCAACGGCTAAGCTTTCAATGAAAGAATATTGAATAGCTGCTTGGTAATCACTTAGTTCATGGTCATCGAATGATAAATAGCTTCCTTCAAAATACGCTGATAACCCCGTGAAAGGTAAACCAAGCTGTACTTTGGAATAGGCCATAGGAACAATACCCGAAAACTCTGCAGAGCCACTGGTATTGCTAGCGGTATCAACAACAAACAATGCCCCATCGATGTACTTGGCGTTCACACCAAGGTCAAAGCTAACTAAATCGTTATCAAATAACTCGTAATATAAAATAAAATCGGTGGCATCAAGCTCAATATCAGTATTAACCACAGCACTTTGTGTAAATAACTGATCATCAAAAGTGAAGTTCGCATCAAGCGTTGTTGTACCAGAATTGTCCAGCGTAGTGTGATTAACCTTTACGTTCGGCAAAAAAGGAACGGGATGCTCGAAGGCAATGTATAGCGCTGTATTGGTTTCATCATCAAAATTAAAATCAGCAGTATTGTTGGTGTCAGCAAAACCACCTTGCGTATCGGTCTGCCATACTTGTGCACCAACATAAACGCCTGCAATAGTGTCTGCTTGAGATGAAATAGAAAATAATGCGCATCCCAATGCGGCAGCTATAAGACCCTTTTTCATTAATTATCCTTGATTAAGAAGTTCTGAAAGTTCAATTAAAGCAGCGTTTGCGCGTGAAATATAGTTAGCCATAACAAGTGAATGATTTGCTAACATACCGAAACCGCTACCATTTAAAATCATGGGGCTGAAAACAGACTGTTGGGTAGCCTCCAGCTCTCTGATTATCTGCTGAAGACTTACCAATGCATTCTTGTCTTCAAGCACATCATAAAATTCAATTTCTACCGCTTTGAGAAAGTGTAGCAAAGCCCACGTAGCACCGCGCGCTTCATAAAAATTATCATCCAATTTCCACCAGCTGGTTTTCACTACGCGCTGACTGGCAACGGGTGACGACTGCTTAGCATTTGAGTCGCCGGCTAAATCCGTATTCAGTCGGGCCGATCCTACGCTGGCGCTTAGTCTTTGTGAATAGCTACCTAGTCGTTTTTCTACTTGCTTTAACCACTCTCGCAAATTATCTGCGCGGGTGTAAAACTGACTGTCAGAATTGCGTGTAACCGCAAGCTCGTCTCTGTATTTTATCAGCAGCTCTATACCTTCAGAGTAGCTCGATTCAGAAGACGGTAAAGCCCAACTTTTATGATCCATGTTGAATTTAGGATGGGCTTTAGTAAGGTAAGGGTTCTCGATAGATTGGGACTGCGAACGGCTAAAGTCTTTGCGCATTGAAAGCGCAAGGTCGCGCACCATTTCCAATGCACCAAACTCCCAGGCTGGCATGTTGTCTAGAAAAATCCCTGGAGGAGTAATGTCGTTAGAAAGATACCCGCCAGGCTTATCGAGTAATGTTTGCGACACGTCAATCATTGTAGACGTTAACGTGTAACCGGCAATGTTCGTGGGATTTTCTACTGAAGAGTTTTGCTCAAGACGCTTTCTAACATCGAACGTATCAGGAGAAAGACTCCAGTACCATCCAATAAGCCAGAACAATAGTACAATCACCACAGCGACAATCGCTATCCGTTTTGAGTTAATTGATTGTCTCATATAAACACCAACCTTCCTTTTAAATAACAAATAGCCGACTGCAGTCAGCTATTTGTAATTATTAATACTATGTGAAAAATGCGAAACCTTTATGACGGTACTGTTATATCACCATCTTTTACTACGTTAACACAATTTAAACTTAATTATATTAGTTATAAAGTATGGTGCATGTTTCGCTCATTTTGCTGCTTATACGCTGCAGAGTTTCTGTTTTTCAATGCATATAGTGCGATAACGATGAGTATAATTGGCCAAAAAGCACTCACACCCATAACCAGAAGCGCTAAGAACCCAGCACCCAGTGCAAGTAGAATTGTACCTATTACACTTACAGCAACCACAAAACCTACAATGGCGAGTGCCACACCGATTAATGATAATACCGCTACATTTTCCCAGGGACTTAGTAGTTCATCCGACATAATTAAGTGCATACCCAACCAGCTATCCACTAAACTACCAAGGCAGTTCACCAGAACGATGGCTATCACCAGCGCAATCAGAAAGTTTTTCATTACACTAATCTCGGCAACAAGATAACCGCGGCAACATAGGCCACCAGCGTAATAGGTGTAGCGATGAATAAACCCGCTACCGCCGCTGCTCTTACCCATACTGCATCTATATCAAAATAACGTGCAACACCTGCACACACACCAGAGATAATTCCAGAATCAAGGTCTCTATAAATTCGTTTTTGCGATGGTAATTTCATCATCTTCTCCAAAAATTTTAGCTTTCGATATCAACAATATGGGCAAGCAGAATTCGAGGTCGCTTAAGCGACCTTCTTCTTTTTAAGCTCAGCGAGTTCTTTCTCGATGGCTTCATCTGCTTCCATCGCTTCGAACTCAGCTTGCAGTGATGCAGCTTCCGTTGACTTAGTTAAATCATATGAATCCACTTGTGCTTCTAGATGCTCAATACGTTGCTCATAGCTTTCAAAACGCATCATCGCATCATCAATTTTGCCTTCGTGATCAGCTTGCTTAACTTTAAGACGGGTTTGCGCTGAGTATTTACGCTGAACTAACGTTTTTTGTTTCGCTTTTGCTTCCGCCAACTTACTGTTCAAACGAGCAGTGTCGCCTTGAATCTTTTCGATACTTTCTGCAAGGTGCGCTTCCTGCTCTTCAAGAGAGGCAAGTTTAGACACATATTTTTGCTTCTCTATCAGAGCCGCTTTTGCTAATGACTCTTTATCATTGTTCATTGCAATTTGTGCTTTGTGCTGCCAACCTTCCACTTCTTTGTTTGCTGACGCGATTTGACGTGCTAGCGTTTTCTGCTGAGCTATAAAGCGCGCCGCGTCAGTGCGAACTTCAACTAGGGTTTCTTCCATTTCTTGAATAATCAAACGAATGATTTTTTCAGGATCTTCAGCTTTATCTAACATCGCGTTGATGTTTGCTTGAACAATATCGTTAATGCGTGAAAACATACCCATGATTATTTCTCCGTTAAAAATAGTGTGTTGGTTTCCAGCGCTCTTTCCGACAAACTCGCTGCTGGTTACCGCCGACTGAGTTCTTATCAACACCTTAACTATTACAATCGTTGTGCCATTTATTTAACCAACTGTTTTGTAATGTTTTTTTAAAATCACCTAACGAATTCGTGTTTATTCTATTTAGCTGAATACAATTTATTAGCGAATTTAACCAACGTATTTGTAAATTAGACCACTTTAAAAACACACCTTCTAAATCGAGTTTTTCGTTGATACAGGCACAAAAAAAGCGCCTCTTGGCGCTTTTCAAAACTTATATACTTTTAGTCTGCATCTTTCTCAGAAACGTCTTCATCAGACGGTGTACTAGCCACCAGATCAGTCACGCTGACCTTTGCATTCGAACGCGCCTCTGTAGGGCTTAGTTCAAAATGATAGGCTGCATTTGCCACCGCTTGATATACATCAGCTTTAATTTCATAAGTCGTGGTAGCTACCACATTTGAAACCATATTAGTGACAAACGATTGAAGCACTGACTCCTCTGCATTTGCTACGCTACTTGTCATGCTTGCTGTCAAAATGGTTGCTGCAATAAGTGAAGTTTTCATGTTATCCCTCTAAATCTAGTCAGTGCAACAACACGCTGTTGTTGCGATATCTAGAGGATTGCGAGAGCTGTGCCAACTCCCCAATTCAACAATAAGCCAATGATAAATAAAGCTTTAGTTAAATATCACGAGCTAAAGCGGATTTGAATGGGACTGAACAAATATTAAACTTTAGTCAAACAGACTACTTTATTAGTCTTTTTGACTATTGTATTCATTCACTTCCCTTTGCGCATTTTCTACTGCGTCTAATGCGTTGAGAAGTAAGTTAGGGTCAGGATTTTTACCCGTACCATTCTGGCTTAAGTATCTACGCCAGATACGTCCACCTGCTTGGCCCTGATAAAGCCCTAGAATGTGACGCGCAGCATGCCAAGGTTTAAAATACGGGTCTTCTTGGCGTTCAATATACTGCTGCATTTGAAGTACTATCTCACGACGAGACAAACTCTGTGCACTGCTATCATCGAATATGTCTCTATCAACGGAGGACATAATATAGGGGTTGCCGTAAACCTCACGCCCCACCATGACACCATCGACAAATTCTAGCTGTTGCTGGGTTTCTGCAAGCGTTTTAATACCACCATTGATACTGATAGATAATTCAGGACGCGCTTGTTTCAATCTGTGAACCCGCGGGTAGTTCAACGGCGGGATTTCGCGATTTTCTTTTGGGCTTAGACCTTGCAGCCACGCCTTTCTCGCATGAACAATAAATGTATCGCATCCAGCATCAGCAACAATATCAATGAAGCGGGCGAAGTCTTCATCTTCATCCATATCATCAATACCGATGCGGCATTTTACCGTAACGGGAATATCTACCGCTGCCTGCATAGCTTTAACGCTGCTTGCAACTACCTCTGGCTGGGCCATTAAACAAGCACCAAAGCTGCCGTTTTTTACCCTATCACTTGGACAACCTACGTTGATATTGACTTCATCGTAACCGCGCTCTTGAGATAACTCAGCACACTTGGCCATATCAGACGGATCACTTCCGCCAAGCTGCACGGCGATTGGATGCTCTTCTTTGTTGTACCCTAAATAATCACCTTTACCGTAAATGATCGCACCTGTTGTCACCATTTCTGTGTAAAGCAGCGTATGCTTAGACATCAAACGCAGGAAATAGCGGCAGTGGCGGTCTGTCCAATCCAGCATTGGAGCGACAGAGAATTTACGATTTAACGATGTGATAGACACAGCAAAGACCTCAGGAACAATTGTTACTTAACGAGTCGCAAATTAGCGCGAGCGGCGTATAGTACCTATGTTCAATAAAAAAACAATGTCGAGCTCCGTACATTTAAACGAATGAAAAAGATTGTCACTAAGAGGCGCTAGTTTCTCTTAAGTTTTCGTTCTCCCCCCATTCTCACAACTCGCTGAAAAAAAGATACTTTTCGTCTTATTTATTATCATTATTATGCTTTTAGCGTATTTCAATGTTTGCAATTAGAGGCTATTGTATAAAGCTATAATCATAATTATTAGCACATACGAAAATGTGAATGCAGCGCGATAGCGTAAGTATGCGATAGCACTGCCCCCCTCGGAGACATGTTATGGCGGACAAGAAGCAGATGGAACAGCACGTACAGGACGGTAACCCAACTGAAAGCGCGCCTCAACCAACAGACGAACTTGGTCAACTAAGAGAAATTTTATTTGGTCAAACAAACCGTGCTTTCCGCGCAGATCTTTCTGCCCTAGAGTCACGGGTAAACGATAGTTTTACGAAGCTGAACGCGCACCTTGATAATCAATTTAACGATATTCGTAAACTTATCGATGACCAGATCAGTGAATTATCTAATCAGCTAGCTAGTGCGAACGACAATCATAGCAACGTTCAAGAGCAGCTTCAAAACACTACTGATAAATTACAAAGTGAGCTGGAAATCGCCGAAGCAGCAGCAAAAAATGACAACGATGCATTAGAAGCGCACGTGGTGAAAGAGCTTGAGTCGTTAGATAATTTGTTTAGTAAACGTCATCAAGAGCTGCTAGAAAAATTACAGCAGGTAACGAGCGACCTTTCAGAAAGTAAAACCGATAGAAAAACGCTGGCGAATTTACTTTCTACCATGGCTACCAATCTCGCAACCGATCATTAATTAATGACTGATAAGGTGCCGCCGTCTGAGTTTACGGACAATTCTCTAGAAAAAGTTAGAGAATTACTTATTGGGCGGGACGACAAATTTGTTCGAGAAAAATTAGACCACGATGCAAAAGGTTTCGTGAGCAATGTTGTGTCCGAAGCATTGTTGGAGCGGGAGTCCAAAGACGGTTCTGTCAATAAAGTACTCGTTCCTCTTGTTGAAAAGTCGTTAAATCGCTCTATCGAAGCAAACAGCGAAAAAATCGTTGGTACGCTTTATCCACTTGTCGGTGCGCTTGTAAGAAAAGCAGTGTCCGCTTTTCTGGTCGAATTTGTAGAGCGAACCAACGCGTTAATTGAAAACAGCTTGAGTCCAAAGAGCATTTCTTGGCGCTTTAAAGCCTGGCAGTCAGGAATAAAGTATTCCGAGTATGTCGCCGCGCAAATATACCAATATCAAGTGCAGCAGCTTCTTGTTATTCACCGCGAGACCGGCACGCTGCTTCACAGTATTTCCGCAGATCCCGAAAAAGAAAAAGATGCAGACTTAATCTCATCTATGCTGGTTGCCATCAATGACTTCGTTGCTGATGCTTTTGGCGTAAGCAGCAATGAACCAGAAAACGAACTGGGTGAAATTAAAACCGAAGATTTTACCCTGCTTATCAAAATTGGCCCTCAGGCATTGCTCGTCGCTGCCGTCACTGGAAGCATCCCTCCAGAAGTTCGCGGTAAGCTCCAGCAAGCGCTAGAAGACTTTCACAGATTTTATCAGCAACCGCTCATTAACTATGAAGGCGACAACGCTGCATTTGATGGTTGCGAGACTATACTTGCCGACTGCCTGGTTAGTGAAAAGAAAGAGGGAGAAGGAAAGAAATCAAAGCGGCTTGTTGGCGCAGCTCTCCTACTTGTCGTTCTCATTGCGTTGTGTACGCTTTCGTTCTTGCGATTATCCCTCAGCATTTTGAAAAGCGACTTGCATGAACTCTCCCCGCCACCAGGGGTAGTCGTCACTGATGCTTACATATCAAATGGCAAAGTACACGCTAAAATTCTTCGAGATCCTGCCGCAGATAACATTGAAAAATGGTTTAGCGACAGCGACATCGACCTCTCTCGCATTATAGTAAGCGAGGAGCCGTTTGTTTCACTCAAACCGAGTATAGTAGAACGCAAACTAGAAAAACTCATTCGAGATTACCCGTTGAGCGAGCACGAAACTATTTCCCTCGATAAACAGAATGACAATAAGTGGATTGTCTTGGGTGATGTTTTTGCCTCCACAGCCATAAACCTTACGCAAAAAATAAATAACCTCCCTGGTATTTCAAGTTTAGAGGTAGATACGTCACCACTTAGTATTAAAGCAGAGTATGAAATCGATAATGCCGCGCTTCAAAAAGTCGCTCTGACCCGTTTGGTTAATAAAGTTTCTTCACAAAGTGTACTTTTTGCTACTAACCAAGAGGCGCTTTCTGAAGTACAGTTAGCAAAGTTAGAAATATTAGCAAATGATGTAAAACAACTCCTGTCTGTAGCTAAGAAGACAAATACAATAGTTAGCATTGTTGTGATGGGCGCCAGCGATAATTCTGGCTCAAGTGCACGAAATCGTGAATTGAGCCAAAAGAGAGCTGAAAATGTTGTTAATTCACTAATCTCGCTCGGTGTTGAAAGCAGCGTTCTCATTCCAGTAAGTCTAGGAGAGCTGCCGTTACAAAATCCATCAATGGGACGTTCGGTTATGTTAAACGTATTAATATCCAGTGCACTGTAGTAAGGAAACATCTCAGTGATACAGAAAAAAGTGTGTATTTTAGGACCTACAGGGGTTGGTAAAACAAGCCTCATAAAGCAGTTTGTCGAAGGTATTTTCTCCGAGAAGTACAAGACAACGATTGGTGTAAAAATAGACAAAAAACAAGTCAACAAAGAAGGCCGTGGGATACAGCTTCTGATCTGGGATTTAGAGGGTATAGACAGATATTGTGGGTTTAATCCCCGCTACCTAAGAGGTGCTAGCGCCTATATCGTCGTAGTTGATCAAACACGTTCACAATCGCTAACTGAAGGCATGGAAATTCTTGAACTGGCAAAAGAGCATTATCCTGATATCCCTGCTTTTTTCGTGATTAACAAGACTGACTTACCCACTAGCTGGCATTGGAGTGAGGACGAGTTAGACAGCTATTCTCAAAAATTTGCGTTACTGACCAAAACTAGCGCGAAAACCGGTGAAAATGTAGAGAGCTTATTTAACACAATTGCATTTTGGTAGGAGAACTCCATGGACATCCATTTATTAAATGCACTAGGGATTACAAACTGTGCTTTGTTTAAATACACAGACTCCCATGAGCTTGAATGTCTAACACCGGAACTACCATGGCTTTCCCAAGTAGTTACGCTCGATGCTAACAATAATCTCGAAAAACAGCATATACCTTCTATTTTCTTAGACGATTTTTTTCTAGACGCTAATGAGGTGTGGAAGGGCTGCAATTCGTTTAGCCTTTCCTCTGGTTTCTGGACTGAGCAAAATGGAAGCCATCTACTCCGCCTAGAAGCATTAGCGATTAATAGCGAGTCTGGAGCGCGTTACCTAGTCGTAAAGAACGTCGAAGAACAGTTCGACGAAAAGCGAAGAACGCTACAAGCCGCGAGGGAGTTGCTGCTGAGCCACCATGAAATCGTTGGGCAGCATGAATATATAAGGCATAAATTAAATAACGTGCTGCGTAAAAATACGCGATTACAGAAACTCGTTCCCCCGATTCAACAAGCTATTCACGATTTAGACACAGGCGTAGTTATTCTCGATAATGATGGAGCTTTGGTGCTCGACAACAAAGCGTCTCACAGGCTTCTTTATTGCAACAGTTCAACGCCAAGTTCCATTCGCATAAGCGAGCTAATAAAAGACATCGGCGCACCACCCACATTTCTACCTGCATTAGTAGAGAAGAAAACACCCTGGCAAGGAGAACTTTTTTGGCAACCTGTGGATGAGTACAAGGTTTGGCTACAAGTTACTATCCATCCGGTGTTGCAGGGTGACCAACTTACTCACTGGGTCTATTTACTCACTGATATTACGCATATTCACGGCAATGGAGAGGGCGCTCTTATTGCCAGTGGGATGGATTCATTAACAAAAGTGGCCAACCGCAATTTATTTATTGATACGGTTAAACGCTCAGTTAATGAGCAAAGTGCATTTAAACTGTTTCTCATTGATATTTGTGGCTTTAAGAAAATCAACGAATCGCTTAGCTATCAGTCTGGTGATGAGATCCTCAAGACCTTTGCACTTCGCCTTCAAAGCTACGTGGGTAATAACGGGTTTATCGCCAGAATTGGCAGTAACGAATTTGCGCTTGTTAAACGCAGTGATACGTTTAGAGGGCACACCAGCGAAGACTACGCAGAAGAACTCATAAAGAAATTAACACAAACTTATAATGTACTTAATGGGAGTGAACCCCATTTAGGCGTAAACGTGGGTATTGCTAATTTTCCCAGCGATTGCAATTCTGCTGAGTCTCTGCTTCAGTGCGCCGATATCGCATTACAGGCTGCAAAATATCAAGGCCGCAACAACGTACTTATCTATAGCGAAGCATTACACAAGCAACACAATGCTTCTAATGAACTCGAGCGCCAACTTCGAAAGGCGATTGAAGGTAACGAGTTAACCCTTTTCCTACAACCAATCGTCAATTTGGCCACCGGAAAAATTATTAAGTGTGAAGCGCTAGCAAGGTGGAAAACATCAAGCGGCGAGTTCATTCCTCCTGACGTATTTATTCCTCTTGCCGAAAAAAGCGATCTTATATTTGCCTTTGGTGAGTGGCTTATTAATGAAGCGTGTGAAGCTATTGAAGCCATTAAAGCGGCAAATTTAGACATTCGTTTAGCAATTAATATTTCAGGACGACAAGTTACAGATCTGGCGCTGTTAACGCAGATAAAGAACGCTCTTGACGATCATAAATTATCTGGGTCCAGTCTATCTATCGAACTTACCGAGAGCGTTTTTGTAGAAAGTTTAGACTCGGTGTCGATACTGTTAAACGAACTTCGCGATATGGGAATAACGGTATCAATTGATGACTTCGGTACGGGCTTTAGTTCATTAGTCTATCTGAAAAAGCTACCTATTGATGAGCTTAAAATTGATCGCTCATTTGTTAGTGAACTTGAAGAAAACACGGAAGACCAAGCTATCGTGCAAGCTATTTTAAGTTTGGCGCACAATTTAAATATTAAGATTATCGCCGAAGGAATAGAGACAAAACAGCAGCAAGAGTTTTTAAAAAGTCATGACTGCACGTATGGGCAAGGTTATTTGTATCAACGCCCTGTGGCTATTTCAGAGTTCGTGTCGTCCGCAAAAAAGTTAAGATAATTTCCTGAGAACGAATTTATATTTTCGATATTTGCTAACAAGGCCGACATCAGCTTTTACGAGCTAATGTCGGTTTTTTGTTTTTATGGTGCCTGAAGCTTTAAATCAAGCCCATATGCCCCGCGTGAAACTCCAAGTGCTCTTCAATAAATGAAGCAATAAAGAAGTAACTATGATCATAACCTTCATGCATGTTAAGCGTTAACTGCGTCTCTGACTGTTGGGCTGCGTGTACTAGCGCCTGGGGTTTCAACTGCTCGTGCAAAAACTCATCTTTGGTGCCCTGTTCAACCAAAAGAGGAATATTGTGCGTTTTGCTCGCTAAAAGCAAAGAAGCGTCATACTCTTTCCACGCTTCTTTGTCATCGCCTAAGTATCGGCCCAATGCTTTTCGACCCCAAGGGCAGTCACAAGGGTTAGCAATAGGACTAAAAGCAGAAACTGAAACAAATTTATTCGGATTGCGCATTCCGATGACTAGTGCGCCATGCCCCCCCATGGAATGCCCACTGATGGCCCGTTCTTTGGTGACGGGGAATTCGTTTTCTATTAACGCAGGAAGTTCGTCAACGATATAACTGTACATATTGTAATGCGTGTTCCATGGCGACTGCGTTGCATTAACGTAAAATCCAGCGCCAAGGCCAAAATCGTAGGCGCCCTCTTCGTCGTCAGGTACACCCTCTCCACGCGGCGAAGTATCTGGCGCAACAATCGCCATTCCAAGCTCGGCCGCCAATTTCATCGCGCCCGCTTTCTGCATAAAATTCTGGTCGGTACAAGTCAGCCCTGATAGCCAATAAAGTACCGGAACCGGCTTATCCTTTGAGGCAAACGGGGGAAGAAAGATTGCGAAGGTCATATCGCACTGTGTTGTTTCAGCTTTATGCGTGTAGCGTAAATGACGCCCGCCGAATGCTCTATTTTCGCCAATAAGCTCCATTACAGCTCCTTAAATTCGTAAATTTGCACCTTTATCGTGGAATCAGTAAAGGCTCTATCGGATTTTAGATCAAGTTCGTTTACACTAAGCGCCTAATTTTTGAGGTAAGTACAATGGTAAAAGCACTGCTGCATCATATTGTTGGCACTATTTCGGTCATCTGCTATTTCTTAAACACAGTTATATGGTCAACGCCTATCTTTATACTGGCGGTTTTTAAACTTATACCCATCGCGCCTTGGCGACGATTCACTTCCTATTTGGCAGATGCATGCGCAACTGCGTGGATTGGTGTAAATAATATCAACCAGCGTATAAGTGGCCGCACAAATTGGACGGTAAACGGACTAGAAAAATTAACCCGAGATGGTTGGTATCTCGTTATTGCTAACCATCAATCTTGGGTCGATATCTTAGTTCTTCAACGTGTTTTCAACAGAAAGATACCGTTTCTAAAGTTTTTCCTCAAAAAAGAGCTTATTTACGTCCCTATTTTAGGTCTGGCTTGGTGGGCACTTGACTTCCCCTTTATGCGACGTTACTCAAAATCATTCTTAGCCAAAAACCCGCATTTAAAAGGCAAAGATATGGAAACCACGCGTAAAGCGTGTGAAAAGTTTCGTAACAAGCCGGTAAGTATCATGAATTTTGTAGAAGGTACTCGCTACACTCAGGCAAAACATGATAAGCAAAACTCGCCTTTTGCTCACTTACTCAAGCCCAAGGCAGGTGGCGTTGCTTTTGTACTATCTGCAATGGGTGATAATCTGCATAAGCT
Organism: Alteromonas gracilis; assembly: GCF_002993325.1. Lineage (GTDB taxonomy): Bacteria > Pseudomonadota > Gammaproteobacteria > Enterobacterales > Alteromonadaceae > Alteromonas > Alteromonas gracilis. The sequence goes on from NZ_PVNO01000022.1 coordinate 29,834, forward strand.
GATTGATGTTACTATTGACTACCCGAACGGCGTACCCTCGTTCTGGGACTTTGTAAGCGGCAAGGTCCGCAATATTCGCGTGAATATAAACGTAATGCCAATCAAAGAAATTATGGAAAACGGCATTTTCAATGAGAATTATTTTGACGACCCCGAAGTTCGCGCCCGTTTTCAAACGTGGCTAAACGAACGTTGGCACGCCAAAGACCAACTGTTAGATTCACTTAACGCAACTCAGAAGCCATTATGATTCGTGTAGTACTTGCTCCATTTATTTTTGTTTTACACACCACACTGCAAATTCTAAACCTCGCCTTTTGGGGTGGACTTATAATATTGCTAGGCTTGGTAAAGCTTCTGCTGCCTAACGGAAAAATCAGAACAGCTTGGAACAAGGTCATGCATGCGCTGATGTTTAGCTTTGGCCGTATAAGTGTTCTGTTAATCAGGCTGTTTAACAACGTAGATATTCAGTGTTCTGTTCACGGTGAGCTATCTAAAAGTAGTTGGTATTTGATTATTGCAAATCATTTGAGTTATTTAGATATCATTTTACTGATTGAGTTTGCCACCCACCGCATCCCCGCTCCTAAATTCTTTCTAAAGAAAGAGCTTATTTGGTTACCCTTTGTAGGGCTGGGTGCCTGGGCTTTGGATATGCCATTTATGCACAGATACACTCGGGCTTACCTAGAAAAATATCCTGAAAAAAGAGGCAAAGATCTGGAAACGACCAAAGCCTACTGTGAGAAATTTAGAACTGTGCCTACTACGGTAATCAATTTTGTTGAAGGAACGCGGTTCACGCCTCAAAAACACCTTTCCAAACAAAGCCCGTACAAGAATTTACTGCCCCCGAAAGCTGGCGGCGTTTCCTTTGCCTTGTCGGCTATGGGTGAGCTTTTCACTAACGTTTTAGATATCTCATTACTTTATCCCGAGAACAAGCGCCATCCTATGATGGCAATGTTAAGCGGCAGAATGACGAAGATTGTCATAGATGTGAACGTTACGCCGGTTCCTGAGTTACAACAGCAGTCAGAACGCACAGAGTCTGAATTTCGTCTTTATTTTCAAAACTGGTTAAACGGTCTATGGGAAAATAAAGATAATCGTATAAAGAAACTGTTGGAGTCCTAGTTAATGGAAGTCAGTGCATCAGTACGCGATCACTTTATCAATTTGGTAAACGACGTTTTTCCAAATTTAACAACAGAGGACCCTTTATATAGCGTGATAGCGCTTGGGTCTATTCTGATTATCGCAGCGCTTATTTATGTTATCGCGCGATTGTTGGTGCGTCCTCAAATTGCTAATTGGGTATATAAATCGAATAACAAGTGGGATAACGCACTTCAAGAGCACGGCTTTTTTAGGCGTTTAATGCATCTTTTCCCTGCGCTGTTTATTTATGTCACCACACCGGTTTTAATTGATGGCGAAGCCGTCATGCATGGCATGGTTATTAAAAGTGCCCAGCTTTATATGTTGTACAGCGGTTTGCTGGCCCTCTACGCAATGCTGAGTACCGTAGAAGACGTTTACAATGCGTCTGCCTTTTCACGAAGAGCGCCCATTACAGGGTTCATTCAGGTTACAAAGCTAGCTTTCGCTATTATCACCATACTTCTCAGTATTTCGTTGATTGTAGATAGAAGCCCTCTGCTCATTGTGTCTGGTCTAACCGCCATTGCTGCGGTATTGCTATTAATTTTCAGAGACACGATTTTGGGCTTTGTTGCTGGCATTCAAATTGCGGCCAACCGTATGTTCAATACCGGCGATTGGATTGCAATGCCCAAGTATGAAGTAGATGGTGAAATTCTTGAGATAGGATTAACGAACGTTAAGGTACAAAACTGGGACAAAACTATTTCGACATTGCCTACCTATAGTCTTACTACAGAGGCAGTGAAGAACTGGCGTGGAATGCAGGAATCGGGTGGACGCAGGATTAAGCGCGCCATTTTTATCGATGTGCATTCGATCAAGCTCTGCGACAACGATATGCTGGAGCGTTTTTCAAAGATTCGCTATATCAACGAATACATTGATAAAAAGAAAAACGAGCTGCGTGCTTACCACAGAGATTACTCTATTGATGAGTCTGACTTACTAAATAGCCGTCGCCTGACGAACATTGGCACCTTTAGGGCTTATCTGGAAGCTTATTTACGCAAGCACCCTAATATTAATCAAGAGCTAACCTTGATGGTTAGACAATTACCCCCGAATGAACTTGGCCTTCCCCTAGAAATTTATTGCTTTAGCGCAGAAAAGGAATGGGTGAAGTATGAAAAAGTACAGGCTGATATTTTTGACCACGTAATGGCGATGCTCGACCTATTCGACCTGCGTGCTTATCAAAGAGACGGACATCTCTCACTTTTGGCAAGCCGTGAACAGAGTGTGTACAAGCATGATACGACGGAACACGAAGAGCGTAATGCTCGCGACAGTCAAAACGATGAGGGAAGCAACGATTCCCCTCGTAATGAAGGTCAATAGCGCAATTCATTCTCAAAGTAAGCGCATAGTCAGAAGCTAGCAGAGCAAAACACGAAGGCTTGAATACCTAAGCCAAATAATACGCGAAAAAAAACCGGCACAAATGCCGGTTTTTTATAACACTTAATGTTTACGCCAAGGCATAGGCCATCAGTGAGCACACTACTAAACCTGTAACGCCAAAAAAACCGTACTCGATTTTTTCCTGCATACCTTCAGCACCTGCTTTAGCAGTCATTAAGCCCATAACGATGCTGCTTAGCCCTAGCGTAAAGGCAATTAGCGCAACACCAAACATAATTGCATTAATCCAATCAGCCATTGTGATAACCCCTTAAAATAATTGGCGGTATTATGCACCAATAATTCAGTTTTGAACATGCTGGATTGGTTTTAATACACTACCGTGAACCAAAAATTGATCTTAGTCAAAATTGCTAATTTATTATTATATTCACCAAATAGTTAATAAACACAAAGCTAGCAAAGGCTTTGACAACACATAAAGCAATGAAAAATAAAGAAATTTAATCTTGGCAAGGGCATTGCTCTATTCAGTGCAAAGAACATCATTTTGTAGCTTTAGTAAATCAGTGACAGAACAAGGCTACGTTTTGTACAAATACAATCTTGTCACGAGTGAATTAAGGAATAACCAATGTCTAAGAAATTATTACTTTCAGTTGCCGTTACCAGCGCTTTAATCAGTGGACACGCCTTTGCTCATGACAAGAGCTTTCAAACCAATAATTGTGACATGGAACTTGATGGTCACATTCAGTACTACCAAGGCAACCTAACCGTAACCATGGACAATGGTTCGGTGATGGAAATTGACGCCAAGCACAATCTAAAGATCAATGGTGAACCCGTCTCTCTAGACCGTGAGCAACAGAAATGGGTTAGCGATTATTACAACAACATAGATACCGCAATTCCTATGACGCTTACCATTGCGAGTGAGGGATTGAAAATTGCTAACGTAGCCGTAACGGAAGTGTTTACTGAGTTGTTAGGTGGTGATCAGATGGGCGATGATTTTCGCGAGTTATTTGATTCACTAGATGCGAAATTGCAAACCTCATTTTATGATGACGCGGGTAATATCCGCGTCGATTCCACCAAATTTGATGAACCTGGTTGGTTTGACGAAAGCTGGGAGCAAGAGTTTGAAACGCAAATAGAGTCTTTGATTAGCGAATCTATGGGCCGAATTTTGATCGCTGTTGGGACTCAAATGCTTTGGGAAGGCGGCGATATGTCTGAATTCGAAGAGAAGATGGAACGTTGGGGTGAAGACCTAGAGTATCGTTTAGAAAGTCAAGCGGCGTCGTTAGAAGAAAAAGGTGATGCCCTGTGCGAAGTACTCAAAAAAGCCGACTATGCTGAAGGCAAAATGCAGGCCTCTATTTCTGGTCTTGATGGGCTGAATTTGCTGGACATCGACCCTCATTCAGAAATGAAAATGTAATCGCTTTATCACTTGATAGCTAAAAGCACTCTGCTGGTTATGTGTCATACACATAGCCAGCTTTTTATTTGATAGCAATCCGCATAGATAATTGCCCACACGGAAGGCGCTGGCAAGTTTCCTAGCGAAGCGTGGGAATGCAGGAATGGCTGTTACCCTTTCAAATTCCCACTAGGCATTGTTCACAACGCTCGCCTTATAAAAATATCTCATTCCAATAGCACCTTGTACTGCACAGTACCCACCGATTCCCTATAGTATACAAACATAGTTTAAGTAAATTGATGTAACACCAATCCGCATAGATTATTACTCGCTGAGTGGGTACTTATCTATGCGGACTGGTATAACCTAGGGCGCGTTGACAGAAAAGGTATGTAGACAATGACACAGAATTTAGTAATTACCGGCTATGGATGGTTAGCAGGATACGTCGGTAAGGCACTGGCGGGCGATGTTAATATTATTGGAACCACCCGGAGTCACGAAAAATGTTTAGCATTAAAAGACCAAGGCATTGAAGGTGTTGAATACACACTAGGCGATGATCCTGAAGTAGTATGCCGTCACTTATCAAATGCGACGCTATTACTCAATGTACCGCCGGGTCGAAAAAGCACACACTTAGAAACGTTCACTGCCAATATGACTGCACTTATAGATGCAGCGTTGAGTGCTGGCGTTCGTCATATCGTGTTTGTTAGTACTACATCGGTGTACGGAGATAGCACTAATGAATTGATAAATGAAACCAGCGCTACGGCTCCTCAAACAGAATCAGCAAAAGCGCATGTTGCTATCGAGAACTATTTGCTTGCAAAACGAGACCAAATTGACGTTAGCATTCTTCGACTAGCCGGCCTTGTTGGTCCCGACCGTCACCCCGCACGTTCACTTAGCGGCCGGGAGCTAGATGCAGGTAATAAGAGAGTTAATCTTGTCCACATTCACGATGTTGTGGAAGCACTTAAAAAAATTATTGGTAGTGCGCCAATTAACGGCATATTGCATTTATGTAGCTTGTCCCATCCAAAGCGAGGGGTTTACTATATTGATGCCTCAAAAGCGTTGAACATTGAACCGCCCTACTTTGCGGATACTGAGAACTCCCCCTCAGGGAAAGTTATTGATGCCCACAAGAGCTGGGAGCAGCTTGGTGTTTCGCCACAGTACAGTGACCCCTACAGCATGTTTTAAAGCAAAAAAAAACGGCAAGTTTGTTTCCAAACTCGCCGTTTTTATTTTGCAATTACGTTTAACCGAAGAGACTTAACCCAAAGTATTTAACCGCAACGGTGTTAACAAAAATCACGAGCAATATTAGCGGTATGAAGGTTTTCAAAGACACGTCTACGTACTTCTCAAACCAACTTCCTTTATAGCCTTCGCTTCCTTCTTCAAGCGAGGCATTAAAGTTCGCGCTTTTCCAACGGTAAATAACAAACAAGCAAATTAACAGGCCATTAAGCGGTAAAATTGTGTCGTAGAATACGTCGTAAATTACGTCAAACAAGGATTTATCGGCACCGGCGTAATGCATAAATGACGTGAGCATTTCAACTTTACCAAAAGATAGCGCACTCAATATTGCCAGAATAATCATAATGCTGCCAAGAGAGCCGAGCGCCCATTTACGGCTAACGCCTTTCTCGTCCATTAATGCAGCCACCGGCACCTCAAAAATAGAGACGAGTGAAGTAATAGCAGCAAAGAATACAAGTAAGAAGAACAAGCTTGCGACAATCGATGCGCCGATATATCCAATAGAATCCTGCAACGCCAAGAAAATACTAGGTAGGTAAGTAAATATCATTCCTACTGACGATTCACTTAAGTCATCAGGATTGATATCAGGATTAAAAGAGAAAATAGCTGGCAAAATCATTAGACCTGCCGTGAACGCAACTGCAGTATCAGTTAACGCCACCAACTTTGCAGCGCTTGGTACATCTGCTCGCTTATCGATATAACTTCCGTAAGTGATAAGAATACCCATACCAAGGGACAAGGAGAAAAATGCCTGAGACAGCGCGCCATTAACCACTTCTGCTGTTATTTTAGAAAACTCTGGGACAATGTAGAAGGTCACGCCAGCCATTGCGTTGTCTTGCGTAAGTACGAATATGACTAAGCCTATTAGCATTACGAAAAGCGCAGGCATAAGAAGCTTTGCCGCTTTTTCGATACCCTCTTTTACCCCACCCTGCAATATGAGGTATACCACGCCCACAACCACGGCCATGTAGGCGAAAATAGATTCGGAATTAATAAACATTCCGAACGTATTAGGATCCGCGAGTTTATCTAAGTTGCCGCTTACAGCTTCAAATAAGTAACCGAATAGCCAAACGGTAATTACCATATAAAAAACGGCGATCATAAAAGGGGTAGCAATGGCTAACCAGCCCGCAATCTTCCATTTTTTCTCATTGTCGCTAATATCGCTGTATGCACCCAATGGGTCTTTTCTAGCATGACGCCCCACTGACATTTCAGCCAGCATAACCGGTAAACAAATGGCAAAAACAAAAATCGCGTACATCAATAAAAATGCACCGCCACCGTTTTTAGCTGCACCGACAGGAAAACCTACTAAATTACCAATGCCTACCGCAGAACCTGCAGCAGCCAAAATAAAACCTATGCGCGATCCGAACTGTTCTCTGGCCCCGCTCATATCCCTTCCTCTTGTTGAGTTATTGTTATAGCAATTCGCGGGGCTGATAATTTATGTGTACGTTTTATTTGTACTTATTTTACCGCGCGAACTGGTATTAATTATTATCAGGATGGCGTTTGTTGTTATGACTCACGTGTGGCGTCAACGCGTTGTATTGCTACCTCTATGGGCTCATCAATACGCTGCACCATTCCCAAAAGAGCATGGTAACAGCAGTGAAATAAAAAGTCTTGATGTTGAACTTGTTGAAACGATGAAAGAGCGTATCACCAAGTTACCACTTCACCATTCCAGTCGATAAAATGGCAAGCTTGGTCTCGATCTAGCTTCGAAACATGAGTAATGAGCTGTTTCGCGGTAAATTCAGGCGTGAATAGCTTCTTTGCAGCAACGTTTTTCTGAAAAGGCTTCGACAGCCCCGTATCCACCGTTCCAGGATGATAACAAACGAGCATAACGTCTTTTGCTCTGCGCTTATATTCAACCGATGCGGTTTTCACGAACATGTTAAGCGCCGCTTTTGATGCCCGGTAACCGTACCAACCGCCAAGTCCGTTGTCGGAAATACTACCAACCCGAGCACTCAAACAGACAAGAGTTGACCCCTCTTTACTAACAATATTAACGAGATGCTTAAGCCACAGTGCAGGCGTAATGCTGTTGGTAAAAAAATAAGCTGACAATGCCTGTTCGCTGATGTCTTCCAATCGTTTTTCAGGGTGTACTTCCTTTTCCTCGTTATGCAAAAAACCCGTGGTAATTACAACGGTATTTAGCACGACACCCTGTTCGTTTAACTTTTTAACGAAAGCGCCAATATGCGCATCATCTTGTTGCGCTATCTGGTGATAGGTAACGTTTTCTTTTGGCGTAAATTCAGACGCAGGCGCTCGACTAACCGCAATAACTGCCGCGTCATTAAGGCGATATTGCTCAATAAGTGCGCTGGCTATGCCACCAGAGGCGCCTACAATTAGCACATTATTTTTCATTTGCGTCTCCTGGAATGCAGCGATCACATTGACGTTTTTTCCCCGTCAGTAAATAGGAAATAGTGTACCTATGTTTGGCAAACACATTGTAGAATGCATCCGCAAAATAGCGAATAATCGGCCAGCGAAGCGGAGCATAAAGCCAACCCATTCCTACTGCCTTCCACGCTTCATGAGTCACGTCTAGTCCTGTTATCAAAGTACCATCGTCGCGAAGACCATGAATTCTGGCGTTAAGGGCATCCCAATCTAATGTAGGATAATTCGATGAGAAATCGGGAGACTGAATGTCTACCAACGTCAATTTGTTGTGCTTGTCTCGTTTGCTTAAATGTTTCATTTCGGCCATGCAAAGTGGGCAATAGCCGTCGTAAAATATAATCACGTTAAAATACCTCTGCTAAACCGAGCGTGTCTCTTCGTTTTCAGTGCGTTTGCTTCTGAAAGTGCGTTTGCTTCTGAAAGCGTGCGCACAGCGACCAGCACTTATCTCTAAGTGCCAATAGCTTAAAATCTTTTTGGACCGCTTTGCGTTATTCTTATTTAATATTCGTTTATACGATAAAAAAACACGCTTGGATGACTTGTGTTGCAGGCTGCTCGCACCCACACTAGGTTCAAAGATTAATAGAGGTTTTACTATGGCAAATTTACAAGTCGCAACCTTAGCAGGCGGATGCTTTTGGTGCATAGAATCAGCTTTTAACAGTGTTGATGGTGTGGAAAAAGCAATTTCTGGTTATGCGGGAGGTCATAAAGCTGATCCTACATATGAAGAAGTTTGCGGGGGTAACACGGGCCATGCTGAGGTAGTACAAGTAACATTTGATGCAGATAGCATCAGCTACCGTGAAATTTTAGAAATTTTCTTCGCGCTGCATAATCCTACCCAGCTAAACAGGCAGGGAAACGATGTGGGCACACAGTATCGAAGCGCAGTTTTCTATCACGACGACGCCCAAAAAGCGGAAGCAGAGAAGATTATTGCAGAAATTACTGAAGATGAAATTTGGCCAGATCCTGTTGTGACCGAGGTTGTAGAAGTGAACAATTACTATGACGCCGAAGATTACCATCAGGACTATTTTAAGAATAATCCACAGAACCAATATTGCTCAATGGTTGTTGCCCCTAAGCTCGCAAAGTTTAAAAAGACCTTTGCTTCACGCCTTCGCAATGATGCGTAATTGAAAAGTTATCTAATCAGAGCCTGACTGAATGGTTCAGGAATAAAAAAGGGTTGCTTGGCAACCCTTTCTTGTGAGCGTCGTTTAAACTATTCAAACCACGCGTCGTTAATTTTAAGGGAAAATAGAAGAGGGGCTAAATCCTCATAGCGACGTAAGTGTGCATCGCAAGTGGCATTTTTCAAATAATTTTTTTCCCAAGGGTCGTTGATAATCCACAAAGTGTCGTCAATTGACACTAAACCTTCCATTGACGCGTTATCCATCGTGTATTGGTCGCAGCTTTCGTCTTTAGCCACGTCAAAAGTGATGGGAATGCGTTTGGTGGCTTTACTGCCGCTGGTATCAATTACCCAAAGTTCGTTATCGTTTCTTGCTGCGCCAAATAAATAAGACGCCCCCGTTGAATGGGTATACATTGCTAAACCATTGAGAGGATGATTTCCTGACGTAAATGATGGCAGCTGTAAATCAGGCTCATCTACTGTTGCAAACTCCTTCGACGCAAAAAAATCATCATCAATATTTAACGAAAAAATACGAGGTTGCGCTGCTTTATCTTTTTCCAACGCTAAGTATAACGTGCCGTCATTAGCCATCGTCAGGCCCTCTATCCCATCGTTAGGAAAGTTCCCCACTTCAAATTCAACAGGGAATTGCAACGGCCGCACGCCCGCCATCTCAAAAGCTCCATTGTCTTTACGTGTCAGCTTTACGAGTAACGTGGGATAATCAGTAGAGCCAGTATCCTCATACTTAGTTTCACACCGCGGACTTAATGCTCCTGTTCGAGTTGCATCTTCGGTGACCGTATAGACTACATTCGGATCCCTGGGGTCTACTGCTAATGCCTCTAAATCTGGTTCTTCATTTAAGTAGTTATAAAAGCAACTTCTTCGCACATTTTGCGAAAATGAAAAACGCTCACTCGACGAGACCAACATTGCAGTAGCAGGCGAAATATGATGAAGCTTTAACTGTTGAGCTGTATCAGCACTAGCATCTGCAATGGTAACCAGCATGTCGTTCATTACAACCAGCCCTGATGTCTGCGGGTCGAACATGACGTTACCGTTCTCATCCACAATCCATTTACCAACCGCTACTTCTGTCAGGTCCTTAGGTTCAGGCGTAATAACCACATCTGCCGGCTCACTGCATGCACTAAGCAGCATGGTCATTATCACCGTACTTGTTACGTGTTTAAACATGTTTTGAATTCCTATCTCCTTTCATGCGAAAGAGAGCGACTACTGAGGCGCGATGATCTTTACTGTGCATTTTTAAAGCAGAGAGCAACACGGCCTATTACTAAAAAATTGTAAGGGAGTATAACGAGCATACCGTTTATGCACAAAAAAGAGTAAAGTTATATCGAAAGCGAAACACCATGTTGATTATGTTAAGAATGTGTCTCACTTTTTAAACGTTAGTTTTGTTAGCGCTTCGCGCAATTTATGTCAGAGGAGAGCGTTATTTCTACGCAGCAATTGCCCCAAGTTATCGCAGGGCCAATAGTTAGAAAAGTGACATCAAACTCGTGTCATGTGTGGCTCGTTAGCAGCAACGCTGACGCACCTTCGCTCTCTTTATCTCATGGTGATTCGGTATTGGCTGGCGACAGTCAAAGCGACACCGTACGCGTCGGTAAGCACGCGTTTATTCATCTAGTTACCTTTTCTGCATCAACGTCATTTAAAGACAGAGAACGAATAAACTACAAACTTATCTTTAATGATCACCAACAGCAAAATGCGTGGGAAAAAGAGCAACGCGCTTTGCTTTATAAAGATCAGGCTAGTCTGAGCTTTCATTATACTGGCACCCCAGAAACAATTTTGCACGGCTCATGTCGAAAGCCCCATTTTCATGGCGATGATGCACTTGTTCAGGTAGATAATCTTCACAAAATCGCGTTTGAGGAAAAAGCAAGTTTCCCTGACTTACTGTTGATGACAGGCGATCAGATCTACGCTGACGACGTTGCAGGACCGATGCTTAAAGCCATACATTGTGTAATTGCGCGTTTAGGCCTTTATCACGAAGCACTTGAGGGAGCGGTCGTAAACAACACCAGTGATCTTGCAACCCACGAACACGGCTTTTATGAACGAGAGCAGCTCCTGCCACAAATTGCGACCAATACGGTCCTATCTTCAATTTTCTTTGGAGCTAAGAAAAAGCCGGTGTTTACTTCAGTTAATGCCCAAAATCATTTAATAGGCAGTGCTGAAATTATCGCTATGTATTTACTGGTATGGTCCGACACACTATGGCCGGATATCGTCATTGATAAAGATGGGATCCCAGAAAAGTATAACGCTATATTCGATAAAGAAAATGAAGCGCTTACCGGCTTTGTGAAACCTCTTTTACAAGTGCGTAGAGCGTTAGCACACGTTCCAACCTACATGATTTTTGACGATCATGACGTGACCGACGACTGGAACTTAACCCGAGGTTGGGAACAAGAGGTCTATGGTAACCCCCTATCGAAACGTATGATTGGCAACGCCCTTATCGGCTATTTGCTATGTCAGGGCTGGGGTAATGCGCCAGAAAAAGTAACTTCACTAATTCAAAAGGTAAAGGCATCGTTGGATAAGCAAGGGTTAGCCGCCCATAATGGGATTGTTGACGAGTTGCTGGACTTTGATCAGTGGCATTACCGTATAGATACAACCCCTCCCATTGAAGTGTTAGACACACGCACACAGCGCTGGCGTTCAGAATCTAATATGAACAAGCCGTCAGGGCTGATGGACTGGGAAGCTCTGTGTGATTTCCAGCATTCCATTATCGGTAAAGAGTCTGTCATTGTGGTTTCGGCCGCACCTATATATGGCGTAAAAGTCATTGAGGCTATTCAAAAAGTGTTTACCTTTTTCGGTAAAGCCCTCACCGTTGATGCTGAGAACTGGATGGCCCACAAAGGTACGGCTAACGTAATTCTAAATATTTTCAGGCATTACAAAACGCCGCCTGAGTTCATTATTCTCTCTGGCGATGTGCACTACTCTTTTGTGTACGATGTGCGTCTGCGCTTTAGACGCAATAGCCCTCACATTACTCAGTTTACGTGTAGCGGTTTAAAAAACGCTTTTCCCGATGGGTTGATAAAATGGTTAGATAGATTGAACCGCGTGCTTTACCGCTCGAAGTCCCCTCTCAACGTATTTACCCGACGTAGAAATATGTCTGTAAAAGCAAGGGAACCAAGCATGGGGTATGGTGGATTATTCAACGGCTGCGCCATTGGTGTATTAAAAATTTCACAGAAAAACACTGATGTTCAGTGCAAAGCTTTGTTGAGCAACGGTAAAGAGGTAGAATTCCCAACTTCCAAAGACGATTAGTTCAAAAGAGGTATCTAATGAGTGATAGCGCACTGTCCATCGGATTATTTTACGGCTCCACAACCTGCTATACCGAAATGGCGGCGGAAAAAATCCAGGCGCAGCTCAATAGCCTCTTTGACGAAGACATTGTTGACCTTCATAACATCAAGGACGTGAATTTAACGCGCACGGCCGACTACGACATTATTATATTCGGCATTTCAACCTGGGATTTTGGCGAGCTCCAAGAGGATTGGGAGTCTCACTGGGAAGAGGTTCACGGCTTAGATTTATCTGGAAAAACTATTGCCCTGTTTGGCCTTGGCGATCAGCTCGGTTATGGAGAATGGTTCCAAGATGCGTTAGGTATGCTCCACGATGCAATTTTGCCCTCAGGCTGCAAAATAGTCGGTTACTGGCCAAATGAAGGCTACGAGTTTACTGCATCAAAAGCCTTAACCGAAGACAAGGCTCAGTTTGTTGGCCTGTCTCTTGACGATGAAAACCAATACGACAAAACAGACGCACGCATCGAAGCATGGTGTGAGCAGTTGCTGGTTTCAATGGCCTAAGCCCCATCATATTTGGATATCAGCGTTGGAAAATAAAGGCCGTATTCATCAGCAGTTTTATCGCAATGGTCCAAGCCACAGAGACGGCGCTGACGTCTCATTTCAAGATATTCGCAAGCTGTTCAATTTCGCTACGATCACTGTGGGTCGATGGGTAACGGCTGAAGAACAGCAGATCGCAGCCAATTTATTTTTTGATGCGCTTTATGATCTGGTTACGATCCTAAACATTAACGAGCAGGTTTTGTCGCTGAACGGTTCCCTATCGCTTGCTTTTGGTAGCGGAGGACAAAAACACAGTAGTGCTCATTACAATAGCGCAAAGCGACAGCTTGCACTGGCTAAAAACGCGGGCGCAGGTGCGTTAGCACACGAATGGTTTCACGCGTTCGATCACTACATAGCACCACGCATGTTCGACGGCATTGCTGCAGGTAGCTTTGCAACGCAGGCATGGCTGGATAATGCACCTATGAACCCTCACCCATTGAATCAAAAATTGAGCGATTGTTTCTCACAGCTCTTCTTAAATGATCAAAAAAGGCCAAATGAGTACTTTGTGCGATCCGTAGAAGCTGATCGCGCGCTAAAAATGTATTATTATGCTATGCCTCAGGAGATGGCTGCCCGGGCATTTGAAGCCTGCATCCAAGATCACGAGATCAAAAATGCGTTCTTGGTGCAAGGGACAAAAAAATCAACGGAAGCTAGACTTGGCATTTATCCTCATGGTAACTTGCGTACATCACTCAATCAGGCATTGATGTTGTATTTTTACCAATTAGGTGTCGCTATTTCACGAAAACAAACATAGTTTGTTGTTTTATTACCGTGAAACTGAGTATTTTTTCAACAACAAGTGTTAATGAGCACACTGTTTTTATACAAAAGTCTGTATATTTTTGTAACAAGCAGTATACTAAATGGCTCGAACGTAACAGAAGAAAGAAGACGAGATGAAAAGAAAGAAGCATACCTCGGCTGAAGACGAGGCTCAGATTGATATGACCCCCATGTTGGACATCGTGTTCATCATGTTGATTTTCTTCATCGTAACGACCTCGTTCGTGAAAGAGAAAGGTTTAGACGTAAACCGTCCTGAAGATAATCAAGCTAAAAACGATAAGCCTTCAAAAGCGCTTTCTATCCGTATTGATGCTGATGGCACAATCATGATGGGTGGTCGTGAGGTTGATATTCGTCGTGTTGTAGCTAACGCGCAGACATACTTAGCGGAAAACAATACAGATACAGCAGCAATCCAGGCACACGAAGACAGTGAGCACGGGACTGTGGTAGAAGTAATGAACCAAGTTAAAATTGCGGGTATCGATAAAGTATCTGTTTTGGTTAAGAAGAGTAGCTAACAAGCTCTTATTAACTTATGAAATATATGAAAGCCACCTTCGGGTGGCTTTTTTCGTATAAGACCTTATACCAAAGTATCTCTTGCGCTATCGCATGAATTTTGTTCAGATCGTACCATTCGGTGTGTCTGGAAAATCCATGTTGAAACTCGGTTCCAGACTCGGATGTCACTGGAGCCAATATGCACAAAACAATACTCTACACTGCCGTGGTTGCGGCAATTGCGTCAGCACCTCAGGTGTCGGCAGCCAAAATTGAATTAAGCGAAGCATTTAATTACAACGCGTTTATCTTTAATAGTTATGAAGGTGAGCGATCTGACGTTGAAGGCACGTTAGCCGTAGGTGGAAACCTAACGGTTGAAGACTTCGATGTAGGTCTTTTACTCCCTACGGATCTTTCCTCTAGCGCACTTTATGTAGGTGGCGATCTTAGTTACACCCGAGGCCATGTTCACGCAGGACAGACTACCGTTTCAGGTATGGTTACTGCTAATAACGTAATGTTCGATGGTGCACTAAACAGTGGCGACACTACCACAGTAACCTACGGCAGTATAGAAAACGGCGGTATATTCAGTGAAGGTGACGTAACTTTAGAAAAAGCAGGCATTAATAACGGTGACATCCAATCTGAGCAAAGCGTTACCATCCGTGAAGCGGGCGTAAATGGCTCCATAACTTACGGTACAACGCTCACCGTGGATAACGCTGGCTATACTGGAAGCGCTGTACAGTCTCCTAGTAACACAGTTAACGTCGACAACCTTGATTTTAACTCGATCGCTGCTGAAGTAACGAAACAATCTCAAGAGTTTGCTTCGATGGACGTCAATGGGACAACAACGCTTTCCTGTACCGACGCTTCAGATCCAAATGCGAGAGTCAGTTGTAATGACAGTAATATAAATACTCTCGACACCATCGTATTTTCAGGCAACGATGATGTAAATATTTACTCTATTACCTCTGACTGGTTTAGCGCTGACAATAAAAGCATCGTTTACGACTTTTCTACCACCAGCTACAACATTATCAATGTTTATGGTGAATCCGTTGAGTTATTTAATACTGGTTTCTTTAATACCGCGTTTACACAGGAAAATGAATATTTCAGAGAAAATGGTCAGTATAGAGACAACGATAACAATGTCGGCCAACGTCACGATGGTCGTTATACTAACAATATTTTATTTAATTTTGTCGATGCTGACTTCCTTACGTTACACAGCGTGGGCGTAAAAGGTAGTGTATTAGCGCCATACGCAGAGCTAAGTTTTTACAATGGTCATGTTGATGGCAACGTGATTGCTAATAGCTTGGTCACGCCGCTAGTGGAATTAATCAACGATCAAGGCGACACCTACAACGCGCCTACAGGCCAAGTGAATAACTATCGGTTTGGCGCTATTAACGTCAGTGAACCGGCTTCAATCGCTATTTTGTTTGGCGCGGGATGTCTTATGCTAACTAGGCGTAGAAAGACTAGCTAGCGTCTAAAAAATTTTTAAATCTTAAGAAAAGACAGCAAAAAAATACAGTTGAAAGCGGCTTTACAATGCAAAGCCGCTTATTCTTGGGGATGATAGCAACAACTCATCGCTGGTGACGCCATTACCTTTACCTGCTCTCCATCTAATTTGAATCCCCGCTTCAAACGCCTGATACTCAACAGCGAACGCTTTTCCAATATAACCTGCCGCAATCCAGTTGTCGTTGAAACGATATTGGCCCTCAGCCATAAAGTTGCCGCTTAAGCCCGTATCTGAGCTTTCACCAAGGGTCACGTTTCCGTCTGCCGTTGGAAATGCGCCTCCAATCGGAAAGCGCAGATCATCGTCTTGTTCAACGCGAGAAAGCGCAAGTGAGCTTCGTAGCTTAATTTGCCAGTTAAGTGCTTCAAGCGTCAATAGCTCTGAATAGCCGCCAATACTGATAAACTGGCTTGGGCTAAAGTAACCACCATTGCCGACCGTAAAGCCGCTTAAATTTTTATCGTAGCTTGTATAGCTCAAGAATGGCCCAACACGCCAATAATCAAGCTTTGGAGATATCATGGTGGCAATATCATAACTGACATCACCTCGTAGAGAGAACGCGCTATTATCGGCAACCTGCTCGCCTTCTAAGCGACTCACCTGAGCAGTACCTGCAACAGACCACTTATCGGCCACTGCATGCGCTATTAATCCTCTTACGCCACTTTCTATCACGTAGCCCCAAGGTTTCGCGTGATTAGCATTAAAGGTTCCGGTTTGGCTTAATAAGCTGTCTTCTTTTGCCTTTCTAAATAAGGTTGCAGCAACTGTTGTACTGGTAAGAAATTTGGTTGCAGATATTTGCCCCGTTACTTTAGTGCCAACGGGTTGATCGAACATGGCATATTCAAGGTTAGCGTAAAAATTAAAGTCTGGTGCCTGATAAAACGCTTCAGCGCGAAGGGCTGTATCTTCAAAACCGCTTATTCCCGAAAACTCTCCACTCAATTGGTCGCTACCAAACCAGTCGCCAACTTGAGGGCGACCACTGTAGAACTGCTTGTAGTCGAGTGATACTTGCCACAGCCAGTTGTAATATGCGCTGCCAATGCCGACGTATTGCGACAGAACGTCGAAGTTGCCAAGCCCTTCACCGCCGCTTCGATTACGAGTATTCATTCCATAGACAGCACTTAGACCATCTTTAGTTTGTGATAAAACCTCTCGTGGATCGTCGTTTTGATAGGCGAGCCAAAACTGTTTTCTTGGCCAAGCATTGCGACTAGTGCGCTCTTGCAAAATACGTTTCACTTCACTGTATTTGAGTGCCAACCTATTCAATGTGGTATCGTCACTTTGATTGAGTGAAACCAGTTCATTAGCAATAACGCTATTATTTGGCGTTTTCGATAACACACGCTCAAACGCTGCAGTGGCGGTTGTAGTATCTTGTATTTCTTTCGCCGCCCAACCAATCAGGGCTTGCTCATCAAGACTCAGTCGCCTTAACTGAGAAAGTGCCTCACCCGCCTCAATACTTTGTTTGTAACGCATTGAGTCATAAAACTGCGCTTGTCGCGTTGCTAGCGCATCAGCGCAGCGACGAATAAAAACGTCGGTATTAATACTGCACGCTAAAGCGAAAGCGTCTTGTTTAGCGGATTCTGTTTCCTGCGCAATCAGCGCTAAATATTTACCTTCATCATCATCTACTAAATGAAAGAGCGCTTCAGAAAATGTGTAGTTTTTAGCATCATATTGCTGCCACGCCTCTCCTATGAGTACATCTTTGACATAGTTGCTATTATCTAGCTCAAGGAAGGTTTCAAGCGCTTCAAAGTCTCGTAACGCTAGCGTTTGCTGTAACCTGATACCCGTTACGCTATCAAGTCCTTGCTGCGCCGACTGCTTATCTATGTCACGTACAGCCGTTTCTAATGCCAAAGAGAACTGCTGCGTCGCTATGTTGAGCATACCTTTATCTATGGCGGTCCATCCCATCAATAGATAAAAGTCTGTTCGCTTTAATTGGTTACTAAGTTCAACTAACCGTCTGACTTGTTGCTCTGAGACATTGGCGCGGGCTTTTGGCGTAAGCTGAGCAAATTCCTCTAGCGCCAAAATCGTCGATGATTCTTTGGGAGCCTTTGGCTCGGCTCGTTTTGGCTCGTCTGACTCTGGAGGCTTTGCAGGAGCAGGCTTTAACGTACCTTTTAATCTACCATTTAGCCTGTTTAGTTCAGTTTCAACTTCATTTGGTACTTGCCACCCAGGGTAAAGCGCCTTTAAACGTCCGAATTCGTCATTGGCCTGCTTCACCTGCCGTTCGTTGATATGATACCAAAGACCGGTTAAGTCAGGCTGCACCTGCTGTGCTGGTAGAAGGCCTAAGTCTTTCTCTTTATAGGTTGTTTTTGTTTGCCCAATAGCGTGGGTTGGCACAAGTGAAGCCGTTATAGCACCCAAAGCAAGTACAAGAGCAGTACGTTTAAATATATCTTTCACGAGGCGTTATCCGCTACCGCTAGCATAGAAAGCAAAGTTAAACTGGCTGAATAGTAATCCATTTTTCGATTAACTGTGGGCCATTTTGCGGCTTTCGAATTCATAATTTCATCTACTGCAAGTTTCACCGAACGCATGCCGTCTGTCATTTCGTACTCAGCGGTTTGCTCGGTAAGCAGGTTTATTGTCGCAGGGGTTGGTTCAAGCGCCCACCACTTATAATAGGGCTCAAGCAATTGCTCTGCTAACTCGTTATCGTCTCGAACGCTTTCAGACCAAACTAATTGGAGCGGGATCCGCACGGCGTTGAAACCAAACTCTGCCGATATGACATTTTCTAGCGTTAACTTGCTTTTAAACTTATCGTTATCGATGTCCCCTCTTTTGGGTTCAAAGCGAACCCAGTCGCTTGGTAAACGGTAAGATGAAAACTGCATATTCGAAAGCAGAGACAAGCCTGTTTCAAAGAGGTTGTCCCATTTTGATGGCGTTGATGAAAGGGACGATAGCTCAGAAAGTGCCGGAAAAATCCAGTAGGACATATTGAGCTGCACGCTGGTGGTTTCATCTGATTTCACACTGAATCCGTGCTCACCCGGCAAAAGTAAAACGGCCGTGTCATACTCAACCAACAGGGTGCTTTCAATCGCTCCGACGATGTTTCGCGCATCCTCTTTAAGCTCGTTTACACCCCACTTTTCACTTGCTCTTAAAAGCGCCCACGCTATCAATAAATCTCCATCAGAGGCATTGTTAGGATCATCAATACAAGAAGACGGGCTGCCGGTACACGGTCGATATCGCCAACTAAAAAGCCCATCTTTACGCATAAGCGTACTTTTAGTCCATTGCCATAGTGCATCAAAGGTCGCTTTATCATCGGCGGCAATAGCGAAAAGCATACCGTAGCCCTGCCCCTCGCTATGGGAAACGTCACCGTTTCCCGTATCAATGACGCGACCGCCATCAATAAATAGCGCTTTGTAAGCCATGAACTGAGCTTTGAACTCGCTATCGTCTTTTGTAGTACAAGACACCAGAACACACAAAAAGCCAATAAAAGACAGCGCCCTTGTTGTTTTTCTTAGCGCTACCATGAGTCTTGTACTTGTTCATTTCTGCGTTTAAGCAGTAGGTAAATCACCATGCTTACGATAAAGACCAAAATGATAAAGCCAATCAGCCAATACCAAGGATTGTTGGAAAGCCAAAGTCTTAAGTGCAGCCAGTTATCGTCAGCTTCACCCACTTCATATTTTTCACTTACTTGCATGATAAGCGATGGCGATAACGCATCTTTCCAAGCAAAGAAATCCCCTGCCATTTGCCCCCACAACGACAAGCTAACCAAATCTTCTACTCTCGCTTGAAGTAACTCTGGCGTTTGCGCAGCCATGATGAAAAGTGTATCCGTGTCTGATGAAACGGGATGTGCCTGGGCTGTGAGTATCGCTTGCTCCCCCAAATCACTCTCCTGTACAGTGTTTCCATCAATTCGCATTTCCTTGAACGACTTGTCATCCGTCATATTTCTTATTTGGTTGTACAGATTATTTTGAAGTCTGTAAGACCAGCGCTTAGTCGCTTTTATTGCTGTACTAAATTCTTCCTGCTCAATGCTTGAAAGGGTATCTGGCGTTCCAAGCACAAGGACCGAGCCTTCGGCAGAAATATCACTCCCCGATACGATTTCAACGTTTAGTAACGGAGCTTGAGCTGCTTGCGCAAACTTAGCAGACAACGTTAACGCTGTGTTCAAGTAGTCATCTGACGGTATTGCAATACTCGAAACAGGCGCAGATTTGAAGCGCGCAAATGGATAAGCCGTTTCAGAAAGCATGGCTAAATTGGGCTGCACTGCGACATGTCCCGCACTTGGAAGCTCAATAACCGAAGAGTTATCTAGCTGAAAAACGAGATGTGAACCCGGCACGTCGTCACATGCCACGCCGGCAAGCGGAGGTCTTAAAGTAACTGCAAAATCTAGATTATTAACGCCGCCTTTGAAGAATCGAGCAGGAATGCGTAACTGGTAATCTCTGTACGATTGACCGTTAATGTTGTTAAGTGCCAAGCCGTGGACCAACTCATCATTTACTTTCACGTTCATTACTGAGCCAGGTCCAAATCCTGCACCGTAACCGAAATCTAAAAGCAAACTGACTGATGCGTTTTCAGGAACATAAAAATCAGCGGGTAGCCTGAAAGAGACGCGCTTGTTAAAGTCGCCCTCATCCCTAAATTGCGTTGTCGGTACGCCAAAATCTTCAAACGCATAGTGGTTATCAGGGTTTAAGATGCGGTTACGCTGCAGAGCATCTGGCTGCATTTGAGACTGAGAAAGCACCTTTACCTGCGAAATGGGGTTGATTGCATCATCCATAACCGCCAAGGCCTTGGCCGCTTCTAGCACTTCATTTTGTGTCGTTCCACTTACAATCAGCCTGTAGCTAGCTGGCACAATAATCTTTTTGCCTTTCACAAAGGCTGGGGTGCGCTGCGCTTTTAAAAATGCGCCGTCGATATCGTTGATCACTTCATCAGATAACACTGGCGATAAAGCTTCAACAGTACCCACTAGCACGTGAACAGGTTGCTCTTGCTCCGGCTCGAGGTACCACGCGGTGCGCTCGTATTGTGCTATGTTTTGCTCATTCCAAAAATCATCTTCGGTTTGCGGAAGCACGTAGCCATCATCAAAACTCTCATGCTGGATAATAAGTGGCTGGTACTGATTTCGAAGGGCCAATGCCTGCGCAACAATGGGCAGTGTTTTTTGCTTTAATAATGGGTTTACTTCCCGTGCAGTATAGAGGTGAACATTACGCTGACCGCCAATTCCAGGGTTAAAGAACCCGCTTAATGCATCTAATGTGAAACGCTTCTCATTGATTGAGGTGGCTATCTTTAATGTAGAATTATACACATTGATTTCACTCCACAATTCCGGCGCGTTGCCGTCTACACATTGCTCTGCGTAGTGCTGACTCACCGCAAGAGTAAGAGAGTTAAATCCTGCACGCCAGAGAGCGTTGGGAATAGTAACCTCAGATACAAGGGAAGGTCTGTCAGGGTCAAAAGCAATCTGACCGATGGTTGCATTGTTGAATCTGACATACAGCTGGGAACGTTTTCTAATTAAGGCTTGTGAACTCACCACTTCAAGTGTTAACAAGGCACTATCCACCTCTGCGACTGAACTCAGAGGAATGGGAATGTCTACCGACGCGGATTTACCTTGAAGTCGAACCGTTCCCTCACCACCGTAAAAATCGGTTAGTCGGTACGAGTTTGTTTGTGCTGCAAGGGCAAATGGCATGCACAAAAGCCATAGTGGAATAAGGTATTTTTTTATCATTGATTTTCCTTTGCCGGCTTAGCAAGTAATCCTAATTTACCGGCGAATTTCCCCATTAGTACAAGCATGTGCAATAAAGCCGGCTTTAGCCCGACTTTTAGCACGTGTTTTGCGCCAAACCAGTATGAAATAGCTCTTGTTCTTCTTCGTTGAAATGACATCCAACGCAAACTATCACAAAGTGAATAAGCGACAACTTCGTTTTCTTGCTCGTCGGTTTGAGGGGCAAAACGCACCCTCAATATTTTCGACGAACTGTCGTAGTGCAGTACCTTGATGGGTATATGCACATTCTTACTTAGTGCGTGACTCCACGAGGTAAAAGTAGCGCTTTCAGGTACAAGCGCCCCTGCCCCTTTTAGTCTTAATCGCGCACCTCCTAATGAAAGATCGACCAGATCTCCCACCCAGGCTTCGTCGGTACTCGTTTTAATCACAACGCTATTTGTTGCTGGCAGTCGCGCTTGGCTTCTTACTTGTTTTCGCTCAAGTAAAACACTAAGAACCGATAATAATAAAATTAAGTTGAAAATATTCCATAGCATTACCACTACCGTTAACTCTCGCGTAAGCGGTTCTGTAATAAATTTATAAACCCCACTGCCCAGCGCAAAAGTTATGATTAATATCAACCAATAGAAGGTGTTGGATAACGGTGATATGAAGGTTTTTTCTAGGCTTTCACCCTTAGGCGTAACCACAAATGAAGGAGCCCTTGGCTTTAAAAAAACTTTGATCAGCGCGTTTAGTGTAAACGCACATTGGAGTATCTCATAAAGCTCGGAAACCAGAGGCCATCGGGTTCGCCCAAACAGCATCGTGGAAATCATATAAGTGGCTATAACGTGAGGCAGTGTGAACGCAAAAATCTCCAGTATAGAAGCGTGATACACCTGAAGGCCAAACACAAGATACGCTAGCGGCATTAATAGAAAAATAATCCGAGCAAAAGGAAATAGCCAAAACATGATTGAACTCATGTAGCCAACTCGCTGATACCATTTTAAACCTTCGGCTTTAAAAGGTTTTTTAAGCAGTAGAATCTGAGTCATTCCCTGCGCCCAGCGCATACGCTGTTGAATAAATGCATCGAAAGTTTCCGGTGCTAAACCACTTACCATGGGCCTATCAACATACACAGACTCGTACCCCATTTTGTGCAAATCTAGGGCAGTTTCTGCATCTTCGGTAATGGAGTCGCCAGAAATGCCGCCAACTAAATCTAGATGTTCCCGACGCATTAGCGCAGCAGAACCACAAAAAAATGAGCTTCCCCAGTAATCTAACCCCTTTTGTATGGTTCCATAAAACATGTCGTTTTCTGACGGCATGCGAGTGAATGCCGAGAAGTAGTTACGTTCAACGGGATCAGGGTTCGCCATAAAATGAGGGGTTTGAACAAGAAATACTTTCTCGTTTTTGAGCATCCAAGGTACGGTTCTATCTAAAAAGTCAGCGGTAGGCACATGGTCTGCGTCTAAGATAACTATTAAATCACCAGTGGTATTTTGAATTGCACTATTAACATTACCTGCTTTAGCGAACTCATTTTTTGCCCGCGTGTGGTAGGTGATGTCTAAACGTTTGCAAAGGCCCTGAAGTCTCTCTCTTCGTTGTTTTGCCGACGCTGCTGAAGCTGGGTTTTCAGCATTAATTTTTTGGTCTGTTCCGCCATCATCAAGCAGGTGAATATGAAGTTTATCCTTTGGATAATCTAGCATTTTCGCGGCTCGAATGGTTACTTCTAATATATCATCATCTTCGTTGTAGCTTGGGATCATGACATCTACACTAGGCAGTGAGGATCTATCTACACCTTCTAGAGATAGTAAAGGTCGACTGAGTGGAAACGCATTAACGATAGCCCCCAGTACAGATGTGACGCCAGCGTATATTTCAGCGCCAAACAGCAACAAGACGGCTATCATTGAAAGAAAGTCAGAGTAAGTCAGCGTGTAAATACCTCGCCATAATAAGTATCTAACACTGAGGGCTATTGCTAACACCAGTGCGACTACGCGAAATAAGTGCTGATATTTTTGAGCATGCCTCGCTTCTTTACTGCAAAGCGATATAAAAATAAGAATGACTATTGAAGAGAGAAGTTGCCCGAGTGCATCCATGGGCGCTAACAGTAACGCCCCAAGAATAAAGGACGCTACTAAAAGTACTACAATTAGCTTGGAAGTATAATGATGCCTATGTGTTTGGGAATAATCCAAGTTTGCGATCCAGTATGTGTATTTGCGTTACACTTGCATAGTTCGCCCTGTTTATTAACGTCATTTTGCCATCTGCCATCTCTACTTCATGATTGCTTTTGTAAAACAAACTAGAGATTTGGTCTCTTCGCTTCCTATTGCTTTTCGAAAGTAAAAACCATGCTGGGTAGGTGGCTATACCAAATGCTGCCACAGCGACCAAGCTGTAAAATGCTATAGGAGACATCGAAGGGGCTACAAACAGGGAAAATATAAAAACAGCCACACTCAATGCGGTAAATATACCAGTAATTTTACGTAAGCGTATAACTTTTAACAATTTGTTTTCAGCCTCCAACAGCATAAAGAGTCGCTTTTTCCATAGCGTCTCTGTCTCTAGGCTGGTTCGAGCTTCAACTAGACGTGGTTTGTCATTTGCCGGGGCGGCGTTTCGGAAAAATTGGGCTTGCTCATATACATTGACCGCCGCACCATTGTTAATGGCGCTTTGAAATGATTGTTCAAGCAAATCAGAGCGTTCAACTTTTTTAGAATTATCAATTGAGTTCATCGCGTATACTCTCTTCACTACTACATACAGAGTCTACTTCCGCTCATCTCAAGGAAAAATTACTGAAACTATACTCACTGATTAATAATGATACGCTTATATACCTAATTTTAAATTGAACTTTAGCCCATTGCACTTTGGTATACGGTACTTTGGTATATGCCTAAAAAGGCAGGGGGAACGCCATTTTCGCGCTCAATATTTAAGGCTTTCGTAACTTGCTAACTATGCTTATTAAATTACTCACGTTAAACACTGTACCGAAAATACTGCCAACGGAAATGGCATAAATTAGCCCTAGGGTTTCGGCAACAAGGAATACTTTTCTTATGGTGTGGGTATTTCTAATGACAAGAGAGCCAACGGTGAAAATAAGCGATGACGTATAAGCAACAAATATTATCCAGTTGTGGTTGAGCACGAACCATTCATAGGCCAAGAACCCCATATTTATTGCGATAAATAAAAACAGGATAACGTTACTTCTATGCTTAATCGCAATAAAGTTACGCACGCTCGCGAGGAGAGTACCAACCCCTGCAGCCATTGCGTCGAGCATAAAAAAATGTGCACTCAACGCCGCTAATGCAAAGGCCGAGATAAGTAAGTATTTGTCCACATTTGTTTGACGATAGCCTATGAAGTTCAGAACTACAGCAATCGCACCAAAAGCTTCCGCGACAATATTCATTGAGTCTATATTCCTGTGCTAATGCTCATTAAAATCTCAAATAGAAAGGCTCACAAAGCGCTTTATATTCATCCGTGTAATCCCCCTTTTCATTCCTTATCGTCAGTATATTTTCACTAACCATAGTGTTTTGTTCCTGCGTGTTCTTACAGCCATGCAATGAGGACGCTAGACAAGATTTAATAAAATGAAAGGCGCAAAGATAAGGCGACTTGGTTTTTGAATGTTTTATGTAAAGAATTCTCTGCAACTGGAGACCGTAAGTTTCTGCCACCTGCACTATGTCGGCGTCTAAAGTTGAAGGGTATAAACAATACATGCTACCTCCCTCATTTAAGACCGCATTACTTACGCTGAAAAGTGTATCAGGGCGCAGGACTGATGTTTGCCTTGCCACATGTCGAGCTTTACTTTGGGCTTTATAGGCGTTTGTAATTTTAAGTGCTTCATCAAAGTATGGGGGATTTGATACGACTAAATCATAAAGGCAAGGAGGCTCAAATTTACAGATATCACAATGATAAACAGACAACTGGCGAGACCATTTAGCATTATCAAAGTTAAAAGCCGCTTGCGCTGCAGCGTTATCGTCTATCTCTATAGCGTCGATCTTCGATGAAGATAAGGCTTTTTGCGCCATCATTAGCGCCAGTATGCCGCTGCCGGTCCCAACATCTAGAATATGCGCGGCAGCACCGACATTCACCCAACTCCCTAAAATCAGGCTATCTGTATTCACCTTCATCGCACAGCGGTCTTGAGTCACCGTAAATTGTTTGCAGCGAAACATAGAGGGTTAAGTTACCGAGACGTTTAAAAGCCGCGCATTCTATACCAAGTTCTAAAACGCTTCACGTTAAGGTTATGATAGTTCACTACCAGCGCTGCAGCGACATCATGTTTCTTGCTACATCAATAGCGTGCACTGGCCGGTATTTTTTTAGTGGGCCCTTCATTAAACTTTGCCAAATAGGTGCGGTTTTTTGTGCTAAATCTTCTAAAGTGCGCGACTCTTCTCTGTCACCAAGCAACAAAGATGGCCTTACCGCCGCGGCATTTGGCAGTTGCGGCATACGCATAATCGCATTTTCTAACTCACCTTTTACCTTCAAATAGAAGTTACTGCTTTTCGCATCGGCACCTACCGAAGAAATCCAGACAAAGCTGTCTGCGCGTTGAGCACGGGTAAGCTGGGCTGCAACATGGACGTATTCAAAATCTACGCGGCGAAATGCCTGTTTAGAGCCTGCCTTTTTAAGCGTTGTACCTAAACAACAATAAACATGGTTTACGCTGAAATAACCTTGGTAATCTTGAAAGTAGTCAAAGTCGATAACAACAGGTTTTAATTTATTATGAGGATCTCTAAACATACTCGAAGAAAGAGGCTTTCTAACTAAACAAGTGACTTCACTGTAACGCCTGTCCTGTAACAGCATATTTACAAGCGTTCGTCCTACTAAACCTGTCGCTCCTAGCACCATTGCGGATTTCATACGTCGCACCTTGTATCATAAATTGATATAACTACAATCAAACCTTCGACAGTCAAATATGCAGATAAAAATGAAAAAAGCCCTTTTAATTGGAGCCGCTATGCTCTCTACTGCTTTAAACGCTGAAACGCTCACTATTGAGCGCATTTTCTCTTCTCCTTCACTTGATGGCAATGCGCCACGTTCATTGAAAGTATCCCCCGACGGTCAACGTGTCACCTTCTTAAAAGGTAAGCAAACTGACTACGAACGCCTAGATTTATGGGAATACCATATTGAAAGCGGTCAAACTCGCATGTTGTTCGATTCAAACGACCTTCAAAGCGGCGAAGAAGTGCTTTCTGATGAAGAAAAAGCGCGACGGGAACGTATGCGCTTATCAGGCAGCGGTATTGTTAGCTACCAGTGGTCTGACGATGGCAAAGCGCTGTTGTTCCCGCTAGGCGGCGACGTGTTTTATCACAAACTCGGTGAAAAGGGCGCAAAACAGTTACTTGATACTGACGCTTTTGAAACTGACATTAAATTATCACCAAAAGGTAACTACATCTCGTTTATTCGCGACCAGAACCTTTATGTGAAACACATTGAATCAGGTAAAGAAACCGCCATTACCAAAGAAGGTGGCGGCAACATCAAGTTTGGTATGGCGGAGTTTGTGGCGCAAGAAGAAATGGGCCGCATGACTGGATATTGGTGGTCGCCTGATGAAACAAAAATTGCATTTACCAAGGTGGATGAAAGCCCGGTAGACGTGATCACCCGCTCTGAAATTTATGCTGACGATATCAAACTTATCGAACAAAAATATCCTAAGGCAGGCACGCCGAACGTGTTGGTGGAACTTGCTATTCAAGACATCGACTCAGGTGACCGTACATGGGTTGATTTAGGTGAAGATAAAGACATTTATTTTGCGCGAGGCAAGTGGATGCCAAACAGCACCACATTTACCTATCAGTGGCAAACACGGGATCAGCAAACATTAGAACTTCGCGCCTTCGATCTTAATAACAAAAAAGAAAACGTACTGCTTACGGAAAAAAGCACTACGTGGGTAAATCTGCACGACGATCTTTATTTCTTGAAAGAAAAAGGCCAGTTTATCTGGGCGTCTGAGCGCGATGGTTTTAAACACCTTTATCTATTCGACAACACTGGCAAACTGGTTAAGCAATTAACCAAAGGTGACTGGGTTGTAGACAGTGTTGAAGCCGTTGATACCGCAAACAACCGTTTGTACTTCTCTGGCCGCAAAGACACGCCACTTGAAAGTCATGTTTACAGCGTGCCTTTAGAGGGCGGCGAGATTTCGCGTATCTCTGAACTAGGCGCATACCACAGCGCTGCGTTTAGCAAAGATGCCTCTATTTTTATCGATCGTTTCTCGACCATTAATTCACCTGCACAGGTTAGCCTAAATAGCGCCAGCGGCGAGCGAATTACCTGGCTTGAAGAGAACAAGGTTGAAGAAGGCCACCCGCTGCATACCTATATGGATAGCTGGACGGCACCTGAGTTTGGTGACATCACCACAAAAGATGGCACAACCCTTAAGTATCGAATTTACACGCCTGACAGTGCCAAGCAAAACCCTGAGCAGAAACACCCTGTAATCGTTTATCTCTACGGCGGCCCTCACGCACAAGTTGTGACTAACAGCTGGGCTGGCAACCGTGGTTTGCTGTTCCAGCATTGGGTTGACCAAGGCTATGTGGTATTCACGTTAGATAACCGTGGCTCTAACTATCGCGGTAAAGGCTTTGAAGATCCTATTTACAAAAAAATGGGCTTTATTGAGGTGGACGATCAGGTTGCGGGCGTAGAGTTCTTGCGCACACTTTCTTACGTTGATGCTGAACGTATCGGTGTTCACGGTCACAGCTATGGCGGCTATATGACCCTGATGACCATGTTCAAAGCGGGCGACTACTTCGCAGCGGGTGTCTCAGGTGCGCCGGTAACTGACTGGCGCCTATATGACACCCACTACACGGAACGCTACATGGGTAACCCAAACACGGATGACGATGCTTATACGGCGTCTTCAGTATTCCCTTACGCAAAAGATCTTAAAGGCGACCTTTTAATTTACCACGGCATGGCGGATGACAACGTACTGTTTACCCACTCGACTATGCTATACAAGCACCTTCAAGACTTGGCCATCCCGTTTGAAACTATGGATTACCCGGGCAAGAAGCACAGTATCCGTGGTAAGCAAACGGGCATTCACTTATACAAAACCATTACTAACTTCTTTAACCGTAGCTTGAAAGACTGATGCGGTTACAGCGTAGTAATAAATAAAAGGCACAATAAAAAACAAAAGCGATGCATATGAATGCATCGCTTTTTTGTTAAATCAGCTTTTAGCCGTTCAATTTCTTTTTTTAATGATGTGCTTATGTCACTCTTTCGTCATTTTATCGCGTGAACTTTCGTGACGTTGGCAGCCCTAACGCATTTTTATTTTAAAGCGGCAGTCAATTTCAACACACTTAATAAACTAGCTAAACATCTGGGTCGCTAGGTTTTGCTGTACTGCCTGCGCAGACGACGCACTCAGCTCAATCTCAATAGGATCGGCTTTACCCGACAACCAAATTTTAAGCTCGGCGTCGGTATCAAAATGCCCTGCCGTCTCAACGATGAACTGCGTAATCGATTTGTAAGGAATAGAGTGATAGTTCACTTTGCGCCCAGTAAGCCCTTGCTTATCGATAAGGATCAAACGCTTGTTTGTGAATACACTTAAATCGCGCACTAGCTTAAACGCAGAGGTAACGGTCTCGTTAGCTGCAAGTATGGGCGTCAGCTCTTCTTGTACATCGGAAGCGCTTGTCTCGCTTGCATTACCCATAATGGTATCGAATAAACCCATAATTATTTCCTTTTAGGCAGAGGCAAGTTTTACTCGCCATTGAACTCTGTGCGCCAGTGGCTTGGGTTTATCTAAAGCAAAGCCCTGACCATAGTCGACTTTAAGCTCTCTAAGCACCTCTGCAGTAGCGTTGTCCACTACAAACTCAGCTACCGTTTGTTTACCCATACTGTGCGCAATATTATTAATCGCAGTAACTGTAGCATGATCAATTGGATCGTGAACAATGTTTCGCACAAAGGAACCGTCTATCTTCACGTAGTCTACGTCAAGGTGCTTAAGGTAAGTAAACGACGACATACCTGCACCAAAATCATCTAAGGCAAAGCTACAACCTAAATCGCGCAGCGTGGATATAAAGTGTTTAGCGGCACTTAAATTCGTTACCGCCGTTGTCTCTGTTATTTCAAAGCAAATCTTCTCTGCAGGTACCGACGTGCTCTGCATTCTTTGCGTAATTTTATGAAGAGCCATCTCGTCACCTAGCGTTATGCCCGATAAGTTAATAGCCACTTTGCCAACGTTATCAATATGCGCTGGATTACTTTCAAGGGTTTTGAGGGTGTTATCTACTACCCACAAATCCACTTTATTCATTAAACCGTGGCGTTCAGCTAACGGGATAAATAATCCTGGGCTGATAAGACCGCCCTCTCTAGCGTTTAGACGAAGCAATATTTCATAATGTTGAAGGTGTCCCGCTTTATCTTCATTAGGCACATTAAGCGGCATTATAGCTTGGCTATATAATTCAAAGCCGTCGTTTTGCAGCGCGTGGTGTAACGCATGCAGTACTTGATTTTCACTATCGTCGATGGCCATTTGTGAGTCGTTGTCGTGAAACACAAAGTAACGGTTTCGCCCCAAGTGTTTTGCTTTATAGCAGGCATTGTCGGCAGCTTTGATCAATGCTTCCGCGCTTTGAGTGCTTTCGTTTATTTCGATTACGCCAATGCTTGCGCCTACAAAAAACAACTTGTCGTCATATACAAAACGGTAATTAGAGATAGCCAACAACAGTTTATCTAGACGCTTGGTCACCTCATCTAAACTTTGATGACGAAATATAATACAGAATTCATCTCCGCCTATTCGCGCTAGCAAGTCTTGCCCGTTAACGTATTGTCTGAATATGGTAGATATCTCTTTCAATAGCTTGTCGCCAGCGGGGTGACCACAGCTATCGTTCACCAGTTTAAAACGGTCCATGTCGATAAAGCACATCACGCTTTGTTTGTGCTGAGCATGAGGCATGTTTAAGAAGGTTACCTCATTGTAACCCGAGCGGCTTCCGATATGGTTCTCTTCTAGCTCGGCAAGCTCAACGTTTTTACCACTCGCGTTTTGCTTATTGCTGCGATGTGTGTCGTTAAGGATCTCTCTTAACTTTTCATCAAAAGCATAACGGTTGAAGAGCCCTGTTAGTTGATCATGATTTGCTTGAAAGTAAACTTCTTCCTGAAGCGCTAATTCTTTAGTGACGTCTCGCGCTATACCTTCAACGGCCACTAACCTGCCTTCCTCATCTAATATTGGCGTGTCAGAGAACTCCAGTGCCAATGGCTCA
The DNA here is from genome assembly GCF_002993325.1 of Alteromonas gracilis. GTDB lineage: Bacteria > Pseudomonadota > Gammaproteobacteria > Enterobacterales > Alteromonadaceae > Alteromonas > Alteromonas gracilis. The sequence continues at coordinate 60,700 of NZ_PVNO01000022.1, forward strand.
CCTACTTTGCCTTGGTAATGAACAATGTAAGGTTCAGGTTTTTCTCCGCGAGCAATGGTTTGACGAATCTGGAAAGTTTCATCAGGTACTTGGCGTACATAGCGCGATTCATTTACGCAAAAATCATCCGCAGAAAAGCCAAGAATTTTTTCAATACCAGCACTCACGTAGATAAAATTATGCTCGACGGTTTTAGTGTAAACAAAGTGTCTATGCATCCCATCAACTAAACGACGGTATTTTTCCTCGCTGCGTTTAAGGTCATTTTGGTCACGAAAACGTTCGGTGACATCCCTTATTGTTAAAGCGATATTCTCCCCCGCCTTTACCACCTGAACTTTTATCCATTCTGGGCTAATTTCGGTACTTTCAATGGCAATATGGGCTTCATAAGGTACGCCATCTTTATACACGTTTTGCGTATTTATAAATTCGTGACTCAACCCTAAATACCGCATTTGCTCTGCCAATGTCATTGAGCGCAGTGCTTCACACGCCCCGCGAAATAGATAGCGGGTATAGGAATTGGCTTCGACTAGCGAAAAGTCGCCGTCTTTAGGCTGATAGATAAGCAACGCATCAAGAGAGGCTTCGCTTGCGGTTAAATAACGCTGTTGGCTGAGCGATAAACTAACTGCCCCCTTTAACTGTTTGTGCAGTACATAGCTAACCAACGCTGACATCAGTAAGCCCGTTAGTATGATGAGGAGCCCTGGGTTGTAAGGGCTTAGCTGTGACTGCATAGAAAGATAAAAGTCTCTTTCTAAAAACGTAAAGGGAGCCAAAGAAACAATTGTGCCGTCGTCAGCAAATTCGCCGCTTTTAAATAACGTGGCGTCGTCAGAATGGATTTGGAAATTAAACTGAGGGCCAACTAATTCACCTAACATAACCCCCAATATGGTTTGAACATCGAACCCCGCTATTAAATAGCCGTGCTCGGGCTCTTGAGGGCTTATAGCTCTGCCTACTACGATAAAATGATGTTCAGCTTCTTGAGAATAAAGCAATGTACTTTCTAAATCTTCAGACAGGCTAGAGACATTTAATCCTAGCGCCTCCATTGGCTTCCCAATTAGCGTATTGTCAATGCGCGTCTTGATACCCGTATTGGGCGTTGTTACCCAAGCGATTTTTCCAGTGGCATCAACAAATACCAGAGAGGAAAATCCTTGTTGCATTCCCATTAACGACAGGGCTTGAGCGTTAAACCAATCCACTTGGTTTGGTTCAAAGGTGGGCCAGTTCTGCATAAGGTTGTGCACCGCTTTAATGCGTTCATTTGAGAACACCTCAAGGCTGATCTTTACTTGTTCGGCAACTGACTGGGCTTTGGAGATTCGGGCAGCGCGTTCGTCGTTTTGAATAAAGGCGCCTGCGGATATGAAGATTAAAGAAAGAAGCAGAAATAACACCGCAGGCAGGGCGTATATGCGATGGTTCATTTTGCTTAACATGTGTCTATCTCCGAAAACTGCACGCGGTATACTAAAGTAGAATTATGAAATAAATATGAATTGCCTTATACACGATGCGGTGAGGATACTGGCGTAAGTGAAAAGTATCTGGCACTGTATGAAATCAGTTTTTCTTTTGATGCGTATTAACACGTTCAAAATAAAACGTGACAGAGACTTAAAGTAGCTTTTGCAATTTTGGCATGAACGCTAAAACCTTGTATGCATTGAAAAATAAAGAATAAAAGAGCATTCAGAAAATGAGAACACCTCCCAGCTTTGATAGTATTAAGCTTGCTTACGAGCGTATCAAAAATAACGTTAAGAAAACCCCTATCGTGGAATCTTCGTTGCTTAACCAATGGATGGGTAACCGTATTTTATTCAAAGCAGAATGTTTGCAAACCATCGGGGCGTTTAAAATTCGCGGTGCAATGAATTTTTTAGCTCGTTTAAAAGAAGAAGGCCGTTTACCAAAGCATGTGGTTGCAAATAGTTCTGGGAATCATGCACAGGCGGTAGCCTACGCAGCTGCTCACTTCGGTGTTAAAGCGACAATTTTTGCAAGCGAAACGATATCTCCTATTAAAGCCGCGGCCACACAAAGTTATGGTGCTGAATTAAAGCTATTTTCCACCCGTCTAGAGGCCGACGCTGCGGTGAAAGAAGCATCGAAAGCGCCAGATACTGTCTGGATCCCCCCGTTCAATCATGAGGATATTGTATCCGGGCAAGGCACCGCGGCGCTTGAGGCACTCAATGAGGTGGGTAAGGTAGATGCCGTCTTTGCGCCATGCGGCGGTGGCGGATTGTTGTCGGGTACACTTTTGGCAACTCGCGCGTTGCAACCAAATGCACTGGTTATTGGGGCTGAGCCGGCTGAAGCCAATGATGCATCAATGTCGCTTCAGGCAGGGGAAATTATTGCTTTAAACCATACTCCAGACACCTTGGCAGATGGCGCAGCAACGCCTTCTGTTGGCGATGTCACTTTCCCGCTTCTTCAAGAACTTGACGATTTTTATGAAGTTGATGAGCTACAAATTGCTTACTGGACTCAGTGGCTTCATCATTTACTGAAGCTTCACATTGAGCCAACTTGCGCCATGACCATGGCTGCGGTTGCAGCATGGGCAGCAAACACGCCTCCAGGGCAAACTGCGTTGGTCATATTAAGCGGCGGAAACATTAGCCAGTCGAGCATGGCAAAAATATGGGAACGTGACTTTTTATTACAGCCCCCCATTCTCGATTTTAGCGAAACCGAGGAGCTTCATGAAACGAGTGAGGCGAAGGCGTAAAAAGCTCAAAGCATAACGATACAAGTTACGCAGAATAACAATCTTAGAATAATTAAATGAAGGCAGAAAACTCCATGAACTCTACTTTACGCAAATCAAAAACGAGAAAGCCATTAAGACTTGGCGCCATAAGCTCTGCATTATTCACTGCACTGTCTTTTGCAGCCATAGGAAGCGCTAGCGCGGCTACTCTCGTTGAAAATGTTAAAGGGTATACGCTTAATGAGGCTGGCGAACTTATCTCGTTCAAAAACCTTGTGATGGATGAGGGTAAAGTGGTTGCCCTGGACGTAAATAAAACAGCACCTGATATTACAGCTAGCATCGACGAGACTATTAATGGTGATGGCAAAGTGATGCTGCCAGGGCTTATTGATGCTCACGGTCATTTACTTGGTTTGGGGGCAAACTTGCTCGAAGTTAATTTGCGAGAAAGTAGCAGTGCGCAAGACGCGGCCAAGATGGTTGCTGACTATGCGTTTGCTAATAGTCAACAATCTTGGATTACTGGCCGCGGCTGGAATCAAGAATTATGGTCTGACAGAGCTTTTCCCACCGCTACCGATTTAGACAAAGTCGTGTCTGACAGGCCAGTATTCCTTACTCGGGTAGATGGTCATGCAGCCTGGGTCAATACTAAGGCTATGGAGCTAGCTGGTATCACTAAAGACACCAAGTCCCCCGTTGGCGGCGAAATAATAAAAGACGCAAACGGCAACCCTACCGGCGTGTTCATTGACAACGCATCGCTACTCATTGAAGAGCATTTACCTAAAGCAAGCAATGCAATTTATGAGCAACAGCTAAATGCTGCAGGTGAGCACTTACTAGCAAATGGCATAACATCAATGCACGATGCAGGCGTAGGTAGAGATGTTTATGATTTCTATTTGAAAGAGGCCGTGGAAGGTGATTTACCGGTGCGTATTTACGCCATGGTAAGTGCCACTGACCCTGAACTTTCAACCATGTTAGGTAATGGACCAATACGCGATGAAGACGACTTTCTGTATATTCGTTCGGTTAAGGCTTATGGCGATGGCGCATTAGGTAGCCGAGGCGCCGCATTACTTGAGCCTTATTCAGATGCGCCGCACCAACATGGCCTATTGCTGACACAACCAGAGGACATGACAGAACTTTTCACTACCGTTATCGGTGCAGGGTTCCAGCTTAACTATCACGCCATTGGCGACAAAGCTAACCATGTTGCGTTAAATGAATTTGAAACTACGTTTGAAAACATTGGCGGCAGCGAATTGCGCAATCGTATTGAGCATGCTCAGGTCATTGCTCCAGACGATTTAGCGCGCTTTGCATCCCTAAAAGTGCTTCCTTCCATGCAGCCAACACATGCTACCAGCGATAAAAACATGGCAGAGGATCGCATTGGTAAAGACCGTATGAAAGGCGCTTACGCGTGGAAGACACTTTTAGATTCTGGTATCCCACTCCCATTAGGATCTGATTTTCCCGTTGAATTAGCCAACCCGTTTTACGGTCTTCACGCTGCGGTTACCCGTCAAGACAGAAATAACCAGCCGGTAAAAGGGTGGTACGCCCATGAAGCGTTAACCGTTAAACAAGCATTTAAAGGTTTTACGCTTGATGCGGCCTACTCGGGGCATATGGAAGATTCGTTAGGTACGTTAACGCCAGGCAAATGGGCAGACTTTATCCTAGTTGATCAAGATATTTTCACTATTGATGCCAAAGACATTTGGAAGACAGAAGTACACGCAACCTATGTGGCGGGTGAGCAAGTATTTTCCAAGCAAGCACCGAAACACTAGTGTTTATTAAAGAGAAGTTAAGCATTAATAATGAGTAGTTTAAACAAAGGGCTTTTGACCAAAGGGATTGGCGGCATTGGCGCTGCCCTTTTGGTATTAAACGGGCTAATTGGGGCGGGCATATTTGCGCTGCCTGCCAAAATGGCCGCGGAGCTCGGTGCCTTTAGCCCCTATATCTTTTTGATTTTTGGCGCGCTTATGCTTGCCATTGTGTGGTGCTTTGGGCAATTAGCGGCGCGTTACCAAGAAACCGGTGGGCCTGTGGTGTATGCGCGCAAAGGGTTCGGCGACGCCGCTGCCTTTCAAACCGGCTTTGTTTATTACCTCGCTCGCGCCACCGCTATAGCAGCTAACATGCATGTGTTATTGCTGTACGCAGGCTATGTGTGGCCAGAGATTAATACAGGATCAGGTAAGTCATTTGCGATTGTTGTACTAACAACAGCGTTAATTACAGTAAACATTGTTGGCCTAAAAGCCGCCATGCGCTCGCTTGATACTATCTCGGTGCTAAAACTGGTGCCCTTTGTAGCGCTCATTGCAGTGGGCTATTGGCAGCTAGATTTTTCTACTGCACTAACCAGCTCTTCTGCTTCCGTTATTCCAGCATTTGACACCATATCTGCTGGCGCCCTCCTTACGCTTTATGCCTTTATTGGTTTTGAAACGGTAGTGGTGACAAGTGGAGAAACCAATTCACCGAAAAAAACAATACCTCGCGCATTAATGCTTACTGTTTCAGGCATTGCCATATTTTACTTTTGCGTGCAGTGGCTTTATTGGCATACCGTTGGACCAGAGAAACCCGATAGCGCACCACTTATCGCACTCGCCAACATGATATTTGGCGAAACCGGGGCGCTTGTTATGACCCTAACCGCTGTAGTCTCGGTTGCCGGAAACTTGCTGGCAAATATGATTTCCACATCCCGCCTTACCTATTCTATGGCGCAGCAGTCACTCGTTCCTGGGAAGCTAGGTAATATATTGGGAAGGGTTCACAACAAGTTTGCAACGCCGTATTTGTCCATATTAGTACTTGGTCTTTTCGCTGGTGCTATGGCGCTTAGCGGCAGCTTTGTGTGGCTTGCGATTTCCAGCGTATTGGCGCGGCTTGTGGTGTACGCCATGTGTGTGGTCGTGCTAATAAAAGCGCAACAAGGCTCTTTGCGTGGCGCGTCTGAGCAGAGCCCTTCCATTCAAGGCGCTGCAGGCTCAAAAGACAGCTATGTTAACTTATTAAAGCGTTTGATACCCTTAGTCGCATTAGCGGTTTGCGCATGGTCTATCGCTCAATCTTCGACTAACGCATGGTTGTTTTTACTCGGCGAATTAGCTGTTGGCGCACTGCTCTATCTAGCGCTTTTTAGCAAAAAACTATCAAAAGGTTAAACAGTGGAAATTGAAGTTATACCAGTTACGCCCTTTGCCCAAAACTGCTCGTTAATTTGGGATTCATCCACTAACAAAGGTGCGTTTGTCGACCCAGGCGGCGATATCGAAAAGCTTATTGCAGCTGCGACAAATAAGGGCGTGAGTATTGAAAAAATAATTCTCACTCACGGGCACTTAGATCACGTTGGCGGCACTGTCGCCATCGCAGAACATTACGGTGTACCTATTGTTGGGCCTCATATTGGCGATAAATTCTGGTTAGATGCACTTATGCAGCAAAGCCAGATGTTTGGCTTTCCACCGGCTCAGCCCTTTGCACCTAACGAGTGGTTAAACGACAACGACACGATATCGGTGGGAAATTTGACTCTTGAGGTGCTTCATTGCCCGGGCCATACGCCAGGACATGTGGTGTTGGTAGAGCGCTCAAGCAATCGCGTTATCGTGGGTGATGTAATTTTCGCGGGCTCAATCGGCAGAACCGATTTTCCACAAGGTAATCATCAGCAACTTATCGACTCTATCAAGCAAAAAATTATGGTATTGCCCGATGATATGACGATTTACCCGGGCCACGGACCAACCACTACCGTTGCGACTGAAAAGGCCACGAATCCTTATGTGTCTGGCAGGTTTGGGTAGCCTAAGCACTAGTAAAATGAAGAAGGCGAGGTGCCTTTAACTGCAGCGCCCTCGCCTTTTTGTTATCTCATACCTGTTGCAAACATGCTTATAGCGATATGTAACAGGTATTAGCAATGAATGCTTATTCGTAAGCACCGCTTGCATAATGTAATTCATAGCTGTGGCTATAAATTTCAAGAATGTTGCCAAACGGGTCTTCCATGTAAATCATGCGGTAAGGCTTTTCACCGGGATAGTAATAACGCGGCGCCTTCATTCGCTTCTTACCACCAGCTGCAACAATCTTTTCGGCTAAGCCTTCTACATCTGGGTCTTGAACACAGAAATGGAAGATACCGGTTTTCCAATATTCAAAGTTGTTCTCTGGGTTCTCTTGGTTGCTAAACTCGAAGATTTCAACGCCAACACGATCACCTGTTGAAAGGTGCGCTATGCGGAACTTTCCCCAACCTGCGCCAAATACGTCAGTACACATTTCACCAATGGCTGAGTCATCTTCAACAATTTCGGTGGGCTTCATGATGAGGTACCAGCCAAGTACTTCGGTGTAAAACTTTACGGCAGCGTCTAAGTCAGGTACTGAAATACCAATATGAGAAAACGTACGTGGATACGGTGTTTTTACTGCTTCAGTCATCACTTACTCCTCTGTAGTGCAAGTTAACAAAATAGCTTAAGCGGCCGCCCTCTAGGCTGTTTCGGTGCCCAGATCAAAGCAAGTTCAATTCAAGACCAATGCAGGCTCAATAACGCGTTTGATATAGACGTCATAACAAACCTCTTGGACTAGAAGATCTACTCGAATACCGCTTAAGTGAACGTGCATACATAGTAGCTAGACAAAAACAAAACATGAAATTATGATATTTTCTAAATATGATAATTTAATATTATACCTTAATGATAAATCCTATTTGGCTAGACACCTTCATTACTTTGGTAGAAACAGGAAATTTCACTCGTACCGCTGAGCAGCGATTTATGACGCAGCCCGGGGTAAGCCAGCACCTAAAAAAACTTGAAGAGGTCTGCCAGTGTGAATTAGTGGTCCGCTTAGGCAAAGGGATCCAGCTTACTGAACAGGGCCAGCGTGTTTACCACTACGCCAAAGAGCAGCAGTTAAAAGAACAAAATTTTATTGCCAGCTTAAAGTTTGACGCCCCTTTTGAAGGTAAGTGCGTTGTGGCCTGCTCAGGTGCAATTGCTCAGCGTATTTACCCCGCTCTACTGGTACTGCAAAAACAGCATAGCGGGCTTAATATTCATGTGGAAGTCGCGCCTCGCCGCACAATTTTATCTGGCATAGCGAACAATACGCTTGAACTTGGTATTGTGACAAACCAGCCAGAGAGCGAGGATATACATAGCGAATACTTAGGCGAGGAAGCATTAGGGATTATACTACCCCGTAGCTTATCGAGTGCGCTTAAAGAAAAGTCTTCAAACTCATCTAAAAACGAGCAACACGCCACTCCGCTTGCTAATGCTAAGACACAGCCCTTATCTAGAAATGGAAACCTTGAACTAAATGATACGATCGCTTTAAAAGACATTATCAATTCACTAGGGCTCATCAATCACCCCGATGCGATGCATTACTTACAGCGCTACTTTAATGATTGCGGAGAACCTGAATTAGCTAACGTTAACCCGAATAAGCTGCCTCATGCCGGCTACATTAACCAGCTTTCGCAAATTCTGCTGCCGGTAAGCGAAGGACTGGGTTTCACCGTGCTCCCCACCAGCACGCTAGACTTTGTTAGCTTTGCAAACAAACTCACTGTATACAACGGAAAAAACGACGTAACTGAACCTCTTTACAGCGTTCAAACCGCACACAGCGAACTGCCCGCCCGCTACCAAGTAATAAAACAAGCCATCATACAAGTATTGGGTTAAAAATTGGGGTCAGAGTACATTATTAGTTTGGCTTACCAACCAAACGCCGAGCATTCTAAGAGCAGGTTATTAAAGTTACTCTGACCCCATAATTTGAGATTTGGGGTCAGAGTACATTGTTGAGCTGGCTTACCAACCAAGCGCCGAGCTTATTGAGAGTGGAGCCATGAAAATTACTCTGAACCCCACAATTCGTAATTAGTCGTGAAGCGACGGATCGGGCGCTACCATCTCTGCTTCTCTTTTATGTTCAGGCACATCCACTTTACCCGAGGCAATGACTTCCCCCTCTTGCCATAGCTTCCACTCGCCCCGTTCGTAAATATCCCACTGCTCGTCATTCGTTAGTGGTTCGGTAGCAATAATACTTACCACATCCTTTGGCGTGGTTTCCGCTGCAAAATCAATTTCTACCTCGACATCACTTAAACAAGCGGGGCCGAAAGGTGCTCTACGGGTAATGCTGGCTAACTTTGTACTACAGAAGGTAAATAACCAGTCGCCATTGCTCAGTAAGCAGTTGAATACGCCTTGCTGAGCATACTCTTTTGCAAGCGCCACCAGCGTTTCTGCTAATTGTTCAGGCATAGCGTCTCGGGGGAGGTTTTGCCTAACATTATTCATAATATCGCAGAAAAGTTCTTCGCTGTCGGTATCCCCAACCGCTTCGTAAATACCTGTTCGGCGTGAGAAGTTAGGGAGTTGCCCGTTGTGCGCAAACACCCAATATCTTCCCCACAGTTCGCGAGTAAAGGGGTGGGTGTTAGCTAAGTTGATGTTACCCACATTCGCCTGACGAATATGACATATCGCATTTTTGCTTTTTATAGGCAGCTTCGAAACAAAATCAGCAATGGGTGATGTGGCGCAAGGCTCAGGATCGTGAAACATACGCACGCCTTTCCCTTCATAAAAAGCAACGCCCCAGCCGTCTTTGTGCGGCCCGGTTTCACCACCGCGGCGCGTCAGCCCAGTAAAACTAAAACAAAGGTCGGTTGGCGTGTTCGCACTCATGCCTAAAAGTTCACACACAGCGTTTATTACCTATAGCAGTTATCTCACAAAGTACGTTGAGAATACGCAAGCTATCACGTTGAATCAATTCGACATTGGTTAGGATTACTACTTTTTGTTAAAGATACGAGAGTTATGGGGTCAGAGTACATTTGTTAAGAAAGTACTCTGACCCCATTATTCAGTTTTAAGCGGATAATGCAGTGTCTTATTGTGGCTGACAAATTTCCAGTAAGGCCGATGGTTCGTCAACGCTGAGATATAAGGTATCCATTTGCTCAACAAAGGTCGCAAAACCCGAGTGATACGTTTGTTCTGAAACAAAAGTAAGCTTAACGTTTGCGTTGCCTCTACCGAAATGGAAATGTTCTTGCGTCGAAGCTGCCGTCCAACTGCCTGTTTCTATTTGTTGAATGTTTGAAAGTGGAATAACGGTCATCCCCCACCATGAATTGTTCACCACGAGCTTATCTTTTATAAGATAGACTGAATAATGCTTGCTAACTCTGTAATTAGCAATAAACATCACGATAAGGTAAAACACCAAGGTTGCTACAACAATGGCAACTGTTTCACTCCACAGTGCAATGGCGAGATAACTTGCATACGTTGCAATGACCAGGGCGATACATACGAGTGACACATGCCACCATTGTGCAGACCATAAACGCAGTTTTGTTAAAACGGGAACATGGTTTCTACTAAAACGAGGTATGGCGTAGTACCAACTAGCTGGCTCATGAGCAAACATAAGTGCCAGCTCTAGCTTCTTTGCTTCTTTAGACCCTTTTTCATAAACATTATCACCTTCGTATTGTTCCAGCATATGTATTCGCGGGTCGCCAGAGAGCTTTCGAGCCCCCCACAGCGCTTTAACTATCGTTACCAGAAGGAGAAGCTCAATTACCATCAATACGGCAATAATCGGGTATTTAAGATAAGTAATGAACTCAAAGTAATAGGCTAACTGCTCAGGATAGTTATAGCGGGCGACCAAACTACTTAAAGAAATAATGAGTAATAATTTCCATAGCGCTTGTTTGCCAATTTGGATGATCCAGAAATAATAAAGCGCAGGCAAAAAGACAAAATATGCCAACGTAACCAGTACGGTATTACGCCATTGTGTGTTTGCCCAAATACTTTTAAGGGAGAAGGTTATTTCAGGAAGGGTTGCAGGTAAAAATAACGTGCCCACATGAAAGCAGACAGCAGCGACTATTAGAAAAGCGATTCGGTACTTAACGGGCTTACGCATAATTCATCCTTGATGCGTTAAACAAGCTGGTTGAGAACCTAACCAGCGTTACGCTATACCATACTCGATATGTAGCAGCACCAAAAGAGTGAGTCGTAACAAAGGTGTAAGAAAATATTTAAGTAATGGAGTCAGAGCACATTGAGTAGTGAAGAAAATGTACTCTGACCCAATTTTTTAAGCGGCTTCTATATTTGTTGTGTCTTCATGCACTGTATCCGTGCTTCGGGTATCGCTTTTTGTTTGGCATGACTCGTCTGTAATTTGGCTGTCGCGTACGTTCTTTTGTACCGTGATGGCGGCAAACAGGCTAAGCGTAAACGCCATGCCAAAAAAGCCCTTCTCACTGAGTAAGAGTTCGGCGTTCAGCAATCCAATAACTAACAGTACTATTGCTGAACCGGTAGCTACTGCTGAAGCTAAAAAATATGCCTTGGTTGTAGGTACGCCTTCCATTTTATCGCGAACCGTTTTTTGTAAACTTACCACTGAAAATAGGCCAAATAACATAATGGTGAAGTAATAGCCTTTTTCGTTGAGGGCCATAGGCGCATTGTACAAGCCTATGAAATAAGCTCCTACGCCTACAATTAATGCTGCTAGTGACGCGATTCGAAATGCTTTCGTTGGTTTAATCTGAGTCTGCATTGTTAAATTCCTCGATAATAGTTGTCTCACCGTTACTCGCAAAAATAACTGCCTTTTCAGATAAATCGTATTTCTGCATGTAATGGGCAAGGCTTCCAAAGGTTGTTGTTTCTACTTTGCGACCGTGATCTGACAGGGTTAAGCCATCGCTGAACATACTTGCTAATCCAAGTTTAGCGCGGCTCATGTTTACTTTTTGCGCAGAAAAATGGGCCTTTGCATTTACCTTTAGCTGCGCGATATCAGTGGTTGAATAAATTGCCGCGTTCAAAACATCTAGTGTGTATTCCGTGCAGTTTTGACGTTTACTATTAAACGGGTTTGCCACTACCGAATATTGAGGATTGTGAAGCAGCTTAGCTTTGTCATCGCGATATAGATTTACCAACGCTTGCTGTACTTCTGCTGAAGGAATAATTATTCCTGCTTCCAGTGCATATGCGCCCCAGAAGAAATCAACAGGATAGTCAGTAATCAAATGACTTTTGCCCTGCTCTTCAGCATCTTGATATAAATTGTGTATGGCATAACCCTTCGCCGTATCGCCGTTACTTAGCTGAATACTTGAGTAAATAGCGATTGCGGTATGGGTAAAGCGAATACCTTTCGGCATATCATCAATTGGTCTGCCACGTCTGGCAATGATAAATGCCCGAGCCCCTTCACCTGCCGCATACTTTTCCACACTCTTTGAAAAAGTTGCGATCGCTTCTGGCGTAAAAGAGGGCTTACCATGCTGCTGGCTCCCCGCGTATACGTCTTGAATACCACACATCAATAGTACAAGGGCAAACCCGATTGAAGTTATGTAGGTTTTCATGTGTAACCTACCGCTTAGTGTTAGTTGTAGTCGTGATCACTTTGGTTTTAGTAGTAACCACTTGGTTCGGGGCTGGATCGGCGGTAATTATGGTTTCGGTTATTACCAAAGGTTGGTTACTCGCCACGGAAGACTGATGGCTTGCCTGATGAAGGTTGCGAGCACTTTCATTCACCGCGCTTTCTACCACCGCGCTTCCGGCAACAACAGCACTTCCAGTCAATACCACCGGTACTGCTACGACCGCACTTGCTACCGAAGCGGTTGTCGCCAAGCCTTCAGAAGCAGCTAATGCACTGTGCTTACTGGCTTTGCCGCTATGGTCAAAAGAGTCATCCGCCATTGCAGAGTGGGTAAAAAGCGCACTACTTAATAGTGCAGTTAACATCAATGTTGAACGTGTATTTTTCATATCACTTGCTCCTAGTTTGTTAAGGCAAGACGTGCCTGAACACTTTCTACACTAGAACCAAGAATAAATTTCGTAAACCAAAATGATTAATGTAGTATTAAATTACACCACAAGTATAAGAAAGTAATACCATGAGCCAAATTAGCCTTGTGTACGACACCTTAAAACAATGCTTACGGGAACAGCGACTCACCTACAAGCAGCTTGCAGAGGCGCTCGATGTTAGCGAAGCGAGTGTGAAGCGTAACTTTTCGTTGCAGGCGTTCAGCCTTGATAAGTTAGAGCAAATTTGTGAATGTTTAAACCTGTCGTTAAGCGATCTATTTAGTCTTTCACAAAAACAGCAGGAGAAGATTTCAGAGCTGTCTGAACAGCAAGAAATGGAACTGCTTGCTAACCCTAAGTTACTGCTTGCTGCAGTATGTGTTAGAGACGGCTGGCGCTTTTCTGAACTTATCCAACATTACGATATTGATGAAGTAGAAGGCATTAAGCTAATGACAACCCTTGATAGGCTTAAGCTTATCGAACTGTTGCCGAACAACCATTATAAGCTGCTTATTGCACAGGATTTTCGCTGGATCCCTGGAGGCCCGCTTGAGAAGTTTATGGAACAAGAGGTCATGGTGAAGTTTATGGACCCAAAGAAGAACGAACCTTGGATGTTCCGTTTTTATTTGCGCGGCCGCTATTCTCAGACCTCGGTTTCGATTATTCAGCGGCGCCTAGAGCAGCTTAGGCAAGAAGCAGCTAAGCTCAGCAGCGAAGATAATGCCCTGCCAATTGAAGAACGCCAGCACATTGGTCTTTTAATGGCTATGCGGCCATGGGAACCCTCTCTATTTGAAAACATGAAGCGAAAATAAAAGCAATGGGGTCAGAGTACATTTCATAGAAATGTACTCTGACCCCATTTTTTGGTTAGGAGGCGCTTTTTGCCTGCATGATGACGGGTACTCTGTTGGACAGCAGTAGGTAAACAATGCTGGCAATGATTAACCCTACAAACCATGCGTAGGCATACAGCGTATCGAAAATGGCTGGTACGCTGTCTACAAAACCTGCGGCGTGCAAAAAGCCGGGGATATTAGGTAAAATACCAATAATAAGTGCAGCCACACCCGCCATGTTCCAACCGTTGTTCGCACCGTATTCGCCAGAGTGTTGAAACAGCGCATCGATGTTTAACGTCGATTTTCTTAAGATGAAATAGTCGGCAATTAGAATACCTGCGATTGGGCCGAGTAGCGCTGAGTATCCAGTAAGCCATGTAAATAAATATCCACCGGCGGTTTCAAGCAGCTTCCAAGGGAAAATAGCCACACCTATCCCCGCGGTAATGTATCCTCCCATTTTGAAGCTTATTTTAGACGGTGCCACATTCGAAAACCCGTAGGCCGGAGCCACCATATTCGCAGCTAAGTTGGTGGTCAAAGTCGCAAGCGCTAGGGCTGCAAGAGCAAACACAACGCCAACACCGCCCATTCTGCCTGCAAGGGCAACTGGGTCCCAAATAGCTTCACCGTAAATGGTTACGGTTGCCGACGTTACCGCTACGCCAATGAAGGCAAACAGTGCCATAGGTAATGGCAAGCCAATAGCTTGGCCTAACATTTGATCTTTTTGTGATTTAGCAAAGCGAGTGAAATCGGGAATATTTAATGCCATGGTTGCCCAAAAGCCCACCATAGATGTAAGACCTGCGAAAAAAGCAGACCAAAACTGCCCTTCTTTAGCGCCCCCTTCGACAAATTGAGATGGCGTAGATAACATAGCGCCAAATCCACCGGCATTGATATATGCCCAAGCAAGAAGCGCTAAGCCCATTAAGATCAAAAATGGTGCAGCAAAAGTTTCAAGCCAACGAATAGATTCAGTGCCGTGCTTAATGAAAACTAAGTGCATTGCCCAAAAAGCAAAGAAGCACAGGGTTTGGGTAATATCTATACCTAAAAATGGCAGCGCCTGCCCCACAAATGCGTCGCCGCTCACGCTATTCAAGATAACGTAAATGGCACTGCCGCCAACCCAAGTATTAATGCCAAACCACCCGCATGCAACAAGTCCTCGGGCCAAAGCAGGAATTTTTGCGCCTTTGGTGCCAAACGCGCTACGCAGTAATACAGGAAAAGGTAAGCCGTATTTAGCGCCCGCATGACCAATTAACATCATTGGCACCAGCACAATAACGTTGCCTAACAGCACGGTAATCACAGCCTGGTACCAATTCATGCCTTCAGACACTAGTCCGGCAGATAAGAGGTATGTAGGTACACACACCACCATAGCGACCCATAATGCCGCATAATCTTTCCACCCCCAGGTTCTTGTTGCTTTACTGGTTGGCGCTAAATCTTCGTTCCATAAATCGCCATCGTAATGGGAAGGTTTTGTCATGGGTTGATTATTGGTGTTATCCACGATCTCTTTCCTTGTTGAGTTTGTAGTGCGCATAGTGACATTTAACAAACGTTGCTTATTGATAAAAAGTCGCTCTTCGCGAAGTCTTTTACTAACGTTTAACTTATTAAATGCAGCGTCTTTGCCTGTAAGACTAAATGGAAAGCAAAAACACTGCCGTTTCGCGTGCTTTGATAAAGCTATACCTACATACCGTTTTGTACTTTTTAGTATCTCGGCTAGCCATACGTATTTTTTGAAGCTGGATATGGCGCTTTATTCAATAGGAATAAAGCGCATTACTACTCAAATTAAAAATTACGCCTTGCCGTTACGCCATAGGTTCTTGGCTTCGCATAGGATATTTGGCTGGTCCCATAAAAGCCCGTCACGTCAAAGCCAATCAGTTCATGGTCAGAGTCAAACAGGTTATCTACGTAAGCGGCTAGGCTCCATTTGTCTTGCCCATCTACCCAGGTTAAGCGTGCATCCGCCGTGGCGTAGCTATCAATTTGATGAGCGGTAAAATTACGCGCGTTGTGAAAGGTTTCTGATTGATAGCTAGCTGACAATTGCGCTGCCATATTGCCGTTAAAGGCATCCCAGTTATAGCGAAGCATGGCGGACGCCTGATATTCGGGGGTAAATGGCGGAGTAGTATCGGCAAAATAACCTGAAGCCACTTCCAAATCTTCAACCACTGCATCGGTATACGAGAAGTTAACCATTACATCTAAGCTATCTGTCGGCGTTAAAAACACTTCTAGCTCTACCCCACTAAACGAAGCCTCTTCGTTAGTTACAACGCCTGCGTTATTCACCCATGAAAACGACTGATAATCGCTGTAATCATAGTAAAATACGTTAGCATTAAATACGCCGCTTCCCTGCATAAAGCTGTGCTTTAGGCCAGCTTCGTAAGAAGTAAGCTCTTCAGGTTCATAAAAGCTAAAGCTGCCAAATAGAGGCGCATTGAAACTCCCCGCTTTCACGCCGCGATTGATACCTGCGTAATACAAACTATTACCCACGCTGTATTCCAGCTGAAGCTTCGCCGACCATAAGTTTTGATCGTTACTTTGCTCTGTAAATTCTAACGAAGGGGTGCGGGTGTCAATCTCAATAATTCGGTCGTTAGTGTTCTCGTTCTGATAAACATTCCCCACAAAATCTTTGTTTTCTCGGGTGTAGCGAAGGCCACCGACTAATACCAAGTCATCAGTTAAGCTATAGTCTACTTGCCCAAATGCGGAGTAAGACTCGGTTTCAAGCGCCACTAAGGTATTATTCTCTTCACCGCCTAAGAAAAAGGTAGTGGGTGAACCCGCCAAGCCTTGGCTGTAATCAGTATCGATAGAAAGATAATACAGCCCTCCAACCCACTTTAAATCTGCGGTTTCACCTGAGAAACGAAGCTCTTGGCTAAACTGCTCAATGGTGCTGTTAGATTGGAAAATAAGTTCTGGTGACGCAGTTTGGTCAGAATCAAGACCAACAGTTCGCTTGAACTCTTTATAATCTGACATGGCAAAGAAATCGAAGCTTTCAAAGGCATAGTCTAATGTTGCCGCCAGGCCTTTTGATTTGATTTTGTTTTGATCGTCGAAGGCGAAGTCTTTGTTTACCTTATTACCCGAACCGTCAGGGTCGAAGTTACCGTTGAAGTCACCACCTTGTACTGGGCGGAAGGGGTCACCATTGAAATTACCATCTACGCACACGCCTGCTTGAATTGTGTCGCAGCCAAGCGGGTCGTCAGCAGCGTAAATAACGTCAATCACATTGCCGTCGGCATCTTTTATTTCAGTGGTATTCACCACTTGATAAGGGCCTTCGCTTTTGGTGGTATCAGACCAGTTACCGCTCAAAAGCAACGAGCCTTCTTCGCCAATATCAAACATCAGCTGAGCACGAAACGCTTTAGTGTCGTCGTTGTAGCCGTCTTCACCACCGCCTACTGAACCTAAACGAGTATCGGGTGCTGCCCCGTCTTCGTAAATGTTTTCGAGTATTTCACCTTGCTGATTGGTAAACCCTGAAAAACGGCCATAAATACCATCTGCTATCTCGCCAGATATCGCCCCTTCGAAGCGATATTGTTCAAAGCGCGCGGCAGTAAATTCTGCGTAGCCTTCTGTATCGGCAGTGGGCTTTGCGGTGACCGTATTTACCAGTCCACCTGTGGCATTTCTTCCAAATAATGTTCCCTGTGGACCTTTAAGAATTTCGATGCGAGCGACATCAAATAAGCCAAAGGTTTGCGCTTGGGTACTGGCTAAATAGCCTCCATCCACATACACGGCCACGGGGGCCTCAGCTAAATCGGCGTAGTCGTTTTGCACCACGCCTCGAATATTGAAGATGGCACGCTGACCACCGATATCACCGGCCAACGACACGCCAGGGGTAAATGCGATAAGCTCAGTACTACTTTCAAGGCCTAAAGCCTCTAGTTGTTCCCCTGAGAAAGCGGTAATGGCGATGCCCACATCGCTAATGTTCTCGTTGCGCTTTTGCGCGGTAACTTCAATACTTTCCCAAACATTCTCTGCAGCAAAGGCCGCTGGCGTACTTAACGCCATAGCTACGGTTAACGCCAGCAGACGCTTGTGTGTGTTTAACGTATGCATGTTTTACTCTCGTTTATAGTTCTTTTTAACAAGCCTTGCGGCGGTGTTGTCCCGATATTTTTATAAGAGTAACGGTCGACGTGAACTGCTTATCGATTGCCACTGGGGTGCAAACCTAAGACAGGACTGGAGAGGAACTGTCAAAGGCTTGCGGTTTTAAATTGTTATTATTGATGGCGTAGCTTTTTATATTTACCGCCAGTGAATATTTACTGTCCTAGCTAAAGACATTAATAAACTGGCTGCATGTCATTGTTTACGAATATGGTTAGTTAACTTGGAAATGAAAAGCTGACTCCTTCTCGTACGCCACTTGAAGGCCAACGTTGGGTAATGGTTTTGCGCTTAGTATAAAAACGCACGCCGTCAGGTCCGTATGCGTGAAGGTCGCCAAAGAGTGACCGCTTCCAACCACCAAAGCTGTGATAAGACACAGGCACAGGCAACGGTACGTTTATACCTACCATGCCCACTTGGATGTTGTCTGAGAAATAACGGGCAGCCTCGCCGTCGCGGGTGAAAATACAGGTACCGTTACCGTACTCATGAGCGTCGATGAGCTGCATAGCTTGCTCCATAGTTTCAACCCGCATGACTTGCAATACAGGGCCAAAAATTTCAGCCTTGTAGCTTGTCATGTCCGGCGTGACTTTATCGATAAGCGTGGCACCTAAGAAAAAGCCCGTTTCATACCCCACGACTGTGGGGCTTCGCCCGTCTACGACTACGTTAGCACCTTGCTCAGCGGCACTTGTAATGTACCCTTCTACTTTCTCTTTGTGCTGAAGTGTAATAAGCGGGCCAAAATCGTTAGTCCCATCGTCAAACGCTCCTACTTTCAAGCTTTTCATAGCCGATTGCATCTTATCTACAATTTCATCAGCGACTTTATCGCCTACGGCAACCACCACAGACAACGCCATGCAGCGCTCCCCCGATGAACCAAAGGCTGCGCCCAACAGCTGATTAACTGCGTTATCAACGTCGGCATCAGGCATCACAATGGCGTGGTTTTTCGCCCCGCCTAATGCTTGGCAGCGCTTGCCGTTTGCGTTGGCTTTTGAATAGATATATTCGGCGATAGGTGTTGAGCCTACAAAACTTACTGCTTTAATGCGCTCATCATCAAGTATTTGATCAACCGCTTCTTTGTCGCCATTAACAACGTTGAAAACGCCGTCAGGTAGCCCTGCATCTTTAAGGAGCTTAGCTAAGAAAATAGCGCAACTTGGATCTCGTTCAGATGGTTTTAAAACAAAGGTGTTACCGCACACGATGGCGAGCGGAAACATCCAAAGCGGCACCATGGCAGGGAAGTTAAACGGTGTAATTCCCGCCACCACGCCAAGGGGTTGAAACTCACTCCAAGAGTCTATGCTAGGCCCAACATTTTTACTATGTTCACCTTTGAGCAACTGTGGCGCGCCACAGGCAAATTCTACGTTCTCGATACCGCGCTGTAGCTCGCCAGCCGCGTCGTGGCTTATTTTTCCGTGCTCGGCTCCAATTAGCGCGATAATTTCATCAGCATGTTCTTCAAGTAAGCTTTTGAACTTAAACATAACGCGAGCCCGCTTACTTACGGGCGTATTACGCCACTCAATAAACGCACTTTGCGCGCTGACAATGGCGTCGTTCACCGTGGCTTTTGATGCAAGTAAAACGAGCTTCTCTGCTTCACCTGTTGCCGGGTTATAAACATCTTGCATGCGCCCTTTTGGGGTACAGGTTTCACCATTTATAAAGTGGCCTACTACTTTCATTATTTGTCTAATCCTTTAGTTATGCGTCTTTGCAAGCGCTGTTATAGCCGCGTTGATAATATAAAAGCGCGTCGGCTTCTGGGTCTTGCTTGATATCTACCACTTGGCAAAAGATAACGTCGTGAGTGGCCACACTTTTAACGTCTGTAATAATACAATCGAAGCTCACGGCAGCATCGGCAAGTCTAGGGCAGCCGGTCGTAGATTCCACCCACTCGCCAATTTCAAAGCGTTCACTCATAGGCGCTTTACCACCAAAGGTGTTTGAAATTAACTGATGCTGCGAGGTAAGCGTATTGATAACTAAATGCGTGCTGTTCTTAAATACCTGATGCACAGACGCACCGCGGTTTAAACACACCAGTAAGGTTGCTGGGCTGTCGCTTACGCTGCACACTGCAGTTGCTGTAAAGCCAGCACGTCCGTCAGGACCCGTGGTTGTAACGACGTTTACCGCTGCCGCTAAGCTAGACATGCCTTGACGGTATTGCTCAGGCGTAACCGGGGGAAGCACTTCCGTTACTGCGTTTTTTATTGCTGTAATAGTCATACAAATATCCTTTGTGTTGGCGTTACAATATTTGACAAGCTTGCTCGAAGCTTAAGCGAGGCAAACGTTTGTGCACTTTCTTTCCATCGCCATAGCCAATGTTAAGTAAGAAGTTCACCTTCCACGTGCTATCTGAAAAGAAAGTCTCGTTAAGTAATGTGGGGTTAAAGCCAGACATGGCACCGGCATCAAGACCTAGTGCACGAACGGCGCTAATTAGGTAAGCGCCCTGCATAGAGCTATTGCGCATGGCAGTCTCATAGGCCGCTTCTGGGCTTGAAGTAAACCAGCTTTTCGCATCTGCATAAGGGAATAACGTAGGAAGTTCTTCGTAAAACTCTTCATCATAGGCCACGATAACGGTGCAAGGTGCTGTCATGGTTTGCTCTACGTTACCGCTAGAAAGGCATGGTTTAAGTTTTTCTCGCCCTTCATCTGACGTAATAAAAACAAATCTCGCCGGGCTGCAATTTGCTGATGTCGAGCCAACTTTCACTAAGTCATAAAGCTGCTTAAGCAGGGCTTCATCTATCGTTTTATCGAGCCATGTAGTGTGCGTGTGTGCACCGCTAAAAAGCTGGGCTAGACCGCTATCAGTAATAGGGCCTTTTATTTCATATTCAGTTTTCTCTGATACCGTCATTTCAATGTCTTTCCAGTTTTCAAATTGTTAGGCAGTGTCTTAGCCACCCAGGTATTGGTTTGAGCGCGTTTTTTTAGGCTCGTTATATTTATCGCCTAAGCCAAGCGCTGTAAGTATTCCAATACCAATTTATTAAATTCCTCAGGCACCGTAATACTCGATGCATGACCGCCATATCCCATTACCGATAACTCTGCATTAGGCATAGCTTCAGCTAGTACTTTTGAGCGCTGCCACGGAACCAGGGTGTCGTCTTTATTTGCCAGCGCCAGTGTTGGTGTCGTAATGCCCGCTAATTTGTCATCGATATCGAACGCGCTAAGCGCGCCAATACGAGCTAGCAAGTTATTTACATCGGGAAAATGATTAAGTAGATGCGCCTCTTCATCGTCTAAGTGCTTTGCATTAGCCGCTATCCAATCAGGGGGATACAACAGCAGCGCCTGCAACTTTAGATACATATCTTTTCTATCCGCGGCGAGTAAGGCTTTGCGTATATCAAAGCAACGCAGCGTATGCGGGTTGGGGCTGCTCCATGCGTTTACTAGCACTAAGCTTTGTAGAAGGTTGGGCTGAGTTAACCCAAGTTCTAAACCCACCAGCCCTCCGAGCGCATGGCCGACCAGATGACATTGCTGCACTTCAAGTTTTTTCAGCAGTGCAGCGAGTTCATCTGCCATATCCGAAATACTGTAATTCGCTGGCAAGTCACCCACACTTTTGTTGGTGCCACGTTGATCATAAGTGATCACTCTGTAGTCTTGGGCAAAGTCAGCCAGTTGGGGCTGCCAAAACTTAGCGGCCCCGCCAAGCCCTGAACTAAAAACAACAGTTGGCGCGTCGGGCGATGTCAGGCCGTGTATCTCGTAATGTATCTTGTTGCGCTCTCCAACGTTCATTTCGCCGTTCATATGGGCGTAGCTTGCCTGCTTATCAGAAGGCATAAAGCTCACCTACATAAAACCAATGAGCACAATTAACGGGAAGTCCA
Source organism: Alteromonas gracilis (assembly GCF_002993325.1). GTDB lineage: Bacteria > Pseudomonadota > Gammaproteobacteria > Enterobacterales > Alteromonadaceae > Alteromonas > Alteromonas gracilis. The sequence goes on from NZ_PVNO01000022.1 coordinate 82,319, forward strand.
AACATAATCGCTTACCCAATGTGTGCTGTAGAGGCAATTTCAATTAAGGCTTCAGGCTTTACTAACCCAACCTTAATGCAGTAGCGCGCTGGCTTTTCACCTGGAAAGTACTCGGCGTATACCTTGTTTACCGCAGCGTAGTTGTCCCAATCGGTAATAAAAATGGAATTGAAGGTGACGTCATCCATTGTGCCGCCGGCTTCTTCAATGACACTTTTTATGGTTTCTAAAACATGGCGAGTCTGCGCTTCGGCATCCCCTACATGCACCACGTCATTGTTTTCGTCGAACGGCAAAGTACCTGACACATACAAAATATTGTCAGCCATAGAGCCCGGAACAAAAGGGGCAATTGGCGTGGATGTACCTGCTGGAATTATGGCTTTCTTTGGCATGTTCTTTTCCTTTTCATTGCGCTATGGATGCTTTGCTGCCTAGCGCCTATAACTGGTTTATTTCAATTTGTGCTAACTGATTAATCGTGTTGTTTTTGTCTCTGTAGCTAATCGAAGCTAAGTAGAAAGCGTCTAACTCGCTCCTTCAAATACTTCGCAAAATTGCGCAGTAGTAGACACCCATCCGAAGAACGTCTGAATATTGAAAAGTGACGCCTCGTGAATATCGGGCGGACCAGCTTGGTATGCAGCATCGGCCAACACCACGCCAAAATATTCCAGGTGAAAGCCATCGCGCAGCGTAGATTCCACACACACATTAGTTGCAATGCCCGTAAACACTAAGTTGCGAATACCGCGTGCGCGAAGCATGCTGTCTAAATTGGTGTTGTAAAAACCGCTGTAACGGGTTTTCGGGATAACGATGTCGTCGGTTTGAGGTTTTAGCGCGTCGACAAGCGCATAGTCCCAAGTGCCTTTGGCAAGCAAACTACCCTTAAGCTCTGGCTGTTTACGCATGGTTTTGAGGGCGTTAGACTTATACCAATTAGGTGAACCCGGGCCGCCAGCTTCTTTATAGTCGGCATCCCAACCATTTTGCAGAAAGACAACCGGCATGCCCGCAGCGCGAGCGGTATCAAGCACCTTGACGGTATTTTCAATAACAGGCGCAGTAGTAGATACGTCAAAACCAGCTTTGTCTAAATAACCGTTTTTACTGGCATAAGCGTTCTGCAAATCCACAACTATCACGGCCGTTTCAGATGGGTTTAGGGTTAAAGGCTCAGGTTTAGCCGGCAGTACGGGCTGCCCTGTTTGGCGTGCTTGAAAGCACCCCGATACTTCAAATACTTCACCGGCAGACATTAGGCTGCTCCCGATGTGCTAAGCAAGTGCTGACGGGATTTCATTAACGGCTGAATTTTAGTACCAAAATCATCCATGCCTTTAAGGAAGTCATCAAAGGTTAGCAATACGCCTTCACAGCCTGGCACTGTGGCAATTTCATCTAGCATAGAAGCCACCGATTCGTACGAGCCAACAAGCGTCCCCATATTCAGGTTTACCGCTGAGGTTGGGTTGGTCATATCGCGAATATTAGTGTCTTTACCCGATTTCTTATCAGCGGCCCCTTGCGTTGCCATCCAATCTAACGCGGACTGATCTTTACCGTCTTTATAGCTTTCCCATTTCGCCATGGCTGCTTCGTCGGTTTCATCGGCAATAACCATGATAAGTACCGCTGACCCCACGCTGCGACCGTGTTTTTCAGCCGCTTCGGTTAAGCGCGCTGCGGTAGGAGCAAATGCAGTAGGTGTATTCACACCTTTGCCAAAACAGAAGTTATAGTCGGCATGACGGGCCGAGAAATCCATGCCAGCTGCGCTTTGGCCCGCACAGATAAGTGGAATTTTTCGTTGTGGTTTGGGCAGCATGCGACAATCATCCATTTGGAAATGCTCGCCTTTAAAATCGCTTTTTCCGGTTTCCCATAACTCTTTTACTACCTGAATGTATTCATCTAAGTATTCGTAGCGGTTACCGAAGAATTCATCGCCCGGCCACATACCCATTTGCGAATATTCAGGGCGCTGCCATCCGGTAACAAGGTTGACCCCAAAACGACCGTTGGAAATAGAATCGATGGTACTGGCCATACGCGCCATGATCGCAGGTGGCAAGACTAGTGTGGCAGCTGTGGCGTATAGCTGAATTTTTGAGGTAACGGCGGCAAGGCCTGCCATTAACGTAAACGACTCTAAGTTGTAGTCCCAAAATTCGGTTTCACCGCCAAAACCGCGCAACTTGATCATAGAGAGCGCGAAGTCCATATCGTACTTTTCTGCCTTCATTACAATCTCTTTGTTGAGATCGAATGATGGTTTGAACTGAGGCGAATTTTTCGAAATTAGCCAGCCGTTGTTACCAATCGGAATAAATACACCTATATCCATGTTGTTCCCTCTGCTTGTATGCGTTTTAAGCGGTTAACCCCGCTTTTTTTAAGGTTGCCGAATTCAAAACATTGAAGTGGCGGTATACATAGTGAACAGCATAAAGCAGGCCAAATTATTAAATTCATAAAATTCAGTGACTTAAACAATTTCACAGTTTAAATTGGACTCATTGGTTCAAAATGGAACACCAAGTCCAGTGCAATTGAACTTAATTGGTGCATATTTGTGCGAATGGGTTTATAGCAACGAAAACTCCACGTAAACTAGGTATCAGATCGCGAAGAACACGGTTAAGAAGAGATGAGAAGTGAGTAAACCTGAAGGTCACGTAAATACAAAAACAGCAAGAGCATTTAGCCCTACAACTCAAAAGCGGCGTGAACAAGCCCTCCAAGAAAAGCGCACCCGAATTATGGATGCTGCACTTTCCTTGTTTTCAAAAAACGGCGTTAGCGGTACTACGGTAGAGCAAGTTTCAGAGTTAGCGAATGTCTCAAAGAGTAACTTGCTTTATTACTTTAAAAGTAAAGATGGATTGTACTTATCGGTTATCACCCACCTGCTGGATGTATGGTTAACGCCCCTTCAGAGCTTTTCAGCAGAACAAGACCCTATAGAAACCCTAAGCAACTACATTAAAGTAAAACTTGAAATGTCGAGAGACAACCCAGCCGAATCTAAGCTTTTTTGTATGGAAGTAGTACAAGGTGCGCCCCTTTTAATAAAAGAATTAGAAACGCCGCTTAAAACATTGCTGGATGCAAAAAGCGCCGTCATTAACGAATGGATAAAAGCAGGTAAGTTAAAACCGGTCGACCCCATACATTTGATATTCAGCATTTGGGCTATTACTCAGCATTACGCCGATTTTAGCGTGCAGATAAAAGCTGTAACCGGAAAAAACTTAAGCGACCCGGTTTTCTTCGATACCACCCTTAATAATATTCAACACATTTTATTAGACGGCCTAAAGCCTTGATAAAAATCTAATAAATTGGAAGGACGCTCAATGTATTTTGTTTAGATAAGACATGCAGTAGGTCGTTGTAATTTTTGAGTGAGTACCAAGAGCCCCCTACAAAGGTAATAAAGACGAACTGTCTTTTAAAAAATTTTTAAGGCGCTCAACATTGGTAATTGCTATTCCCCCATATCGTTTCTCTATGAGTTGTAAGTCATACAGCTTAGTAAGCGACTTATGTGCGGTAAGTACTGTTACTCCCAACCTCTCTGCATAATCGCTTTGCCGCAGGGGTATGACGTCACTTTGTGTGGTCAAATATGACTGGTAAATCAACTTTGCCAATTGAACGTAAGTGGGTAGACGTCGAATATCATCTAGCCTTTCTAGCGCCGCATGAAGCTTTATTGCGAGTGATCGAGAGATAAAGTCAGAGATTTCGGGATGCTGGTTTATAAGAGAACGAAAAGCAGGTTCAGGGATCTGCAATATCTTACTTTGGGTTAGCGCTTGTGCATGGTGAGTTCTGGCAAGTGAAGCATATAACGTAAATTCTCCGAACGTATCTCCGCGTTGCAGTATGGTGGTGATTTGATAGCTGCCGTCTAATCCATAGTTACCTATTTTAACGTCTCCCGCCACTACAATAGACAACCCTTTATTCTTGCTTCCTCTATCGTGAATAGTAGAGCTAGCTGCATAGGTTATTACCTTTCCAAAGGGCATACAAATATCGAGGTAATCATCAGGCATAACCGTCTGCTGTATACCGTGAATGTACGACATGCTTATCAAATCTATATAAATATATATTCTACGATGTTAACGCAATGTAAATTCAATCTCAACAATCTTGTGGTGTGAGTGATTACTATGAGTTATCAATGGGCAATTTTGGCTGTTTTCGTTACGTTCGCTTTGCTTGAAGCGAAGAACGGTAAGCTATTTAAAAAAGCGACAGAAGTCAGCGATGATGGAAAAGTAGAGTTTATCGGTACGTTACTATTATTTACCGTAACACAACCTCTGGTTCTCTTTTGCTCTGTTGCAATAATGAGGTTAGCATTCCCCCAATTTCAGGGAGTACTTGCAGATTCCTCTACTCTCTTGCACTTAGCGCTGCTTTTAATATTTGATGACATGATGCAATACTGGTGGCACAGGCTTTCGCACTCAACCCGATTTCTCTACAACTTACATAGAGCCCACCATAACGCTAAGTACATGAGTGTTCGTATTATCTACAGAAATAACTTCTTCTATTACTTATTTATGCCGTCATTATGGTTTTCTGGCGCGCTAATCTATATGGGATTGGGTTGGACTTACGCCCTTTATTTAGTGGTAAAGCTTACTGTGATAACTGGCGCTCATGCAGAATGGAAGTGGGACAAAGTGCTGTACAGTATACCTTGGTTACATCCTATTGCCTGGGTGGTTGAACGCACTATATCGACGCCTTCTACACATAGCGCGCACCATGGATTGAAAGCAGATGACGGAGTGACCAACTACAAAGGTAATTATGGCAACCTATTGTTCTTTTGGGATGTGCTCTTTGGCACTGCAAAAATTACAAGGCAGTATCCCAAGGAATACGGGATTGAAGGTATGTTTTATGCCAACTGGAAAGAGCAACTCATATGGCCGCTTTATAAAACGCCGAGAAAGCCAAAGCAGCTAAAGGCCCCATCCTCCAGTGCCAATTTACCGGAACTCAGCTCAGAACAACAAACCATGCAGCAGGCTACGAAGAGCAGTGCTTAATGCGGCTTTATCAGGTTATGGGGTCAGAGTAATGACTCTGACCCCATAACCTATTACGTTCGTGATAAACTTACAGCTTGAATAGAAACAGAGCAGCGACACGTCATGAACCAACAACCTAATAATCCGCTTCACGGTTTAACTTTAGAGACAATCGTCACGCAACTTCACGAACGATATGGCTGGGATGGGTTGTATTACCGTATCAAAGTGAACTGCTTTAATAACGACCCATCTATTAAGTCATCCCTTAAATTTTTAAGAAAAACACAATGGGCAAGAGATAAAGTAGAGCAGCTTTACATACAAACGTTTAAACAGCCTGAATAGCCCTTTCAGTCAAAGGGTCTCATCTAACTATGACAATAGCCTTGCGTTTTTTAACTAGCGACTCCCCTCTCATGTACTACACTTCAAATACAGCTAATGAATAATTTTTGAATGTTTTGATTTACAAGGGATGTTGATATGTGGGGTAAAAGTAAGCCGGAGTGGCTTAAGTTTTTCTTTCTACCGTCCTTTTTCTATTTCTACTTTACCTTCCCCGTTTCTGCTGTGGATTGTGAAGAAGCGAAGGGCACATTAAATGTGTCATTGCTTATTTTTAGTGTCGAACAACGAAATGCCTTTGAAGAAATGGCAGCGAACTTTTCAGCACAATGCCCGGGTATAGATATTGTTTACTCATCGTCAGATGATACCGGCTACAAGCAAATGACTGGGCTGTGGTTAAGCGACAACCCTAATCTAGATCTCATGGTATGGTTGTGGCCTGTCGAGCTAAAAAAGGTCATTGAGAGAAGGTTGATAGAACCTTTAACGTCTCTTTGGACAGAAACAGAGCTTCAGAAATATCCAAACGAAATGAAAGAATTGATTACTCATAAAGGAGAGCAATTCGGCGTTCCTTTATCAGTGGGTTTTTGGGGATTTTTTGCCAACCGAAACGTCCTAAAAGAATTTGAAATCAATCGTCTTGAAAATATTAGCGATCTGCTTAGTGCATGCCGAACACTGTCTCGAAATCAAATTGTTCCTATCGGTTTAGGGTTAGAAGAAAAGTGGCCTGTTCTAGCACTGTTTGACTATTTAAATCTCAAAGTAAACGGGCTTTATTTTCACAATCAGGTAATGGAAGGAAATGTAAAATTTACTGATAAGAAGGTGTTAGCGGTACTTCAATTGTGGAGAGAAATGATTGATAACCAATGTTTTCTAAAAAATGCTGATGAGTACACACAAAAGCAAGTTCTCCCATTCCTGTATCGCGATAGAGTGGGAATGGTGCTTTCAGGAAATTATACGATAAGCCAGATCCCTGATGCGGTCTCTGAAAAGCTGGAATTTATCCCTTTTCCTTTTGTGGATGAGAAGATAGTCCAGTTTGAAATTGCCCCTACGGATTTTCTCATTCTTCGCGCAAGCAGCAAAAAAAAATCACTTGCTAAAGTATTTTTACGATACGTAATTCAAGATGATGTACAAGCCCTACTCAATCAAAGGCTTAATTTTCTACCCGCACACCCAGATGCCCAAATAAGTGATGTGAGCTTTGTTCAACGCGGTAGCTCTAATTTAAAAAAGGCCGAAGGAGTAGTACAGTTTTTCGACCGCTCTACGAGTAAGGATTACTATCAGCCGCTCAGTGACATTCTCGTAGACTTTATGGATACAGGAAATGTAGACAAAACAGCGTTAGAGATGGAAACAGTTAGGCAGCGGCTCTTCGATTCATAGAGAGTTTAGAGCCGCATAGCTTTATAGTTAAATAAGTTCAGCCTCTACGCATCTTTGTATAGCGTCGTTATCCACTTCTCTTCATTGATGAAATCCCAACTCCAATCAGCCCATTTGTCATCTAAGCCCATCGCTTTCACTTCATCAAGAGTTTTTCCGTCTTGCTTAAGTGCTTTCACGTAGTCAAAAGTTTCGCTGATCATAGCTAAAAACGCGCTGTATTCTTGCTTATTGCTAATATCACCGTGACCTGGAATTATAACCGTCTCGTCATTTATTTTAGTCAGTAGCTGCTTTACTGAGTCCATATAGCCAACGACATTGCCACCTGCGCCTTGGTCAATGTAGGGAAAACGACCGTTAAAAAATAAGTCGCCTGTATGCATGACATTTGGTTGCTCGAACCACACTACGCTATCGCCATCGGTGTGGCCGACGGCTAAATGCATTACGTGAAGGGTTTCACCATTAAAGTAAATTTTAATCCCGTCTTCATAAGTGATGGTTGGCAGGGCTTCGGGTTTTACTTTTTCATCGTTAGCTAGACGAACACGCACATTTTCATGGGCAAGAATAGTCGCGCCTTTGTGGCTATGAAAAAACGCATTAGAGCCAGTGTGGTCGCCGTGATAATGGGTGTTTATTACATATTTTGGTTTATCGCTGCCTAACTCCCCAAGCTGCGCCGCTATTTTTTCAGCAAGTGGCGCAAATTGGTCGTCAATGATCAAAACGCCGTCTTCCCCAGCTGATACGCCGATATTTCCGCCAGCTCCTGTAAGCATGTGCACAGAGCCCTTTATTGCCGTCGCTTTCACTTCGACATCGGCAAACCTATCTTGTGCAATTGCAGGGTTAATCGTTGAATAGATCAAAGGGCTAGCAGCAATAAGTGCGGCCATGATATGCGCGCTAAAACGAGGTGCAGTTTTCATTATTATTTCCTTGTAGAAAGTCTGTTTAAATAAGACCTCTTACACTATGACCCAATTTCACAATTAGATCATTTTTTCATCATCAGGAATATCACCAACATAAGCAAAGCGAGGGAATGTTTCCCCATCTCTTTCTACCGATTCTACAAACATCTCAAGGGGGCGAACCCACAACGCTTTTTCACCGTAACACGGCCGATACACCACTAACTTGCTTTCATCTTCCGAATGGTTGGCCACCTCGTATACATCGTATAAATTGCCTTTGTAGTGTTTATAACGACCGGGGGTTTTGAGTTGATTTGAGTTCATAATGTTCTTCATTAAAAGAGTAATAAAATAGCAGCAGTTAGCTGCTTTGTTTGAGTGCCGCAGATAAAAATGCCTTGGCTGCCAAACCACTAGTCTGTGCTTTCGCTACGCAAGATAGCATCAGCGGTATGCCCCACAACTTCGCCGCACTAACTATAACAAGCGACTACAGCGCACGAGCCTTAAAAATGCATGATACCTTTAGTTAAATCTGTTCAAAAGGCAAAACCAATTGCTGAGTTGATTGATCGGCCGCAAGCCCTATGTGCACGCCCACAAGACGGATACCTCGCCCTGTTGCCCGTTCAAAGGCTTCCTGCATCAATGTGCGAAAGTACGCTTCATTAAGGGTTGCGCAGCGATGTTCAACCGTGGTTAGCTGGAAATCATTAAACTTGAGCTTAACACCTTGGGTTCGAATACGTACAGGCTTGCCCGTTCGCTTTTTGTGATTTTCCATTCGTTCTTGAAGCTTCTCAAACAGGTGCGGCAAAAAGTCGAGGCACTGATCGAACGTGTGTATATCTTCGTTTAACGTGCGTTCTACACCGATAGATTTGCGTTCACGAGATACGGATAGCTCACGCTCATCAATCCCGTGGGCACGCTCCCACAATACACTGCCGAATTTTCCAAGCTCTTTTTGAATACGTTCAAAGGGATATTTGCGAACATCGTTGCAGGTATTAAGCCCCATGCGCTGAAGCTTTTGCATAGTAACCTTGCCCACGCCCGGAATTTTCTTTAGCGGCATGTCGCGCACAAACTCATCGAGTTTGTCGGGAGTTATCACGCAAATGCCGTCGGGCTTGTTTTCATCACTGGCTACTTTTGCCACAAACTTACAGGGCGCCACTCCTGCTGAAGCAGTAAGACCTAGTTCTTTTTGTATACGAGCGCGTATCTCTTCAGCTATTAATGTAGCACTGCCACCACAAAACTCACTGTTGGTAACATCTAGGTAGGCTTCGTCTAATGATAGAGGCTCAATTAAGTCGGTATAGTCAGCAAAAATCTTACGTATTTTTTGCGACTCGGCAGCGTACACATCCATGCGCCCTTTCACTAAAGTGAGGTTTGGGCATAGTTTCAGGGCATACGCTGTAGCCATGGCTGAACGTACACCAAATTTGCGGGCGGGATAGTTACAGGTAGAGATAACGCCACGACGGTCGGCACTGCCGCCAATGGCAATAGGAATATCGCGCAAGGCTGGGTTATCGCGCATTTCAACTGCGGCGTAAAAACAATCCATGTCGACGTGGATAATTTTTCGCATTACCTGCCTTTGCTATATCGCTACAAACGTAAAACTGTACAAAAAGACAGTATATTATTAATAGTGCTGAATTACACTATCTAATCATGGCTTCTAAATCGAAGTAATGGCTCGCACTTATATTTGAAGGCAATGCTAAAAAACAAAAAAGCGCTGTCGATTTACTCTAACAGCGCTTCTAAATATTAAGCCAACGAGAGACTAAGCATTACAAAATTTGATTTTGTTTCCACTCGTTTAACTTTTTCTGGCGGGCTTCTTCTTTTTCCATGCGCGACTTTTTACGATCGCACGGTTCTGGGCAGTCACAGGCTTTCTCAATACCTAGTGCGCCTAAGCCACCACAACTTCCAGAAATCGTTTTTTTCTGAACTAGGTAACCGATGGCCATAGCCAGAACCATAGTAAGAAAGAAACCAAAAGCAAGAATGAATGTAGACATCGCTACCCCCTAATTATGAACTGTGACCAGTTTATCAAATTCTGGCGACGCATACTCTTCAAATCCGTCATCTGTGCGACGAATGAGAAATACGGCAAGCTGTTCTTGCTCTGCAACCGCTATCGCCTGTTCCCATCCCATCACATTAAACGCTGTCGCCAAACCATCTGACGTCATAGATGATGGGTGAACAACTGTGACCGACACCAAGTTATGGGAAATTGGTTTTCCCGTTGTGGGGTCGATTAGGTGCGAGTAACGAACACCGTCTTCTTCATAGTAGTTGCGATAATCACCGGATGTTGCCACGGCATTAGTACCAATAGACACCACTTTTTGTACAGCGCGCTCAGTAGTAACCGGTTTTTCGATAGCAATAAGCCATTCACTGCCGTCACCGCGTTCACCTTTTACGCGCATTTCACCGCCTATTTCCACAAGGTAGTTTTCAATACCGTGCTTTTCAAGGATCTCTGCCACTTCATCAACGCCAAACCCTTTAGCAATGGTCGACAAGTCGACATACAACATTGGGTGGCTTTTCTTTAAGCCCGTCGGCGTGGTTAATAGCTTTTTATATCCTACATACTCTCGAATCTCGTCGATGTCTGCCTGGCTCGGTACTTTTTCAGGGCGCTTTGTTGGGCCAAAGCCCCATAGGTTAACCAGTGGACCAACGGTTACATCGAGTACGCCGCCACTGAGGTTTGCCAAGCGCAGTGCCTCATTTACCACGGTAAGTGTATCTGGCGACACAGCAAAGTTATCGGTGTAGCGGTATTGATTAAACCTTGATAACTCTGATGTAGGGTCATAGGTCGACATCATCTTATTAACGTCAACAAGACGGGCGTCTATTTCAGCCTGTAAGCCTTCTACTGGCGTTTCAGCTACAAGGTATTTCACATTGTAGGTTGTACCCATAGTTTGGCCCTGAAGGTGGACCACAGGCGTTTTGTCATCGCTACAGCTTGCTAGTAAAAGAATACCTATAGCAAAAAAAGCGAGAAAAATTCGAATTGCAAATCGAATCACAGTGTTGTCCTTACTAACATGTACACAGCCTTGAGGCGAGATGTACGTTGCGCGTTAAGCTTATACAAAAAAGGGGCTTTCGCCCCTTTATTAAATTGCTTGTTAGCTTGGTAGCTTAGCCACCGAAGTCATCTAGCATGATGTTTTCGTCCTCAACACCTAAATCTTTAAGCATGTTGATTACGGCCGCGTTCATCATCGGTGGTCCACACATGTAGAACTCACAGTCTTCTGGTGCAGGGTGATCTTTCAAGTAGTTCTCTAGAAGTACTTGGTGAATGAACCCTGTGTAGCCTTCCCAGTTGTCCTCTGGCTGAGGATCAGAAAGTGCTACGTGCCACTCAAAGTTATCGTTTTCTGCTGCTAACTCGTCGAAGTCTTCTGTGTAGAACATTTCACGAAGTGAACGTGCACCGTACCAGAAGCTCATCTTACGCTTAGACTTAAGACGACGAAGCTGATCGAAGATGTGTGAACGCATTGGGGCCATACCAGCACCACCACCAACGAATACCATTTCGTTTTCAGTTTCTTTCGCGAAGAATTCACCGAATGGACCAGAGATAGTCGCTTTGTCACCTTCTTTCAGGCTCCAAATGTACGATGACATTTTACCAGCAGGTAGACTTAGGTTATTAGGTGGCGGCGTAGCGATACGCACGTTCAACATAATAATGCCTTCTTCTTCTGGGTAGTTCGCCATTGAGTAAGCACGAATAGTCTCTTCGTCTACTTTAGACTCGATGTCAAAGAAGCCAAAACGCTCCCAGTCACCGCGATACTCTTCAGGAATCTCAAAGTCTTTGTACTTAACATGGTGAGCTGGCGCTTCAATCTGAATATAACCACCTGCACGGAAAGGTACGCTTTCACCGTTAGGAATTTTAAGCTTAAGCTCTTTGATGAAGGTTGCTTTGTTATCGTTAGAGATAACTTCACAATCCCACTTCTTAACACCAAATACCGACTCTTCTAGCTCAATTTCCATGTCCTGCTTGATAGCAACCTGACATGAAAGACGGCAGCCTTCGCGCGCTTCACCTTTAGTGATGTGGTCTAGTTCAGTTGGAAGGATTTCACCACCACCTGAGTGTACATCTACACGACACTGGCCACATGAGCCACCGCCACCACACGCAGACGATACGAAGTAACCTGCGTCAGCTAGTGCACCAAGAAGTTTGCCACCCGGTGCAGTTTTGATTGCCTTGTCTGGGTCACCATTGATAGTGATGGTTACATCACCACTTGGTACCAATTTAGACTTGGCAAACATAATGATAAATACTAGCGCCAATACGATGGCAATAAACATGCCGACGCCAAGAAATATTTCTACGTTATTCATTTATATGCTCCCGAGCTCTATTACAGCTGAATACCAGTGAATGACTGGAAGCCAAGTGCCATTAGGCCAGCGATCATGAATACAGAACCAAGACCACGAACACCATCAGGCATATCAGCATACTTCAGCTTTTCACGTACTGCCGCTAGCAATACAATTGCTAATGCCCAGCCCATACCACTACCAACGCCGTAAACGATGCTTTCAGTGAAGTTGTATTCACGCTGTACCGCAAACGCCACACCACCGAAGATTGCACAGTTAACGGTAATTAGCGGAAGGAAGATACCTAGTGCGTTGTAAAGCGCAGGGAAGAACTTGTCTAAGCTCATCTCTAGAATCTGTACCAACGCCGCAATAACACCGATAAACGTTAGGAAGTTAAGGAAGCTTAGGTCAGCTTCTGGGAAACCTGCCCATGCTAGTGCGCCTGGAGCAAGAATGTTTACATAAATAACTTGGTTAACAGGTACAGAGATACCTAGTACCACGATAACAGCAACACCAAGACCCATAGCAGTTTTAACTTTCTTAGATACCGCTAGGAATGTACACATACCTAAGAAAAGTGATAACGCCATGTTCTCAACGAAAATTGAGCGAACAAATAACGACAAATAATGTTCCATGACTTACTCCTTAGGCTCTACTTGCTCTGGACGGATAGTACGGATAAACCAAATCATACCGCCGATTAAGAAGAATGAGCTGAATGGTAGGATCAACAAACCGTTACCTTGATACCAGCCACCGTTTTGAACCAGTGGAAGGATTTCGAAACCTAAAATAGTACCGAAACCAAATAGCTCTTTAATTGTACCAATTACAACTAGAATGAAAGAGTAACCCAAGCCGTTACCGATACCATCAAGGAAGCTCATCAGAGGTGGGCTCTTCATGGCGTAAGCTTCAGCACGACCCATTACGATACAGTTAGTAATGATAAGACCAACGAATACCGACAGCTGCTTCGATATCTCATACGAATACGCTTTCAGAATTTGGTCAACAACGATTACCAACGACGCAATGATGGTCATCTGGATAATAATTCGAACGCTAGATGGGATCTGGTTGCGAATTAGTGAAATAAACAAGTTTGAGAACGCTACAACGCTGGTAAGCGCAAGCGACATTACCAAGGCTGTTTCCAGCTTAGTGGTAATTGCCAGTGCTGAACAGATACCCAATACCTGTAGGGCGATCGGGTTGTTGTCCAGGATTGGCCCAAAGAGGGCCTTTTTCATTTCTTTAGTATCTGCCATGAGACTTCCCTTATGAACGCCATGCTTGGTTCTTCAGGAACTGGCCGAAGCCTTGCTCGCCTACCCAGTAACGAATTGTGTTTTCAACACCGTTGCTGGTTAGGGTTGCACCTGAAAGCGCATCGATAGTGTGAGGATTGCTAGGGTTAGCATTTTTCACTACGCGAATAGCAACTTCGCCATTCTCGTAAAGCTCTTTGCCGTCCCATTTGTCCTGCCAAGCAGGGTTTTGCACTTCACCACCTAGTCCTGGCGTTTCTTTTTGCTGATAGTAAATAAGCTCGCGAACCGTTTGGCCGTCTGCGTCTACCGCTAAGAAACCGTACATAAGATCCCAAAGGCCGCTGCCGTGTACAGGAAGAATGATACGAGATACATCACCTGCGTCGTCGCGAACTAAGTAAACACTTGCCACGTTAGGGCGGCGCTGGAAACCAACATTGCTGTTAGTTACTTTAGTGCTGTACTCAGTTTCTTTGGCTGCTTTATACATATCGTAATCTGGCTTAGGCGCTTCTACAAAAGTACCTTCGTCAAGATTTACATAACGCTGCTCTACTCGCTCGCTGTACGTGCTTTCAATTGCGTTGTTGCTCATGCCCATTTCGTAAAGGCCTGCAGCATTAAGAATGTTACTCTTTTTATCAAGAGCAGCGTTTGTTTGTTGTAAAGAGCGAAGGCCAACAGCCGCGCCAGAAACAACAATTGAACAAACTAAACATACGGCAACAACAATACCTACCGTTTTGCCTAAAGATTCTTTCTTAGCCGACACGTGCTACCCTCCGCTTGATATTGCTTTGTGCGACGAAATAGTCGAACAGTGGCGCCCACAAGTTAGCAAATAAAATCGCTAGCATTACACCTTCAGGGAAGGCTGGGTTTAGGACGCGGATTAGTACCGTCATGAAACCAATGAAGATACCGTAAGCCCACTTACCTTGGTTTGTGAACGACGCAGAAACTGGGTCTGTCGCCATAAAGAACATACCAAAAGCAAGACCACCAACAACAAAGTGCCAATGTGCAGGCATTGCAAACATAGGGTTAGTATCGCTGCCAATTAGGTTTAGCAAGGTTGCGAAGAACGCTACACCAATTGCTACACCAGCAACAATGCGCCAGCTTGCTATACGCATGTACATGATGAACAAGCCACCAAGAATAATCGCAAGAGTAGACACCTCACCCGCAGAACCTGAGATAGTACCGATGAAGCTGTTCATCCACTGATCCATATTCGCATAGTCAAGGTTGCCAGACGCCGCTTGGCTTAGAGACGTTGCACCAGAATAACCATCCGCCGCTACCCATACTTGGTCCCCTGAAATCTGTGCAGGATACGCAAAGTAAAGGAATGCACGACCAGACAGTGCTGGGTTAAGGAAGTTACGACCTGTACCACCGAATACTTCTTTAGCAATAACAACACCGAAGGTAATACCTAGTGCAACTTGCCATAGAGGAATAGTGGCTGGAAGTGTTAGTGCGAACAATACCGATGTAACAAAGAAACCTTCGTTAACTTCGTGCTTGCGCACAGACGCGAACAATACTTCCCAGAAACCACCTACCGCGAACGTTACCGCGTAGATTGGCAACCAGAAACATGCGCCATAGAAGAACAGACCTAGTGTGCCCGCATTTGCCAAGTCACCGCCAAGTGCAGCGAATAGGCCTGCTTGCCACGTATCAGGAAGTGTACCTGCACCAGCAGCAATTGCTTCTTGCGCTTGGAAGCCGATGTTGTACATACCAAAGAACATAGCTGGGAATGTTGCCATCCATACCATGATCATGATGCGCTTAAGGTCAATGCTGTCACGCACGTGCGTGTTAGCTTTGTTTACTTTACCTGGGGTGTAGAAAATGGTCGCCGCAGCTTCGTAAAGCGCATACCACTTTTCGTGCTTACCACCTGGTTCGAAGTTTGGTTCGATCTTTTCTAAATACGCTTTTAAACCCATGACTTAACCCTCTTTCTCTATCGTGGCCAAACAGTCGCGTAAGATAGGAGCATAGTTATATTTGCCAGGGCATACATAAGTACACAATGCCAAATCTTCTTCGTCCAACTCTAAGCAACCCAATGTCTGAGCACCGTCAGTATCACCAGAAATCAGGTCCCTAAGCAGAAGCGTAGGAATGATATCTAGGGGCATAACGCGTTCGTAATTACCAATTGGAACCATAGAACGTTCAGAACCATTGGTAGTTGTTGTCATATCAAATGTCTTGCTGCCACTTAGGTGACCTAAGTAAGCACGTGTCACTGAGTGCTTATCTGAACCTGGAGTTATCCAGCCAAATAGCTTCTTCTCGCGACCTTCTTTTAGTAGTGAAACTTGCGTGTGGAAACGACCTAGGAAGCCGTGAACGCCCATCGCCGTTGTACCGCTAAGTACAGAACCAGAGATAACACGTATTTCACCGTCAACTTGCTCGTTTGCAGTTAGCTCGGTTAAGTCTGCGCCGATTACCGTGCGCACTAGGCGTGGGTTTGTTGCTGCAGGACCTGCTAGTGAAATAACACGACGGTTATCTAGCTCGCCTGAAGTCAGCAATGCACCAATCGCCATTACGTCTTGGTAATTGATGTGCCAAACCGTTTTGTTCATGCCGGCAGAATCAAGGAAGTGGATGTGAGTACCCGGTAGGCCCGCAGGGTGAGGACCGCCAAATTCTTCAACATCAACTGCCGCATCGCCAGTAGCAACTGACGCACCTGCCGCTTTACAAACGTAAGTCTTGCCGCCGCTCAATTGCGTTAACGCTTTAAGACCATTTACGAAATCGTCTTGGCGCTCAGCAATAATCACAGCAGGATCTGCTGCCAGTGGATTAGTATCCATTGCTGTAACGAAAATTGAACTTGGAACAGAGTCTAGCTTTGGAGATTTGCTAAATGGACGTGTACGGAACGCCGTCCACATGCCTGACTCTACAAGGATTGACTGAAGCTGCTCGCGTGAAGCGCTCGCGATCTGGTCAGCTGCAATTTTGTCAAATGTCACAGCATCACTGCCGCTTACTTTAACAACTACAGACTGAAGAACACGTTTTGCACCACGGTTAACCTCTACCACTTCACCCGCTGCTGGGGCAGTGAATTTAACGCCAGGGTTCTTTTTGTCTTCAAAAAGTACCTGACCTTTCTTCACTACATCGCCAACTTGGACGTGCATGGTAGGGCGCATACCCACATATTCTTCTCCCAGAATGGCAACGCGCGTAGCAGCAGATGCATCAGCAATCTCCTGCTTTGGCGCTCCCTCAATTGGGAGGTCGAGACCTTTCTTGATTTTTATCATATGTAATCGCACTACTCTAATAGAAATACCCTTTTGCATGACCGCAGAAAACCTGCCTGTCAGCATGCAAAAACGCACTATTAACAGGTGTTAGACACCTTTTCGTTGTTGAATGATGGAACTTGCTGCAATTGTTACGGTCAGCCTGTTATGAAGCCGTAACGCATAATTCCTTTTGCGGACGCTTAATTCGCCCTCTTTTTATAGACCACCAGCAGAAATTTACACTTATTATTGTTGTTGTGTAGCTGCAATCGCTACTGCTGTTTTGGTAGAGGCAGAAAAGACCCCTACTTAATTTCGGGATTTTAGCATTAACCCATACGTTTGTGCCACGCTATTTAAGTATAAAGGCAAATTTTTCTACAATTTAATGTAAACCTTTGGTCTCACTCATTTACATTTTGCGAAGCTTTCCTATGTAGCAGACTGTAATTAGACGTAAAAAAGCCGTCAAATCAGACGGCTTTTCATTTTTAAACGTTACGTTAATTAATAGTAAGTTAACGAATTACCACTTAACTAATGGGTCAACTTCGCTATCGTAATCTACGTTTTCTATATCAAAACCGAACAACTTTAAGAACTCATGGTGATAACCTTTATAGTCACTTAAGTCATGAAAGTTCTCTTGTGTCACTTGATCCCACAGCGCTTTAATTTTCGCTTGAGTGGCGTCGTTCGTTTCTTTGCCATCCATACGATAGCGATTTGCTTCATCTAACGTTGGTGTATTGCCGAACAAACACTCTGTAAACAAGCCATAAATCTGTTCAATACAGCCTTCGTGAGTACCCTCTTCTTTCATCACCTTGTATATAAGTGAAATATAAAGTGGCATTACTGGAATGGCCGAGCTTGCTTGCGTAACCAATGCTTTTAACGAGCTCACATTTGCTTGCACAAGTAAGTCGCTGTTTTTGCCTATAATAGCAGCAGCGGCGCGATCAAGGTCTTCTTTCGCTTTTCCAATCGTTGCCTGACCATAGATAGGCCATGTTAACTCTTTACCAATATAGGTATACGCCGTTGTTTTACAGCCTTCAGCAAGCACATCTGCATCGCGCAAAAAGTCCATCCAACGTTCCCAGTCTTCGCCACCCATTACTTTGATAGTGTTCAGAATTTCTTCGTCGTTAGCTGGCTCTAGTGCCACTTCGTGTACTTTGTCTTTATCGGTATCGTAGGTTTTTGTTGTGTATGCGTCACCTACTGGCTTAAGGGTAGACTTATACGTTACACCTGTTTCAGGGTCGGTTCTGCGCGGCGATGCAAGGCTATAGATAACCAAGTCAACCTTGCCCATTTCCGCTTTGATCTTTTCGATGGCTTCGTTTTTGATTTCATCCGAGAATGCATCGCCATTGATGGTGTCTGCATACAGGCCTTTCGCTTTCGCTTTTTCATGAAATGCAGCGGTATTATACCAACCTGCTGTACCTGTTTTTCGTTCCGTGGGGGCTTTCTCGAAACACACTCCGAGTGTTTTTGCGCCATAACCAAACGCTGAAGTGATGCGTGACGCCAAGCCATAGCCTGTAGAGCTTCCAATCACTAATACGTTTTTAGGACCTTCGCCTAAGTCACCTTTTGCTTCCACATAAGCAATTTGTTCTTCAACCGCTTTAGCACAGCCTACCGGATGCGCGTTTGTACAAATGAAGCCTCTCACTTTAGGCTTGATAACCATAATAATTTTCCTTATTTGAGCGTGGGGCTATTGTAATGCCGAAGCCACTGATAACAACTCGGAGCAGATAAGGAACCAGCATATCGCATACATGTAGTTAGACCAACAAAACTTGAGCACTCACCCATTCATATTTGAAGATTTGTTATATTTTACAGGTTATTAAACAACGGCATCACGCCATTTTGATAGTCGAGAACTTATAGGTATTTGTGAGAAAACAAAAGAAGAGACTGAGGGAAGAAAAGTGAAGGCTGAATTCTACAGGAGCGCTATTGAGCACTCCTGTAATGGTGTTTTTAACCTAGAACGTCTAGTAGTTCTACATCAAATACCAATGTGCTGTATGGGGCAATCGCTGCACCAGCACCTTGTTCACCATAAGCTAGGTCATGTGGTACGTATAAACGGTACTTAGCACCTGCTTTCATAAGTTGAAGGGCTTCGGTCCAACCTTTAATCACGCCACCAACAGGGAATTCAGCCGGCTGACCACGCTCGTAAGAGCTATCAAATGTTGTACCGTCAATAAGCGTACCGTGATAGTGAACACGAACAGTGCTAGATGCATCTGGTGTTTCACCGTCACCTTCCGCAATGACTTCATACTGAAGGCCAGACTCAGTTACCGTTACTTCGTCACGCTTCGCGTTTTCTTCAAGGTACTTTGTGCCTTCTTCAATAACTGCTTTGCTCGCTTCTTCTTTAGCCGCTTGCATACGCTTATGAATTTCACCGAACGCATCGCGCAGCGTATCGTTGTCAACTTGAGGGGCTTGACCCGCAAAAGCGTCTTTTAGGCCAGCAACAACTGCATCGACTGCCAAACCGTCAAAAGGATTTGATTGCAATTGTTGACCCATTTGAAAACCAATGCCGTAACTTGCTTGGGTTTCTACTGTATTGAATGTATCAGTCACAAGAACTCCTGAAATTAAATTACAAATGCAGTACAAATTTCAAACAAACCGCATAATGCGAAAATGTTTCTGCATTTTCCGGTGCAAGAGTGTATCACACCATAAAATATCTTGCTTTGAGCAATGTTAATTAGGGTGCAAAAGTATCAAAATGTTGTAAATTATAACCGAAAGTGGTTAGACAAGTCGCAAAGGACACAGTATGGTTAGCCCATATATTTAGGAGGATAGCATGCAAACACACTATGATGCTGAACTGAAAGATACCGTTCGATACCTTGGTAAAACCCTTGGTGAAACAATCAAAAATCAATTGGGTCAAGAGTGGCTTGACCGCATTGAAAAGATTCGTAAAGGCGGCCGAGCCTCTTATCAGGGAGACGCTGCATGCAGTGAAGAACTGAAAGAAACTTTCAAAACAATGTCTGACAGCGATTTGTTGACTGTTGGCCGTGCTTTCGCACAATTCTTGAATTTGGGCAATATTGCCGAGCAAGAATACAACGCAGCAATGAATGTCGATGCATCGATTGATGCGCTGTTCAAACACCTAGATAAAGCTGAATTAACAGCTGACAAAGTACAAGATGCTGTAGCAAAGCTGAACATTGACCTTGTATTAACTGCGCACCCGACTGAAGTCACGCGCCGAACGCTTATTCACAAACACAAAGAACTCGCTGACTGCCTTCAAGCAGTGCATCAGGCGTCGCTAAGTGATGTTGAGCGTAAAAAAATCGAAACCCGCATTGCTGATCTTATTGCGCAAGCTTGGCACACTGAAGAAATTCGCTCAGTTCGCCCTACCCCTGTTGATGAAGCGCGTTGGGGCTTTTCCGTTATTGAAAACTCGTTATGGGAAGCCGTACCTGATTTCATGCGCGAGCTTGATGGCCGATTAAACGAAGACTACGACGTATCGCTACCGCTAGACGCATCACCAGTACAATTTAGTTCTTGGATGGGCGGTGATAGAGACGGCAATCCATTTGTTACGTCAAAGGTAACCGAGCAAGTATTGCTACTGGCAAGAAAGCGCGCAGCTAAGCTTTTCGCTATCGACCTTGATCGTTTGCAAGTTGAACTTTCAATGTACGATTGCAACGAAGAACTACGCGAAAAAGTGGGCGACGCCATCGAGCCATACCGCGCCCTACTTCGCCCATTAGTGAACAAGTTCATTGCTACCCGCGATGGCATCAGCGACTATCTAGCAGGCAAAAATCCAGATACGTCAAACTGGATAGAAAGCGACGACGAGCTTATCGAACCGCTCATGCTTTGCTATCAGTCTCTACTAGACTGCGGTATGCAGGTTGTAGCAAATGGTCTACTTCTAGATACTATTCGCCGTGCACGTGTTTTCGGCATTCACCTTCTACGCCTAGACGTACGTCAGGACTCTGAGCGTCACGCCGACGTATTTAGCGAGTTAACTCGTTATCTTGGCCTTGGCGACTACGCACAGTGGAGCGAAGCCGACAAGCAAGCGTTCTTGTTGCGAGAACTGGGCTCAAAACGCCCACTCTTCCCTGCGCAATGGGATGCGTCTGATGACGTAAAAGAAGTACTCGATACTTGTAAAGTGATTGCGAAACACAGTAAGCACGGCTTTGGGATCTACATTATCTCTATGGCAAGTGAGCCATCAGATGTATTAGCGGTTCAGTTACTACTTCAGGAAAGCGGTGTAGATTGGCCAATGCCAGTAGCGCCACTGTTCGAAACGTTGGACGATTTGAACAACTCACCTGATGTCATGCGCAAACTTCTATCAATCGACTGGTATCGCGGTTACGTGAAAGGTCGTCAGTTTGTGATGATTGGTTATTCTGATTCAGCAAAAGACGCTGGTGCACTAGCAGCAGGCTGGGCACAGTACCAGTCGCAAGAAGCGCTTGTAGCCATTGCTGATGAATTTGACGTAAGCCTGACCCTATTCCACGGTCGTGGTGGTACGATTGGTCGTGGTGGCTTGCCTGCACATGCAGCTATCTACTCTCAGCCTCCTGGCTCATTAGACGGCGGCTTCCGAGTAACAGAGCAAGGTGAAACCATTCGCTATAAGTTCGGCATGCCAAAGCTAGCTAAACGCAGCCTAGGTATTTACGCCAGCGCTATTATTGAAGCCATGTTGTTCCCGCCTCCGGCGCCTAAAGAAGAATGGCGAGAGCTTATTACCGCAATGGCAGCCCAAGGTCGCGATAACTACCGCGCTACGGTAAGACACGATGAAGAATTCGTACCTTACTTCCGCGTAGCAACGCCAGAGCAAGAGTTAGGTAAACTTCCGCTAGGTAGTCGCCCTGCGAAGCGCAAGCCACAAGGTGGTATTGAAAGCCTTCGCGCTATTCCATGGATTTTCGCATGGGCACAAACCCGTTTAGTACTTCCAAGCTGGTTAGGCGTGATGCGAGCTATTGATAGCGTGAAGACCCCTGAGAATGAGAAAGTGGTAAATGAGATGTTCAGCGAGTGGCCGTTCTATCGTTCGCGTCTTTCTATGCTAGACATGGTGTTCCACAAAGCCGACCCTCGTATCAGCGAAGCGTATGATGAACGCCTTGTACCTAAAGAGCTCAAGCACTTTGGTGAAGCGCTGCGTAGCGAGCTGAAAGAAAGCATCTCGTCACTATTGGCTATTACAGGCGACGACGACATTATGAAGAACGACCCGCAGGGTAAAGAGTCTATGGAAATTCGCGCTGCGTATCTTCAACCTCTTCATTACCTGCAAATTGAGCTTCTTGACCGTATCCGTAAGGCCGGTGATGAGTCGCAAAATACCAGCTTAGAGCGTGCAATGATGGTTACCATTGCGGGTATTGCTATCGGTATGCGTAATACAGGTTAAATACGCTTATTCAGTAAACCATAGAAGCCCGCTTAGTTTAACGTAGCGGGCTTTTTTATTGCGCTACTGAAAATGTACTGCTAACCATTTGTTGATTTCCCTTTCCACCTCATCGCGATAGAAAGTTAAGCTGTGATCGCCGTTGTCGTAAACTACAAGCTTATGCGAGTGATTATTATCTTTTAGCTGCTGTGCCGCCTTAAGTGAATGTGAAATATCGACGCGCACATCAGCACTTCCGTGCACTAACAAAATAGGCACATTCGGATTTAGCTCATTAATCCATTTTACTGCAGAGCGCTCATCGAGGGCTTTCGTTTGATTCTGCTCCATATTTGGAACAAGTTCATTAAGCAGCGCCCGCATATCTGGACGACGTTCCACAGTGGTATGTAAATCAGAGGGGCCAGCTACAATAACTGCGCTAGTAATGTCGCTTGTGTTCTTGCGAAGCGCCTGCCATGTCATCATGCCGCCACGACTAACGCCATATAGGGCTATCTTATTAGGGTCGGCATTAGGTAGCTGTTTGGCTATTTCAATCAGTCGTAAGACGTCGTTAACATCTGCGCCGCCAAACTCATCTTTCCCTTGGCTAAATTTAGCGCCGCGATAATTACTCGCCAAAACAATATAACCCTGTTCGGCGAGCGGCATTAAACGCTCAACAACGGCTATGCGCGTTACATTATGCTTATGGTTACCACCGCGATTAAAGATGATCACAGGTAACTTTTTGCCGCCAACATGCTTTGGTGACACCATAACACCTGAAATCTTCAAACCATCCGATTCATACTCAATCCATTGCGCACTTGTTGTCTTTATAAGCGCATTGAATTTTTTAGGATTTACCGCTTTTTGCCATCTATCCACATACGCTACGTTTTGATTATTGCTTTGTGCATGCGCAAGCCACGCCCCATAATTTTCGAAGGGCAATGCATTGCCTTTTAACGTAAGTGTTTTAGGTAATTGAGTAAAAATTTGGCCTGCTAATAGTGCTTCATCATTGGCTTTGTTAAGAGCCTCACCCGTCGCGTTGGCATTAAAACAAAATACAAAACACATAATGTGAAGCAAAACGTTACGCATCATAGACGTCATAATACATCCTTGTTTAATTCGAATAGAACCGTTGAGAGTGACTAGTAAATAATGAAATACTTTGCGACTCAACAGAATATGAATATGATTAGTAACAAAGTTTGTCACCCTATGCGTTAATGGACTAAATATGCGCACATCTCTATTGATACTCTTCATCACTCTGCTTTCACTCAGTGGCCGCTGTTTTCCCAGTAATATGGAGTTACCTACTGGATTGTGGGAAGGCATTAGTGAAGATGAACTCACATTCCGATTACTTCAAATAAGTGAAAGTGGCGAACACAGCTTTTTTGAAATAGCCATTCCAGGTGGTTTAAAAAGAGTGCGTCGCACGCCATTCACCAATGAAGACATTGCTTGTATAGAAAACAGGTGCACTATAAAAACTATTATTGAAGGCGATGTAACGCGCACGATTACTGTGTCTCCCTATTTAGATAGGGGCTTGAAGGCACTTGAATCGAGCTTCAAAGGTGAAGAGAGTTACACATCTCACACGTATCACCTGGTAAAACAAGACGCAGAATCTACGCCTCGAAAATTCCTCGAAAAACGTGGGAAGCTAATTGTTGATGCAGAGCAAAATACAACTGAACACCCTTTTGGCACTTGGATTGGTGTTATGCAGTATTTGGACAAGCCTGAATTAGCATTACTGCAGCTAAATGAAAGTGAGCAAGGAGCCTTACGCGTTTACAGAAAAGGCGCTAACCTTCTCAATGAAGTTCAATCAAATTTTTCTGCTAACAATGTAAGTATTGATGGAAGAGTCATCGAAATTGAAGCCACTCACACAACTTTTGCATCAAAAATTATTCTTTTCGTGCTAACAGACAACATGATTTCTGGCTACACCTACGCAATTCATAAGGGCTATCCAGCAGCCATGGGCGCAATAAAGCTGTACCGCATAGAGCCAGCCAAAGCACACTAATTTTCTTAGGTGGTAAACTAATGAATAGCTGCTAGGTGATGCTTTCAACAAGCACCGCTTTACGTAGCTCTCCTGTTCTGAATGTGCAGTGGCAAAGTCTATAAACACGCCGCAAAAAAAGGCTGGATACGTAAGGTCGTAACAGACTTAATTTTCCCCAATTAATGAGTTTGTCAAAGGTTGTTGGGTGACGTATTGAGTGGGGGGAAGTTTGATAAGCAGGCTCTCCACCGCAGGGATGCGGTGGCGAAGCCTACATGGACGTATTCACGGCGGGTCTGCGTTCAAAGTTCCGCCAATGATGTTATCCGATTAGCCGTTTACGAAGTCAACGCCTAGCTTGATGTCGCCGCGTAGGCCTTCAAGCATGTCGTTTTTCGCTTTTTCTTCAAATGCGCTTAGCTCGCCGTATGGCAAGATTTCTTCAACACCGTTTGCACCTAGGCGAACTGGGTGTGCGAAGAATGCTGCGTCGTCGCTGTCGTCAGTTTGTACGTAAGTGTACTCAACCACGTTCTCACCTTGCATTGCTGCAACTAGAGATAAACAGAAACGTGCTGCTGCTTGACCCATAGATAGGGTTGCAGAGCCACCGCCCGCTTTTGCCTCAACAACTTCAGTACCCGCATTCTGGATACGAGTAGTTAGGCTAGACACTTCTTCGTCAGTAAACTCAACGCCTTCAACTTGTGAAAGTAGAGGAAGGATAGTTGTACCAGAGTGACCACCGATTACCGGTACGTGCACTGAAGATACGTCTACACCTTTAAGTTCAGCAACAAAAGTTTCAGCGCGGATAACGTCAAGCGTAGTTACACCGAAAAGCTTGTTCTTGTCGTAAACGCCTTTTGCTTTTAGCGTTTCAGCTGCAATAGCTACAGTAGTGTTAACTGGGTTAGTGATGATACCAACACACGCGTTCGGGCAGTTATCAGCTACACCTTCAATTAGGTTTTTAACAATGCCGGCGTTGATGTTGAACAGATCAGAGCGATCCATACCTGGCTTACGAGGCATACCTGCTGGAATCAGAACTACGTCTGCTCCAGTTAATGCATCAGCTAGGTCATCTTTACCGTGACCGGTTACTTTTACCGCAGTGGGGATGTGGCTCAAATCAACGGCAACACCAGGAACTACTGGCGCAACGTCGTAAAGCGCTAAATCTGAACCTGCTGGCAATTGTGTTTTCAACAACAAAGACAGCGCCTGACCAATACCACCGGCAGCACCTAACACGGCTACTTTCATACCATTTCTCCTATGGGATTACTTCACGTATTTAAACGGAACGTCACACTAATGCAACGCGGGGGAAAACTCAATCACCGGATCGTCTTATTAACGTTATTTATGGCGATTTTTATTCGATATTCATTATCATGAATGATTATGCAAAGAAATTGCGCAAAGTCCACCTGTGCGGCACAATATACGCATACTAAATATAATTCCTAACGATAACCCTCAGAAAAGAAAAGAGCGCTAATGGCAAACGCAAAACAAGAGCAACTCATCAAGGCTTTTAAAGAGATTCTCAAAGCGGAAAGTTACGGTTCACAAGGCGAAATTGTGGATGCTTTGAAGTCGCAAAGCTTTGACAATATCAGCCAGTCAAAAATATCAAGAATGTTGAGCAAGTTTGGTGCGGTAAGAACGCGTAACGCCCGTGGTGACATGGTTTATTGCCTTCCCCCTGAGTTGGGTATGCCAACGGCTAAAAGCCCGTTAAAACAGCTCGTATTAGACATTGTGCACAATAATGTGATGGTGATTATCAGAACGAGTCCAGGTGCTGCTCAGCTTATCGCGCGCTTGCTAGATTCTTTGAGCAAAAAAGACGGTGTATTAGGCACCATTGCCGGCGATGATACGATATTTATTGCCCCCGCAGATGTATCTAAAATAGAAGAGCTAAGACAGCGAGTTGAAGACCTGTTTGAGAACGTTTAAAAAAGTGCATCTGTCTAAAAGTACCATTGACTAAAAAGCGCTTTAAATTAAATTATAGCTTCGCAAAACAAAGAAACCGCCGTAATGAGGCGGTTTCTTCATTTATAGGATTAGCACGTTAATTAGGACAGAAGCTTAATGAGCGCGTCTGCTGCTGGGCGTGACGATGGCGGATTTTGACCGGTAACCAATAGCCCATCTGTACAAACCTTCACAGCGAAATCATCTGCACTTTCATAATTTCCGCCTTTCTTGACTAACTCATCTTCAACAAGATAAGGCACTACATCAGTGAGTTCCATTGCGGCTTCTTCGCTATTTGAAAAACCGGTTACGGCTTTGCCGTCTACTAAATACTTGCCATCAGGAGTTTTTACATCCTTCAGCACGATTGGAGCGTGACAAACCGCTCCGACGGGCTTATTAGCGGCAATAGTCTCTTCAATCAATTTGATAGAGTGCGCGTTATCTGAGAGGTCCCACAATGGTCCATGACCGCCAGGATAAAATACCGCGTCGAATTCTTCGGCACGTACATCTTCAAGTGGAATAGTTGACGCTATCGCACTACGTGCTAATTCATCTTTCGTGTATCGAATTGCATCATCGGTCATGGCATCGTCAGATAGACTATTAGGGTCAATCGGAACCTGCCCTCCCATCGGCGAGGCCAGTGTAATTGTGTAACCTTGGTCTTTAAATGCGTAATAAGGTGCGGCGAACTCCTCTAGCCACATACCTGTCTTCTCACCAGTATCGCCCATAATTTCGTGAGACGTCATTACCATTAACATACGTTTTGACATAAGCCCTCCTTGCGAGCATTTAAAAATGTAACGCCAGTTAATTCGTGTGATGGAGGGTCTTAGATCATAAAAGAAGAGAAGGATCGATTAGTTGCAAATGGGTGAGATAAATCGCAGGCATAAAAAAGTGCCACTTCCTGTTAAGGAGAGTGGCACCTAACACTACAAACTTTTTTACACTAAGTGATTAGAAGTCGTATTTAATACCAAACTGAACTTGCCATACTGATTGATCAAGTACTTCTAGGTTTTTAATACGTGAATCACTGTTCAGGTCAAAGTATTCATATTGACCATCTACTATATTTGCAGAAACTACTGCACGCTCGTATTCGTATTGAGTACGCTCGATACGGCCCCAGTCATCATTAAGCAGGTTGCCAAAGTTCTCAATATCAAAGAAAACCGTCAACTTATGCTCAGGGTAAAGCGCTGGAAGTTCTTGTTGAATACGCACATCTATGATTGTTGACCAGCGAGAGTTATCGCCATTACGTTCAGCAATTCCACCTTTATACTGAGCTAGCTCTGAACTATTGATATAGTCGATGAACTCCTGCTGAGCGGCTACGTCACCACCAAATGAAGTTGCTGCAAATAATGGATCATTGATGCCATCTGGAACGTAAAGTAGGTGCCCTGCATCATCGTTACGGCTTTCACGCGCACAACGGCCACCACCAACATCTAGCACACATGCGTTGTTTTCATCAAATGTGTAGCTGTAAGGCTGACCAGAGCGACGCTCTGCAAAGATTGAAACAGTCGTTTCATAACCATCAATCAACTCTTTCTTCCAGTTGAAGCGCATTTTCCATAAATGTTCAGTCTGGAAGTTAGAAGTTCCAGCACGTGGCTGCTGACGATCGTAAGCAGCGAAGTCTGAATAGTTAGACGTTGCAGTTGAAGATGTGCCATAACCAACATCTTCTACATCAGCATAAGTATAACTCGTGAAGAAGTCGAATGAGCCATAAGAGGTATCCCACGCTTTTGAAGCAGACAAGGCGTATAGTATTGAATCACCTTCATCAACTGAGCCAGTTACGATAGCTTCTGGACCTTCACTACAGTCATAAACACCACGACCATCTGGCGCTGTACTAACTGGGTTTTCGCAGCGTTGATCATACCAGTAAGTTGCATTTTCAAGCTTGTTGTAAAGCACATCAGCAGAGAACAACCAACCTTCTAGTTCTTCAATCTCTGGTTCGTGAGCAACTCCAAGGCTTACTTTCCAAGTAGTAGGGATATCAAAATCATTCGCCAACGCGTTCACATCGCCATCAGGATCGATGTTAGCAAGCAGATCAAGAATGTTCTGAGGAATGTACTGACCTGTTACTGGATCTGGTGTAGTCGGAACTTGATATGTCTGACCAGAACCAAAATCTTCATAATTATCAGAAATTACACCGTCATTTGAGTAGCTATTTGAAACCCAAACACTTGGTGCACCACCAGAGAAACGACCAATACCACCACGTACAGTTGTATAATCAGAGGCATACCACTGGAATGACACACGAGGAAGAATTACATCAAGTCCATCAATGTCATTAGTATTTGAATAACCGTAACGGTCTACGAAGTTCTGGTTTTCGCGGATAGAACCTTCAGATTCATACCAGTCATAACGGATACCAGCGTCAATAGTTAACTCAGCTGTAGCTTCCCAAGAATCTTGGAAATAAAGTGAGTTGTAGTTATAACCCCAAATTGCGCGAAGGTCGTTCTCGTTATTTGTAACAGCATTATTGTAAAGAAGCGCAGAAGCTTCAGCATTTGCAAGGTCTTCTAGACTATCGAATAGATATGAGCCTTCAGAGTTTTGAGCAAATAGGTTATCCACATCTACTTCTTCGCGCTCATAACCAAGCTTCATGATGTGGTCGCCAGTTGTGTAAATACCAACTAGTTTAATTTGGAAGAAGTCCTGATCAAGAGAGTTACCGTGACGGAAGCGGTCTGGACCAATCGTTAAGTAATTTTCATCGCCATCTACTTCACGAAGGAAAACGGCAAAGTTAGGGAACTCCGAACCATTTAGAGAATCTTGGCCTGTAGCTTGCGTTGTTTTCGCTACCTTGAACTGTGTAGAGAAGTCTGAAGTCCAGTCAGAGAAGACGTGCGCAATAAAACTTTCAACTTTTTCTGAGCGGTCATACCACGCCGAAGATGCACCAAGTACTTCATCTTGCGCTAGGAAGTTGTTACCATTTTGCTCATTGATTGAGTTACCGTCGGTAAGCATATAAGTAAACTTAGCGCGATGGTCATCGTTGATATTCCAGTCGATATTCGCAAGAACTTTCTCATCTTGTACGTCGTCTTTCTGGAAACCACCTATGTCAAAGCCCCAAACGTCAGAAACGATTTGAGAAACTTGAGCAACATCATCTAACGTGATTGTTGAAACTTCATTAACGGCGCCTGACCCAGCGGGGCCACGATTAAGCGGTGCTACTGATTCAAATTTATCGTACGCAACAAAGAAAAAGAGTTTATCTTTTATTATCGGGCCACCTAAAGTGGCAACAAACGTTTCTTCTTCGAAATCGAAATTGAATTCTTCATCACCATTGTTATCGCCAATGAATGAATCATCAGTGTAGTAGTAACCAACTGAGCCGTGGAATTCGTTTGTACCTGATTTGGTTACAGCATTAATTGTACCACCGGTAAACCCGTTATACTCAACGTCGAACGGCGCGGTTTGGATTGACAAAGACTCAATTGCATCGTAGGAAATTGGAGAGCGTTGAGTTGGGTAACCGTTAGCGTTAAGACCGAAACGGTCGTTCAATGCTACACCATCTACTGTCAAAGAGTTGAACTTATTATTTGCACCTGCAATGCTAAGTTCTTTTGAACCGCCACTCTGAACGTTTACAGATGCAAACGGGTCAAGTTGAGCCGCATCTGGGATATCACGGTCAATCGATACTACTTGCTGAAGCGCTTCAAGACCAAGACTTGTGCTTAGTGCTTCATTGGTATAACCAGTACCTGCAGAGCTACCAGTTACAGTAATAACTTCAGTGCTACGAGACGATTCAAGTTGAATAGGAAGATCCAACGCCTGGTCTAGAGATAGATAAACGTTTTCAACTTTCGCAGGAACGAAGCCGTCGCCTGAAATGGTAATCGTGTAAGGGCCACCTACGCGAAGACCGCGCGAAGAAAAAGTGCCGTTTTCATTCGTAGTTGCTACCGAAGTAGTACCTGTAGGTTCGTGTTTAATTGTTACTGTCGCGCCAGAAAGGTCTGAGCCAGCTTCAGTAACAACATTGCCTCGGATAGACGACGTTGTTGTTTGTGCCGTGGCTGTGCCAGCCAGACCTGCAGCAACAGCAACAGCGATCGCTACGCGACTTAGCTTTGCTTTGAAGTTCATGTGTGTGTTTCCCTTTTTGTTTAAAATTCTTTTTTCGGCCAAATACTGCACATAAATTACGCAGTGTGCTTGCATCTTAACCGGAACCCGATGAATTGTCGTCAAGGTTCATGTCATTTTTATTACACTTTTACATTTTTATTTAACAGCAATCGTACGAGAATACTGAGTTTGCAAATTTTTTCTTGACCACATGGTCAAGTTAATTTACTTGTTATTATTATTGCTGACCCGTTTCGATTTGCTGGACCTATTCTTGACAGACGGGCAACTAATAAACAGCGTTTAATAAAAATCAGGTTTACCCATAAAAAACCGTTAAATTTCAATATATTAACACATTAAAATAAACTTACCTATTGCAATAAATAACCTTAACTGATGAAATCACATTATAAATCGTTAATTCATTCGGTCGTTTTTTTGACTAATTTC
Source organism: Alteromonas gracilis (assembly GCF_002993325.1). GTDB lineage: Bacteria > Pseudomonadota > Gammaproteobacteria > Enterobacterales > Alteromonadaceae > Alteromonas > Alteromonas gracilis. The sequence goes on from NZ_PVNO01000022.1 coordinate 113,163, forward strand.
AGAATTGTTGCTTCAGGAAAATGGATAATTTTTATTTTGGCCGCTGTTACTTGTGGTTCGATAAACTATTTTCTAAATTCTGCATCGTATGGTGATATCGCGCCACAAACCGGTCATTATATAACCTGCAAGACTGGTCTTGAGGGTAACAATGATGTTTTTTCTGTTTATGTCACCGATGGCAGAATCGCAGAAATGGCTAGCGAGCGTTTGTGTGATGATAAAATCATCAAGCGTCAATATGGCGAGGTCAAGGTAACTATTGGTCAAAGCGACTATGACACTTTCCGTTACATTAACCACGGTGTAGTTAATCTAGCGCTGGTAAAGAGCAACGTGGTTGATGCGTTTGGCGCAGATCAAATATATGGATTAACGAAAATAGCTTCCCATCCAGATTATTCAGCGTTTTTTATTGCCTTGAGAGAGCGACCACAGCTTTCAAAAGAGTATTTGCTAGGAAAAAGCATTGGACTTTTAGATTATCCAAGCAGCCGCTCTGGCCACATTGTGCCGAAAACCGTGATACAAAATATTGGGTTAAGTGACAGCAACGTAAACATTGTTTACTACAGTTCTCATAAAGAATTAAGGCGAGCATTACTCGCCGGCGAAATCGATATAATTTCGTCCTACTGGGCTGAAGAAGATAGTGAGAACTTTTCCAAAAACTATGCAACGCCCCTCCAAGAGGATGTCAGCGGCATGCAGTGGTACTTGAAAATGCTTACGCAAAACACGGATTTATTTTGCGCTATGCAAACGGTTGTAAACGAGATAGCTATGTCACACCCAAGGCCTTATTACAAAACGATTACACTTGAAGAAGGCTGTAACTAATGAGTAATAAATCTCTCAACTGGAAGCCTAAGCCTTTTATCTTTTTTATATTCTTTGCACTTTTTGCGTGTATACAGTGTGTGGCTCTCGTCGCACAATACTGGTCTCATCAATCATCAATTCATGAAGCAGTCGATAAGGTAGAACGAAGAATAAGCTTGGATAGCGCCTTTCTTGACGTAGGAAACAGCACGCTCAATACGCCCGTCAATCAATTTGCAATTATTAGGTATTTAGAGAAACTCAACAAGGCGCTCAAAGATGGAGATTATCCAGTTCTTGTAAAGAGTATTCAGTTTGTTGAGGACGATAAAGAAGACTTCACATCTTTCAGTTCTGTTATTAATGCTAATTTCAAAAACGCAGAACAAACGATTACCGTAGAAATTCGAGCAGTTGGAACGCTAAGTGCGCTCTCTTTTAGCTGGACTGCACTGCTGTCGTCACTACTATTGACCCCTATTTTCAGTGTCTCAAATAAGGTTAAAAAGAAACCGACGTCGCTAGAAGAAGTGATTCCTCCTTCACCGAAGCTGGTAATTAATCTTCAGGAAAAGACAATTTCAAATGGTATCGACGATAAGGTTGTTATCCTGCAAAACAAACCACTTTGCTTTTACACTGCACTAGTGAAATATTGCATTGAACACCCCGGTGTACCACTCCCCCCGCACAAAGATGTGCCAAGTGAATTACTAGCCCTTGCAAATAAAAGTTTTGGTCGCTTAATTGAACTTGGCCACACAAAACGTAAGCGCCCAGATTTCAATGCAAATCTTGATAAGACGTTAAGCGAAATTAGAGCCGCTCTAGACGAAGTGTTCTCTTCATTCAGTGAAGAGAAAGAAACGTATTACCCACCGCGGGCTCAGGGTGAGGGTTCTCGGTCTAAACAACACTCTTACGCAATACCATCTATCAAGCAAGAGGATATAACAATCATTGGTAACTAACTAAAAACTGACCACTTGGAGAGCTTTTTGTCATTTTTTGCTAATTAAGTAAACAGCCTGCAATGCCTTGAAAATACAATAAAGTTCTAGCAAAGACCGATCCAAAAACAGATAACTTGTGAATATATCATTGATTCGCGAGGCCTAAACGCGTATCTTTGCACCAACAAAACCAGCTTTATAGTACTATGCAATCGCCACTTATTATTGCCATTTCTGGGGCTTCAGGCTCTGGGAAGTCTCTTTTTACAAAAAATTTGTTCAACGGCTTCAGTGCTCAGGGTCGTCCTGTTCAAGTGCTGCGTGAAGATCATTATTATCGTGCGCAAGACCATCTTCCGATGGAACAGCGCGAGAAAAATAATTACGATCACCCTAATGCCTTTGAACACGAACTATTAAAAGCACATCTGCAAGCTTTGCGCGAAGGTCAGCCGATTGATTATCCGCACTACTGCTATAAAACGCATACTCGATTACCTGAAACAGAACGCCTTAATCCGGCTCCTGTTATCATTCTCGAGGGTATTATGTTGTTGGCTCGAACAGATTTGCTCCCTCTTTATGACGTTAAGATTTTTATTGATACGCCTTTAGATATTTGTCTGATGCGCAGGATGATGCGTGACCTTAAAGAACGTGGTCGCAGTATCGAATCTGTTGCTAAACAGTACGAAGAGACTGTAAAGCCTATGTATCATCAATTTATCGAACCAAGCCGCTTCACTGCCGACGTAGTAGTGACGCAAGGTGGCAAAAACCAAATTGCATTAGATGTGATCAAATCACACATTCAGCAAGCGCTTCTTTAAGGGAACATTTCTATGGTAAGTTTACTGGGCATTGCAGTCCTTCTGGGTATTGCTTTTGCGTTATCATCAGCGAAACGCAGTATAAATTTGCGCACCGTGGGTGGCGCATTTGCTATTCAAGCATCCGTTGGCGCATTTGTCCTGTATTCTGAGCCTGGAAAAGAGGTTCTGTTAGCTTCAACAGAGTTTGTTGCCAATATTATTGCTTACAGCCAAGATGGAATTAACTTTTTGTTTGGCCCTATTGGCGACAAATCTATAGCCTTTATATTTGCGTTTAATGTACTTCCGGTTATCGTATTTTTCTCCTCCTTGATTGCAGTTCTTTATCATTTAAAAGTGATGAATATCGTAATAAAGATCATCGGTGGCGCGCTACAAAAGCTATTGGGAACAAGCAAATCCGAATCAATGTCTTCGGCCGCTAATATCTTTGTTGGGCAAACTGAAGCGCCATTGGTCGTGCGCCCTTTTATTCCTAATATGACCACGTCTGAATTATTTGCGGTTATGGTGGGTGGATTGGCTTCTATTGCGGGTTCGGTAATGGCCGGATATGCAGGTATGGGGGTAGAGTTAAAATACCTACTTGCAGCCAGCTTTATGGCTGCTCCTGGAGGGTTGCTGATGGCAAAAATAATATTGCCAGAGACAAACACCGACAGCATAGAATCTAAAAATGTGGAAGCGGAAGATACCGCTTACGCTAACGTGTTTGACGCTGCCGCCAGTGGCGCATCGTCAGGTATGCAGCTTGCGCTAAATGTGGGCGCAATGCTACTCGCTTTCATAGCACTTATAGCGATGCTCAACGGCCTTATAGGCTGGAGTGCAGGGCTATTTGGCTATGAAAACGTAACGTTTGAAGGGATCCTGGGTTATGTACTTCAACCTCTTGCATGGGCAATCGGCGTCCCATGGGAAGAAGCACAACTTGCAGGCAGCTTTATTGGTCAGAAAATGGTGGTGAACGAATTTGTTGCCTACCTTAACTTCTTGGAAAACCAAGCACAGCTATCTGAAGCGTCTCAGGCCATTATCACCTTTGCTCTTTGTGGTTTTGCAAACTTCTCTTCTATCGCAATCTTGATGGGTGGAATTGGTGTAATGGCACCAACACGCAGAAATGAAATTGCGCGATTAGGATTAAAAGCAGTTATCGCAGCTACGCTATCTAATTTAATGAGTGCCGCACTAGCAGGCTTTTTCCTCTCTCTAGGTTAAAGATCATTAAATTAGACCAGTTGGTCAAGAAAAAACTAGACTAACTAGTCAGGTTTCTGTAAATTACGCGCCAATTCATCGCGGGGTTGATTTATGTCAATTTCTGCGACTTTTTTCTGTAGCCCGTCTACCTTTATAATGCCGCAGTCAAAATATACGGGATAAAGTTATGCAATTAGTTGCTGTTGATTACCAAGCGGAAAACGCACAAGAAGAATTCGTGAAGTCACTTCGCGAGACAGGGTTCGGTGTTTTGAAAAATCACCCTATCCAACAGTCATTAGTTCAAGGTATTTACGACAATTGGCAGGGCTTCTTCGACAGTGAAGAGAAGAATGATTACCTGTACAACAAAGGTAAACAAGACGGATTTTTCCCTCAGAGCGTATCTGAGGTAGCTAAAGGCTTTACGAAAAAAGATATTAAAGAGTATTACCACTTCTATCCATGGGGTCAGTGCCCTGAAGCACTACGTCCTCAAATTTCTCAATATTATGAGGAAGCAAACACGCTAGCGAAAGAGCTGTTGGGTTGGATAGAAAAGCATTCTCCTTCAGAGGTGAGTGATAAGTACAGTCAACCGCTAGGCGACATGATCAAAGATTCAGATCAAACCTTGCTACGTATACTGCACTACCCACCACTGAAAGGTGATGAAGAAGTAGACGCAATTCGCGCCGCTGCGCACGAAGATATTAACTTGATTACTATCTTACCTGCGGCTAACGAGCCAGGATTGCAAGTACAAGCTAAAGACGGTAGTTGGATTGACGTTCCTTGTGATTTCGGGAACTTAATTGTGAATATTGGCGACATGCTTCAAGAAGCATCAGGCGAATACTTCCCATCAACTACTCATAGGGTTGTAAACCCAGACGGTGCTGATATGACGAAATCTCGTATCTCGTTGCCACTGTTTTTACACCCACGACCAGATGTTGTTCTTTCAGAACGTCATACCGCAGGGTCATACCTGCAAGAGCGCCTTCGTGAGCTGGGCGTTATATAAATTAAGTTCCTTTTGTAGTGTTATTCTTTTGCCGCAGCTAGTCTGCGGCTTTTTTTTACCTACTAGCTATTGCTGCAAGCTTTGAAGTATAGCGTTGCCTATCCTGCTCGTTGGGTGAATGCTTAACGGCCTGCTGTAAATAGCGCTGGGCTTCACTCACATCCCCTAACTCGTGTTGTGCTTTCGCCATGCCAAAGAGTAACTCATGACGGCTTTTATCCAGCCTTAGGCCTTTTTCGTAGTGGCTAATTGCTATCTCGATATCACCAGAATCGAATGCTTGCTCTCCCAAGATATAATGGTAAAAAGGATTGGTTTTGCGCTTTGTTTCTACCATTTGAGTAATGCGGGAAGCTTCAACGTCTCTGTCTTGATAAATATAAAGAATAGATAAATTTTCCCACGCTGTTAGGTTATCGTCATTAAGCGACAGCGCATGTTTATAGGCTATTTCTGCTTGTTCATATTCATCGACCATGCGATATAACACGCCCAAGTTAACCCAGCTTTGCTGTAACTCTGGCGATAGCTTCGCCGCTGCACGAAAATAACTGTAGGCTCGGGTGTAACTATTGGCCACCAGAGCGTCCGCTCCTTTGTTGTTGTAGTACATTGATATCACTTTGTTAAGAGATACGGCGTTACGCGGAAAATAATTTCGTAACATCTGAGGGTCGAAATCCACATCAGCCCAAGCGCCGCCAAGGGCTGCAACTACACCATCGTTAGGCACTGATACTCGCAAATTAATATGGCCATTGAGCAGGCTATATCCGTCTCGACGCGTCCAATATTCAGGGATATCTACCTCGTAGAATGTCGCATTGAGACCCACATGCTCAGCAAGAGCGTAAGTCATAATTGATAATGAAAGGCAATTTGCCGCGCGGTTGTGGAAAGTTGTATTCGCAGTAGTATTTGCGCTGTTGCGATAAAGCATACCTTGATCGGCATGATCGAATATTGCCTTAACCAAGCCTTTCACATTCTTTTGTAAGATGCTCTTCTCATACACCGCTTTTTCCGCAAAGCGCTTTGCGTCTTCATCTAAGAAAAATATCTCTTCAGGGGTTTCAACGGGAAACAAGCTGTATGTAGGAAACAGGCTGTCATTAAGTAAGGTGGGCGCAGCGTTAGTCGTTTCTGTTTCAGTAGACTTACACGCCCCTATGATAAGACAAAACATTAATAAGGCAGTTACTCGAGCATTCATTTCAGGCACCCTTTTTTGTACTCGATGTTATAAGTATAGCTCACCACCCCACATTTACATTTTATTTACATCTCGCCTTTTTAGCTATTCGGCGCAAGTGTTTATCTCGTGCTTTTCCGGGGCGAAGCAAGCTTTTTGTAAGATTACGGAAAGTTAATCATCAATTAGTACCTTTCTACCGTAACCATTGTCAGTTCAGTAACGCTCGCTAGCTGAATGAAGTGGCAAGTAACTAGAGAGCACATAATTTCGTGTTAAATTTTTAATCATGTATAGGAAATAGTATGAAAAAGTTAATTAGTGCGTTTGTCGTTATTCTTTTTAGTGCTTCAGCTTTCGCTGGGCATCATAAAGATGCTGAAAATATGGACATCGTAGATACCGCAGCTGGTAACAAAATGTTCTCAACTCTTGTCGCCGCGGTAAAGGCTGCTGATTTAGTGTCGACGTTAAAAGGTGACGGTCCTTTCACTGTGTTTGCTCCTACTGATGAAGCATTTGCTGCCCTACCAGCTGGTACCGTTGAAATGTTGTTGAAGCCAGAAAACAAGCAAACGCTTGTTCAAATTCTGACTTACCACGTTGTAGCAGGTAAAGTGACGGCAGAAGACGTATCAACGCTTTCTAATGCAACAACGGTAGAAGGTAGTCAAGTAGACATCTCGGCAAAGATGGGCAACGTTATGATCAACAATGCGAAGGTAATTAAAGCGGATATCATGACAAGCAATGGCGTAATTCACGTAATTGATACTGTATTGCTGCCTGCTGAAGTAGCGGCTGCATTATAATACAAAGAAACTATAAAAGGCTCCGAAGCACTGATACGTCAGTGCTTCCGTTTTTTTAACCGCCCGATCTTATTCTTTATACTTCTCGTACAAATTCACTTACTAGATGCTAAACAAACTGATTTATTAATAGACGTTACTATAGTCTGAAAAGGAGTTCTTATGTTTTCGGTATATACCTATAGCATTGCTGGTTTACTGGTAATTTGTTTGACCGTTTTTGTACAGAATATCGTGGCTGCGATTGCACATCGAAAACAGTCAACCTATATTCCGGGTAAAGTAAGCGAAGAGTTAAGTCACGACAGTTTTGTTTTTAGAAGCCACAGAACGTTTCATAATTCGTTAGAAAACGTGCATCAATTCACACTTCCCGCGCTGTTTTGTATTTTTTTAGGTGCCCCGACCAACATTTTGGCATCGCTCATTTGGTTATATGCACTGTGCAGAATTATCCACATGGCCCTTTACTATGCTATTGCCACTGAAAAGAATCCTAGCCCAAGAAGCTATTTCTACATGATTGGTGTGCTCTGCAACCTTGCCGTTTTCATTCTCGCTTTCTTCCAATTGTTTACTTAACATCATTTCGATAGACCAGAATTAAATGTTGTTAAATTGAACTTATGTTTAATCCACTTTTGAACCTTACAGGAGTAATGTGTATGGTAGATGGTTCCTCCCGCAGATAGGACTGAGTGTGTATAATAAACAGGTCGGCGAACGCACTTTAGATGATTGCACTGTGTTAATTGTCGACGACCAAGCGAGCAGCAGACTGGTGCTAGAAACGCTACTTGAAGATATGGTTTCTTGCGTTTCTGTAGCATCAGGGCAAGATGCGATCGATTATTGTAAATTTCGCACACCAGACTTAATTTTAATGGACGTTTCTATGCCTGAACTTGATGGGCATGAGACAACGCTATTATTAAGAAAAAAACCTTCCCTTGCTAATATTCCTATTATTTTTGTCACCTCTTCTAGCTCTGATGAAGACGAAAATAAATGCTGGAATTCTGGATGTGTCGATTTCGTTTTAAAGCCCGTAAACGCATGCACCTTGCGCAATCGGGTAAAGTCACACCTAAACCATAAGCTGAGATATGATTTACTTGAAAAGCTTATCTACATTGACAAACTCACCGGCGCCTACAACCGACACTATCTAGATGACTATCTTCCGCGTTTAGTAAAAGATGGGCTCCGCAATGTTTGTCCTCTTGCCTTAGTCATATTCGATGTGGATTATTTCAAGTTATACAATGATATGTATGGGCACTTAGACGGAGATAGCTGTTTATGGAAGGTAAGCAAAACCATCAATGAAGCGCTGCTACGACCCATGGATAAGTTGGTAAGGATCGGGGGAGAAGAGTTCTTAGTCATATTGCCTAACACTGATCTTGAAGGCGCAAAGTTGGTGACAGAGCGGTTACTTACTACTGTCTATGACCTCAACCTGCCCCACGCAGCTTCTGAATATGAACGCGTTACACTGAGTGCAGGGTTAGCGATTAAACAAGCGGACGACAATAAAACCATTGATTATGTCATGTTAGAAGCAGATAAAAATCTGTATTTGGCAAAGACAGGTGGTCGAAACCAATTGAAAATGCCCTCGCTAACGAAAAGCTTATAAGTGACTAGCCAAGCTGATACCTTCCCACTGCTTTTGTATGTAAAAGCGTCTCTAGCCCATCCCCTTGAGTGATACCCAATTCATTCAGCTGTGCGAAAAACAACTGTATAGTAGCGAGCGCATCATCTAAAGCATTATGAGCAGGGAATGCGGGTAAATCTAAACGCTGTCGGCACACTGTAAGTGTTGCACTGTTACTCGGTAGCACCTGATGCTGCTTGTTTAATTGGTACAACGCCAATTGGAGGGTATCGATATACATGATCTCTATTTGAGGAAGCTGGCATTGCTTAAACGCAGAATTTAGCGCCATAAGGTCGAGTCGGGCATTGTGAAATAATAAAATGTTTTCCTTGAATAGCGACGATATAGCGGTCAATGCTTCTGCTATGTCTTCACCTTGTGCCAGAATATCTTGCGTTAGTCCATGAATAACTGGGCTTTGCCCCAAATCCCCGTTTGTTTTAATAATATGATAGCCGCTCGAAGAAAGGGCTATACGTCCTGCTCTACCCACCACATAACCCATTGACGTAATTTGTGATTTGTCTGCATCTAACGAAGTGAGCTCCAAATCTAACGCTACAAACGTGGTATCGCAAAGACGCCTATCGCGTAGATAGCGTCTAAATTTATTTCTCTTAAAAAGAAATGAACTACAAGCATGTATAAATTTTTTCATCATAGCGGTTAACTTACACCACCAGAAAATTTCATCACCATGGCTTGATTAGTACGATCAATCGCTTTAAATGCGGCTTTTAACTGATGCTTTTCTATCGAAGATAGCATTGATACGGATACTCTGTTGTCCGTAACTTTGTTTTCTAACTGATGACGCCAGCGCAAACGATTTAAGAATAGCCAGATATCTCTGAGGTTAGCCGCATCTCGCTTAGAAAGCTGAGAGCTTGAAGAAAGCGCGTCTAAGCGAGCGAGTGTATTGGGAAGCAATATACCATCTGCAAGCGCATAAATACGGGCAATATTATTAATAAGTGCAACTGCTCGAGTTTTAAGATCGATAACGTCTTTTTCCTTTCGCTTGTCGTTTTTAGCTTTTTCATAAATAAACTTTTGAAACATCGATAAAGGAACCGATATTTCATTACTGTGCCTGGCTAAGGCCGCTAGAAACATATTCTGCTGCATTAAAGGTGCTCTGCGCTTTTGTAGCTGCTTGAATAAACTAACATCACCTGCGGCACATCGAACATCAAGGAAGATATTAAAATGCATAATGGCATCTTTTGTCGGTGCGTTAACCCATTGTTTCGCCTCTTCCACCGCCTCATCTAACGACAAGCGAAGCTTTGGATTACTAGCCATAATATTGCCATCGCATAATTTTATTCCGCACTTCGCAAGCCCATTGCAAACATACTCAGCCATAGCTGCAAAGTAGTCTGCTTGCGACTCTGTGGGGCGATTTGCGAGCAACAGTCCATTGTCTTGATCAGACCCCATAGTCTGGTCTTCCCGTGCTTGGGAACCATATACCAGCCAAGAAAACATCATTGGGGCTTTGCCGTTGTCTTGTTGAAAGAAACCGATCAACTTTCTGGTCATGATGTCTGTCGCCTGGGACAAAATCTTTCCCGCTATGTCGTAATCACCCGCTTTTTTTGCATGCGCCGAAAAATAATGAGGAAGCTGCCAAGATAAACGGGTTAATTCATATAAATTCTCTGCTTTGCTCAGTTCGCCGATAATAAAAAGAACGTTTCCTCGTTGATGCCGAATAATGTCGCTCGCTGTCACCATTCCTAATGGCACAAGCGATTGATGATCAATCACGGGCAAATGATGAATATTTCGTTCGGTCATTAACGCTAACGCATCAAATAATGTTCTATTTCCCATTATTTGGGCAGGGTTGGACGTCATTATGTGGTCAACCGACAACGCTGTATCTAACGACTTAGCAACCACTCGTGATCTAAGGTCCCGGTCGGTCACAATGCCGATAAGTTTGTCTTCTTTAGTCACCAGTAAGGATGAAACTTTCTGCTCTGTCATCAGCTGAGCAGCCGCTGAAATTGAGGTGTTTTCTTCTACCGAAACGGGCGACTTTTCGATGACACCTGAAAGGCCCTTATACAACCACATGGAATTGGTGTCAGATATCGCATGATTTTGCAGAGCATTATTTCGAAGCCCATCAAAGAAATTACGTATCGCGGTATCGTTAAACAGTGGCTCGATCACAGAAGCATCGAAACAATAAACCAACCCCGGACTATCCACACTAACGGTTAAAGGAAATGGACGTTTTTCCATGATGCTCGAATAGCCGAAGTAGTCCCCTTCGCTTAAATGTCGTAAGGGTGCATCTGAGTCTTGTACAGAGAATTGACCGCTTTGAATTAAGAAAAGCGACGGAGCCCCTTGGTGAAGTTCACCAACATTGTCAGCCGTCACGTAAATTAAATCCGCGTGTTTAACTAATTGAAGCTTCTGTTCGCTATCGAGCTTATCAAACGGCGCCGACGTATCCAGAAAATCTTCTACTTGTTTAGCCATTGCAGTCATAGAAATCGTCCAGTGATAGGGTTTGTTCGCCTTTGTTTCGTAAATTTTAGCCCACATACGCAGCAAAGATGATCTCGCCCCAAAAATAAAAGAAAGAGCCAAAAGAAAAAACCAACCTATTCACTTTCGCCAATAGGTTGGTTTCGATTTGCTATCGCCTAACGTTAGGCTGTGTCAAACTAGTGAGCTGATGCCTCACCCGCGCCTTTTGGATAGCGGATGCTTTCTACTAGCTCTTGAATTTCTTCAGGCGCTTCATCGGTAGCCTTGAACACTAGGAAAGCTACAATGAAGTTAACCATCATACCTAACGTACCAATACCTTCCGGTGAAATACCGAACCACCAGTTGTCAGGAGTATTCGCTGCTGGGTTTACAAACTTGAAGTAAATGATGTAAGCCGCAGTGAACGCTATACCTGAAATCATCCCGGCAATGGCACCTTTATCGTTCATGCGCTTGCTAAAGATACCCATGATGATTGCTGGGAAGAAGCTTGATGCCGCCAAGCCGAAGGCAAAGGCTACCACCTGTGCAACAAAGCCGGGCGGATTGATACCGAAGTAGCCTGCGATAACAATGGCAACCCCCGCCGCAAGACGTGCGTACATAAGCTCAGCTTTATCGGTAATATTTGGCATAAAGTTTCGTTTCAACAGATCGTGAGACACAGATGTTGAGATAACTAACAATAAGCCCGCAGAGGTAGACAAGGCTGCTGCCACACCACCCGCTGCCACGAGTGCAATTACCCAAGCTGGTAAGTTTGCAATTTCGGGGTTAGCCAATACCATGATGTCGCGGTCAACTTTCATTTCGTTGCGCTCATCACCCGAATAGAACATCTTACCGTCGCCATTTTTATCTTCAAAAACGATAAGGCCCGTTTGTTCCCAATTCTTAATCCAAGATGGCGCTTCTTCATAGCTGGTACCTGTCATCTCTGGACCATTGATGGTTTCAATCATATTAACGCGAGCAAATGCGGCAAGCGAAGGCGCTGTTGTATATAAGATTGCAATGAACGCTAGTGCATAACCTGCAGATTTACGCGCATCATGTACCTTAGGTACGGTAAAGAAACGAACAATTACGTGAGGAAGACCCGCAGTACCTACCATAAGCGCAAAGGTAATGAAGAATACGTCGATAGTACTTTTGGTGCCCGATGTGTATTCGTTAAACCCAAGTTCGACGGATAAGTTATCAAGTTTTTGCAGCATGTGCATCCCCGAGCCATCGGCAAGCGTTGCTCCAAAGCCAGTTTGCGGCAGGATGTGACCTGTAACCATCATTGAAATAAATACCGCTGGTACGATATAGGCAAAGATCATTACGCAATACTGCGCTACCTGTGTATAGGTAATACCTTTCATGCCACCTAATACGGTGTAGAAGAACACAATTACCATACCGATGACTACGCCCGTTACAATATCAACTTCTAAGAATCGGCTGAATACTACGCCCACGCCACGCATCTGGCCGGCGACATAGGTGAAGCAAACAAAAATTGCACAGAATACGGCAACCGTACGTGCAGTTTGAGAGTAGTAACGATCGCCGATAAAATCAGGCACTGTGAATTTGCCGAATTTACGCAGGTAAGGCGCTAAACACAAGGCTAACAATACGTAACCGCCTGTCCACCCCATTAGGTAAACCGCACCGTCATACCCCATAAAAGAAATGAGACCTGCCATCGAAATAAACGATGCAGCCGACATCCAGTCTGCCGCAGTAGCCATACCATTCATGACCGGAGGCACACCGCCACCCGCTACGTAGAAGTCATTGGTTGACCCTGCACGAGCCCAAATTGCAATTGCGATATATAGCGCAAACGATCCGCCAACGATAATAAACGTTAATGTTTGAACGTCCATGATTTACTCCTCATCTACGCCGTAGCGTTTATCCATGGCGTTCATCTTCGCCATATAGACAAAGATCAATGCAACAAATACATAAATTGAGCCCTGTTGTGCAAACCAGAAGCCTAATTTAAAGCCAAAAAATTGGATTTCATTTAAGATATCGACAAAAATAATGCCGGCGCCGAATGATACGATAAACCAAACGACTAACAGCTTAGCGAGTAGAGCGAGGTTTTCGCTCCAATACGCTTTCTTGTCCTCTTCGTTTCTAAATGCCATTGTTTCACCCTCACATCAGGTTAATTGATTGTTATGTTTTTACATATTCCTAACGCCCGGCTTTGTTAACGTTATTGCTGCTAAAATGGCAATTTTCTAAAAACAATCACCAGCAGCAAAGTCAAGCACTTAGGAGCTTGCGTATTACTCTAGACCTGGAAGGTGAAATTCAAAATGAGACCATGGTCGTAGGTAGACTATGGTCGAAATGATTATAATAACAACACAGTTGTTAAAACCTCGTTAAAGGAATCTTATGGTTTTTGGTTGGGTCACACTTGCTGTTTTATATCTCTTCTTGCTTTTTTCACTAGCAAGCTGGGGAGAAAAAAATTCGCCCACCGCGCGAGCGCTGACGTCTCACCCTGCGATTTATTCGTTAGCTCTTGCCATCTACTGTACCGCGTGGACATTCTTTGGCATGGTGGGCCAAGCAAGCAGAGACACATGGATTTATCTTCCGATCATGCTGGGGCCTATCCTGGTTTACGTGTTAGGTTACAAGTTTATTTATAAACTTACGTTCGTTAGCAAAAAGCAGCACATTACCACCATTTCTGATTTTATCGCCTCGCGCTACGGTAAACGTCAGACTGTTGCGCTAGTTGTTACACTTATCGCGCTACTTGCCACTATTCCTTACATTGCACTTCAATTGAAAGCCGTAGGCGCCACCTTCCAATTGCTGACACAACAACCTAACAGCAACGGCATCATTATTGCCGCAACGGGCTTTATCGCAGCCTTCGCCATTTATTTTGGTACACGGCAAACTGATGTAACGGAATACCGCCGTGGTTTAATGTTGGCCATTGCTTTTGAATCGACAATAAAATTACTGGCATTGGTTCTTGTTGCCATTGTTGGTTACAGCGCGTGGAAACGCACTCAAACTGGGCCATTTTTTGAAAGCTTCACTAACGAAATCGCGTTAGCCCAATTTGGTTCGTTTAGCTTTATCGCACAGACCATCATGGCAGCAGCAGCTATTGTCTGCTTGCCAAGACAATTTCACGTGGCAATCATTGATAACTTAAGCTTAGGGCACCTACGAACCGCACGCTGGCTCTTTCCCTTATACCTTGCGGTGATTTCCGCAGTAATCCCTATCATTGCTATTGCCGGTAAATCAATATTTGCAGGACAAGGCATAGAGCCCGACTCTTATGTGTTGTCATTGGCAATGTTTTCAGAATCAGCCCTGCTCCAAGTTATTGTATTTGTAGGCGGCCTTTCTGCAGCAACGGCCATGATCATCGTAGCAACACTAACCCTTAGTACTATGCTGACCAACGATGTCATCCTTCCTCGCATTTTGGCGTTCACGGGAAATACCGACGACAAGAAAGACGTATCGAAAAAAATTCGCTTAATTCGGCGGATTGTCATTGCCTTTATTTTGCTGATGGCATTTTTGTACCATCAACAAATGACGAGCAGTCGCTCTCTTCATTCCATCGGACTAATTGCGTTCTCCCTGGTTATTCAACTGATGCCTGCCATTGTTGGCGGGCTTTACTGGAAGCGGGCTCATGCACACGGAGTGTATGCTGGTCTGATGGTGGGCTTGGTTATCTGGGTGCTCTGGCTAGTACTTCCTATTGTGAGTGAACAAGTCTCCCAGCTGGAACAAAATGAGCTAATTAGCCAAGGGGCAATGATTAGCTTAGCGGCAAATAGTTTTGTTTATATTCTTTTTTCACATTTCGCGCCTCAGCGTCTTATCGACCGCATACAGGCCGAAGCCTTTGTTTCTCCGGCCATCTCTGGCAACAATACCGTAAAAACGCAAACTATTAGTGTCACCGTATCCGACCTTGTCACCCTACTTTCAACCTTTATGGGTACAGGTCGTTGTAAACAACTGCTTGGACAATACCAGCAGTTAAATCACTGCAATCTCGACCACGACAGTACTCCTGACGAGTCATTTTTATCTTTTTGTGAGCGGGCTCTCGGTGGAGTGATAGGCGCATCGAGCGCTAAAGTACTGCTAGACAGTGCATTGCGTGGTAAAAAAATGGATTTTACAGAAGTTATTAACTTCTTTGACGATACCACTCAGGCCATGCAATTTAACATGACCGCGCTATTAACTTCGCTTGAGAATATGGATCAAGGCATTAGCGTTGTAGATAAGCACCTCAATCTGGTGGCTTGGAATAAACGATACGCGAACCTTTATCCCTACCCTGATAACCTGCTGGCTGTCGGTACGCCTATCGAAAAACTCATACGATACAATGCATCTCAGGGAGAGTTTGGTACCGATAATGTCGATGGAGAAGTGGAAAAGCGCCTTAGCCATCTAAGGTCAGGCATGCCCCACCGCTTTACTCGCCAGCGTAAAGACGGTCGCGTTATCGAAATGGTAGGCAACCCTTTACCCGGGGGAGGCTTTGTAACAAGCTTCAACGATATAACCGGCCACGTAGAAATTCAGCAGGCACTTGAAGAATCGAATATTGACCTTGAGGCCAGAATTAAAAAACGTACTGAAGAAGTGCATTCAATAAACGCCGAACTGCGTCTTGAAATTGAACGACGCTCAGAAGCTGAGAAGGAACTAATAAGAGCGCGAAAAGCAGCTGAAGACGCTAATGCAAGTAAAACCCGCTTTCTTGCTCTGGCCAGTCACGATGTACTGCAACCGCTAAACGCTGCCAAGCTTTATGTCAGCGCTCTAGAAGAACAAGAACTTTCAGAGTCAGCCCACGCTATTATTCAAAAGTTGGGGCATAGCGTAACCTCTAGCGAAACCCTTATTGGCACACTGTTAGATATTGCACGCTTAGACCAGGGTGAAATGAAACCTGACTTTGAGTCTATCGATGTTCGCACTCTTCTTTCTCCTCTCGTGGACGAAATGGCCATGAGAGCAAAAGAAAAAGGGCTGGGGTTCAAAGCCATTATACGCTCATGCTGGGTCAGAGCAGATAAGACTTATCTTTACCGAATTACGCAAAACTTGCTTTCAAATGCTGTGAAATATACAGAAAGTGGAAGAGTATTATTTGTCGTCAAACCGATTGGCAATACCGTTCATTTCAAAATACTCGACACTGGAATTGGTATATCCAACGATAAAAAAGACAGTATTTTCGGCGACTTTTTCCGCGCTAACGAGAGCAAAGAACACGGCATTGGGCTCGGGTTAGGCGTAGTACGCCGGTTAAGTTTACAGCTAGATAGCGACATACAAGTAAGGTCGCAAATAGGTAAAGGCAGTTGCTTTACGTTTTCTCTTGCGAAAGCCGAATCTAAAGTAGTGTCGAGCGAAACAAGCAAGCCCCGCTCCACGACATTTACCGGCATGGATGTTCTTTGTGTGGACGACCAAAGGGAAAACCTGGACGCGATGCAAACGCTATTACAAAAATGGGGAATTAATGTTGTGCTAGCAAATAATTGGGATGATGCCCTTAAAATATGTGAAACCATTCAGCCCCAAATTCTTCTAATGGATTACCAACTCAGTCACGATAGTGAGAAAAATGGGCTAGCACTTATCGAAGAGATTAGACATCGGTTAAATGTAGTAATGCCTGCGGCGTTAATCACAGCAACACCAGATGAAAGCTTGGTAACCCAATGCAAAGCACAGGGAGTTAATTTTTTAGCTAAACCCCTTAAACCGGCAAAACTACGGGCTCTGCTTCAAAGTATGACCCGCTATATCAGAGAAGCAAAAAACGTGTAGTTCTGCCTTGTTACGCTAACTTTCTATTAGGAAAGCCCTAAACCGACTATAGCAACTCTTCATGAGGCTTGCTGTCGTCGGTTTTCGTAACGGGTGACTCAACATTCGATTTAGCCACCACTTTTCCCATTGCACCCCATTTTTGTTTAGGGTTGAGTAACACAGGTCGGGTTAGAATTAAATTGTTGGGGTACATCAACGTTTCGCGGTCAGCGGTAACTAATCGGGTGCTGAACGGCCCTAAATCGGCGATTACGCCCTCAATATAGTTATCGCCATCGAGAATACGCACATAGTTGCCTCTGCGATAGGCAACGTTAGTTAGTAAAATGAAATACGCAGTGATATTGCTGATAAGCGACCAGCTTGCAAAGAGTGCGACGCCTGTTACCGTAATAATAGACGTTGAGAGCACCAGTAAACCTGAGAAATCAATGCCCCATGCAAGCAGCAACAGTGCAACAGTAACAGTCGCTACAATCACGCGTGCGGCGAACAGCCCCTTGAGCGCGCTACTAGACTTCAGCTTAGATTTTTCAATATTGGTTTCTAATTTGGGCAGAAGCTTGCGAGACATCGCTAAATAAAATAGTAAAGCCAGACCACTCCACACGACATTTGACTGGTACTGAGTCAACCACGTCAAAAACGCATGCCACCACTCGTTCATCAATTTAACCCCTCTCTTATTTTTACTTATAGCATACTGAAACTTAAGCTTTTTACGACCTAAAGACGGTCTTTCAACAATGCTAACGTGACTAATACCAGTCCGTATAGATAATTACCCACTCAGAAGGCGCTGGCAAGTTTCCTAGCGAAGCGTGGGAATGCAGGAATGGTTGTTCCCTTTCAAATTCCCAGAATGAAGCTAGGAAGCTTGCCAGACCTTCCCGAAGGGCGAGTTTAAAATGTCCGTACTCTTTGTTGTGTCACCTTGATGTAGAACCACTATACCTTCGGTAACACGCCGCGATTACGAACATTTTAACGCTCGCTGAGTGGGTAATTATCTATGCGGACTGGTATAAAACACAAGTTCATGCATTAAAAGCAATCGCCACAACAAGAAATATTCGTAAGACTCTATTTACCACATACATTACTATGCGCGCAAAAATGACTTGTCTAATCTATCTTCGCGTTCTAACGTGTTATAGGGCATGTCGACTTAACGACAAATAAAACACAAACTACAGGCTTTTTATAATGCGCATTGCAATACTTTCCAGAAATCCTCGTCTTTACTCTACTTCACGCTTAGTCGAAGCTGGACAGGCTCGCGGGCATGAGGTTGACGTCATCGACACCATGCATTGCTACATGGATATCACAAGTGCGCGACCGTCTGTACGATACCATGGGAAAAAACTTCCTTATTACGACGCCGTTATTCCTCGAATCGGCGCTTCTGTGAGTTTTTACGGCACCTCCGTCGTGCGTCAGTTTGAAATGATGGGCACTTACAGCCTGAACGAGTCAGTCGCGATTAGTCGCTCACGAGACAAGCTTCGCTCGCTGCAGCTTCTTTCACGCAAAGGCATTGGAATGCCGAGAACGGGTTTTGCCCACCACCCTGACAAAATTGATGATGTCATCAAAACTGTTGGTGGTGCCCCTGTAGTGATAAAGCTTCTTGAAGGCACCCAAGGTATCGGCGTTGTACTTGCTGATACACAAAAAGCTGCTGAGTCTATTATTGAAGCCTTTATGGGGCTAAACGCCAGCATATTGGTACAAGAATTTATAAAAGAAGCGGGCGGCGCAGATATTCGTTGTTTCGTAGTGGGCGGGAAAGTGGTTGCCGCTATGAAACGCCAAGCAGCACCGGGAGAGTTTCGTTCTAACCTTCATCGCGGTGGACAGGCAAGCTTAGTACGTCTAAGTCCTGCTGAACGCAAAACGGCTGTAGATGCGGCTAAGACCATGGGGCTCAACTGTTGTGGTGTAGATATCTTGCGGTCAAATAACGGGCCAGTGGTAATGGAAGTAAATTCATCTCCTGGCTTAGAAGGTATCGAGAAAGCAACCAACAAAGACGTAGCAAGCATGATCATTGAGTTTATCGAAAAAAGCGCTGAGCCCCATAAAACGAAAACCCGTGGCAGAGGCTAGCCTTTAAACTTTTGCTGTGAAAAAACAAGATATGGGAAACGTTAGTGGTAAATGATGTTTTAACAATTGGGGGTCAAACCATTGCCCCTGGCGAAACAAAAAAGATTGAGTTGGAAATGCCGCCGTTGTACACGGCGACCAATATGAGCATTCCCGTTTTTGTGAAAAGAGGTAAGCGCCCTGGCCCAATTATGTTTGTCAGCGCTGCCATTCACGGTGATGAACTCAACGGCATCGAAATTGTGGGACGGCTTATCCGCTCAAAAGCTATAGAGCGTTTAAGAGGAACCCTTATCGCGGTGCCAATGGTGAACGTATACGGCGTACTCAACCAATCTCGTTATTTACCTGACCGACGAGATTTAAATCGCAGTTTTCCAGGCAGCAAAAAAGGCTCTTTGGCCGGACGATTAGCGAATTTATTTTTTAAAGAAGTCGTAAGTAAATGTGATGTGGGCATTGATTTGCACACCGGTGCTATACATCGAAGCAATCTGCCTCAGATTCGTGCAGATTTAGACGACGAAGATGTCCTAGAAATGGCCAAAGCATTTGGTGTTCCCGTACTTTTGAACGCAGAATTACGGGATGGCTCTTTACGCGAAGCGGCAAGTGAAAGTGGCGTTAAAATATTGCTTTATGAAGCCGGGCAAGCGCTGCGCTATGATGAGTTTTCTATTCGTGCCGGCGTAAGGGGTATTATAAACACCATGCGCCACTTGGGCATGCTCAATAAAAGCCGAAGTAAAGGCCATAACATTGAGCGGTTTATCGCCAGACAAAGTGGGTGGGTAAGAGCGCCAGAAAGCGGCTTTGTAACCCACTTAGCACAGCTGGGTGACCACGTAGAGAAAGGTGACAAACTTGCAATTATTGCAGACCCATTCGGTAACTATTTAGACAGTTTAGAGAGCCCGGCAGAGGGCGTGGTTATTGGTAAACAAAATATACCGCTAACGCAAGAAGGCGAGGCGGTTTATCACATTGCGTACTTCTCAGAGCCAGATACGGTTGCAGAACATGTGGAACTACTACAGGATAATTTACTGCCACTAGAGCAGGCTCCTATTTTATAAAATTGGTAGATAAACTGATGAACAAAAAGAAAATTGTCGGTGCAGTAGAGCTGTGCGATTTACCCAAGCTTGCAATTACAGATTTAAATGTGCGTGTAGATACAGGGGCGGCAACCTCTTCGCTACACGTAGACAATATCGAAGAATTTGAGCAAGACGGCGAGCTGTGGATTAAATTTGATATCCACCCTGATATTCATAACGTTGATCGCGTAGTGCGAAGAGAAGCCCGTGTAGAAGGCCAAAAGCGAGTAAAAAGCTCAACCGCTACACGAGAGAGGCGATATGTGATAATTACGCCTATAATAATGGACGGATATCAGTGGGATATTCAGTTAACCCTCACTGACCGCTCGGAAATGACCTATCTTATGTTACTGGGTCGCGAGGCAATGAGCGGGCAATTTATTGTAGACCCCGAATATGATTTTCTGCTTACGGGGAAGGATTAAAAGTCATCAGCCAGGTCAAAGGTAATGATGAAGCCTCTCTTAACAAGGCGTGCGTCGACCGCATGAGATAACACATATGGACGTTAGGGCAATAATTTTAGGTGTAGTGTTACCACTGCTAAGCGCGTTCTCGCTTTCTTGTGCTCACGCGACAGAGCCAGCATTCAATAAAGTAAATAACGACTTACCCCATACCCTAATTCGTTTGCCTAATGTTCACCCTGGAAGAGACAGTGTATATGCATACGCTAAAACGCTGCTGACTGAAGCGCTTCTGGTTACAGAACCTCAATACGGTACTTTCGAGATTATGGTTAGTGGTCAAGAGTCGGCGCAAGAACGCCAATTACGTAGCCTTGAACACAACCTGTTAGATGTCACTTGGAGCGTAACGTCAACGGAAAGAGAACGCCAGTTTCTTCCTGTCCGCATACCAATAATGGCCGGGCTTTTCGGGAAGCGTGCGCTTTTTGTAAAAGAGGGAGATGAGCGCCTTAAGTACGTTAAAACCTTGGAAGAGCTCAAATCGTTCAGAACAGTTCTTGGCTACGACTGGCCTGATACAAAAATCTTTCGCGCTAATGACCTGCCGGTTTTAGAAACGACCTACCGCGCTTCCTTTCGTATTGTCTCTGAAGGATTTGCCGACATCTTTCCGCGCAGTGTAATGGAAATTAGAGAAGAGTTTGAAGATGAAAAGCTAACTCGAGGGCTTGCCATAGACGACAACCTTATTATTTCCTATCCAAGCCCTATTTTCTTCTTTGTAAGAAGCGACAATCACGCGTTAGCTAACCGAATTGCTGAGGGCTTGCTTATCATGTTTGAATCAGGAAGGTTTCAGGAACTTCTGCTCTCTCAGGATAATTTTCGACACGGTATGTCGATGCTCAATGGCCGCACTGAACTAAAAATTCAAAACCCGCTGTTAAGCGAACCTAGTCGTATTGCCCTTGAAAAATTTCTTCCAGAGTTTACTGCGACCAAAACAATTCAACAGTTCAACGCTAGTGAGTCGGTGGCTCCAGTTCAAGCTGAGAAGCGATGAGGACAGCCTGAGTCCGGTTATTAATACCAAGCTTTTTGAAGATGGCAGTTACATGCGCTTTTACTGTTGCTTCGGCTATATCTAAATTGAAGCCTATTTGTTTATTTAACAGTCCGTCCCGCATATAGCATAAAACTTTGTATTGAGAAGGCGTTAGTGACGCTACTTTATCTGCAAGCTCAGAGAACGCTTCATCAACTTCATCGACATTGTCGCTGAGATTATCCGGTAGCCAAACATCACCATCTAAAATCGCCTCTACGGCGTTCGCAATATCCTGGGCACTCGCGGTTTTAGGAATAAAGCCGAGCGCGCCAACGCTAATAATCTTTGAAATCAGTGTCGTGTCTTCTGTACCTGACACTACGGCAACAGGAAGATCGGGGAAAAGCTTGCGGATATGCAAAAGGCCAAACAGGTCATTACTGCCCGGCATATGCAAATCTAAAAGTAATAAGTCGATATCCTCGTTATTGAGAATATCGACAGTAGTAGGTAAATCGCCAGCCTCTTTAAGCGTCAAGGCTGGCAGAGACAAGGACAAAGCGCCTCTCAGTGCATCGCGATACAGCGGATGATCATCAGCGATCAGAAGAGTTATCATTGTCTGTGCCCTTAATGCTTATTTATTTAGACGTTCCTCTATCAGTGTATCAACAACCGACGGATCCGCCAATGTAGACGTGTCGCCTAACTGCTCATGTTCATTGGCAGCAATCTTACGTAAGATGCGGCGCATGATTTTACCCGAGCGAGTCTTGGGCAAACCATTAGACCACTGGATCATGTCAGGGGTAGCGATAGGGCTTAACTCTTGGCGTACCCAGGCTTTAAGCTCTTTGGTTAGTGCTTCGTCAGCCTCAACACCTTCATTAGGCGTAACGTAAACGTAAATCCCCTGCCCTTTGATATCATGAGGGTACCCGACTACTGCCGCTTCAGCGACTTTAGGATGGGCGACCAGCGCACTTTCAATTTCAGCGGTACCTAAGCGATGCCCTGATACGTTCAGTACATCATCTACACGCCCTGTGATCCAATAGTAACCGTCTTCATCACAGCGCGCGCCGTCACCGGTAAAATAAACGCCCTTGTATGCACTGAAGTAAGTGTTTATAAAGCGCTGATGATCACCATAAACGGTGCGGGCCTGGCTTGGCCAGCTGTCTTTTATAACTAGATTGCCCTCAGCTGCACCTTCCAATTCATTGCCATCGGCATCAAATAAGGCAGGCTGAATACCGAAAAATGGTCGACTTGCGGACCCTGGTTTTAACTCCGTAGCGCCCGGCAGAGGTAAAATCATATGACCCCCCGTTTCGGTTTGCCACCAAGTATCTATGATAGGGCAACGTCCCTTACCAATGACACGATGATACCACTCCCACGCCTCTGGATTAATTGGCTCACCGACGGTACCGAGTAAACGAAGGGAAGACAAATCACACCCTTCTGCTGGCACATCACCATGGGCCATGAGCGCGCGAATTGCCGTTGGGGCGGTATAAAGGCTGTTTACTTTATATTTTTCAACGACCTGAGCAATACGTTTTACATCAGGATAGGTAGGAACCCCTTCAAAAAATACTTGAGATGCAGCGTTAACCATAGGTCCATACACCATATAGCTATGACCTGTGATCCAGCCCACATCAGCGGTACACCAATAAATATCATCATCTTTATAATCGAATGCATATTTAAATGTCATTGCAGAATAAAGCAGGTAGCCACCGGTTGTATGAACAACGCCTTTAGGTGTGCCCGTAGACCCTGACGTGTAAAGAATGAATAGTGGGTCCTCGGCGTTCATCACTTCAGGTTCACACTGACCTGACATATCCTCGATGGCGTCATGCCACCATACATCATGCTCTTCGTTCCAATCGATATCGCCACCCGTTAGCTTGTGAACAACGACATGAGTAATGGATGGACACGCGCCGTTTGCTAAGGCTTTATCTACATTCGCTTTTAATGGAATGCTTCTGCCCGCACGACGACCTTCATCGGCAGTAATAACAACTTTAGCACTGCTGTCATTAATGCGATCAGCAATCGCATTTGGTGAGAAACCACCAAATATGACCGAATGCACAGCGCCGATTCGGGCACACGCCAGCATAGCGTACGCCGCCTCTGGTACCATCGGCATGTAAATAGCGACGCGGTCACCCTTTTCAACACCCATTCCTTTAAGCGCGTTAGCTAATTTACACACTTCATAATGCACTTGTTGATAAGTGATATCTTGACTATCTTCTGGAGAGTCGCCTTCCCAATGGAAGGCGACTTTAGTGGCGTTCTTAGCCAAGTGGCGGTCGATGCAGTTGTAACTAGCGTTTAGTTCACCATCCTCAAACCACTTTATTGAGACATCATTCTCGCCGAAAAACGTGTTTTTGATCTTCGTAGGTTTTTGATACCACTCAAGAATAGACGAATGTTCCGCCCAAAACGCTTCCGGCGCTTCTACTGACTGTTTATACATCGCGTCATATTGCGATGCATTGAGGTGGGTAGACTGAAGAATGTTCTCAGGTACAGGATAAGTCTTGCTGGCGCTCATAAGGATTGCCTCCAATATCAATAATGTAAAATTCTTGTTGTATGGTGAAACACTCTAGCCATTCAAGCACAAAGCAAAATGAGACTTTGGTCTTAGCAACACCCTACTTAGGTGCTAAGCGTCAAGTATTACGGAAAAGTATTACGACTATGGTCTTATGCGACCATAGGCGTATTTAATTTTGCGATAATACGTACACAATCAGTAATGTTAACGTTGAATTTACATTTATTTAACCACTTTTGGAACAGACACGATGAAAGCTAAAATAAAAAATACGGCGACGGCGGTAGCGCTGTGCCTAGCAGCATCAAGCGGTGCAGCACAAGCAGCAACGATCGGCGATACAAGTGTGAAATTCACAGGCTATGTCAAAGTTGACGCCATGGTCAGTGACTACTCAGACGGCACCATTGCTTCGGGTAGCGTTGGCCGAGACTTTTACATCCCTTCACTAACTCCTGTTGGTGGCGTTGACGAAGACCCACAATTTGATGCACATATTCGAACTTCACGATTCCGTTTCGCAACGTCTACGCCGACAGAAGAAGGCGATACGATAAACGGTGTGTTTGAACTTGATTTTGTTGTTACCAGTGGTGGTGATGAGCGTATTAGTAACTCTTACGTACCACGCGTTCGCCACGCCTATATAACGTACAAAAACTGGTTGGTAGGCCAAACCTGGACCACGTTTATGGATGTAGGTGCCCTGCCTGAATCACTCGACTTTATTGGTACAACTGACGGCATAACGTTCGGACGCCAAGTCATGCTGAGATATACCAACGGCGGCCTTCAAATTGCACTAGAAAACCCGGAATCTACCATAACGCCATTCGGTGGAGGCGGCCGTATCACCAGTGACGACAACGCAATCCCTGACTTAATCGCGGCATATACGTCAAAACAGGACTGGGGTTATGTAAAGGTTGCGGGCTTAGTTAGACAGCTTTCTTATGACAATGCCGCTGGCATTGATGCTGACGAAACCAGCTTTGGTGTGTCAGTGACAGGTAAATACAACCTGTCGAACGGCGATGATATCCGTTTTACATTCAATACCGGTAGCGGTCTAGGCCGATATTCAGCGCTTAATGCTGTAAATGGCGCTGTTCTTAACGAAAGCGGTGACCTCGAAGCTATCGACTCAACAGGCTACGGCATTGCATATCGCCACAAGTGGAGCGATAAGGCGCGCAGTAGCATTATGTTCTCGGCCTTTGAAGCTGACAATGATGTATCGCTAACTGGCTTGGCTACCACCGAAAGCACATATAGCACCCGTGTGAACTACCTATATTCGCCAACTAAGGCATTAACCGTAGGTGCCGAATACGCTTTCGCAAAACGAGAAGTTGAATCAGGCCTTGAAGGCGACATGAACCGTTTCCAAGTCTCAGCGAAATACGCATTCTAAGAAAATTAAGACGTAACAAAAAAACCGGCGCTTCTTCAGTAAGAAGCGCCGGTTTTCTTTATCTGTTAAGTAAAAAGCTATGCCCTGCCACTCAGAAAACCCGCTTTTTGGGGACTAAATAGTCGTAAAGATAATACCCAATGGAACGACGAAGAAAAGTCCACCGACATAGGCCGCACCATACACTTTCCTTTCCGCTGCCAGAACTGATAGCTGATACGACAAGTTAATAGGGATATTTCGCAGAACAGGGATACCGTAAATAAGCGTTACGCCAAGTACGTTATAAATAAGATGTACCAGTGCAATTTGCAAAGCGAACCCACTATTTACACCCACTACTCCTAAGGCAGCAATTAACGCAGTGATACACGTTCCGATATTAGCCCCCAGGGTGAAAGGATATATCTCACGGGCTTTCAAAACGCCAGCACCAACCAGAGGCACCATGAGCGATGTGGTGGTAGATGATGACTGAACCAAAACCGTCATCAGAGCGCCGGATGTAATACCTGATATGGGGCCTTGCCCAATGCTTTTATGTAATAGGTCCTTAGCTTTGCCCACCATAAGCGATTTCATGATTTTGCCCATGTAGGTGATTGAAACCATGATAAGTGCAATACCCAAAAGGATTTTGACGATGCCCGGATAAACCGACGGCAAAAACTGAAGTGATTGAGAAACTAAATCTGTTACGGGCTGTGTGGCTGCCTTTATGGGATTAAACCCACTTACTCCTAACGCTTCCCCAGTGTGAATAAGCGCTACAACTTGCCCACTTAAATACTCTAGAATGCCAAACGCCATCTCAAGCGGTAGAAATATTAGCACCGATAAAACATTGAAAAAGTCGTGGATGGTAGCGGCATTAAAAGCCCGCTGAAACTCTTCTTTTTTCGCAACGTGCCCAAGGCTTACCAGTGTATTTGTGATGCTGGTTCCGATATTTGCGCCCATCATCATGGGCACGGCAATGGTAATAGGTAATCCACCAGCAACCATTCCAACAATAATCGAAGTAACCGTGCTTGAAGACTGAATTAAAGCGGTAGACACCATGCCGATAATCAAGCCCATGATAGGGTTTGAAGCGAAGTTGAAAAGCTCTCGCGCTTGCTCGCCAGCCGCATATTTAAAACCGCTGCCAATCATACTTACGGCAAGTAGCATGACATAAACAAGTAAAATAAGAAGAAGCCATCGTTGCCAGTTGTTGTTCTTTTCTAATGAACTGGCGGAAATTATCTGTGGGTCAATCATTTAATAATGGGTACAAGTTATGACAGAAAAACCCATAGTATTACCAACGTGTGACACAAAAATGACGGGAAACGCCCGCCACTTTTGCGAAAAGATGGGCTAAAAAGATTCGAGCCCTTCAACTTGCACTATGTCTTTTATAGCGGCCTTGCACCATCTAAACAACAAGGGTGAAGCCCGAAACTTATGCGGGCCTAAAAACCCATAGGATATTGGCGCAGTACGTCATGAGTAGCCTTCAACGTCTCTTGAGACAAATCCATATCAAACGCTTCTATATTTTCTTTCAGCTGAGGCATTGTTGTTGCCCCTATGATAGTAGAAGTAACACCGGGTACTTGTTTACACCAGGCTAAAGCAAGTTGAGAGGGCGTCACACCAGCTTTTTGAGCAATTTTTATGTATTCAGCAGTGGCAGCTTGCGCAGGCGGTTTATCTCTGAATAATCCCATACGCTGAGCTAATGTCCATCGGCTCCCTTCCGGGCGCGCACCGTTTTGATATTTACCACTTAGCATACCCGTGGCCAGTGGCGACCATGGTAAATAAGCAATATTTTCAAGCTCACACATTTCAATGAGATACGGCCAATCCTTCGCGTGAAGTAGGCTGAACTCGTTTTGAATAGACACGGGCAAAGGCATATCAAGCTCTTTACAGAGCATAAGAAAAGCGTGAATTCCCCAAGGCGTATCATCCGACAGCCCCCAGTGCCTAATTTTTCCTTCATCAAGGGCGCGCTTGATCCCCATTAGGATATCTCGCATACCGTCGAGTTCTTTCTCACGATCGGTTTTTGTTGGATTTGCGCCATCCGGCCAATGTTTACCAAAGTGAGGGGTAACTCTGTTTGGCCAGTGAAGTTGATAAACGTCTATATAATCTGTATTCAAACGTTCCAAAGAGTACGTTAACGCATTGGCAATCGCGCCAGAAGTAATTGGACCCGCATTGCGAATATACTTAAGTCCGCTGCCGGCTATTTTAGTCATCAGTATGATGTCTTTACGCTTGGACGCGTTGCGTGAAAGCCAATTTCCAATAACACGCTCTGTGTCGCCGTAGGTATCAACGTTTGGCGGTACTGGATACATTTCTGCGGTATCAATGAAATTCACGCCTTTATCTAACGCATAGGCCAATTGCTCGTCAGCATCTTGCTGAGTATTTTGAATACCCCAAGTCATAGTGCCCAAACATATGTCTGACACTTGTAAATCGCTCGTTCCCAAACGGTTAAACTTCATTTTACTTATACCTTTTTAATGCAATATCGAGCTGATCGCTTGGTGCAACAAAGTCCCTACTAGGTACTATGATGCTTTTTTATTGGCCAACTCGGCTTCAACACTGGCTAATCGCGCCTCAATATTTCGTTTTGACTCGACCATCTCGTTTGCCAGTTCAGCAAGTGATTTTAATTCTGCAAACCCTAACTTTCTGGTATCAATTTTTTGATACTCACGCCTGCAGCGATAAAAGAAAGTAAGAAAGTTAACAAAAGCCCGATGAAATGTCGCAAAACTCTTGATTAAAACCAGAATTAATACGACAGATGTGAGCGCGGCAATGCCTAAACCGTAGATACGTACTTGAGCTTCCTGTTGTTCAATAAGAGGTTGAAGCGCGTTATCAACACTTTTAAGTTGGTTCTCAACGTTATGAGCGCTTTGTCTAAACTCACCGCGTAGTCCATCGTTATGAGTTAAACCGAACCTTAAGTAGTTGTTAACCAAAGCCGAAAGCGCAGACTGATATCGTTGAAGCGTCGCATTCAGATTTTGATCATCGTCGAACATCGACACCAAGCGAGTGCTGAGTTCTTCAATTTCTCGAGCATAAACCGCTTCTTGGGTTATTTGAAAGTTGCGAGTTGCTAGCTGCAAATCACCAAATAGCTCACGTGTTGGTGCTCGATTGACTTCAGTCTCAGATAATCGATTCTCTAGGTTGGTTATTTCGCTGCGAATACCACTATTTAACGTTAAGCCAATTTGGCGCTGCAGTGCTACGACCTCTTGAAACTTTTCTCGATAGGTTTCTATGGAATTCGACAGGCTTTCCACATCTGTAATTGGTAGATCATACTGACTGAACATGGGCACCAAACTATCTAGCCGAGTATTGAATGAAACGGCTTGCTGCGAAAATTTTATAAAATAGGCTTCGTCTGACCTTAGGAGAAAGTCTTTTTCATGCCGGCGCATTTGAAGCAAGTCTTGTCCCATGCGTAAAAGCACGTCACGCTGCTGATTGAGGGTTATTAGTTGCTGTGTAAAATAATGCTGGCTAGCTACCAGCCCTCCCATGCCGATGACACAGATTAGCGTCATCAATACTAATCGAGATTTTATTGAATCGAACTTCATGAAAAACACCTCACAGACGAAAAGCCGACACCTTTGGAAAGAAAGGTGGAAAACAATTTTCTTTTGCTTCCTTACTTAATGCCTCCAATATAGGTGCGGCAGATGACATTTTTAATTAAACATTCGTAGTGATTTCTTACTGGCTATAAAAAATTAAAAAACTAGGGTGAAACCCCTATGTTCGAGAGCCATTCAAACCGCCACTATTAAGTCGTACTTTGCTGCGACCCCACCTTATGATGTTCGCGTGATGTAAGCGTTATAAACCTAATAACGTAAAACGCGGTCGAAGGT
This sequence comes from Alteromonas gracilis, assembly GCF_002993325.1. Taxonomy (GTDB): domain Bacteria; phylum Pseudomonadota; class Gammaproteobacteria; order Enterobacterales; family Alteromonadaceae; genus Alteromonas; species Alteromonas gracilis. The sequence continues at coordinate 142,641 of NZ_PVNO01000022.1, forward strand.
GCTTATGAAAATATTGTAGGCAATATTCTCTTTGTACCAAGTGAAAGCGCAGCCTCATGAATTTGGAGAAGAATATGAAGAAGTTCGCCCTATCTACGTTAGCTGCTGCTATGCTTGCAAGTCCATCAGCTTATACACTTGCTGATGCGTACATTGGTTCTCAAATGGCAGACAAACTGATGACGCTTTCACCTGCCGAATCTCTAATGGCTGTTGTGACTTATGATCAAATGTCACCACTAGCTGAGTCGCAAATTACTCAACTTTTAAACTTAGGCATCACTGAGGGTGTTCAGTTTAAAAATTTACCAATAATAGGTGTCGTTGCCACCAAAGCACAAATTGAAGCCATCGCAAAATTTGATGGTGTACGTTCCGTTTTTGCTAACCGAAAAATGGAATTATTTAATGCCGATGCGCGCGAAATTACTGGCGTTGCAGATTTACAAGGAGAGGACTTCGTCTCGCGAAACAACCTCGAATTCACGGGTAAAGGTTCAACTGTTCTGGTTATTGATTCGGGTATTGATGCATCTCACCAAGACCATTTCTTTGGTGATACGGTAGTCGATAATGTTCAAGCAATTTTAAATCCTGGCGCGCTCTCAATCGTAGGCGTTACTGGGCCTACTCTGTCTAACCAAGTAAATACCGACCTCAACTCTGGGCACGGCACTCATGTTACGGGCACCATCGCGGGTAGTGGCGTGTTGTCTGGCGGCAAGCATAAAGGCGCGGCGCCGGATGCAGATATTGTTGGATATGGTTCAGGCGCCGCAGTTTTACTACTTGATACGATTGGTGGCTTTGATTACGCAATTAGTAAGCAGTACACCTTCGATAATCCTATCAAGGTTATTAGTAACTCGTGGGGTTCCAGCGGAAAATACGAGCCATTAGGCCCGGTATCGCTGGCAAGCTACAAAGCGCACACCATGGGGATGATTAGCGTTTTTGCAGCAGGTAACAGTGGTCCAGGCGAAGACTCGCATAACCCCTATGCGCAAATTCCGTGGGGCATCTCAGTTGGTGCTGGTGATAAGTTTGGCAAGCTAGCAAATTTTTCATCTCGTGGACTTAAAAGCGAGTCTGGCGACTTTACTATGCCAGATGGCACTGATTGGACATATACTAACGACGTAACGATCGTTGCCCCCGGTGTAGATATTATTTCCACTCGCGCAGTATTGAACGCGGCAGCAAACGGCGGAGATGCTGATTTAGGTGCAATTGAGCCACAGAACATCCCCTTCTACACGATGATTTCTGGCACCTCAATGGCAACACCACATGTTTCAGGCATTATCGCGTTAATGCTTGAGGCTAACCCTAACTTAGACAACCTCACAATCAAGCGGTTACTTCAAGAAACAGCAACCAATATGCCAGGGTATGAGCGATGGGAGGTGGGTGCTGGGTATGTAAACGCTCGTTCAGCAGTGGCAGCAGCCCTCAATGAAGATTTGGACCACAAGGTTACAGTCAACAATCTTGTTGAAAAAAGCTTTAAGGCGAATGCTCTCGTTTCTACCAGTGAACGTGTAGAAAACTTTGATGTGTTTTATGCCCCCATCGGCGCTCCCGAAATCGTTGAGTTTGAAGTAGGCACCGAGGAAGTACTCGTCAAAGCTTCGGCAGACACGCTTGCTAACCTTACTAAATTGGTATTGGTTGCTCCTGATGGTACGGAATATCGCGGCAATCTCACCACTCCTGTGCTAACCACTACCATGCGAGTTGCTGCGCCAGCAATGCCCGGTACGTGGGGTGTTTATGTATACGGCTTGACGTCATTATCTGGTGTGGAAGCTGATCCACTAGGTTTAACTAACGGCCCTGGCCTGCCTGAGACCTTTAACGTTACTGTATCATTCGAAAATAGTGGTGGCTTTGAAGGTATGGACGATGTAGAGGGCCACCCTCAGCAAAACGCCATTGAATTTGCTGTTAGCGAGCGACTTATGGATGCCATTAACAATCGCGGTTTCTCTCCAGATGCGCGTCTAAAACGCAAAGACTTTGCACGCTATGCTGTGATGGGTGGAGCGGTAAGACAGTACCGCGACCTATTAAACGAAGAGCGCCCTAACATCGGCTCAGTACCTGGTTTTGATAAAGCGTTTGTAGAATCGGTCATGGTTAAAGGTGGTGCGCTTAAAGACAAGCTTCGTAACCAAGCACCTGTTCTAAGAAGTGTTGGCGGCAGCGCAGACCCATTTGCAAGTGTTACCAAGTTAGATATTGCTTATTCACTTGTTCAAATGTTGGGCCTTGAGGAAGCAGCGCTAAGCTTCGATCCCAACGCCGATATCGTTGTTGACTATAATGGCGAGCAAATCGTGCTAGAAGACCAAGACAGCATTCCAGCTGACATGAAAGGCTACGTGCAGCTAGCCCTTACCTTGTCACTGATTAATGCTGAGTTCGGTGTAGAGCAAAGTCCATTTAGCATTGTGCCAACCATCACTGCGCGCTTTGCGCCAGATACTGTGATAACCAGAGCGCATTACGCGGTGCTCGCATCGCGCTTCTTTGTTCAGTATTTTGAATAAATCGCAAGCCTCTGAAAACGGTGCCATTATTTAGATTGATAATGGCACCGTTATAGGCTAAATTTTAACCAATACTGAAAGAGGTCATCCTATGATGTTTAATGCGATGAAATTCAGACAACTTACTACCGTTGTTGCCACCACTGCTTTACTTTTGTTTTCTACTGCGCAAGCGCAAATAGTTACACCTACAACCCTTACTGTCGCCGACAATAAAATTCAGGCGAAACTGACGCTGAGCACCTTAATAGAAGTAGATCTATCCGTTGAGTTCGAAAACAGTATTGGTCTTAATGCCAACAATATTGAGATTACCGCTGAATTACTTGACCCTACAGACTTAACCATTACAAGCCGACTACCATCTGTACTGACTAACGCAGTTTCAGGCTTCCCTGTTCTTGTTTCTATTTCGCCTAAACCAGATGCAGGGTTTGGCTTTGAAGGCTTAGCTACCGTTGAGCTTTACACCAAAGCTATCCATTACACCCCAACTATTCCATGGCGCTTGTTTACATCACATAACGGCGGGGCATTCGAAGATATAACGACCCTTACTTCATCTGGCAGTTTTCGTGCACGTGGCAGTACAGGGCAGTTTTCCGATTTTATTATACTGCTTGATAACCGCTCTTCTACGTCGGTTATCAACAGCAAAATTGCTTCATTAACCAGCACAGTTAATGACAACCGCGACAAAATTACTGCATTGTTAGAATCGGCAATAGAAAATGGAATAAATGATATTCAGGCCGCGCTAGCAGTGAACAACGACGACGCGGCATTATCGGCAGTAGACAGCCTTATTTTACTTATTGATAACGCGTCAGGCAGCGAAATTGCCGATGTGTGGCGCTCAAGCGGCGATGTAGTGAATGTTAAAGGTTTACTTCTCACTCAGCTTCAAACATTGCGCTTCAGTTTAAGAACGCTGTAGTCCGCGCCGGCGACGATTTTTTATGGTTGTGCTGATAACCTTCGCAACCATGAAAGAATGTAATGTTCACTGAACGTATTGAAAACGCCCTCATCCACTTAATTCAAAATGGATGGATTACGGAGCCGCTATCATTCACGTGTCGAAGGAAATGCGATGCCATTGCAAATAGCTTTTACTGAAAAAAATGGAAGCGTAAGTGAGCACTTGCTTTTTGAGGGTCGTGAGTATCACGTCGGCCGCTCTGAAAGTGCAGACATCGTTATTCCACACCCCCAAGTCTCTCGCTCCCATATCGTATTACGAGCCAACAAGCAGGCTGACAACGACCACGTATGGCAGCTTAATGACATGAGCTCTACAGGGTGTTTTAGTGCGGGAATTCAAGTGAAGCACCTAACCCTAGTCAAGCCGCAAGTTTTGCAACTTGGTCCTGTACCCTGTGAATTTACTCCGATTGCTTTGCACAACGTGGTTAAACTCGATAGTCACCGGGAATGGAGAAAGCAGCAATTAAAGCAATATCAAACGCAGCTTCAACGCTGCAATGGCAGCACTGCGCTGATTAATCTTGCCAGAGAGTGTTTACTTCAGTCTTTAGGCTGTGAACGAGCCTCCCTCATTTTGTTCGATAGAACGAATGATTATCAACTTGGTGTGGGCTACGAGAGCTGGATGCAGGGTGAGGAATTTACGGGAAGCCGCACTATTATTAATCAGTGCATGCAAACCAATGCAGTTCGCGCTATCGGTAATATTGTTTGCGACGAATCACTCAACAAGCAACAAAGTGTAATAAATTACGGTATTCAGGCTGCTATTTGCGTTCCTGTATGCTTAAACGAAACTCCCGTCGGCGTTTTGTACGCAGACTCAATAAAAGGGCGGCGTTACTTCACCCAAACGGACATTGAATTTGCCACCTCTTTGGCAAATATGATTTCGATGCGTTTGTTATTCCACACAATAGAGCATAAACTTTCACTTATAAGCTAGAGGGCTGGTTTAAATTTACTGTGCAAATTTCTACCTGCATGGAAGCCTTAAAATCACAAAATAGCCTTTTGTATAAGAACAATAATTATCGCGACGCCAATCGTCTATTGCTTACGTTGCGATGGTGATTAGTGAAGTGTGGAGAGGGCTTTGAACAGGCCAGATGTATTCTCGTCGCAGACCGATTCTCTTAAAACTGAAGTTTTAGCTTCAGGGGCATCTATCGTGCCCAATTCTCGTTTAGCTAATCGCTTTCTCATTGTTGAGCGACTTGGGTCAGGGGCTCAAGCTTCCGTTTACAGTGCTATTGACGAGTTGCTTGATGTAAAAGTAGCGCTTAAGGTCATTGAAGGTGGTGCAAGCGATCCGGTAAAAATGCAAACCATCCGCAATGAAGTTAACATTGCCAGACAACTGCAACACCCTAACATCATTCGTGTACATGACGTTTTTTCTGACGGCGACACCGCTTTTTTTACAATGGCGTTCATCGAAGGCGAGCCACTGTACACTCGTATTCGACAACCTATCAGCAAAGCCGATTTCGATAAGTGGCAGCAACAGCTAATCAGCGCCTTGTTGGCATGCAAAGCAATAGGCATTAAACACGGTGATATAAAACCCGACAATATCCTTATTGATCACCATGAAGACATCAAACTTATTGATTTTGGTATTGGACAAAGCGCATTGTCTGGTGTTCAAACGAGTGGTCATCAACGCTACACTGCTCCAGAAGTCATCCAAACCGGGAAAGCAACTGAACACTCCGACACCTATAGCCTAGGCAAGGTTTTAGAGGACATGTTGGACTGTGTTGAAAAAGAAGGCGTTGGCCTTTACCACTATCTATGGGCTAAAAAACGCAAGGCCTGCATCAACCAGTTAACTCACCACCTCCCCGCTAAAAGGCTTTCTCTAGAGCAGGCGCTTAGTGTGAGCGACGCAGGCAAAAGTAGTGACACAGGGAATAGCTTCAGCCCACGATTCACTTTTTCCGCTATTGCTTTATTAGTATTGATCGTGAGTGCGAGTATCTTTTCCTATTCCTCGCATCGAAAAGATCAGCCTCAATTAGCAACCGATCAACCTATTCAGCTGTTGGTATTGAATGACCCTCAGTACCCGCTTTTAGATACTATAAACAACCTACTTCGCTATTCACTATCTACTCACCCCTATATTGTATTGGATGATAGAGCGCAAACCCAAACCTTGGTTGCAAATTTGGCTTTGTCACCATTTAGCAATGACAGCGATAGAGTCGACTTAGCCGCCTCGCTTGTGGCAAACAGCGTATTATTACTTGATGCTACGCCCACCAGCAGTAGTACATATTTGCTCCACGCCAGCGTACTAAGTATGCCGGCCAATACAGCAATTTTTACCGTGTCGCATAATGTAGATGCCAACACCCTCTCCGATGATTTGAGTGCGTTTGCCAACAAACTTGTCCAGTCGCTATTTGACGCTATTGAAACTCAATCGCCCCAGCCGCTTCCCGATTTACGTTACCTTGATGCCTTAGATAGTGCGTGGCAAAAGGGAAAGACGTTAAATAGCTCAGACACCATTGACGCTATAATTGCCACAACACCGGACTATCCGGGGGGGTGGGTAGCAAAAGCCCGTAATGCAATGAATGGCGGTGACTATGATGGTGCAAGGCAGGCATTAGATAGTTTAAGCAACATTCCCAACTTGGCACAGTATTGGCGATTACAGGCCGAATTATTAAGAGCTGAACTCAACGAGGACTTGCCTCTTGCTATACAGTCGATAGACGCCCTGGTTGCCCAGTTTCCAAACCGACCTGAATTACTATCAATACGTGCAGACATATATCAGTGGGCAGGCGAAGATGCCAAAGCAATGACTGACTATAAAAACGCATTAATACTGCGCCCTAATGATGGACAACTGTGGTTTGAACTTGCTCGTTTGCAAATTATAAACGGAGACATTGACACCGCCACCAGCGAATCATTAACACGAGCACTGGTGGCGTTTCGTCAGGCAAAAGATACTCAGGGTGAGAGTTTAGTACTCAACGCTTTTGGTATTGCTTACCTTCGCACTGCCGACAATGTGACAGCGGCGCAATATTTTAACGACGCACTAACACTGCGCGATGCAGAAACACAGCCTTCTGAACGGGCAAAAACGCTAGCAAACCTGGCTATAGCTGCCTCGCTTACTGGTGATTATGCTACCGCGGAAGCGTCGCTCGAAGAGGCCGTGAAGCTATTGCACGATTTAGGTGACTTAGCACAGGAAGCCCATGTGAACGATACCTTAGGCTTTATGTTTGAAGAGCGAGGGCAGTTTGCAAAAGCGTTAGGTTATTATAAACGAGGTCTCGACTTACGGGTGCAAACCGATGACAAAGTGCTTCAGCCACAAAGCATGAGCAATGTGGCTTATATGCACTTTTTAATTGGTGATATCTCACTTGCTGAAATTTACTGGCAGCAGGCAAGGATGCTATTTGAGAGAAACGGTGATAATTCTCACTTGCTTCGAACGCAGCAAAATCTCGCACAATTAAGCCTGGTGAAAGGTGATAAGAACACAGCTAGCAATTACTTAACGACTGTTGAGCAAAAGCTTAGTGCTCAGCATAATCAAGAAAAGCTCTATAACCACCTGCTGTTCAGCTACTTAAATTTTGCAAACGGTAACTTGGCAGAAGCCACCAAACACGCCGCGGATGCAAGACGCTTGGCCCAGGGCGCTGAAGATAGCAGAGCAAAAACTGAGGTTCTTCTATGGGAAGCTGAAATATGTTTACTCACTGCAAACTGGTCATGTTTGGAAAATAGCCTTGAAACTGTAGCACCAACAATTAGCAAAGAGCGTCACGAGCAGTTTGCCGTTTTTCAATGGTTAACACTGGGGCTTAAGCACCATCAAGGCACACTGAATAACGAACTAGACGAGATCTACAATACGCTTGTAGATAACAGTAATGTGCCGGTTATTACCGAAATAAAGATTCTGCTCGACATGCAGCAGCGGCTTTCTCTGAGTGAAAATAGTAGCGCCATGGAAAAACTGAGATCGCTTATCAAACCTACCTATTATCAGTCTTATCTTCAGTGGCTTTATGTAAAAGCATCACTTGGGGATGGAGAATCTATCGAAAAGCTCAAGCAAAAGCTCGCCCTATACCCTTCATACTGGCGCAACCATCTTTATTATCGAGCCGTTCCTGGCAAAACAGAAACGGTGAATGAATTAACGACGCAGTGGCTAACTCAATTGCCAGAAAAGCAAGCTGGCGACTACAGGAACGCCTACCTTGAATGATTTAACCAAAGAAATAGAGAGTATTAAGGCATTACAGGCAACGCTGCAAGCGCGACTGGATGCCGACCAAGAAATACTGCAACAGCTTGCTAAGCGTCTATGGGCTCAACAAGAATCTGAAAAGGCGAAGCTTTCTAGAGAGCTTCACGACGGTATAGGGCAGTTGCTTACCGGCTTGACCAGACGGCTTCAGGCGTTATCTTCTTCATCGCCTGAAATAGAGGCCTTACACAGTATTGCTGAAATGGCACTAAATGATGTCAGGCAGTTATCACGGCTAATGAGCCCCACTATCCTAGATGACTTAGGCCTTAAACCCGCACTTAACTGGCTTTGTCGAAATTTGCTAAGTGACGAAGATATTAACTATCACACAGATATAACATTACCGTCCGATCTGCCTAAAGACATAAGCACGCTCCTATTCAGAATTGCGCAAGAGACGCTGGTAAATGCTATAAAACATAGTGAAGCCACTGACCTTACCCTAACCATTTCTTACCATCATCACGTTGTTCGTTTAGATATTCTTGATAATGGTGTAGGGTTTGACAGTAAGACAATAGAGCCAGGAATTGGTCTTTCAAGTATTCGCGATAGAGCAGAAGCGTTCAACGCGACGCTAGAAATAGACGCCGCCATTGGAAAAGGCACAAGAACAACAGTAACGGTACCCGTATGACAATTCGTGTAGTGCTAGCCGATGACCATGTACTTATGCGCCAAGGCGTGTCTCAGATGCTAAACGCAAACCCAAATATTAGCGTGGTGGGAGAATGCGACGATGGCGTTGAGCTTATTGCAGCAGTACTAAAACTCTCCCCTGACGTTATCTTAATGGACATTTCTATGCCGCGTATGAGCGGGCTGGTTGCCATTGATAAAATATTATCTCAGCGCAGAGACGCAAAGATACTCGTGCTTTCAATGCACAATGAGGTGGAATACATAGAAGCCATGCGCGATGCTGGTGCCAAGGGGTACATTTTAAAAGAATCTTCTGGAGACAGTCTGGTTGACGCAATAAAAAAAGTGGCTGCCAACAAAACGTGCTTCCCCGATGAGATAACCAAACCTTTGGATGAGCAATGCCAAAAGCATATATCGCCATTAAGTGTATTAACGCGAAGAGAGCGTGAAGTCTTTTTCTTAGTTGCCGCAGGCAACACCAGTAAGAAGATTGCCGAACTACTAGATATGAGCCTTAAAACCGCAGAAAATCATCGCAGCAATATTTATAAAAAGCTCAACTTAAGCAGTTCCGCAGAACTTATCAGGATGGCTGGAAAAGCAGGCTTGCTAGAGTAGCTGTACCCGCTTTTAGGTTAAAGCAATGCTTCCTTCCCCCGCAAACTACACGAGATCTGGTTGTGACATTCAAACCCTTCAGCAGCAGGGAGACTACGGCAGAGCGCCCGTGAACAAATTCCAATATTGAGCGATAAACTTTCGGCGAAAATTAAACAAAAAAGAGGGGCTTTGCTTCATCTGAAACTCTCCACAGCATGGGTGCTGTGGCGAAGGCCCCATGGATGGGTTTACGCCGTGTTTCAGATGGAGCAAGGCCCCTCTTATATCAGAAATTAAAGTTCTGCATATTGCGTTAGGATAAACGCAGCCTCGCCTCGTGACACTCCATTCTGTGGGTTAAAGAAGGCTTTAAGCGTAGGCTGGAGAGCAAATGGCGCTTGCTCTACTCTCACTTCCACCTGCATTAATCCAGCGGCTAGTGCCTGCTGAACATAGCCACGATACTCAGGTGCAATAGCATCAGTATCTTCAACCTCTACTGCTTCGCCAAGCACGATAGCTATAACCTTGTCAGCATCAAAGCTTTGCGCTTCATTTTGAAGGCCCAAAGCTTGAACCATCGAATATGCCATTTCTTCTTTCGTCACCTGCTGATTGCTACCAAAGACATTGCCATCGACTTGCATCACAGGTTGCGTATTCATCTCTAAATCCCCTAGCACTGCACCTGTCGACGTCGCAGAGTTTACCGCAGCAGCATGCTCTGCACTCACATCACTATAGTTAACCGCGTTGCCATCGTTAGTTTGGCGAAGGTTAGCACTAAGCGCTAGCGTATCAGCAAGCTCTACACGGGTAAGTGGTGCATTTGGTGCAAAACCGCTTTCCTTTGCGTCCATTAGCTCGTTTGCAACAACGTATTCAATAAAAGGTTTAGCTGGGTGACCTGCGGCATCATCAATGCCGGTGTAACCTGATGTCACTAACAAACGAATGTTTACATCGTTAGTCCCAGGGATACCCACACCGTTTGTAACACCTAGCGGGTCAACCGACACACCGCTAATGCTGCCAATACCGCGGCTATACAGTTTCCACGTGCCCGGCATACCTGGCGCTGCAGTACCTACAGAAGACCCTAGTACAGGTAAGCCGATGCCAGAGCCGTAGGTATTGCCTGCCGGGTCTTCTAGTACAAACGCCGTAGCTGTTTCAATTGAAGCATTTGCCACTACCATGGATACTTCAGGACCAACCTCAAATGTTTCAGTCGGTGACTCACCGACTGGCAAGTAGGTTGTAGACCGCGTATAGGTTTCACCTTCAGCCACATTTGCAAATGCATTAAATTTGCGATTCTTTTTCACTGTATCGCCAAATACTTCTTCGCCTTCAAGTACAGCAGTTACGGCGGCATAAGCGTTAACATAACCAGCACCCACTTCCCACTCGTCCATGCCGGCCATTGGTGTTGCCGTCTCTTGAAGTATGCGTTTCACATCTTCCCATTGAAGGTTTGGATTTGCTTCTAGCATAAGTGCAACAATACCTGACACGTGTGGTGCAGCCATTGAAGTACCGCTCGATACAGTATAAAAAGGTAGGTGCTGTGGCTCAATCATTTCAGCGTCGGCTGTAGCACTCAGTGCGCCTAAACTAGACAGTGAAGCTCGTGCAGAAATGACGTCTACACCTGGCGCCGTTACGGTAGGACGATCTTCCCACGTAAACACCTCACCATCGACAACCGCTTGCCCTCCCTTTCCGTCAACACCCCGTGAACTAAAGTCAGCCAACTCGCCCTGCTTGTTGCCCGCAGCTACCGTAATTACCCAAGGTGCTTTTTTAAAGTTGCCGGTAATTGTCGATTCGCCTGGGCCTGAGTTACCTGCTGAGAAAACAGTAATAATGCCGTTGTCTGCCAATGCTTTAGTCACCACATTAGTTGGGTCGTCAGGGTTAAACTCTGTACCCACATCGCCAGTGTTGCCAAAAGAGTTAGAAATGACTCGAATGTTGTAGTCGAACTGGTGCGTCAACGCGTAGTCGAAGCCACCGATAGTATCTAGAATGAACAGACCTGCGCCCGAGCCATAACCAATGATATCTGCACCCGGCGCTACACCCGCATGCAAACCACCGCTTTTGGCGCCGTTGCCACCTACTGTGCCTGCCACGTGGGTACCGTGACCGCCTAGAATATCGGTGTTAGACACATTTTCTTGGTAAGTAATAGGTAAAATGCCGCTGTAGCTATTTAAATTCACCTGGGCTAGTACGTTCTGAACAACGTGATCAGGAAATGCTAAATCGCTATGTGTGCCGTCAACACCCGAGTCATTGACTACAACACCAATGCCTTTACCCGATACTGGCATGCCATTTATACGAATATCGCGGTCAGCTTGTAACGCCTGAACGCCCGTGATTTGGGTAGACTCATGATTTTCTAGTTCTAGTGGATCGTTATTCCATACCGAAACTACGTCATCCCGTTGATAAAGCGCTTCTACTTGCTGTTTGTTCGCTAGCACGCCAACAATAGGCACGTTGCGAAGGCTAACTCCGCCAGTGATACCTAACGATTCAAGTGCTGTAATTTGTTCTGTTGTGGCAGGTCCCTTACCTTCAAATGTAACAATAACTTGTTGTAGCTCTAGTGGCGAAGCAGCAAGTGCATCGGCCAATGTTTTGTCGAACGTTTTTGCATTCACCATACTTGCTGGTAGGGCACAAGCAATAGCTACTGATAATACGGTTTTCTTATTAAGGAATTTCATAATACACCTCTCTTTAAGTACCCCTTGAGTATTTAACAAGCAAAGAGGTAAAACTATGGGGAGTTCCCCCTATAAGAGCCGTTTTAAAACGCTTCGCAAAAACATAAATTTCAAAAAGAAAAAAGCCCTCACAGATGGAGGGCAAACATACCAACAACCGGAAAGATTAATAGGTTGGAGGGGGAACAAACGTGGTGATGGAAATAAACCACTCACTCAAAGTAAAGAAGCCTTACTGCTTGCGCTGCCTCATGGAAGCAAACGTTAATAGAATGAGCATAGCTGTTGCGAAAGACGCGGGTTCACTCACTTGTGTTAAGCCATTGTTGGAGCCATTATTAGGCTCTACTGTTTTAACCAGTTGAAACAAACCACCCGCACAGCGATCACCACTTTCGAAGAAAACACATGTATCCGTTTGTCCTAAACCTGCTAACCCTGAACTAATAGTAAACTCGTAAGGAACGCTTGAGTCCTCAATAAAAAACTCAAAACCTTCGCCGCTTTCATCACCAAATACACCACCATCTAAATCAACTATCGCAAAGTCAGCAATGTCATCCTCTAGAATTTTATAGATATCGCCATCAAATTCTAGCTGAAAGAAAAACGACAACCATGTGTCCCTATTGAACTGGGTTTCGTTTTCATCAAATGTAATTTGCCCAAATAAACTCGTTTGATTTGACTCGTCACCTATTATCAAGCGTGTAAAGTCATAGGTAATAACTCCCGCAAATGGTGATGTTGAAAAAGCAATAAGTACCGCTGCAAGTAGTGACTTCATAGCAAATCTACCGTAAAGATTGAGTTTCTATAGTATTTAACTAACTGCGCAGTAAACAAATAGGGAGTTCCCCCTACATATTATTGGTAATGATATAGCGCTTTATTTTATTTCGATGTATTTACCTGAAACCGTTGGCGCTTTTTCTTTTATGTCTGCAACAAGCATTGTATGCGCTGCATTTCTAAAGGGTAAAACTCGGCTTGTTCCATGTTTAAAACTGACGGCAACTGCGCCTTCTTTCAGATGCGTAAGCGCTTGCGTATCAATATCGTGACTTTGCGTTTGCGACCAATAATCACCTTTTTGGATATGTGGAAAAAACGCGCTTTGTATAAAAGGCCCATTGGGTTTAGTCGGCGTTTGTAACAACGCTATCAATTCATCCGCATGGGGCAACCGCCAATGAGTTACATTACATACGTTTCGCTCTATCGCCTGCTGTTGAATTAAGCTTGTGTCGCACCCGTTTTTGTTGAAATAGCAACTTCCCCGCTGCTGCACGCCTTTGCCTTGCTCTCTGTCAAACCAACTGTAGCTCCAGTAGCTGTCAAAAGGTGATTCATCATCTCTTCCCACCAACCAGATAACATTTAATTCTCTGTCGAAAACACAATGCCAAGGACCCTGTTCGTTTGAAATGGCTTGCCCTTGTTGGTTCAGTTTAACAAATCGATATTCCCTCGAATCTGCCGTTTCAAACAGACTAGGAGCACTTTTAAAAGCCTGATAAAGCGTTCCAAATTCCGTGCTAATTAATACGACAGCAGCAAGTGCCAACAGTTTTTTAATCAATATATGCATGGCCGTACCTTTATAATTTATAGATAAGACGAAGAGGCTTAACATGGCGAGTATGTGCAGTTTGAGCGTGGTCGAACGCGCTCACCCATAGACAAATTCCGTTCGACAAATCGATATCTGTCTCTTCTGCTGCTTTTTTCTTGCGCACAATTTCAAGATTCCAATAACCGTTTGAATATCTACCAAAAGCACGCACGTCTGCTCGCCCGCCTTCAATTTGATTTGAGCGATACAGCACGGACTTTATCAGACTACCCACCGGCAAATTATCCAGCTCAGGAGAGTAGGCTTTGTAATCGAACCAGCTAACGTAACCTTGCGCATCATGTGAAGGTGCAAGGGGGAGACGTTTTGGCACAACGCTCTCACTGTTGTACCACTTCCAATTCAGTATATAACTCCCTCCCATGTCACCGTCTTGTTGATATCCCGCGGTATATCTCTTCTCACCTATTACCGGGGGAACGGGCTTACCTATATAGCTATCGTCTACTAAATACATCGCATTAGTTCTCACAGCTTTCCATTGCCACAAATCAACCACGCCATGAGAAGAAAAGTGATAGCCCTTTTTATGTTTATTAGCAGGTAATTCAGAACGAGGCTGATTGCCAAGATGGGCTGTAGCAGCGGCTGCTATGCTGCAGCTTTTTGAAAATAACAGTGCAAGTTTATCTTCGTAATATTGCTTTTCATCAAATCGACTAAAGCCGCGACCCTTTACACGCCAACCTTTCTCAGTCTTAACCAGAGGTAAGTGAAGTAAACTTTCGGTGGGATCTTGCCATCGTATGAAAAAATAAGTCTCGGTAGCGTTATGCAGTACCTTCATCGAAACTTTTGACATTCCTGAATAAAAATTTGCACCAGCAAAGGTATCGACAAAAACCTCACTAGCATGATACCAATCAGTTTCATCGTCTTTGCCATCAATTTTAATAAACACATTATCGGCAATAGCCTTGGCTTCTAGTGTTTTAGGATGAGCGAGAGTTACCAGATATAAGCTTGCGCTCACTAGCGCTATCGCCCCCAGATAAAGATAGCTTTTCTTGTAAGAAAACGGCGCAATTACAATCTGATAAATGTGGCCTAATGGCTTTTGAAAATAGTAGCGCAAAGGGTGAAGAGCAATAAAAGCAAGTAAACCTACCGCACTGTAATAATGAGTTAAACGCACCACTGTGTGACTGAGTTCCAAAAAAAACTGCCCCCCTCCAGACACTACCGACACACAAATAATTAGTGAACCAATCTGGTTGAACGTTTTGAGTACCACACTTTCTTTTCGCTGATTCAAGAGCGTAAACAGCATTATCGGCAAAGAAACAAGCAGGAGCACGCCAGAAATTACATGCCATATGTGCACGAGCCCTTGTGGTAATAGCCAGTCAAAATAAAGCCAGAAGTCACGCTGCTGTGACGCTATACGAAAGCCACTGAGTAACTGAATAAGCACGCAGCCCCCCACCACCAGATGACTCAGTAAAAACAGTGTTTTGTGTTTCATATCTGTACATAAACTTAATTGAAGCCATATGCTGCAGAAATATGAATTTTTTATGACTTGGCTATCAATGGGGTGTTACCCCTATATCTCGCCTTCTCGTTTTTTCGTTCACTATGAATCAAACAGAACCGAGGAAACAGTCACATGATTATACGTAGTTTTAGAGCCACCCTAGCTCTACTTTTATTTAGTTATGCAGGCGCAGCGATATCAGCTACTCACTTATACCGCCTAGCATGGGACAGCGACCCTTCCCATGAGGCCATAGTTGGTTTCTCCCCTAAGGGTATTAGTTTATCCCCTTATCTTGTTTATGGAACATCAACAGATGAAAGCCAATGGCAACGCATTGAAATAAGCCATAGGGCAAATTTCTTTAGCCTTGAATCTTACTTTGTACGGCTCACTAACTTGCCGGCCAACAGTAGCGTTTTTTTCAAAGTGTGCGACCTTGAAGGCTGTGATGATCCAATGTGGTTCAAAACGGCGTCGCGGGAACCAGCGCCTTTTACAGCTATCGCTGGCGGCGACACACGAACGGGGTGGACAACTCGGCGAGAAGGCAACAAGTTAGTGGCTAAAATTCGCCCACTTTTTGTAATGCATGGCGGGGACTTCACCAATGGTAATACCCCTTTTGAAATGGCGGGTTTTCTTGAAGATTGGCAATTAACCCTGTCAAACGATGTAATTGATGGAAAGATATATAAGCGCATTTATCCCGTTATACCTACCCACGGTAATCATGAAGACACCAACTATGCCACCTTGTGCCAGGTCTTCGGCGTTGATTTCGTACGCGACAATGTTTGTGACGAACAAGATACGTATGGCGCGTTAACAGTCAATGAACTCGCCAGAGTTTATACGCTTAATAGCCAGTTCCAAGAAAGCGGTTGGCAAGTTTATGCAGATCAAATGAATGAATGGTTAGCTTCAGATTTACAATCAAATGAGCACTTACCCTTATGGCGTCTAGCGCAATATCATAAACCTATTTTCCCTCATTTTGATGGTAAGTCATCTAACGAAGGCTTGTTTCAATGGTGGGCGTCTCTGTTTTATCAGCACAATATGAACCTTGTCGTTGAGTCCGATACACATATCAATAAACTTACTTACCCAATGATTCCAGAGCCAAACTCGATGGCTTTTGCTCGCTCAGATAATGGCGGCACCGTTTATGTTGGAGAAGGCAGCTGGGGAGCGCCAGCACGCTCAGCTAACCAGTCGTATCCATGGACCATTGACCTTGCCAGTATTCAACAGTTTAAAGTACTGAGCGTTACGGCAAGCGAGATAAAAGTGCGCACTGCAGAGTTTGACGATACTGCCAGCACACTGTCGGTTCAAGAAAGGGAGGCGGATCCGCTAGCGCTTCCCGAAAATGTTAAATGGTGGGTAGCCAACGACGTTGGCGCAGTCTTTACACTCACACAAAATGAAAAGGGGCTAACAACTTACTCGCCTTCCGGTTTAGAGAATCGACGGGCATATACACTTACGGCACAACACGACAGTTTTATTGCCAGCGCGAAGCCCACAATGAACTATAATGCTTACCCCAGCGGTATGATGGTAGTTAAAAACGATTCCAAGTACGGTGAAACGAAGGCGCTAATAAGCTTTGATGCGAGTGATATTGCAAAATGTGCCACTCTAGATAGGGCAACGTTATCGTTTCAATCTAATCCCGCCAAAACAAGCTTGATTACCGGACTTGCTAGTGAAATCGTTCCCGTTTATCCAAACCCTACTCCAATAGCAATATCTCTCGTTACACCAAGCTTCAATGAAAATACGGTTAATTGGCACAACGGTCATTCACTCTTTTCCAACGATACATTCGCTGTAATAGATGTGATTGATGCGGGCAATAACATCACGCTCCCCCTTGATGAAGCTACCGTCCGAGCACTTCAACAACAATTTAAAGAGCACGCAGCATTTGGCGTGGGAATATCATCGAACCATCCTTTGCAAAAACGCTTTATCGACGCTAGCGAGAACAGCAAAGCGCCTGTTTTACACGTGGACTTTTCAGGAAGCGAATCGTGCTTTTCAACACCCAACAATCTGCTAACTCCACCTCAAACTGTTGAAAACTTACACGCTAGACGAGGCGTTTTTGAAACCTATGTCGTGAGTGCTGCTCAGCGTTCAAGGACTCTATCCATCAATTTAGAAAACGGCTTTGGCGATGCTGACTTGTACGTTCAAATTGGCCAAAAAGTTAGCGTTAGCGATTTTTCATGTCGCTCAAACGCCATAGACAATGAAGAGCGCTGCGTCATTGACGTCCCGAGTGGGCAAGCCTTATCTATTGGTGTCCATGCTCGCTCTCAATATCAAGGGCTAAGGTTGCGTATCTCAGAAAATTAGCATCCTACATAAGCGATTAACCTATTGTGAGCCTTTCATTCATAAGTGACTGAAGCGCTACTTACATTACTTAACGAGATGACAATACAATGAAAAACTCAATAAATAATGGCCGCCGACAATTTTTTAAAAGTGCAGGAATAACAGCTTCGCTTTTAGGCTTCAACGCCTCGGCGGTGCCTTTTGAGATGCTTAATACGCGGTTCAAACTTGATAATAACCACTATTTCCGACATGGGGTTGCCAGTGGCGACCCTCTTCCTAATGCTGTAGTACTTTGGACTCGAATAAGCAACGTTGCGACAGAAACGCAAGTAACACTTCACGTTGCTCTAGACGGTGCGATGAAAAAAGCCGTGTTGAGTGAACGTTTGACCACGAATGAGAGCAGAGACTATACCGTTAAAGCTGATGCTCAAGGCCTTATGCCGAATACTACGTATTTTTATCAATTTGAAGTCAACGGATATAGAAGTCGTGTTGGCACGACAAAAACAGCACCTGTTACGACAAATCATGCGCGATTTGCAGTGGTAAGCTGTTCTAATTACCCTGGGGGCTTTTTCAATGTTTATCATGCTCTTACCAACAAGAATATGGTTGGGGACATTGACGCTGTTCTTCATTTAGGAGATTACTTGTATGAATACGCTGAAGATGAATACGGTGATGGCTCGCGTTTAGGTAGAGCACCGTTACCAAATAAGGAAATAACCAGTTTAAGTGACTACCGAACTCGACACGCGCAATACAAAACGGACCCAGATCTTGCTTTACTTCATGCAACCTATCCCTTTATTACGGTATGGGATGATCATGAAATAACAAACGATGCTAATAAAAGTGGAGCTGAAAACCACAACGAGGGCGAAGGCGATTACCAACTGCGCAAATCTTTTGCGATTCGGGCATATTATGAATGGGTGCCAATTCGCGAAGGCAGCATATATCGCCATTTTGAATGGGGCTCATTGCTCGATTTGTATATGCTTGATACTCGAATTGAAGGGCGAGATCCACAGGTTGACTCTCCTGTTTCCGCAGAGCGCTACGATACTAACCGTACACTCCTTGGTGACACGCAAGAGCGCTGGCTGTTAGATAAGCTCACTACATCAACGTCCAAGTGGCGCTTCATAGGACAGCAGGTGATGTTTAGCCAATTCAAAGGGCTAAACGCGCCAAATCTGGAAGCTGCAGGAATTCCGGTCACCAAAGATATTCTTGCGCTTAACATGGACCAGTGGGATGGCTACCCAGAATCGAGGCAGCGCATTCTTGATGCTTTACAAGCCTTTAGCATAGAAAACACGGTTGTACTAACTGGCGACATCCATACTTCTTGGGGAATGGAGGTTTTTGAGGACAGTACAAACGGATACACCTACAATGATCGAATTCGTCTAGGTAAACAACCGTTAGCAGTCGAATTTGTAACGCCGTCAGTTACATCACCAGGTCTAAGCGACCCCGTAGCAGATCCCCTTGCCGCGTTAATTCCAACTATGAACCCTCACATGAAGTATGTAGAGTTAAAGTCTCACGGCTTTATGATTGTTGATGCTACCCATCAAAAAGTAGTCTGTGACTGGTGGTATGTAGATACTATAGAAAGCCCGAAATATAAGGCATTTCTTGCAAAGAGTTTGTACACAGTAAGTGGAAGTCAGCGACTATCTGAGCGCAAAAGCCTTGGTAAATCTTTTGACTACACCCACAACCCATTTAATTAAAATTAGTCCCCTACTGCGGCTCATTAGCTGGTGTTAGCAAGGCGTGGAGTATTACTCTACGCCTTTACTTAATACCTTTGCTGTTCTTCTTTGTTTTATAAAAATGCAATGGCGAGGACATCACCTGAACCATGTTTCGTTATTACTCAATTTATCAGGGTTCTTAGAGCTGCACGCCTACATGAAGGTTGCTAAGAGGTTTAGGGGCTTTTACTTCCACACATACTTGATCACCATAATAGTTATCAGTGTAGTTGCACTGCACCTTTATTGGTTGATTTGGGGTGGTAGCTACACGTTGGCTAGTCGTGATTGTTAGTTTTTTTAGTAATGCGTTCATTTCGCTTTCCTTGTTAAAGTAAGCGCATTATCATTGATTAAAAAAACTATTAAAATAAGATAATTTGATTCACAAGATAGAGAATTAAGATTATAAACCTGTTGGCTCAATTAATTCAGCAATAAACTACAGATGTTTCAAGACAAATTTATTGTCGGAAACCGCACGGGCTAGGTGATGTAGTTTTAGAGCGAGAGAGCAAGGAACCTGAGACCAAAGAACCTCATAAGTAAGGAACGGCGTATGTGTAAAACACCGTTCCAATGTTACTTAGAGAAAATACCCAATACACCAGTTCGCATTGATAAGTATTACGCACTGGCCCAAGGACCTGTAATCGCCAATGTTTTAGTGGGTGAGTAAATATTGACGAAAAGCGTATTGCCGTCGGGCGAGAAGCACGCGCCGGCAAGCTCTGTTTGAGCGTGTAACTTGGCAAAGTTATATACTTCTCCACTTGGCGTGACGCCGCGCAAATGATTATCGACGATGTCGGTGTATTGGTCTTCACACACCAACAAATGCCCGTTTGGACACACCGTCAAATTATCACCAAAGTTATACAAGTTCTTGTCTTCGCTTTCTAGAAACAGCTGAAGCTTGTCTTGTTTACCATTTTCGGAAGGAACAAGTTTCATTACCTGACCGAGCTGCTTTTTCCCGCCATTGGTGCAGCAAAAGTACAACTCATCGTCTCCCCAGTGCATGCCTTCACCGCGAGCGAACAAGGCAGCCCCCTTGTCATACCCTTGCTTGCGTAAATCATCATCCGGACTCTCTGGGTTATCTAGCGCTACCCACTCAATGTCAAACCAAGTCGCTAAAGGCATCGTTGAGGAGCGCCAGTTGCGCGTATCAAACTGGGGGTTATTTTTTACTACTAAGGCTTCTAGTTGCCCGCCAGCAGCCAAGTTTCCGTATTCGCTAGGCACAAAGCGATACAGCAAGCTATCGCCCCTATCTTCGGTTAAATAAACAATGCCGGTTTTAGGGTCAACGCAAGCCGCTTCATGATTAAAACGCCCCATTGCTTTAAGTGGTTTAGCTTCAATCAGTGAATCGGCATCTGCTGGCACTTCAAAGATATAGCCGTGAGATTTGTTTACCACATCACCGTTAGGGCCATGAGGACGGTCTACCGACTCTTCACACGTTAGCCACGTGCCCCAAGGCGTGATACCACCCGAGCAGTTTCTTACCGTTCCAGTAAGACTAATAAACTCTCGCTCTACCGTTTGCGTGGTAAGATTGTACACCATCGTTGTGGTGCCGCCGGGCAACGCCACACCATCAGCGTAGTTGTCGTAGGCAAGTTTACTGGTATGTTGTTGAATAGACTCAGGCTGAGCACTCAAATGTTTAGGGTGCAGCTCGTGGTTACGTATGAGTGCCACTTTGTTACTATTACCTTTAAAGGGCAAGCAACCCATACCGTCTGCTCTGTCGGGAACGTGCATCCCATCAGACATTACATCACCAAGGCTTGAGATAACGTTATAACTAAAGCCCTTAGGTAAATCGAGTAGCTTTTGCGGGTCGGGCAAGAGCGCTCCGTACCCTTCGCTCATCGGCATAGACGCCACATTCAATTGCTTACCAAAAGCACTGGTAGCTAGACCACCAAATGCCAAAGAGCCCACTAAAAATTGACGTCGTGTAATCATAAAAATCTCTTGCTGCGCTAAATGTAAATATCATCGTTTGGTATTGTTACACTATAACAGCATGAGATCCGCAAACTAACAAGAATGCCTTCTGTTAAAGCGACAAAAAGCGGTAAAAACACGCTTAAGACTAAGCAATACAATAAACGCTATTTGCAGGCGCTGTTTTAACAGTAGGGAAGCTTTGTATTTTGTTGAAGGCTTTCCCAATGTGCTTGTGGTTCTGGCCTTGAGAAGTAATAGCCTTGAAATTTTTCACAGCCTTTAGCTATCAGATAGTTTAACTGCTCTTCGCTTTCTACACCTTCGGCAATGCAGGAAACGTTTAGCGCTCTTGCCATTTCAATAATAGCGTCAACAATCTGCGCGGCTTTTCCGTCAAAGTCTTTTCCTATGTCGTCCACAAAATATTTATCTATCTTGAGTTCGCTGATAGGAAGCACTTTGAGGTATGCAAGGCTGGAATAACCGGTACCAAAATCATCAATTGAAAAACGAAAACCGAACTTCGCCAGTTCAAGCATGGTTTCCTTAACCAATTCTATATCTACGACTAAAGCGGTTTCAGTAAGCTCTAGCATTAACATATGAGGTGGTATGCCGAACTGATTTACGCGAGAAAGTAGCGTGTTAACAAAGTCTGGCATAACGATTTGTCTAGCGCTGATGTTGATCGCAATACTGGTATTTAAGCCGTTCTTTACGAAGTTACTAATCACGTTCAGCACTTTTCGTAAAACGATGTCACCTATTTCGCAGATGGCATAGCTCTCTTCTGCGATAGGAATAAATTCACTTGGGCTCACCTGCCCTAATTCTTTCGAATACCAGCGCACCAGCGCTTCGAAGGAAGAAACCGTTCCGTCATGGGTGACTTGGGGCTGAAGCACAATTGATAATTCATCGTGTTCTATCGCTTGCTCAAGCTTAGATTTTATATCTAAGTAGCGATCGAACTCTTTAAAACCCTCTTCTGATATATGGCATAGCCCAAAAGGTGCGGAGCGTTTAGCTCTTTTAACCGCTTGTTCAATTACATTAATAATCGACTCGAAACTTTGCCCTTGTGGGTTAAAAATAGCACTTCCCAGCGATGCGGTTAGAGACCATTTCACGGCGTTTAGAATAATATCGAAGTGACGAGGATTGAGCAGCGCACTTTCCACTAAGCTCGAATCAAATTTGTGGAGTTCTTCTTTTCTGTAGGTTTTCTTCGACAACACAACAAAACTATCACCACCATACTTAAATATCTCATAGTCGTGTCCGATGACGAAAAGCAACTGCTCGGCGACCTTTCTTATGGCGTAGTTACCATTACCGAAGCCAAACCGAGTGTTGATTTGCGCCATGTTATCGATATCTAGCAGAAGAATATGTATATATTCTTGATTCATTGATGCACGCAGCATCAAATCTTTAAAACGCTGATGAAACCACTGCTGATTTCGAAGATGAGTAACCGGGTCGGTGTAAGCAAGGTTATAAATGGTATCCTGCGCTTCAATACGTTCACTGATATCTCTAATAACCCCAATAAAGCCCCTCTCACCTAAGTCGCTGCTTTCAGTTAATGATAGTTCCATCTGAAAAATGTCGCCGTTTTTGCGTTTAGCTGGAAGCTGACGACCCACACCGATAATTTTGCCTACTCCCGACTCCATATAATTACGCATGTAGTAAGAATGATTAGAGGCGTAAGGCTCTGGCATTAACATCTCAACGGAGTGACCGAGTAATTCACCTCGCGTATAGCCAAACATTTTAAGTGCAACATCGTTACAGTGTGTAATGGTGCCTTTTGCATCAATACTAAATACGGCGTCATTAATGTTGTTCAATATACTTTGAATTCTTTTGGCGCGATCTTCGTTGAGAATCAGCGCCGTTTTGTATTCGGTAATATCTTCAAACGCACCAAAAAGACGTTTAACTTCGCCGTTCTTATAAAACTCAGCCTTTCCAGAAGCTCTTACCCACCTTGCTGAACCAGATGTATCAATGATTTGGCACTGAATGTCATAGGGCTGCTGGCTATTGCGTAGATTTTCAAATGCACGTGTAATTTCGGCTGTGTAATCAGTGGCGATAAAGTCGATAGCTTTCTGAACATTTATCTCACTACTTACTGGCAGGCCGTGGATTCGATAGGTTTCCGGTGACCATATCAACTTTTCAGTTTCGGGGTAAAACTCCCATGACCCTGTTTGCGACATACGACTTATCTCATCAATAAGCGACAAGTTGTGTGCAGTTTTTATCGCAAAAAAGTCCTTTTGAAGCTGCGTAGAAAAAAGCTTCGCTTGAATTGAAAATACTTGTAGCCACTCAGTGATGTCTTTTTTCGGCGTTGTAAATATAGCGACGAGTACACCAATATCACGATTTTTTTCATTCATAAGTCCTGCGCCCAAATACCCTTGAGCTTCAAGCGCTTCAAGGGTTTGATCGGCGGGAAAATGCTCGCAAACGTTTGACTCATAGCCACATGGCCCCGTTAACAAAACACTTTCACAAGGAGAGCCTTTAAGCTCATATTCTATTTCTGAAATCGGTGAGTTATGAGACAGCCCAATGAGTACGGAAATGCTATCTGTTTTTTTGACGCCCAAGTAGAGATAGTCAGCCTGTAGTAGCTCGTTAAACGCTATTAAATCTTGCTCGTAGGCACTACGATTTTCCAAAATAATGGTGCTGAACTCTGATTCATTTAGGACTGACTCGAATGACATTACCTTATAAAACCTTAATGTAACATTAAACTGAAGCTTGCCACTTCGCACTCACGAAAGAAACACATGGCAATGATAAATCTCAAATTTATCAATACCTAAGCTTAGCTCAACTTTCGATTAAAGCTACCCACTACCCTTATCCATGTCAAACGACTGCTCGCAAAATCCCGCCATAGGGTGAATGCGGTGTCGTAGCCGCTGAAACAAAAGATAGGATGACTTTACGGTGCGTTTCTTCCTCTCCGTGCAGGCTCGATAGATTCAAAAGGGGGAGCTTGTTCACTCTAGAACTCTCAGCTGCATGGAAGCAGTTGCGAAGCCGCTAATACAAAAGTACGGGTGGGTCCGCGGCGTGTTACTTCTTCTCCCCATCAGACTTCTTGTTATGCCGTTTAACGATAGAGTGAGTGTTTGCCCTCTGAATCCACACGCCGCACGTATGCGGTGTCGGAGCTTTTACATAAAAGGTGAAATGTGCTCACGGCGTATTACTCCCTTCCTCCCCAAGCTTTTTGCTATGCCAAGCAAGGAGGGAGTAAAGCCCCATCAAAAACTCTCAGCAGCAGGGACGCTGCTGCGAAGCCGCCATGGATGGCTTCACGGCGTGTTTTTGATGGGGCTTCACTCCCGACCTAAAAATCGCAGGCATAAAAAAAGCGCACCTAAGTGCGCTTTTTTGGCTTGTGTTGCTAAGTCTAGATTAGTCTAGGATCTTAGATACAACACCAGCACCTACTGTACGACCACCTTCACGGATTGCGAAACGAAGACCTTCTTCCATCGCGATCGGAGCAATTAGCTCAACTTTGAATTTAAGGTTGTCACCAGGCATTACCATTTCTACGCCTTCTGGAAGCTCTACAGCACCAGTTACGTCAGTTGTACGGAAGTAGAACTGTGGACGGTAGCCTTTGAAGAATGGAGTATGACGGCCACCTTCATCTTTAGATAGTACGTATACTTCTGCTTCGAAGTTAACGTGTGGCGTGATTGAACCAGGCTTAGCTAGTACTTGACCACGTTCAACTTCATCACGCTTAGTACCACGTAGAAGAACACCAACGTTCTCACCCGCACGGCCTTCGTCAAGAAGCTTACGGAACATCTCAACACCAGTACAAGTCGTCTTAGTCGTATCTTTGATACCTACGATTTCTACTTCTTCACCAACTTTAACGATACCTTGCTCAACACGACCAGTTACAACAGTACCACGGCCTGAGATTGAGAATACGTCTTCGATTGGAAGGATGAACGGCTTGTCGATTGCACGCTCTGGCTCTGGGATGTATGAATCAAGCGCTTCACCAAGCTCAAGAATTTTCTTTTCCCACTCTGGGTCGCCTTCAAGCGCTTTAAGCGCTGAACCTTGGATAACTGGTAGGTCATCACCTGGGAATTCGTATTCGTTAAGAAGTTCACGAACTTCCATTTCTACTAGCTCTAGAAGTTCTTCATCATCAACCATGTCACACTTGTTCATGAATACGATGATGTAAGGAATACCAACCTGACGACCAAGTAGGATGTGCTCACGAGTCTGTGGCATAGGGCCATCAGTCGCAGCTACTACTAGGATACCACCGTCCATCTGAGCAGCACCAGTGATCATGTTTTTAACGTAATCAGCGTGTCCTGGGCAGTCTACGTGCGCGTAGTGACGAGTAGGAGTGTCATATTCTACGTGTGAAGTAGAAATGGTGATACCACGAGCTTTCTCTTCAGGCGCGTTATCGATTTGATCGAAAGCCTGAGCAGAACCGCCGTAAGTTTTAGAAAGAACTGTAGTGATAGCTGCAGTTAGGGTAGTTTTACCGTGGTCAACGTGGCCGATTGTACCCACGTTTAC
>NZ_PVNO01000023.1 GCF_002993325.1 Alteromonas gracilis
TAACAAGAGACTATGGCGTCAATAGTTAATTTAAAGCCTTTGGCGCTTCCCACATCACACCATCTCTCAACATTGAATTCAGTACTATTACCATCTTTCTCACACAGGCAATCAAAGCCACCTTTTTAGGCTTTCCTGCGCTTACTAACTTACCGTAATAAGATTTAAATACAGGGTTTGATTGAATCGCCGACATCACAGCCATAAAGAGTACTGTTCTTACTTGGTGACGGCCACCTTGTATTTTCCGATGCCCTTTATACCGCCCACTTTCTTTGCTCATCGGTGCAACACCAACTAAGGCTGCTGCTTGTTTGTTCGTCATATAACCAAGCTCAGGTAGATTACTTATTATTGACGCAGCTGCGACTTTTCCAACACCATTCATGCTTTGAAGCAGTTGATCTTTCGCTTTAAATTCCGGCGTCAACTCAATCATCTTCAGGATTTTTTCTTCGACCTTTTTTATCTGATTACCCAAAGCCGTTAATATCGGTTTTATCGTCATCGCAAGGTCTTTGGGCATGATTTGAATTCTATTTTTTTCCATTGTTTGCATGGAAAGGAGTTGATTACGACGCGTGACTAAATCGCTCATAGCGCGCATGGCTTTTGGCTTCAGCTGAGTTAAGTCAGGTTTTATCACCTCACTAAAGTGCGCTATTAGTTTAGCGTCGAGCTTGTCAGTTTTAGCTCGCCGCCCTATCGCACCAGCAAATCGTTTTATGTGAACTGGATGGGCAATGACAAATGGAAGTTTTGCCTCAGCGCACGCCATTGCAAAAGGCATTTCTAATCTGCCCGTCGCTTCAACAACTATTCTTTCGGGCTGATATTTCTTGAGTTCGACAATCGCTTCTTTTATCCCTCTTTCATTGTTTTCTACACAGAAAAAGATATCCAAAGGCCGTATGTAAATATCAAGCTGTGATTTGCCAGTATCTACCCCAACGTTAATTTTTTGCTTTGTAATAGTGTTCATAATAAGCTGACTCTTGCTTGCATAATGCGGGTTCGAGACCCAGTAGACTATTCGAGTGTGGTGCTTGGAGTCCTATGAGGCGTTCTTTCTTGTTATCGGTCTCTCAATTGAGGAGCCAAAAATTAATCGAACTGCCAAATAGAAAGCTTTAGTTGCTGCTAAAGCCTGGGTCTCACATTACCCGAAATTGATGAAAAAGGATTTAAGTTAGGTGGGTAATTATCCATACAAAAAAATTAAGTTCGCCCGCTTCGAGTGCTGGGACGCAAACATGCGGGCTGACTCACTTCGTTCGGATTTTAGCCCACATGCTAGCGCCCCTTAGCTTAAAGTTGTATACCTAAAAGGATTTAACTAAATGAAGTACCTTGTATTACCTCTCCTTTCACTTGCCCTTTTTGGCTGTGGCACAATCAATACGCCTAATGACGGCCTCGATGCAATCTACAACACCACCTCAGCAGTGATAAAAGGTGAGAATAGTAATAGTAGCTGCTCTACCGGACACATTGATGATAGAAAGAAGTGCAGGAGTCAATCACAAGCAAAAACAAATGCTATTTCAGAGTCAATCAAAAAGCATCGTCATGATAGCGGCGTATAACATTACGCTGTTCTCGCCCCCATTTTCGTTGCGTAAATAACGCGATATCTTTTAAATCGGGTGTTGCTAGACAGTTAACTTAAATGGTTTCACTCTTCTAATTCACCATCTAGTTCTGATATCAGGCGCTCAAGGTCGTATTCAGCCTCACCGCTTTCTTCATCTGCTACAAGTAATTGACGCAAAGTGTTTAATTTGGTCTCCTGTGTTTCTAGCAAGCGAAGAGCTGAACGAATTACTTCGCTCGCTGAACCATATCGACCAGTTTGAATTTGGCTGGCAATAAAGACATCAAAATGGTCACCAAGAGTAATGCTGGTATTTTTAGCCATTTGCTTTCTCCAAGTACCAATATATACCTAAATACGGTATCTGCGCGCTGTCAGTCAATAGCGCATAACAAACACATTCACGCTGTTGCTAGCGCTCGCGGGGGCGGTTATAAACTATGGATATTTTGAATTATTTTCAGCAGATGGTCGACTTGGCATCAGAAGGGGAGCTCCAGGGAATTTGGTTCTGGGCTTCATGCTACATGCTCGTGGTATGCCTTTATTCCGCTTATTTTCAAATCCGAACACGATTTTGGGCAACTACTGTGGGCAATATCCACAACCTAGGACTTAAAAAATTTGGTATCTCAAACGATTTGTCCGAGCAACAATATCGAGGGAAAGCTCTGTATTCATATAGTGTGAATGGCCAAACTTATGAAGGAACACGTATTTCACCTTGGGTGTTCGTTACGAATTACAATGCAAAAGGATTGCTGCTCAGACAACAAGCTGGTATCGATATGCCAACCAAAGACACTGTCACCGTTTACTATAATCCCAATAAGCCTCAAAAGAGCTTCTTACTTAAGGCAAGTAAATTTGGGATCTTGGTTACGCTTACCAGCGCAGTAGCGCCTTTTTTGGGTTACGTGAGTCGATTTTATGCTTAATTTGCATAACAAACACTACATGCACTCGCGCTGCCCACTGGCGCTATAAGAGGCACGCTCTGTCCCGTCGCTCGATTTTTCTGTCTATCATTTAAGTATAGTAGGCACTATTTGCTACATTTCGGGCAAACGCTTCATATAGTGATTTACTCAATCAGAAAAAAAGGGCTGTAGTACCGATTATAAAAGACGGGCATTGGCTTGATGTCGGTAAACCCAGACCTTTTTATATAACCTTGGGTTTGAAAAATTTTTACTAAGGAACAGTATGACCATTGCATTTGTACCATCCACTGAATTGCAACGTGCGGCAGAATTCACCTTTGACAATATGCGTGTCTATTACGCACAGTACGCACCTGAATGGGACGTTGAAAAAGTTCTCAGCGCCACTTCTAAACTTATCAACTTAGACATTCTGTTTGATGAAAAAGTGGTTGGCGTAATGCGCCTTGAATATGAGGATGAAAACTGTGTCCTGCGCGACTTACAGATTATCCCCAATGAGCAAAACAAAGGCATTGGTTTTACCGCACTTCAAGAAGCTAAAAGACTGGCGTTGAACGCTAATAAAAATACACTTTCGTTGCGAGTTTTTAAAATTAGCCCTGCTGTCGCTCTATATCAAAGAGATGGTTTTGTTATAAAAAGTGAAGACGACCGTTTTTTTAACATGGTTAAAGACTTAAAGCAGTAAAGGCATAGCTCTTTCAAATTCTTAGAAGGCATTTATTTATATGGAAATTGTTATTGATGATCTAAGCTCCACAGAGGTGCTGGCACTTTTAGAAGAGCATCTGTCGGATATGTACGCCACATCTCCTGAAGAAAGTGTCCATGCTTTAGACGTCGATGCTCTCAAAGCTCCCGACATTACCTTTTTTAGTGCTTGGAAAGCACAACAACTTGCAGGGTGCGTTGCCATCAAAAACCTTGATACTAAGCATGCCGAATTGAAGTCTATGCGCACCGCCAAGTCGTTTAGAGGACAAGGTGTGGCCTCTGAGTTATTACTTTTTGCTCTGGAACATGCGAAAATGAAAGGGTTTAGTAGGGTAAGTTTAGAAACAGGGACCCAGGATTACTTTTTGGCAGCGAGAACACTTTACAAAAAGTTCGGATTCATTGATTGCGGGCCCTTCGCTACTTACTCACTCGACCCTAATAGTCATTTTATGACGCTAGCACTTTAATTTAGCATTTTAAGAGAATTCCAGATGTCACTACCTCCTTGCCCGCATTGCCAATCAGAATATGTTTACGAAGATCAGCCACTGCTGATTTGCCCTGAGTGTGGACACGAGTGGAACCCGAACGATGTTGAAGAAGAAGTGTCGGCTAAAGATTTTAATGGAACACCTTTAGTGGCCGGCGATAAAATTACCCTAGCGAAAGATTTGAAGGTAAAAGGAAGCTCATTGGTTTTAAAAATTGGCACTAAAGCGGTTATACGTCATGTGAAAGATGCCAAAGACCACCAGCTAGACTGCAAAGTAGATGGTGCTGGTGAAATGATGCTTACAGCACAGTTCGTTAAAAAAGCATAACAAACGATACTTTCCGCTTTGCTCGTTATTGAGCGCGGCAGGATACATCAGTGCAATATCGCGTTGCTCATTCGGGTAGCGCGACAACTGCCTCAATTGGCATATCCGCTATACCATCTCGATTTACTTCTTTTTCCGCTTCGCGCTTATTAGCTAGAAAAGTCATTCACAAACGCCTTGAAAAGCACACTAATGGTTCTCGACGACAGGTTTTGCGAATTAGCTAAGCCATTTCCACCAAATAAACACAGCCAGAAATCCAAACAAATAGATTAGCCCTATATAGCTTAGCCCTCTTACGATGATATTGGGTGCAGCATCTGAGTGAAGCTGAGTTTGCGCAACAAGCTTATGATTAAGCCAAGCGAACATGGGCGT
Source organism: Alteromonas gracilis (assembly GCF_002993325.1). Classification (GTDB taxonomy): domain Bacteria; phylum Pseudomonadota; class Gammaproteobacteria; order Enterobacterales; family Alteromonadaceae; genus Alteromonas; species Alteromonas gracilis. The sequence continues at coordinate 4,458 of NZ_PVNO01000023.1, forward strand.
TGTGATAAAGGCTAGCGTCATCGCAAACCCAAGCATGGCAAGTAGTGCTGCTTTGAAAAAAAGCACAATGATAAAACTGGCTACAGCCATGAACAATAACACGGGGGTAACGAGTGTATTTCGGGTTAGTTTGTCGCCTTTAAATAACAGAGTTATAGCTTCTGCAACAACCCTCGCGTAACCGTCATAGACTGTAAGCGCAGACCCAAATATGCATAAGAACGCGACGACAGCTATTAGCCAATGGGACCATTCCCCAATAGTTGATGAGTACATGCTAATAAGCTGATGAGAAAAACCAATGCCACTTGCGCTGAGTTCAGTGCCACTGCCGTGTAGAATGAGTGCACCTAGCCCCAAAAATAAAAGCGCAAGAACAACGGTTACTGCATAACCTAGGTTAAAGTCGAACAACGCTGATTTAGGCGTTACCGCTTGGTCTGAGCATTGGCGCTTTAACCAAAGCGATGTGATAGAAGATATTTCAATGGGCGCGGGCATCCAGCCCATGGTTACGACAAGAAAACCAAGGGTGGCTAGGGTCCACGGAGAAGGCGGTGTAAAGGTAGGGTCTGCTGGCTCGGAGTAATTGCCCAGCGCTACAATAAATACAGCGACAGTAGCTATCACCAGCACTCCCATAATACCTTTGGCGATATGATCTAACCCTTCAAAGTGCCCCTTTAACAAAATCAAAAGTATCAACGCAAGCACGATGGAAGACGACAGTGTTATGGCAATATCAAAAGGAACAAAATAAGACAGTAAGCTTGCTGCAAACAGCAAAAGTGCTGCCGCGTTTACTACCGAAGCGATTGTGTTTAAACAAAGGGCTACGGCTAAATAGCGCCGCCCCATTTTCAGATAGCCCTGCTGTAATGTTTGGTTAGTGCTGATGGTGTAGCTCACACCCGCCCTGAAAAACGGATATTTGAGCAGGTTCACAACTAATATAAGAAGTGCCAGCTGCCAGCCGAACTTTGCGCCTGCCTGGGTTGAAGCTACCAGATGACTACCGCCCACCGCTGCCGTTGCCATGAGTACACCAGGGCCAAGTAGTTTCATTAATGCAGTTAAGCGAGCAAAGATCGATGTTTCAGCTGTGTACAACAAGGCAACCTCTAGGTGGGCGTTACGAAATAGCCGTCAACCTTAGCAGCTAAATTTAAAACAGAAAAGCGCGTTCATGCACATCAGCGGAACAACTAGCATAGGCTGATAAACTTGTTAGTTTACAGCCCTTGCTACATTAGCTTGTTAGAGAAAAAACAAACGCTGTAAGTACTAACGTCTGTCGTAATTCACCTTCTTCTGAGGATGTTGGTAATAACCTTCTTTAAGTAGGCGTTTAAACCGAGTGAGTTTGCCTTCAAGAGTGAGTTCCTCTAGACCTTTGTTAAACAAAGAAAGAACAAGTTGACTATCAGCTGTGCCTTTAGGCACCAATAAGTGGGTTGTGATGGTTGAAACGAAGGGCTTAATAGTCATTACATCACGGCGCTCACCGCGACTAAACTCCCGTTGTAGCAAATACCAACCAGTGAGTTCATCGATAGGGAAAATATCTATTTCTCCGTCAATCAGCGCTTGAAAGTTTTCCTTATCATTTGCTCGCTGAATTACATTCTCATTATCTTTGATAAACGCCGCTAATTCGTCGTTATATAAATAGCCCTGTGTCATGCCCATTTTTAAGTCTTTTAGCTCTTCAAGTTCAGACCATGTTTTAGGGCCTTTCTCAGCATTAACGTAAAATACTAGGCTTTCAGCACTAATTGGGTTGCTATGGTAGAACTCGCGCTCTCTTGACCGAACAAAGTTACCGTAAGAAAGCGCATCGTACTCGCCTCTTAACGTTGCTTCTAATGCCTCTTCCCACGGCAAAGATACAAATTCAACTTCCACGCCCGTTTCTAAAAAAGCATCCGCAATAATGTGATTGATATATCCGTCTTGCTGCATGTCTGTTGAGGTATAGGGGGCATATTCACTGGTCGCTATTCGCAGTTTCATCCACGCATGGGCAAAACTTTGCATTGGTATTAGCGCAAGTATTAAAGTCGCTATAAATAGTAATCGCATGTCAAAGTCCTGTTAGGTTTTAGAAGTAAATGCCAAGGTTAATGTTTAGGCGATGAGTGGTTTCTTGTCGGCCGCCTAAATCTAAGCCAACGCCTGGACCACCTGAAAACCACATATTTTTGCCTTGGATACTATCTACATAAACAAACAATTTATCCCAGCCAAAGCTACAGCCATTTATCCATTGTGATGAATTTTTTCCTTCGCTCCCCTCGCCTTTAGCCACGCTATATTCTGAGTAACAGGTAAGTGACTCTATATGGTCGAAGTTATAAGGAACGGAATAGACAAGGTTAGCTGAATAAGTTTTGCCGTCAGCGGCAGCTAAGAATGGAAAGGTGAAAGATGAAAGCGCAATGCGGTCATCTGCCTGCCCTTCGGGCGCAGCTAAGTCATATTCATAATCAATGTACTGTAGCTCAACCTTCACATCGCCCTGAGTGTGGCGCATGTGAACTGCATAAGCAGACATATCGCCATCATCCAGAGTATCCAAATTTAAAATGTTGCCGTATTGATACGACACACCAATATCTGTAGTGGCACCACGGATAAAGTTGGCAGAGTAATTCGCTCGCAGATTATACTGACCATCTTCTTTATTTCGATATTCACCATCGTCGGCAACATCAAACGAATAGCGCCCAAATTCAGCGGCATCGTTATATTCGTCATTCATGAAGTAAGCCGCTTGGAAATCCCAATTACCCCAGTCGTGATTTATCTTCACACCAGCATCATAATCATCTTCAAAGCCTAAATAATAATTTACCGAAAACCAAAAGTTATTACTGGCAAAAGGCTGAAGACCAAAAGGCGTTTGCGTTATACCTGCGGTAATCTGTGTCTGTTCATCGAAATGATAGGTAAGGTCGGCAAAGCGTATGGTGTCGAATTCGGTATTTTCATACCAGCGATACTCTGCTTTATAGCTAAATTGATCTGACTCTCCCGACACACCAAGCTTGAATGATTCAAATTCGAACCCATCTCTAAACTCAGGTATCTGCCAATCTTGGTGACCGTAGTTTACCCGAACGTGCCCGCTTAAATTGAAAGGCAGTTCGTCGGCAGTGGCGAGACTAGCAGTGCATGTAGCTATAGAAACTAAAGAAAATGCAGATAGTAGCTTGTTCATTACTGTTCCTGTATTCAATTTTCGGCGAGAAACCCTTTACGACAAGTGACGTTGCAGCAAAAAGCTGGGGGATAACGCCGTAGTGATGGATACGCCAAAATAATTCCTTCAGTAGAACAATACTGCGTAAACCTTACAAAAAGATCATTTGCAAATGTTAGATTTATTGTTGCGATATCAAATCTGAATTAGACGCTTTTCATAAGCTAACGTTGTTTTCATTCGTATTTATTGCAAGGTGACGATGCGAATTTTAAGTCGATGAGTTACATGATGCCGATTACAGCAAAATGACGTTTAAACATTATATTGAAAAGGATTAAGTGTGAGCATAGCCTGTGAGCTATACGACTATATTGAAATTGCATGCATCTATCAGTTAGAAATTAGTGTTGAGCTTAAGAATGGTGAGATGAAAAGCGGCAGAGCACTAAGCACGCTTATTAGCAAAAGAAATGGTGAAGCGACTGAGTGCCTGCGTATTAACATCAATGGTCTTGATGAAAATATTCCACTTGTCGAAATCGCTCAACTTCACGCTATAGCTGACAACCCGCATTTCACCACGATAAGGTTTTAGGTAGTATTCACTCTCTACTCTCATTTATTCATTAACTGACACGGATTTTATGAACCAACACTTGTCTGCCATTACATTTTTTGTTGACGACTACGACACCGCTATTCACTACTTTACGTCGGTTCTAAACTTCACGTTAACCGAAGACAAAAGTACCGGCGAGAACTCACGCTTTGTCTTAGTAACACCACCTCAGAGCGCGGGGAGTTTGCTATTAGCCCAAGCAAAGAATGACAATGAAAAAGCGCTTGTTGGTAATCAAGCCGCAGACAAGGTATTTTTGATTTTAAATACTGATGACTTTTGGCGGGATTTTGAAGAGATGAAAGCCAAAGGCGTGACGTTTTTAGAAACGCCACGCAAAGAAGCATATGGCACTGTGGCTATTTTTAAAGATAAGTTTGGCAACAAGTGGGATTTGATCCAAACCGCGTAACCTTTCTTTATATAGTTACATCTTAAGAACTTTGGTAATCGTACTTGGGCCACATTACATTGCCTTATTTTCACAGAAAAGTTTTCTTTAAATAAAGACGTATAGGAGAGGACAAACGTGCAGGCCATGAAACGTTCGATTATCGCAGACGTAGTTGCAATAGCGGCCATAGCTTTGTTGATCACTACGACGTTCTACTGGATTGAAGCACGGCGAGAAGTCATTATTCTTTGCGATAATTTCACGCCTGGCGTGTCGAAGAAAAGTGTTGAGCGTCAACTCGACACCGCAAACTTGCTGTTATGGGATACAGAGTTCGTTGCTAACGGCAGTAAAATAGAGGCTTACAGCCCCCTTCATTTAGGCATTATGCAATGCAGCGTAGAGTTCAACAAACAAGATATCGTTGTATTCTCTATTGTTGAATAACACAGTGCAACAAAGCGACCGCCATTTTCAGCTTTAAACTGAACCACCTTGGTGCAACGTTTACATTGGCGCAACACCCCGTTCACTGTCGCGTTAAAAGTCGTAAAGACATACTTACCTCATGGGTTTTATCTCGCCATGCTAACTTTTCATCTCGCTATCACCTGTGTAGATGTAAACGTATAATTACGCCGTCTCTTCTTAACGCAAGTTTCTTCTTATGCAAAAAACAAAACACAGTGTCATCGAGGATGTATTCGCTTTGATAAGCGCCGGCTTGTTTGTTGCTTTTGGCGTTTACCTTTTTCAGTCTCAAGATTTGATGGTTGGAGGGGCAGCAGGTTTAGCCCTACTAGGTACGTATGCCGTTGATATGGATTTTGGCTTACTGTTCTTTCTAATCAACCTGCCGTTCTACACATTAGCCTGGACGCAGATTAGTAAACGCTTCACTATCAACACGTTTATTTCGGTTACTACGGTATCAATTTTAACCGAGCAAATTCCTGCGTTTGTGGATATTAGCCATGTAAATCCCATATTTGCCGCAGTGTTTGGTGGCATTCTAATTGGCGTGGGCATGCTTATGATGTTCCGTCATAGCTCTAGCCTTGGCGGAGTAGGCATTATGGCGTTTTACTTACAGCAGCGATTCAATATTAGAGCAGGCACCTTTCAGCTTGCCGTAGATAGCACTATTTTACTGTGCGCATTGTTTTTTATCGCTTGGCATTTAGTGCTTATTTCTATCTTAGCCGCATTTTGCCTCAACATGGTTATTTCTCTTAACCACAGACCTGAGCGCTACTTCCCTGCTCAAGAGAAACAAGCAAAAAGCAGGGCCGAGACAGACACTTTAGAGGGCTCAGACAAACGGGTAACCGCCTAATGAGAAAACATTGTTCTCACATAACGTCATGTTGAGAAGCAATCGAGGAGCTTAGTCGTTACGGGCCAACGCTCAATCTTTTCGTTCGTTTTGAGCTCTTCTGCCCTTGTGATGAAGCAGTCAAAATAAAAAGCCCAATTAGGACTGTCCTAATCGGGCTTTTTTGTAACTTTTATTTGTATCCTTTTGGCGCCTATTACAAACCTATTGCTTCTTTTGAACAGGTCTAGACGGTCGACTTACAACTCCACGGTTTACTCTTGGACGAGAAAACGAAGTACGCATACAAACCTCACTTATGAGTTGTTGCCCAGCACAGTTGGAGGCGAAACATTCACCGCAATCCTGCATCTCAGCAGCAACAGTATAGACCTAACTCACGGGTAAAAGTCTCATTCTTTTAATGAATAGTACTTTATTAAAACTTATATAGTGATATGCCCAATTGGCACAGCGTTGAAATTTAAAGGTATTTCACAATGCGTGGTACACGCTGGGAAATTCTTGTCATGAGTTCATAGTCGATAGTGTCCGCACACGTGGCCACTTCCTGAATAGATACGTTTTGCCCCCATAATTCAACCACATCACCCACGGCCACGTTATCGATGTGAGTAACGTCAATGGTGATCATGTCCATAGAGACGCGCCCGGCAAGAAACGCTCGTTTTCCACGCACCATCACTGGCGTGCCGTTTTTACAGTGCCGAGGATATCCATCAGCGTAACCAATACCTACTGTGGCTATTTTGCTAGGCTTATCTGCAACCCATGTTTGACCGTAACCAACGCCTTCTCCTGGTGCGATATCACGAACGGCAATAACGCTTGAGCGAAGCGTCATTGTGGGGTAAACCTCTGTATCGCATTTTTGCGAAGTAGATACTGCGCCGCCATAAACCCCTACGCCCAATCGATTCCATGCATTACGACTTTCTGGCCAGTTCACGGTTGCAGGCGAATTTGCCACACTGGTGGGAAAACCGAGTTTATCTGCCACCTGCTTAAAAGCGGTGAACTGAGAATCAGTAAAGCTGTTGTCTAAGTCATCTGCGCAAGCGAAGTGCGTAACGATAACGGTTTGGTCGCTCAATAAATGGCGATACTTCGCTGCCACTGTTTCTATATCAGACAAGGAAAAGCCCAATCGATGCATGCCACTATCAACCTTAAGCCACACGTGAGGGCGTTTGTCTTTAGGGCACTTATCTAACCACTCAAGCTGTTCTTCACAGTGCATCACCAATATGCAGTTATTCTGAAAAGCCATCTTGCACTCTTTTATCTGGTGCGCACCTTCTAAAACGACGATAGGAGCTGTAATACCTGCGTCGCGAAGCGCAATGGCTTCTTCAATTATCGCTACGGCAAAACGCGAAGAAACATGCTGAAGAATCCGCGCTACATTTACTGCTCCATGACCATAGGCATCAGCTTTTACCACCGCCATAGACTGGCTTGAAGGCGCTAAAGCAGCAAGGACTTTGAAGTTGTGTAAAAGGGCGTCAGCATGAATGATAGCTTGCGTTTGTCGGCTCACAGAAAAACACGTTCCTTAAATGTTTAATGGGAAAGAGTATAGAATGCCAAAGTGTACCACGAGAAGCATATTTGCGGCGCAGGATTAATAATGAAAAACATACCATCTAACGCAAGGTTTCTTATGGCATAAAATACCGTTATGCTTTGCGCTAGCTCATTATAACAATTTCGCTGCCTCAAGGTTTTCAATGTCTTCGCATAACCCTTCTACTTCAGAATCGTCTGCCAACGCCAGTATTAAAAGTAAAGTCAGTACTGGCAACCAAGCAGCAGGTAATAAACCCACCGTTAACGAATTAGCCCAGTCACTGAATAAAATTGTGTCAGAAGGTAGAAACCCAGACACCCTCGATATAGACACGCTAAGCACCGAAGGCATTCTTGCCCGCATTAACAACGAAGACGCGAAAGTGGCAAACGCGGTAGCCTCGCAAATTCCGCAAATTGGAAAAGCGGTGGATGCTGCAACCATTAGCATTAAAAACGGTGGCAGACTTATTTATATTGGCGCGGGGACCAGCGGCAGACTGGGCATACTTGATGCCGTAGAGTGCCGACCCACGTTTAGCGTACCTGATGAACTGGTTGTTGGCGTAATAGCGGGCGGAGAAAAGGCCATTCAGCACGCCGTAGAAGGTGCAGAAGATGACGTCGACGCTGGGCGAGCTGATCTTGAAGCCCTGTCCCTAAGCCAAAATGATACGGTTATTGGGATTTCAGCAAGCGGTCGCACACCCTATGTAGGTGGTGCATTGGAATATGCCCGTTCGCAAGGCTGCTTTACCGGCGCTATTGCATGTAGCCCTAACGCCGCTATTTTTACCCATGCTGATGTCGCTATATGCCCAGTGGTTGGACCCGAGGCGCTTACAGGCAGTACACGCATGAAGTCGGGCACGGCGCAAAAGCTCATACTTAATATGATTAGCACCAGCACCATGATTAAGTTGGGGAAGACCTATCAAAACTTAATGGTAGATGTGAATGCCACCAACGAAAAACTAAAAGCCCGTGCGCTTCGCATTGTTATGCAGGCTACAGAATGCAATGAAGAAACAGCCTTGGCCGCGCTTAGTGCGTGTAACAACAAAGCTAAAGTTGCGATTTTGATGGTATTAACGGGGCAAACGGCCGAGCAGGCCGCCGCTCAATTAGAAGCAAACGGGGGGTATTTGCGTACCGCCGTAAATAAGAGCGAATAACGACGGTAAACGAATACTATGAAGGTTTTTACTCCGGTCACATTGAACAAGGTTTTTAGACGCCTAACGTCGAGCGCATTCATTGCAGTACTTTCTCTAGCACTAATTAGCTTATCGCTTAACGGCTGCGCACATACAAACTTATCTACACATGTATATACAAGCAATACAGAAGGCCCTGCGAAGCAGTTCTCATTGAAGGGAAAACAGTCTACATTAAAAGCCCAGCAGCTTGAATTAACTGCTAAACCGCTTGCTGTAGGCGCTGAACGCTATTCGAAATACCTACCCTTGCTAGCAGGTAAACGGGTTAGTTTAGTGGTTAATCAAAGTGCTTTAGTTTCGACTCGTAACGCTTCGCCTTCTAACGCAAGTGAGCCTGAAGAGCGCGAATCAAACAAAAGGCCTAAAGCGCGGTTAGATAAGATAAAGACAAGCCAGCGCAGTCAGCATCTGCTTGATGCCCTACTTCAACGCAGTGTTAACATTGTAAGTATTATGTCGCCGGAGCATGGATTTAGGGGAGATAAAGGCGCAGGTGAGAAAGTAGATAGTAATATTGATGCTAAAACCGGTTTGCCTATTCACTCCCTTTACGGCGCAACCAAAAAACCTACCCCCGACATGTTGGAAGGCATTGATGTAATTGTTTTCGATATTCAGGATGTTGGCGTACGCTTTTACACCTATTTAAGCACCTTGCACTATGTGTTGGAGGCGGCCTTTGCGCGTGATATTGACGTTATTGTGTTAGATAGGCCAAATCCTAACGGCCGTTATGTTGACGGCCCAGTACTACAACCTGAATTTTCGTCTTTTATTGGCATGCACCCTATTCCCGTTTTGCACGGTATGACCCTAGGCGAACTTGCTCAAATGATACTGGGGGAGCAGTGGCTAGATATTGACTCGAGCAGTTATAACAACGCGAAGCTAACCGTTGTCCCAGTAAAAGACTATCAACGCACTACACATTATTCATTGCCAGTACCGCCTAGCCCTAACCTGCCAAACGATTTATCGATACTGCTTTACCCAACGCTGTGTTTTTTTGAGGGCACCGACGTGAGTATAGGTCGCGGTACTGACTTCCCTTTTCAACTTATTGGCCACCCGTTTGTTGAGTTTGGTAAAACCAAGATACCGGTAAATGCAAATAGTGCAGCGCCCCACCCTAAACATGAAAATACTCTGCTAAGTGCACACGTATTTACTGATGCTGATCCTACGATTTTGGAAGGCTCTGACTCTAAGCAAACGATCCACAGGTACTCACCTATAAGCGGCCTAGATATCGCTACATTGATAGATGCCTATTCTCGTTTTTCTGAATATAACAAGGTTATCAGCGCCATTGGTGGCTCTGAAGAAACCTTCTTTACTCGCCCAGATTTCTTCGACAAATTAGCGGGTACTGATGCACTACGATATCAAATTCAAGCCGGTAAAACGCCTGCAGAAATTCGCCTGAGTTGGCAGAAAGAGTTAAGCAAATTTAGAGAAAAACGAAAAGCATACCTGCTTTACGAAGACACGGATTGATGTACAGATAAACGCCTTTACCCTTGAGGATTTGAGGCGTTTTATTAAGGTGAGTGTAGAGGATGTGTTAGCGATACTAAACTTCTCATACAACATGTAAGTAAATACTCACACCCAAAATTACCCCATAAATTGTGGAACCTAAAAAAGTTAGTGAAAACTAACCTTCTTCACTCTTTGTTTTTACCAAAGTTGCGAGCTGAGCTTCTGCGGTGGCTTTTTGGTGTTTAAGCTCATCCCTATTTTCACTGTCACTCTCGGCAATTTTTTCATCAATATCGGCTATCGTCTGCATCAGCGTTTCCTTACTTTTTTCTTTTTGCTCGGCCTCTTCGGCTTTGTCAAAAATAACGTCTTCAGGTGAGGCTTCTTCTTGTTTAGTGTGACTAGGAGATTTAGCAATCATCTTCAAACCGTCAGGCTGAGGGCGTTGATTCATGAAGCTAGGAGAAACAATTTCAATATCGGCATTGTGCAAAGCGTCGAGTACGGCTTTGTGAAGCCTTGAACGCGCGCTTAGCAAACTCTTTACTTCGGTCAGCAGACCTGAAATACGATAGCTTACTGAAAAGTCGCCTAACCCAACTACTTGTACAAATGGCTCTAACAGCTGAGCATTTTCAGCTGCATGAAGTAAGTGCTTTTCAATAATGCTGTGATGAATATCGTAACCTAAACTGATGTCCACACTGACGATTGCACCTGATGCTCGGGTCACGGAAACGGGCGAATTCACCATCAGCGTATTGGCAAAGGCAATAAGCTCTCTGCTCTCAGTTTGAATTTCTACATCGAGTAAGCCCATTTCGGAAACGCGACCACTGTAGCCTTCTACCTTTATAAAATCCCCCACCTTAAATGGGCGGTTTACGCGAAGTACGATCCCCGCCATTAAATTCCCCACCATAGTGGTAGAAGAAAACGCAATTACACCTGATACAAGTACGCCGATAAGTGCAATAACCTGATTCCTAGTGCTCTCACTTACAGGGAGTGCCATTGCAATGACGACCGCACCAATGATAGTAAGTACCAACATTCCTACTTGACGAGGTAACTTCTGTTCACTGGTAAGGTGGCTCTGCTTAGCTAACAGAAGGTAATGCAGTGCAATGAGCGTACTCAGAACCAAAGCAACAACGATGAGAAGTGGCACAAATGGGAACAAGGCACCTAGCACAGTATCGATTAGTGAGGTTTGCGCAGTGTCTAATGTGTTTTTTGATTCCACAGTGTATCCTCTTAGATTCGCTCTTGTTTAACGGTTAAATGGGCATAAGCTTTCGCTTTTTATAATGACGCTTATTTCAGCGAAACAGGTGAACGTCCTTCAGCAAGTATGTTTCCAAGTAACACATCGGCCAGTGCGTTAAGGCTATAGCTAGTAACGTGCTTATCTTCCTTGGCACTTTCCGGTGTCATGCTCACTGTATAACTAAATGTAGCAATAGCAATGTCGGCTAACTCCTTCACGTCTTGCGCTTTATATGGCATACGCAGTGGGGCGAAGACCACGGTTTTATTCTGTGCTTTCGCAGCAACCATTATCTTTTTGCTAAAAGCCATCATTTCAGTTTCAGTTGCGCGTTGCTTTACATGCTCGGGCAAATCAAGACCACCAAGTTCGTAATTCGCATGAAGAGGACTAATATTGCCAACTACCAGCGCATCAGCTTGTTTTAGTAGGTTCATTGCTAATTGGGTGCTTGGTAACGCAGTTAATGGCAAACAGGCAAACTCTAGAGGCTTATCGCTGGCTTTGGAACGAGCGCGTGCAAGCGCTGCATCAAACGCTAAACATCTGGCTGCATCGGGCATAAGCGCGAGCCACCGGTTTGATGTTATCGGCAATTCATCCTCTCCATAAAGCACAGATACTGACGACCTAGAAAGCCCTTTCTCAATTTGAATTCCTCTGTTTTTCAAACTGTTAGCATTATTCGTAGAAGCATTTTCTTTTGCTTCGTTAAGCCACCATGATATGGGCTTGGAAATAAAATTTTGCAGAGCAAAGCGTTGTTTTTCCTTAATAATTCTATTACGAGAAGCATTAAGGAAAGCGCTTTCCAGCATTCGTTTTGCCACGTTATCTAGAAGCAAGGCGAACTTTTCTATGTCGTCTTGGTTTCTTATAGTGAACGGCATTAGCGCTATGTCAGCACCTGCGTTGAATGCGCTAACTAACGCTTCTTCGTGGGAGAAAAACTGAGTAATGCCAGCCATATCTAACGCGTCAGTAACGATAAGACCTTGATACCTTAATTGCTTACGAAGCACGTCGGTTAGTATCTTTTTCGACAACGTTGCTGGAACAATTTGCGACTTACCATGCTTGTCAATAATTGTCGTATCGTCCAAAGATGGGTATTGAATGTGTGCACTCATTACCATTGCTGGAGGCGTTGCACTATTAATTATATTAGCAAATGGAAGGATATCGCCCGCCATTGCTTGCGCTTTGCTATGCGTTACTTGCGGCAGGCCGCTGTGGCTATCCACATGGGTATCACCATGGCCCGGAAAATGTTTGATAGCGCTCATGACTCCCGTACTTTGCATAGCACTAACAAATGCCTGCCCAAGTGCAGCTACCTGCTCTGGGTTTTCAGAAAAGCTGCGTACGTTTATAACCGGGTTCTTTGGCTCGCTATTCACATCAACCGACGGCGCAAAGTTGGTGTTAATTCCCAGCGGTAGAAGCGTTTGGCCAATATGCGATGCCACACTTTGCGCAAATGCACTGCCTCGTTGATGAAAGGTGGCACCAATGGCCATATTACCCGCAAACGGCGAAAGCATGTCTGAAGGCAACCTTGCGACTCTCCCCCCTTCTTGGTCGATAGCAATGAATAACGGCTGACGACCTGCTTTTACCATATGCTGCTGCATGGTGTAGTTGAGCGTAATTAACTGCTCGGTATTTTGGATATTCTCTGAAAACAAAATAACACCGCCGATGTTGTGCGTACTGAGCACATTTAGCAGTGACGGTGGAATTACCGTCATAGATGTACGGCACCGTGATGATGGCGTATTGTCTTCGCAGAAATAGCGAAAATCCAAAATGATCTTTTGCCCGAGCATGTTTTTTACAGCGCGAATGGTTTCATCATCAGCGCTGGGCTTAGGATTATTCGAAGCGTTAGCACTTACAGGTTGTGCGCTTGCGTTAGCATTAAAAAGGGCTGCACTTAATAAAATAAGCACGCCTGACAAGATAGCGCTACGGCCCATCAAAGAAGCACGTTTTTTACAAATAACTTGCTGGAATAACAATGTTTATCTAATCCTTGGTAACACGAAGCACAATACGGTACGCTAGCATAAATGAGAGAAGCATGTTCGCCAACTTTGAACTGCAATCACACATTCTCTTACGCAAATAGACATACCTATAGGGCAAGTAGAGCGTAGTGACTTATCAAAGCTCAACTAGCCCTAGGCACACATAAATTTAAGTTTGGAAAGAAGTATGGATTGGATGTCAGTCATCCCCCCTCTTGTGGCGATTGCCGTCGTTTTTTGGAAAAAAGAAGTCATACTCGCATTAGCGCTGGCTGTTCTGTGCGCGGAAGCGTTGATTCTAGTCAATGCTGATATCGCTACAAGCTATATGGCGCCTATTAATGCCATAGAGCGCGTGGTTGATACCGCCGCTAGCCCAGGCAATACAAGGGTGCTGATTTTTTCAGTATTGGTTGGTGCATTGCTCGCATTTATACGTGACTCTGGCGGCGTAACGGCAACGGTTAACTTTCTTGTTAACAAGGGAGTAGCGAAAAGCCGCAGGCAAGTGGGTAGTTTGACTATGTTCACCGGTATCGCTGTATTCATTGAATCAAACTTAAGTGTGCTCACTGCCGGCATATTCGCCCGAGGTCTGTTTGATCGCTTCGGCATGAGCCGCGCGCGCTTAGCTTACATAATTGATTCCACCAGCGCGCCCGTTTGTATTTTGATTTTATTGAACGGCTGGGGGGCATTTATACTCAGCCTGCTAGATGCCTACGAGCTACCTGCTTCGTCGGCATCCATTTTATGGGGCAGCGTGTTTTTCAACTTTTACGCTATCTTCACCTTACTTATTGTGGCTTACACAATTTCCGCTGACAAAGTGCACGGCCCAATGGCTGAAGAAGAAAAAGCGCTCACGCATGTAGAGGTTAACCAAACGACTGAACCGGCCACCAAGGCACGTTTTATGTTGGTACCACTGATAATAATGGTATTAAGCATGGTTGGCTTCATGTTCTGGACAGGTAATGGCGTATTGTCTGAAGGTAGCGGTAGCAAGTCTGTACTTTACGCTACGGCTCTAGCCACTGCCATCGCCTATGGCCTGCTCTTAATCCACAAACGTTTTACCCATAAGGAAGCGGTAGAAATTGGTTTTAAAGGGATGGGTGAACTACTTCCTCTAGTGACCATAGTGTTACTGTCGTTAACTTTGGGCAATAGCCTTAAGGTACTTGGAACAGGTGTGTTTGTTGCGGGCATAGTAGGAGAGTACCTTCCTTTAGTGCTCATTGTTCCCATGCTATTTATTGCCGGGGCGATCATGTCGTTCACCACAGGCACGTCGTGGGGCACCTTCGCCATCCTTATACCCATTGGGGTACCGCTGATTCAAAGTTTAGGGTTACCCCCGTCACTGGTTATTGGCGCTATTTTGGGGGGCGGCATATTTGGCGATCACTGTTCACCTATTTCCGACACAACGGCTGTATCGTCGCTGGCAGCAGGTACTGACGTATTAACTCACGTTAAAACTCAGTTCCCTTACGCTCTATTTGCGGGCGCACTTACACTTATCGCCTATTTTATCGCGAGTTTAGTGATGCTTGGCTAATCCAGAAAGCATAGACATAGTGATAGCGTCGATTAACTGCTAAATATTACCAGTAAAAAATGAGTCGCAAATTTTCAGCAAGGAGTTCTTACATGATAAAACGGATAATGATCTTAGCGGTTATTTCTGTAGTGGTGGCCTGTTCCCACGCACCAAATAACACAGTAGATAACACGAACAGCACCACTGTTGGCATAAGCCAGCAGGCCGTTGCCATGCCTGACAGCTATAGCGCCGATGCCGCAATGCAGGTACTCCAAGAAGGTGGTAATGCCATTGACGCTGCTATCACAGCACAGTTTGTTTTAGCCGTGACACTGCCAGAGGCGGGCAATGTAGGCGGTGGTGGCTTTATGACAATAAAGTTTGAAGATAGCACCGACTTTCTAGATTACCGCGAAATGGCGCCTGAAAATGCCCATCGCGATATGTATCTTGACGAGCAAGGTAATGTAAAACCTTACGAATCCTTGTTTGGGGCTAAAGCGTCTGGCATTCCCGGTACCGTAGCAGGCATGTGGGCAGCGCATAAAAAATACGGCACATTGGATTGGGAGCGCCTTCTCGCGCCCGCAGTAGATTTAGCCGAACAAGGTTTTGTGGTTCACGAAAAACTGGCTAATAACATTGCTCACTATATTGAACGCGCCGAAGAAGAAGGTATCAATAATAACTTCAGCGAGTATTTTGCACGCGCTAAAGCCGGCACTACTTTCAAACAGCCGGAGCTAGCGAAGACGCTTAAAGCCATTCAGCAACAGGGAAAGGATGGCTTTTACAAAGGCGATGTAGCAAAGCACATTGTTGATTTTATGCAGCAAAATGGCGGCCTTATTACCTATGAAGATTTACTGGCTTACAAAGCAGCATGGCGCAAACCTCTTCATTTAAACTGGCAAGGTTATGAGCTGGTGACCGCACCTCCTCCAAGTTCTGGCGGTGTTGCCGTAGCCCAGTGGATTGGCATGCTAGAAGCCTATGACGCCACCCACGATTTGCCAGCGCAAAACAGCACTGAATACATTCACGTGATGTCAGAAATTGGTAAGCGCGTGTTTGCCGATCGCGCTGAATATATGGGCGATCCTGATTTTGTTAGTGTTCCAGTAAAAGCGCTCACAGACGCTAACTATATTACTGAGCGCGCAGCTGATATTCAGCCTACCAGCATTTCGGATACCCCAAGCATTAAGCCTGGCTTGAAAGAAAGCGAAGATACAACACACTTCTCCATAATGGACAGATGGGGTAATGCCGTTGCGAATACAACGACCATCAACCTTACTTTTGGTAGTGGTGTTGTAGTGACTGGCGCTGGCTTTTTATTGAATGATGAAATGGACGATTTTAGTGCTAAGCCTGGTGTGCCTAACTTCTTTGGCGCTGTAGGTGGTGAAGCAAATGCTATTGAACCTTACAAGCGCATGCTGTCTTCTATGACACCAACGCTTGTTACTAAAGACGACCAAGTGGTTCTGGTAACGGGCTCTCCGGGCGGCACCACCATCATTTCTTCAGTAGCTCAGTCGCTACTTAATGCCCTGCTTTACGATATGAGCGCCGAAGAAGCCGTGAACTCACCACGCTTTCATCACCAGCTATTGCCCAAAGACACTATTCGTATGCACGACGGGTTTACAGAGGCAACGGTGAATGAGCTAAAAGCAATAGGCTATACCATAGATAACCGTCGCTTTGGTGATGTGCATTTAATTAAGCGCACTAAAGAGGGCGTAGAAGCCGCATCTGAAAAAAGCGGACGAGGTAAGAGCCTGATTCAGCCATATTAGTGCAACCGTATTAGCACCGCTATATTAATTCGAGTCTTAATAGCTGGGCAGTTTTAGCTGAGACTTTTAGCTGAGACTTTTAGCTGAGCTATAGGGGCTCAGCGTTATTAGCCTCGTCTTAAACAAAGTGGTAGCTGAAGACTAGAGCAAGAGCGTGGTGTCGATAGGCACGTACTTAGACGCCACTTTTTGAATACTTTCTGCGGTTAAACCGGGAACACCGTAAACCGTTACGGTTTTCCCTTTTCCTTTGAGCGCGTTTACCAAGATATCGAAATCGCCGTCGCCCGACACCAGAATGACCTCATCAACATCGTCGGCGTGTTCTAGCGCATCTACCGTAATCCCCACATCCCAATCGCCTTTAGCTGAACCGTCAGCACGTTGAATGAAAGGCTTTAACTTTACTTCAAACCCAATAGCACGAAGAATATTTTGAAATTCACGCTGCTTGCTGTCACCTCTGTCAATGGCGTACGCGAAGGCATGTGTTATGTCTAAGTTGTAGCTAAGTTCACGCCAAAACTGGTTGTAATTAAAGTTGCGTTTATGCGCCTGACGACATGTGTAATATACGTTTTGTACATCTACTAGCACTAATGCTTTATTCAAAACCACTCTCTTTATTAATTTACTCGGTTAGTAATTTCTGATGTTATAGCCTTTTGATCATAAAACCAAAAACGTGATGATGAAATTTATGCGCAAGGCGCACAACTACCTGGGTTTAATTCTATTTGTTCAAATAGGTCTATGGTTTTTAAGCGGCTTGGTAATGGCCTGGTTACCTATCGATGAGGTAAGGGGCAACCACTTAAAACACGCCGTCACCACGTCGTGGCACAATGCTACGGTTACCCCCTCTGACATTTTGCGCCACCACAGTAGCGCTGCAGTTCTTTCACTCACTCATCGTATAAATGAAGTAGGCCATGCTTCCCCAGATACGCTCGATGCTATTCCTGTTTATCATGTCGTGGATGACAACACTGCCTACCGCTACAGCGCGTTAACGGGTGAACCTTTACAAACCATGCGAGAGAGTGCTATTCGCGAAGCGGCAAAAGAGCAATATACGGGTACTGCCGATATTGGTGAAATGCAGCTATTGAGCGTGTTGCCTCAAGAGGTACAGAATTTGTCAGCCCCGTTATGGCAGGTGAGCTTTAACGACGACCTTAATTCGCGGTTTTATATCGACCCAAACACAGGCAGCGTTCTACGAGTACGTACCGACACATGGCGTCTGTTTGATTTCATGTGGATGCTGCACATTATGGACTATAACGACAGAAGTAACTTCAATACGCCGTGGTTAATTGCTTTTTCGGGCTGCGCCTTTTTGTTCACGCTTACAGGCGTTGCGCTTTTGTATAAACGCTTCAAACCGAAACGGAAAAACCGCTAGCCTAGAATTTGTTGACCTTTGATGTAAAGCAGAGATCAACAAACACTAATTATTGCTTAGCAAAAAGCTGAGAAATATCTGCGAACGCTTTGAACTCCAATGCGTTACCGAAAGGGTCTTTGAAAAACATGGTAGCTTGTTCGCCCGGTTTTCCTTTAAAGCGAATGTAAGGTGCGATAACAAATTCAATATTGGCAGCTTCTAGCTTGCTTGCCAGAGCTTGCCAATCGTTCATGGTTAACACAACGCCAAAATGCGGTACTGGCACAGCATGATTGTCTACCCCGTTGTAAGCAGGCGGCGAAGGCATAGCCTCTACGCAGTGCGTTACTAACTGGTGGCCGAAAAAATTCCAGTCTATCCACTGGGTGTCACTGCGGCCCTTTTCACAACCCAACAATTCACCGTAGAACGCTTCGGCGTCGGTTAAATTAGTGACCGGTATGGCAAGGTGAAAAGGTTGAACCATGAAAACTCCTGTTATAAAAACTTCTTAAGTAGCGATAATTTGAATTTAGAAAACGGCGCATAACGAAAGAACACGTCGAGCGCGAATGAGCGCTTCATTACCGTTTTAATATGACTGAATGTATCAAAGCCTGCTTGCCCGTGGTAGCTACCCATGCCGCTATTTCCCACACCGCCAAACGGCAACTCAGGGTTTGTCATAAACAGCATAGTGTCGTTAGTACACACGCTGCCCGAACTGGTTTTACTGATAATGTTATCGAGCACCTCATCCTTGTCGCTAAATGCATAAAGGGCGAGCGGCTTAGGCCTGCTGGTCACAAGCTTAATGCCCGCGTCCATATTATCAACTGTGATAATAGGTAAAATGGGGCCGAAAATCTCTTCTTTCATTAACGGGCAATCTAACGATGGCGCTAACACGAGCGTGGGAGCCATCGCAGGGCGGGATGCATCTGTCTCTCCGCCATATACCACATTCACGTTTTCAAGGTAGCTTTCAAGGCGTTTTAGGTGGCGATGATTAACTATATTGCCGTAATCCGGTGACGACAGTGGTACTTTGCCGTACTGTTTTTTCAGCTCTTTTTTTACCGCATCAATAAGCTTTTGCTCAAAGCCCTTTTCTACAATGACATAATCAGGGGCAATACAGGTTTGTCCCGCATTCATCCATTTTCCCCACACTAAACGGCGCGCCGTTACCGTAAGATTTGTGTGCTTATCAACAAAGCAAGGGCTTTTTCCACCGAGTTCAAGAGTGACTGGCGTAAGGTTTTTGGCCGCTGCGCTCATTACAATTTTGCCTACGGCTTCTCCGCCAGTATAGAAAATATGGTCCCACTTGCACGCCAGCAGCGCCGTCGCTTCATCTTTACCGCCCTCTATTACGGCAACGCATGAGTTATCCATATATTGAGGGATAAGCTTAGCCACCAGCGACGAGGTTTCTTCGGCCAGTTCTGAGGGTTTTAATACCGCACAGTTGCCCGCTGCAATAGCAGCGATATAAGGGGCAAGTAACAACTGGAGTGGATAATTCCACGCACCGATGATGAGCACAGTGCCAAGGGGCTCTGGTTTTCGAAAGCTTTTACCCGGCCACGCCACCATGGGGGTAGATACTTTGCGTGGCTTTGCCCATTTATCAAGATGCTTCAGCGTATGCTTGATATCAGAAAGCAGGAAGCCTTGTTCCGCTACCATGGCTTCGGTTTTACATTTACCCAAATCATTTTTAAGTGCCTGCAAAATATCGTGCTGGTTGTCTTTAAGCAGGGTTTCTAATGCCTTAAGCTGACTTTTACGCCACTCCAGGGACTGAGTTTTACCAGTATCAAAACTGTCGTTAAGTTTGTGAACAACGTCAACAAAGCACACGCCAGTTTCTACTGCGTGAAGAGAAGGTCTATTTGGCATAAGAAGGCTCCGATAGCATAACACCCACTACAACAATTCTATGGTTCATCTTAAGGTTGTTGCCGGGCAAAGCAGCGCAATAATTAACTGATACTATCTTATATTAATAGGGATGTTCGAAGACAACGCAACTAAAATGTTAATTAATGTTTAATGCGAACGTGTCTAACCGTCCGTAAGCGGAATGAAGATGTATAGCGGACGGACGCTAGACAAAGAGAACTTACTGGAAATCCATAAGAATAAACAAATAAAAAAGCCCAGTGAAAACTGGGCTTTTGAAGGTATTCAACGTGGCGTTATTACGCGTCGTATGGGCTACGTAAAACGATAGTTTCGTTTCTGTCAGGGCCTGTTGAAACGATATCAACCGGAACACCTGTTAGTTCTTCAAGACGCTTAATGTAGTTTTTCGCCGCTTGAGGAAGGGCTTCAAACTCAGTTACACCGAAAGTGTTGTCTGTCCAACCTGGCATTTCTTCATAAACTGGCGTTACTTTGTCGTAACCGTCAGCTGCCATAGGTGGTACATCTTTCACATTGCCGTCTGCATCTTTGTAGCCAACACAAATTTGAAGGCTTTCAAGGCCGTCTAGTACGTCAAGCTTGGTTAAGCAGAACCCAGTGATAGAGTTAATTTGTACTGCGCGCTTCATCGCAACGGCGTCGAACCAACCCGTACGGCGCTTACGACCTGTAGTAGCGCCAAACTCGTGACCTTTAACACCTAAGTGCTCACCTACTTCGCAATCTAATTCAGTAGGGAAAGGACCTGAGCCTACACGCGTGGTGTATGCTTTAACGATACCCAATACGTAATCTAGTTTAAGTGGGCCAAAGCCAGCACCCGTCGCTACACCACCAACGGTAGTGTTTGACGACGTAACATAAGGGTAAGTACCGTGGTCAATGTCTAGAAGTGTGCCCTGGGCACCTTCAAACATGATAGGTAAACCTGCTTTGTCCGCTTTGTCTAGCTCGTCAGTTACATCGACAACCATCGCTTTAAGGATGTCAGCAACTTCCATTGCACCTTTTAAGGTTTCATCAAAGTCTACTGCTTCTTCGCCATAGTATTGCGTAAGCGTGAAGTTATGAACATCTAGCACTTCTTTTAGCTTAGCTGCGAAGTCTTCTGCGTTAAATAGGTCACCAACGCGTAAACCGCGGCGAGCAACTTTATCTTCATACGCAGGACCGATACCACGACCGGTCGTACCAATTGCTTTCGCACCACGTGCTTTTTCGCGCGCGACGTCTAACGCAATGTGATAAGGAAGAATAAGCGGACAAGCTTCACTAATCTTTAATCGCTCGCGCACTGGAACGCCACGCTCTTCAAGCATGGTCATTTCTTTCATTAGTGCGTCTGGGCTAAGCACAACACCGTTACCAATAATACAGGTAACGTTATCGCGTAGGATGCCTGATGGGATTAAGTGAAGTACGGTTTTTTCACCGTCGATAACTAGAGTGTGACCTGCATTGTGCCCGCCTTGGTAGCGAACAACATATTTTGCGCGATCAGTGAGTAGGTCTACGACCTTGCCTTTACCCTCGTCACCCCATTGAGTGCCGAGTACCACAACGTTCTTTGCCATGAATCATATGTGTAAGAAAATTAGGCGGGGATTCTACAAAATTCTAGGGCAAGGATCACCCCTTTTTCGAACAAAAATACCACTATTTTATTTTTGCTTTTAAAAACCGTTGGATGTGAACGATTTCTTCAACCACGTTTATTCACGCGCCGAATGATTTTCAAGCAACACAGAGACAGTGGCAGTTTCACTTTGAAATTTCACTCACCAAGAGAGCAAGAGATAAAAAAGTAAAGCGACGGCATGTTAACTGCTACTAGCTAAAATAAAACAATAAAAGCGCACCTAGAATAACCAGCGTACCGCCGATTTGACGAAGCTGATTGGTTGGCTGCTGACTGATTTCTTGTAGATAATTTCGCCATTTATTGGGAAAGAGCAGCGGGCCAATTCCCTCGATAATTAAAACCAGCGCCACTGCGGGCAAAAGCCACTCCATATTTTTTCCTTTCGTTAATGCTTCATTGACGGTCTAGACCATCTTGGAAAGTGCAGCGAGGTCAATGTAGTCTGCCGTGTGATAGAGACCAAAACCAAACCGTAAGCGGTTGCCTCGAAAGTCGGTAAGAATATGGTGTGATTTAAGGGTTAACGCTAGTTGTTTTGTAACGTCAGCATCCTCTAATTCGAACGTCAAAAAGTGCCCTCTTTTTGATGCATCCCTTACCACCAAGTTTTCTTCATTGAGTAGCGGATGATTGTATTCAGCCAGCTTGTCTAAAAATATACGCTGCATGCCCATCACATGGCCATTAACCGTTTCGACACTGATATCATTCTGCTCAAACATGCGAAGTACCGCTCTTAGACGATATAGGGCTGTAAAGTCCATTGTTGCGCCCGCAAACCGCATTCCATCAAGACTGTAGGGAACGCTTTCCTTTCCACCTGCTTCGCGAGGCTTGTCTAGCTCACCAAACTCAGCAAACCAACCTGTATAAACCGGTCTTAAATCGCATCCTGTGGGCACATGTGCAAAGCATGCGCCCTCTCCTGCTTGAGCGTATTTATAACTACCAGATAGATAAAAAGCGCGGTGAGCTATGGCTTTTAAATTCGTGGGTTTTGCCATAAAGCCATGATACCCATCGACTACCACTAATGTGTCGTTATTGGTAACGCTGTTTACAATATCAGCCACGTCGTCTACAACATAACCCGAGTTGAAGAATACTTGGCTAAAGAAAACTAACTCTGGATTATGCTCGGCAATAGCTGTCATAAACCGTGAAGAGAAGGTGTCGAAAGGTTTAGTAGGCACGGTAATGAGTTCTATCGTGCCTTGCTCTTGCATTCTACTGGCCTGACGCTGGAAACTATGGAACTCGCTGTCTGTCGATACCACTTTATAAGGCCCAGACGAGTCGATACAACTCATAATGCGGTACAGTAGTTCATGGGTATTGGGCGCAAAGACAATTTGCTCTGGGGCACCCGTGTTTAGGATATCGCTAATGCGATGCTGTAGTTCTGGGACAAGTGTTTCGAAGAAGTATCTCCACTTTTCATCTACATACGTTGCGCTGTCATCCCAGTATTCCAACATTGCGTCACGGGTACAGTCTGGCCAAAAATAATGACTGTGACAGGCATAGTGTTGTTTATGTTTATTCGCGTTAAGAAAACCCGTGTAAAACTTTTGATATGACATGCCTGCTACCTACGTGTAAAACCGTGCAAAATAAATAACCGAGTAAACAGTATCAAAGTTCCGTGGTGCGCGCACGGCGCTGACTAAAGCCGATAACATTTATTTACAATTAAAGTGTAAATAGTTTTGCCCAATCTATGTGAATTGATGTTATTTCTGATGTTTGTCAAACAAGTGTGGAATCCACATCCGTAGCTGACATTTCAAAAACGAGTTTGTGTTTCTCGATTTAATGGTTAGTCTTATATCAGTGGATCTATAAAAAGGTTTTTTATGCGTTTCCCTAAATATGGAAATTACTCTTTGGATATATCAGGTAACGTACTTGAAGTGTTCGCAACAGGCGCATGGAACTTGAAAACCACTGAATTCTTCGTAGAAGAAATGCATGACATCATTAGCACTTTTGATAGCAAACCTTGGGCAGCGTTAATGGACGC
The DNA here is from genome assembly GCF_002993325.1 of Alteromonas gracilis. GTDB lineage: Bacteria > Pseudomonadota > Gammaproteobacteria > Enterobacterales > Alteromonadaceae > Alteromonas > Alteromonas gracilis. Next base: position 27,924 of record NZ_PVNO01000023.1, read on the forward strand.
TCGGCGATGGGTGCTATCTACCCCTGAGTGCCAAACCCGGCTAACCGAAGCGATAAAAGTCAACATTACCCAGGGGTTGACCCGTTCAGCTTATGTCTTAGATATTGGGATGGTAAAACGTGCTCAGTTAGAGCGAACTCACCCGTCAAAACATCGCGACTTCATCAGTAATAACTACGAACGAGAATATTTCCACAAGTACTTCGACGCGCTTAATTGGCTACATAAAGAAGGGTTTTCACCTATAGTAAAACCATAGTGCTTTATGTAGCCTGCTGATTAAAGGCCGTTTATCGGTGTTTAATTATAGACGGCGCTGGTTAGTACAGAAGGCTGTAGACCTTACGACGATATTCTGACTTAAGCGGATCTCCATCTGCCAGCGCATTTATCATATCCATCATTAGCTTTCTTGCATCACCAAAGCCGAGTTCTTTTTTCAGCACGCTGTAGAGAAGCGCTAGCGCATCTTGAGATTTGTTTGCTTGATGCAACTGCACGGCTAAGTCTACTTTTAGTTGAAGGTCATCAGGATTAGCATCTACCGCCGCTTGAAGATTACGAATCTCCGGAGTATCAGCCGCCTGCTCTGCCAACTCAATTTTGCCCGCTAAGCTTTTGTAGCGAGAGTCTTGGTCGACCAACTTAATCTCTTCAAGTAACGCTTTCGCAGTGTCAACTGACCCTGTCTCAATGTAGCAGTCAATAAGCATATACTTAGCATTAACGTTATCAGGATTAAGCGTCAACGCTTCTTTGGCCGCTGGAAGTGCTTCTGCGTATTCACCTTGCTGAATGGCCTTACCCGCAGTAGCAAGCAAATCATCTTCTGGATTAGGAAGGTACTTAGAAAGCATTTCGCGAATTTGCTGTTCAGGCTGAACGCCAGCAAAGCCATCGACTGGCTGACCATTTTGAACCACCATTACTGTAGGTAGACTTCTAATACCGAACTGCGCGGCAACTTCTTGTTGCGCTTCACAATCTACTTTCGCCAAGATTAGGTGCTGGCTATATTCACCCGCTAACTTCTCAAGAATAGGCATGAGATCTTTGCACGGCTCGCACCAGTCAGCCCAAAAGTCGATGAGCACCAGCTTCTCTTGAGATGCTTCAATAATAATTTGTTGAAAGTTTTCTACCGTAATATCAACAATAGTTGCTTGGCTATTTGCAACGAGATTTTCCATAACGCAGGCCTTTAATTTCTTATGTTGTGTGGAATATGGGGCAGTAATAGATAAATTACAAGGTTAGCTTAGCGTGAATAAAGCCTTTACCTTTGTCGGATTGACGACTATTTGTTATGAAGTGAAATGTTAATGTAGTGTGAAGTTTTGCTGTTACACCTAGACTGAGAGGGGTTTATGACTACACAAACCAGCGAGAATACTGAATTTACTTCGTTTAAAGCCTTTTATCCTTTCTACCTAAATGAACATAGAGACGCAACATGCCGAACTCTTCACTTCATTGGTTCATGGTTAGTTTTAGGCGTAATTGCTGCCGCTTTCATAACCGGCAACTGGGCTATATTGTGGGCAATTCCTTCAGTGGGCTATGGTTTCGCTTGGGTCGGTCATTTCTTTTTTGAGAAAAATCGTCCTGCCACTTTCAAGCACCCTATTTACAGCCTAATTGGTGACTGGGTGATGTTTAAAGATATTCTGACGGGCAAAATCAGTCTAAGGGGAAAGCAAAAGTAAAGAGAGGAAAAATGGGAAGATAAACAATAAGACAACGCTCTTTTTAACACGTTATTTCGCGTCTTCACCGCACACTCTTTACATACGAGAAACGAAAGCGATATGTTTAAGACAAGGCTTGCCCTGCTTGGCTGATGTTAACGCTCAGTCAATGGCAACAATCGCCAACGCTATCGCGCTCTGCGCCAGAACAATAAAAAGGAACCACCATGTCTGCGTTTCGCTTTACTTCTCGGTCTATCCGAAAAGGCTTTTTAGCCACATCCACAGCGTTTTCATTACTTGCCGTTAGTGCGAGTCAAACCTATGCAATACAGGAGCAGGAAGACAGCGCCTCTCTTGTACCTTCTAATGCACTCGTCTTTGATGACACCTTTAATTTAGAGTTTGTCGCTAGCCCACAGTTTATTGATGACAAAACCGTGGTATACGCTCGACAGAGCATGGATATTATGACGGACAGTCGTCAAAGTAGGCTTTGGCAGGTAGATATAAAATCAGGCGAGCACCGCCCATTTATTGGTTTGGATGAAAGCCTATCTCAAGCGACGTTATCACCCAATGGTAAAATGGTGGCCTACACGAAGGCAGTTAATGGCAGAGGGCAACTCCACCTTTACTATTTAGATACAATGCAGTCTGTGCGCCTAACGAATACCAGTGAAACGCCTCGCCAATTGACTTGGTCACACGACAGTAAATCGCTGGCATTTACGTTATTTACACAAGAAAAGCAAAAGCCTATTTTTACCGCTATGCCAAGTAAACCAGAAGGCGCTCAATGGGCAGAGCAAGCGACTTATATTGATGCAGTACAATATCGAGGCGACGGCAGAGGCTACCTTAGAGAGGGGTTTGACCAAATCTATGTGCTGCCTGTTGAGGGTGGTACGCCACGTCAATTGACTTCAGGAAAATTCCCAAGTGGCGGTGCGCTTTCATTTTCGAATGACAATGACTGGGTTTACTTCGCCACCCCACACCAAGAAGACTATGCGTTGAACCCGCTGTCTAGTGACATTTACAAAGTGAATGTAAAGACGGCAGATATTGAACAAGTTACCGATCTTGAAGGGCCTGAGGGCAACCCTACGTTAAGTCCTGACGGTAAGTACCTGGCTTTTACTCAACTGAACGACAGAAAGCTGTCCTACCAGAATGGCGACCTCGTTGTCCTTGAACTTAAAAGCGGCAACGTTACTCGTTTAACCGAGGCGTTAGATAGAAGTTTAGGTAAGTTTGAGTGGCGTAGAGACAGTCGTGGCTTAGTATTTTCTTACCTTGATCACGGAGAAACCAAGCTTGCCACTGTGAATTTAAAAGGTGACATAAAACCCATTGATGTAACGCTTGGTGGCCAAGCCTTTGGGCGTCCTTATACTTCTGGCGATTTCGCTGTTAGTGATAAAGGCGATATTGTTTACACAACGGCGAGCCGAACCACCCCTGGTGACCTCGCGCTTTACCGTAAAGGGAAAAAAGACACACAGCTTACTGATTTAAATAGCGATGCGTTAGGACACAAGACACTTGCTCAAGTTCAGGATCTATCTGTTGTATCTAGCGTTGATGAACGCCCCATTGACGCGTGGATTGCCTTGCCTCCTGACTTTGATAGCAGCAAAAAGTACCCACTTATTCTAGAAATTCACGGCGGCCCGCATGCGGCTTATGGTCCTCACTTTGCGATGGAAATACAGCTTATGGCTGCGCAGGGCTACGTAGTGGTATGGTCAAACCCAAGGGGCAGTAGCTCTTACGGTGAAGATTTTGGCAACCTTATTCATCACAACTATCCATCTGAGGACTACAACGACCTAATGGATGTGGTGGACGCGGTGGTAGCGAACGGTTACGTAGACAGCGACAACCTGTTCATAACCGGTGGCTCCGGCGGCGGCGTATTAACCGCCTGGTCTATTGGTAAAACCGACCGTTTTAGGGCTGCAGTAGTAGCTAAACCTGTGATTAACTGGATGAGCTTTGCACTGACTGCTGATGCCTACCCCTTCTTCAGTCAATATTGGATGGCTGATAAGCCTTGGAATATTGCAGATAAGCTTTGGAAGCGTAGCCCGTTGAGTTTAGTAGGTAACGTGAAAACACCAACAATGCTACTCACGGGTGAGGCTGACTACCGTACTCCGATCAGTGAGTCTGAGCAGTATTACCAGGCGCTGAAGTTACAAGGCGTCGATGCTGCTATGGTCCGCATCCCGGGAGCGTCACACGGGATAGCAAGCCGGCCCTCGCGTTTAATCCAAAAGGTGGGGAACATCATGGCGTGGTTTGAGCGCTATAGGAAAGAAAAAGACACTGAGTAAGGTTTGTTCTTAATGTAAAAAGCGCCACATGATGTGGCGCTTTTTTTGTGCTTGCTAACTCAGCTACTTAGTTAACTTTAGAACTTTTCCATCAGGCGCGTCAGTCAATAAATAGATAGCGCCATCGGGGCCCACTTCAACGTCACGAATACGGGCTTGATTATCTCGTAAGTATTCAAATTGTTCCACTGCCTCACCCTTTTCTACTTCAATTCGACGAAGGTGGGTAAACTTTAAAGAGCCAACTAATATATCGCCGTTCCACTCTTTGAACATATCCCCCTGATAAAAAGTTAGACCGCTTGGCGCTATGGATGGATCCCAGTAAATCCATGGCTGCTTCATACCATCCATATGGGTCTTATCGCTGATGATTTCACCGCTATAGTCAATACCGTATGTTATTGAGGGCCAGCCATAATTCGCCCCTTTTTCGAGGATATTGATTTCATCACCGCCTTTAGGGCCGTGTTCCATCGCCCAGACTGCACCTGTTTCAGGATGGATTGTTATTCCTTGTACATTACGATGGCCATAACTGAATATTTCAGGCGCATCACCATCAGTAAACGGATTGTCTTGCGGTACGCTACCATCGGCATTGATACGTACTATTTTACCGAAGTGGTTATTCGTATTTTGTGCTTCCTTCATGTATTTATAGCGATCGCCCATGGCAACATATAGCTTGTTGTCAGCATCAAACGCAAGGCGACAGCCAAAATGAAAGCCGTTATCTACGATTGAATCGGCGCTAAATATCACCTGAACGTTTTCAAGGCCTTTGTCAGCTAAGGTGGCTTTGGCAACACTGCTGCTACTTCCAGGTTTATCAGCTACATCACTTGCTTTGCTGTAACAAAAATAAATAGTGTTGTTGCTGGCAAAATCTGGGTCTATAGCAATATCAAGCATACCGCCTTGGTTTTGCGCTACAACGTCAGGCACGTTCTCAAGTCGTCCAGACAAGGTTCCGTCTTTCGATAAACGCTGAATTCCACCCGCACGCTCGGTAATTAACATGTCACCATTCGGTAAAAATGCCATTCCCCACGGATGAACAAGTCCCTCTGCCAGAGTAGTAACAGTGAGTTCATCGTCACTTACGCCGTGATCGTGGTCGCCGTGGGCCAGTGCAAACTGGCTAGCAGATAAAGTAGCGATACACGCAACTGAAGTGGCTATTTTGCACATTCGCTTAGAATTTCCAGACTGGGGGATATTTGTTTTCATTCAAAAATGGGCCTCAAAGTTCAAGAGAGCTTGTGCTTTTTTGCACACGCCTCTTTTTTATTGTCGTTTTCGTTTTTTCTTTGAAAAGCAGTATACAAAAAAGGGTACAGCCCCGCTGTACCCTTTTTGATGGATTCACTCCCTTACGGGATTAATCGACGTATATTATCGTTTTATCGAGGTAAGGTTGCGCGAAGCATCCATGCAGTTTTTTCGTGTACACGCATGCGGTCGCCAATTAATGCAGCTGATGACTCGTCGTCAGCATCTTGTGCTAGCTTTAGCGATTCTCTACACGTTTTTACTACTTGCTCGTGGCCATGGGTGAGCAGACGAACCATTTCCGTCGCCTCTGGCACGCCCTCTACTTCTTCAATTGAACTTAGTTCCGCGAAAGACTTGTACGTACCAGGAGCGGCTACACCTAGGGTACGTATACGCTCTGCGATTTCATCTACCGCTTCTGCAAGTTCGGTGTAATGCTCTTCAAACATTAAGTGAAGTTCGCGGAACTGCGGGCCTTCAACGTTCCAATGAAAGTTATGTGTCTGTAGATACAATGTGTAAGAGTCTGCCAGCAGCTTTTTGAGACCTTCTGCTACTGCATTACGATCGCTCTCAGAGATACCAATATCAATCTTGCTCATTTCACACTCCTTAGTGTACAACTCTGTTGAATTTCGCTTCGGCTATTTAGCTGTGCCGTAACATCATAGTCTAATACTACTACAGAAATTTTGATTTAGATTAACGGTTAAATTGATTGCGCTTATCGCCTTATTCGATGGAGACATCGTTATTATGATACCAATCCGCATAGATAAGTGCCCACTCAGAAGGCGCTGGCAAGTTTCCTAGCGAAGCGTGGGAATGTAGGAATGGCGTTTCCCTTTCAAATTCCCAGAATGAAGCTAGGAAGCTTGCCAGACCTTCCCGAAGGGCGAGTTTAAAATGTCCGTACTCTTTGTTGTGTCACCTTGATGTAGAACCACTATACCTGCGGTAACACGCCGCGATTACGAACATTTTAACTCTCGCTGAGTGGGTAATTATCTATGCGGACTGGTATTGTTAATGGTGGTTGTGATGACTTTTCGCATCGTCTTTTTTGACAGGCAGCGTAATGCCGAGTTCATCATTGCCGTCAAAAATTAAGGTAAGTTTTAATTCACTGCCTTCAACTAAGCCTTTGTTCAAACCTAACAGCATAATGTGATAGCCGCCAGACTCGAATGACACCATTTCACCAGCGCCTATCGTTACACCATCTGCAAGCTCACGCATTTTCATAACATCGCCTTCCATAACGGTAGTGTGAATTTGCGCTTCGCTGGCCAGTTCTTTAGAGACAGTTACACTGGTCAGTATTTTATCTTTATCGCTTTGATTATGTAGCGTGAAGTAAACCGCACCGGTTTTCGCTAGGGGGAACGTTGCTCTGGCATAACCGTTCATCACCATGATATCGGTTTCTTGGTTTGCGTTATGCTCTTGATGCCCATGAGCAATAGCTACAGAAGACGCAGAAAAGCTCAGCGCTGTGATATAAGTCGCAGTAAGTAATGGCTTTAGGAGTTTGGATAGATAGCTCATACATTAAGTTCCAAAGTGATGATTGGAACCAGTGTACGTAAAATTGGCATAGGAAAAAAGAAAAATGGTGCCGACTGCCGGAATCGAACTGGCGACCTACTGATTACAAGTCAGTTGCTCTACCAACTGAGCTAAGTCGGCACACTTTTTCAAACCGCTGCCTAGACAGCGGATGCGTATTCTAGCGATAAACGCGTGGGTGTCAACCTTTTAATCGCGTAGCTTCACCAACTAATTTCGGGAAGTACTCAAGTGGCAAATATTTACTCAATGCCATGAGCTTTTCACCTAAACTTTCGTAGCTGTTGGTGGTGACATTAATGTGACCCATTTTACGCTTTTCACGCACAGACTTTCCGTACCAGTGAAGGTGGCTACCATCAATACTAAGAAGATCCCTTGAGAAGCTGCTGCAACCGATGATATTAACCATGGCGCTTGGACCAATAGCTGAGGTATCGCCCAGCGGCAAACCACACACAGCGCGTAGATGATTCTCGAACTGACTTGTGACCGCACCAGACTGACTCCAATGGCCAGAATTGTGCACACGAGGGGCTAGTTCATTCACTAGTAGCCTGTTGCCTACTTGGAATAATTCAACGGCAAGTACGCCCACATAATCCATCCCTTCTGCCAGCTTCACGAATATGTCGTGCGCTTGCGTTTGAAGCGCTTCATCGACATGTGTTGCCGGCGCAACCGATACATGCAGTTGGCCCTGATGATGTAAGTTTTCAGCAAGTGGATAAGTTCTAACGTCGCCATTCGCATTGCGCACACCAATAAGCGATAGCTCTCTATCGAAATCCACCATTTTTTCAACAACAAGCGGAACGGTTTCTAAGTCTAACCCCTGAAGAGAATTTTTCAGCGCTGGCAAATCGGCTTCATCACTTAGTCGCCACTGACCGTAACCGTCGTATCCATCACGACTTGCTTTAAGAATAAGCTTAGAACCAAGCTGCTTAATGCAATCATCTAGCTGAGCAAGGTCTGTCACAATCTGATGTTCGCAATTCGCCACCTGCATGCTTTCAAGTAACTTTTTTTCGCGAACGCGGTCTGCGCCGACAAGAATACTGTCAATATTGGGCATCAACTTATTCGTCTTAGCCGCATCTTCGAGCAGTCTTTCAGGCACATGCTCAAACTCTACCGTCAACGCGTCTGCATCTTCTAGCGCTTGAGCAAGCGATAAATCGAGTGGTGTTTTGCTAACTGGATGTACAACGGAATCGTTGTTTACGTCCACAGCTTGAACTTCAATACCTAGTGGGCTTCCCGCTAGGTACATCATTTGAGCAAGTTGGCCTGCGCCGTAAACGACTACTCTCATTCATCTAACTCCAACGTGTTGCTTGACGCTAGAACGGTTTCGGTTTGAGACTTTCTAAAAGCGATAACCGCATCACGTACACTTTCTTCTTGAAGTGCAACTACTTGCGCTGCCAGAAGGCCTGCATTAGCTGCTCCCGCCTCACCGATAGCCAATGTACCTACCGCAACGCCCTTGGGCATTTGAACAATTGAGAGAAGTGAATCTAACCCATTTAGTGCTTTTGATTTAACTGGGCACCCGAACACAGGTAAATGCGTATGTGCGGCAATCATGCCCGGTAAGTGAGCTGCGCCACCTGCGCCAGCAATGATTGCGCTGAAACCTTCATCAGCAGCATTTTCTGCAAACTCTACTAGCAAGTTAGGTGTGCGATGCGCCGACACCACCTTCGCTTCAAATTCAACACCAAACGACTTCAGCATCTTTGCGGCCTGCTGCATAGTAGGCCAGTCTGAAGTTGAACCCATTACAATCGCGACTTTTGCCATCTAGAGATCCTCGAGGTAGGTAAAATGGTCAACCTTGGAAAGCCCGCGATTGTAGCCTAAAACAGTTTAAAATCCCACCGCAAATACCGCCAATCAAAGTGTCAGCAACAAAACGCCAACATGAGTTTCAAACTCGTTTAGGTGATCTTTCACTGTGAGGTAACCCGTATTAACTATAATTAATTTACACGCTTAAACTAGCCTCAATTGCACGGGTTTAGAAGGTTGCCAACCTCTTTAAACTTAGTCGTGAGGCATTAGAGGTTATCAATGACAGATAAGCATGAAAACGATGTACTCGACGATGTAATCGAAGAGGTACAAGATGTGGTATCTGATTTCCTGAATAGAGAAGCTGCGCCTGGCATTTTGCTTATGGGGGCTACGCTTTTGGCACTTATCATCGCCAATTCTCCTTTAAATTTTATGTACGACCAGCTAATTAGTATGCCTGTACAGATTTCAGCGGGAAGTTGGGCTATCGATAAACCCCTGTTACTCTGGATAAACGATGGCTTAATGGCCATATTCTTTTTCCATGTTGGCTTAGAGCTTAAACGGGAAGTATGTGAAGGTGAGTTAGCAAACCCAAAAGATATAATTTTGCCCGCTGCGGGTGCCATTGGTGGAATGGCGCTGCCGGCACTCATTTATGTAGGCATTAATTATGACAACCCGGTCGCGATAGCTGGCTGGGCAATTCCTGCTGCAACAGATATCGCCTTTGCGCTAGGCATTCTCGCGTTGTTAGGTAGTCGGGTGCCTACCAGTCTTAAGGTATTTCTTGTAACCCTTGCAATTATAGATGACATCGGTGCTATCGTTATCATCGCGCTATTCTACACCGAGAATATAACCACTGGAGCGCTCGCTATTGCGGCGGGATGTTTGCTGTTGCTGTGGCAGATGAATAAACGAAATGTTGTCGACATTCCAGCATATGTCCTTGTTGGCATTGTTCTGTGGGTTGCTATGCTTAAGTCTGGCGTACACGCTACCCTTGCTGGTGTCGTGCTGGCCGCTTTCATTCCTATGCGAGACCAGAAAGATGAATCATACTCTCCTGTCACCCGACTGGAACACGGCCTTAACGGCTCAGTAAGCTTCGCAATACTTCCATTATTTGCATTTGCCAACGCTGGGATCAGTTTTGGCAACATTAGCCCAGAGGGTATTTTTCACCCCGTCACGTTCGGAATCTTTTTGGGGCTAGTCATCGGGAAACAAATAGGCGTCTTTGGCTTCTGTTATTTGATGGTAAAACTTAACCTAGCTAAACTGCCTGATGATCTTAATTTTAAGCACATTTATGGCTGCGCTTTGCTCTGCGGGGTAGGCTTCACTATGAGTTTATTTATTGGTGGTCTTGCCTTCGCACAAACAGGCATAAACCAAATCTTTGACGAACGTGTAGGGATTCTGGCAGGCTCTCTAGTATCAGCTTTACTCGGCTATATTGTACTTCGCTTAGTGAGTGAGACACCGAATGGTGACAACACTGATGTTGCTTCAAACGCGAGTAAGCTGACTGGAAATACAGTCAAATAGTACCTGTTTACGAATAGGTTTGCTCAGATGTGCATTCATGCCTGCTGCTAAGCAGGCATTTTTGTCTTCGGCAAACACATTTGCAGTTAGCGCGATAATAATGAGGCTGTCTTTGTTTCTGCCTTCTCGCCTAATAATTTCAGCGGCGGCATAACCATCCATTACCGGCATCTGACAATCCATTAAAATGACATCAAAGTCGTGCTTGCGCTCTGCAATTACAGTTTCCTCACCGTTTCTTGTTCTGATGCATTTGACCTTTGCAGCTTTTAGCATATCCATCACTATCTCTGCGTTGATATCATTGTCCTCGGCAAGGAGTATCCGCAAGCCTGGCGGTAGCGCAACCTTAGTTGCTTCGCTACTCTTTAGCGTGCTGCTTACCTCCATTTCTCCTACCGAAGCAGGCATGACTAGTTTAAACCTAGTCCCCTTGCCTATCTCACTTTCAACGTCCAATTGTCCGTTCAGCAACTCAACCAGCCCCTTAGTTATAGGCAAGCCTAACCCCGTTCCACCAAAGTGCCTTGTCGTGCTCGCATCAGCTTGCTCAAATTGCTCGAAAATAAGGTCTAGCTTCTCTGGATGGATGCCAATTCCGGTGTCGGTAACGGCAATATTAAGCGCATTATTTCCGTAACTCACGCTTACCAATACCTCACCCTCACGGGTAAATTTGATGGCATTACTTAACAAGTTATTAAGAATTTGGCTTAGCTTGCCAGCATCGAGGTTAAGCACGGCCGGCACATCATTTTCTATTTGCAGCTGAATGTCGTATCCCTTTGCAGCTGCTGTCGAGCGGTAAAGCTCGCAGGATGCTTCGAGTAGCTCACGCAACACACAGCTTTGTATATCAATTTGCATCTTACCCGAGTCGATCTTCGACCAGTCTAATATGCTATCTAGAATCATTAACAAGTTGGCTGCCGAGCGTGAAATCACTTGAGCGCGGGCGCGGACATGTTCAGGCAAATCACTATCAAGCATAAGTTCGCATGAGCCAATAATGCCGTTCATCGGCGTTCTTATTTCATGACTCATATTCGCAAGAAATTGAGTTTTGGCTACGTTAGCAGCCTCAGCCCTTTTAAGCGCATATTCTAAGTGCTCCGTTTTTTCCGTTATTCGGGATTCTAACGATTGATTTAGCTCTCCGAGCTCAACGTTTAGCATTTGCTCTGCTTTTCTTGCATCTTTAAGCTCAGCAAATGCCCCCCTAAGACGAGACTCTAAACTCATAAACTCATCGCTTAATGATGAGAGTTCTTGGATGTGGAGTGCGCGCTGAGGCGCTTCAGCAATGTCTTTATTCGACGGGTCAAAATCGGCGATGTAACGAACAAGACGGCGAATAGGAGCGCCCACCATTTTGGCCACGACGTACCCAGTGAATGTCCCAAACGCGGAGAGAGCCAATAGCAACAACAAATCTTTTAGTAAGTAGTTGCTCATTGATATGAGTAACAATCGTTTGTCGAAGTAATAGCTCACTCTCCAATTGGCGAATGACATATTTTCAGTGAGCCTTAACCACGTTTTCCCCTGCACACCGTTTTCAATTTCAACACCGCATTGAGGTTCACAGGCGTAAACGGGTGCTTTGGATAAAGGATTTAAATTAAGGGCTTTAGATGCATAGATAACATCACCTTTTTGATCTTCAATAAGCATTGAAAAGCCGTTTAAGCTTAAACGGTCAATAGCGGCAAAGCTTTTTAGAGAAAGCGACCCCTCTACAATTCCTTTTGGTAAGCCCTCTTTATCCAAAATTGGCGCTGATAACGCCACAATAGGATCGTTGCCAAATCCTCTTCCCTGAAACACATTAGATAAATATGTCTTACCCGATTGCATCACTTCGTAAAAATAAGGCCGATAAGCAACATTAGGCACGCCGTTTCGCTGTGCTTTTTCGAGCATGCCAGAAGGGTAAGCATGGGTTATATCGCCGCTTTTATCCGCGATAAGAAACGTCAAAAATTCGGGGTTGTGAGACGCCAGAACCTCAAGTGAGGTAGACGCCGCATCATCGAAGCTTGCTTCCACTGCATCACTGGAAAGAAGTTGAGCAGTGCTGGTGACTGCGTTTTGATGCTGTTTGATAAAGTTAGAGAGTTGGAACGCTAACACGTTGACCCGCTGGGCCATGTAACTACGAATTTGTTGTTCTTGTTGATGCTGAAATAAGCTTACGGACAGATAGATAACTGCCATTGAAGCCACAAAGAAGCAGCCGGAAAAAAAGTAGCTAAATAGGAAGTGAAGCGTAACTCGTTGGGATTCGCCGGATGTTTGCCGCTTTAATCCATGAATAGCTAAATAAGCAAAGTGACCCGTTATCAAACCAAATACACCGCTTACCCACGTTACCAGTACGCCGGAAAACAACATATTTACGTTGTCGCCATTATGCAATGAATGTTCAAGCAGTAATATTGGTAAAAAGACGATAGACCAGAAGCCTGCCCCAATTTTTATTACTTGCTTGAGTGATTTGTTATACCCGAAAAAACTGATCACGATGGGCAATAAAGTAAGGCTTTCTTTACCTACAATACTGCCGTGCTCTAGCCATAATGGAATGCTAATGATCAGCGCAATAGGAATTGAAAAAACAGGTGGGAATCGAAGTGAAGCGTAAACCGCAACGCCCACTCCAAAGACGGCTATGCCTGCGCTGTCAAAAGGCGCAGCAAAGCTATTTATTCCGTAACCAAGTACGCAGGCAACTACAGCCTGTAGGGCCAGAGACCATGACAAAGAGTGTGAATTGATACTACCTGAATTCAACGCATGCCTCCGGCCATTACACTCAGTGTTGAGCCATGTAATCTAACGTAAAATTGGTTAATAGCTTAACGCCTAACTTCATACCCGCATCATCGACATAAAACTCTGGGGTATGGTGTGCAGGGCTGTCTTTCTCAGATACATCGAGAGGCTTGCCCCCTACCCACACGTACAAGCCGGGCACTTGTTCTTGAAAGAAAGAAAAATCCTCTGCGCCTGTAACGGGCTTAGAAAGTAAGGTATTTTCTGCACCAGCGGTGCGCTGCATTGTTGGTAACATTGCCTGCGTCAATTCTGGGTCGTTATAAGTGATGGGGTAAGAATAGTCTAACGGCAACGTAAGTTCTGCCTCAGCCCCCATACTCTCTGCTATCGCTTTTACTTTACGAGGAAGCGATTCATAGATGTGTTCTCGGGCTGCCTTGTTAAGCGTTCGTATTGTCCCGACCATTTCTACTTCATTGGGAATAATGTTTGAGCGGTTACCGCCATGAATAGAGCCTATAGAAACTACTGCGGCGTCATCAATGAGTTTTAGCTCACGGCTTACAATGGTTTGAATTGACATGATCATTTGCGCGGCAGTCACTACCGGGTCCACACTCTTCCAAGGATAAGCACCGTGCGCTTGTTTCCCGTGTATAACAATTTTAAACGGATCAACCGCCGCCATAGTGCCGCCCGCGTTGTAACGAACTTTACCCACGTCGGTATTGGCATTAATGTGAAGACCAAAGATAGCATCCACGTCTGGATTTTTAAGTACCCCTTCAGCAACCATCACTTCAGCGCCACCCTTTTCTCCTGCTGGCGCACCTTCTTCGGCTGGCTGGAAGATAAATTTCACTTTACCTTTTAACTCACCTTTCATGTGAGTGAGGATTTTTGCTGCCCCCATTAGCATGGCCATGTGTGTATCGTGACCACAAGCGTGCATCACTGGGACCTCTTTGCCGTTATATTCACCCACTTGGGTAGAACGGTAACTTAAATCATTTTGTTCTTTAACTGGAAGCCCGTCCATATCGGCACGAAGGGCTACAACGGGACCTGGATTTCCAGAGTCTAAAATGGCTACAACGCCTGTTTTAGCTACGCCCGTTTGTACATCTAACCCCAAACTTTTAAGGTAGTTAGCAACATACTCTGCGGTTTTGAATTCTCGATTTGATAGCTCTGGAAACTCGTGGAAATGATGACGCCATTTGATAACGTCAGGCTCTACTTTATCGGCCAGCTCATCAACATTAATTTGGCTAGTTGCATTCGCAGACGCACAAACCAACCCAACAAAAGCAAGTGATAACAATTTACGATGCATAATTATTTCCTTTGGTGTTTTTAGACAGAGTAATTCATCTACAGAAAGAAGACACCACTGAAATTATTATTGTTGGGACAAATAGAGCGTTGAAACTACCCGATTCAATAGATTGAAGATATTAGCCGAAAGTATAATTAATGAGGTTTTTTGAAATCGATCAATAAAAAAGGCGCCTGATGGCGCCTTCTACTTAATTATCAATTAATTGCTTAGCTCTTTTGTCTACGCATAGCATCGAAAAACTCATTATTAGTCTTTGTCATTGACAGTTTGCTAATGAGGAAGTCCATGGCGTCAATCTCTGACATTTCATGAACAATTTTGCGTAGGATCCACATTTTTTGAAGCTCGTCTTGTGTGGTAAGTAATTCCTCGCGACGCGTACCAGAGCGGTTAAAGTCGATAGCTGGGAAGACACGCTTTTCCGCAATCTTGCGGTTCAGGTGTAGTTCCATGTTACCTGTACCTTTGAACTCTTCGTAGATAACTTCATCCATTTTAGAGCCGGTATCGATAAGCGCTGTAGCGATAATAGTTAAGCTACCACCTTCTTCTACATTACGAGCGGCACCAAAGAAACGTTTTGGTTTATGTAACGCGTTTGCATCAACACCACCGGTAAGTACTTTACCTGATGATGGGATAACCGTGTTGTAAGCGCGGGCAAGACGAGTGATAGAGTCAAGCAAGATAACCACGTCTTTTTTATGCTCTACAAGACGCTTCGCCTTTTCAATAACCATTTCGGCAACTTGTACGTGACGGCTCGCTGGTTCATCAAACGTTGATGCAACCACTTCACCTTGAACAAGGCGATGCATCTCGGTAACTTCTTCAGGACGCTCGTCAATTAGCAATACCATCAACTCACAATCTGGGTGATTCGCCGCAATCGATTGTGCAATGTTTTGAAGGAGAAGGGTCTTACCTGCTTTAGGTGGCGCGACGATAAGTCCGCGCTGGCCTTTACCGATTGGAGACGCCAAGTCAAGAACACGCGCTGTAATATCTTCTGTCGAACCGTTACCACGCTCCATACGCAAACGATCTGCAGCATGTAGAGGAGTAAGGTTTTCAAAGAGGATTTTATTACGAGAGTTTTCAGGTTTGTCGAAGTTTACTTCACGGATTTTTAAAAGGGCGAAGTAACGTTCACTGTCTTTAGGAGGACGTATTTTTCCTGCAATCGTATCACCGGTGCGCAGGTTAAAGCGTCGGATTTGGCTTGGCGACACGTAGATGTCGTCAGGACCTGCTAGATACGATGAATCAGCTGAGCGTAGAAAGCCGAAACCGTCCTGTAAAATTTCTAGTACCCCGTCCCCAAAGATGTCTTCACCGCTTTTTGCGTGCGTCTTTAAGATCGAGAAAATGATGTCTTGTTTTCTGGCGCGTGCCATGTTTTCCAGGCCCATTTCCTCGGCCAGGTTAACCAACTCGCTTATTGGTTTGTTCTTTAATTCAGTTAAATTCATACTGGTGGGTCTTTGTGCTTGAACTTCGCTTACAGGACTTATTGTCACTCTGTTCTAGTTTAGATTTGATATCACCCGGATATGGGCGTAAGCAGAATGCTGCTCGGATGAGCGCTGAAGAAAAGTTAGCACTATATTTAGACAACGTCCAGCGTTTTACTACCGAAATGTTAAATAAATTGCAACTCTTTCTCCTAGAATGGAGCTTTGGGACCTGTGACTTGAATAAAAACCGGCGCTTATTAGCACCGGTTTTTTATTATTTTCAATTAAAGATTTTCGTTAAGAAACTCTGTTAATTGTGCTTTTGATAAGGCACCAACTTTCGTTGCAGCAACGTTACCATTTTTGAAAAGAAGCAATGTAGGAATACCACGAATACCATATTTAGGTGGAGTTTCGTTATTTTCATCGACATTCAACTTGCCAACTGTTAACTTGCCTTCAAACTCGTTCGCAACTTCTTCTAAGATTGGTGCGATCATTTTACACGGGCCACACCATTCGGCCCAGAAGTCAACCAGTACAGGACCTTCAGCATTGATAACATCTGCTTCGAATTTATCGTCAGATAACTGGATAATTTTGTCGCTCATTCTTTTCTCCATTATTGGTCTGTCGCTGATTTGTCTCAGCCCGACCATAAGTGTTATATAGAAACTGTTTTTTAATGCAAGCACTGATAAGCTATAAGCTATGCCTACTCACTTAACTGATACTCATTTTTCCGACCTGCCGATTAACGGCAAGGTTGTTGACGCCTTAACGGCAGCTAATTTTTCACATTGTACACCAATTCAAGCACTTGCACTGCCTCCATTATTAGAAGGACACGACATTGCAGGTCAGGCTCAAACAGGAACCGGTAAAACTATTGCCTTTTTGGTGGCTACATTTCACTATTTGCTAAGCAAAGCAGAAAATGTAGACAACAGCAAATCAAATGGCCCGCGCGCTATCATTATGGCGCCAACCAGAGAACTCGCCGTTCAAATTTATAACGACGCCAAGCTACTTAGTGAGCACACCGGATTGTCGCTTGGTTTGATTTATGGGGGCGAAGGTTACCAAAGTCAACGTGAAACTTTGGAAGAAGGGGTGGATATTATTATCGGCACGACAGGACGCATTCTGGATTATTATAAACAAACCGTGTTTACACTGAAAAATATTCAGGTTGCCGTGCTAGATGAAGCCGATCGAATGTTCGATTTAGGTTTTATCAAAGATATTCGCTTCTTATTCCGTCGTATGCCACCTGCGAGCGAACGCTTAAGTATGCTGTTTTCAGCTACCCTTAGCTATCGCGTTCAAGAGCTGGCTTATGAACACATGAATAATCCAACTCACGTTCAAGTGGCACCTGAACAAACCACCGCTACCCGTGTATCGCAAGAATTGTTCTACCCTTCTGACGATGACAAAATGTTGCTGCTTCTCACGCTTATTGAAGAAGAGTGGCCAGAAAAAGCAATTGTCTTTGCCAACACAAAGAGCAGCTGTGAAAAAGTCACTGACTGGTTAACTGCAGATGGCCACCGCGTGGGCTTACTCAGCGGTGATGTTCCGCAGAAGAAACGCTTGGGAATACTTGAAGATTTCACTAAGGGTAACTTGGATATTTTGGTTGCGACAGATGTTGCGGCTAGAGGTCTTCACATCGACGCCGTTACCCATGTTTTTAACTACGATCTTCCGGATGATGCCGAAGATTATGTACACCGTATCGGTCGTACAGGGCGTGCGGGACAAAGCGGTATCGCAATTAGTTTTGCTTGCGAAAAATATGCGCTTAATTTACCTGCAATTGAACAATACATTAACCAGACTATACCTGTGACTGATTATGATCGCAGTGCGCTTCTTGAAGATATTACGCCGCCCAAACCGCGCAGAAGACGTGCACCAAGTAATCGTAACACATCGCGTCGCGGGAATACTCGAGGCCGTGGAAAGCCCCAAAATCGAAACAATAGGGCGTAATAACAGAGCGCAATCGTAAGGCATAAGGTATTTAATTAGAATCGAGATATTATGCAGGCAGAACTCCAGCACAATGCACAAACCTACGGTGAGTATTATGCAGCCGTAGACTTAGGCTCTAACAGTTTTCACATGGTTATTGTTCATGTTGTTAATGGTAGTGTGCAAATAATAGGGAAGATTAAACAGAAGGTGCGTCTAGCTGCGGGGTTAGACAATGATTTAGCACTTGATGACGTTAGCATGGAACGCGGCTGGCAGTGCCTGCAGGTATTTTCGGAACGCCTGCAAGACATCCCCCCTTCAAATATCAAAATAGTGGCAACCGCTACATTGAGGCTTGCCACTAATGCCCATTTATTTATTACCAAAGCGGAAGAAATTCTAAACCATAAGCTAGAAGTAATAAGTGGTGAGGAAGAAGCCCGGCAAATTTATCTTGGCGTAGCTTATACTTCAGCAAACCAAGGAAATAGCTTGGTTATTGATATTGGTGGCGCCAGCACTGAAATTATTATTGGTAACGACATGCAGCCTATCCACCTGAAAAGTTTGGATATGGGATGCGTGACGTTCATGGAGCGCTATTTCACCGGCGGTGAGATATCAAAAGAGTGCTTTGAAAACGCAAAATCTGCCGCACATGCATTGATAGCAAATGTGTCTGATGCGTTTTTGTGTTTCGATTGGGAGAACTGCCTCGGCGCGTCAGGTACGCCTCAAGCAATCACTGAAATTTTAGTGGCTCAGGGTATCAGCGACGCCATTCGCTTAGACTACCTCTATCACCTGGAGAAGCAATGCATCGATTGTGGTGATATTAAATCACTTAATATTGACGGTCTTGAAGACAGCAGAAAAGCTATTTTTCCATCAGGGCTTGCTATCCTTATTAGCTTATTTGAAGCGTTACATATTGAACACATGAATATTTCTGGTGGCGCGCTTCGTGAAGGGCTTATTTATGGCATGCTAGACAATGTGACCGAGAACGACCGTCGTCAGCAAACCATTAATCAAACTAAGCAGCGCTATCACATCGACAAAAACCATGCGAATTCGGTACGGCATGTTGCTCTTAACTTGTGTCACCAGCTATGTGCTCAACAAAATATCTGCCATTTAGATACAGAGACTATTTTAGGGGCTGCCGCTCAGCTTCACGAGATAGGCCTTCACATCGAATACAAGCGTCATCATGAGCATGGTGAGTATATACTTACTTACATTGATTTACCCGGTTTTACACGTCTTCAACGAGCCGCCATAAGGGATTTAGTTGCTCAGCATCGCCTGACAATGGGTGTAGAGGCTTTTGATAAATATCACGAAGATTACCGACCTATGTTGAAAGGGCTACTGCGGGTGTTACGCATTGCAGTGGTGTTGTGTTTACGACGTCAAAACAAGCATATTCCAGAGGTAAGTCTGATATGTGAAGATAGTAAGTGGACACTAACATTCCCCGAAGGTTGGCTTAAGGCGCACCCGTTGATAAATGCAGAGTTAGCGAATGAATGTTGGCTTCAGCACAAAGCAGGCTTTGAGCTTGTATGTAAGTAATCACTATAGCTTCAGTGATAAGAAGAAAGCATAAAAAAAGGCGTGCCATGCACGCCTTTTCTACCTTTGATATCGTACTTTAAAAATATCTCGTATTATTTAGCAAGCAGTTGCGCTGCTCTAGGTGCAAAGTAGGTCAAAATACCGTCTGCACCCGCTCGCTTAAACGCAAGTAAAGACTCAAGCACCACAGCCTCTTCGTTTAACCAGCCGTTAGCAAATGCAGCTTGATGCATAGCGTACTCGCCGCTAACCTGATAAGCGAAGGTTGGTACTTTAAACTCGTCTTTACAACGGCGAACTACGTCAAGATACGGCATGCCTGGTTTTACCATTACCATGTCTGCACCTTCCTCAATGTCTAGTGCAATTTCGTGCAGCGCTTCATCAGTGTTGGCAGGATCCATTTGATATGTTTTTTTATTGCCACCTTTTATATTGGCCGCAGAGCCGACAGCGTCTCTAAATGGGCCATAATACGCTGATGCATATTTAGCCGAGTAAGCCATAATACAGGTATTAATATGCCCCGCCTCTTCAAGTGCTTTTCGTATACTTCCAATGCGACCGTCCATCATATCTGAGGGTGCCACAATATCAGCCCCAGCTTCAGCATGTGATAGCGCCTGTTTGATTAACACATCAACGGTTTCATCATTCATCACGTAGCCACTTTCGTCCAAAAGCCCGTCTTGACCATGGGATGTAAACGGATCCAAGGCGATATCTGACATTAGCATAACATCTGGAAATGCCTTTTTGAGCGCTCTCATTGCTTGTTGCGCCAGCCCTTCAGGATTAAATGCTTCACTGGCGCATTCTGTTTTAAGCGTCATTGGCGTTACAGGAAATAGCGCAAGTGTTTTTATTCCCAGCTTTACCCAGTTAGCCGCTTCTTCAACAAGAAGGTCAATAGACAGTCGCTCGACGCCTGGCATTGAAGGTACCGCCTCTCGACTTTGACTTCCTGGTAATACAAATACAGGGTAAATAAGGTCGTCTGTTGTTAAGCGATGCTCTGCAACCAGCCCACGCAATGCATCTTTTGCACGAAGTCTACGCATTCTGCGGTGGGGAAAAGAAGAAGATGTCATAGTTTTTCCTGTAATGTTTTGTATTCTACTCGATTGCGCCCTGCTGATTTCGCCTCATATAAAAGCTCATCGGCAAACTTAAACAAGCGCTGTGCGTGGTCTTCATCCACGATAACAGTGGTCGACAGGCCCGCACTTGCCGTTAATTGAATGCTCTCATTCCCGTACACAAGAGGCGAAGATTCAAGGCCCCGTCGCATACTTTCAGCCACGTGTAGCGCGCCCTCTATATCGGTATTAGGCAGTATAACCGCAAATTCTTCACCCCCAATGCGACACAAGTCATCTGTTGGACGATGGATGTGATTTTGAAACACTCGGGTAACGTGTTTGAGACACTCATCGCCACCGTCATGCCCATATCTATCGTTTATGCTTTTGAAGTGATCGACGTCAATAATAATAAGGGAAAGTGGGGTTTGCTCACGCCGGCTTCGTCGCCCTTCCGAACGTAGTCGTTTATCAAAATGCCTGCGATTATGTGCACCCGTTAGTGGGTCAATAGCATTAAGCCTTTCAAGTTCATTATTAGCTTCAGACAGTTCACGTAGCGTGACCTCTAATTCTAACGTGCGCTCTTCAACCTTATATTCGAGGTCCTCTTGATGGCGCTTTTGCACTTCAATCAAATTTTCTTTGGCGCTATTGGCGTGCTTTTCCTGTTCGAGAGCAAATTGCTGCGCATCGACCAAGTCATCACGGCTGTGGCTATAGTTAATAGCAAGAATAAGCGCCAAGATCAGTGTTTCTACTGCACCACCAATAATTAGCAAGTTGTTAGACGATATAGGGAGTTGGATGAGGTTTACATTGTCGAGGCTTGCGCTTAAGCCGCTCACTAATAAGAAACCCCACGCAATTGTAAAATAACGCGCCACAACTACGCCTTTCAACGCTAACCAAATGCCTAACCACATGACAAATATGACAGTAAAACTAAGTAATAGTAAGAAGGCTTTTATCATGAAAGAATAAGGAAGAAAGAAGCTGGTTACTATACTTATGCCATAGACCCAGCTCAGTGCTTTTACTATCTTATCAACTTTGCCACTGTAAACGCTTATCGGTAAAAGGCTTCGAGTAAACAGCGCAGCAAACATAATAGTGGCGTTTGAGAACAATAAAATAGCTTTCGATTGAAACAGGGCACTGCCTGACCATAAATAGGCAAACCCATAACCGTGAAGCGTAGCCAGTATTAGCGCCAAGTTAACAATGTAGCCCGAGTAGAACAAAAAGGATACGTTGCTTGTTGTTACCGTTAGAAAGGCGTTACTAACACCCATTGCAACCAAAATTCCAAAGAAAATACCCAGTGCAAGATTTCTACTTGAAGTAAATGAAATGAACTCAGCTTCTTCCCATATCCTAATGGGCAAACGAATAGTGCCTGAAGTTTGAACCCGAATAATAACCCGCTGCGACTGCGCGCTCTCGGGAAGCGGAAACAGTGGTTTAACGTGCAAAACGGGACGGTTATCAAAAGGCTCCGCATCCCCGCTGGCATAAGTCACCACCGGCGAACTACCCAACTGACTAAATACGGCAACATCGAGATGATCTATCAGCGGATAATCGATGTGCAGCAAGTAGCGACTTCCCGTACTTTGTGTCGGTGACACTATCATGGAAAACCAGTGCACTTTTGTATCCATTCCCAAATTAATGGGCGACGAGACCGACTGCCACTCATCTAATGATGTCTGGGCTACAGTTCTGAAGTCTAAGGCTTTACCTTCGGTCTCTTTGAGGTAACTTAGTTGTGAGTACTTTGGGTTAGCATTTGTTATTGGGGAAAGGCTTAGTAGAACAGAAATAAAGCCAACAGCAGCAACGATTGTTACAAATATGAGACCCGCATCATATTTGCGCATGGCTTTAAGATTTGTTTGCATATGAACCTAGGGTTAACTGAGAGAAAACAACTCACAAGTATTAGCATAACTGCTAATACGTAAATTTTCAGTGTCTACCTGCAGATATTCTGCTAATTGTTGACCTATATGAGGTAGAAACGCTGGCTCATTGTTGCGTTTTCTCGGTCGTAAAGTTTTCGGAAAAAGGTATGGTGCATCTGTTTCTAAAACAAGACGGTTCAAAGGTATATGCTTTACTGCGCCCCGCAGTTTTTCACCGCGCTTTTCATCACATACCCAGCCGGTAACGCCAATATAAAGACCTAAAGCTAAGTATTGCTTTACTTGTTCAATGCTGCCGGTGAAGCAGTGTGCGATACCGCCTTTTATATTCGGCATGTAACGGGTTAAAAGTGACAACTGCTCACTGAAGGCGTCCCTTTCGTGCAAATACACAGGTAAATTAACATCGGCGGCTATTTTTAATTGCTCTTCGAAGACATCACGCTGTACGGATTGGGGTGAAAAGTTTCGATTAAAATCCAGTCCACACTCACCTATAGCAACGCACCCTTCTTGCTGCGCTAATTCGCGTAAAAGAGGGTAGTCTTTCTCGGACACGTCTTTAGCGTTATGAGGGTGCACGCCAATGGTATAACAGCACTCATTCGGATATTGGTTGTAAAGCGCAATAGCGCTCTCCCACTCTTTTGGATGGGTAGTTATAATGCACAGCTTATCGACGCCAGCATGTTTAGCACGCTGAATAACCTCGTCAGCGTCAAATCGCCTGTCTAGCAAATTGACGCCACCATCAAACCAAGACATTTACTTAACGCGCTTCACTTTCATACGTTTATTTAGGTCTTCTACACTCAGGAAGAAGGCACCTAATAGACCGCGTTCAATAGAAACCACCTGACCTTCCTCAAGCTTCATGTAGGTATCATCAGTCTGCTGCCATTGAGAACCATCACTGAAAGTAATGACGTACTTATCGCGGAGGTTTTTCTTAAATGAATCGATGGTTACCGCTATCTCAGACGCTTCTTTTGTTAAATCGCGTTTATGCTCTAAACCAAATTCACTTTTCGGTTTAGCTGGCGCGCTAGGCATTTGCGCCGATGGCACCGGGCGAGAACTCGCGGCATTGCCATTCGCCCCTTTATACGCTTGAAGCTGATTAATTTGCGCATCGACATCGTCGTACTGGTTCAATGATTTAGCCACTTTGTCATAACACATTAAACGCTTTAAGCTGTTATCTGTGTTCCGGCATTTCTCCATAGCATCGCCTATCGATTCGGCCGATACGTTAAACGCGCTAAAAGCACATAGCAAAGTGGCAACAGAAAGCAGTCGAGTTTTCATTTTTATTCCTTTCTTTTTATAACTTTTATGTGTTGTCAGTGGTTTCAGAAGGCGTCTCATCGCTGGGTTTCTTACCTGCATAGAATCCACCTACAATAACGCCAACCTCAAACAGTAACCACATTGGAATGGCTAGCAGTGTTTGAGAGATAATATCGGGTGGAGTAAGCAACATGCCAACCACAAAAGCCCCTACCACTACATACGGACGTTTAGCACGCAGTGATTTAGCGTCGGTGACCCCAGTCCAACACATTAAAATAATGGCGATTGGTATCTCGAATGAGACCCCAAATGCGAAAAACAGTTTCAATACGAAGTTTAAATAGCTGGAGATGTCTGTACTTACTGTTACTCCTTCTGGCGCGACACTAGTAAAAAATGCAAACGCGATGGGGAATACTACGAAATACGCAAAAGCCATACCTGCGTAGAAAAGTAATGTACTTGAAAGTAGTAACGGCGCTACTAGGCGTTTTTCGTTACGATATAGACCGGGCGCTACAAACCCCCACACCTGATAGAGAACGTAGGGTATGGCAATGAAAAATGACAAAACCAACGTAAGTTTGAAAGGTGCGAAAAAAGGAGACGCAACGTCGGTTGCAATCATACTCGAATTTTCGGGCAGCGCCTCAAGCAGCGGCATAGCTAAAATCTGATACAGATCTTGCGCAAAAGCAGCTAGACAAAGAAACACAATGAGTACACTCAAAAGCGCTTTGAGAATACGACTGCGCAGTTCAATTAAATGAGAAATTAGGTTGTTAGCGTCAGACATCTATTGCTTTTTGTAAGGTTCTTGAACCGACTCTGCAGCTTTTTTAAGCTCATCGACACTTTGTTCAAGTTCAGGTGAAAGATCTTTAAGCCCTTGTTGCTCGGCTTTTTTCAAGTTTTCATGCAGTTCATGCACGCGCAGCTGATGCTCAACCTCTTGCTTAAAGCCTGTTGCAACATTTCGTACACTACGAATTGTATTGATAGTAGAGCGCATGGCACCCGGCAGTCTCTCTGGCCCCAAAATAAGAAGGGCCAATACGCCAACAACCAATAGCTCCCAAAAGCCAATATCAAACATTAGGATTTTTCTTTAACGTCGCTCTTTGTCTGCGATGTAACAGGCTCTGAGGCTGACTTTTCTTCAACTTGCTTCTTTTGCTCAAAGTCCGCGTCTTTCTCTTCTTCGCTGACCGCTTTTTTGAAACCTTTGATTGCGCCGCCTAGATCAGTACCAATGCCTTTTAGTCGCTTTGTACCAAACAAAAGCACTACGATAACCAGTATGATCAGCAACTGCCAAATACTAATACCACCCATATAATTTATCTCCCTAACAACGATTGATACAGTATGCCACTGCACGCCAATGCTTTCACCTGAATATTTACGCCGATGAATAAAGATTGACGTTTTGTCTACGACAATTCATGCTCTGTGTATACTGAACACGAATAGTAAAACATTCAACTATTCTAATTTTTACAAGGAGTTAGTGAGCAATGCTTTGTCTTACTGTGGTCTATTGCCATTTGATGCTTACTGCCCCTTTAACTACCGTTCCTACCGACAGTACGGTGAAAGCCACTGCAAATGCGACCAGTGTTCATGAAGCCTATAGCCATGTTGATGCGCCTCCTCAGAATGCAGCCTTTCAGAACCTTGATGAGGATAGCGTACTGCATGCTTCACCACTTGAACACGACGAAGCATGGTTTGACATTTGGCAGCGCAGTTTCACAGACACCATGGACTTCACCGTAAAGCAGCTTGATGGCTTGTTTGAAAATTCTGACGCACTTGGCGCTTCAAAGAGAAAAGAGGCTAGAGCCGAGGGTCGAGTTCAGTTAGCGTGGGAGCCAAGAAGTGGAATGCTGTCAGACACAGATTTACGCTTTCGCATTCGTGTGCGACTACCGGCATTAAAGGAGCGCGTCGATTTACTGTTGAGCGACAACGAAGACGAGACACAAACCAATACCATCCGTGCAGCCCGAGAAACGGGGAATAATAATAGAGATAGAACGACAATCGCCCTTCGCTTTCGCCCCGACCAAGACTCTCACTACTCGTTTCGAATTGGCGCAGGCCGCCGCGATCAGCTCTACGGTATGGCCAGATACAGAGATGCTTTCGCTTTCTCTAAACAATGGGCCATGCTATATGACGCAGAACTTTACTACTACACCCGCGACCGCCTAGGGGCTGAATTCGGTGCAGCATTCCAATACGAAATAAACAAAAAACACTTAGTGCGGCAAAACAATCGGTTTTACTTTCGCGATGAAACTGATGATTGGCTGTGGCGACACGAAGTCCATCATTTGTTTTCAGTGGATAAGCATAACGCAATTATTCCTCACATAATGGTGGAAGGGTTAAGTCAGCCTAATTATCAAGTAGAAGAAGTCTATGCTGGTTTCAGATGGAGAAATAACACGCTTCGCGATTGGCTATTTTTTGAAGTAGAACCTTTCGTATTGTGGCTACGCGAAGAAGATTTTAAAACCTCATATGGGGCAGCACTGCGTGTTGAAGTCTATTATGGCAAAGACATCTGAGTTCAGTCATAAACCACAAACGGAACTTTACTGTAGGCGCAATAGCGCAGCTTGTTAACACGAGACTCTTTTGAAGGTTTTAGTACATGCATATTGTTGTCGTGTTGCCAGCGGATGATATCCTTTTTACGACAGAGTTTACCCGACTCCTGCCGCCATTTACCTTGATCCACGCGCTTAAAATTTGCGGGTTTAACCTGCGGTTCTAACACGACATTGAGCTCGCCCGCTATAATCTCCCCCGACGTGTTGGAAGGTAAGAAGCTTGCCTCACCTGCAATTACGCGCTTAACGCCTTCAGATGAATGTGAAATATCTGATTTGCCTTTGCTCATATCTACAATAAACACTCCGCCTTCGCCTAATACAGTGAAAGAAACATTTTCGAAGGGCCCTTTTGCATCAACTATCAACGCTGTGGTTTCATCGATGCCGAAACCAAAAGACTGCCCACTAGATGCTGTAGCGGCAATTAGACGCACTTCTCGATCCCGTTCAGAAAAGTGAGTATCAAGCAATCCAAAATTGAAAAGGCCTAAGCCACCTGCTGGATTAATAGTCATTGCACCTTCAGCTAGTCGATTTTCACACTGCGCGTTGTCCTCGCAACGTTGTGATGTGGGATTAACGCCATACACACCACCGGATAATACTCCTCTAGAATTGCCGCTTGTTAACATAGGAACAGGTCGATGGTTGTTGTATCCACCAGCCTGTACTGCTGTTCCTGCACTGGTTCCCCCTACTACAATTTGGTCGGCTTGCCACAGTTCTTTGAGCCTTATAAGAAAGTCGCTTGGTTTTCCTGTCGGAATACTTAACGCTGCAAGAGTTTTACTTTGATCCCCACCATTGAAGAATAAGCCGTCGAGAATAGACAGTGTATCCATGGCTAACTGGTTATCTTCACACCATGAGCGTTGTTTTCTCGTACGCTCGGGATATAGCCTTTCTTTGTCGAACAGCGAATGCTGCGCTCTGAAAAATACTAGGTTGTTACAGCCTTGCCCTCCCAAGCTTTCAATATAAACAGCCTGCTGAAACGCGGGAGTTAATGGAAGCCAAATTACGTCAACGTCTGGCTGTTGAAAAACGCCTGTGTAAAAATCTACAGCTTCAAATGGGTCACGAGACGATGCTGTTACAATTCCAATAGTGGTTCGAGTGGCTGTTTCAGCACTATCCTTTTCTGCACGTTTAGCCTGCCGCTTCGCATGTGCTGCTTCAATAAATGCGGTGTAGATATCCACTGACGCCTTAGCTTTCGTATTTGCTAGCGATACTTGCTCTTGTAATCGATTACCTTTTTCGTCTAGTTGCTGCGACTCTAACGCGTCTAACAAAATGAAGTAATCAGTGTCAGAAAGAGCACGAATATCGCTGTTTGAGAATCCAGCATCATTAAGGGCATCTAATAGCGCATTTTTTGTGTATACCCGAACGCCTCCTCGTGAATTTATATTCACTAATTTTGAATACAAAAACTCATTATTTTGTGAGTATTTATTTGCCAACTCTTGGTATCTACGCAATGAACGCTGATTTATTTCGTACAAAACGTCCGCCTTCCCCGACTCAAATTGTGACGAGGCACTGCAGTTCTCTGTTGACATACTAGAACAGGTTTTTAATGCCCCTCCCGCTAAAACAAGATTAGGCGACGATAAACAAAACACTGAAAATACAGAAAGATAAACACCCAAAAACAGCAAACCCAGTGTTTTCAAACTACTCTTGCAACGATAGAAATTTGCGCGAAAAAAAATAACTTTCATTGAAACCAACAGAACATTTAATTGATTGACTTTTATTCACCGTAGTGTTAACTAATAATTAATGTCAACGGTAAAGTTCACGCCGTACAACAATATTTATTCCCGACGAAATGCATAATTCGTCACAACACTGGTTTATATGAATGGTTAAGAAAGCTGCCAATCTAGGCAACTATCGCTATCAAAACTTTTACTTGTCGGAGTGGTTCGACGAGTAGCTCCTGCGCCCTTCAATTTATTGAAGCGGTCACGCTGCGCCTTGCAGCAAATTTTTATCTAAACGAGTGTTGAATTGCGCGAAAAGCGGCATTAGACCGTGCGCGTTACAGGGATCACAATAATGAAAAAATCGACGTTACTTCACAAAATCAGTGTGTCTGTTGGCACGCTAAGCTACTTATCGCTGTGTATATCTGGTGCTGTATCTGCACAAACTGTATTAGTAGAAGACGCAAGCGAGGAAGTGGTTTTAGAGCGTATACAAGTTACCGGTAGTAATATCCGCGGTGCAGATATGGAAGGTGCACAACCGCTTACCGTTTTAACTTCAGAAGACATTGCGCGCACAGGCGCGTCTACCATTTCAGAGCTTATGCGCACGGTAACGCAAACACGTGGCGGCGTGGGTACATTCGATACCACTCAAAGTGGTGCAACGTCTACCTCTACTCCGCCGGGTCAAGCCGCGGCATCACTTCGTGGTATTGGCCCCTCTTCAACGTTGACACTTGTTAACGGACGCAGAGTTGCTGCAAGCTCGTTTGCTTCTGGCACCGAAAATTTTGTTGATATCAACAGCATTCCTGCCTCTGCTGTGGAACGCGTAGAAATTTTGGCAACGGGAGCATCAGCCATTTATGGTGCTGACGCCGTAGCAGGTGTTATTAACTATATCCTCAAAAATGATTATGAGGGGCTAGAGCTTCAAACGAACTATGAAAATACCACCAACAGCAATGACCATGGTGCGCTGAACTTTCAAATGCTGTGGGGTAAAAATTTCGATAACGGCAGTAACTTAACTGCGTTCTTCGATTATTTTGATAGAAAAGCGATTCGCGCCACTGATTTTTCGCAAACGCGCGCCCCTGTTTTGGAAAGTAGCTACTCGTATCTTGCCAAAGGGCAGCCAAACATATTCTTTGATAGCACAATAGATGGCAACGAAATGCCTGCGCCCAACTGCCCTAATGAACTTACGATAACGGAGTTTGGCGAAGAGATCTGTGCTTATTACGGAAACGAAGATGACTTCTTCGAAACACCGCTAGAGACATTATCAGGTGGCTTCACCTATACATATCAAGGTAACGATATTACCTGGCGAACAGATCTTCTTGCCTCGCATACCAAATCAACCTCTTTCTCAACGCCTGCGCCCATTAATCAAGTCGACGATGAAGAAGGCGCATGGATAGGCATTGATACTCTAGACGTACTGGAAGAGGGAGCGCGAAATGCAATTTTAGACAACTTGCGAGACCTATCTTTCTTTACGCAGCTAGATCGTGAAATTGATGGCTTTCAATACGATGCCCGATTTGCTAACCCGCGCACCGTAGAAATTGAAACTAATGCCATTCGTCTGGTTTCGTCTTTACAAGGATACCTTGGTGAATGGGAATGGGAGGCTGGCGCACTATACTCTCGCAGTGAGTCTGAACAGGTCGCCACACAAGGTATTTACAACCGTTATCTTTATACCGCAGCCGCTCACGGAGAGCTCTGTGATACCGGCGATATTGCTCAGTACGATAGCAGAGACGATATACTAAGCTGTGGCGGTGGCACGTTACTGCCTGCCTACAACCCTTTCCTCGTAGGCGATGCGCAAAACGACGCCATCTTGGGCTTAACACAAGCACGCCCAACACGTGACGGAACCAGCGAAGTGTTCGGTATAGATGCTAAAATTAATGGAGAAATAGCGCAGTGGAACGGCAATGCGGTATTGCTAGCGGCAGGGGTTGAATTCAGACGTGAAGAAATTACCGACCTGCCGTCTTTGGACTCTCAAGCAAGAGCGGAAAACGAATTCCTTGTTGACGTATTCGGATTCGGCTCAAGTGCCTCAACTGCAGACAGAAACCAGATGGGCATTTTTACAGAACTCTTTGTGCCTGTAACCGACCAATTTGATATTAGCTTTGCCGGGCGTTTCGACGACTACAACGATTTTGGCAGCACGTTTAATCCTAAGGTTGGTTTCACCTATCGCCCTATTGACGATTTAGTGCTTCGCGGCTCGTGGTCAACTGCATTCCGCGCCCCTTCCTTGACCCAAGCAGGTGTGCAGCTGCGAACGACGCGTGCTTCGTTCGACTGTTCGGTGAACGACGCCGTTGCAGATTTGTATTGTGAAGGCCAGGGTACCGTTCGCGGCAATAACGTACTTGAGCTTGGTAATCCAGCACTGCGCGCTGAAGAATCTGAGACTTACTCATTTGGCTTAGCCTACAGCCCAACAGAAAACACCACGATTACAATTGATTATTGGATCTTCGATCACGAAGACATTGTTGATACTAATATGACGGGAGTTTTAGATCGGGCCATTACCGATGCTTCGCTTCGCCACTGCGGCGTGTTGGATGAAGGCGAGATAGGTATTTCGTACTTAGAAGACTTATGTTTGGTAACCGATAATGCAGGGAATACCATTGAAGATGATGGCGCTAACTTAACTGAAATTCTAGATGCTTGGGTTGAATTTGACGACCCACGCTTTGCTGAATTACCGCTATTTAGAGACCATATTTTATTACTTGATAATACGGGCACTCAAGAACTCGAAGGCATCGACTGGGACGTTGACCATGATTTTCAGTTAGATGGCGGCACGTTGGAGCTAGGCTTTTCTGGCACTCACTACCTTACGTACGACCGAAATAGACCAGGTTCTGATGAAATTGAATCACTAGCAGGTACTTTCCTTTACCCTGAAACCGTTGCTACGGCTGAACTTTTCTATGTTCAAGAAGATTGGTACGTAGGTGCTTACGTTTTCTATACTGGCAGCTATGATGACGATATCATTCGTTTGCGCAGCAGAGAAATTGACGAGCTAATTGAGTTAGGCGCTATCGCAGATGAAGATGATACCCGCGATGTAAGTAGCTGGACTACCGTAACACTAAGCGCTGGCTATTACTTTGAGAATGCTGACCTGCGCCTTACTGTTGACAATCTGTTTGACCGAGATGCACCTACGGCCTATGGCTCTGGTAGAGGTTTCGACGCCTTTAACCACGACCCGTTTGGTACTCGCTACACACTGGCGTTTAGCTACTATTTTTACTAAGTGATAAAAGAGGGCGTAAAGCCCTCTCCACTTTCGGAGGTAAGGTTGCAACATTCACCTTCAACATCGCGAATGCCTGATGCATTCGTAATCTTATTTTTTGTGATTCTGCTTGCAGGGCTAGTGTCTTGGCTTGTGCCAGCGGGCACCTTTGACACAAATAGTATCACTACATCAGACGGTAACGTAAAAACCGTGCTTGATGCCGATAGCTTCAGATATGTAGAAGAAAGCCATGGCATTGTGTTATTCGATGGTACTGGCAACACAACAGGCATAGCCAACTATGCGTTTGACGGTATGGTTTCCGGCGACAAATGGGGCGCGGCTGTTGGTGTTATCGCTTTTATTCTAATTGTTGGTGGCGCCTTTGGCATTGTGATGCAAACAGGAGCAATCAACAACGGTATTATGGCGTTGATTAAGCGCTACCAACACGCCGATAATTTTTTACTCCCTGCTTTATTTTTACTGTTCTCACTAGGTGGGGCAGTATTTGGAATGGGTGAGGAAGCCATTGCATTTTGTATTGTACTAGTCCCGCTTATGGTTGCCATGGGCTATAACGGCATTATGGCGGTGCTTGTAACTTATGTTGCCACGCAAATTGGCTTTGCTACTAGCTGGATGAACCCGTTTTCTGTGGCGATAGCACAAGGCATAGCCGACGTGCCTTTGATGTCCGGCCAATATTTTCGTATGGCTATTTGGGCTCTATTTACGGCTTTTGGTTTAATTTTCGCCTTGCGTTATGCAAAGCAGCTAAAAAATAGTAATCAAACCCGTAGCGATTCATTTGCAGTAAGTGACCACACGCCTTCTCTAGAATTCACGACTTCCACAGCATCAACGAATGAACTCGCTGAATCGCATTTTTCCGTTACCGACAAACTAATTCTTGTCGCCTTTTTTGCTTGTATTTGTTGGGTAATGTGGGGGGTAATTGTTCACGCTTATTACATACCACAAATTGCATCACAGTTTTTCTGTATGGGCATCATAATAGGTGCCATAGGGTGGATTGGCGGACGCATGCGAGTAAATGATATAAGTGCTGCGTTTGTTAACGGCGCACAATCACTGCTGCCTGCCGCTCTTATTGTTGGCATGGCAAAAGGCATAGTATTAGTACTAGGTGGTGACGACGTGACTTCACCTTCTGTGTTGAACACCTTGCTGCATCACACTGGTACCGCATTGGCACAAACCGGGTCCGTAATGAGTGCTTGGTTAATGCTGTTGTTTCAAAGCATCTTTAACTTTTTTATTGCCTCAGGATCAGGACAGGCCGCTATTACCATGCCTCTTATGGCGCCGCTATCTGATCTTGTGGGGGTCACTCGCCAAGTTGCCGTGCTAGCTTTTCAATTAGGCGATGGCCTGACTAACTTAATAATTCCGACTTCTGCTTCGCTAATAGGTTGCTTAGGTGTGGCTGGCGTAAGTTGGACAACATGGGTAAAATTTATCGCTAAGTTTTGCGCCTGCCTTTTTGCACTTGCGTCGCTTACTGTTATCACCGCTGTTCTAATAGGTTTCTCTTAAATGCTAACGCTTATCAAAAATGTAGAGTGTTACTCGCCTTCACCACTGGGCACGGTAGACATTCTTATCGCTAACAATGCCGTTGCACATATTGCCCGAGACATTTCGATGCACTCGCCTTCATTAAACATTATCGATGGCAGTGATTTAATTGCGCTGCCAGGCCTTGTTGACAGTCTGGTGCATATTTCTGGCGGCGGTGGAGAAGGTGGCTTTCACACTCGTACGCCACAAATGCAACTAAGTGATGCGAGTTTGCATGGCGTAACAACCGTTATTGGTGCGCTAGGTACCGATGCAACCACGCGAACACTTCCTGATTTAGTTGCTAAGGCAAAAGGCCTAAACATTGAAGGGATCAGCGCGTATTGCTATACAGGTTCGTATCACTTACCGGCCCGCACCATTACAGGTAACGTTACCGATGACGTTGTGCTAATCGACTGTATAATTGGTGTGGGAGAAGTCGCAATTGCCGATCACAGGGCTGCCGAACCCACTTTTCAGGCCCTTGCAGAGGTTGCAGCGCAAGCACGAACAGGCGGCATGATTTCCGGCAAAGCAGGTATTGTTTATATTCATACCGGTGACGGAAAACGCCAACTTTCTGTATTGCACGACGTAGTTGATAACACGGATATTCCGGCGAGCCAGTTCTATCCAACTCACATCAATAGAAACCAAAGTTTGCTAGATGCAGGAATCGCTTGGACACAGAAAGGCGGTGTTATTGATATGACCACCAGCACCAATAAGCAATTTATTGAAGAGGGCGAAATACCCGCTGCAGAGGCCGTTGCCTATTGTCTAAATAAGGGTGTACCTGCGAATTGTTTAAGCATGAGTTCAGACGGAAATGCTAGCCTTCCTATTTTTGATGATGTGGGCCAGTTTGTGGGCCTGGAAGTAGGTAAAGTAGGCAGCTTATTTGGCGCATTTAAAGCCTTAGTATTACAACACAATGTATCGCTAGAAAACGCCATTGCCATTGTAAGTAGCACCCCTGCCAAGAGGCTTAAGCTGCATCACAAGGGAAAAATAGAAGTCGGTTGTGACGCTGACATAGTGTTATGCAAAAAAACAACACTGGATATTGTGCATGTTGTCGCTAGAGGCAAGCAACTGGTTAAGCATAGCAAAGTATTGATTAAGGGCATGTTTGAGTGATCACATAAGGATGCTTAACTTCGCATAGCACTAATTTGTTGCTTATAAGAAAAAAGGGCGTTAGCGCCCTTTTTTAACTGTTCAAATATGAAATGTCGAGTCAGTGTTTACGCAACTCAATTTATGGACGAAGTGCCCTATCACCACGCGCAAGACCACATACACCAGTGCGCGACGACTCGATAATCTCCGCACATTGCCCCATAGTTGTAGCAAATGCGTCTAGCTTATCTGTGGTGCCTGTAATTTCAATGGTGTAATTGTTTACGTTCACATCCACAATACGCGCACGAAAAATATCTGCATTGCGCTTAACTTCAGCACGTACTGACTCGGTGCGCGTTGCAACCTTAATAAGCATCAGCTCACGTTCAATGTGTGTACCTTCAGTAAGGTCCACCACTTTAAGCACGTCAATAAGCTTATTTACTTGCTTAGTAATCTGCTCGATAACTTTATCATCGCCATGAGTGATGATCGTAAGACGCGAAAGACTCGCGTCGTCGGTTGGCGCTACACACAGTGAGTCGACGTTGTACCCACGTTGTGAAAATACACCAACGATACGAGATAGTGCGCCAGGGGCGTTTTCCATTAATACTGAGATAATACGTTTCATCAGGTTCGCTCCGTCTTGCTTAAGCGCATGTCATCCATTGCGCCAAACTTAATTTGCATTGGATATACGTGTTCGTTTTGGTCTACTGCTATGTCCATAAACACTAAGCGATCTGTGTAGCTGAAACATTTCTCCATTGCTGCGTCTAGCTCGTCGAGCTTGTCTACTTTAATGCCCACATGTCCGTAAGCTTCTGCCAACTTCACAAAGTCAGGCATTGAATCCATATATGAATGTGAATGGCGCCCTTTGTAAATCATATCCTGCCATTGTCTCACCATACCTAAAGCGCGGTTGTTCAATGAGATGATCTTGATGGGCAAGTTATACTGCAAACAGGTAGATAGCTCTTGTATATTCATTTGAATACTGCCGTCACCTGTGACTACTACAGACGTTGAAGTCGGATGTGCGAACTGAACGCCCATTGCAGCCGGTAAACCAAAGCCCATGGTGCCTAAGCCACCTGAGTTAATCCACTGACGCGGCTTATCGTAAGGGTAATAAAGCGCAGCAAACATCTGGTGCTGACCCACGTCAGAGCTTACATAAGCTTTACCGTCTGTATGCTTATACAAGGCTTCGATAACGCGCTGAGGTTTAATTACCTCTTCACCTTGGTTGTAATTTAAGCACTGACGAGAACGCCAGGTCTCAATTTGCTGCCACCAGTCGGCCAGCTTTTCGCTTTGACTCGATAGGTCTTTCTTATTTACCTGACTTAAAATTTGATCAAGCACTTTATCTACCGAACCGACAACAGGAATGTGCGCATTTACGGTTTTAGAAATCGATGCAGGGTCAATATCAACGTGGATAATATCTGCATGAGGGCAGAACTTATCTACGTTATTGGTAACACGATCATCAAAACGTGCACCTAGTGCAATGATGCAGTCGGCATTATGCATGGTTTTGTTCGCTTCAAGCGTTCCGTGCATACCTAGCATGCCGATAAATTGCTTGTGTGTACCCGGCATAGCGCCAAGGCCCATTAGCGTACAAGTTACCGGTGCATTTAGCTTCTCAGCTAACTCAATAACCTTTGCTGATGCATCGCAAGCTACTGCCCCGCCACCGACATAAAGCACCGGGCGCTCTGCTTTAAGTAGCGACTCAACTGCTTTTTTAACCTGCTTAGGATGGCCTTTTTCAGTTGGGTTATAAGAGCGCATTGTCACGTCTGTTGGGAACACATACGGGTGCTCTTCAGCCACATTTACAATATCTTTTGGCAAGTCGACTACCACTGGGCCTGGACGCCCTGTGTTAGCGATATAGTAAGCTTTAGCAATCGCTTCTGGAATATCCACCGCGCGCTTTACCAAAAAGCTGTGTTTAACGATAGGGCGTGAGCACCCTACC
The DNA here is from genome assembly GCF_002993325.1 of Alteromonas gracilis. Classification (GTDB taxonomy): domain Bacteria; phylum Pseudomonadota; class Gammaproteobacteria; order Enterobacterales; family Alteromonadaceae; genus Alteromonas; species Alteromonas gracilis. The sequence goes on from NZ_PVNO01000023.1 coordinate 63,950, forward strand.
ATATCAGTTTCTTGGAATGCGTCTTCACCAATGTGCTTTGAAGGCACCTGCCCCGATAGAATAACCATCGGAATAGAGTCCATGTATGCGGTTGCAATACCGGTGATGGTATTCGTTGCGCCTGGACCTGATGTGACGAGCACTGTGCCGGTTTTGCCAGTTGAACGTGCGTAACCATCCGCCATGTGGGCGGCTGCCTGTTCATGACGTACGAGGACGTGTTTGACATCATCTTGCGCAAATAACGCATCATAAATGTCTAGTACGGCACCACCTGGGTAACCGAACACGTGTGTCACTCCTACATCTTTTAGCGCTTCAACCACCATGGCTGCGCCCGACATCATTTTCACAGTGCTTTCTCCTGTAATGGGTTGGGGGGTTTGTCAGCGTACGTTGACGATGCCCCGACTATAACTAAGGTAATAGGAAGATAAAACACTAAATTCAGTAAAAGTGAGATATATATCCCAATAATCACAATAATTAGGATAAATATTTCGATGGTATGGATATTTTAACGAAAAATAGGATATTTGTTTACATCGAATTAACACCAAAAGAAAAACTAAGCTTCTTATTTTTCTGTGTAGACGGTTGGAATGAATAAACACAACCACTTAATCATCAAGGTCGATATCAAGGTCGCTGTTATCGCTCATGTCATCGTCATCAACATCATCGACAGTAGGCTTTTTAGAACCATAGATACTCGCTGTCTTTGGTCTGTTAATTCGCGCTTGGTATTTTAACCACGCTTTTTCTTGTGGAGTGCCGGGCTCGCGATGTCCCAGTGCCGACTCTAAGTAGGCTTGTTCTTCATCGTTCTCTGGCGTTATCTTTCCATCCACCAGTGCCGCAAACAAGCTTCCGTAGGTTTGAAGCAGTTTACTTTCATTTATGGAAAAGTCGCCAGAGCGGGCGAAACCATAAGGATAGTGTTTCTTATCTGCAAAGGGTTTTCTGGTAACTTGCTCTTTTGTGATCACAGACATCTTAACCTCTTTTATCGTGGAAACCCGAAATAAATGCTCAGGACATTGCCACAAAAATAGTTGAATGAAATAAACTACCGATTTAGCGCCTTAATCGTTTACACCGTTATTCTTAGTTGGGTTTCGTTTTCCTGTCAAACTCTAAACGTCCTGTCGTAAAAACTTAATAATTCTCTCTGAGTCATTACAAAAAAGGGCCGCAAATGCGGCCCTTGCGATACTTTAAAACATATTAGCGCTTTTCACTTACCCAAACGGTAATCGTGCCATCGACAACCACAGTACCTGACGCATTGTACGCTTTTACTGCAATAGGTAGATCACCAGGTTTCCATGCATCAGCGGGCACTTCAGCAACGCAGCGAATATCAGAGTCAGCTTTTGCTGGGTACTTCACTTCCATACCTTTGGGGATCCACCTGAGGTTCTTGGGAATTGAGGCTTCGCACATGAAACCCATAGCCATCTCCAAGCCATTACATATAGCAATAACATGAACCGTGCCTATATGATTTTCTACGCCTTTGCGTTTTTTGATGAGTACTTCACAGTGATTTGGTTTGATATTAGTGATAACTGGCGAAACGGTAGCAAAATAAGGGGCTCTGCGAGCTGAATACCAGCTAAACAGCTTTTTACCAAAGGGCAGTTTTAGAAATTTGTTGTAGGTATTGAGTACGTAATTCTTTGACATTGTTATCTTGCCACTTCATGTATGGTGAGAACAGTGGCCAATAAACTCATGCGCTTTTCTAGAACAACTCTCTAGTGCATATGCATCTGGTTTGACCAGCTTGAAGATTAACAAAATAATCGCATGTTACTTTTGTTGCAATAACCTTTTTGATAAAAATTAATTTACCTTATGACAAATGTAAAAAAAGCAGCTCAATAGAGCTGCTTTAACGGTACTGATAACAACTTAGTTAAGCTGCATGTCAAACCCTATGAAGTAAAACCTTCCACGTGCACTCGCCGGATAAGCAAAGTTCGTCAAGAAAGGTTCTTCGTTGGTAACGTTCTTGATACCACCGTACATTTTAACTGTGTCAGTAAGTACATATGAGAAGTTAATATCGTGCTGGAAAAATTCATCCATTACGACAGAGTCGTCATAATCACCACGCTCGTATTCTTCGATTTCAACAAATGCAACTAACTGCTCATCCATGTACTGAGTTTGCCAACCGATTTGCAGATCCTGCCACTTCCACGTCACGGTAAAGTTGCCAGCCCATTCAGGGCGATTTACTTCACCAAGCTCTGGGTTAACTTCGGTAAGGTCATTCGGGTTAGTAAACTGATCAATCTCGTTCACCTTGGTTCCAGAGATTTTGGTTAAAAACGTATGATCATCAATTTCAAAGTCATAGCCAACACTGAAATCAACACCTGATGTTTCTAAGCGAGCAAAGTTAACCTGTGTTGAACGCAAAAAGTTAAGGCCGCCGAACTGTGGTGAATTTGCATCGGTATTACGAGTAAACAAAGAGCAGAAATTTTCGTTTAAGTTTTCACCGATATAGCATCCATTAACAATATCATTAGAGCTAACCGAACTGATTGCTGACTCAATTTCGATGCTCCAGTAGTCAGCGGTCACTGACAGGCCTTCCAACCAGCTTGCCTGATATACGAAGCCCACTGTTGTCGTATCGGCTGTTTCCTCTTGCAATTCTGCGTTACCACCGGTAACACCAGGGAATGCAGCCGATAGTGGATCAGTGTAAACATACTCACCTGCGTCGTTGAACGGGTTGTAACCGATTGACTGGAAATCTGCTACACAGTTGGCTTGTATCTGATCAGCCGCAGCGGGATCATTACCGCGGATACCCGCAATCACGCTCGCATTACACGGGTCAGTAGGACGGAATGTTGTACCCACTTCAGGACCGAAAAGCTCTGTAATGTTTGGCGCACGAACAGCTTGAGACTGTGACAAACGAATCATAAGATCTTCGTGAGGCGCATACATTAAGTTTGCACGCCACGTCGTTGTGTCGCCAATAGTGGAGTAATCAGAGTAGCGCGCAGCCAAATCTAACGTAAGTTCTTCAGCAAGCATCTCACCTTCAATTAGAGGAATAGAGACTTCAACAAATACTTCACTTACATCAAAGTCACCGGTTTCATTTGCCGTTTTAATAGACGGCTGGAATACCAGTGAGTTATTAGACGAATAGTCAGAGATAAATGTTCCAGCTTGGTACTGTGAACCCTCAGGAATAATACCAAGTTGCCAATTATCGAAGGTCGCTTCTGATTTTTCTTTTCTATACTCCCCACCTAGAGCAAAGAATATCGGACCATACGGCAGCTCAAAGTAGTCAGATGAATCACCAGATAGTGAACCACTCACCACGAACTGTTCGATAGTAGTTTTACTACGGCTATCTTGCGTTACCCAATCAACAGCTTCTTGAGAAATTCCGCCTGCGCCGGCCCAAATATTTAAAGGTACACAGCTGCCGTCACCCGGAGTAAATGAAAAGTAACCTGGGTCATATACTGGGATATTAAATGCGGTGGTAACCTGAGGAGTATCTGCGTCTAAGTTCACACGACAGGTTGCCTCTCCCGTTGCAGGGTCTGTTACCGCGTCGATTGCAGAGAAGAAACGGTCTACTACAACAATATTTTCTGTGCCTTCTTGCTCAAACTCGAATCTTCCGTAATTTAACGCAAGGTTATACTGCCAGTCGTTTTCTAGGAAGCCTTCTAGCCCAATAACACCACGTAGGGTTCTACGCTCGTTCTCGATTTTACCTTGACCAATGCCAATGGGGTCAGCCGTAATGGCAACACCACCGATTTCGTTCGCTAACGGCTGAATGAAAGAAGGCAAGTAAGGGTTATCTGCTGCACCAAATAGTAGGTCCCAGTATGAAGAAGGCTGGCTTTCATTTTCTGTTGTCTGAACAACGTACTTAAACTCACCAAACACGGTGCTTGTATCAGTAAGGTCATAATGGCCTAACAGGTTTAACGCAATTTTGTCGTTTGGCGTAATTAGATAGCCACGCTGTTGCTGTATGGTGTTGAATGAATCACCGCCAAAGCCTTCAAAGTTTCCTGACACTAAGCCATCTTGAATAGGTCTGTAAGAACCATCTTCTAGCACGTTCCAGCAACCACCTAGTGCGCCAAACGATGCGGCGCCAAACGAACTGTTATATCCAGAGAACGAGTCCAGACAGTCTGGCGTACCGTTACCATCAAGGTCGATATTAGTCGCAGGATCAAACCCCTCAAACGTATAAGGGTTACCCGGTATGATGTAGCCATAACCTGAAGTGAACGGGAAAGTGCGATAAGGAAGAACAGCGCGAGGGTTTGCTGTAGCCGCGCGGTTAAACAGGGCTAGTTCTTCTGAAGTTAAATTCGGTTGGGTTCCAAAAGTATCTACGTAGTTTTGAATGAACGCATCCTGAGATGGAATGCTTAAACCGAAATTGAATAGGCCGGTGTTGTCATAGTTATAGTATTGCGCCAAGTTTGGTGTACTAGCACCAATATCGCCTTGTTGGAATCGCAAAGCAGGGTTAGTCCAATCTCGCGCAGAGCCAATGATCAAACCATTGTCTCTTTCACTTACCCGCACACCTTCATCGTTTTGATACTCGATATTTATTGCAAAATTACCTCTGTCGTTGTCAAAGTTTTCACCATACAACGCAGACATACTAATTTGCTCACCATCGCCTTCAGACGAAATGCCCGTATTTACATCAAATTCAAAACCTTCATAGTCATCTTGCAAAATGAAGTTAACTACACCAGTTACCGCATCGGCACCATAAACGGCAGACGCACCACCGGTAAGCACTTCTACAGACTTAATCAGTTTTACGGGGATTGAACCCACATCTACCGCTGCAGAACCTGCGACACCGCCCACATGGCGACGACCATTTACTAGCGTTAAGGTACGGTTTGAACCTAAACCACGCAGATTAAGGATATTCGCACCGTCTGCAAACCCTGAGTCGATAGAGCTTTCCGCTGTGGTAGATGAAAACAGCGCGGGGATGTCGTTGATTACATCAGTTACGGAAAACTCGCCTGATAGCTGAATATCTTCTTCTGAAATAGCCTGAACAGGTGAAGGAGATGCCAGGTTAGGATCTCGTGCTATACGAGAGCCTGTGACCACTACTTTTTCAACATCCTTTTCGTCAATAGCGGCTTCTTCCTGAGCCTGAACTGCAGTTGCACTTAATGCTAGTGCAGATGCTACTGCACACGCGAGTACAGTAAGCTTATTTTGCTTTGATGAATCAAAAGCCATGTGTGTTTCTCCAAATATACTTTTTCGTTCCAGTACGCTCTTTCTGGCGCTTATTAAGGAGTCTAAAAGCGATGGTTATTTTTTATATGTCTGAGATATGCGTTTTACATAGTCTTTTTAGTTGCCACACTATGCTTAGCAAACCGTGTGGGTTTGCAAACTGTGTGCCTACCAAAAGGCGAGTAGCTAGCGAATTTATCGCCAAAAAATGGCGCATTATGCATATTTACCCACTAAAATCTATTTAATATTCAAATTGATTTATTAAACCCCTACCGAGCGCACATTTATTGTGCAAAAGAGCCAATAAAGTTTAGATTTATTGAGAATTGGTCTGAAATCAAGGCGACTGCGCACCAAATGAGTGCGCATCGGGATGAATAAGGATTCATGAGAGTGCGTAAGTGCAGGTAGAATCAGTGCTAAAGCGCGACATAACAAAAATCTTATACTTTAGTATTGTTTTTGAAAAAGCAGCTATTGTAGTTTGTTTAAATACCTATCAATGTGCATTTGAAAACTTCCGTGGTCTCGACACTGCACCGTTCCCTGAACTGATCTCGTTGCGTCATTCCCGAGCGCGGGAAAATCACGATTATCAATTGTTACGCCCTTATTTTTACTGAGGGCGCTAAATAGCTTTCCTTTTAAAGTGCTGCAATCTACAACAATTTCTAAGCTTTCCATGTAATCATGATCCTCTATTCTACGATTGTGAAAGTTGTTCACTTTACTGCCGCCTAATTTTCTACTAAGCGGTTGCTCAGGAATATCATGTAAACGCTGCCTGTTAAGTTTATTGATATAAGCTTTTGAAGTTTCGAGAACATTCGGCATAGCCTCTACAGAGACTTCTGATCCTACGTTTTTTTTGTGCAAGGGTTTGACTTTTATTTTGTCGCTATATGAAGAGGCGTAATGTGGTTTTTCAGCACCCTGCACATCGACGTTGTTTGCTGTATTAGTGGGCACCTTTTGCTCTAGCGAAAGCTGGCTTTCACGCTTTTTAGGGAAACCTTTTGGTTTTAAAAACTTGTTTGGCTGCAGTAGTACCGCCTCTAGAATACGTAGTTGGGGCCCCTGATGACCAATAGATTTAGTTTTTGTAGCTATTGCTAACGCAAGCAATAGCAACCCATTGATTACGAAAGAGAGAAAAAGTGCACGAAGTGTAGAATTGTTCGGTGAACTTGTTTGAGTAACAAAGCGCCCCTCGTGTTCTACGTTATAAACCCTTAGCTCTTTCATCAATGCATCCGTTCATAAAAGCACGTAGAAATTGAGCATTAATCAAACAGAAAGTTCAGATAACTTTGCTGTAGAAAATAACGTTAATTATCAAATGTAATTAATGAGGTATAAAAATGTGGAACGGGAAACGAGATTCGCAGCTGGCCGACACTCGGTCGCGGGCCCATAAGGGGTCGCATTGAGACAACTACAAATGTTTGGATTTTCGTGATATTAGAAAATTTGGAGCGGGAAACGAGATTCGAACTCGCGACCCCGACCTTGGCAAGGTCGTGCTCTACCAACTGAGCTATTCCCGCATAGAGTCGATGCTTTGCATCTTATAGATACTTACCGAAGGTAAGTGAATTTGGAGCGGGAAACGAGATTCGAACTCGCGACCCCGACCTTGGCAAGGTCGTGCTCTACCAACTGAGCTATTCCCGCAACAAAAGAGGTACTTCGTTTGAAGTGGTGCGCATTTTACAAAAATTTTGGGGTAACGCAACCTTTAATTCTACTTTTTTTGTACCTCTTGGTCTGAATGCTTAAATCGTAAACACTTTCTCACGGTAATAGCGCATTTCTTCAATAGACTCGCGAATATCATCGAGTGCCAAATGCACACCTTTCTTTTCGAACCCATCTAAAATCTCAGGTTTCCAGCGACGGGTTAGCTCTTTTATTGTGCTGACATCGATACTTCTATAATGGAAATAATCTTCAAGCTCTGGCATATACTTCACTAAAAAGCGTCTGTCCTGACCTATCGTATTACCGCAAAGAGGTGATTTTCCAGCATCAACCCATTGCTCTAGAAATGCGATTGTTTGCTTGGCGGCTTCTTCCACACTAATTTTACTTTCTCGGCAGCGCGCAGTTAACCCGCTTTCACCATGCACTCGTGTACACCATTCATCCATGTTGTCTAGCACGTCATCACTTTGGTGCACGGCTATCACTGGTCCTTCAGCCAAAATATTTAGCTGCGCATCAGTGACAATGGTAGCAATTTCCATCACTACACACGTTTCAGGGTCTAACCCTGTCATTTCCATGTCTATCCAAACAAGGTTACTGTCGTGTTTACTCATTACTTTCCTCATTGCGCTACAGACATGGCAACCATGCCCTACAAACGGTATTATTGTCATAGTATACGTCAAACTAGAAAAGAATCGTGGCGAAAAAACCAAAACTTACACAACGACAGAAACGACAAGTAGCTGCAAATAGAAGCAAGCGCTTGCAAGAAAAGCGCGGCGCAAAAGGCGCTGCAAGCCTTGATGAAAGCGCGTTAGAGAGCGGCACAGTAATTGGCCGTTTTGGTAAACATGCAGATGTTGAAGACAATGATGGCGCAATTTCTCGATGCCACATTCGACGTACCGTTGACTCAGTGGTGTGCGGCGATAAAGTATTTTTCAGCAAAGGAGACGATGCCGAGTCAGGTGTAAGTGGCGTTATTGAAATTGTAAAAGACAGACACTCGGTTCTTACTCGCCCCGATTATTATGACGGCATAAAGCCTATAGCGGCGAATATAGACCGCATCATTGTGGTGAGCGCAATCTTACCAACCCTTTCCCTCAATATTATTGACCGCTATCTCGTGGCGTGCGAGGACATTGGCATCACGCCACTAATCGTACTTAATAAAGTTGAACTTCTGAGCGAAGAAGAGCGAGCAGAAGTTAGTGAACAGCTCAAAACTTATGAAAAGCTAGGTTACGAGGTGCTATTTACCAGTTGTAAAACCGGTGAGGGTATCAGCAAACTTAATGAATACCTGAACGATAGTATTAGTGTTTTTGTAGGTCAGTCGGGGGTTGGTAAGTCGAGCCTTATTAATCAAGTTCTGCCAGACGCCGATGAATTGACCGGTGATATTTCGGATAACTCTGGTCTTGGACAACACACCACCACCGCGGCTAAGTTACTCCACTTACCTGCTGGCGGCGATTTAATTGATTCACCCGGCGTTCGGGAATTTGGCTTGTGGCATATTCCTACTGAGCGCATTACATGGGGCTTTATTGAATTTCGAGATTACCTAGGCGGCTGTAAATTTAGAGACTGTAAGCACTTGAATGACCCAGGCTGCCTATTAAGAGAGGCCGTTGAAGACGGTAAAATTAGCGCTGAGCGCTTTGACAGCTATCACCGAATTTTAACGACCATGGAAGAGCAGCGCCCTAGTCATAGTCTGCCTCCAGGCTCGTAAACGGCTTTTAGCGTGCCATCCGTCTGGTTTCGCTGAATCAAGGTGGAACCTATTTTCACTATGAACCACGTGCTTATGCTTTTGCGTAAGCACTCATAACCCTAAAGTTGCTTTAAATACTACGACTTACTATACAATAGCGCTATCTATGCAGTGCGAGATTACCTGCATAAAAGAAACGGAGATATTTTGTGTTAGATTGGCTTAAAGTTAATTTGCAATATGTAACCCCCAAGCACTTGCTTTCACGCCTAGTGGGCAAGCTTGCCGAAGCAGAAATGGGTAGCGTTACTACCTTTTTTATTAAGCTTTTTATCAAGCAGTATAACGTTGATATGACAGAAGCTCTGCATGAAGAGCCTGGGCATTACCGAAGCTTTAATAAGTTTTTCACTCGTCCACTTAAGCCTGAAGCACGTAGCATTGATGCAAATGACGACGTACTCATCCACGCAGTTGACGGAACAGTGAGCCAGTTTGGTGACATTCATAGCGACAGCATCTTTCAAGCGAAAGGACACGATTTCAGCCTAACCACACTGTTAGGTGGAAAGCCCGATATTGCAGCGCCATTTAAAAACGGTAAGTTCGCGACCATTTATCTTGCGCCGCGCGACTATCACAGAATTCATATGCCTGTTGAAGGCACGCTTACAGATATGCTGTATGTGCCCGGTGAACTCTTCTCGGTAAACCCACTAACTGCGCAAAATATTCCCGGCCTGTTCGCCCGCAATGAACGTGTCGTTGCGCTTTTCGATACGCCTGTGGGAAAAATGGCGATGGTACTCGTTGGCGCAACGATTGTTGCCAGCATTGAGACTGTATGGGCAGGTACTGTTACTCCACCAGCGGGTAAAAATGTTCAACACTGGTCGTATGAAAAAGATAGTGAAGCGGCGGTGAAGCTAGAAAAAGGCGCCGAACTGGGTCGCTTCAAACTAGGGTCTACTATTGTGGTATGTTTCGAAAAAGACATGATTGACTTTGAGGAGCTAGCCCCTGGTATGGTCACCCGTCTTGGTGAGCCTATGGCATTGAAAGCGTCAGCACGCGATGGCGAAGTAACAGAGCAGCCTCCCCTAGACACAAAAGACAGCGAATCCGTTTTAGACGACTCAAGCAGTGACGCTAAAAAGGAAACGCCATCAGAGGGCGCCGACAGCTAATCTATGGATGCTGTTAAAAAAAGCCTGATCTCACTTCATTTCACCGTAATCTTACTTGGTGGTACAGCTCTCTTCTCGAGGGTTGTGCCTCTAAGTGCCAGTGATATAACGCTGGTACGTTCAATATTTGCGTGCATCGCGCTGTTTGCGTTTTTAAAACTAGCAAATAACAAAATAAAGCTTAATTCGAAAAAAGATTACGGCGTTGCGCTAGGTCTAGGTGTACTTATGGCACTGCACTGGGTGACGTATTTTGCTGCGATGCAGTTTGCTGGGGTCTCCGTTGGCATGATTGCCCTGTTCACGTTTCCGGTAATCACCGTACTCATTGAGCCTTTCTTTGAGCGCGTACGTTTGGTATGGCAAGACATCGTATCAACCCTCACCGTCATTGTCGGCGTCTACCTTATTGTGCCAGAAACGTCCCTTGAGAATGATGTGACACTGGGTGTTTTGATTGGCATTGCTTCTGCTGTTCTATATTCGTTTAGAAACCTCATTCATCGTAAGCATTTCAAACACTACAGTGGCGCACAGGCTATGGCATGGCAGACGTTAGTTATCAGTGTTTTAATGTTGCCCGTCGGCAGTGAAGCCATTACTTCTGCTTCAGCTAATTCTTGGTTAATGCTGCTATTATTAGGTACGGTGTTTACTGCCCTTCCCCATGCATTAATTGCAGCAAGCCTTCGACATCTTAGAGCGAAAACCTTTTCTCTTATTGCCTGTATGCAGCCGCTTTATGGCGTTTTTCTAGCCATTATTTTACTAAATGAAAAACCCGGTTGGAGTGCGTTAATTGGCGGTATACTGATCACGTCTGCGTCAATCTACGAAACACTTAACACCCATAAATTACATAGCGCTAACGACTCGTAACGCTCTGTTTTTAACGCAAGGATCTCTTCGCCTATGTTAATTTTTGCGCACCGTGGAGCCAGTAAAGCGGCACCTGAAAACTCGGTAAAAGCATTTAACCTTGCCTTTGAACAAAATGCAGACGGCATTGAATTCGATACCTATCAGCACGACAGCGGCATTGTGGTATTTCACGACAGAACGCTGGCACGCAGGGCCCGAGAACCGGGCTATCTGCTGGACACGCAGTGGGAAACGCTAAGGAAAATGGATATTGGTGAAGGCGAACGCATTCCAACCCTTGCGGAAGCCCTTAACTGTGTTGCAGGTAATAAATGGTGCAATATTGAAATAAAGCACTTACAGGATGTTGATGGCTGGGTACATGAAGTCAAAACCGCTGTACAGCAAAGCAACATTGACACTGAAAAATTACTTATCTCTTCATTTAACCATCACTGGTTACAAGCTATTGCATCACGTTGGTCAGACGTAAAGATTGGTGCTTTGTCTGCCAGTTACGAACTAGACTGCACGGCAAGTGCACGCGCTCTACATGCATACTCCGTGAACATAGCTTTAGATGCCGTTGACAAGGAGTTTGTGCAAACAGCGCAGCAAGAGGGTTTTGACGTATTTGTTTACACCGTTGATGAGCCAAGAGATATGTTAATGCTTAAAGGGTGGGGAGTAGCAGGGATATTCACCAACGTACCCGATACCGCTCGCAAAGTACTGCTTTAATCCTTGTGCTTTTAAAAGCAAAAACGAGCCATTGGCTCGTTTTTTTCTGTCAGCAACCCAGACAATTTATTTGAGTTCAGTGGACAGATGCTCTGAAAATACGGTGCGCTTGCAGCATTTGCACTGCCTACATAAACGCATATTTACCCAGTGACCCGCTACAATTAACGCCGCGCCAATAGCAATGGTAAAGGGCTCGTAGTGATGGCCGAAAATATCTTTGTGCCAGTAGATGGCTCCACCTGTGAAAAGCAGCGCGAGTGGGTAATATTTACCGTGGTAGCGAATAGCGCCGCTCAGCAAGGCAACTGCACCTACGATAAGAGAAAATGTTAAAATTGTTCTTTCAAACCATACTTGCGCAAAAAAGCTTGAGCCTATAAGCGGTAGCAGAGGCACCAAAACAGGCAGCGCTAGACAGTGCAGCGCGCACAAACTGGACACCCAGATGCCAAGTTTGTCTAGTTTTGTTGGATTCTCGTCAATTGGAGTCATTACTCTAATTACCACCGTAAAAGAAAATTTGTTCGCGACATCGTCGCCAGAGACGTTATATTGTAACAGACTATTTAAAATGCGAAACGTTCACACATTAAATTTTGATCTTAATGAGATTAAAATAGACTAATTAAGTAGCGAAGACGTTGGAGAGACACTTGTAAGAGATGCTGTATGCGCGTGTTTTTCAGCAAATTGTTTAGCCACTTTAGGTGCGTGTGAAAAATAGTCGGCGACAGAGGTTAGCGTAAACCCTTCCTCTTCAAGTGAAGGAAGATGGGTGTTTAAGAAGTCTATCGTTGCAGGATGAGGATGGCCAATAACTACCACGTGCCCGTCTCTTTTAGCAATTCGCTTCATTTGATTAAACTGTTTAAGCAAGAACGTTGGGTCTAACTTGTGATCAAGAAATACCTGCCGACTAGCATTAGGCACTCCTAGTCGCTCTGCAATTTCTTCGCCTTTCGTTAGCACTGTTGTGCGACTGTCGACGAAAAATAAACCTTGGCGCTTTACTTCTTTTAACAGTGCCTCCATCGCCTCATGTTGCCCAGTAAACGCGCTCCCCATATGATTATTAAGTCCCACTGCGTTGGGTAAACTTTTAATCGCTTTACGTACATTATGCGTTATCGCTCCGGCAAACATATCTGTAGTCAGCCCAAGGGGCCCCATATCCTTACCGTTTTGCGCTTGCATAGGCATATGCAGCATAATCGCTCTGCCTTCTTGATCTGCGCGCTTTGCGATCTCAGAGGCCAATGGAGTCTGTGGGAGAATAGAAAAAGTAATTTCTTTAGGGAGAGAAAAAGCAGCAACATCGGACGGCCTGTACCCCAGGTCATCTAAGATTATTATTATGTCTGACTTTGCTTTTACTTGAAGGCTAATTAGCCCGCATAAAACAAAGATTATACAAGGCATTAGCAGACGCAAAAGCATCTAAATTACATCCATTTTTCTTCATTATTATTAAGCGCAAGCGCACTATGTGGGCTGTCACCCATTGCTAGTATTTCTAGAATACCAACAACTGATTCAGTTTCAACTTTGTTTGTGCATAACCGTGCTAATCGAGCCAGGCGCTAGGATTAAGCGCCTTTCCTTTGTGACGGATTTCAAAATAAAGATTGGGGTATTCCTGACCACCGCTTCGACCAACAAGCGCAATACGCTCCCCCTGCCTTACATCGTCGCCTGCTTGCTTGAGCAGAGCTTGATTGTGCCCGTAAACGCTCATGTAACCTTTACCGTGATCAACAATGGCAACTAATCCGAAGCCTCGAAGCCAGTCTGCATATAGCACCTTACCAGGCGCAATACTATTGACCGGGTCGCCTTCTGCACCATCTATGACAATGCCCTTCCACGACACCTGACCTTGGCGGCGACTTCCAAATAAGTTACGTATTCTTCCGTTCACCGGCGGGGCGAGCTTTCCTTTAAGTTTCGCTAAACCCGCCATCGACACTTCCGCTTCTCTTGCCGCTCGCTCTGCAGCGATTCTCGCTGCTTCAATGGCATCTTTAAGCGCTTTTTCATCGGCTTGCAGTGACGCAATTCGTTGATTTTCTGACGCTATCGTTTTGTTTATTTTCTTCAGTGTGGTCTTTCTGTCGTCCTGACGGGTTATCAAGACCGCGCGTTGCCCCTCTTGTTCCTCTTTAAGCGCGGCGAGTGACTGCGCCTTCTTATCAAGTTCAGCATTCACTTCTTCCAATCTCGCCACATTCGAACGGAAGCTTTCTATTTCTTTCTGACGGGCTTTTGCAACGTATTGATAATAGGTAATAACCCGCTCAAATGTGCGAGCATCATCTTGATAAAATACCATTTTTGCGTAGTCGTAATGCCCTGCCATAAATGCACTTTTAAGCTGACTGGACAACAAAGATTGCTGTTTTCGGATGGCTGCTTTAAGCGCTTCCTGTTCGCTTTCAAGTGTGGCTTGTTCTTTTTGAACGTTTTTTAACGCTTGGCCAGTTGTCGTCAACGCTTTAGCGACTTTTGCAATTTCAAGCTCTGAAGCTTTAAGCACATTCTCAAGTTCTTGTGCACTGGCCTTATTGTTTTCTAGCACCTGCTGACGGGCGCGAAGTTCAGCCTGAAGTTCAGCTAATTTCTCTTTTTGAGCACTGGCATTACTTACTTGCGCAACAGCACTACTTCCAATCGGCAGCAAAATGAGGGCAATAATGCACCCGATGATTGAAAATAATGACCGTGCTGACATAACGTGCGCTTAAAACCTCAACTGATATCAATAATGAACTACCTGGTTTCATCATTGCTGCTAATAACCCAATCCAGTGTATCTGACGACTATCCATAAGCCCAGTGCAATTTATTCGTAATATCAATCATCTAAAGTATTTGACCAAGATGTACTGCGCCTTGGACACATCTTACGTGAAGGTAGGCTGGTTTCTCGCCCAGTTTTCTATATACTTTGCACACTTTTCATGGTCTGTAGACAGGGTTAGAGGTAATGGATCAACTAATTGAATTTGCTAGCAACAATTTTATTCTTGCTGGTATTTGGGTTGCACTGATTGCGATGTTGATATTTAGCTACATCAGTGCATGGACATCGCCGGTAAAAGAGTTGAGCACTCACGAAGCAACACTTCTAATTAATAAAGAAGATGCAATAGTGCTAGACACACGCCCTGCGAAAGAGTTTAAGGCTGGTCATATTTTGGGTGCCAGACAAATTAAACCTGAAGAGTTGCGTGAGAAAAACTTTAAGAAACTTGAAAACAGTAAAGACAAACCCATTATCGTAGTATGCGCTATGGGTAATCAGGCTCGTGGTACAGCAAGCGCGATGCAAAAAGATGGCTTCGCTAATGTGAATGTATTAAAAGGCGGAATGAACGCATGGCAAAGCGCCAGCCTTCCCGTTTCTAAATAACAGGTAACCTTTATGAGCAAAGTAGAACTTTACACCAAGGGCCATTGCCCCTATTGCCACCGTGCAAAAGCACTGTTGACGCAAAAAGGTGTAGAATTTATTGAATACCCGATCGATGTTAAGCCTGAGCTGCGCGACGAGATGATCGAGCGCGCCAACGGCGGCTGGACTGTTCCGCAAATTTTCATTGACGATCAGCACGTTGGTGGCTGTGATGATATGATGGCTTTAGAAGCACAAAGCAAACTAAATCCGATGTTGGGTTTAGCGTAAGCGTCAGCGCATACAGCAACGCACTACATTAAATTAAAACGGCAATTAAATAGGAAATACCATGGCTGACGAAAATCAGACAAACAACGGCGAAGCAGCAAGCGCACCAGCGCAGCAAGGTGCTCAGTTCAATATTCAGCGTATCTACACAAAAGATATTTCTTTTGAGTCTCCAAACGCACCTGCTATTTTCACTAAAGAGTGGAAGCCGGAAATTAAACTAGACATCGACACTAGCACGAACAAGTTAGAAGAAAATGTGTTTGAAGTGGTGCTTTCAGTTACCGTTACAGCAACACTTGGCGAAGAAACAGCGTTCCTTTGTGAAGTTCAGCAAGCAGGTATCTTTGCCATTGGCGAAATGCCAGATCAAAACAAAGCACACACGCTAGGTTCGTTCTGCCCGAACATGCTATTCCCATATGCGCGTGAAGCTATCTCTAACCTGGTTAATCGTGGAACTTTCCCTCCACTTAACCTAGCACCTGTAAACTTTGACGCTATCTTTGCCGCTTACGTACAAAAACGTGCACAGCAAGCGCAAGGCGAAGCGCCTAAAATGGACGCCTAATTAGGTGACCATAAAGGACGTGGACATGAAGTCGAATTCGGTTTCAGAGTCGGTTTCAGTATTGGGGGCGGGGTCTTACGGCACCGCCCTTGCTTTTTG
This sequence comes from Alteromonas gracilis, assembly GCF_002993325.1. Lineage (GTDB taxonomy): Bacteria > Pseudomonadota > Gammaproteobacteria > Enterobacterales > Alteromonadaceae > Alteromonas > Alteromonas gracilis. The sequence goes on from NZ_PVNO01000023.1 coordinate 79,816, forward strand.
TCTTGCCAGAAATGGCAACCCAACACTGCTTTGGGGCCGTGATGAAAAGCACATTGCTGAAATGGCGGCGAATCGCGAAAACACGCGATACCTCCCTGGCGCTACGTTTCCCGAAGCGTTAGTTGTAAACGCAGATTTAGAAGACGTTGTTGCCGCAAGCCGAGATATATTGGTTGTGGTTCCAAGCCATGCATTTGCAACCATGCTTCACAGCTTAAAACCATTGCTAAAACCGCATCAACGTATAATTTGGGCGACTAAAGGGCTCGAACCTAAAACCGGCCGTTTACTTCGTGATGTAGCGGAGGAAATACTGGGTACTGACTATCCCCTAGCCGTGTTATCAGGACCTACCTTTGCAAAAGAAATGGTAGCAGGATTACCTACCGCCATCTCGCTCTCATCCACTGACGATACCTTAAGCGATGAATTTGCAGCAAAATTGCATTGTGCAAAGTCGTTCCGCGTTTATAAGAATTCAGACTTTACCGGTGTTCAGTTAGGTGGAGCGGTTAAAAACGTTATCGCCATTGGCGCAGGACTAGCCGACGGCTTAGGGTTTGGTGCCAATGCACGTACTGCACTGATTACTCGAGGCTTAGCAGAGCTTACGCGTTTAGGTGTAAAGCTGGGGGCGAATCCAGAAACCTTTATGGGTATGGCCGGCCTTGGCGACCTCGTACTAACTTGTACCGATAATCAATCGCGTAACCGCCGCTTTGGATTGGCATTAGGCCAAGGCAAGAGTGTCGATGTGGCTATTGAAGAAATTGGTCAGGTGGTTGAGGGTTATCGCAATACTGAAGAAGTACATATTTTGTCAAAGAAAGTAGGTGTGGAAATGCCTATTTGTGAACAAATTTATGCCGTGCTTTATCACGGAAAATCGCCTAAAGACGCAGCGTTAGCCCTGCTAGGACGAGACTTAAAGCAAGAAGCTTAATAAGTAATTGATGGTCTTGGCTAAGCGCTAAAGACCATCACCCTCTTAACGATTCTTTTTCCCTAATTTTTCGCCAGCTTTCAAAGCTGCATTTATCGCCCTTCCCTCACCATTATTATTCTCTTATTGCTATGATAGCTATGCTGATTATGTTTATAACGTTTAGCTTTTTTTACTTTTTTATAGGGTGAATCTACGACCACGTAGCGATTACCATGCTTGCGATAATAATGATTATTCGCAACGTAGAAATGATTGTTATCGATAATCTCTACCCTATGCGCACCTGGTAATGCATTAACGTACAGTCCAATTTCAGGAACGCGTATGGCTACGTCAAGTAGCGGGCGAGTAGGTTGGGTATAAAAAAGCCCCTACACCGGGGCTTTATAAAAACGAATGTCTTCAGGCTGCTTTATCCGTCTTGTGCTATCGCGCTCCGTCGTAACCTAATTGGCGCCAGCTTTCATAAACAAAAACCGACACTGCGTTCGACAGGTTCATACTGCGACTATCTGGCAACATAGGAATGCGAACGCGCTGCTCTGGAGGTAGGGATTGAATGTAATCGTCTGGTAAACCGCGGGTTTCAGGACCAAAGATTAGCGCGTCGCCTTTTTTATAAGATACATCGCTATGAAACGCTTTTCCCTTCGTCGTGCAGGCAAATACGCGGTTTGGCTTTGCATCCTCAAGGTAGGCTTCTAAATTTGCATGACGCTTAACATGAGCAAATTCGTGGTAATCTAAGCCGGCACGGCGAACACGCTTATCGTCCCACTCGAACCCTAACGGCTCAATCAGGTGCAGCGTAAATCCACTATTTGCACATAAACGAATGATATTTCCCGTGTTAGGCGGGATCTCTGGCTGATAAAGTACGATATCGAGCATGCCTTTCTACACTACCTTAATAGTTAATCACTCGGCTATTTTATAACGAAACAGAGGTTGGCATCATCTTTGACGTTGCTTTTATGGCAAGAAAGCAGCGCTTTCTGTCAAACGAGGTTATTGCTAACGCTAATCATAGGCTAAAAAGTCGAGAATACGTTTAACGGAACGCTCGCGTATTTCGTCAGATTCAGTAAAAAGCTCATGATACGCACGAGGCACAATTTCAAGCGTTGCATTCGGCATTAACTGAGCGACACGTCTTTGTCGCTTATTATCAATAATCGCGTCATCATCTGCGCTAAGTACCAGCGAAGGCGTTGTAATCCCTCTCGCACTGCTTTCAATTTTATTCATTGCCTGATGTGCAGCGGCCAGCCATTCAGTGGTTACACCACCAAGCTGAATTTCTTGCTCTTCATCGTACAATTCACGAAACAACGCATACCGCGCTTTACTGTGAGTGAGCTTATTCAATGAAAAAGGAAACGCGATATAGGGAGTTTGACCAAAGAAATAACCCGCATCTTTCTTTGTCATTCTATTTACGGCAAGCCCAGTACGAATTAATCCGTTTGCTAGCCAATTAGGCAAGGAAGGCTTAATGCCAAACATGGGCGATGCAAGGACCGCTTTGGAAAATAGATTGGGCAAGCGCAGTAAAGTAAGCGCACCAATCGCGCCACCCATTGAATGACAAATTAACTGCAGAGGGCCTTGCTGCAACGGCTTAACAATAGTCTCTACAAACGTGACGAAATCATCGACGTAGTCATCAAAGTGCGCTACATAACCGTGCTGAGGATCCCTTGTCATTCTATCTGACAAGCCTTGACCTCTGTGATCTAAGATAAAAACAGCAAATCCGTTTTGATATAAATCGTAAACAAACTCTTTGTACTTTAGATAAGATTCAATACGCCCCGAACAGATAACTATTGTTGCTCTTGGTGATTCGGGAATGCAATGCGCAAAACGCACAGTGATGTCACCTTTGCCCAGGAAATGGCCCTGAGTAACATTGTCTAACCAAAAAGGATTAATATGCGAGGCAAAGGTGCTTGCTAAGTTATTTTCAGACGTGAGCGTCCAGTTCATAAATCCCCTTTCTACAGTCAAGTTGCGCTTAAATACGGCCAGTAACCACTGTCGTTGCCCTATTCAGCACTTGGGAAAAGACAGAGTAACGCGAAGCCCACCGCGCTCGTCAGGTTCAGCGATAATACGGCCATGATGCAACTCAACCGCCGCTTTTGCAATGGATAAACCCAAGCCAACGCCACCGGATTCACGTTCCCGAGCTAGGGAGGCGCGGTAGAAGGGAGAAAATATGCGGTCACATTCTTCAACCGTTAGTCCCTCGCCATCGTCTGCAATATGAATGCACCAGTGCTTGTCATCCTCGCTAAATGAAACATGGGTAATAAATTTACTGTGCCTAATAGCGTTGCGTAGAACATTCTCTACTGCACGGCACAGCATCATACTGTCGATGAGTACGATCGTTTTGGGAATATCGTCTATTTGCAATTGCTTGTTCTTGTTCGCCGCTTCAAAGTGAGCATCGGTAAAGACATCGTTTAGCACTAGGGTCAATGCTTGTCGCTGCATTGTCGCCTCTCCGGATTCTGCGCGGCTTAACGTAAGTAACTGCGCCACCAGCGCTTCCATTCGGTCAGCTTCTCGCTCAACGCGGGACAGAGTCTCTGGGTCTACATTTTGCTGATGAGCTAGGCCAAGCGCCATTTGCAGTCGGGCAAGTGGCGAGCGTAGCTCGTGAGACACATCGGCTAACAGGCGCTTTTGCGCTCCCCACATCGACTCTAGCTGTTCTGCCATCTTATTAAAATCACGAGCAAGTTGCCCCAATTCATCTTGACGCTTCTCAGCCCCTTCAACCCGCGTTCGCCAATCTCCGCCCGCTAAACGCTTTGCTGAGCCTTGAATTTGCAATATAGGTGTCGTGAGCGATTTAGCAAATAACCAGCTTAAAAGGATGGTGGTAATAAGAGCGATGGTCAAAAAGAGTAATATCGGAGGAGTTCTCTTTTCTGGCATATCTAGCTTTGCTGAGAAAAGCGCAAAGCGTTTGCCCTCTCGCTCAAAAAATAATGGGCCTATAATTTTAAATGCGCCCCGCTTAACCGCAATGGGTGACGTTTGATTTATCAGGCGCAGTAAGTCAGCTACATCGTTGTCTCGCAGCGGTGGGCCACCGGCTGATGTTAAGCTGTTATCTTGAACGTTTACGGCAATCAACCGTCCTCTTACACCCCGAGAACTTCGCTCGAGCGCTGCCTGTAATGGCATTGTTTGCAATCGGTCACGCTGCATGCGTTCAATTGCTTGGTTTAAGTCAGCCACTTCACGGGGCTTCATCTGCACCACTTGCAGGTCTTCAAAAAACAGGCGGCTTCCCCATATTGCCAGAAGAGCAGTAACAATAAAGGTTGCCCAAAACCAAAGAAAAATGCGCCCCATAATGGCACGTGTTGGATTTATGCTGCGTAGTATTTTTACCATTAATTGGTTCCAGTAATTAACATATACCCTACGCCCCGGATGGTTTTAATTTTTTCATCGACGGCTACTGCACTCATTTTCTTACGCAGGTTGCTAACGTGCATATCGATACTGCGGTCAAACGCTTGAAGCGGTTTACCCAGTATCTTTAAGCTTATTTCTTCTTTCGTCACTCGCTGTGCAGCATTTAGCATGAGCAAACGCAAGATTAAAAATTCAGTAGTGGTAAGTGTAAGTTCAACATCATCGACTTTGGCAAGCTGACTACTTGGACTTAAAAATATCCCATTTACAAACAAATCCTGCTCAACGGCTCCCCCCGTTGCTGAGAGGTTGTGTCGACGAACAATGGCCTTGATACGGGCAACTAATTCTCTGTGGTTAAATGGCTTAGGCAAATAATCATCTGCGCCCATCTCAAGACCTAAAATGCGGTCGTAGTCATCGCCTCGTGCCGTAAGCATAAGTACAGGCGTACTGTGGCTTGCTCGCAACTTTTTTAAGACATCGAAGCCGTCCATTTTCGGCATCATTACATCAAGCAAAATCAGGTCGTAATGACGCCCTGAAATAGCCTCCGACAAGCCTTCTTCGCCATCGTTTTTCACCTGAACCTGATAGCCCATACCGGACAAGTACGCCGAAAGCATTTCTGTAAGCTCAAGGTCATCATCAATAACTAGAACTGACTGCAAGTGAAAATCTGAACTCATGGAATTAAACTCTTTTGCTGCTAGATTCATGAAAGTGCCTGTAAACGAAATAAACTTCAACTTACGCTTGAAGCGAAGCTTTCAAACATTGCCGAAAGCGACTGTCAAACGCATACTATAACTTTTCAGACCTTTACAATTACAAAACGGCATCACCTTTACATAAGCTTTACAGTACGTTGACAGCTTTCCTTGTTGAGAAAGCTACTATTATCGTGTCCTAACAAAAAGGAGACGACAATGAAAAAGTTATTAATTGCTAGTGTTACTGTAGCGGCGATTAGCTTAAGCGGCCTTACGTTGGCTCAGCCCGCGGGCCCTGGTATGCGTCACCACGAACCGGTTAAAGAAATGGTTAAGCACCTTCGCGGCATAGGCTTGAGCGACTTGCAGCGTGAAGAAATAAAAACGCTGGTTAGCGCGTTTAAAGAGGCCACCCCTCGACCTGTGCAGGGAAGTGTTGAGAAGCCCGATTTTGATTTTGAGACCGCCTCTGAAACCCAAATCAGTGCATTTATACAAACTCAATTTGAAGCGCGTGAGACTCAACACTTTGCTCTTGCACAACTTCGCCATGATATTTTCAACGTGCTAACTGAAGAGCAGCAAGCAAAAGTTTTAGCTCGAGAAGCAAAGAGAGAAGCTAAAAGAGAAAACCGTCGCAATGCATCTGAAGAGAAAAAAGCGCAATTTGCGAAACGTTTAGACAGAGAAGGTAAAGATAAAAAATTCTCCCATCACAACCGTAAAGGCCATGAACATAAGCGCGATGGCGTGCCATTCGAAGGCATTGAGCTAAGTGATACACAGAGAGAGAGTCTTAGTGCACTTCGGGAGTCTTTTAAAGACACCGCCGAAGCAAACAGACAAATCATGCGTAGCTTTAAAGATGCACAGCGCGAATTAATTCGTAGCTCGTCATTCTCGCAAGCTTCTTGGGAAGCGCTTGTTACGAAATATAAGGACGACATTGTTAGCGCTGGTGTAGAGAAAGCCAAACATCGTCAAGCCATGTTTGCCTTACTTACCGATGAGCAAAAAACGGAACTAAAAACACAGCGTGAAGATGAGCGTAAACTACGGGATATATTTAGATAAGACCTACCTGTGTCTTTAACCGATTACCCACTGTAAAAAGTGCTGGCCTAGGCCAGCCTTTTTTTGTTTAGTGAATCAGCATGCCCGTTCAGACAAACTCTACTGACCTTAAAAGGCGTATTAAAAGTTCGGCTTAACCGGTTTGTAGTCTGGCGATAAGAATAATGGCGACGTTATTACTAAGTCAGCCGTCGCTGGCGTACAGGCTACAGGCACATTCCAGACCGAGCACAATCGCAGCAGCGCTTTAACATCCGGATCATGTGGCGCTGGATTTAGTGGGTCCCAAAAAAAGAAAAGTGCATCAAGTTTATTTTCAGCGATGAGTGCCCCTATTTGCTGGTCGCCACCAAGCGGGCCACTTTTATACCGAGTGACATCAAGTCCGGTTTCGCTGGCAACGAGGCCGCCGGTCGTTCCTGTTCCCACTAAATTGCATTGTTCAAGTACGTTAATGTGTTGCTTGACCCATGCTAACAACTCAGGTTTTTTATGATCGTGCGCAACAAGCGCCAAGGTAAGTTTGCCCATTTGATTTTCCGGTTATTCCAAAACGTATTCACAGCCGTGTGTAGGTTGTCATCCACTCGTTAGACACTTCAAGATAGCTCAATGTACTAATAAAAAGACGACGCCAACAAGCAAGCTGTTCATGTACGTCATGGTTATGCGACAACGTATATAAATATTCAGTTCTCTTGCTCGTGTTGTCAACTGACTGTAACAACTATAAATGTACTATTACTTAATTCGTTACCAGCGAACTGCGCAAAACATGAAAACAAAATATTTATACATTTTTATTGAATAAAAATTCAATAACGTTAGAATAGTCGACGGTTAAAGCATCCAACCCACTTATTACGGGTTGTAACATGATAGGAATTGATGATGGCACAACCAACTCACGTTGTTGGTTCAACCACTAGCAACGACAAAGAGTTTACCTCTCCCCTGGCTGGCTACACCTTGCATAGCGCACGACGATGCGTGTGCACTCCTATGCGCATTCTGTAGCACACTTTTTACCTTTGTAATGTGGTCGCGGTTAGGCAAGGATTTACGCCCAACCAGTTTACAAAGGTAAAAAGTGATTTTTTTCTCCTTTTATTGAATTTTAAATTATGTACAACGTTTCAATTATTGGTGCCAGTGGTTACACAGGGGCACAACTTGTTCAGTTGGTGAATCAACATCCTACGTTAGAACTAGCGGGCACCTACGTGTCTGAAAATAGCAATGACGCTGGTAAAGATATCGCAGAGCTACATGGCAATTTGGCTCACGTGAACGCTACGCTTACCCCTATTTCAGATGCTGCATTAAAAGAGATGGCGGATAACGTTGATTTTATCTTCTTAGCCACTCCCCACGAGGCCAGCCACGACTGGATGCCAGTGTTATCATCAGGTAAAGCCAAAGTACTCGATTTATCCGGCGCATTCAGGCTAAAAGACACCCAAGTTTTCGAACAGTTTTATGGCTTTCCCCATACGCAAGAACAAAGCCTAGCTCAGGCTGTTTATGGTCTTGCCGAATGGCACGAAGCCCAAATTGCCGGTGCCGATGTTATTGCTGTGCCGGGTTGCTACCCCACTGCGAGCCTTAGTGCACTTAAGCCTCTTGCTCACCATAATTTGCTGGATGAAAGCGTACGCCCTGTGATCAACGCCGTATCTGGTGTATCCGGTGCGGGCAGAAAAGCTAGCCTTACCACCAGCTTTTTCGAAGTAAGCCTGCAAGCATATGGCGTGCTAGGCCACCGTCATACGCCTGAAATAGAAGCATATTTAGGCACACCGGTTATCTTTACGCCGCACTTAGGAAACTTCAAAAGAGGAATATTGGCGACGGTGACGGTTAAAGTTAAAGCTGGTACCACCAGCGCCCAACTTGAACAAGCGTACACTGACGCCTATGCTGATAAACCCATTGTGCGGTTGCGCAAGAGTTTTCCAAAAATTGACGACGTTGCTCACACCCCATTTGTTGATCTTCACTGGAAGTTAGACGAGGCATCTGGGTATGCGGTGGTAACAGCGGCTATAGACAACGTGATGAAGGGCGCGGCCTCGCAGGCTATACAGTGCCTGAATATAATGACGAAACAACCAGTAGAAACAGGGTTAGTACTATGAGTGTTTCACCTATTGTAATTAAAGTTGGTGGTGCATTACTTGACGATGCAGCGGCAATGACGCGCTTATTTTTAAGCGTAAAAGAAGTTCAAACCGTACGCCCCGTTGTTGTGGTGCACGGCGGCGGCCCGTTAGTGGAAACCCTAATGGCGAGCCTGGGCCTTCAAAGTACAAAAATTGATGGCCTTCGCGTTACGCCAGATGAGCACATGCCTTATATTTGCGGCGCACTTGCAGGCTCTGCGAATAAACAGCTTTGTGCAGCGGCACTTGCCACAGGTATTACTCCTGTTGGTTTATCTCTGCTAGACGGGAATATGGTGGTATGTGAGCCACTGGCTGATCAATACGGTGCGGTAGGCGTACCTTCAACTGCTGACGCTGCATTTCTGAAAAACGTACTAGCGCAGTCTACACTTCCGGTAATTAGCTCTATTGGCTCAAGCCCACAAGGCAGGTTACTGAATGTAAATGCCGATCAAGCAGCTACGGTTATCGCTGAACTTCTTAACGCGGAACTTTTGTTACTTTCCAATGTTGAAGGTGTACTTGACGGTGACAAATCGCTAATTAGCGAACTTAACGCTTCAAGTATTTCCAAGTACGCAGATGAAGGCGTTATCACTGACGGAATGAAAGTAAAAGTAGATGCAGCACTTGCGTCTGCAGAAAGCCTAGACCGCGCGGTTTACATCGCAAGCTGGGCAGCCGATATCAACGACATTTTAAATAAGAAAACGGGCACTCAAATTCTGCCCGCAGCGCTGGCAAACACAGAGTCCACAAACGCTGCTCTAACAAAAGGCAATGCCGGAGAAGTACAATGAAACAGGACCTACTCACCTTTGCAAACTGGACACCCGACGCAATGAAAAACTTGCTGCAATTGGCTGTAGAAATTAAACAAGCCCCAGCAAGTTACAGCAACGTGCTAGCGGGGAAATCAATTGTTGCCCTGTTTGAAAAACCGTCTTTGCGAACCCGTGTTAGCTTTGATATTGGTATCAACAAGCTTGGCGGCCATATGGTGTATTTAGATGTGCAGTCGGGTAACTTAGCAGGTCGTGAAGATGCAGTAGACACCGCTGCTAACCTTGCGTGCTGGGCCGACGCTATCGTGGCTCGCGTATTTTCTCACGAAACACTAGAAACCTTTTCAAAAGCGGCGAAAGTGCCGGTTATTAACGCTCTGTGTGATAAATACCATCCGTGCCAAGGCCTTGCTGACTACCTTACTATGTTTGAACGCTTCGGCAGAACTGAAGGTCTTACCATGGCCTATGTAGGCGACGGTAACAACGTGACTCACTCTCTGTTAATCGTTGGTGCCCTACTGGGGTGCAATCAAGTAGTGGTGACTCCAGAAGGTCATGAAGCGTCGCCTGAAATTGTAGCGCAGGCAAAAGCGATTGCCGAAAAGACCGGTGTATCGATTGTTGAAAGCACAGACCTTAGTGCCGCTAACGGTGCAGACGTTATTTATGCCGATACGTGGCTTTCAATGGGTGATGACACACCACTTGAAGTGATCAAAGAAAAATTCATGCCTTACCAGGTTAATGAAGCGCTGATGGAAGCAACCGGCGCTAGCTATGTTATGCATTGCCAGCCTGCCCATCGCGACTTAGAAATTACAGGCTCGTTAATTGATAGTGACAAGTCGCTATTAATGCAGCAAGCCGAAAATAGAATGCATGGCCAAAACGCCATTCTTACTCAATTACTTAATGCCTAAAAAGGCACCTAAGAGGTTTACTTAGATGCAAAACGTTAAAAAAATCGTACTGGCCTATTCAGGCGGGCTTGATACATCAGCCATCATTCCATGGCTAAAAGAAAATTATGGCTGTGAAGTTGTCGCGTTTGCGGCAGATGTGGGCCAAGGTGATGAAGAGCTTGAAGGCCTTCATGAAAAAGCTATCGCGTCTGGCGCGAGCGAGTGCCACATTGTTGATTTAAAAGAAGAGTTCGTAAGCGAGTATATCTTCCCTACTATCACGACAGGTGCGGTATACGAAGGTGAATATTTATTAGGTACGTCGATGGCGCGCCCGGTCATCGCCAAAGCGCAAGTTGAGATTGCCCGTAAAGTAGGTGCCGACGCGCTTTGCCACGGTTGTACCGGTAAAGGTAACGACCAAGTGCGTTTTGAAAGCACCTTTGCCGCCCTTGCTCCAGATCTTACCGTTATCGCGCCTTGGCGTGAGTGGGATATGGTAAGCCGCGAAGACTTACTTGCATACCTAGCTGAGCGCAATATTGCGACAACAGCGTCAGCGACAAAGATTTACAGCCGTGATGCAAACGCATGGCACATTTCACACGAAGGTGGCGAGCTTGAAGATCCATGGCAAGAGCCTACCAAGCAAGTGTGGACGCTAACGGTAGATCCAGAAGATGCGCCAGATACACCTGAGCGCGTAACCCTGTCTTTTGACGAAGGTAAGCTGACCCATGTTGATGGTGAAGCATTATCGCCTTATCAAGCTCTCGTTAAGCTCAATACAGTAGCGGCAGCGCACGGTGTAGGCCGTATCGACATTGTTGAAAACCGTCTTGTAGGCATGAAGTCTCGCGGCTGCTATGAAACGCCAGGAGGCACCGTACTGCTTAAAGCCTATAAAGCGCTTGAAACCATGGTGCTAGACAAAGCAGCACTTAAGTACCGTGAGCAAATTGGCCTTGAGTTTTCACACGTTATGTATGATGGCCGTTGGTTTACGGCTCTTAACGATGCATTACTTGCAGGTGCTGCGTCTTTTGCCAAGAAAGTCACGGGCGATATCGTCGTTAAGCTTTATAAAGGCCAAGCTACGGTTACACAACGCCGCTCACCTAACAGCCTTTACTCTGAAGACTTCGCTACCTTTGGTGCTGACGATGTTTACGACCAGAAGCACGCTGAAGGCTTTATCCGCCTTTTCAGCCTTTCAAGTCGTATTGAAGCACTAAAAAAACAAGGTTAATTGTTTACCGCGCGTAGCTTTTAGCAGCTACGCGCAGGTAGCAAAGGCAAACAAAGTATTTAAGGAGCATCACATGGCGTTGTGGGGTGGCCGGTTTGAATCCGGTGCAAGTAGTATGTTTAAACAGGTTAACGATTCTCTGCCGTTTGACCAAGTTATGGCAAGCCAAGATATTCAAGGCTCTATCAGCTGGTCTCGTGCGCTGCAAAAGGCAGGCGTATTGACCGTTGACGAGCAAGCCCAGCTTGAAGCGGCACTAAGCGAGTTAAAAGCGAAAGCTGATGTAGGTGAATTAGACTTTAACGCATCGAGCGAAGAAGATATTCATAGCTTTGTAGAAGCTGCGCTTATTGAAAAGCTTGGTGACATTGGTCGTAAGCTTCATACCGGACGTAGCCGAAACGACCAGGTTGCCACCGACTTTCGCTTGTGGGTACGTGAACATATTGCCTCACTTCGCGCTGATGTTCTAGGTGTGATCAAATCGCTTCTTAATGCCGCAAGCCGCCATCAAGAAGCCATTATTCCAGGTTACACGCATTTGCAACGTGCACAGCCTATTCACTTCGCACACTGGTGCTTAGCATACGTTGAAATGTTAAAGCGTGATTTAAGCCGTTTAGACGACTTAAAAGTACGCATGAATCAGTGCCCTTTAGGTTCTGGCGCGTTGGCAGGTACGACTTTCCCTGTCGATCGTTACGCGATTGCAGAAGAGTTAGGCTTTGACTCTCCATGCCTTAACAGCTTAGACGCTGTATCTGACAGAGATTTTGTGCTTGAGCTTTTGTTTGTGGCCAGCACCAGCATGATGCACTTGTCACGTCTTGCCGAAGATATGATTTTCTATAACTCTGGCGAAGCAGGGTTCTTACAGCTTGGTGATAGCGTAACTTCTGGTTCGTCGCTAATGCCACAGAAGAAAAACCCCGATGCGTTAGAGCTGATGCGCGGCAAATGTGGCCGTGTGTTTGGTTCTTTGCAGGCACTGTTGGTTACCATGAAAGGCCTTCCTCTTGCGTATAACAAAGACATGCAAGAAGACAAAGAGGGCGCTATCGATACGGTAAATCAGTGGCACATTTGTCTATGTATTGCCAGCGAAGTGCTTGACTCACTGCAGCTAAACGAAGAACGCTGCCGCGTTGCGGCAACCCAAGGGTTTTCTAATGCAACCGAGCTTGCAGATTACCTGGTTGGTAAAGGTGTGCCGTTTAGAACAGGCCACGATATTGCAGGGCGCGTTGTGCTTCAGGCCATCGACAAAGGCTGTGCCATTGAAGATTTGCCATTAAGCGACATGCAGGCGATTTGCGACAAAATTGAAGACGACGTATACCCAGTACTACAGCTAGAGTACGGCGTAAATCAACGCAATATCTTAGGCGGTACCAGCAAAGAAACCGTGACAAAAGCACTGTATCAAGAGCTGGAAGACTTGGACAAGCAAGGGTAGCGACAAGGAACTGCTTAGATGGTATTAGCGCATCATGACGGCATAAAACTGTTTCGCAGTTCACTGCCCTATATTAATGCTCACCAGGGAAAGACGTTCGTTTTGATGTTCGGTGGCGAAGCCATTGAACATCCTAACTTCCCTAATATTATTCACGACATTGCCCTGCTTAATAGCCTAGGCGTGCGCGTAGTTGTAGTACACGGTGCCCGCCCGCAAATAGATCAGCGTGTTGCCCTACGCAATATTGAAGGTCGCTTTGACAGCGGCGTACGCATTACCGACAAGCAAACCCTTGAGTGCGTAAAAGATGCCGCCGGTTCAGTTCGCTCTCAGGTTGAAGCTTTGCTTACTATGGGCTTACCTAACTCACCTATGCATGGCTCGCAAATACGTGTGTGCTCGGGGAACTTGGTGGTTGCTAAGCCGATGGGTGTGCGCAATGGGGTAGACTTTGAAAATACCGGCCTTGTACGCCGCATCGATACCACGGGCATTAATGACCACCTAAACGATGGCTCTATTGTGCTGCTATCGCCTATGGGCTATTCATCAACAGGAGAAGTGTTCAACCTATCTCATGAAGATGTAGCCACACAGGCGGCTATTGCCCTTAAAGCTGACAAGCTTATCGTGTTTTCAAACTTCGATGGCATATACAATCGCGAAGGTCGATTGCTTCGCACCATTGAACGTCCTCAGTTAGAGCAACTGATCATGGCGGGAGACATCACCACCGAAGCTACCGTACTGAGCGCCCTTACCACCAGCGTTGCCGCTGGCGTGCCTCGCGCCCACTGTATCAGCTATGAAAAAGACGGCGCATTGCTGCAAGAGTTGTTCACGCGTGACGGTACCGGCTCTTTGGTAATGGAACACCACTACGAACAATTACGTGCAGCGACTATCGAAGATGTGGGCGGTATCTTAAAGCTGATAAAACCGCTAGAGGAAAGCGGTGTGTTAGTTAAGCGCTCTAGAGAGCGTTTAGAGAACGAAATCAACCAGTTTATCGTTATAGTGCGAGACGGCATGATCATCGCGTGCGCAGCTTTGTATTTATATCCTGAAGACGGCTGTGCCGAATTAGCTTGTGTGGCTACCCACCAAGACTATCGCGGCAAAAACCGAGGCGAACGGATTCTAGATGAAGTGCGCGCCCGTGCTAAAGAAGCAGGTATTGAGCGTATTTTTGTGCTTACAACCGTTACTGCCCATTGGTTTTTAGAGCAAGGCTTTGAGCCTGCTGACATCAGCGCGTTGCCGGCGGTGAAAAAAGAGCTGTATAACTTCCAGCGGAATTCGAAAGTATTCACGCTACCTGTTTAAGTCATTACTTTTTAAATCGCGAATGCTATAGCTTATCTATCCCAGCTAAGCTTTAGCATTTGCGTGCCAACAACTTATCTACTTGTCATTACTTAGCCATTATCATTAGTAAAATAAATAATTAGCATGTTGCGTTTTGTGTGTGCGGAGGGTTTACTGGTTAGACCAGAACAGTTTTAGAGACTTCTTCATGTCGAGCATATCAGAGCAAAACGACACCGAAACCAACATCAATGTGAAAGATATCACCATTGTTTGCGCGGACAGCGCACCTCTTGCCGCCTCCCTGTTCTCTCCAAGTCTACCAGCAAAAGCGGCAATTATGATTGGCCCTGCAACGGGTATCAAACGCCAGTTTTACCGCGCTTTTGCCACCTATTTGGCTGAGCAAGGGTTTGGCGTTATAACGTATGATAATAGAGGCATTGGCGATTCAGTAAAAGGCAGCGTTAAACAAAGCGATGCATCGCTAGTAACCTGGGGCGAGCAAGATATGCCAGCAGTACTAGAATCACTCAAACTTCACTTCCCCCATGTGCCTTATTTTCTCGTTGGTCATAGCGCGGGGGGCCAGCTGCTTGGCTTAATGTACAACGTTCGCGACCTTACTGCTTTTTGTAACTTCGGCAGTTCATCAGGCAGCTTACGCAACATGCGCAAAAGCTATTTAATCAAAGCCCATTTTTTTATGAATGTCTTTATTCCCGTGAGTAATTTACTGTTCGGCCATACGAAATCTCAGTGGGTAGGTATGGGAGAACCATTACCTAAAAAGGTGGCGCGCCAATGGCAAAAATGGTGTAACGGTAGAGGCTACGTAAAAACAGGGTTTGGTAGCGATGTTATTCAGCACCACTACGACACCATTCAGATACCTTCTAAATGGCTTCTCGCCAACGACGATGACATTGCTAATATTCGTAACGTTCACGATATGCTCAGCGTGTTCCCTAATATGGACGCTGAAATTGAAGAGCTTGAACCAAAAGCACTGAACGTAAATGAGATAGGCCATATGAAATTCTTTTCCAGAAAGTGCCAGCACTTGTGGCCCAAAGTAACAGACTATTTTAAGCGCTACATGTAGGCAGGCTTTCCTAAGTTTGTGCCAAAAAACAGAGCGATAAAAATGTAGATACAGTTGCGCAACTCGCGAATTCTTAATCTATAGTTATAACTGCGTTATAGGCCATAACTTCTACTCGATAAAATAATATGAATAACAAAGAAAAAATACTGCAGGCGGCATCTGAACTCTTTAGCGAGGAGGGGGACGATGCTTTGAGCGTGCGCAACATTGCTAAGCGCGCCAATTTATCAACCATTGGCATTTACAGTCATTTTAAGGGCAAACAGGGTATTCTCAACGCTTTGTGTCAACAAGCTTGCGAAGTGCTAGCTCAAAGCATTCTGCGTGCTAATGGAAATACGGCCTCAGATAAGGTTCTTGATGCCTGCGAGAATATATTAAGCTACGCCGAATCTAATACGGCACATTATCAGTTGATATTTGGCGGCAGCACCTCGTTTTTTTCGATGACCGAAGAGACGATGACAGCCAAATCAACATTAATCGAAACAATGGCAGGGTTATGCAAAACGCTTCCCAAAAAACAGGTATCAAGTGACAAAGCCGTGATAATCGCAACACAAGTCATGGCCTTAACCCATGGTTATATTCAGTTTTTTCAAAGCAATCACTCACCAGAGCTTACTCAGACCAATTGGAAAGATAAAGCACTCCAAGCTGTACGGCTTCATGTTTACGCAATAGTTGCTACCCAATAGCATATTGCGAAGAGTACAGTTAAAGGCATGACACCTGTAACCACACCGTGCATTTAGCTAGAACTTAGCTAAAACAGCGAGGGGCAGAGTAGCTTTCCTAAAACTAACTCTGACCCCATTTGTTTTATCTACTGGCTACCGCCTTTCTAACCCGAGCGCCATAGTCACTATGCGCCAAATCGTATTGCACGAACATGGTTTCTTGAACGTCTTGTGTCGCTTGGCTTAGTCGCTGAACGAACATTTACTCACTCAAAAAAGGCAACACCATTACTTTTTTGCAATTTAAGTCTGATAAATGTCCGCATACGTAAGAGACAGACAAAAGCTCTGCCAACAAGATAACGATGACTAAGCCGCTGATTTATATAACCGGGGCCGTGATGCTATGTATTATCGCCAAAGCATCGTGGAATACCTTCACTTTTTTAATGCAAATTAATGATAAGAATCATGAGCTCACTTTTATGGGTAGTTCTGGTTGGCAGTGGCACGACAAAAAACTGGGTATACAAATTAAACGGGTAGAAGCTCAGTTACCCGCGTTAAGAAAAGTGTCAGAGAATAAAGAATATGCATCTCTTGTAACCATTACGGAGAATGGAAACTATCGTGGTTTTGTATTTTTCAACGAGGCATGTGAGGAAGGCTCAATCGTTTCTGAACGAGTCACCTATAATCAAACAGAGCAACCTAAGCTTGAAGTGTTACATTGCCTTCACGGTAAACTGGTGTATATGAAAACGTGGACGTCTGTACCTGCCATAAAATGGCGTGGCCGTGTGGGCAACTTTGAATTTGATGAAGATTTGAACGAATGGGATTTCACCCCACTCCAACAAGCATACTTAAAGAGTGTGGCAGAGCTTATCTGAAAATTTGGGGTCAGAGTACTTTTCGTCGATGCCCTTTCTAGGCATTGTGATGCTAAGAAGATGATTAACATAACTAAAGTACACTGACCCCGTCATTTAAGTAATGTACTCTGACCCCATTATTTAGGTGTTGGCGAGCGCGTTGTCGATATCTTTGGCGCTGTGGCGGTTTTCTAACTGGCCATCATCGCCCCAGGTTTTATTAACAATACGGCCACGCTTTACCCCTTCACGCTGCTCTAGCTGCTTAGCCCAGCGAACTAAATTAGTATACTCATGCACCTGAAGAAAGGTTGCGGCATCGTATAAGTTGCCCAGTACCAGGTTGCCGTACCATGGCCAGATCGCTATATCAGCAATGCTGTATTCACTGCCTGCCATGAACTCATTGTTCGCTAAGTGTTTGTCTAGCACATCGAGTTGACGCTTGGTTTCCATGGTAAAGCGATTGATAGGGTATTCCATTGGATAAGGCGCATAGCTATAAAAGTGGCCGAATCCCCCGCCTAGGTATGGCGCTGAGCCCACCTGCCAGAATAGCCAGTTAAAGCATTCTGCTTTCGCGTGGGCGTCTTTAGGAATAAATTTTCCGAATTTTTCTGCTAGGTAGACCAATATTGAACCTGACTCGAACAGCTTGGTTTCTGGTGACGTTGTTGTGTCGACCATCGCAGGGATCTTACTATTCGGGTTCACGTCCACAAACCCAGAGGAAAACTGATCGCCCTCGCCAATGTTTATTAGCCACGCATCGTATTCTGCTTCGCCGACACCGGCAGCCAACAGTTCTTCAAGCATAATAGTCACTTTCTGCCCGTTAGGTGTAGCTAACGAATAAAGCTGTAAACCATGTTCGCCAGTGGATCGCGCTTTTTCGTGGGTCGAACCTGACACAGGGCGGTTGATACTGGCCCACTTGTTGCCATCATCTTCAGCCTGCGTCCAAACATCAGGTGGTGTGTAGTTACTTTCTGTCGACATAGCAATTCCCTTAAATAGTTTTTAGGTGAAAGAGACATACTTCATAGCTGTAAAGAACGGCTTTTAAAGGCGTATGGCTCACTATGTCGACTAATAAACAGCACTGCGCGATTACTGACATAAAAAAGCCGCGTTTTATATAGATACAAAACACGGCTTTGTGAATAAAAGGCGAGCAGTCCATTGCCCGCAAACTGGTGCTAATCGATGTTTCTGATAATCAGCATCGATAAGTGATTGGTGCAGTTAACAGTCCCAACACCGATAACGTGTAGCATGTATAACGTGTCAGCTAGTTTTGAACGTCGTAATAGGCGTCAATCAGTTCAGACTCGTCTAAGTAGGCGAACATTTCGCTTTGATGCTTTGCTGAAATATCTTGGGCCTGTTCAGTGGCATCGTTAATAGACGGAGAATAGGCTTCCGTGGGTATCTCTATCTGGGCTTCCACATTTTCGCTGGAGCTTTCGCATGCACAGAGTGTGGCAAGCGCCGCCATTACTAACGATGTAGAAAATGAACGTTTAACAATACGTTCATAACAAGAACCTACCTTATTTTCTAGTTGGGTCATCATTGACACCTCTTGCTCCATTGCGAATATAACAATAGAGCAATCAATCATTGTGCCAAAATTGATTTATATCTATTTTTCAGTAAGTTAAGATTTGTAGACTGCTAGGGAAGAGATGTTTAGAAATAAAATGTTGCGCATAGGCAACACCCTTTTACAACTGAGTAGCGCCAATAATTGTAAGTGAACAAAACAAATACGCGTAAACGGAGCAGCGTTCTTTCGATAATATAATGTGGCGCAAATATGCTGACCTTTCGTGCCTCTTTCGACATTGAACGTTATGCAAAACTATAAAAAAAGCAGGCAAGGCCTGCTTTTTTTAAAACGTCAGCGTTAGTTAAATGCTGACCCGTTTATAAGGGCGGTATTCAGCTTTCCAGAAGTTTCGCTCTATACTTTCTAGCAAAGCGTCATCCGACATCTCAAGGGCAAGCCCCTGCTCCATCGCTACCCTACCCACTTCGAAGGCAATCTCGCGACTTATTTGAGCTATCGCCGATAGCGGTGGCAATAGCGAACCTTGCCCCGTGTTGACTAATGGCGACGCTAAAGCAAGCGCATTACTTGCAGCCATTAACATTTCGTCGCTAATTAGTTTGGCTTTGGAGGCAACAACGCCAAGACCAATACCGGGGAAAATGTACGAGTTGTTGCATTGTGCAATCGGGTAAATTTCACCTTTATACTCAACAGGTTTAAACGGGCTACCCGTCGCGATAATAACTTCACCGTCGGTCCATTCAATAACCTGCTCTGGTCTTGCCTCAACTTGGCGAGACGGGTTACTCAGTGGGAAGATGATTGGTAACTCACATCCTTGCTTCATGGCGCGGATCACTTGCTCAGTAAACAAACCAGGCTGACCTGAAACGCCAATCAGTACGTCTGGCTGCGCGCAGTGCATCACGTCAAGTAGTGATGCGTAATCACCACTGAATGTCCAATCAGCTAAGTCTGCATTTTTTTGCTGAAGCTTTTGTTGGAAGTCACGTAAGCCCTCCATACCTTCAGTGACTAAGCCGAAACGGTCAATCATAAACACTTGCTTGCGCGCTTGTTCATCAGTAAGACCTTCAAAGACCATCTGTTGGATAAGCATTTCAGCAATACCACAGCCTGCTGAGCCCGCCCCAACAAATACAACCTTCATGTCGCTAAGCTTTTGCTGCTTAGTTTTACATGCCGCGAGTATAGTGCCGAGCGTAACTGCAGCAGTACCTTGAATATCGTCGTTAAAGCAGCACACATCGTTTCGGTAGCGATTCAGTAACGGCATTGCATTGGGCTGCGCGAAGTCTTCAAACTGGATCATCACATCTGGCCAGCGTCGTTTCACCGCATTAATGAACATATCTACAAATTCATCGTATTCTTCTTGCCCGATACGAGGGTGACGCGCGCCCATATACATAGGGTCGTTTAACAGTTTCTCGTTATTGGTGCCTACGTCTAGCATAACGGGTAGCGTGTAAGCAGGGCTAATTCCGCCACATGCGGTATAGAGCGACAGTTTTCCGATAGGGATCCCCATACCGCCGATACCCTGATCTCCCAACCCAAGAATACGCTCACCGTCAGTCACAACAATCACTTTTACTTTACGTTTTGTGGCATTGCGGACAATGTCGTCTAGCTGGTGACGCTCTTCATATGACACAAACAAACCACGGGAGCTACGGTAGATATCAGAAAACTGTTCACATGCATCTCCTACCGTTGGGGTGTAAATAATAGGCATCATCTCATCGATATGCTTTTGAATGAGGCGATAGAACAAGGTTTCGTTGTTGTCTTGAATAGCTCGAAGGTAAATATGCTTATTTAACGCTTCGTCGAAGCTACTATATTGCATATACGCTCGTTCAACTTGCTCCTCAATGGTTTCATATCGAGGCGGCACCAAACCGGTTAGATTGAACGCCGCTCGCTCGCGGGCGGTAAAGGCACTGCCTTTATTCAGTAGGGGCGTTTCTAGCAATGAAGGGCCAGCGTGAGGGATATATAGATATCGTTGTGAGTCTTCTGACATTGTTTTTCCGAAAATGTGTTCAGGCAATTACATCGCTTAAGCCTAAAGAAACGACACGTCAGCGACGTGTCTTCTTATAATTAGAATATTTCTTCTGGCTCTGGCGCAGTAGTTTCATCCTGCGTAGCTGGATCCAACACTTCGTCATCACGAACATAAGTTGTCGGTTCAGTGCCTTGCAGGAAATATTCAAATAGTGTCGTATGGTCTGTCCGTCGGGTCAACTTTCCACTGGTACGATCAATGCGAACCCGCACTATATTTTCTGGTACGGGCATTGGCGTATGCGGTTTACTTTCAAGCGCATATTCCATGAATCTGATCCATGCAGGCTGTGCTGCTTTCGCGCCATCTTCAATACCTATCATGGCATTGCCTATCCAATTAAACTTTTCAGGATCTTTGTTGATAAGATTTTGGTTGCGTGTTGCACGCCCAAGTTGCCTGCCCATATTGTCAAAGCCTACCCATGCAGTGGCAACAATATCCTTGTGAAAGCCGCTGAACCACGTGTCTCGTGAATCGTTAGTTGTACCAGTTTTCCCCGCAATATCCGTGCGCTGAAGTATATTACGAGCACGCCACCCGGTTCCCAACCAATAGGTTTTTTTGCTCCAATTACCGTTTGCTCGAACAGCGGTACGCATCATTTCACCGACTAAAAAGGCATTTTGTGCCGTGATCACTTGAGGTGCTATCACCTTTTCGGTATTTTCATCGTCGCCCGAATCACCTAACAGTATGTCTTGATTGAGCTCTGCGGCTAACAAGGCTTCAACATCGGCTTCCTCGTCTTCCGGTAATATGTCGGCATCACTGTGGCTTTCGCAACGATTGCATGCCCATACCGGATTGGCTTTCCAGAGTTCATCGCCATTTTCATCCAGCACTTTGCTTATGAAGTGTGGATTTACCAGATATCCACCGTTCGCGATAACCGACATGCCTCTCACGACCTCTAAAGGTGTATGCGAACTTGACCCCAACGATACGGTTTCATCCAATGGAATATCGTCTTTATTAAAGCCGAAGCGGGTTAAATAATCTGCGGTTTCTCTTAATCCAACACCGCGAAGCAGCCTTACCGAGACTACGTTTTTAGATTTCCCAAGGGCTTTTCGCATTCTGATAGGGCCATCGTACTCAGCGGGTGAGTTTTGAGGGCGCCACGCTACACCCGTGGCTGCATTCCATTGGTTAATCGGCGCGTCATTGATAATAGATGCCAGAGTGTAACCGCTGTCTATAGCTGCTGAGTACACAAAAGGTTTGATGTTTGAACCAACCTGGCGCTTCGCTTGCGTCGCTCGGTTAAATTGACTTTGGTAGAAGCTATAACCACCAACCACCGCTTCGACCGCGCCGTTTTGTGGGTTAAGTGCGATAAAGGCTCCACTCACTTCGGGTATTTGCGAAATACGCCACTGATCATCTTGCTGCCTTATGTAGATTACCGCGCCTTCTTGCGTGACATCACTGGCTGTTTGCGGGTCGCTGCCTTGTCTGAAATCAGTAATGTAGCGACGGGCCCAATCCAGACCACCCCACTCTATCGTTCGCACTTGCTCATCAACTGACAACACTTCTATTGATTGTTCGTTGACCTTTGTTACGACAGAGGGAATAAGAGGCTTGATATAAGGAATCTCGGCTAACACTTGCAGCATTGAAGCCTCATCCCATTCGTCCCTAGAGGTTTTATTACTCACGTCGAAACTCAATGACAATTGAGGGATAACATCATCTTTACTTTCTGGCTTAGGAATATTCCATAAATACCCCAGAGCACCCTTGTAGCCGTGACGCTCATCATAATCATGAAGGTTTCTTACCACCGCTCTTTGAGCAGCAAGCTGCATATCTGACGTTGCGGTTGCAAACACTTGATAGCCGCCTGTTTCAGCTTCTTCCTTACCATAAATTTCTACCATTTCATTATAAATGGTGTCAGCAAGATAAGGCGCATCCACTTCAATCTCTGCGCCGTGTTTTTTAGCGGTAACAGGAGCACCTGCAGCCTCGTCGAACTGGGCTTTTGTGATGTATCCTTCGTCGAGCATTCGAAGTAATACAACCCGTCTACGCTCAACAGAACGTTCTGGGCTGCTAACTGGATTTAACACTGAAGGCGCTTTAGGAAGACCGGCAATCGTTGCAATTTGTGCCAGCGTAAGTTCATTTAGCGGTTTACCATAGTAAACTTGTGCAGCCGCACCGAAACCAAACGCTCTATGGCCTAACTCGATTTTATTGAGATACAGCTCCAAGATTTCTTGCTTTGATAGCTCCTGCTCCATATGAAGCGCAATGAAGATTTCTTTTACCTTTCTTACGTACGTTTTTTCACGGCTTAGGAAAAAGCCTCGCGCTAGCTGCATCGTTAGCGTACTTGCCCCCTGACGTTTTTCGCCAGTTAGCACTAAACTTACTGCAGCACGCACAATACCAATTGGGTCAATACCGCGGTGTTCGTAGAAGCGGCTGTCCTCGGTAGCAAGTATGGCATCGATCAATTCTTGAGGAACTTCCTCAAGTTTTACCGGGATCCGCCGTTTAACTCCATACTGCGAAATAAGTTTTCCGTCTTTGGTGTATATCTGCATGGGTGTTTGCAGCCGTACATCCTTAAGTACAGTAACACTTGGTAGGTCAGGTTTGATATAAAAGTAAATACCTACCAGCGCAGCGAAACCAAGAAGGCCTGATAGAAAACTAAATAGAATAAATGGTTTGATGTACTTCACTGTAACGGATACCAAGACATTTTGTTGAAATGACGTATATTTATACGTATGTGCTTACATTAGAACCATACGCATTATACTAATAGAGTAACATTGTACTTTAGAGCAACTACCTTTGAAACTGGACACTTACACATGAAATCGCTGTTCAAAAAAAAGCTGCCGCCCATTGTGGGCTTAGACATAGGCACGCGTCAAATAAAAGCGGTGTGGCTAGAGCAATCGAAAGACGGATTCATCCTTCAAGGGTATGCCTGTGAACCGATAAGTAAGATCGCGTTCTCAGAACGTGATATCAAAGACTATGAGTCTGTCAGTATCGCGCTTAAAAAGATTCGTAAATCTCTTAAAACGAAAATAAAGCTCGCCAACGTCGCCGTAGCGGGTACTTCGGTTATTAGCAAAATCGTATACATGGATCCCGAGCAAAACGACTACGACTTGGAAAATCAAATTGAAATAGAAGCGGATAGCCTAATTCCCTACCCGCTTGAAGAAGTGTATTTAGATTTTGAAGAAATGGGCCCCAGTGCCACCCATACCGGAAAAGTAAATGTGCTTTTAACCGCGGCACACAAAGATTTGGTCGATAGCAGACTACTACTCGCTAGAGAAGCTAACTTTGAGCCCAAAATTGTCGATATGGAAAATTTTGCTATTGGAAACGCGCTCGACTTTTTTTATTCAGCCCATGAGGAAGATACGCCGCTTTGCTGTGTTAACGTTGGCGCGTCGCTGCTGCAAATATGCGTTGTTAAAAATGGCGAAGTAATCTATACAAAAGAGCATGCCTTCGGCCTTAACCATTTAATCAATGATATCAGTGCTATTCATATGGTTGAGCGGGAAAGCGCAGAGAGACAGCTTCTTGACGGCACGCTTTCTGGCAATTGGGTAGAGGATACTCTGCCCATATTTGCCGCTAACCTTCAGCAAAATATCAATCGCGCAATACAAATGTATATGAGTACGCTGCATGCAGATCGTCCCACGAAAATCCTATTCTGTGGTGGCGCAGCGACCATAGCACCGCTTGTCGATATTTTAAAACAAGACTTAGGGCTTGATGTGATTTGCTTTAACCCCTTTAGTAATATGACAATTAACCCTAAACTTGATACCACAAGACTTAACAAAATAGCGCCTCAACTTGCCATTGCCGCAGGATTGGCGAGCCGGAGCTTTACGCCATGGCACATGTAAACTTATTGCCCTGGCGTGAAAAGCAGCGTCAGCATCAGAAGCAACAATATCTTGCCGGCTTGGTGGCTGTTGCCGCTATCGTTGGCCTCATTTTTTGGTTTATCGGTCAAGCCATTGACCAGCAAATCAATAATCAAAACTCGCGCAATCAGTTCCTCGAACGAGAGATCGCTATCCTCGATGCGCAAATTGGTGAAATTAAAAAAGTAAAAGAAAGAAAGAGTGCCGTTGAACAGCGGATGGCGTTAATTGAACAACTTCAGGCCAGCCGCAATATTGCACCGATTGTTTTTGATGAGCTTGCCAAGCTAGTTCCGCCTGGTGTTGCTTTCGAGACAATGACGCGGAGCAATAATCGCATTGAGATAGAAGGAATTAGTGATTCTAATAACCGTCTGTCTGACTTCATGCGTGCGCTGGATAACTCGAAAGTTTTTATTTCTGCAGAGCTATCGACGATAAAGTCTGACAGCAGTGCCGCCAGAGCCATAAGCAATTTCACGCTTACTTTTTCAATAAATCCAAACGTCGCTCCTGTAGAGCTTGAAGTGAGTGAGGCACAGAAATAATGAAGTTTGATGTTTCAAAGCTAAAAGAACTCAATGAGCTCGATTTCGAACAGATAGCAATATGGCCAAACGAAGTGCGTATTGTTGTAGCAGCTTTCCTCGCTATTTTAGTAGGCGCCTTAAGCTATTACATGTTAGTCAGCCCGAAGCTGCCAATAAAAGACGCAGTTGAATTAAAAGAGCAAGAGCTAAAGCTTCAGTTTGAAGCAAAATACCGCATTGCGGCCAATTTAGATGCCTACGAAGCGCAACTAAAACAGATTAGAGAAGACTTTTCCTCAATGCTAAAAAGTCTACCTACCAGTAACGAAACCCCTGGATTGCTAGACGACATTACCTATGTAGGAACGGCTTCAGGCCTCACATTTGAGCTGTTGAACTGGCAGCAAGAAGTGCCAAAAGAGTTCTATACTGAGCTTCCTATCGAAATGGAAGTAAGCGGCGGTTATCACAATTTTGGCGAATTTGTTTCGAAGGTCGCTGATTTACCTCGAATTGTGACCCTGCATGACTTCGAAATTAAGCGGCAGGCCAATACCTTATCGCTTAAATTACAGGCTAAAACCTATCGCTCTGAAAGCGCATCAGACCTTGAAGGAGATGAACAATGATTCGTTCGTTTTTATCTCTGATTGTTCTATTTCTCATAGCCGGTTGTTCACCTAAACTTGACGACTTGCAAGCTTACACCCAAAGCGTAAAGGAGCGAGCTCAGCCGCAGGTCGAACCCTATCCAGAATTTAAAAGCCACCCTCCTTTTAATTACTCATCAAGCGAACTACGTAGCCCTTTTGACCGCCTACGGAACGAGACGGCACCAGTAACGACGTCACGGGTTGAGAACTGTTTGCAGCCTGATTTTCAGCGCCGCAAAGAAGCATTGGAGGCTTACGGCATAGACGCATTGGCCCTATCCGGTAGTTTCGTGGTTAAAGGAGAGAAATGGGCGCTCTTAAAAAGTAATGATGGCGTTCTACATAAAGCTAAAGTAGGGAGTCGTATCGGCTTGTTTTATGGCAAAATTATACAAATCGGCGCAGACTCGATTACTATTGAACAATTATTACCTGATGGCGCAGGCTGCTGGCAAAGGAAAACAACAACAATGACTACAGCATCGAAGGCGGGAGAGTAAGCATGGCCGAACGATACATATTCAATAAGTCTCTGAATCGTAGAGCGCCGAAATGGTACTGGCTAGCCTTCTTGGCAACAGCAGTACTTTCACTGACTGTATTTATCTCGCCGGTCAAAGCACAAGAGCCGCTATTGGTAGACCCAAGCAATAAGCGCAATACTTCAACATTCAGTACCACGATTACGAATGTCGATTTTACCCAAGCTGCGGGTAATACGGCAGTGACGGTGGTGAACTTCGAAGGTCAGGCACCAAAAGTACAGCTAATAGAGTCGCAGGGTAAGGTATCGCTAACCCTTCCTGATACAGCTTTAGGCGAGGACCAATTATTAGAGCTCAACGTCGCAGACTTTGGCACCATGGTTTCTACGATAGAAACCTTCGAAGAAAAGGGTGGAGCCCGATTAGAAATCAACTACACCGGACAGGTTACGGTTAAAAATACAGTGAAAGATGGAGTGCTACGCGTTGCCATTTCACCTATGGACAGTGCACAACAAGAAGCACTTGAAGCGGAGAAAGTATACACTGGCGACCCTATCTCACTCGATTTTCAAGACGTACCAGTTAGACAAGTTTTACAAATCATTGCTCAGGTAAATGGTTTTAATCTTGTGACCACCGATACCGTGTCTGGGAATGTCACTATAAGTTTATCTGGCGTTCCGTGGGATCAAGCCTTAGACATGATTTTGCGCGTTAAAGGGCTAGATAAACGTTTAGAAGGTAACATTTTATTGATTGCCCCTGCTGAAGAACTTGCCGCCCGAGAAACCCAAGCGCTTCAATCGAAAAAACAAGTGTCTGACCTTGCGCCACTTCACACCGTAAACATATCGGTTAATTACGCCAAAGCAGCAGCGCTTGCTACTATTTTAAAGTCTACCGAAGGCGGTATTCTCTCTGAAAGAGGTGGTGTAACGGTAGACGAGCGTACTAATACTTTGCTCATTCGCGACACGCTGGCTTCCATTGATGAGGCAAGAAAAACAATCAAAGCGTTAGACATTCCAGTTAAACAAGTTCTTATTGAAAGCCGCATGGTAACGGTGCTAGACGATGTTGACGAACAGCTTGGTGTGCGCTGGGGTTTCAGTGATCGTCAAGATGACAACGGCGTTTCTGGTAGCATTGAAGGGGCGGATACCATTGCTGGTGGTATAGTACCAAGCATTGATAATCGTCTTAACGTGAACCTGCCTGTAAGCAGTGCTGCAGGTAGTATCGGGTTTCAAATTGCCAGTTTGGTCGATGGTACTATACTCGACCTAGAGCTCTCAGCGCTGGAATCGGAAAACAAAGGCGAAATCATTGCTAGCCCACGCATCACGGTAGCAAACCAGCATGAAGCTTACATCGAGCAAGGTACTGAAATACCGTATGTGCAGGCAACATCAAGTGGTGCCACCTCAGTAGAATTTAAAAAGGCGGTATTGTCACTGAAAGTAACGCCTCACATTACCCCTGACAATCGCATCATTCTTGATTTGGTTGTTACCCAAGATACTCGTGGTGAGACAGTGTCAACGTCTACGGGTGATGCTGTGGCTATTGATACCCAAGAGATCAAAACACAGGTATTAGTTGAAAACGGTGAAACCATTGTACTTGGCGGTATTTTCCAACAAACCAGTTCTGATGGCGTGTCAAAAGTCCCTCTATTTGGAGACCTGCCGCTTGTAGGGGCACTTTTTAGAAACTCATCACAGTTACAGCAAAAACGAGAGCTTCTTATCTTCGTTACGCCAAAAATTGTAACCGAAAGACCCTAACGAATGTATTTACAGAGACGAAAATGCGCTTCTATAAGCGCATTTTTTTATTTTAAGGTCTTTTTTGTAACTAAATTTACAGGTATACACTATTTGTTGGTAACAAAACTTGCAACGCCTTGCATGAAACTGAGATAATCCCCGCCTCGAAATTTAAGCGAGGTTTAAGGAGTGGTGCTTATTGGACACTAAATAGGCACGAGTCAATGGGTAGGCTGGTAAGGCAACAGTGCACTGCCCCTAACATGATTAAGTTGTGATATAAGCAAATATGGCTGAAAAACGTAATATCTTTTTAGTTGGCCCAATGGGTGCTGGCAAAAGTACCATCGGTAGACATCTAGCAGACGAACTTCACCTAGACTTTTTTGATTCTGATCAGGAAATTGAGCGCCGCACAGGTGCTGATATCGCTTGGATCTTTGATCTTGAAGGCGAAGACGGCTTCCGCGTGCGCGAAGAGAACGTCATTAATGATTTGACAGACAAGCAAGGTATTGTACTTGCCACAGGTGGCGGTTCTATTGTAACTAAAGCTGTGCGCAATCGTTTATCTGCCCGTGGTATTGTTGTTTACTTACAAACGACCATCGATAAGCAAGTTGCCCGTACACAACGCGACAAACGTCGTCCTTTGCTACAAAACGAAGATCCTGAACAAGTGCTTCGCGATCTTGCAGAAATGCGCAACCCGCTTTATGAAGAAGTCGCTGATTACATTGTTGATACAGACGACCAAAGTGCGCGTGCTGTAGCAAATCAAATTATCAGTAAAATTGGTTTATAATTTAAATATGTAATAGGAGGTGCTACGCCAATGTCAACCTTAACTGTGGAACTTGGAGAACGTAGCTATCCTATACAGATAGAGGCTGGGCTGCTTTCGCAACCTGGCCTTTTTAGTGCCTATATTAAAGGTCCGCTCGCCGTTATTGTAACCAATGAAACCGTCGCCCCTCTATATCTAGAAACGGCGAAAGCCGCCTGCGGCGACGTTCGCGTTGAAACCATAATCTTGCCTGACGGCGAACAGTATAAGAATTTAGAACAATTCGAAGTGGTCATGACCCGCCTTCTTGAGCTTAATGCAGCAAGAGATACAACGCTAATCGCACTTGGAGGCGGTGTAATTGGTGACCTTACCGGCTTCGTCGCAGCGACCTATCAGCGAGGCGTGCCTTTTATTCAGGTGCCGACTACTCTGCTTTCTCAAGTCGACTCATCGGTGGGTGGAAAAACTGCGGTTAATCACCCGCTCGGTAAAAATATGATTGGTGCGTTTTACCAACCCGTTTATGTCGCTATCGACACCGACTCTCTTGCTACTTTACCTCCCAGAGAGTTTGCGGCAGGCATGGCAGAAGTCATCAAATACGGCATTATTTACGACGCCCCATTTTTCGAGTGGCTTGAAAGTAATGTGGATTCACTTACCTCACTTGATACCCAAGTGCTTACCGAAGCTATCTCTCGCTGCTGTGAAATTAAAGCAGACGTGGTTGCAAAGGATGAGCGCGAGGGCGGTTTACGCGCCATTCTTAATCTTGGTCATACCTTTGGTCACGCTATTGAGGCTGAGCAAGGTTATGGAAACTGGCTTCACGGTGAAGCAGTAGCTGCTGGTACTATAATTGCTTGTAAAGCAGCAGAAGGTTTATCGTGGTTTACGCCGTCAGAAACACGACGTGTGTCCGCATTGTTTGAAGCGTTTGCATTGCCCGTTGCAGGGCCTGACAGTATGACGAAAGATGACTACGTTAAACATATGAAGCGCGATAAAAAAGTGGAAGCGGGCAGCATTCGATTTGTACTTCCCCAGGGGATTGGCAAAGCGGTTGTGACTAAGGATGTCACCGACGACATTCTATCCGACATCCTGTCCTAGTCTACGCTATCGCGAAATACTTAAAGCGAACATTAACAGTTTACGCAGCGGATATATAACTCGGGCATTTAAAAGCCTGAGTTATCACTTCTAGCATGTAAGATGTAACGTGTGTTTCGTCTTCAGGTTGAATAGCAACGGTTAATAAGGGCAAACTCCCATGCAAAGCGAACTGCATGATCGTTTGGAATACTTAGTCAATTACTCTTCTCAGCTGATTTTTGTCAGCGGAGAGTCTATTGCACAACAACAAAAAACCCTCGAAGCCTTTGTTTTTCAACAGCACGATGATACTGAAATTGCGTATTTAACCGCGCAAGATAACATGGAGCCGTCAGATTACCGTCGCCAGCTTTGCAGGCAATTACTGGGGCAAGTCGTCGGCAGTTTTGTAAGACCGCTAAACGAACTACTCTCAGGCCTAAATAGTCATGAGGGGCCTATTCTTATCGCGATAACTCAAGCGCATAACCTTCCCGATGCTCTACTTCAAGAATTATGGGACTTGGTACTTCAAAGTCGATTTGCTGGAAATAAACAGCATTTAAACGTGCTTCTGTTTGCTAACAATGATTGGGCAGAACGCGCTAAACAATGGCTTCCTGCTAAAAACACCGAAACACCACTTATTATCAGCAGCCAGTCGGTTATGAGTGAACAGCCAAACTTTGCCTCTGAGCTAGACAAAATGATTGCTTCACGCCGTGAAGCGTTTCAAGCGCATCTGGAAAACAGACAGCGTGAACACACTCAAACCTTTAGTAACCCACTAAAAACCACTTGGTTTTATATAGCGGTGGCTTGTGTATTTCTGATGACTTTCGCTGGTTTAGTACATTGGCAGTACGGTGATAAGTTAGCGACTCTGTTCTCACCTATTGAACAACAAAACCAAGAATTTCAGCCCCCCCAAGTTAAACCGGGCTCGGCCTACAGCACTTTATTAAGTGACGATAATTCAAATAGTGACGAGTCACAGCGCGGCGACGGTAAACCGCTAGATGACATTGCTATTGAGGCAGCCAACGTTGAACTGGTCGTTTCCTCCATAGAAGGTGAAGATACACAAACTAAGGCGACTGACGGCAATGTTCTTGTGACCGCTTGGGACGAAGCGGTAGCTGCACTTCCAGCAAGCCCGGAAACGTCAGAGCAACAAGACGTCACGGCAGAGACAACCGATGAAGATAATTCAGGGGAACGTTTGAGCGACCAAGGTAGTGCGGTTACCAACAATGAAGATGTTGACGCGCCCATCGTAGAGATATCAAAACCCGCTCAGACATCAGATAGCACAACAGATGCCAAAGGCGTCGAAGACGCACCTTCAAAAAATGCTGAGTGGATAGCTGAAAATGACTATGCAATTCAAATGCTTGCCATGAAGGATAAATCTGTACTCAATGCGTTTCTCAGTGAAAATGGTTTATTAAACCGCACTCGAATATACAAAACGACGCGCTATGGCGGCGACTGGTTTGTGGTTGTAGACAAGCAGGTTTACACATCTATCTCTCAAGCCCAGCAAGGGCGTGCTGCTTTGCCAGAATACCCCGGTAAGGAGAATGCGTTTGTAAAACGCGGGCGCCAAATCCTTTCAGAAATAAGTAAAGTAGAAAATTAAGGTGCTTACGCTGGTTATTAGCACTAAATACGCAAAATTCCATTCTTACGACACTTGTTGGTTGTCCGTTTTACTGATGAAAGTTACAATCTACCTTTAGCGTGGTGATATCTGATACTGATCAGCATAAAAGTATAAAGACGACCCTTTCCCTTGGAACGGCGGCGCAAGGAAAAACCACCGTCTTCATTCCGTCTAGGTAGTAACGTTTAAGCATGATGCAGAAAAAAAACCGGGCTTTTCTAAAGTGGGCCGGTGGCAAATACAGCTTGGTTGAGCATATTCAGGCCAGATTACCGCAAGCTAACAAACTTATTGAACCGTTTGTTGGTGCAGGTTCTGTGTTTCTCAATACCCAATACAAACGCTATCTGCTAAATGACATTAACCCTGATCTCATCAATTTATACAATTTACTTAAAGCGCAACCAGACGCACTGATTAATGACGCACGCTCATTCTTTGACGGGAAGCGCAATCAAGAAAAAATGTATTACGCTTTACGTGAGGAGTTTAATACCACTGAAGACGAGTATTACCGCGCAATTCTTTTTCTGTATTTGAATCGCCACGGTTACAACGGGCTGTGTCGCTATAGCCTTCAAGGCCGCTTTAATGTGCCTTTTGGCCGTTACAAGAAACCTTATTTTCCTGAAGATGAGATGTTTGTATTCTCTGAGAAGTCTCAGAAGGCCACATTCACCTGCTTACCTTTTGAAAAAGTGTTTTCACGGGCAAGACGAGGTAATGTCATTTATTGTGACCCTCCTTATGCACCGATCAGTAAAACCGCAGCTTTCACCAGTTATGCGGCGCGAAGTTTTGGTCAGGAATCACAAGAAAAACTCGCTGAACTTGCTACCCGAGCATCACAAAAACGCGGTATCCCAGTGTTGATATCTAATCACGACTTGCCGCTTACAAGGGCGTTGTATCAAGGCGCTGACTTTAGCATGCTGTCAGTTAAGCGTTCGATAAGTCAAAACGGCGCAAAGCGACAACCAGTAGATGAAATATTGGCTTACTTTCCTCCCGCCACTGTGGTGACTAAGCGCAGTAGCCGCAATAAAAAAGCAACAACACGCAACTTACTATAACGTAGATTCTTGAAAAAACTGACTACGTAGATCGCGCGACGTTAATGAGAAGATGGTTCATTTATCAATAGCGAAGGGTTGACCGCTAATCGCTGTAGCCCGTATACCATTTTACGAACATAAACAATGAAACCACAAAAAGTACAACTAAAATAACGCCGATCACAGCAAAACTGATGAAGGTCCCTTTGGTAAAGTCACGTTCATAATTTCGGTGGCTCTGAACCCCAAACAAACTTGCTATCACACTACCTAGAACTGACCAAAACCCAGTGCCAGACCGCATCGTGTGACCTTAGCCGTCTTTCGAAGGTGAAGTGAAATCTCGATTACCTTCGTCGCTGTGCAACAACTCAAGTAGATCTAAAAAATGAAACTGAAAAGAAAAAGATTTACCCGCTATCCATGAAAGCCAGCTCACTTCTTCCACTCCCTCTTGATGACGGGCGCACTGGTTTTGAACATGGCTTGCTGGTAGCTTTGGATTAAATTCTGTGACCGGTTGAAAATCGCATACTGACGAGTGTGATTTAGGCGCAGTAGTAACCGCAACGCTAGCTAGCGCCACAGCTCCGCAAATCGCGAAAAAAGGAAGAACTTTCATCCTGAACACTCCTTACACTCGTTTAAAAAGTAGTCTCATTATAGACAAAAGTAGGTTACGAACAAGTTAAAAATGCGTTGCTTTAAAAATGAAAAGCCCAATGATGTGACATTAGGCTTTTACTACTCAACGTTTTATTAAAAGGCCATCCGATGGCCTCTCGATTTAATTTTAAAGTTCGAAATCTACCGAGTAAGCTACAGTGAATTTAACAGCATCGTTGTCAAACTCGTCGTCGCCGCCCATATCATCAAGGTCGGTACCCGTGATGGCAAAGCTGAAACCATCTTTTGCAATTGAAACGCCGTAGTCTACATAACCTTCTACGCCATTAAACGCTTCAGCAAAATCACCTTCATGGTAACCAACGTGAAAACCAAGTTCTGCGCCGTTTAAGATTTCCATGCTGTAATCAAGCGAGGTATACGACGCTTGTGCAAAGCCAAAGTCTTGAGTTTCACCCTCGTCAGCTTCGGTGTGCGCTAAAAGGTAAACAGTAAGGCTCAAGCCCCCCATTCCTACTGAGCCATAAACTTCTGCAAAATCGAAGTTCGCTTCGTCATCATAGTTGTAGTATAGGTAACCGAAGTCGTATGCAATGCCGTCAGACTCCCCCGAGAAACCAAAATACATGTCGTGCTCGTAAGAATAAACGTCGCCCGCGCCATAGTTCACATTAGATGCCCAAGTACCGGCATAAAAGCCACTTTCGTGAGCGTAATCAATACCGCCCTGCACAGCCGCTTCGTTAGTGGTCTGCGTAAGACCACGCCAAATGTAGTTGCTGGTCGCACTTGCATTGGCGGTAAATTCGCCTTCTGCATAGCTAGGCATTGCAGTTAGCAGACACGCTGAAGAAATAGCAGCGGCAAGTAAAGTTCTTTTTGTAGATGTTTTCATGTGTGTTCTCCAGTCAAATTCAAACTTGTTGTTATTCGTTTTTTCTGTCTGTGTTTTCTTTTTTGAACTGGATAACGCAAAGTTGGTGCCCATTTATGGTTCAGTAAAAAAAAACATAAAAACAATTGCAAGACATTGATAAACAAATACATTTGAAGGATTGGATTATTTTTTAGTGGGAACTGCTTTGGTTAAGGCTGAACAAGGACGCACCAGCATAACGCGCTCTCACCAAAACAGGGCACGCCAGCAACAGCCACTTTTCAACGTAAACCCATGTGAAATTGCGACTCAATTATCCTTTACATAGTAAAGAGGTTCGGTTTTGGGTAAACTTTCGCAACTTAAAGCGTAAGCGGCGATGCATCTTGCTGTTTTTTGATTAGAAGGACTCGTAATGAAACCATTTTTAATTGCCCCATCGATACTATCTGCCGACTTTGCCCGACTGGGAGAAGACGTGGAAAAAGTATTAGCGGCCGGTGCCGACGTGGTACATTTCGATGTTATGGATAATCACTATGTGCCAAACCTTACGTTTGGGCCCATGATTTGTGAGGCTTTGAGAAAATACGGTATTACCGCACCTATTGATGTTCACCTGATGGTTAAACCCGTTGATGATTTGATAGAAAAGTTTGCCGATGCAGGAGCTAGCTTTATTAGCTTTCATCCAGAAGCCTCTGAGCATATAGATCGGTCTTTACAGCTTATTATTGACAAAGGGTGTAAGCCCGGCTTGGTGTTTAATCCAGCCACGCCGTTACATTACCTTGACCATGTCATGGACAAGCTACACCACATTCTTATCATGTCGGTTAACCCTGGCTTTGGTGGTCAAAAATTCATACCCACCACATTAGATAAAGTTCGTGCAGTGAAGCAGCGCGTAGAAGAAAGCGGCTACGATATTCGAATTGAAATTGACGGGGGCGTAAAAGTCGATAACATTCGCGCCATCGCTGAGGCAGGGGCAGACATGTTTGTAGCTGGCTCGGCCATTTTTTCTCAAGATGATTACAGCGATGTTATTACGCAAATGCGTAATGAACTCGCCATGCTATCTAAAGCATAATTTTTGAAGCTAAGCTTTCTCTATCTTTATTAAAACAGTATTTAACGTATTACAGGTAAAAAGAAATGAGCAATAAACCCGTTGTATTAAGTGGCTGTCAGCCTTCAGGACAACTTACCCTTGGCAACTATATGGGTGCACTTAAACAGTGGGTTTCCATGCAGGACGATCACGATTGCCTATATATGATTGTAGATTTGCATGCGATAACGGTAAGACAAGATCCAAAGCAGCTTGCCGAAGCATGTTTGGACGGTCTCTCTCTTTATCTTGCCTGCGGCATTGACCCTCAAAAGAGTACGCTATTTTTGCAGTCACACGTGCCAGAACACGCACAGCTATCTTGGGTACTTAATTGCTATGCTCAAATGGGTGAGCTAAATCGCATGACGCAGTTCAAAGATAAGTCAGCGAAAAATGAAAATAACATTAATGTAGGCCTATATAGCTACCCTGTACTTCAAGCAGCAGACATTTTGCTTTACCAGGCGGACAAAGTGCCCGTAGGCGAAGATCAAAAGCAGCATCTTGAGTTAACACGTGATATCGCAACACGCGTAAATAACTTATACGGCGACGTTTTCCGCTTGCCTGATCCTTATATTCCAGAGTTTGGCGCGCGTATCATGAGTCTTCAAGAGCCAGAAAAGAAGATGTCAAAGTCAGACAGCAATCCGAATAACTTCATTGGATTATTAGAAGACCCAAAAAAGCTGGCTAAGAAGATTAAACGCGCAGTGACCGACTCTGACGAACAGGCCAACATTTATTTCAACCCAACAGAGAAACCTGGCGTATCGAACTTGCTTACCCTTCTCTCTCTTGCAACTGGGAAATCGGTGAAAGCGCTTGAGCCTGAATATACAGATAAAATGTATGGTCACTTAAAAGGTGACGTTGCAGATGCAGTGGTTGCCCTGCTTGAACCTATTCAAAACCGCTACGCTGAAATTCGAGCAGATAGAGCATATCTTGATGATGTTATGCGCCAAGGTGCAGAAAAAGCGTCTGCACGAGCCGCTGAGACCCTGGCGAAAGTTTACAAAGCTGTGGGCTTTATTCCCAAGCCATAAACTTTTAGTAAATGCAAAACGTTAACAATAAGCATGAAGAGTTCTTAGAGCTCTTCATGAGCATAACCCTCGCACGTTAGAAACACCAAGGATTAGCACTGCTGTGTTGCTGTTAATTGATAACTTCGATTCGTTTACCCATAACCTTGCTCGATACTTTAAAGAGCTTGGTGCTGACGTTGAGGTAGTGCGAAACAACGCGCTTAGCATTGACGATATCTCACGCATATCGCCAACTCAGCTTGTTATCTCTCCGGGCCCATGCACGCCTAACGAGGCCGGTATCAGCTTAGACGCAATCAGACACTTTGCCGGTAAAATTCCTATTCTTGGCGTTTGCCTGGGTCACCAAGCCATTGGGCAAGTATTTGGCGCTCATGTGGTAGGCGCGCAAGAAATTAAGCATGGGAAAGTATCTACGTTAACACATAACAATACCGGTCTATTTAAAGGGTTACCTGAAACATTCAACGTAACACGCTACCATTCGTTGGTTTTAGAACCCGCATCCGTGCCTACTTCACTGCGGATTGATGCTTGGTGTAAAACCGCCCATGGTACTAGAGAAATAATGGCAGTTTCTCATAAGTATCATCCTATTTGGGGCGTACAATATCACCCTGAGTCTTTACTCACTGAACACGGCCACAGCGTATTAAATGCGTTTTTACAGTTCAAAACACCTTAAGAAAATTTCAATAAAGCCGATACGCTTTCATAAGTGTAAAAGGTTACGCTTGAAGGCCGGTAAAACTCGCAATTCACTGATTTTTCGTTTAACTTTCTTAAATATGTTTGATATTGACTATTTATTTAGACAATAGATTTAAACGTAATAATTTATCAGTAATTCGTACAAACTCTATTGCCTCTTAAGAAAACCGTTATTTAAAGTTTTGCTATTGCGAGAACGATAAGGTCCCTGATGTACGATAATATTTCCGTTCACCAAAAAGTTATGAGCAGGAGAGCTTTTACAATGACAATGGGGGCAACGACATCGCCCACGATAGATGATCGTATCGAAAATTTGCTCATATCGCCTGAACGGGTGTTTGAAATGCTAGGAAAGCGTCGAGTTGGTGAAGTAAGTTTTGAGCAATCTGAACAAGGAGATGCGCGCAGATTACTTTTAAACGTTGAAAAAATTGCGATTGAAAATAAACGCCTGCAAGAAAAAACGGAAGCGTCCTACCTAGAATCGGTTAGCCACCAGCTTCATGAAGTACTACTTGGTGAACTTACCGAACAATTAAGTGCCACTGATGAGCTGGTTCAAACCGTTCTTAATTTACCAGAAAACATCGGTGAACTGCTTGACGCACTTGCTGTTAAAGCGTGCTCTGTATCCAAATTAGAACCAATCGCAGCCACTATGCCATGGCTTTACGATGAACTTATCGTCATTGTGAACACGCCTCAGTTCAGACGCAAAGACTCGCGCGGTCGCATTATTATCGTTGAAACGCTTCGCACTGCACTCAGCTTCTTAGGCATTGAGAACCTGCGCACGTTAATACCTTCGCTTATATTGAAGCGCGCAATGCCGCAAATTACCGATCCTCACCCACATATCAAACAAAAGCTGACCCAATACGCCACGGGTGTTGCCCTAACAGCAAAGCGGATAGCCAGTATAAGTGGAGGCAGTAAAAACGAAGCCTACGCATTAGGCGTATTGAGCAACTTGGGTCGCTGTGCAGTAACGCGGCTTTATTTCAAACTATTTGATAAAATTCAACTTCATCTTTTACAAGAGTGTCAAAAAGATAAAGAGCAGAAACGACATGAAGCCTTGCTTAAAATCGTTCCCTCAGCCAATCACCTCATCGCTATGCAACAAGAGTTTGCCGACGCAGTGAGTGCTGACATACTAGAATGGATGCATTTAAAAAGGTTGCCAATAGCTTCTGCCATGCGCGCATGTGCAAACAAAACGCCCGCAGAGCGGGGAACGCTTTGTAAAGCGCTATATCAATCGCGCACGTATACGCAAATAAGAATGTTGCACCAGCTTAAACTGGTAGAAATGAAAGACGTTAAGCCACTTTTCAACGAGCAAAAATTCCCTAATGGCGCCCTCGAAAAACTCAAATCCATTGATATTTTCACTCTGCAATTAGTTAAAAATGAAGAAAATCATTAAAAATTTAGTGGATATTCATGCAGTCATTATGCAATCACGTATCCACTTACTCCTTTTAAAGTAAAAATACGCGTTTTCTTATACTATTGCCTGCTCGAGGCTTATCGATTCGATGGGTCACTCGTCGCGGACGCCTATGATTTGCCTACTCAACAGCCTGCTAAAACCCGCATGTCACCCTTTTCAAGAGCTGATTAACGATTATTACTAAATGATATAGCCCAGTAGTTAATAGTTATTCACTTTTCCTGCAAATTAAGCCACAGTCCTTATAAATAAAGGGCTGCAGCCTTTTTGAAAGAAGACAAATGTTAAAAGAAATGGCATACTGTAAATCAAATCCGATTAGTTTTTACGCGCTGAAACGATGTTTCGAGAATGAAATTAGGTCGAAATTAACGGCTATTCTTGACGAGCACGCTGACATAGTGTGATTTAGCGCCCAATGCAGAGGTAACAAAGATGAACGTAACTCGCGCTACATTTGATGATGTAATGGTTCCTAACTATAACCCAGCAGACATGGTGCCTGTTCGCGGTGAAGGTTCTCGAGTCTGGGACCAAGATGGGGCTGAGTACATCGACTTTGCAGGCGGTATTGCAGTAAACGTTCTTGGTCATTGCCACCCTGAGCTCGTTAAGGCGCTTAATGACCAAGGCAATAAGCTTTGGCATCTAAGTAATGTATTTACGAATGAACCCGCGCTTCGCCTGGCCAAAAAGCTAAACGATGCTACCTTTTCTGACAAAGTGTATTTCGCTAATTCGGGCGCAGAAGCCAACGAAGCAGCATTAAAACTAGCCCGTCGTTGGGCACTTGATAAGCACGGCGAAGACAAGAACCAAATCATTGCGTTTAACAAAGGTTTTCACGGTCGTACTTTCTTTACCGTAACAGTAGGTGGTCAAGCCGCTTATTCTGATGGCTTTGGTCCTAAACCTGGCGCAGTTGACCACTGTGACTATAACGACCTAGCAGCCTTTGAAGCACTTATCTCTGACAAAACCTGTGCTGTTATGATGGAGCCTCTTCAAGGTGAAGGCGGTATTATTCCACCTGATGTAGACTTCGTGAAAGGTGTACGCGAGCTTTGTGACAAGCATAACGCATTACTTATTTTTGACGAAGTTCAGTCGGGGGTTGGTCGCACAGGTCACCTATACGCGTATATGGGTCTTGGCGTAACACCTGATATTTTGACCACTGCGAAATCTCTTGGTGGTGGCTTCCCAATTGGCGCCATGCTTACGACAGCAGACATTGCGGCGCACCTTAAACCCGGCACGCACGGTAGCACGTATGGCGGTAACCCACTAGCATGTGCAGTTGCAGAGAAAGCCCTCGATATTATTAACCAGCCAGAAGTACTTGAAGGCGTGCTTAAGAAAGAAGCGCTTTTCCGTGAGCTTCTAAGTGCAATTAACGATAAATACAACGTATTTGAAGAAGTTCGTGGTCAAGGCATGCTGCTTGGTTGCGCGTTAAATGAAAAATACCAAGGCCGCGCTCGCGATTTCATGATGGCGGCGACAAAAGAGCACCTTATGTGCTTGGTAGCCGGCATGAATGTTATTCGTTTTGCGCCTTCATTAGTGATTCCTGATGAGGATATCAAAGAAGGTCTTGCACGTTTTGAGCGCGCCGTTGCTGCCGTTGTAAACGCCGAATAATTACAACACGAGTAGCGAACATGAATATCATTCGCCCTATCACGAAGGCCGACTATAACGCGCTAAAAGAAATTGCCGTTGAATCGGGTATTGGCTTCACGTCTTTGCCCGTTAACGACGAACTTTTACAGCGCAAAATTGATCGTGCAGAAACTGCGTTCAACAAACCTAATGTAACTGAACCTGGCGATGAGTCATACCTGTTTGTTATGGAAGATACCACTACCGGCACGGTAGTAGGGACAACCGGTATTGAAGCTGCTGTTGGCATTGAAGACGCGTTTTATCACTATCACCTTAGTAAGGTCGTCCATGCATCTCGCGAGCTAAACATTCACAACACAGTAGACATTCTTACGTTTTGTAATGACTACACCGGGGTAACGGAAATATGCACGCTATTCCTTCGCGAACAAGCCCGAGGCGGCATTAACGGCCGCTTTCTTTCAAAGGTTCGCTTCTTGTTCATGATGGAGCATCGCGAGCGCTTTTCTGAAACAGTGATTGCAGAGATGCGCGGTGTAAGTGATGAAGAGGGTCGCTCTCCGTTTTGGGAATGGCTAGAAAACCACTTTTTCTCTATGGACTTCCCCACTGCTGACTATCTAACGGGTATTGGCAATAAAGTATTTATTGCTGAGCTAATGCCGAAATATCCGATTTACGTGAACCTGCTTAGCAAAGAAGCGCAGGAAGTAATTGGCGAGGTACATGAAAAGACTCGCCCTGCCCTTCAGCTCCTTGAGGAGGAAGGCTTTTCTTGCCGTGGATATGTAGATATTTTCGATGCAGGCCCAACGGTTGAAGCGAACTTAAGCCATATCCGCACCGCTCAGGCGAGTTTAAAACTTCCTGTTGTTATTGATGATAGTGCGGCAGCACAAGGTCAGACTCACTATATAATCAACACATCAATATCCGATTTTCGTGCAGTCGCTACCGAGATGACGGTGAGCGAAGAAAAGCACGTTGCTGTGCTATCTCGCCAAACGGCTGCTGCATTGAATGTCAAAGAGGGCGAGTACGTTCGCTTTGCCCCGGTTACATTCAGAGACTAAAAAGGACACCCACTATGCTACATACACATTTTATCAACGGTGAATGGGTTGCCGGACAAGGTCACGACTTAGCGTCAATTGACCCTGCAAAAAACGAAGTAATTTGGGAAGGTAAGTCTGCGACTGCCGCTCAAATCGATGATGCGATTAAAGCCGCTCGTGCCGCGCTTGTAGCGTGGAGCATGAAAACCGTAGAAGAGCGCCTTGAAATCATCAAGGTTTACGGCACCAAGCTAGAAGAAGCTAAAGCGCATCTTGCGAAGGTAATGGCAAAAGAAACCGGCAAGCCAGAGTGGGAAACTGCCACTGAAGTGGGTGCCATGATGGGTAAAATTGGCATCTCAGAAAAGGCCTACTTTGAGCGTACTGGAAACGTAGAAAACCCAATGCCCGTAGGTAAAGCATTCATTCGTCACAAGCCTCACGGTGTTGTCGCAGTTTTCGGCCCTTACAATTTCCCGGGGCACCTTCCCAATGGGCACATTGTTCCTGCGCTTATTGCCGGCAATACGGTTGTATTCAAGCCAAGCGATTTGACCCCTATGGTTGCACAAGAGATGGTGAAACTGTGGGATGCAGCAGGTCTTCCGGCAGGCGTACTTAACCTGGTACAAGGTGAGGTTGAAACAGGCAAGGCGTTGGCGTCGCATAACGACATCGATGGCCTTTTCTTTACGGGTAGCTCACGCACGGGAAGAATTTTACACGAGCAGTTTGCTGGCCATCCTGGCAAAATTTTGGCTTTGGAAATGGGCGGCAACAACCCGCTAATCGTAAAAGATGTCGCCGATGTAGATGCAGCGGTTCACGATATTGTTCAATCTGCTTTCATAACATCAGGTCAGCGCTGTACTTGTGCTCGCCGCTTGTTCTTGCCAGCCGACGCGCAAGGTGATGCTATCCTTGCTCGCCTTATTGAGGTTACGAAAAATATCAAAGTTGGCGATTATGATGCTGAAGATCAGCCTTTTATGGGCGCTATGATTTCGAGCAACGCTGCAGCACTTATGGTGAAAGCGCAGCAAGAGCTTGAAAACCTTGGCGGTAAAGTATTGGTTCGCCTTGTGCAACAAGACGAAAACAAAGGCTTCGCGACTCCAGGTATTATCGATGTTACTGACATGCTTGCGTCACTGCCGGATGAAGAACATTTCGGCCCGCTGCTTAAAGTGATCCGCTACAGCGACTTTGATGCTGCCATTGAAGAGGCGAACAACACCAGCTTTGGTTTGTCGGCAGGCCTTTTAGGTGACAATGAAGAAGACTATCGCTACTTCTTTGCCCGTATTCGCGCTGGTATTGTAAACTGGAACAGACCTATAACAGGTGCAAGCAGTGCTGCGCCATTTGGTGGTGTAGGTGACAGCGGCAACCACAGAGCAAGCGCGTTCTATGCGGCGGACTACTGTGCGTACCCTGTTGCATCGGTTGAGCTTGATAAAGTCACCATGCCTGGCAAATTAAGTCCAGGCTTGTCGATGTAATCAATCTTAAACGTTTCGCGAGCGTTTTTTACAATACACGAAAGGCCGATGCTACTTACGTATCGGCCCCTTTAGTACCAACCCTATACGAACTATTCATGTAAAATAGTCGATGACAGAAAGGACCCTACCGCCATGCATAGCAACATTGATACGTTGTTTAGCAACATGTGGGACGATTACGTTAGTATCACGCCCTCTGCACACAAAATTCATGCCCTTCTTGCAGGTGAAGAAAACACCAGCGACATCGTTAACGATCATGTAGCTTTTCGAACTTTTGCTCTTGATAAAACCCGCTTAGATAAGCTTGCTGCACACTTCTTAGCGCTTGGTTACGAAGCGAAAGGCGACTATGACTTTGAAGCGAAGAAGCTGACTGCGAAGCACTTTGAACACCCAGACGATACTAAGCCAAAAGTATTCATTAGCGAGCTGCGCGTAGATGAACTTTCTGAAACCGCACAGCGCATTATTAAAAAGCTAGTGGAGCAAATGCCCGAATCTGTGGTGGAAGCCGATAACTTTTTATATTCAGGCAAGCATTGGGAAGTGTCTAAGTCGGAATATGACACATTACTTAATGAATCTGAATACGCTGCATGGATGGCAGCGTGGGGCTTTCGCGCGAATCATTTTACTGTAAGTGTAAATCACTTGAGCCGTACCGACGAACTTTCAGACGTAAATATGCTGCTAAAAGAAGCAGGCTTTGTGCTTAATACTTCAGGTGGCGAAATTAAAGGTGGCCCAGATGTATTCTTAGCCCAATCGTCAACCATGGCTGATCGTGCCGACGTTGCATTTAGCGACGAAACATTATCGATCCCAAGCTGCTTTTATGAGTTTGCACAACGATATGAAATGCCTGATGGAAAGCTTTACACGGGTTTTGTTGCCGCATCGGCTGATAAAATCTTTGAAAGTACGAATGCTAAATAACGTAAATGCCTAGATAAAAAAAGCCCTTTGCTGGGCTTTTTTTGTATCTGCTGTTCCGGGCTAATGGATGATTTTGAGCTTTGGCCAAAAATAGCTACAAATGCTCTTTACGTTCACTTACCGCTCTGGCTCAGTGGTATGCCTTGCCAGAAATTGATCATAAGGCATGGGTTTATCAAAATAGAATCCCTGCATCAGTTGGACTTCGGCGTGTTCCATAAAAGGAAGATAAGATTCCAGCTCAACTCCCTCAGCTACTATGTCTATCTTGAGGCTTCTCAGCATCGCAACTAACCCCATGAATAGTGCATTTGCTTTACTGTCTTGATGAATACCCTGCACCAGACTTTTATCCACTTTAACCACTTCAAACTGAAAGCTTCGCAAATAGCTAAGCGAAGAAAAGCCGCAGCCAAAATCATCGAGGGAAAGCCTGAAGCCGTAGTCACGTAAACGGTTTAATGCTCTCAGTGCTTTTTTTTCATCTTTTACAAAAACGGACTCTGTGAGCTCCAACTCAATATATTCGGGGGATACGTGATTGTTTTCACAGATAGACGCCGCTTGTTCTGGAAATAGCGGGTCGAGCATCTGATTAGCACTAATGTTGACCGACAGCGGAATGGCGTCTCCCTGTTGAGA
The DNA here is from genome assembly GCF_002993325.1 of Alteromonas gracilis. Classification (GTDB taxonomy): domain Bacteria; phylum Pseudomonadota; class Gammaproteobacteria; order Enterobacterales; family Alteromonadaceae; genus Alteromonas; species Alteromonas gracilis. Next base: position 123,753 of record NZ_PVNO01000023.1, read on the forward strand.
TTCCATGATCGAAATATAATCGCAGGCCGCATCAAGAGCTTGCAAGCCTATTGCGCTATCTAGTTTGTGCTCTTCAGCAATAGGAATGAAAATGGCGGGCGATACCACACCATGTAGACCAGATATCCATCGGCATAGCACTTCCCCACCTTTCAGTTCACCTCGAAGATCATATTTCCCCTGGATATAGAAATCTAACAGGTGGTTTTCTACAGTTCTGCGCAAATCATTCACCATACTTACTTGTTGGGTCATACTTTCATATAGCCCTACTTCATAAATGAATGCCTGCCCTTTACCAAGCTCTTTGGCCCTGTACATGGCGGCATCTGCACACTGTAGAAGGCTCTCTATATTGTCGCTATGTTCTGGGAACTCAGCTATACCTACACTGGCCGATAGCCTAAGCTTTGAAGATTTTGCTCGTACAAGGTTCTCTTCAATTTTCTGAATAAGCTGCGTAGATTTATCTGCCACGTCTTTAACTGTTTGGCCAGGCAGCACTGCGATAAACTCGTCGCCACCCCACCGGCCGACATTGCCACTTTTGTCGAATATACCAGTCAATAATGTGCCGACGCGCTTTAGTTCGATGTCGCCTTGATCATGTCCCGCCGTATCGTTAATCGCCTTAAAACCATCTAAGTCGATAAAAGCTAGTACAAATTGCTGCTTATTTTTAACCAGCGTTGAAATAAACTCTCGTAGGGAGTTTCTATTTGAAAGACCCGTTAATTCATCACTAAGGGCCAGCTGACGCAGCTTCGCCTCATTGCGCTTCCTATCCGTGATATCCCGCATTGTCGCTATCAAATAAGATGACGTTTGCTGGTACGTTTCAAACAAAGCTATCGAAATATCGACGCTTTTAACCTGCTCACCTTTTGCTTTTATTGAAGATTCAAAGCGTAGTTGTTTGTTTATTCCCAGCAGTTCTCTGTTCACTTTCTCGGAAATGAATATCCGATTAAAGTCCATTCCAATGCACTGTTCTTTTACCGATGCGCCCATTAATTGAATAAATGCATCGTTGCACTCTGTGATAACAAGTTCTGGCGATAGGACGAGCATAGGCTCTCTTGAGCTCGCAAAGGCCGACGCCATCAGATGAAAGGAATGTTCAGCCTTACGCTGAGAGGTGATATCTTTGGTGGTACCTACGATATGCAAGGCCTCACCATTTTGACCCCGTTTGAGTACACGCCCTCTCAACCGCACCCACTGATATTCACGCTCTAGCTTTAATCGAAAGGAAAATTCAATGCGATCGCGGTTTCCGTGTAGCGCCATGGTCCAGTGAAATTGAAGACCATCGAGGTCATCCTCATGCACGCGCTCCATCATATGAATTAAGGTTCCAGACCACGTTATCTCATTCTCACTATGCAGTGAGAATGAACGAATTTCCATTATGTCTGTGTTGGCTTTCCAGCTCCAAAACGATTCTTGAGACGCCCATAACGCTAATTCTAAATCCTTTTGAACAGCTTGGCTTTCTTTGAGAGTTTCATAGAGGCTTTGAGTTTTTTCTCGTAATAGTTGCTCCGCCTGTTCTCTAGAATTGCGCTCACGCTTTAACCGCCGTTCTAAAATTGCAGTACGGTCTTTCTGCTTAACAGAATCGTGCGAAGTGTCATGCGCCATTACGCCTCCAGCTAAACGATAGAGATACTAAACTCGTATGTGTGAGGAATATCGAGCTGGTGGGTTTCTCTTTCTAATTGGCAGTTATAATACTCTGCTGCAGCGTCCATCAAACCCTCAGCTAGCGGATATAGCTCTCTTTCGGAGTAATACTGTAAGCGCATGGTCGTGTCTGTGCGAGAAAGCACTTTAAATCGCGGTAAGTCGGCATCGGGATAAAGTTTTTTAACCTGAACATGAATATCGCTATCTAAATGCTCTAACATTTGCAATATATCAGTGGTGTTTGCAAGCACATCTCCATGCACTGCACCAAGCTTCCCGAACAGATAATAGCCAAAATCATATAGCAATTCGTTGGCCGATTTACCCGTTTTTTCTACCAGCACACCTACCAAACGCTCCATTTGTTCAAATGGGTAATAGCCAACAGCGGTATAAGCACCGTCATTTTCTAATTCAGCCTCCATGATAACGTCGTCTGCGAAATCAGGAGACACTTTCTCCTCTAGCATATCGATAAACGACGTAAAAACTATTCCTAGCATAAAAAATCCTCAGCAAATCCTATAGTGAGTCTAGTTCAACCAGGCTTAAGAACAAACTAAACTTCATGACAAATCTTCGGATGTCTCATCCTTATTTGGCAAAACTACTTCAACAGAGTCTACCCGTTGGAGCCCTCGTGGAAGCTTGTTACCGCGCCGGCCTCTTTCACCGTGATAATGCGCTAAGTCAGCCGCGCTGAGCGTCATATTACGTTTTCCTGCACCAACCTTAATGGCAGCACCATCAGGAACAACTGCAAGCACTTTCACATACTCCTCACGAGACTGGGATTTAGCTGAAGGAATATTAATTAGCTTATTTCCCTTACCTTTACCCAAGCTTGGCAAGTCGCGCAGCGGGAACATCAACATACGCCCTTCGTTAGAAATACTTAAGCACCAATCTGAGTCAGGGTTAGTAACAGGCATTGGCTTCATTACTTTCGCCGCAGTAGGTAACGACAAGTAGGCTTTACCCGCTTTATTTTTACTTACCATGTCTTTAAAGGTACCAACAAAGCCATAGCCTGCATCAGAGCCAACCAAAAACTTACTTTCGTCCTGAGCCATGATGACATGCTGAAACGATTCTCCACCCACAATACTAAAACGGCCTGTTAGTGGCTCGCCCTGACTTCTAGCAGAAGGGAGTCCATGAGCATCGCAAGAGAAAGTACGACCCGAGCTATCCATAAAGACCGCGGGCTGATTGCTCTTTCCCTCTGCACTTGATAGATAACCATCACCAGCTTTATAACTGAGACCTTCTGCATCAACATCGTGGCCCTTCGCGCATCGTGCCCAGCCTTTTTCTGAAAGCACGACTGTTACTGACTCGGCAGGAACCAACTCTTTTTCAGACAGTGCTTTAGCCTCACCACGTTCAACGATAGGTGAACGCCTGTCATCGCCATACTTTTCGGCATCAGCAAGAATTTCTTTTTTGATGAGAGTTTTAAGACGGCGATCTGACCCCAACAGCTGCTGAAGCTTGTCCCGTTCTTCGGCAAGCTCGTCCTGCTCGCCTTTAATTTTCATTTCTTCTAGCTTCGCTAAATGCCTTAGCTTAAGTTCTAAAATGGCTTCTGCTTGCTTGTCGCTCAACCCGAATCTCGACATCAATTCCGGCTTAGGTTTGTCATAAGTTCGAATAATTTCGATAACTTCATCGATATTTAGAAATGCGATGAGTAAACCTTCTAGAATATGAAGGCGCGCCAGTACTTTATCGAGTCGATATTGCAAGCGACGAGTGACCGTATCTTTCCGGTATTGCAACCACTCAGATAATATAGTGCGCAGGTCTTTAACCTGAGGACGGCCGTCTAGCCCAATCATGTTTAAGTTAACGCGATAATTTTTTTCAAGATCAGTGGTCGCAAACAAGTGCTGCATCAACTGAGTCACATCAATGCGATTTGAACGTGGCGTAATGACTAATCGCGTTGGGTTTTCGTGGTCAGATTCATCGCGAAGGTCACTTACCATCGGCAGCTTTTTAGCCTGCATTTGCGCTGCAATTTGCTCCAGAATTTTTGCACCAGACGCTTGGTGTGGCAGCGCTGTAATCACTACATCACCATTTTCTTCTGTATATACCGCTCGCATTTTGATGGAGCCTCGCCCCGTCTCATACAGCTTTTGAATATCAGACTTTGGCGTAATGATTTCCGCTTCCGTCGGATAATCTGGCCCATTCACGTGCTCTAACACATCGCTCAATTCGGCTTTACTATTATCCAACAGCATAGCGCAGGCATTGGCCAACTCTCTTACATTGTGAGGCGGAATATCAGTGGCCATCCCCACCGCGATTCCGGTAACGCCATTAAGTAAGATGTGCGGCAAGCGCGCTGGAAGCACACTCGGCTCTTCGAGTGTTCCATCGAAGTTTGGCACCCAATCCACTGTGCCTTGGCCCAGCTCATTGAGCAGGACTTCTGCGAAACGAGAGAGCTTAGCTTCGGTATAACGCATGGCAGCAAAGGATTTAGGATCATCTGGCGCTCCCCAGTTTCCTTGCCCGTCAACCAGCGGATAGCGGTAAGAAAACGGCTGCGCCATAAGTACCATTGCTTCATAACACGCTGAGTCGCCGTGAGGATGAAACTTACCTAAAACATCCCCCACGGTTCTGGCTGACTTTTTATATTTGGCGTTAGCGCTTAGCCCTAAGTCAGACATTGCGTAAATAATACGACGCTGAACTGGCTTTAAGCCGTCAGAAATGTGCGGCAATGCGCGGTCCATGATGACGTACATGGAATAGTTAAGATAAGCGTCTTCGGTGAAACGTCGAAGAGGAAGTTGCTCTACCCCATCGCGATTAATAATGATCTCGTCACTCATGATAATTTTTTCGTTTTGTTATTAATACCAATTCGCTCGTGATAGTACGGCAGTCGTTGTCGGATATTAGCGCACGACTTAAAAGAATCACGTGAACGTTACAAGCTATTGTGGGGTAAACCGCTATTGTGTGCAATCTTTGAAAACCATTGCGGTATGTTTGTTTGGCGATTTAACGTCCTAAGCGTTTGTTTTGTTATTCTTCAAAGACAGTGGTTAAATAGAGCAGATTGAATACTACCGCTTATTATTCAGTTGCGATTAAAACAGTAGACCTTACCTAAACAATAAAAAGTACAGATATATATGGCTATCTTTCGCGTATTCTTTTTTCTATTTTGTCTTTTGGGCAGCTGCCTAGGGTCGAATGCCCAGGCTCAGCATATCGAACAGCTTTTCGATGAAAAGAGTACGCTAGATTTATCTGATTCTTTATTTTATCTATTTGAAACCGATTACCAACTGACCATAAGTGATGTATCAAGAAGGCGAAATGACTTTCTAATGCATCCTCATCACAATCCAAATTTTGGTTTTCGCAATAACGGCATGTGGCTGCTAACCAGTGTCGCTAATGTTTCTAACGAGACGAATTGGGTCTTTTCGATAAACTTTAGCCAGCTTGATAACGTCGATTTTTACTTGGTGCAAAACGGCAAGGTGTTGGCACAGAGTCATCAAGGTAAAGCACAGAAAGAGCAAAAGTTTCGCGTACCCACCTTTCGTGTAGAACTGCTTGATAGCAAGCCCGCTGATCTCTATATACGCATAGAAAGCCAGTCATCCAGTCTCATCGCCCCTATTCGCATTCAAGCTGAACCAGTTCACGACCTCGCTTATCAAGTCGATAGTCTGTTGTGGGGCCTCTTTTATGGTGGCTTACTTATTCTCGCTATTTATAATTTAGTGCTGTTTTTTGGCGTAAGAGAAAAAAGTCTTCTCGCCTATGTGGGCTATATTTTTGCGGTCATCTTATGGCAGTTTGTATGGGGCGGTCATACGCAATTATTGTTTATCGAGGGTATCCCGTCATGGATAGTGGGTCACTCAGAGCTTATTTTTGTGATTATTGGTCTTAGCTCGGGCCTATTTACTATCATGTTTTTAGACACCAGGAAAAACTCGCCTACCGCCCACCCTGTGATAAAAGTACTCATGATTGGCCAGGGATTAACTGGCTTTATCTGTTTTGCTGATGTCTTGCCATCAATGTGGAAGAACAATCTGGTTTATGGGCTGGGGCTAGTTGCAATATTAAGTTATATTTACGCGGGTTTCGAAGCGTTCATCAACAAGTTTAAGCCCGCGCGGTACTTTATTTTTGCATGGGGCATGCTGGCTAGCGGCGCAATAATTGGCATGCTTAGCTTGGTTGGTATATTGCCAACTAATGATTTCACCACATACTGTTTCCAGGTAGGCGTCTTTCTTGAAGCAGGGTTATTCTCGTTTGCGCTTATGGAGAAAAGCAGAAGACAGCTTGAAAGCGAAGTAGAACAAGCGACGAATGATTTGCGCAATAACGTTGAACTGATTGAAGAGCAAAATGCGCGATTAGATATCGCCAGAAAAGACGCCATTAAAGCAAGTAATGTGAAATCACAGTTTCTTGCAAACATGAGTCATGAAATTCGTACACCACTTAACGCCATTTTAGGTTTTAGCCGAGAACTAGACAACGCTTCACTGCCAAGCGATCAGCAGGAGCAAGTAAGAATTGTTAGTACCGCCGCTGACAACCTGCTAACCATTGTTAACGACATACTGGATTTTTCAAAGATTGAAGCGGGTAAGCTACAAATAAATAACCAGCCCTTTTCACCCAATAAACTGCTAGAAGAAATGGTCACCATAATGGCTAAATCTTCCCATAGTAAACGCATTGAATTCGTTTTCGATTTAAACCCCTTGCCTGAAAAGTTAATCGGCGACGTGTTTCGCATAAAGCAAGTGCTGAACAATCTTCTTAGCAATGCTTTAAAATTTACATCTAGCGGCACTATCACACTAGCAGTGAGCGGGCGCTCCCTATCTCACGGTATTCATGAAGTGAATATAACGGTGGAAGATACGGGAATTGGTATCAGCCGGCATGACAGGAAAAAATTGTTTAACGCGTTTTCTCAGGTAGACGATGCGCTTAATCGCAACTATCAAGGGACAGGGTTGGGGCTCGTCATTAGCCGAGAATTGGTGCGATTAATGAACGGTGATTTATCGCTTAAAAGTGTCGTTGGCCAAGGCTCGACCTTTAACGTGTCGTTGAGGATGAACCAGTTAAGCCAAAAATTTTCACTTTCACCTTCAGAAGAGTGGGCGGGCAAGAGCGTGGTCATTTTCGACCCGGTTCCAACAACCCGACGTGCAAGCGTAAAAATTATGGCAACACTTGGCGCGGCCGTTACCTCTGTTGAATCCTTAGCGTACCTTTCTACACTTACAGAACAGGTTGATTTCTTTATGGCGACAGTACCTGTAAGTAAAATGGCGGAGCGAGACACGTTTCTTAGCCAATTTGTTCAGTTTCCTGCCAAAAAACGTATTCTCTGGTATTCAGGCCCAGAACCATTTGCACAATATCCAAGCTTATCTCAGCACTTCCATTCTCAAATACGTATGCCGATGACGCTCACTAAGCTCGACAGCTTAGTGCACAATCAAATGAAGCCGGTGAAAAATGCAATACACGAAAAAATAGCAAGCCTGCCAAAAATCAAAGTGTTAGCGGTCGATGATATGGAAATGAACCTTAAGCTATTACATACTTGGCTTGATCAATCTCCGGTCAATTTGGTAACCACAATTAGCGGTCAGGATGCCGTTAATCAATGCCAAACCCAAGAGTTTGACCTAATCCTAATGGACGTGCAGATGCCGGGCATGGACGGCTTACAAGCGACCCGAGAAATCCGTAAATCACCATTGAACATGGGCACGCCAATTGTGGCGGTTACCGCTCACGCGTTTAAAGAAGAACAGGAGCGACTGCTCGCGTCAGGAATGGACGACTATCTGCCTAAACCCATAGAAGTTGAACAACTTATTAATTTGATTAAGTCGTGGTGTATTAATATAGAGCCAGGAGAGATAGCGCTCCCGTCTATAGATTGGCAGCTTGCACTGAAACGGGCTAATCAAAATCAAGATACGGCAGAAGAAATGCTTCAAAGTTTCGTTGACTTGCTGCCAGAAACAATTGAGCTTCTCACTACACTTTGGGAATTAAAAGACTATAACGAACTCAAATCTGAGGTGCATAAGCTGCATGGCGCATGTTGTTACACTGGCCTACCGAGATTTCAGCATTTGGCCAACGAGACAGAAAGCGCCCTTAAATTAGGTCAACACGAGTTAGTTAAAGAGCACTTACCCGCGCTTATCGAAGAAGCAAAGAAAGTGGTAAAAGAGAGTGAGCATAAGAAATAACTACTCACTGAGCCTCGTCTATTTGTCGAGCTCGTTGGCATCGCGCGATAAGAGCAGCAAACTCACTGGCGTCACGATCTAACTCTGAACTCGCTATAAAAATGTCATAGCCAAGTCGTTTCCTCAGCTCTACCATGCGGTGAGCTAACATTGCTTTAATGCCTTTTATGACGGTGCCATCTTCCATTACATACTGCTTGTCGTCGAACATTGATTGCTCATAGCAGCTCCCTGATGCGCAATTCCCATCTGTGTTTTGCATCAGAAGCGGACGCTGCTCCATCAATAAATGTGTGGCAAGTCGTGGCGAAATAGTGTGTAGAAAGTCGGTGTAACTTTTAAGTTTAAACCCTACTGTTTCAAGAGGAACATGGTCCAGACCATGACGTACACGCGGACAATCTGCTCGCTGAAGATTATCCCAGTGTATACGCCAGCTTCCTAATCGATGACGATAGGTAATAAAGTCTTTGGCTATCTCCAGGCTAAAGTCTGGCTCACGAATTTTAAAATAACCCACCAACAAGCAAACTAATGCGGCGCTGGTTAGAAAAATGCCGGCTAAAAAAAGCCAGTCTGGTAAAAACACCAACCACAAAGCAGACACTATTAGCCCAACGCACCCCATAATCAAGCTAGTAATGCCATTACTTTTTGACGCAGCTCGAATAAAAATAGGTTCAACATTAGTGCCAGACATAAAGATACACCACCAACATAATTAGGGCCCAAACAATATAGAGTCGCGTGCGTTTGCACTTAACGCAGTCAGTATGCCACCAGCGCAGTAATGGGTTTGTTTTTCGCATACGCTAACTAGCTCAATTAATACGTTTATTAAAAGGGGATAGTTTACCCTTAAAATTATGCCATGGCGTGATTTCTATATCGATATCGCTGAAAAGCAGCCACTAACGTGGGCGTAAATACCAACGACAATATAACTGAGAACCCCACCCCTCCAGCTAAAACAACGGCCAGCGGAGGCCAAAAGCTTCCTTCACTAAAGAGTAAAAGAGGTATCAAGCCCCCAACAGTAGTGAAGGTTGTTGATAGGATGTGGCGGCTACAGCTCATGGTTTCTTCAACAATGGCTTTGGTGTCGCCTTGTTTTGCTTTGGGATTCGCGTTGATTGCGGCAATGACAACAATTGAGCCGTTAATAGCTACACCAATAAGACCGGCACAGCCCAGTAAAGGGTTAAAGCCCACCGGCAATCCGGATATCCATAAACTGAACATGCCCAGCCCTACCGAAAGAATAGCGACAAGACCAATAACGCCAGCCATGCGTAAGCTGGTAAAAGTTAGAATTAGCGTTGTCACCATCAAGACTAAAAGTACAGGCGCATAAGTGGCCAGTTGTCCTAACGCCTGCTGCTGTTCATCAGCATCACCCGCTAAGTGAATGCGATAACCTTCGGGTAAAATCAAACGGGATTCCAGTAAGTCTCTTAAGTGATTACTTGCATCTATGGGGGGGACGCCTGGCAGTAGGAAAGCCTGGATCCGGTTAAGTCGTTCACCGCCCACTCGCGTAATACTGCTCGTTGCAGGCTCAAGTGTTAAGTTGGTCACCGCTGCAAGTGGCGACCAAGAAATAGCATTATCACCTGCTACAGGAATAGGCATGGCGTCCACACCTGTTACATTTTGCCTGAAGGCTTCATCTAACCTGACGCGAACCGGAATCTCCTCTGTGCTTTCTAGCACCGAGCCGCCCGTTATACCGGAAAAGTTAATTTGCATTTGATTAGCTAATTCTGAAAGGGTCAAACCTAAATAGGATAAGCTGTCACTGTCTGCGTTAATCTTTAACTCAGGCTCTCCCATAGAGATACTGGTGATTGACTGCGATATGCCATCTACTTCAGACATTAACATACGCACTTGATCGCCAAGCTCGTTCAAGATATTTAAATCTGGACCGAAAATCTCGACTTCGACGGGTGCCGCAATTGGCGGGCCCTGTCCGAATGCCCGCACTACTATCTGAACTTCTGGATAACTGATATCGAGCTTTCGCTGGAGTTTACCAACAAGAGAGGCCGCATTTTCTACGGTAGCGGTGGATACTACCGCATTGGCAAAGTAAGGCATGTTGTCTCGGGTCATCATTTGATTGTAATACACCGAGGGGGCAGAGCCTCCTACAAGCCAACTCACTTGCTCAACCCCTTCTTCACTGCGTATCGCACTATCAATTTTCCGCACATATTCGGTCGTGTTGTCGATACTGCTCCCTTCCTTTGTCCATAAATAGACCTCGAACTGATCTCTATCTGCGCTTGGGAAGAACACGTTAGCAAGTGTGGTAGATAGGACGAAGCCTGATAAGCAAAGCAGAGCGATAACAGGCAATACAAGAATAGGCTGTTTAATCCATCGTCCTAATTGCTTTTTAAACGCAAGACTGAGCTCTGGCGCTTGAAGACCAACTTTCCACCATGATTGTGACCCTATGCTTTGTCGTGAAGTCCCGTCGTTTTTCGGCAAAAAGCGAGCGGCTAAAGCCGCTATTATGGTTAACGAAATAAACAGTGAACCAATGAGCGCCATGACCACGCTTATCGCAATAGGCCCTACAAAATCACCGATGTTTCCGTTTAGCAAAAAGATTGGCATAAAGCCTAAGATGGTTGTCAGCGTTGATGCCAAAAGCGGTGCAAATAAGTGAGAAACACTCTTTGCCATCGCGCCCACCCGCGTTAAGTCTGGATCCTGAAGGTTGATTCGAATTTCATCGGTAATTACGATTGCATTGTCTATGAGTAGGCCAATGGCGATGATCATGCCAAAGATAGACATTTGATGAATTTGCTCGTTATAGAAACTCAACGAAAAAAGGGCAAAAGCAGCACACAAAGGTAACGCTAAACCAACTATCCACGCTGCGCGAAACCCCATAAACAGCAATATAACCATCATAACCACGGCGCAACCCATTAAAAGGTTTGTGGATAAATCGGCAAGCCGTGTAGTGGTATACTCATTCTGTTCAAACGCAATCGTTGCCGTCAGCGTGCCGCTAAAGTCTTGGTTGAATTGCTCCACTACCTTAAGGGCGTTTTTTGTCCAAACATCGGAACGAAGGGATGGCTGCATGCGAGCGGCTACAAAAATAGACTCTTCGCCATTTAAATACGCCACTTCAGTTCGAGGGGTTGTGAAACTCCTTTCTACCGTTGCTACGTCTTCAACCCGCAAATAGCGCCCCTCGATATTTACGAGCGGAATGGAAGCAATCATGTTGACACCGTTAAGGCCTTCGCCGACCGTAAAACGCAGGTTGCTTTGTTTTGAATTCAGCATACCTGCAGGTAGTTTGGGATCCGCCCGACTAATCAGATGACTCACTTGCTGCAGATTAAGGCCCGTTGCCGCCAGTTTAACGGGGTCAATATTAACGCTTATCTCTTCCTGCGGTGCACCGTAAACCCGCACTAATTCAGTACCATTTACGTTTCGCAATCTGTCGGTTAATTCCTGGGCCAAGCGCGCGGTAAGGGTCATAGGGGTGTTTTCGAAATGGTCGGCACGAACAGAGAGCAACAAAGTAAACGCAGTAGCGCCCCGTTTTTCGTCGAAAATTGGCGCCATTGCACCTTCAGGAAACAGCTCTGCTGCCGCGCCAATAGCATCGCGTATTTCGCTGAACAGCTGCTCGTTACTGGTGTTATCAATCCAATCTTGTGTCTCAATTAGAATAATAGAGATTCCGGCACGCGATGTAGACTTAACTTCTTTGATCTCAAAAATTTCTCTTAGCCTGTCTTCGAGTACATCGCTTACTAACGCTTCAACCCGTTCAGCAGATGCGCCTGGGTACTGCGTAATAATTAAGGCGTTGCGCGTATCTATTCGGGGGTCTTCTATTCGAGGCAGTGAACCTAAAGCGGAAAGGCCAGCGGTGATCAGAATAAGCAGACTTAATACAAGCAGGTGCCCTCTTCGATAAAAGAGTGTATACCAAGGGTACGGCTTATCGTTATCAAAATTGAACGTCTTCACTAGCGCGCTCCGGCTTGATGTTGACTGGGCACTGATACCATTTGCCCAGGGGCCAATTTATGGGTGCCTTCACTCACATACATTTCACCGTCTTTAAGTGCACCACGAACAAATGCTTTGTTTCCGTCGGTATATACCACCTCAACAACTCGAGCCTCAAGCTGGGCGTTCTGCTGATTGGTTAGCACAAATACGCGCCACAACCCACGTAAACCGTTACTTAACGCATTAACAGGGAGCCAAGCTCCGGTCTCAGTATGAGAACGAAAGCCAGATAAAATAGCCATATCGCCCGGTCGGACACGTTCATTACTGTTCAATGTAACAAGAATATCAATGGTACGGGTTTGAACATTACGAACAGGAAGGCGCTGAGTGACGGTGCCTGCTACGTTTATGTCGCCGACTTTTACAAGAACAGGTTCGTTTATATCGAACTGCTCGACCACGTCAGCGGGTACAGCAAAACGAGCTTGGTAGTTGTCTATACTTGTAATGCCAAAAACTGGGCTGCCTGCACTCACTACACTCCCTTCATCGAAAAAGCGACGATTTACAACGCCTTCAAACGGAGCAATTAGCGTAGCTTTTTCTATTTCCACATCTAGGGAATTAAGTGCAGCCTTAATTTCGCTCACCTGCGCTTTTGCCACATTCAAGCTTGCTTTTGCTTCATCAAGACGTTGTGCAGACTCAAGTTTTTTCTCAACTAAGGAAATAGTGCGTTCGTTATTCACTTTAGCAAGTGCCAGATCAGCATTAGCTCGTTCAAGTGAAGCCTGAAGCTCTCGCTGTCTTGCGCTCAGTCTTTTAACGTCTTGATAGGCAAGTTTATCGCCTTGGCGAACCACGTCCCCTTCCTCAACAAGAAGGGTTGTGACCTGTCCTGCCACATCAAAAGAAAGTGTGGTGGCCTTTGGCGATTCAATGAGACCAAAAACATTGACTGGCGTTTCGAAGCCCGACTGTATGCTAATAGTTCCTGTAGACACTGCAACGGGGAGTCTTGCCTCTGGGCTTTGCGTCGCATTGCCGAGGCCTGCTGTTGTTAACAGAATGATTAAAGCCGCGGTAAAACCAACGATGGAAATAATAAGCGTGAGTTTGCCACTTTTTGTTGAGGCCGACGCTGAAGCTGTCATAACGAGTCCCTTTACCGTTCTAGAGCGCACCCTAGGCTATATTTGCATACTTATTGTGCTATGCTAGTATATAAATACTAGACCGTCCAGTTTGATATATCTATTTTTAAGCGAGTGTTCATTTGGCTACTACAAAAAAACAAGGCCGTCCAAAAAGCGAAGAGAAATATCACTTGATTTTGCACGCGGCGTCTTGTCTCTTTCTAAAAGAAGGGTTTGCTAATACGTCAATGGACACTGTGGCAAAAGCATCAGGTGTGTCTAAACAAACCGTCTATTCACACTTTGATAGTAAAGATGCACTGTTCAAGGCAGCAATCACGTCAAAATGTCGTTCATATCAACTTGATACTCAGCAACTTGTTAGCTCAACGGCGCACGCGCTTTCACTCACTGATTGTTTAATCAAAGTTGGTAGCCAGTTTATGCGCTTGTTACAAGACCCTGAAGCCATCGCCATTTTTCGGGTTATTATTGCAGAGGCTGTGCATAGCCCTCATGTGGCAACACTGTTTTACCAAGCTGGTCCCGAAGCGTCACTCGAAACCTTAAGCAATGTCATTGAAAAATTTGGCGAAGGCAACTTAGACCGACACATAGCGCAGCAACTCGCGGTAGATTACTGTGCACTGCTGAAAGGTGAGTTTCATACTATGATGCTTTGTGGCATACAGTCACCACTTTCAGATATAGAAATTGATGCACATGTGAGGCGCGCTGCCGAAAAGATACTGTTACTCTTTACCCATTACTCACGAAGGTAAACCCAGCCTTTAATAAACCCACATATTCAGCCGACACAAGCCCGAACGCTAAGGTGGTTACCGCTGCAAAATATCACTACATAGATTGCTTTGCGGTTTAGAAGAATTGCCGCAAGCGCGCTTACCAGAAAAAGCGTCGCTACCATCCGGTAACCTTACAAAAACGTAGTGCAAAGTTCGTCTTGTTCTAATGACTTAAATGAAGCGGTATTATACACTAGCGCCGTTTTCGTTGATGATTGAGAAGCGTATGTCTGACTTTACCGGTAACCACATTCTTTCGGTTAATCAATTCGAGCGCGAGGCTATCGAGAAAGTATTCTCCGTCGCCAACTCCATGAAGCCCTATGCTAGGCGCCAGAAGCGAACCACGGTGCTTGATGGTGCTATTCTCGGTAATTTGTTTTTTGAGCCAAGTACCCGTACACGAGTCAGCTTTGGCACTGCCTTTAACCTTCTCGGTGGCGAAGTAAGAGAAACCACGGGAATGTCTAGCTCAGCACTTGCCAAAGGTGAGTCCTTATACGACACAGCACGTGTGTTAAGTGGGTATTCAGACATAATTGCGATGCGTCACCCCGCGGCGGGATCTGTTGCCGAGTTTGCAGAGGGAAGCCGAGTTCCGGTAATAAACGGTGGCGACGGTGCAAACGAGCACCCAACGCAAGCATTGCTCGACCTGTTCACTATCAAAAGCGAACTTGAATACAATGGCCAAGGTATTGATGGGCTTCACATCGCGATGATTGGTGATTTACGCTACGGACGAACCGTGCATTCCCTGTCACGCCTTCTTTGTTTGTTTAAAAACATTCGATTTACGCTGATCTCGCCCAAAGAATTAGCCATGCCACAGCCCATTATTGATGCGATAGAAAACGCGGGCCATCAGCTTACTATTACTGAAACCCTCGAAGGCAATATGGATGCGGATATCTGCTATCAAACTCGCATTCAAGAAGAACGCTTCCCATCACAAGAAGAAGCCAATAAGTATCGTGGTAAATTCAGACTCAATCAGTCGATTTACACAAAACACTTTCAGTCGAAGACCGTTATCATGCATCCACTTCCAAGAGATTCACGTATGGAAGCCAACGAATTGGATAACGATCTAAACCTTAACCCGAACCTCGCTATTTTCAGACAAACCGATAACGGTGTGTTGGTAAGAATGGCTTTATTCGCGCTAACCCTTGGGGTAGAAAATCTATTAACCAAGTATGAGCGTGATGTGGTTTGGTTCAGCAATAAGAGTAAGTAATTACATGCAAAAATCTGAAGCCCTTTTTACCCGCGCCCAAAAAACCATTCCAGGTGGCGTAAATTCACCAGTTCGCGCTTTTAAAGCGGTTGGCGGAACGCCACGCTTTATTACTAAAGCGGACGGCGCTTATATGTGGGATGCGGATGGAAAGCAATACATCGACTATATTC
This sequence comes from Alteromonas gracilis, assembly GCF_002993325.1. Classification (GTDB taxonomy): domain Bacteria; phylum Pseudomonadota; class Gammaproteobacteria; order Enterobacterales; family Alteromonadaceae; genus Alteromonas; species Alteromonas gracilis. The sequence goes on from NZ_PVNO01000023.1 coordinate 139,074, forward strand.
AGTCTTGGGGGCCGATGGTTCTCGGTCACAATAACGCGAAGATCCGCGAAGCGGTTATTGAGGCCTCGTACAACGGCCTTTCTTTCGGCGCACCAACAGAAGCTGAAGTTATTATGGCTGAGTTGGTAAGCGAAATCGTACCGTCAATGGAAATGGTACGTATGGTGAACTCTGGAACCGAAGCCACCATGTCGGCAATACGTCTTGCCCGTGGCTACACCGGTAGAGATAAAATCGTTAAATTCGAGGGTTGCTACCATGGCCATGCAGACTCATTACTTGTAAAGGCAGGGTCTGGTGCACTAACACTTGGCGTACCTAGTTCGCCTGGTGTACCGGCTAATGTGGCAGAACACACGCTTACTGTCGAATACAATAATATCGAGAGTGTAAAAGAGGTTTTCGAAGCTCACGGTGATGATATTGCATGTATTATCGTAGAGCCGGTTGCAGGTAATATGAACTGCATACCTCCTGTAGAAGGCTTCTTAGAAGGGCTTCGTGCCGTCTGTGACCAGTACGGCAGTGTATTGATTTTCGATGAAGTAATGACGGGCTTTCGCGTATCTCGCGGTGGTGCACAAGAGCGTTATAATGTAAAACCAGATTTAACGTGTCTTGGAAAAGTGATTGGTGGCGGTATGCCTGTGGGTTGCTTTGGTGGCAGACGAGATATTATTACGCATATCGCGCCAACTGGCCCAATATACCAAGCGGGCACCTTATCGGGTAATCCTGTAGCCATGGCTGCAGGCCTTGCTGCATTAACGCAAATTAAAGAGCCCGGCCTCTACGATTCAATTTTTGAAAATACTCAAGCGTTGGTCGACGGATTTCAATCTCTTGCCAACAAACACAATATTAGCCTAACTACTAATATTGCGGGCAGCATGTTTGGGATATTCTTTACTGAGGTTGAGAAAGTTACCAATTACAAGCAAGCGATTAATTGTAATACCGAGCAGTTCAATAAGTTTTATCACGGTATGTTAGAGCAAGGTGTTTATTTAGCCCCCGCTTCTTATGAAGCTGGCTTTGTTTCAAAAGCGCATAATGCTGACGTCATTGAAAAGACACTTGCAGCGGCCGATAAAGTGTTCTCAACTTTATAGGCTGATGTCCATTAATTGCTAATTAACGTTCGGCACTCACATATTTGTAAATGTAATTAAAAGTAATGTGTTAGTGCCGCCATCTCCTTTATACTTTTCTCACACGTATCTGGAAATTCTCTTTGGCTAGATAAATAGCCTTAAAAACAAAGACGTTGAAAGGTGTGATTCACAATGGATTGGCAAACAGGCGCATTGGGCGCGCTCTTCATTTATAGCGCTGTCATTACGATTCTTTACGTTAGGCGTAGTCGACGTCTAAAGTACCGATTTAGAAAGGCTCTCTCACGTCGTGTGGACGTTCACCGCTCTGCATTGAAAACAGAGGACGATGCGCGCTTTCAAGCTGCCGCTGACGAAGCTCTCCGGTTAACTCAAACCTTTCAAAAGTTCGTACCCCGACAATTCGTTGAACACATGGCAAACTCGGATGTGGATTCCCTGGGTCTTGGCTATGCTGCTGAAAACAATGTGGCTATTATGTTTTGCGATATACGCGGCTTCGCAGGCTTTTCTGAGCGTATAACGCCACAGGAGTTAATGAACTTTCTTAACTCTTATTTCACCAGGATGAATGACCCTATTCATCAAAACAATGGTTTTATCGATAAGTTCATGGGTGACGCTATTATGTCGCTTTTTGATCATCCCGGCGGTACGCCTCAGCAGAAAGCGATGGATGCAGTAAATGCAGCCCTGGATTTACGCAAAGCCCTCGTTATATACAACGGCCACAGAAAAAACAGTAATTACGAAGCAATCAATATGGGCATCGGTATCCATTTTGGACCAGTGATTATGGGGACAGTAGGTTCGGAAGACCGGATGGATACTACCGTTATCGGCGATAGTGTAAACATCGCATCAAGACTTGAGGCATTGTGCCCTAAGTATAAAGCAGACATTATTGTTAGCGCCCAAGTACTTAAAACCATCGGCTCAGGATACCCTATCAAAACGCGCTTACTTGACTGGGTAAGAGTAAAAGGACGAAAGACACCCATTGAGATTTATGAAGTGCTTAGCCATCTTTCGCAGGAAGAGCAAGAGCGCAGACTTGCGTCACAAGCTAAAATTGCAGCAGGTGTAGCCTGCCGCATCAATCAGCAGTGGGACGATGCCATTTCTTTCTTTGAAGCGGCTATTGCGATAAGTCCAGATGACCCCCTTGCCCACCATCATTTAGATGTATGTAGGATCTATCAGAATCGGGACCTCGAAGACGATTGGGACGGCGCATTAATTTATTAGTAAGTCGCTGATTTATTGTACCTAACTTACGAAGTCAGCTTTCTGATAGCTTAGCTTGCTGACGAATAAAATTGATGGAAGGTGCGAAAAACGCGGCGCCAGTTTCAGCACTGGTGAAATCTAACCAGCGATCATAGTCACCTTCACCATTGCCATAAATTTGGCTATGAAGCATTTGCTTAAAAGGGCGCGAGCTTGCACTACAGCTTACAAAAAACAATCCCTGACAGACCATGTCACCATAGGGCATTCCCTGCTTAATCAACCTTGGTTCGTCTCCATCTGGCGCGACACTGCTTGCTCGAACGTTATGAGACGAAGGGGATTGTTCACTGCTAATTAAGTTATGTTCTTGGGTCGTACCCATCACCTGCTCTTGCTGTCGGTTAGACAGGCTATTCCAGCGTCGCAGGTCATGCCGGTAACGTTGAATATGAACATAACTACCGCCGCTAAAATCAGGGTCATCCTCTCCTACTATGCCCACTTGACGGCGTTTCATGCCGCGAGGGTTATCGGCACCGTAGAGAAAGCCATTAAGATCACGACCATCTAAATATCTAAACCCTCTAATCTGCTCAACAAGCTCTACGTGGATGCGCAGAAGGTCCATAACTTCAATTCCCACGGCATGACAAATATCAAGACGGTCGGCGCGAATTTGAATGAAGAGATCGCATGGCATAGTAGGCGCACTTCTATCTTCACACTGCATGTCTGGAAAAGGGGCGAGCTCTACGGGTATTAAGCCTGGGTATACCTCAGGCCAATAGCTCGTGCCGATTGCAATAACACCGGTCACCATCGCTTCGTAATGTTCGTTTTCGAAATGCTCAAAAATATCCAGTACTCGCGATAGTTTAGCGCGTACCGCTTCACTATCGTCGTCAATCACATTCAGTAATAAATACTGTGCATGTAAGTTTGGCTCAGCGCAGAGGCCTTTTTGTGGTTGTGTCATTGCCGCTCTTGTTGTTATTAACGCCTTGTTATGACGTTTCGCTAAGGGCGTTTATACGCCGCGATTTGCGTTGCGAATCTTTCTACAAATTGTAGCAACTACTTCAAGCTTAAAAACCTTTTCAAGCGAAGCTGCTTTTAATAACTCTGGTTAATTACACCGTTCATTATTTGCTCTAGTGTGCTTAATAGCCTGCTGCTTGTCCATCTTTTCGACTTTCAGAGGCACCAAAATATACGCCTTTTTGCTCATCCCATGCGATAGCTTGATATCCGCCGAATGCGCCAACAACCCGCTGAAGCTTGTGACCCCGCTCCATTAGTTCGCGCTGGACGGTCTCGCTAAAGCCCGACTCTAAGCTTACATAGCCGCCATCTGTCATCAATGCTCCTGTTGGACTGCTTGAGCCGCTGTGAAGTATTCTTGGGGCGTCACCTGCCTCTTGCAGATTCATTCCAAAATCTAAAATATTTACAATGATTTGCGCATGCATCTGAGGCTGCGTGCCGCCGCCCATTACACCAAAGCTCATCACTGGTTTACCATTTCTGGTAACAAAGGCAGGAATGATAGTGTGAAAAGGTCGCTTGCCAGGGCGATACTCATTGAAATGCCCTTCTTCAAGGGTGAACATCTCGCCTCGGTTTTGCAGAATAAACCCCAACCCCGGCGGCGTCATACCTGACCCCATTCCGCGATAGTTACTCTGAATTAACGACACCATGTTGCCATCTTTATCAGCAACGGTCAGATAGATGGTATCCCCCTCATAAATACCAGCGTCTACCCGGTTCGCCGCGCGTTCGTTATCAATAAGCTTTTGGCGTTTGGCTGCGTATTCTTTTGATATTAACCAATCGACAGGAATGTCGTTGAAGTCTGGGTCAGCATAAAACTTGGCGCGATCTTCAAAGGCAAGCTTTTTCGCTTCAACAAAAGTGTGAATATAGTCAGCCGAATTAAAACCCATTCCTTCGATATCATAGCGCTCTAGAACATTAAGGATTTGCAGTGCTGCTATACCTTGGCCGTTCGGCGGAAGTTCCCACACATCGAACCCGCGATAATTAGCTGCAACCGGTTCGACCCACTCAGAGGTATGTGACGATAAATCCTGATATGACAAAAAGCCGCGTTGAGACTTCATGTAGGCATCGATAGTGCGCGCAATATCGCCTTTGTAAAAAGCATCTCGCCCTCCGGTTGCGATTTTTTCATACGTCACCGCTAATCCGGGATTTTTAAAAATATCGCCTTTTTGCGGTACTTTACCATCGATAAGGAAGGTCTCGGCGAAGCCATCGTAATGACCAATTCGCTCGTAATTCATTTGCCAGTAATAGGCGATAACTTCTGAAACAGGGAACCCTTCGCGGGCATATTTGATAGACGGCGTAAGCAACGCTGACATGGGCAGCTTGCCAAATTTTTCGTGTAGCGCAAACCAGCCATCGACAGCGCCAGGAACTGAAACGGGAAGCGGACCAAATTTAGGAATTTGATGCAAGCCACGCTCGGCAAACACCGCTTTCGTTAATTGTCTAGGCGAGCGACCCGAGGCGTTTAAGCCCACTAGCTTTTCTTCTTTTGCATCCCACACTATGGCAAATAGGTCACCGCCTATACCGCTACCCGTAGGCTCGACTAAACCTAACATGGCATTGGCTGCAATGGCGGCATCGACCGCACTGCCTCCCTGCTTTAAGATATCTAACGCGGCTTGTGTGGCTAATGGCTGACTCGTGGCTACCATGCCATTTTTAGCAATCACTTCTGAGCGACTTGCAAATGTATGCCCTGTAATTCTGTCATAACTGAAACAATTGACACTAAATAAAATAAGTATCAAGGGGAGAAGTCGCGCATTTGCAATCATAGTGTTCCTTTTATCTAAAACGTTATATGGCGTTAATGTACAGAGCTACAATACTCTCTAGTGTAGCTTCATTGTCACATTACGCCTAGGCTTCTTTCCTTAACGCTCTTGTTTGTAAACACTGATAAAGATAACGAAAAAAGCCCCGCTAGGCGGGGCTTAAACATGGTAACAAGGCATTATTATTGCTTTATTCTGCCTAATCGGGACTTTATTACGAACGGCTGCTTGTGAAATCTGGGTATGCTTCCAAACCACACTCGCTCATGTCTACGCCGTCGAATTCTTCTTCTTCGCTTACACGTACACCCATTACCGCTTTAATCACTAGCCATACCACTAGGCTCACTACGAATACCCATACAAAGATAGTCGCGGCGCCAATTAGCTGACCAGAAATACTTGAACCATCGTTTGTGAAAGGAACAAGGATTAGACCTAGAAGACCAACAACACCGTGAACCGAGATAGCGCCCACTGGGTCGTCAATTTTTACTTTATCTAGTGCAACAATACTAAGCACTACTAAGATACCACCTAGGCCGCCGAATAGCGTAGCTTGTAGTGGCGTTGGTGTTGAAGGCTCTGCAGTGATTGCAACAAGACCAGCTAACGCACCGTTAAGCACCATTGTAAGGTCTGCTTTACCAAACAAAATACGTGCAACGATAAGCGCAGCAATAGCACCACCAGCAGCGGCAGCATTAGTGTTCATAAATACGATAGCCACTGAGTTTGCACTTTCAACCGTAGCGGTTGCTAGAACAGAACCACCGTTGAAGCCAAACCAACCCATCCAAAGAATGAATGTGCCCAAAGTAGCAAGCGGTAGATTTGCACCAGGGATAGCATTTACTTTACCGTCTGCTGTGTATTTGCCTTTACGAGCACCTAGCACAAGTACACCAGAAAGGGCAGCTGCTGCACCGGCCATGTGAACAATACCAGAACCAGCAAAGTCAGAGAAACCAAGGTCGCCTAGGGTATACATGCCAAATACAGCTTCACCACCCCATGTCCAAGCGCCTTCCATCGGATAGATGAAGCCTGTCATTACGACAGAAAAAGCAAGAAACGCCCAAAGCTTCATACGCTCAGCAACCGCACCAGATACGATAGACATCGCAGTAGCAACAAATACTACTTGGAAGAAGAAATCTGCAGAAGGTGCGTAAGTAGCAGGCTCTTCAGCAACACCGGTTGCGCCGTCAGCCATGATACCGCTTAGGAAAGGACCCCAATCGCCACCACCGTACATAATGCCGTAACCGCAAATCATGTACATGGTGCAAGCGATAGCGAACAGCGCGACGTTTTTAGTTAAGATTTCTGTGGTATTTTTCGCTCGAACAAGACCTGCTTCAAGCATTGCAAAACCTGCAGCCATCCACATAACTAATGCACCGCAAATTAGAAAATAAAAGGTATCTAGCGCATACCCAAGTTCAAAAGTGATTTCCATTATTGTTTTCTCCGCAAATATATCGTTGTGGCTTACAGCGCGTCGCTATCCAACTCACCAGTTCGAATACGAACGGCATGTTCAAGGTCGTAAACAAACACCTTGCCGTCTCCAATTTTGCCTGTCTTGGCAGCGCCAACGATGGCTTCAACCAGGCGTTCTACTTGATCATCCTGAACAGCAATTTCCAGTTTGACTTTAGGTAGAAAATCCACCTGATACTCCGCTCCGCGGTATAGTTCAGTGTGTCCTTTTTGACGTCCAAAGCCTTTCACCTCGGTCACGGTCAAGCCGTCGATACCGATTTCTGAAATGGCTTCACGAACATCATCTAGCTTAAACGGCTTGATGATCGCTGTGACTAGTTTCATGTGTTGCTCCCAGTTCGTTTTTATTAATCTGTGATTTATGGTCGTGTTTCCAACTGTAAAAAGACATACCAAGAGCCATGCCACAAATGTTTTTATATATATTTCATGGACATATGATAAAAAGCATCATGTTAGAACAAAATTAACGCACAATTTTGGTGCATAGCTAAAGAAATGCCCTCGAATGAAGCGAAGATGGTTAACGTTGAGTTGAGGCGACTAATAAGTACGATGAAATTAGGAGGGAACTATTCGTTTGAGTGCATGGTCTGTTGTTTACTATGACGACTCTCACCCCAGCTTTTTTTGCGCCCGACAGGCTAAATGAGCACCATGCTGCTAAGAAAACTGCGTGGCGTCCTCTATTAATTTCAGCCTTGATTCACGTGCTCGGGGTAGTGCTAGTTGTTGTTCTTTCTCAGCTAAATATTGATAGTCAAAACGCGCGACATAAAGCCACTGTGCCAATGCCTGAAATTAGCGCGAGGCTATACTTCCCACCGATATCACAATCTCAAAAAGTAAAAGATGTTGTGCCCCCTGAAGCAGCAGAAGCGACCAGCGACCTAGCTGATTCAGATAACGCAGAAAAGCAGAAGACAACATCTGAATTACAGTATGAGCCCGATACTTCAGTAACTAATAAAGCATCTGAGATGACAATAGACACACAACCTGAAAAGCAATCGCAGGAAAAAAAGAACGCTGATGTTGAGCCGAAGACGGACGTAACTGAACCACCTAACGTCTTAACGTCCCCTTCACTTTCAATAGATGCAAATAGACGAGCAGGCTCGCTCAACTTGTCAGTTAAAGACGGCGCTGCGCAATATTTTCACGACTATCACAACAACCAAATTTCAGAAGATGCCGAGCGTGCCGCTGCTGCCTTTCAACGAAGTAAAAATAGCCCTGAATTGAAGGGCCCGAGCACGCTACAACGGGAAGCGATTGAAAATAAACGCCCGTCCAAACGCGTTAACTGCAGCAGCACTGCAAACAAAACGCTGGCATTATTAAGCGGCTTCACAGGTGGTACCTTAGAATGCACCAAAATGGGCGACCACGATCGTTTTATTGACGCTAGGGTTAATAAACGCCCTGTAGAAGAGACGAACAATTAGGCGTTAATTATCACGCATTGAGGCAAATTCGATTAAGTCGTGTTACTCGCTACGCCAATCTTGTGATAAATCACTATGCCCCACAAATACGTAGCATCAACTTACAATTAGCAAGAGCGTTGCACTTTGTCGTGCTTGCATAAAAATGAATAAAGAGTGTAGGAACTTCCTTAACTGTCATCGTACTTTTATAGTGTTTTATTGCATCCCGTACAGGAAGCCATCTTATTTTTACATATCGTGAATTGATGGGTTGCCAAAAGTCAGATGCTGCACGTATTCTTTGCACATCGCGTTTGCTTTTTCATAACGTTATGAATGAAGACAGCGCAGACGCTGTAACCATATACAAATTAAAAGGAATATTACTGTGGCCGCTGCCAACTTACTTGCTCTATTAGACGACATTGCAACGTTAATGGATGACATCGCAACCATGTCAAAAGTCGCTGCACAAAAAACCGCCGGCGTACTAGGCGACGATCTCGCTGTAAATGCAGACCAGGTTCAAGGCGTTAAAGCAGACCGCGAGCTGCCTGTGGTATGGGCCGTTGCAAAAGGCTCACTTTTAAATAAGGCCATATTGGTTCCTGCGGCATTGGCCATAAGTGCATTTGTTCCTTCACTTATTACAGTGCTACTCGTATTAGGCGGGCTTTACCTTTGTTTTGAAGGTGCAGAAAAATTATTGCACAAGTACCTTCCTCACGAAGATGATGAAAAAACTCGGGAAGCAAGAATAGAGGCACTTTCCCACGAAGATGTGGATATGGTGGCTTTTGAGAAAGATAAAATTAAAGGTGCAATTCGTACTGACTTTATTCTGTCTGCTGAAATCATTGTGATTGCATTGGGCACAGTTACAGATGCAAGCCTTACCACCCAAATAGGTGTATTAGTGGCGTTGAGTCTGGCAATAACGCTAGGCGTATATGGCCTTGTAGCCGCACTTGTAAAAATGGATGATGTAGGGCTTTATATGCTACGAAAATCGTTAACAGGGTCTATGAATACTCTGCAGCGTTTTATTGGAAGGGCATTGTTAGTAGCCGCACCCGCTTTGATGAAAACACTGGCGGTAGTAGGTACTGTGGCTATGTTTTTAGTGGGTGGTGGCATACTGACCCATAGCATAGGTTTCTTGCACGTTATCACCGACTGGTTTACCGGCCTCATTCCCGATGCATCGTTAGTTATGTCTATACTGGCGGATGGCGCGGTAGGTATTGCTGCCGGCGTAATTGTCGCTATTACTGTTACATTAGCCTCTCAACTGAAAAACAAGAAGCGCTAGGTACTGTACTCTTCGCATACTGTTGCTCGCATTGAGCGCATAAACATGTTTTTTAGACCACTCGCGTAGTTGAACGTTCGACTACGCGACGTTTCACCCATCCCCATTAGTCATTTTGACCACTTAAATTTAAATTTCACCACTTTTTAGTATTTCGTCAGTTCGTAAGTTTAGTTACACTCTTTCAGCTTAAATAAAAATTCTTACTTTTCATAAGCTTAAACCATTTTACAAAACTGGCACATCCCTCGCTATAAACTAATTGTTAATTGATAACGACTTATTATCGAAACCTTTAGCAATATGATAGCTGCCACGCAGTATGTCCCAGTGCAGTGTCTAACATAACTTTTTAGGAGATTACTATGTTTATCGGTCGCAAAACTTTCACTGCACTTTCTTTCGTTGCTGGCGTGCTAAGTACACAAGCATTTGCTGATGACTCTCAAAACAACATTGCTTTGCATACTGACTTTATGGTTCAAAACGCCATGACAGAGGTAAAGCAGGAATTAGCGCTTAGCGTAACGTACGACGTGCTTACCGCTAGCCATACATTCGAGCCAGAGGTAGAGGAAGCCGAAACCTTGGTAGCGGAGATTACGATAACGCCGATAGAGCCGGTGAACTCAGACGATAACGACGCATAAGGAGATTGCACATGTTAACTGCCGCTACACTGTTTATGGTAGTACTCGGCCCTGTTATCGCGTTTTTAGTGAGTGCGCTAGTCTTTTCAACTGCGCGCACCTTTCTTCAAAAAAGCCACTGAAATCGCGATAAAAATAAATAGGTGCCTTGTTAACTCATTTATCTGATTTGCCTTCCCTGGGCCTTTGCTCCAGAGGGAGATAGAAAGCACAGAGTTTATGTTTAATGTAATTGTGTTTTCTATCTTCTTACTGGAGTTTTTTTATCCAAATATTTTTCCCCACCAGCTTTTTTCTTTCGTGTTGCCATCTTTATCGACCGGCCGGCCTGAGCAATCTTGTTGAGGCGGAGGGAGCACATCTAGAATAGCAGGCACACTCAAACTTCCTGCACACCCAGCAACAACAACTGCACCGGTTTTAGCATCAAAATGCGCTATGCCTAACCCTTTAGGAAAACGTCTAGATAGTGACTTGGGTGATTGAGATTTCATGTAGTTTACAAAGACAGGTAGTGCGCCTCCTGCACCCGTTAAGTTTACTGGTTTATTATCATCATTGCCGACCCAAACTGTGACCACGTTATTTCTATCAAAACCGCTGAACCAGCTATCTCGATAGTCGTCAGTAGTGCCGGTTTTACCCGCCATATTCACGTTTCCAAAGTTCCAGCCTATGCGTTTTGCCGTTCCTTCCGTAGTCACTTTATAAAGCGCATAGTTGAGCAAATAAGTTGCCGCCTCATCTGCACGCTGCGCATAAAACTCGGCTTTCTTCCAAAGCAATGCGTTATCATTTGTTACCACTGAAGTCACAGTATGAAGAGGAATATAGCGACCGTCGTTTGACAGGGTTTGGTACATTTGATTGGTGTTAAACGGTGTTAGCTCAAACGCGCCAAGAGTAAGCGATGGCACTTTATCAACTGGCGTGGTTACACCTAAGCGCGCAATCGTATCAGCCAAAGCATCAAGCCCTATCTGCATACCCAGGTTGACCGTGGGAACATTGAGAGACTCAACCAGCCCTTGAAGCAAAGGTACTTGCCCTCTGAACTCCTTGTCGTAGTTTTGAGGCGACCACGTTGTCCCATTTTTACTCTCAAGGGTAATAGGTTCATCTTTAAGTGGCGTTGCCAGATTGAACTGCGTTGGATCTTCTAGTGCAGTCAAATACACCGCTGGTTTTATCAACGAGCCGATAGGACGTTTTGCATCAAGCGCTCGGTTAAAACCTTTAAACTCAAAGTCTTTTCCACCGACAATGGCGCGTACTTCACCACTTGCACTGTTTGTTACTACCATGGCACCTTGCAACGGTACTTTTCTGTCTTTTTGTAAACCGTCTAAGGTGGTCGACAGTGCTTTTTCAGCTCGTCGTTGCGCTACAATATCAAGTGTTGTAAACACTTTAACGCCAGAATCTCTTAAGCTTGGCTCTGCCAAGATTTCGTTTAACTCGCGGCGAACCTGCTCCATAAATGCTGGGTGTTTACCGCTTGCTAAGCTTGCGCCACTGGCTAATCCTAACGGCATATTGACGTAGCGCTCGTACTCATCTCGATTAATTTCGTTTTCGTCAAACAACATGCGCAATACGAGATCACGACGTTCTTTGGTACGCTCAGGATATTTACGCGGATTGTAGTAAGACGGCCCCTTAATAATAGCTACCAGCGTTGCAATTTCTACCGTACTTAATTCATTTGCAGGCCGGTCAAAGTAAAAGTAGCTGGCAAGCCCAAAGCCATGGACTGCCATATCGCCGTTTTGCCCCAAAAATACTTCATTCAAATACGCTTCAATAATTTCTGACTTGCTGTAACGCGCGTCAATAATAACCGCCATAATGGCTTCTTTAGCTTTGCGAACGATGGAACGTTCGCGGGTTAAAAACATATTTTTAACCAGCTGTTGCGTGAGCGTGCTGCCGCCTTGAACCGTTCTTCCTGCAGCAATATTCGCCATAAGAGCTCGCAAAATAGAAAGCGGTGCAACCCCGTGATGGTTGTAGAAATTACGGTCTTCAACCAAGGTTAAGGCTTTGGGCAGCATTTCAGGTATAGAATCTAACTTGACCAACATACGGTCTTCTTGCGATCCGCTTGTCATGCGCGTAACGAGCCAAGGCTCTAGCTTTACCGCGCCATAAGGGCGACCTTGAGTCTTGTCGTATATTTCACCAATACGAGGGCCTTCCCATGTGATGACTAGATGGCGTAACGGCTCAGCGCCCTCAGGAAATTGAAAGCCACGGCGCTGCACATTGAGCACCTTATTTTGATAACTGTATTCACCACTGCTATCGGCAAAAGTCACCTTTCGGTAGCCAAGCAGATTTAATTCATCAATAACTTCTTGCGGGGTAATTTCTTCGCCTTTGCTTATTTCTAGAGGGCGAGCAAATATCTGTGCCGGCACTTCCCATTTATTTCCTGAAAAGGCATGTTTAATTTGCGCGTCGAGATAAAAAGCATAAGCGCCAAGCACCACGAGCCCAATAAGACTAACACGCCAGAACAGGGTGAACATCCACGAACGTTTGGATGAGCTTTTACCCTTTGCGGATGTTTTCGATGCTTTGCTATTTGAAGATGTATTGTCTTTAGTCTGTCTTTTTGCCACGTGAAAACGCCATGAAGATCATTGAAATGACATCGCATTCTTTGCGATATTGATTAACGCGCGCCTTTAAAAACGTCGTTTTTGATATCATAAACATTACCACTGAGGCCGCTTCTCAACAACTGTTTCCATTTAGGCACACTGTAAACCTTACTCCATTGTAAAAAGCGTGCTGATCATAAAAGCCGTCTACTTGGAATGAATTTTACTCGCGTTTCGCGGTCACAATGCGATAGCATGCAGGGAAGTAACACAGGAACCGTACTATGCGCTTAGCTTCATTTCAGTCTTCTTTTTTATCAACATTCTCACTCAAAGGTGGCTTGTTGCGTACGTCATTTGCAATTCTTTTCTCAGGCGCCTTAGTAAGTAATGCTTCTGCAAATGAACAATTTGCTAGTTGTACCGCTGCGCTTGCCGACAAGGCTAAACAAGAAGGGGTCAGTCAGCAGATTATTGACGATGTGTTTCCCCGCCTTATTCATCAAGACAGAGTTATAGAGCTGGACAGAAGCCAGCCCGAATTTGTTCAAACCTTTCCAGGGTATTTCAGTAAGCGAGTGACTGACTGGCGCACTGAAAAAGGCAAAGAGATGTACGCTAAACATGAGAAACTACTTCATGAACTAAGCGATAAATACGGTGTTCCACCCCACTATCTTCTTGCCTTTTGGGGCCTAGAAACCAACTTTGGGTCTTATAAAGGAAAGATGCCAGTACTTGATTCACTGGCTACACTTGCTTGCGACAAACGCAGAAGCAAATACTTTACGCAAGAATTCCTCGTTGCCGTCAAACTTATGGAAAGAGAGAAGCTACAAAAAGAAGATATGATTGGCTCTTGGGCCGGTGCCATGGGCCACACTCAATTTATGCCTTCTGCATATACGCATTATGCCATTGATGGCGATGGTGACGGCCAGATAAACCTGTGGGCAAGCGAAGAAGATGCGCTGTCGTCGGCAGCTAATTTCTTAGCAAGCTTGGGTTGGAAGAGAAGCTTTCGCTGGGGCCGCGAAGTGCAATTGCCAGAAAACTTTGATTATCAGGAATCGGGCTATAAAAATAGAAAGCCTCTTAGTGAATGGAACGCCCAAGGCGTGAAAAAAGCTGATGGCAGCGAACTTGGTGAAGGCGATACCACAGCATACGTAATCGTTCCCGCGGGCCATAATGGTCCAGCATTTATTGCGTATCAGAATTTTCGAGTGATCATGCGCTGGAACAATTCTGAGTTTTATGCCATCGCTGTTGGCGTGCTTGCCGATCGTATATCTGGTGCTACTGGTATCAAAGCCACATTGCCTGACCTTCCGGCATATAACCGCAAAGATATTATTGCCCTGCAAAGCAAGCTCAATGACTTAGGTTTTGATGTGGGCAAACCCGATGGCATTATAGGCCCAGCCACACGTGAAGGTATTCGCAACTATCAAATTAGCAACAACATGATTGCTGACGGGTTTCCAGGGCTTGAAGTGATGGCTGCGTTAGATATCTCGATTGAAAACGGCACAACATCGCAATCCTAATGGAAGCATGCCGCCATTGAAGTGCATAACACTGGCGGCATTTACTGACAAAAACGCTGCATATAAGCGTGTCGGTTAAGGAAGATACTCGAACGTGAGGCTTGAAAAATACGTTTCAAAGTCTGCGGCTGAGCTATTTTTTAACGGTACGCCCCACACGGTATTTAGCATCATCGGCCCTTTGGTATCGAGTTTAAACGTCGCCTTGCCGTCTTTATCAGTAGTTAAGGCTTGCGCCTGAGCGTTGTGATCTGCAAGCGATAATGCATCAATCAGTGCGTTGCTAAGTGGTTTCCCTTTAAATAATACTTGAACAACCAGCGTATTATCGTCCAGCTTATAAGGGTGATTCAGCGGTACTATTTCTAACGTATGACCAATAGGCTTTAATACATTATCCGTAAAGGTGTCACCCACCTGAACAATGGTTTTCGCTTTTCTAGAGTAGAGTTCCTCTCCCGCAATATCGTTTTGACCTCTAGACTCTCGATAGGCCAGTATTTCCGCTAAACCTTCGTCTTTTGCGTACTGGTTAAACTTCTTCGCGTCTAGTACGCTCGTGGCATGATAACTTTCAAACCCAATAACGTGACTGCCGGGAGCTAGCTCAGTGGTTTTTGCCATACCAGGTAGTAGTGCCGTTCTAGGCACTACACTTGCCCCCATATCTGTAACACCGTCTGACGAGTAAGTTCGTAGTGCCACTATTTTATTCCAAGCAAGACTCCAATGAGAGGTGTCTTCCTTATGACCTACTTTAAACTGCAGGGCAATTGAGCTGGGTGTTTTGGTGTGGTAGTGGGTAGGCTCTAACCAGAAATCATGCGCTTGAGCGCTAAGCGATGTCATTAGAAAAAGAGCGGCAGTGCCTAGTCTGTTTGATTTCATAGCTTCACGTTACCTCAGAGAGTTTTAACAATTTAATTACCAACTTAACGTAATTTTACCGAACCGCATAGATAATTACCCACTCAGAATGCGCTGGCAAGTTTCCTAGCGAAGCGTGGGAATGCAGGAATGGCTGCTCCCTTTACAACTAATAGACACTATTCTCAGACTTCAACCTTGTTTTTAATCCGGTAACTCCCAGTTGTGCTTGGGATAGCGGCCTTTCATTTCCTTTTGAATTTCTTTGAAGCTACCTTGCCAAAACATGCCTAAGTCACTTGTGGTTTGCAAAGGTCTCCCTGCCGGTGACAGTAATTCACACACCAAGGTTATGCTGCCCGCTGCAAGTGTGATTGGCGCTTGCTGCAAATACATTTCCTGTAGCCTAACAGACAACACCACATCGCCGTTGTCGCGATAGTCCAGAGCAACCTTTTTTCCAGACGGAACGGTTAAATGCGTGGGTAAAAGTGTTGCCAACGCATCTTGTTGAGGCCACGACAAGCCATTATTTAACGCGGTTTTCCACGGTAACTGCTGCAGCGACTTAATATTCTTACAGTTTTTCAATGACGGTTTTAAGTTGTCTCTCGCTTTATACACCAACTCACTGAGGGAAGATGGCCATGGTTCTGGATCGTTAAACGCTTTTTCCTGAGGCAAATTGAGCGTTGCGGCTAATTCCACCCTTCGCCACCACTGCCAATCGGACTGTGAAAGAGGCCACGCTGAAAGCGGCAAGGTTTCAAGATAAGAAAACCACCCGTCAGTAAAGGCATCATCCCAAAAGTCACTATCTCGTGCTTTTTCTTGCCCTGATACAGGCAAGCTACTTAACGTTATCGCAAAAAAGCCTGTGATCCTCCGCGCTTCCATCTGGCCCGTGTCACCATTGAGCGTCACACTGCGCTTCTCACTGAACGCGTTGGGAAACGCTACACGCAACCAGTGTTCTGGTACTGGCTGCGCTAGGCGAATCGTTACCGTGCTTTTTATCAGTTGCCCATCAAGTACTGCTAACCATGGCGTACTTTCACCCTCCTCTCCCCTAGCAAAATTAGCACTGTTTGACGCCGTAAGCTCTGCGCCTTTGCCACTTGCCAGTTTATATTCAAGCAAATCAGACACGCGCTTACCCACCGTAGATGCCTTGCCGATACCTGAGGCTTTTTTCGCGCTACCGTTATTCGGCGGCAACGACGTTCGCAAATATCCCACCTGCATCGGGAACGCAATAGCAATACATAAACCTAGCGCGTGCTCATCCAGTAGGTTGACGTCAGCATTGCGCACTTGAGTATCAGTATCTTCATTGTATACATATCGCAAATAGCGAGAGGCCTGATGTAGCAATTGGCTTCGTGTATTGCCACTCGCATGAAGTAACGTGTCCATCACACTTGTCGAACCGCTTGTACCTATATTGCTTTCACTCAAAGCAACAACAAAAATGGCAGCCTGTTTTAATGCATTATTCTCTTCATCTGAAAACGCATCAAAGCCGCTTTTCACTGTTAATAGAAGGTGTGCTAAGTGAGGCTGACACGGCAATTTGGCAAGCGAACGGCCATAGGCGGTAATATTGATATTTTCGGTCACGCGATGGGCGTCGGGTTTACTATCCTTTGCCCCATCGGTTTTACTTGTAATTGCATTTAAGCGGCGAAGTTTACTATGGGCTGTGCGCTGCTGCGCTGGTGAAGGCCTCGTTAATAATGCAAGCGTATCGGGCGTACTTCCCCACGCATAGGTGTCGAGTAGGAAGCCGCTCAAATCTTCTTTTTCTATTTGAGCAGCACTATGCTTTGCCAAACGCTCAAAACTGCTTTTACTGCATAGGCGATAGCAAGTTCCAGCCGCGACGCGCCCTGCTCGCCCGGCCCTTTGCACCGCAGAAGCCTGAGAAATACGCTGCTGCGTAAGCGCTGTAATATCGCTTGATGGGTGATATTGCGCACTATTTTCCCAAAGGCTATCAATGACGACCGTCACGCCCTCAATTGTCAAACTCGTCTCAGCAATATTGGTAGATAAAATAATTTTACGCCGACCGGTTGCGTCTTTAGAGATAGCCTCTTGCTGCGCAGATTTGCTAAGCGCGCCGTAAAGCATATGAAGAGCGATATCGGCACTCTCAGCCAAAGGTTTTATGTCCCGCGCTACGGCGTTGATGCTCCCCCTTCCTGGCAGAAACACCAAAATATCACCTTGGTGTTCAGCGACAGCCTGCTTAATGACATTGCCAACTTTGGGAACGAGTTCGTGAGCAGAGACATCTTGCATATAGCGAATATCTACAGGAAACATACGCCCTTGCGTGTTCAGATTTACCACGGGCAATGCACTGTATTCGGACAGCAGTTTGTTAAGTGGCTCTACCTCTAAGGTTGCCGACATGATGATTAGCCGAAGGTCGTCGCGCAGCCCTGCCTGCACCTCCAGAGCTAACGCTAAACCAAAGTCACTGTGAATACTGCGTTCGTGAAATTCATCAAAAACAATTGCAGCTACGCCGCTTAACTCAGGGTCTTGCTGAATCATTCTGCTCAGCACCCCTTCAGTGATAATCTCTAATTTTGTTGAAGGCGATGTTTTCGACTCGCCTTTGATACGATAACCAACCGTTTCTCCCACATGTTCCTTAAGCTGTCTGGCCAAATAATCGGCAAGGCTTCTTACAACAACTCGGCGGGGCTGCATAAGCAATATTTTTCCTTCGAGGGAAGAATGCAGCAACGACAAGGGCAGCACGGTCGACTTACCTGCGCCAGGTGGAGCTCCGATAATGACATTATTATCAACAATCGCATTTTGTAGCGGTGTTGCAAGTTCATAAGCGGGTAAATGAGAAAACGGCTGTAACATAAGGGGCAAAAAAATATTGTAAGCTAATGCCGTAAGTGTACCCGATAAGCCCTATCATGTGTGTCAGAACTCCATCATTGAGACATGATAAGTACATGCTTACTAATATGTTTGCTTTGTTTATGTGTTTAGTGAAAACATATTGGCTATTGCTATAGAACGGCTTTATACGAGAAACTGATGTAAAAATGCATATTAGAGGGTAAAGCTATGCGATGTTTTATTGGATTAGATCTTAGCACTTCAGAAAAGCTCGCCCTTGATAGCTGGCGTCAGCAAGCCTTACCTGAAGTCATGCCAAGGCAATGGACAGGAGCTGCCGCTCCGATATCCCGAAAATCTTCAAAGCATCAACAAATTCATCAAGGTTCTCCCCTGCCCTATGCAGTGCCAGCAGCAAATTTTCACATAACCCTGAGCTTTCTAGGCGAAATAAGCCATCGACAGCATGAAGCACTTATTTACGAACTCGACCACCTCGTGAGTGAGCCTTTTTCTCTAACGCTCGATACTACCGGGTTATGGAATGGCCCTAAAATTTTATTTGCTGCTCCCAGCAATAAACCCAAGGCACTAATGGAACTCGCTAAACTATCTCGTAAAGCGGCGCGAAAAGCAGCAATTGAGGTAGAAGGAAAAGAATACAAACCTCACGTTACAATCGTTAGAAAAGCCACGTCAATGTTGCCCCTGCCACTTTACAGCCCGAGTGTAGATATGCATGTATCTGCCTTTCACTTATTCGAATCAGTCTCCACGCCACAGGGAGTGACTTATCCAATTCGCCAGTCGTGGTCTTTAAAACATAACATGTCTGTTAGGGAGAAATTGCGCAGAGGGATAACTGATGAATGAGCAAAAACATCTGCACCACAGTTAGTAATTATGACTTATGCCAATTTAAGCTGGGTTAAAGAGGCCTATCACCTTTACAACGCGCTGCGGCACGGGTAAAAAGAGGACCTGTTTTTTAATTCATTCTGCCTTCATGCAACAAACATTTAGATTAGTTATAGACTGCCCCGACCAAATTGGTTTGGTTGCCAGCGTTTCGCAATTTTTAGCAGACCACAATGCCACCATTGTCGAAGCGAACCATCACACTGATTTACAGACAGGTCGCTTTTTCATGCGTCATGAAATTAGTACCGACTCGCTAAAATTAGACCATAAAAGCTTTGTGGAAGAGTTCACTCCCCTTGCCAATGAATATCAAATGAATTGGAAACTGAGTGATTCAAACAAAAAGCAACGCGTGGCTCTTTTAGCCAGCCTTGAGTCTCACTGTTTAGTTGACCTGCTTCACCGCTGGCATACAGGCGAACTACACTGTGATATTCCCGTAATTATTGGTAACCACCCGCAAATGAAGCAATTTGCAGACTGGTACAAGGTGCCTTTTCACTGGGTAGACTTTAAAGCGCTCGGCAAAGAAGCTGCATTTGCGCAAATCACGACCTTACTTCAAGAATACAAGATTGATTTGACCGTGCTTGCCCGCTTTATGCAGATTTTACCTGATACGCTTTGCCAAGAGTTGCAAGGTAAAGCCATTAATATTCACCACAGCTTCTTGCCGAGCTTTGCAGGTGCTAAGCCATACCAGCAAGCCTATGATCGCGGCGTAAAGTTAATTGGCGCAACCTGTCACTACGTTACTAAAGACTTAGATGAAGGCCCTATTATTGAGCAAAGCGTTAAGCGTATTAGTCACAGTGACAGTGCAGCTGATATGGTGCGTAAGGGTAAAGATTGTGAAGTAACGGCACTAGCTCATGGCGTGCGCTACCACTTAGAAGACCGCGTGATTATTCACAGAAACAAGACCGTGGTGTTTGCGTAAGTCTTCACACTGATAAATTAAAAAAGCCCGCTAGTAAGCATTACTTTCGGGCTTCTCCTTACACTGTTTTCGTTCTACACTTTTTTCGCTTTATTTAGACATTCTTTTTAACGTTGTTAAATCCATCATCGCCAAGCACCTCTTGAAGTCTCGCTTTTATTACGGCTTCCTTATGAGGATAGTGAAAGTCAAACCCTTTGCCGTTGCCGCTTTCCAAGATAACGCCAAGGTAATGGTGAGAGAAATTAAGCGCATAGATAGTATTGGCGTTAACCCTGAGGGGGTGGCGTTCAAGTCCATGTAAAAAGTGAAACACCACAAAATCACCATCTTTTTCTATCAATTTTTCAATGGGATATCTATTACCGAAGCGCCTGCTTCTTAAATAAGAGAAAAAGCCAATACATAGCCCTACACTGCCTAGGGTCGCCCCTAGTTTCACTTCACCTTCTGCAGTGATATTTAAAACAAAAAGAGCTAGTAGAAAAGCGGGAACACCAAGAAGTAGTGCCTTGTCGATGGGTTTGCGTTGCATCGCCTTCCCTGTGAAATTTTGATTCCCTTTAAAGACGCAATAAATCACAAAGCGGCTTTGGTTTCAATACAAACAACGGCTTCAAAACGTCCACTTTCTTGTCATTAGGTTTGTGCATTTATCGGTCTGACATGAACTACTTTATGCTTCATACAGGGCTAGTACGCATGGCACGTCTTAGTTTCATGTAATACCACAGGTTTGATGCAGCAAATAGCGCCTCCGTAATAGCTAGCCCCCATGTTTGCGTAATTATGCCGTACGCTGTGAAGTTGATGGAGCCAATAATCATACACACACGAAGACCCGCTTCTTTACAGTGAAGCTCACCAAATCGGTAAGCCATAAAAGTTAACACAGGCATAGCTTCAACTAACGATCTTTTACCGGTTAGGTTATTCACCGTCAGTACAATAACCATCATAGAAATTAATGTGATGTAGGTTGCCAAAGGAGACAGTAGCTTTTGTTTTATTAAACGGTAACTGGTACTCAGCCCTGCCACCGTAATAACAACGGCTCCTCCCCACGCTTGCTCGAAAACCAAAAGTGAGCCAATAGCAATACATAGCCCTAAATTCAGTAGCAATAATTTACGTTCAGTATTCGACCAAAAAGAGGCTAATGCAAAAGCGACAGGAAACGCGTGAAGTAGAATTTCGAACATAGTGAGCACGTTAAAATATAAAAGGTTGAAGGGTTGCTGAAGCCAGCATTTGAAAACGCGCGCAGTGTAAATTCCATACAGCATAAAGCCAATCAAAATTTGACCAATTTCGATGAATTGCATATCAGCGCGATTTCTCTTTAAACCGCTGTACTGCAAGGAATTACGTTAAAGAGCATTTAACTTATTTTTACATTATCTTAAGATGATAAGCGTCAAAAACGTATAGATAAAAACAGACAGGAAAACTCATGGGTAAATTTAAATCATCACTTACCGCTATGGCGGTTGTGGTTGCACTGGGTGCATGTTCAGAACAAAAAGCACCTGAGACCACCAGCGCAGATGCACAAACTACAACGGCATCTCAGCAAGCACAATTTGATAATGTGCTGCTTCAAGAATTTAAAGGCCCGTATGGCGGCGTGCCAGCTTTCGATAAAATGAATTTAGAAGATTTGAAACCTGCGCTAGAAAAAGCCATGGAGTTGAATCTTAAAGAAATTGAAGCTATCGCGAACAACGAAGCGCCACCGACATTTGATAACGTTATTGTAGAGATGGAGCGCGCAGGCGCTGAGCTTGGCCGCGTGTTTACCTACTACGGTATTTGGAGCTCTAACAAATCTAGCCCTGAATTCCGCGAGATTCAGGCCGAAATGTCGCCTAAAATGTCGGCATTCTTCACTCAAATCACGCAAAATGAAAAACTTTTTGAAAGAGTAAAAGCGGTATATGAGTCTGATGAGCTGAAGTCACTTACGCCAGAAGAACAGCGTATTACGTGGATGACGTACAATAGTTTTGCTCGAAATGGCGCAACGCTTGATAGCGAAGCAAAGAAACGCTACGCAGAAATAAACGAAGAACTTGCTACGCTTCACACTAAGTTTTCAAACAACGTTCTTGCCGACGAAGAAAACTATGTGACTTATATTACTGAAGACCAGCTTGACGGCCTACCCGCTTCGTTTGTAAAGGCAGCTAAAGCGGCAGCAGAGTCTCGCGGCGAAGAAGGTAAGTATGCGATTACCAATACGCGTTCGTCTATGGACCCGTTCTTGACCTACTCAACCAATCGTGAGCTTCGCGAAAAAGTATGGCGTACTTACTACAACCGCGGTGACAATGCCGACGAGTTTGATAACAATGACATTATCAAGCGCATCCTAACCCTTCGAGATGAGCGCGTTGAGCTGTTAGGTTACGAAAATTACGCACAGTGGCGTTTAGAAGATCGTATGGCGAAGAACCCAGAAAACGCCATGGATCTGATGATGAAAGTATGGCCTACCGCTATTGCTCGCGTTGAAGAAGAAGTGGCCGACATGCAGGCCATTGCCGATGAAGAAGGTGCAGACATTACTATTGCGCCATGGGACTACCGCTTCTATGCAGAAAAAGTGCGCCAAGCGAAGTACGACCTAGATTCAAACGAAGTAAAGCAGTACTTACAGCTTGATAAGCTGCGCGAAGCGATGTTTTACGTTGCAGGTCGCTTGTTCAACTTCAACTTCACACCTGTTGAAGAAGGCAAAGTACCCGTTTTCCACGAAGACGTGAAAGTATGGGAAGTAACTGACAAAGACAGCGGTGAGCATATCGGTCTTTGGTACCTTGACCCATTCTCACGCCAAGGTAAACGCTCTGGTGCTTGGGCAACGACGTATCGCTCTTACACCACGTTCGATGGCAAAAAAACCGTATTATCTTCTAACAACTCGAACTTCGTTAAAGGGGCCGATGGCGAAGCTACGCTTATTTCGTGGGACGATGCTGAAACCTACTTCCATGAGTTTGGTCACGCGCTACACTTCTTAGCGTCTGATGTAGAATACCCATCTTCTCATTCGGGCGTGCGCGACTACACCGAGTTTCAGTCGCAGTTACTAGAGCGTTGGTTAACCACCGATGAAGTTATTAATAACTACCTGGTACACCACGAAACTGGCGAGCCGATCCCTGCAGAATTGGTTGAGAAGATTAAGAAGGCTTCAACCTTTAATGAAGGGTTCAAGACCACAGAATACATGGCCTCTGCAATCATGGACCTCAAGTATCACACTACCGACCCCAGCAAGATTGACCCTGATACTTTTGAACGTGAAGAGCTTAAAAAGCTAGGCATGCCAGAAGAAATCGTTATGCGTCATCGCTCTCCACACTTTGGACACGTCTTCTCTGGCGAAGGTTATGCAGCGGCTTACTATGGCTATATGTGGGCAGAAGTTTTAACTGCTGATGCGGCAGAAGCCTTTATGGAAGCACCTGGCGGCTTCTACGATAAAGAAGTAGGCGATCGCTTAGTGAAATATCTATTCGCTGTACGCAACGCAATGGACCCGGCAGAAGCGTACCGCAAATTCCGTGGGCGCGATGCTAAGGTAGACGCGTTAATGCGTGACCGCGGTTTCCCGATCCCAAAAGAAGCGAAAGAATAAACACCATTGCTTTTAGGCTGTAGTTGAGATTATTCAACACACAGTAAAAATACTGGCCTTCGGTTTGATTTATTAAATTGAAGGCCTTTTTATTTGCTTTACGCGACAAAGCACTCATCTTTTCATTGACCTTCTGGTCAGTTGTCATTCACAATCTTAGTGCGCCCTTTACCACCAAAAAGTATAAACTTTGTTGGTAAGAGGCCGATAACATGTTTGGCCAAAAGAATAATAAAAACCAGCGCTAAATTGAAATCGCCGTACTGCGTCGTAATAACGACCGGTATTAGACGTCGTTGTGCCTGCAATGCCACGTCATCTTTTATTCATAGTTTCAGCATTAACTTACGTGGTCGAAAGTCATGACTTTCAGTATAAAACAAAAACTCATTATTTCTCTTATCGTAGCAGTACTTGCGGCTGCCGTACTCGTCGGTTCAATTAGTCAGTGGATTGCCCGCGATCTAGTTAAAGAAAGTATGGAAGAGCTACAGCTTCCATCACTTCTCAAACAAGTTGGCAATCGTGTTGATAGAGAAGCGAGCGTAATGCTAACTGTCGCTCACAGCATCGCTTCAAATCCAGATATTCTTGCATGGTCGACAGCAGGTGCCGACAGCGCTGGTGAACGTCGCCTTCTAGGCTACTTGAACAATATTGTTGAATTCAACGATTTAACCGTGGCCTCATTTGTCGATAGAACAACGTACAAATATTGGAATCAAGAGGGCTTTTTACGGGTTCTCAAAAACGATGAATTCGACGGATGGTTTTTTGCCTATAA
This sequence comes from Alteromonas gracilis, assembly GCF_002993325.1. Taxonomy (GTDB): domain Bacteria; phylum Pseudomonadota; class Gammaproteobacteria; order Enterobacterales; family Alteromonadaceae; genus Alteromonas; species Alteromonas gracilis. The sequence continues at coordinate 163,354 of NZ_PVNO01000023.1, forward strand.
AGACAGCGGAGAGCCTATTTCTTTAAGCCTGTATAACGAGCCTGGTCAGGGCTATCGCCTGTTTGCGAACTATCAGCAAATTAACGGCAGAGGTATGTCGGGCGTTGCTAAATCCGTTGATGAATTGTTGGGGATAATAAACGCCGTAAAAATTGCGCAAACCGGTTTTGTTTTTTTAGTTGACGGCAGCGGTACTATCATCGCACATCCAAATACGGAGTTGCTGGGTAAAGCTAAACTTGCGTCTCTTAGCGACTCAAACACTGCAGGAAAACTTCTCAATCGCCAGGGCTTTGCTATGGCCACTAGCGACTCGAAGGGTGACACCCAGTTGTTTGCAAGTACCTATGTAGATAAAGCAGGCTGGTATGTTGTTGCTCAAGTGCCCGAGCATGAGCTTTATGCGTCATTGAACGCGGGCAGCCGTCAGATCATTGTGTGGGCGTTAGCGATTGCAGGAGCGTTTGCGCTTATCGGAATTTGGCTTGCGGGCACGTTAACTAAGCCTTTAGAATCCCTTGCTGATGTGTTTCAGCAGCTTGGACAAGGCCAAGGTGATTTGCGTTCTCGTATTCCCACACCAGAACAAAAAGAAATTGCGCGCTTGGTGGAAGGGTTTAATAACTTTATAGACCACCTTCACGGCACCATTTCTCAGGTAGCGAAAACAAGTCATGCACTTAAAACATCAGCGCAAGACGTAGCCAAGCAATCCCATCAAACAGAAAGTTCAACAAAAAGTCAGCGCGATCAAACTCTACAAGCAGCTGCAGCGCTAACCGAGATGGGCAGCACGGTTAATGAGGTCGCGCAATCAGCTACCCTTGCGGCACAAAATGCTAACCTAGCGACGACTAATTCGGCCCAAGGAAGAGAAATCACTCAACGCGCCGTACATGCAATACAGGGGCTGTCAGAGCAAATACAAGATGTTTCCAGCGTGATTCAGTCACTTGACGAGCATACAGCGGCAATTGGCGGTATCTTAGATACTATTCGAGGCATCTCAGAGCAAACTAACTTGCTAGCGCTTAACGCAGCTATTGAAGCTGCGCGCGCTGGTGATCACGGCAGAGGCTTCTCTGTGGTTGCTGATGAAGTTCGAACTCTAGCTCAACGTGCTGCTCAAGCCACAGACGAGATTCAGGTGAAGATTGATAAATTCCAACAAGACTCCAAGTCAGCCGTTTCACAGATGGAATCTAGCCGTGAACGCACTACAGATGTGGTTGCTGCCACTACTGAAATTGATACGCTACTGCAAAACATCGCTGAAGAAATCGCACATATAAACGATGTAAATACGCAAGTGGCTACTGCAACTGAAGAACAAGCAACCGTGGTTGAAGATATCAGTCGCAATATCAACGATATTAGCGCGTCGAGCGAAGAAACCCTTAATGCTACACAAATTTTAGTGAGCGTGAGCGACAAGCTTGATGAGTTAGCGCAGGAGCTATCCTCTGAAGTAAGCAGATTCAAGCTATAGCGGCTATTAGCCGCGACGTGAGTTCAAAGTAAGCAACATAAATAACGCGCTCGACACGGACTATTGGAGACGACGAGCGCTTTACCCTCACCCGAATTGGGAATGATGAATCAACTCACTTCGCATTGTGTTCAGAAGTTGATAGCGTATTGGAGTTTTACCTGATTGTCTCTGCTAGAACGCCAAGGTAATTGAAAGGATGCACCATCGCTTTCCCATGATTCCCTCAGTGCGCCAATGGTCAGCACATGCTTATCTTCTTTAAACGGAATTTCTAAATAAATGCCTGCCGATGTGCTGGTAGGAAGACGGATGGTATCAGCGACTGGTATGCTCATTTCATGTCGAGGTCTAACTTTATGGCTTAAGCCCAAACGATAATCGCCGCTGTCCCACCAACTTACCAGTTCAAATTCATGACTTCTTACCCGTTGAGACAATACGCCATTATCAAGCAGGCCTTTATTGTAATGGACTATGGCTTCAATATTAAACATGGGGGCAATTTGTTGACTAAACGCGAGTTGATATTGCTTTTGCTTACAGCCATCAAATTTAATCTTGTTCTTCGTAAGGGTAAGCGAAAAAGTATCGTCGCTATCTGCGTATTGATTTAACCATTCTTGCGCTTTTTCAACTACAGAGGCTTGCGCCGGGCCCGCTATTAGCAAGCAAGGGCAAATACATGCTGATAACAGTGACTGAGTAAATCGTCGCATTTTCGCTGCCTCTTGAAATATCGTTGGTTAAAACGTTAACGTCTTCAATCTCAGTATAGACAAGAAAATAGGAGGTTGGGTATTAGCCATATTACTAACACCCGATAAAAAATAACGAAGAAAGTATGACGGACAGTGAGTGAATTACATTTGGAATGTAATAACGATGATATACCTTGTTAGTTAGCTTCAACCCGAGCGCTTGAAAGCGATGCTCTGCGCCCTTCGGTTGCTTCCTCACTGAACCAGTAGAGGCCTTGTCCATCGACACACACGCCCTCAACTTGCTTGTATTCATCTAAAGGCCAAATATCAAGAAGTAAAAACGCTTTTGAAACTTGCGCCAAAAAGGTAGCAAAATTGCCGAAAGGGTCTGACTTATAGCCGGTTATCACAAATCGCTGCTGAAGTTCGTCAAAATCTACCCCCGTTACCACACCAGGTAATCCCTCGATAGATGCGAAAGGACGTAACGTCTGAAGCGGCTCTGCCTCGTTAACGTCATAAATATGCGTTATCCCCGTGCGCCAGCTTTTGGAAAATAGAAGTAGCTTGTTATCAAGCTTGACCATGGCCTCTGAGTCGAAATCATGAGCGTAAGGAATATTATTGTCAGCGTTGTTGCCTGCATATTTTAACGTAATCGTTTTAATATCATTCACGTTGCGGCGATTCACTTTATGAATTTCAACCTGCTCTCTTTTACCCTTATTATTCCCAACGTCAGCGATATAATAAAAATCCGGATCCGCAGTAATGGCCTCCCAATCTTTATTGGTAAGCGCCAGCCGCGTACGCTTTGTTACTTCGCCTTGGTAATTGACATGATATATTAGTGGGGCGTTACCCGAGTCGTTCAGCGAAACCATACCTTCTTCTTCGCAGAACAAACCTGAAGTTTCTGCAAGCTCATCAGGTAAGGTTACCATGGTATTGATTTTCAACGATGCTAAAGGCGTTGGATAATTAACGGCACAGGCTGTAATTAGCAAAAGTGCCAATGATAAAACCATGAACCGATATAAATTGCTCAATGAGACACTCCAAAATAATCTCTACGTCAAAGATAATATCAAACTAAAGAATTAACTCACGTAAATTCATATTGTTTCTTCATTAGCTCAACCGTTTATTTAACAGCATAGGCAATTCTTATTGCCCCATTTGAAAATGAATTTTTACCCGCTGCACACCTGAACATACTGGTCTAAACTTGATCATCATGCGTATCTTGCTACACGTAAATTAGTCCTAACATTACCGTATGACAAATGCTTAGACTGATATACGATGGAATTATATTAATACGTTAAGGATTTACCTTTGTCAGACCCACTACTATCTCTCGTTTCAGTAGGACTGTTGTCTATTGCCTGTCAGTACTTGGCATACAAAATTAGACTTCCAGCCATACTACCTCTTTTAATTGTTGGCATTGTGGTGGGGCCCGTTTTCGGTGTACTTAACGCAGACAGTTTATTTGGCGACTTGCTGTTCCCCGTTGTTTCACTCTCTGTAGCCATCATTCTTTTTGAAGGTTCATTAACGCTTAAGTTCAGCGACATTGCGGGTCACGGTAATATGGTCAGAAACCTCTGTTCCATTGGGGTTGTGGTGACGTGGATTGTTGCAGCGACGGCTGCCCATTACAGTCTAGACCTGTCATGGCAGCTCTCCTTTTTGTTCGGAGCAATTGTAACCGTTACTGGCCCTACGGTTATTGTTCCCATGTTGCGGACGGTTCGACCTAAAACCAATCTCGCGAACATTTTGCGCTGGGAAGGAATAGTCATCGACCCTATCGGCGCATTACTTGCCGTACTGGTGTTCGAGTTTATCGTAGCGTCACAAGAAACCGCTATTACACATACGTTAATTGCCTTTGGTAAAACCGTAGGTATTGGCTCAGTGCTCGGCCTTGCTGCCGGTTATTTACTGGGGCTATCTATCAGAAAAGAATGGATCCCCCATTACCTACTCAACACTGCCGTATTAACGATTATTCTCGGTGTCTTTGCTGCATCTAACTATGTAGCACACGAGTCCGGCCTCTTGGCTGTTACTATTGCCGGTATGGTACTTGCCAATATGAAAGACGTTGATGTGGAAGACATACTTGAGTTTAAAGAAACCTTGAGTGTCTTGCTTATCTCTGGGCTATTTATACTGCTTGCTACTCGTTTGAATTTGCAATCGGTTATAGACGTTGGTTGGGGCTCTGTTGTAGTGCTGGCCGCCATCATGTTTGTAGCTAGACCGTTATCAGTCATGGCCTCCTCCATTGGTACCGGCCTTAAATTAAACGAGTTAGCCTTGCTTAGCTGGATAGCTCCTCGCGGTATTGTTGCGGCGGCGGTATCAGCGTTGTTCTCGTTAAAACTAGAAGAAATAGGTTATGAAGGTGCGGGTATCATTGTCCCCATCGTGTTTATGGTCATTATCGCCACGGTTGTGGTGCAGAGCTTAACTTCTCGAACCGTTGCATCACTATTAAAAGTGAGAGCCCCTGCACCTACCGGCTATTTAATATTTGGTGGAAGCAAGTTCAATCGCGCTTTGGCGTGTGAAATGTTAAATCAAAAATTAGATGTGACGATTGCTGATACTAACTGGGATGCCATTCGCGAAGCGCGCATGATGGACATCCCCGTCTATTTCGGTAACCCCATGTCAGATCATGCCGCCCGACACCTAGACCTAAACACGTTTGGTACTGTTCTTATCATGTCGCCCTATAAGCAGCTCAATCCACTCATTGCTTATCACTTTGAATATACAATGGGTAAAGATAAAGTGTGGGCATTGACGAATAATGAGCAGTCCACGCGCCCTAGTCACCAAGTGAGTGAACAATACGCCAAGAAGTTAACCTTGTTTGATGAGGGTGTCACTTATGGTTACTTGGCCTCGGCAATAGCCCGTGAGTCGCAGGTTAAGACAACGCGTCTGTCTGAGGAGTTTAGCTATGAGCAATATATTAAACAATATGGTGAGAGAGCAACGCCGCTAATTGCTATAAATGCTGAAGGTAAGAGCTATACATTTATCAATGGAAACAGTATTGAACCGAAAGCGGGATGGCGTTTAATTAGCTTGATTGAGCCTGAGCGTGACGAAGGGACAACTGAGAGTGCAAACAAAGGCCACCACATAGAGTCGTGAGGTAAGAAAACCTCCTGCCCACCGGCAGGAGGTCTCTCCCTGGAAAACCGCGTAACCCAGTGCTCTTTTAGCAAGGGCGTTTTAATTTTGATTTTACCGTCGTTACGCTGTCGTACGCTTTATAGCAAACGGTACACCAACTTTTATTAACTCAGTTAAATCAATGGATTAGACATTCACCCACTAACTCTACCTGTACTTTGGTTCATTGCGAAATCCCTTTTGGTGCACACCATGCACCATTCAGGGGTTCGTTTTTCATTCAATTACAGTTAATTACCTGGCATTTAAAACGCTTTCTCGCGTCATTTAAGATACTTGGAAATACACGATAACGTAGCATCTAACGCTCCGCTATTATCCAGTAATACCTTATTACCAGCACTACCCGCTGTACTAGCCTCGTCGGGCTTTTGAAGCCACCTTGTTAAAGCTGAAGCCATGTTGGCACTATTCTCAACGATCGTTAGCGCACCGCAGTTTTGAAGGTATTCACATATAACAGGGTTATTATAGGTGTGAGGGCCCATCAAAATAGGTAAAGAAAAAGCTGCAGGCTCAAGTGCATTGTGACCGCCTCGTTCTGCAATTGACCCTCCCACGAAAGCAAAACTTGCTACGGCGTACGCTTGGTTGAGTTTTCCCATTTCGTCGAGAAGTATAACGTTGATATCATCAGGTACCGATGTAACCTCTGAAGTCCTTGCAAAAGATAGATTGTATTTTTCTATAATTTTAGCGACGGTATCGAATCGTTCCGGATGCCTTGGCACGATAACAACTCGAAATGAAGGTAATACTTTCCATACTTCCAAAGCCGCATCAAGAATAGCCTTTTCCTCAGGCTCGTGTGTACTGCCTGCGACCAAAAGTGGCCGCTCACCACGGCTAATTCCAATAAAGTGGCTCGAGGTGTTTATTTCAGAACTCGCTTGATCAAACTTTATGTTGTTAGTGAGAGTAAGCCTATTGTTATCCATACCCAACCAGGAATAGTTATCAAAATCTCGTTGTCCCTGCGCACATACGTGAGACAGCTTACCTAACATAGGATTAAAAAGTTTTCCTATCTTCTTATAACGCTTTGCAGAACGGTCGGTCATTCTGGCATTAATGACCACGACGGGAATATGGCGTTTCCAGCACGCATGAACCAGGTTTGGCCACAGCTCTACCTCGGTAATCATTACCATTTTAGGTTTTACCCGCTTCAACATGCCGGCCATTGCCATATGCAGATCATAAGGGAGGTAGAAGTGATGAACGGTATCTTTGAAGATGTCGCGAACTCGTGCTGACCCCGTGGGCGTTGTGGTAGTGATAGTGACTTGCGCATCCGGCTCTAGGCGCATTATGCGCTTGATAAGGCACGACGCGGCTACAACCTCACCTACTGAAACACAATGAAAAAGATAGCCATTTTCTTTGGGTGGACGGCGAACAAATCCAAAGCGTTCGAAACGACGACGATTATAATCTTTATTCCTTGTAGAGCCCCTCATAACAAGTTGCGCGATAGCAAAAGGAATAAGAAGTGCTAATACACATGAATACCCCCACCGACAAAGCGTTTCAACAAATTTAGGTTTGTAGTCACTGCGTTTGGCAGCAGGCATAAATACTTCCTTTGGGTAAAATTTATTTGGTTTATTAACGTGAGTACTTGGTATTAGTCAGTATCACTGCCTGTCATTAAACTGTCGTGAACGTATGATTGACTAGGCTCAAGTAAACTCTATTTGTGTTTGAAAGCCTATTCTAATGCCGCAACAGGTTCAACGTATTCTCTTTATTCGTCTTAGCGCAATTGGCGATATTGTAATGGCTTCAGGCCTTCCGTCTAGTATCAATAGCATTTACACGTCAACAGCCCCCAACATTGAGATAACATGGTTGGTAGAAGCTCCCTACACTGGGCTAGTAAGCGCACACCCACACGTTAACAATGTTATTGCTTGGCCAAAATCCGAATGGAAAGCATTAGCAAAGCGGCGCCAATATTGGCAATTAGTTAAGGCAGTGTGGAAACTTAGACAAGAACTTCGCAGCTACAGGTTTACGGTGGCCGTTGAAGCGCAAGGCCTCTTAAAAAGCGCATTGTTGGCTTTCTTAAGTGGCGCGCCCGTTCGCTTTGGTTTTAAAAGTAAAGAGAATAGTCACTTACTGCTGACTCACGTGACGGCTAAGCCAATGTCTGACGAGATAAGCAGTGAATATGGTCACCTAGCCAAATTTATAGCGGATACGCAACAGCGAGATAATGCTGACAACGTAAAGCCCTATCAACTGCAAGTAAGAGTCTTAAGCTCGGTCAATGCCTCTGCGTTTGATAAGTTGTCATTAAGGGGGATTACACAGCCTTTTATGGTTATTGCGCCCTTTACAACTCGACCACAAAAACATTGGCCTATGGAGCACTGGGAGACATTGCTAGAGGAAATAAGAAAGCATACTCAAATGCCCATTGTCATTTTAGGTGGACCAAGTGATGCCGCACACGCTGAAAGCTTAACGTTTGGACAAGAAAACATAGTGTCGTTAGCAGGGAATCTGACACTAGAGGAATCGGTCGCTATAGCATCGAAATGCCATGCCCTTGTTGGTGTGGATACTGGACTCACTCACTTGGGTACTGTTTTCAATAAACCCACGGTGGCGATATTTGGCTCTACACGCCCTTATATAAAAACTGACAGCGCTAACACTCACATTATTTATAAGGAATTATCCTGCGCGCCGTGTAAAAGGCGGCCAACCTGTGGCGGCAAATTCGACTGTATGAAGGAAGTTACGCCCAAAGAAGTCTTAAATAGGCTTCTTCCGTATATAAATTATTAAATAAATTTTAAGGACAACATTTGAGTACTTGTGTTTTACACGTTGAACTAGGCAGACATTTATACGGTGGTGCAAAACAGGTCACTTACCTTATCAATGCGCTAGAACAGCACGATAACATTCGACAGCATCTAGTATGCACACAAGACAGTGAGATTCAGAACGCACCTCTTGGGCGTTGTAACGTGCACGCCTTAAAGTATTCGGGTGAAACGGACTTTCTATTTATCAAACGTTTACTCTCAATAGTAAAAGAGGCTAAGCCCAACATCATCCATATTCATAGTCGACGAGGCGCTGACGTATGGGGAGCAATAATTGCTAAAATGACCGGCATTCCTTCTGTCTGTACCCGTCGTGTCGACAACTTAGAGTCACGTTTCTCATACTATAAATACAAACAGTTCGATGCTGTCATCAGTATTTCAGAGGGCGTACAAAGCGTGGTGGCTAAACATTGCGAAGGAGTGAAACATCAACTCGTAATACATTCTGCCGTGGATTTAGACGAATACTCTCTTTCGAAAAACAAACAGTGGCTCCACGATACCTTTGATATTCCAAGCGACCACACGGTAATCGCTAATTTTGCCCAGTATATTTCTCGAAAAGGTCAAGCAGACGTGATACTCGCAATGCACGACGTTCTGCATAAACACAAAAAGGTAACGTGCTTGTTGTTTGGTAAAGGAGGGCTTGAAGAGAGTTATCAATCGTTGATTGAGCGTCACGGGCTTGCCGATAATGTCAAACTATGCGGTTTCACTTCTGATGTGGCAAAAATACTCCCCAATGTAGATATTGTTATACATCCTGCTTACGCCGAAGGACTCGGCGTTATTTTACTGCAGGCTGGGGCAAGTAAGCGCGCTGTGATAACTAGCCCCGTAGGCGGTATTCCTGAGATTGTTACCCATAAAGAAACGGGCTTAATGGTGGCGCCTGGGGATATTGATGCCATTGGAGAAAGTCTTGTGAGTTTAATTGAGCAACCGACTTTACGTTATCAGTATGGAAATGCGCTATACCAACATGTAGCAGAGAAATTCAGCATAACGAAGATGGCTAATGCCTACGTAAACCTATACACCTCTCTTACTCAAGGTGACAAAGATACTAATAAGACGGTTAAAAATCTCGTCCAGCCGAGTTAAACAGACACAAAAAAGCCGCTCGAAAGCGGCTTTTTTAAGACTTTGAAAAAAGTTAGCGATTAAACGCCAGCTTTTTCAACAACGTCAACTAGCATCCAAGATTTGTTCTTAGATAGCGGGCGACATTCACGTACTGTTACTACATCACCTTGGTTGCACACGTTGTTTTCGTCGTGGGCGTGAAGCTTAGTAGAGCGCTTGATGAACTTCCCGTAAATTGGGTGCTTAACAAAACGTTCAACTACAACAGTGATGGTTTTATCCATCTTGTTGCTAACCACACGACCTTGTACTGTACGAATTTTTTGCTCAGTCATTACGCATCAGCCTTTTGAGTCAGAATGGTTTTAACACGCGCGATGTTACGACGTACTTTTCTCAACTGATCAGTTTTTTCAAGCTGACCGGTTGTGTGCTGCATGCGTAGGTTGAACTGTTCGCGTAGCAGGTTAATCAACTCTGCGTTCAGCTCTTCTACGCTTTTGTCTTTCAGTTCAGTCGCTTTCATTACATCACCGTCCGAGTTACAAAGGTTGTTTTAAATGGCAGTTTAGCCGCTGCCAATTCAAACGCTTCGCGTGCAAGATTTTCAGGAACACCTTCCATCTCGTAAAGAACACGACCAGGCTGAATTTGGCATACCCAGTACTCAACGTTACCTTTACCTTTACCTTGACGCACTTCAAGAGGCTTCTCAGTAATTGGCTTGTCAGGGAAAACTCGAATCCAAATTTTACCTTGACGCTTAACGTGACGAGTCATAGCACGACGCGCTGCTTCGATTTGGCGCGCAGTCATACGACCACGGCCAACTGCTTTCAGGCCGTAAGTACCAAAGGCAACAGTATTACCCGCTGCCAAGCCGCGGTTGCGGCCTTTGTGCATCTTACGGAACTTCATGCGTTTTGGTTGTAACATGATTAGCCCTCTCGCTTAGCGTTGCGGCCTTTCTTCTTAGGTTGAGCAGCTGGTGCTTGCTCTTGAGTTGTAGGTAGACCACCTAGAACTTCACCTTTGAAGATCCATACTTTAACGCCGATGATACCGTAAGTAGTTGACGCTTCAGAGGTTGCGTAATCAATGTCCGCACGGAAAGTGTGCAGAGGAACGCGACCTTCACGGTACCACTCAGAACGTGCAATCTCTGCACCGCCCAAACGGCCGCTAACTTCAACTTTAATACCTTTCGCGCCTAGACGCATTGCGTTTTGAACTGCGCGCTTCATAGCACGACGGAACATAACACGACGCTCTAGCTGGCTAGAGATGCTGTCAGCTACTAGCTGGCCATCTAGCTCTGGCTTACGTACTTCAGCGATGTTGATCTGAGCTGGCACGCCGGCTAGCTTAGATACGTAGTTACGTAACTTCTCTACGTCTTCACCTTTCTTACCGATTACTACGCCTGGACGAGCAGTGTGAATAGTCACACGGATGCTCTTAGCAGGACGCTCGATCACGATTTTAGATAGTGAAGCGTTTTTAAGTTGCTTAGTCAGATACTGACGTACCTGATGATCGTTATACAGGTTATCTGCATAGTCTGCAGTATTAGCGTACCAGGTAGATGTCCATGGTTTGCTGATACCCAGGCGTATACCTGTAGGATGTACCTTCTGTCCCATTATCTACTCCTAGTTATCCGCTACAACCACAGTGATGTGACTGCTGCGCTTAAAGATACGATCAGCACGGCCTTTGGCACGTGGCTTGATACGCTTCATAGTTGGACCTTCGTCAACGAAAATCTTGGCAACGACTAGCTCGTCGATGTCCGCGCCTTCGTTGTGCTCTGCGTTAGCAATCGCAGACTCCAAAACTTTCTTTACTAGCGCTGCGCTTTTCTTCGGGCTATACGCAAGAAGCTCAAGAGCTTTCTCAACGTGCATTCCACGAATTTGATCCGCAACCAAGCGTGCCTTTTGAGCCGACGTGCGGGCAAAACGGTGTTTAGCTAATGCTTCCATCTTCCTACCCCTTAACGTTTAGCTTTCTTATCCGCGACATGGCCGCGGTAAGTACGCGTTGGCGCAAATTCGCCCAACTTGTGGCCGACCATTTCGTCACTAATAATGACAGGTACATGTTGGCGACCGTTATGGACCGCAATGGTCAACCCAATCATATCTGGGATGATCATAGAACGACGAGACCAAGTTTTGATTGGTTTACGTTCGTTCTTTTCCACTGCAGCCTCTACCTTCTTCAGCAAGTGAAGGTCAATAAAAGGACCTTTCTTGAGAGAACGTGGCATGGTGAATCCTCGCTATTACTTGTTTCGACGACGTACGATAAGCTTATCAGTACGCTTGTTGCTTCGGGTTTTCTTACCTTTAGTAGGAATACCCCAAGGAGTTACTGGGTGACGACCGCCTGATGTACGACCTTCACCACCACCGTGTGGGTGATCAACCGGGTTCATGGCAACACCACGAACGGTAGGACGAACACCACGCCAGCGTGTAGCACCAGCTTTACCTAGTGAACGAAGCATGTGCTCTGCATTGCCAACTTCACCAATGGTGGCGCGGCAATCAGATAAAACTTTACGCATTTCGCCAGAGCGTAGACGTAGGGTAACGTAGTTTCCGTCACGTGCTAGGATCTGAGCGTAAGCACCAGCAGAACGTGCGATTTGAGCACCCTTGCCAGGCTTCATTTCAATTGCGTGTACAACAGAACCTACAGGAATGTTACGCATAGGTAGAGTGTTACCAGACTTGATCGGAGCGTCCGAACCAGACTGGATAGCATCACCTGCTTTCATACCCTTAGGAGCTAGAATGTAACGACGTTCACCGTCTGCGTACAATACTAGAGCAATGTTAGCAGAACGGTTTGGATCGTACTCTAAACGCTCAACTTTAGCTGGAATGCCGTCTTTGTTGCGTTTGAAGTCGATTACACGATAGTGTTGCTTGTGACCACCACCGATGTGACGAGTCGTGATACGACCACCGTTGTTACGACCACCAGACTTGCTGTTTTTCTCTAGCAAAGGCGCATAAGGTGCACCTTTGTGCAGGTCAGGATTAACGACCTGAACAACGTGACGACGACCGGCAGAAGTTGGCTTAGCTTTCAATAATGGCATTTCTAATCCCCTTCTTACTCAGCACCACCGACAAAGTCGATGTCCTGACCTTCTCTAAGAACCACGTAGGCCTTTTTCCAGTCGCTGCGCTTACCGAAAGACATGCCGTGACGCTTGGTTTTACCCTTAACGTTCACAGTACGAACACCTTCAACTTCAACTTCAAACAGTTTTTCAACTGCTGCTTTGATTTCAGCTTTGTTCGCGTCTTTAGCTACTTTAAATACAACTGTGTTGTTCGCTTCAGCAGCCATTGTAGACTTTTCTGAAACGTGAGGTGCAACTAGCACCTTCAGTAGACGTTCTTCTTTCATGCTAACGCCTCCTCAAGTTGTTTAACCGCATCAGCAGTCATTAGCACTTTCTCAAATGCAATCAAGCTCACTGGGTCGATGCCTGCTACGTCACGTACGTCAACTTTGTACAAGTTGCGTGCCGCTAGGAACAAGTTCTCATCAACTTCAGGAGTAACGATTAGAACGTCATTAAGTTCATATTCGTTAAGTGCAGAAATAAGAGCTTTAGTCTTAGGTGCGTCAACACCGAACTTCTCTACAACAACCAAACGGTCTTGACGGATTAGTTCAGACAAGATGCTCTTAATCGCACCGCGATACATTTTCTTGTTAACTTTTTGGTCGAAGTCACGAGGCTTCGCTGCAAAAGCACGGCCACCGCCAACCCAAATTGGGCTACGGATAGTACCAGCACGTGCACGGCCAGTACCTTTTTGACGCCATGGCTTCTTACCGCCACCACGAACTTCAGCGCGAGTTTTCTGCGCTTTTGTACCCTGACGAGCGCCTGCTCCGTAAGCTACAACTACCTGGTGTACCAGGGCTTCGTTGAATTCACGTCCAAAGGTCGCTTCGGATACTTCAAGAGCGCTTTGCGCGTCTTTCAATGTTAATTCCATCAGTTCACTCCCCAGACGTTACGCTTTAACAGCTGGCTTTACGATTACATCGTTGCCAGTTGCGCCAGGTACGGCACCTTTTACAAGGATAAGGCCGTTCTCTACGTCAACACGTACAACTTCCAAAGACTGCGTAGTCACTTGCTTGTTACCAAGCTGACCAGCCATTTTCTTGCCTTTGAATACTTTACCTGGTGATTGGTTTTGGCCAATTGAACCAGGTGCGCGGTGTGACAAAGAGTTACCGTGTGTCATACGCTGTGAACTGAAGTTCCAGCGTTTGATAGCACCTTGGAAACCTTTACCTTTTGATGTACCAGTGACATCAATCTTTTTAGTGTCGTTAAAGATTTCAACAGTGATTTCACTGCCTACTTCAATATCGGCACCTTCGTTATCTTCTAAGCGGAATTCTACTAGAGTGCGTCCAGCTTCAACACCAGCTTTAGCAAAGTGACCTGCTTCAGCTTTGTTGATGCGGTTAGCTTTTTTAGTTCCAGCAGTAACCTGAAGAGCGCGATAACCGTCAGTTTCCTCAGTACGAAGCTGAGTAACACGGTTTGGGGTCGCTTCAATAACAGTCACAGGGATAGACGTACCATCTTCAGTGAAGATGCGAGTCATACCCACTTTACGACCGACTAGACCAATCGCCATTGTTATAACCCTCTCTTGTTAGCCCAGGCTGATTTGAACATCAACGCCAGCAGCCAAGTCCAAACGCATCAACGCGTCAACTGTTTTATCAGTTGGCTCGATGATGTCTACCAAACGCTTGTGAGTACGGATTTCATATTGATCACGCGCGTCTTTGTTAACGTGCGGAGAAATCAGAACTGTATAGCGTTCTTTGCGAGTAGGTAGAGGAATAGGACCACTTACCTGAGCACCAGTGCGTTTCGCAGTTTCAACGATTTCAGCCGTAGACTGATCGATCAACTTGTGATCAAACGCTTTCAAACGAATGCGAATTCTTTGATTTGGCATCGATTAAGCTCCAATCGAAAGAACAAAAAAATTCACCTTTTCTCTTCCATTAATTCCGGAAAGAAAAGATGTGCGTAAACCGATGGTTCCCTATCGGAACCCTGTTCTTTTTTCTAGCACGCCAGCAACAGCCCAATCAGTTATGATAAATCCGTTACTTCGGCAACCACCCTAAAAGCAGTGAGGTCGCGGCTAAAAATTCATGCCCGTATTGGGCAGTGGGCGCGAATTATACAGAAAGGAAGGAGCAATGCAAGAGGTAGTTTGCTTTTTATACACATATTTTTAGGCTATATAACTGTATGTAACTGTCTATAAGTAGTATTGTTGCTTTCTCGGTATGCGTATACCTTAGTACCCTACGAAGAAAATTATAAATAATTAGAAATGGACGGGCCGTCCTTGTTAGAAGTGAGAATATGGAAGTACTGAATAACCAGCAAACTTTTGCACAAATAAAACGTATCCTTAATAACCATTCCACACTTTTGGATGCGTACGGGTTGTTGGAACCGATTATACTCGAGTTGTTCGGTGCCCAACGTATGAGTATTTTCCAGCGCCGACGTCAACACCAGGATTTAGTCGCTCGCTTTAAAACAGGTAAGGAAACACTTGAGATAAAGGTTCCTATCAGCCCAATGTCCATTGCTGGGTATGTTGCACTATCTCAAAAAGCCGTCGTTATCGACGACCCATATAGCCCCACTTTGCTACAAAGTATTCATCCCCGCCTTCGTTTCGCGGATAGATTCGACAAAGACAGTGACTTCAGAACACAAAATATTCTCTGCGTTCCCATCATGAATGCGGGCGTTTTGATGGGCGTTATTCAAATTATCAACAAAGTGAATGGTGTGTTCACTGAGAATGACTTAAAACTTGGTAGCGCCCTTGCACTCATTCTCGGCGACAAGTTTAGATTTGAGCTCGGCGGCACTAATAATCCTTTTGATCTTCTTGTTCATAAAAGTCTTCTTGAAGAGGCGACCCTTAAAGACATTCAAACAAGTACACCGGATATTCGGGCTTTTGTTCAGCGGCTAGTATCTGAGTACCGTATACCCGAAGACGAAATAGGCAATTCACTGTCTATTCATTATCAAGTACCCTTTATTTCTTACTTGCCCGATAAATATCACAGATTTGAAAACGAAAGTCGGCTAAATGTCTCTTACCTAAAAAGGAACTATGTTGCAGTTATTGCTGATGCGCACGACAAACCTATCGTGCTCATGGCAGAACCTAATAATGCAGCACTGCTCATGGAAATTGAAAGTGCTATGGGTATTGATAGTTATGAAATAGCGGTGAGCCTTCCTAACTTAATTCTGCAATACCTAGGTGAAAATACCGGCGGCGGTGGCCCTGGTGAGATGAGTGATATTCTAGATGAAATAAGCTCATCGAACGATGACAGCGACGAGCAAATTGATGAGTTATCAGACGACGCGCCTGCCGTTGTACGTTTGGTTAGCCGCATATTACATGACGCAAAAAGGCTTAATGCATCAGACATTCATATCGACCCGGAAAAAAATGCTCCAACACGCGTGCGCATGCGGGTAGATGGCGTCTGCCGTGACATGAACCAAGTGCCTAACTCTCACCATAGCGCCGTTATTGCACGTATAAAAATCATGTCTAACCTTAACATTGCGGAGAAGCGCGTACCGCAAGATGGAAAACTCGCCTTTAGAATGAACGGGCAGCTGGTCGAAGTGCGGGTTGCCACAATTCCAACCGTCGCCGGTGAAGGTGTGGTGATGCGGATATTGGCGTCGGGTGGCGCCATGCCGATCGATAAGATGAACCTAGCGCCAACAAATCGCGCGCGTCTAGAAGAAATGATTAAAAAGCCACACGGTATATTACTTGTGGTAGGGCCCACAGGTTCGGGTAAAACGACGACCCTTCACGCTATTTTGGGTTATTTAAATACGCCAGAAAAGAAGATTTGGACGGCAGAGGATCCTGTAGAAATTACCCAGCCAGGACTTCAGCAGGTTCAAGTAAGCCCCAAGATAGGTTTTAATTTCGCCGCTGCGCTACGGGCATTTTTGCGTGCTGACCCTGACATTATTCTCATTGGTGAGATGCGTGATAAAGAGACCGCTCATGCGGGTATTGAAGCCTCGTTAACCGGGCACTTAGTACTTTCAACGCTCCATACTAACTCTGCCCCTGAAACCATTACTCGCCTACTCGATTTAGGCCTTGACCCAGTCAACTTCTCTGATGCTTGTGTGGGGATATTAGCACAGCGTCTTATTAGAACCTTGTGTGGTAGTTGCAAAGAGAAATACCTCGCTACCGAGACTGATATCGCGTTTATAGAGCGCCAGTACGGCAGGGAGCTCATGTCAGAGCTAAACATTCAAACGCCTCTTGAACTCTACAAAGCAAAAGGATGCCAAGAGTGCGGCAATACTGGTTACAAAGGCCGAACCGGTGTTCATGAACTATTGGGTATGACACCGGAGCTTCGCTCTATGGTTTATAAAGAGGCGAGTGTCGCAGACATGAAATCACAGGCAGCTAAAGATGGGATGCGTACGCTTGTTCAGGACGCCATTTACAAAGTGATCAAAGGTGACACCGACTTAGCACAGGTCCAGATTATAGGCGGTGAATAGCCTCCGGTTTTTTGGTGTAAAGATGGAATCTCAAAAGAACTGTACCTTTGCTCAGTTTTTTTGAGCGGATTCCATTTCTAGTAATCATATTAAAAAGGCGTTCTAGGTAAGTCAACGCTGCCGGAAGATTATATAGAAGCGTTAGAGCCATACGTGGATGAATACATGTCTTTATATGGCGCTGACGCACAAGATTTAAGATGTGAAAAACGAGCGGCTATTGGGTCTAATATTAAAGAGATCATTTGCGAAAAACGTTACTACTAACACCAAATAAAAATGCCGCCTATTCAAAACTGAATAAACGGCATTTCTTAGCTTGTATGGTGACCTACTTTTTCAAATATTCCCTGATCACGTAGTGCAGAATTCCACCGTTTTCAAAGTACGTAAACTCATTTGATGTATCAATTCTGATATCCATCATGAAAGCAGTAGTTTTACCATCGTCAGTAACAGCTCTTACCTCTACCTCAGACTGTCCACGTTCAACAGCATCAATAGAGAAGGATTCATTACCTTTGAGCTCTAAAGAACTTGCGCTATCCCCCTCTTTAAATTGCAATGGCAAAATACCCATTCCAATCAAATTCGAGCGGTGGATGCGTTCATAACTCTCGGCTAGAACCGCTTTTACTCCCATAAGCGATGGCCCTTTCGCAGCCCAATCTCGACTAGAGCCCGTGCCGTATTCTTTTCCACCAATAACCACAGCAGGTACACCTTCCTCTTTATAGCGCATTGCCGCATGGAAGATAGACATACTATCACCGCTTGGATAATGGGTAGTTGCACTGCCTCGGGTGCCTGGTGCTAATTGGTTTTGAAGACGTACGTTAGCGAACGTACCTCGCATCATGACTTCGTGATTACCTCGTCTCGAACCGTACGAGTTGAAATCTTTAGGATCAACGCCCTCTGCCTGAAGATACTCACCTGCTGGACTATCATTAGCAATGGCTCCCGCGGGTGATATATGATCAGTTGTAATTGAATCTCCTACTTTCACCAAACATCGAGCGTTCTCTATCGCCGTCAATACCTCAGGCTCTTTCTCCATCACTTCAAAAAATGGAGGATGCTTGATATAGGTCGAATCAGGCCAATCGTAGACCGATGTTTTGCTTACCTCTAGCTCGTTCCACTCGCCGCTGCCTTTAAATACATCGGCATATTTTTCTTTAAATAAATCGCCTGTTACATTTTCGGCGATGTATTGCTGAATCTCTTCTTCGGTTGGCCAGATATCTTTCAAGTATACGGGCGCACCGTCACTCGCTTTACCAAGCGGCTCTTTAGTAATATCAATATTCATATTACCCGCAAGTGCATATGCAACAACAAGTGGTGGAGACGCGAGATAATTCGCCGCGACGTCTGGGTGGATTCGGCCTTCAAAATTACGGTTACCAGATAGCACAGAGGTGACGGTGAGTTTCGCCTTTCTAATCGCATCTGAGATAGCATCTGGCAGCGGGCCTGAGTTACCGATACACGTTGTACAACCATAGCCCACCAAGTTAAAGCCTAGTGATTCTAGCGGGTCCATTAGACCGGCATCTTCTAAATATTGCGTTACCACTTGAGAGCCTGGAGCAAGAGAAGTTTTTACCCAAGGCTTACGCGTTAGCCCCTTCTCTGCTGCCTTTTTGGCCAGCAGACCTGCGCCAACCAGAACAGAAGGGTTTGAGGTGTTCGTACAGCTCGTGATCGCAGCAATAACAATAGCGCCATCTTCAAGATTGAACTTACTTCCTCTAAATTCCACAAAAGAATCATGGTCTTCGTCAACATCGTCGGTCGTGCCTAGACCTGCCTCCGCGATGAGATCGGTTTCCTCGTCGAGCACTTTTACGTCAATTTGAGAGCGATGCCACTCATTAAATGCCTCAGCAGCATTGCTTAACGCTATGCGGTCTTGAGGGCGTTTCGGGCCTGCTAGAGAGGGAACGACTTCCTCTAAATTTAGTTCTAATGTTTCATGATACTGTGCATCTTTAGAGTGGTCGTCATGCCATAAGTGGCTGAACTTCGCATAGGCTTCAACAAGTGCAATTTGATCTTCGTCTCTTCCCGTCAGACGCAAGTAATCCAGCGCTACATCATCAATAGGGAAAATCCCGCATGTAGCACCGTACTCTGGCGCCATATTAGCGATAGTGGCACGATCCGCTGTTGTCAGATGCTTAAGACCCGGTCCATAGAATTCAACAAATTTTCCGACTACGCCATGTTCACGTAACTGTTGCGTAATAGTTAGCACCATGTCGGTGGCAGTGACGCCAGCAGGTAATTTACCTGAAAGCCTAAAGCCAACAACCTTAGGTAACAGCATAGTAACTGGCTGACCAAGCATCGCTGCTTCTGCTTCAATACCACCCACTCCCCAACCTAGAACGCCGAGGCCATTAATCATAGTGGTATGTGAATCTGTCCCTACTAAAGTATCGGGATAAACCAAGGTTTCCCCATCTTGCTCTTTAGTGAAAGCACAGCGTGCTAGATACTCTAAATTAACTTGGTGAACAATGCCGCGGCCAGGAGGAACCACTTTAAAATTATCGAAGCTAGACTGGCCCCACTTCAAAAACTGATAGCGCTCTTTGTTTCGCTCTATCTCTATATCTGTATTTTTTTCTAACGCATTCTCTTCAGCGAAATGATCAACCATGACAGAGTGGTCGATGACTAGCTCAACTGGGTTTAGCGGATTAATCGCTTGAGCATCTCCCCCAAGCCTATCCACCGCATCTCTCATGGCTGCAAGGTCGACAATAGCAGGAACACCTGTGAAATCTTGCAATATAACCCGGGCCGGCACGAATGAAACTTCGTGGTCAGCGTGATTTTCGATATCCCACTTAGCAACTTGTTCTATATCGCTGCTATTAACGAATTCTTGGTCTTCGTGACGAATCAAGTTCTCTAAAAGAATTTTGATACAGAACGGAAGCCGGTCGAGCGCATACTTACTACCTATACCGTCAAAATTAACCGCCTTGAAGCTCTTACCATTAACCTCAAGCTGCGAAAAAGACTTATATGTCATACGCTCTCATCCTTCTTTGCCTGTTCATAATTTAAAATGACGATGATAAGTGATTACGTTAGTAAAAATTAAAGCAATATCACCTACTCGCTCTTAGTACGTATTTGTACGGCTAAAACATGAAAAAAAGTTCACCTAAAAACAATATGCCGATTTCTTTTTAGAAGAGGCCAATATTTAGCTTTACCCGAGTAGTTCATAAGGCCACTCATAAAGAGTCAGCATTTGAAATAACTGAGATTTTAAACAAGGGCAAATAACGTCTTTATTGAAGTGGCGAATTGCAACTATTTCAAAACTGGTCGACCCAGTTTACAATTTAGCAACAATTGTATTTTCTTATAAATCCGCAGAGGTTATGCTTTAAGACCAAGCCAAATAAGAAACCTTTGCTGCGTCCTCGTAATTATTTTTTTGAAGGTGTCGAGCAAAGATTAACAATAATAATGACGCTATCATGACACACCCGTTAGTTAAGAAATACAATTTAGAGCCCCACCCTGAAGGGGGGTTTTACCGTCAAGTGTTTCGTTCTGAACACGAGACTACATCATATGCTCATAATCAGACGCGCCCTGCGCTAACCCATATCTATTTTCTCCTGTTAAAAGGCCAGGTCAGTCGCTTTCATCGAGTACTGCACGATGAAGTATGGAACCACTATGAGGGCGCGCCACTTCAATTATTTCAATTAGAGAATCAACAAATGTGGGAGCGCCGCATCGGTGGTGGGGACAACGAATATGTAGAAGTTGTGAAAGCGGGAAATTTCCAAGCCGCAGCGACTATGGGTGAGTATTCACTTGTTGGGTGTTCTGTGGCACCG
This sequence comes from Alteromonas gracilis, assembly GCF_002993325.1. Lineage (GTDB taxonomy): Bacteria > Pseudomonadota > Gammaproteobacteria > Enterobacterales > Alteromonadaceae > Alteromonas > Alteromonas gracilis. Next base: position 184,224 of record NZ_PVNO01000023.1, read on the forward strand.
GGTTTCGATTTTAAAGACTTCAGTTTTATCGAAGAGCCATCCATGCAAGAGTGGATAAAAGTCGCGCATCCTGATCTTACGCGTTTTATCTAAGCCTCAATAATGGCTTTTCGCATACACATCTTACCTGCGATTTTGTGATAGCTTGAACTGGATTTTTCTACGCTGATCAAGGATGATAACAGCAGTTTTTTAAATATACGTCTGAACGTCCATTTTCTGGCAGTATCTCAGACTATTTCACTCAAACGCCGCAGGTAACTCAACTATGTATAAATTGGTACTTATTCGTCATGGAGAAAGTCAGTGGAACTTGGAAAACCGTTTCACAGGCTGGCACGACGTTGATTTGACCGACACAGGTGTAGCACAAGCAAAAACCGCAGGTCAGCTTCTAAAAGACGCTGGATTTACATTCGATCAGGCATATACTTCTGTCCTTTTGCGCGCAATTAAAACGCTTAACATTGCACTAGAAGAGATGGGTCAACATTACCTTCCCGTCGAGCGTCACTGGCGTCTGAACGAGCGTCACTATGGCGCGCTTACCGGCTTAGATAAGGCAGAAACTGCAGCTAAGCACGGTGAAGAGCAGGTTAAAATTTGGCGTCGTAGCTTTGATATTCCACCTCCTGCGGTAGAAGATGACAGCGAGCACTTCCCGGGTCACGATCCACGCTACAACAATGTAGATTCTGATATCTTGCCACGTGGTGAGAGCCTAAAACTTACAATCGAACGCGTATTGCCTTACTGGCATGACGTCATTCGTCCAGACATCCAAGCCGGCAAACGCGTAATTATTGCCGCCCATGGCAACAGCCTTCGCGCACTAGTTAAGTACCTAGATGGCATGTCAGATGACGAAGTATTAGGTCTGAACATTCCTACAGGTGTTCCACTTGTATACGAATTAGATGAGAACCTGAAGCCAATTTCTAAAGAGTATCTTGGCGACGCTGACGCTATTAAAGCAATGATGGATGCAGTAGCTAAACAAGGCCAAGCGAAGTAAGCTTAAACCTCTTAAATACTAAAAAGCCTGCTTAAGCAGGCTTTTTTTATGGATGTCGGTTTAGTCTAATTTGGCACTTTTACTAACCAGTTGTGGGTATCTTCCGCTTTACCCCATTGGATATCATTTAACGCTTGTCTAAGTTTCATTGTCACTGGACCAGCTTCGCCGTTACCAACCTGATACTCTTTATCGTTGTGAATAAAAGTTCCTACTGGTGTAAGGACGGCCGCTGTACCTGAAAGGGCAGCTTCAGTATTAGGTTTCGCTGAGCGCTCTAGTAATTCTTCAACTGTGATATCACGCTCACTAACCGTCATGCCATGGTCTTTAGCAATCTCTAGGATAGTTGCACGGGTTACACCGTGTAAGAAGCTAGAATCTAGGCCCTTAGTGATGATTTCATTACCATCAATAAGTAAGAAATTAGCAGCACCGGTTTCCTGAACATCACCATTTGGGCAAAACAAAATTTGGTCAGCCTGTACTTCCTTTCTCGCCTTAAGAATAGGAGGCAAAGCACTTGCGTAGTTGCCGCCACTCTTCACCATACCCATATGTGGCGCGCAGCGCATACCGGTTTCATCTAATAACAATCTTAGCGGCTTCAGGCCGCCTGCGAAGTAATCACCTACCGGTGACAACAGTACATACAGCATGGATGTAGCTGATGGCGCAGCCGCTTTACCAATTGATGCTTCTGTTCCAATGTGAGTCGGACGGATGTACATTGAACCAGGAGGCTCAGGTACTTCAGATGCGTATTTAGCAACAATATCAATGATCATCTTTTCTACCTGAGCTTTGTCTATTTCAGGCAAGTTTAAAAGACGACTACTTTGAGCAAAACGCTCAATATTCTTATCCATTCTGAAAATGTTAATACTGCCATCTTCATGTTTAAAAGCCTTTAAGCCTTCAAAGCATGTGCTTGAATAATGGAGTACGTGAGCGCCCGGATGAAGTTGAATGCTGTTAGCACTGACAAATTCGGTGTCAGTCCATTGATCGTTGACAAAGGTAGCAAGCGCCATTTCTGGCATGAATACTGTACCGAATACGGCCATTAGTTCGTCCTATTTACTTCGACTAAAAAGATATTCGCAAGAGTTTACCAAAAAACCTACACATTGCTAAAAGTAAGTCGATTCTATTAAGGCTTTTATCGAATAAGACCGTCTAAAAATACTGACAGCAAAAAGAATTAGAGGTCCAAAAAGTAAAGAAATGTGCTTTAGATGTTAGCTTTTCTGTAAGGCGTTAATCTTGAATGTTTACTGTTTTCCTTCTAGCGCTTTCTCTAGTAACTGCTCTATTCGTTGAACGCTTTCAATAAGTAACTTCAAATCATCGTTTTGATCAACTTTGTCTTTAGGGAACGCGCCAGTATTTGTTAGTAACTTGTCTTTTTGCGACAAAATTGTTTCTCTGAATGCGTCGGCGTCATTGATACCAATAAGTGAAACCAGTGCGCCTTGCGCCGATTGCCCAGCAGTTTCGAATGACAACAGATATAAATTGAAGAGCCGCATTAAGGGTCCTTGGACCATAGCTACATCGGTAATCTTCTCTAAAGGAATAGACTTCTCTTCTTTGTTAAATACACCGCGTTTTACGACCAGCTTTCGCTCTGTCACAACAGCAGACATAGCGGCCAAGATTTTGCCGCTAATCAGGAAAAACAAGGGGATGGATATAATCAAGAAAGGTATACCTACTATAGTGATAGACGACACCAACAGTAAACTTAAAAGCCAGTAGGTTTTTACCGCAGGGTTAAAGGTGGCTTCAAATATTACTCTCTCAGACATCATCAGTTCCTTTTAGTTGGATATCTTCAAGTATAACCCTAACAAGAGCGAGAAATGATAAACAATTTTCTAGTTATATTGATGCGCTAAGTAATAGCTTTTGAAGTCAGAGTGCATTTCTCTAAATATTGGGGTCAGAGTACATTTCTACGTTGGCAATAAGACGCAAAGAGAGTTAACGCTTACAAGAGTAATGCAGTGGCAGCTAATGAAATAAAGTACTCTGACCCCATTTTGATGTTCGCTGGAGCATGGCCGGGGAATTAATGTACTCTGACCCTGAGGTATCCCCACAAATAATATAACGATATCAGTGAGATAAGAAAGATAGGAACATTCATGGTGTTTAGTGATCAGATCAATCGCCAAAAATCACCGAGACCAAACTGCCATGAATGCCCTATCTATTGTGAACAATGTCGTATCGCTTGTCAGCTATAAAATGCATAAAGCTCGTCAGGATGCACTAACGGCGTGCGTGAAAAGCCTTCTTGATGGGAGCGCAGCAACCGTAACCAGCATAGGTCGAGGTATTAGCAATAAAGCCTTTGAGAAGCATCGGATTAAACGTGCCGACCGCTTGCTTTCAAACCCGCATCTATTAAGTGAAACACCGTTTGTCTATGCATCTATATGCCAACTATTTTGTGGCAGTACATCACGCCCTGTTATCTCAATCGACTGGTCAGATTTAGACGACCGTAAAGCACATTTTCTTTTACGCGCGGCAATATCTTTAAAAGGTAGACCCGTCACACTTTATCAAGAAGTTCACTGCAACAAGACCAAAGAGAAACCAGCTACGCACAAGGCATTCTTAAAAACTTTGCACGCCATATTACCTTCACACTGTCGGCCCATTATCGTCACCGACGCAGGGTATAAATCACCTTGGTTCAGGGAAGTATCAGCGTTAGGCTGGGATATTGTCGGGCGTATTCGTAAGCCACACTTTTACTCGCTTGATAGAGGAAATTCGTGGCAGTGTATTCGTCACCTTTATGCTCAAGCGACAGGACGACCAAAGCGCTTTGATAACAGCGAAATAGCTAGAGGTAACCCCTTTGCCTGTACGTTAGTTCTGTTCAAGCAGAAAACGAAAGGACGCCACGCTTCAAATCCAGACGGTACACGCAAAGCCTCAAAGCGGTCGAAAGTCCATGCGCAAGGCGCGAAAGACCCGTGGCTGTTGGCGACATCACTAGCATCTCATCGACGCTTATCGAAACAGGTCGTGGCTATTTATCGCCAGCGCATGCAGATTGAAGAAGGCTTTAGGGACATGAAAAGTACCAAGTTCGGGCTTGGCTATGAGCAAAATAAAAGCGTGAAAAAGCAGCGTCTAACAATCCTGGTATTGCTCACTACGTTAGCGTCACTCGTGGCTATACTACTGGGTATGGTGGTCGTCTCTTCGAATAAACATCGGCGCTTCCAGGCCAATACCGAAACCAGAAGCGTGCTGTCATTCCACTATCTCGGCCTGAGAGCTGTTGCTTGCCGAATAAGATTCACTATGCGACAGTGGAAAGCTGCACTCACATGGTACAGCTCCATAGTCGACGGGGCCTGGGCCGCAGGCACATGAAATTAAATTCGTGGGGATCCCTCAG
>NZ_PVNO01000024.1 GCF_002993325.1 Alteromonas gracilis
GGCTCTACCCCATAAACGGGGGATCAGCATTCACCTTACACGATTGATAACACCATCCCATCCACAATGGGTCATCACTCTTATTCGATAGTTTTCAAAGTTTCTAAAACCATACGCTCTTCTTGATATCATTTCCATTTTGTTGTGGAAGCCTTCAGTGATCCCGTTGTTTCGTGTAAAGCGCCACATGGCGATGATAGGTTGCAACCACGAAGTTAAGGTATTGGCCAGTGCACGAAGTGGGCTGTGATGTAACTGTTCAAGCAAGTCTAAGAACCTCGGTAATGTCTTCTCCATTCGTTTTTCATTCATAGTCTTTAACAGCATATACCTGATGAGCTTCTGTTTGACCTCATACAGTGTTTTTAACACCGGATAGTCAGCTAAGTAGCGTTGTAGATTGCTGTTTTTCTCTTCGCTTAAATGCCATTGATGTCGTCGCATCAAACTAAGTAAACCTCGATTCTTACGTCCTTCAGGGTGGTGTTGCTGCCACGCTTTTAAGAAGTGATGGTTTATCAAGCGCACCACATGAAAACGGTCAGCGACTATCGCAGCATTAGGGAAATAGCGTTTGGCAATACCACGATAGGTTTCCGATAAGTCTATCGCGATGAGCTTAACGTTTTCTTTATTGGGAAGGTGGCGCAAGTACGAGCGTAAACTTAATTCAGAACGTCCCAGTTTTACATCAAACACACTACGATGTCGTAAATCTACAAACGTCGTCGCATAACCCTTCTTACGGGTAAAAAAGTGTTCATCTATCCCCAGCATCTCTGGGCAGGGGCGACTGATAATCTCTTTATATTTTTGGCTGATGTGTGATTGGTACCAACGCTCTACCGTAGTGGGACTAATGCGATGTGTGCGTGAGATACCACGCTGCGTAACACCACCGTGGTGCGCTTCAAAGACTTCTAAGCGAAAGCACTCCGACGCTCGATAGCGTGGCCGGATCCCAACAAAAGGGTGCCTGAAATAACGACCACAGCATCGACAATGATACTTAGGTACCTTTAAATGTAGCGTTAGCACCTGATTACCTTGGCGCGTGTGCTTCACAGTACGCTTATGTGTGGCTTTTATGCGTAAATGTTGACTCTCACAATGCTTGCATAACGGCTTTTTAGTGGGCTTTGCCCACACTTCAATAAAATCATGTCGATGAACACGTTCTATTTCTAACTCACTTATGCCTAAAATAGTACCTGCGTGGGACATCTGTACTCTCCATTAAATGATTCTTCGCAAAATCAGTTTAATGAATGCGGATGTCCCCCGTTAATGATGAAGAGCCTAAAACTGTCACATCACCTCTGTAGCATTTGCCTTACTCGTTACTTAAATACTGGTTAGTCATTTAATGAAGTCGTCAATGCCTTCCAATACCTTCTATCTGCTAACTGGCACCTTCATCATACTTTCTATATTGGGCCAAGTTTCCACGAGTATTTATAGCCCCTTTTTTTACGATTTAGCGGTAATGTATAACAGTCACGTTGGCGTTATAGAGAAGAGCGTTGCTATTTTTCTTGTCGCCTTCTCTATGTCACAGCTTGTCTTTGGTATCGTCTGCGATTATGTCAACAAGCAAAAACTTTTGCTGTGCGGCATTTTGGTGTTCGGCGCAGGAACGATTATGCTCGTTTTCGCCGACACTGAAAAAACCTTTCTTATTGGGCGTATCATCCAAGGCCTTGGCGGCGGTGTAGGTGTGTCTGTGTCCCGCGGTTTATCAAGACAGATATTTTCTGAAAAACAGCTAAATACCTCTCTCTCGTTAACTAATATTGCATTCGCTGTTGCCCCTGCCATCGCTCCACTCGTGGGCACGATGATTGGTGAGTCTTTCAGTACTACTGCCATCTTTTACTTCGTTTTGATGATGGGTGCGGTAGCGCTTTTACTGCTTTTATCGGTAATGTCTACCGTTTCGCAATACATTCCTTCTAGCTCAAAGAATGTATTAAGCGAGACACTTGTTCTTATCAAAGCATCAATTATAAAAATTGCCGCGGTGGGTATGGCGAGCGGGCTTCTTTATGGCATCGTGTTTAGCTTTATCACGGCTGCGCCCTCTATGGTGATGGAGCAGTTCGGTTTAAGTAAAACAATGTTTTCAATCTACTCGCTATTTGCAACCCTATCCTTCGTATTGGGCAGTGTGATGAATATTCGTTTGATAGACACTCCTGTGTTGCAGAAGTTTCGACTATCCAGCCTATCTATATTCGTGCTATCACTTGTATTTTGGTTTCTCGCTGTGCAGCTGAACCTAAATGCTTTAGCAATAGTATTGGGGTTCAGCTACGTTGTTTTCTTTTTTATTGGCATAGCAATGCCGTGCAGTGTCACTATTATTCTTGGTTTTTCTGGCACCTCTGCTGGCTTTTTAGCTGCATTGACCGGCTTTTTTCATCTTACAGGAGCTGCAATTGGTGCATACGCGGTGACCCTTTTTAAAATGGAGCCTACAGCTTCTTTTGCCTACACTACATCCGCACTAAGTGTTGCCAGTATCGTTATCTGCTTCACATTGAAGAAGCATTAACTGTTCATTCTTTCGACAATGCAATTTCAATCACAACTTAAAAACCGCGCTGGCTATAGTCAATAAACAAAAACTTCTTGTACTAGCCTATTTGGTTTTCAAAACTCATCCCCATAGTGTTGAAGCTTCCAAAAGTGGTTGGAAGTTTTTTTGTTAAAAGGATATTAGAAACAATGAAACGTACTATTCTCGCCAGTATCTTTGGCGCGCTTTCTTTAAATGCATTCGCAGCTTCGCCTTCATATGACTTCGTTAAAGCTGGGTATGTACAAGCAGACATAGAAGACGCAGGTGATTTCGAGCCAAATGGTTTTCAAATTCAAGGCTTTAAATCACTAAACGAAAACGTCTACCTAACAGGTCGTTACGGTCAACTTGGTGAAGATGTTGCTGGGGTTGATATCGATTTAGATTATGCTTCAGCTGGTATTGGTTACCGCTATGGATTAACCGCTAATACAGACTTTTTTGGCGAAGTTACTTATGAGTATGTCAATTTAGATGTAGAACTAGACGGCATTTCTGGTGAAGACGATAACGGTTACGGCGTTACCGCAGGTATTCGTTCAATGCTTACTGAGCAATTCGAACTGCGAGGTGCTATCCGTTATATCGATATTGAAGAAGATGATACTGCCTTTGAAATCGGTGCTGACTACTTTTTCACACCACAATTCTCGTTCGGTGCAACTTACGTTATTGCCGACGATGTAGACCTTCTAGGTGTATCAGCGCGCTATACGTTTTAATACGCTATAAATGATATAGCGAGTAAATGCCAAAGCCACGTCTTCTAACGTGGCTTTTTTGATGGTTCTTCATTCGCTTTGTTTGGAGTATTGCCCAACAAGCTAGACTAAAGCATTCAACAAAGCGGTATCCTGAGGTAACCATTTTTTTAACTCTGAGGCTTTGTTTGTCCATTCCTTGTCGACAACACATTAGCGGCGCCTTCCTGCTCAATATTAACGGCAGTAATTGGGAATGGGATAACGATACCCTCTTCGTCAAAACGCTTTTTCAGCATTTTGATAAACGCGCTTTTGATAAAAAATCGATTAAAGTATTCACGGGTTCTCAACATCACCGTTAAATTTATGCTTGAGTTATCAAAGGTATGAAACAACACAAAGGGTTTAAAGGTATCTACCCCGTACTCATGCTCTTTTAAAATAGTATTGGCTACGTCTAAACATACCTTTTCCACGTGATCTAAATCTGAACTGTAGTGCACGCCGACCTCGACCGGCACCGACAATTCCCGCTCAGGATAGTAATAGTTAATTAACTTCGAGTTAGATAACTTACTGTTAGGCATAATAACAATATTATTGGGCAGCATTCTGACCCACGTAGAGCGCCACCCTATTTTCTCGACAAATCCTTGTTCCCCCGAATCCAGTTCAATAAAGTCGCCAATGCGAATGGGCTTATCCATTACCAATTGAATGCCTGAGAAGAAATTTTCTAACGTGGGTTGAAGTGCTAAGGCTACCGCTAAAGAGGTGATACCCAGCGACGCCACCACAGGCGTTACCGACACCCCCATGGTGCTTAAAATAATGAGAATGGCTAATATGGCAAATACAGCACGTACAGCACCACCTGCGATAGCACTGGTATTTTTCACAATAGTAGACTGGTCACGATAGCGTTTCAGTGAATAAGTAACAAATCTCTCGAAAAAGAGAACTAGCGTGATTATCAATCCAGCATCAATGGCCGTATCAAGCGCTTTTATAGACGCTTCGCTTTCAACCCCAAAGACCGCAATGATGCTTTTAACTAACTGTGCAAAAATAATTAAAATTAGTAGGTTTAAAGGCGCGTTTAAAGACAGTACGAGCACCCGATAGATATCTGACATACTGCTTGTTTCTGAACGCGCCTTTGCCTTCAAACGCACCAATATGAGTCGCTTGATGGCGAAAAGCACAATAACAACACCAACTAGCCCCAGTATCGCAACTGTTTGCTCGTTATCGAAAATACTGATGTTGTTCACTGGTGATGGCTCCTATCAAGGTGTTGTGCTTTTCATGAACTAATGTTTACGCAAGACTTACACCAAATGTTCTTTAGGAGTGAGAACTAATCTGTCGTTGATATTCTTTGGTAAGCCAATCGGAGGCCGTATTACGGTTGGTAAAAAAGGAATATTCCAATTGCTTAAGCTCTGGAATTCGCTGAAACATCATCCCTTTGATCACTGGTCCTTTATAAACATAAGCCTTGGCGACCAAACCGAATTCAGGCAGACGATTAATAATGCGTTTTACAATATCGAAAGCTTCTGGCGTAGCACCTTCTACACGACTGATGTCAGCAAGCAGCGCAAAAGGCTGATTGTTTAGACTCATAACTAATGAAAAAAGTGCTTTTTGATACTCTTCAGCGCTTTTCTGATTAAAAGTGCCGTGCAGTTCCGACACAACAATGCCGTTATCATAATTAATAAAAGAAGTGCTTAAATGCTTTTGCATAGTCGAGACGAAACCTACTACCGTGGTTTAATAGTAGACCAAATTTTGTCTAATGGAACCGTACATTAGCAGTGAGTGGTTCGACCTCAACAGTTGTTATGATCGCTTTAACGCTATAAGTTTTTCGTCATTGGGGAACTGCACTAATGCCTCTGTTAAAATCGTGTCGGCCTTTGAACTTGCACCGCTTTTCCTCAAAGCCAATATATAGTTGTGAACATAAGCATTTTGCGTTTTCCCCGTGTTGTAGCCCTTTTCAAACCAACGTACGGCTTCATCGTCATCAGTAGAAAGATAGTGATTTGCAACTAAAAAATAACTCAACCAATAATCTGGCCATTGATTTGTAGCAGTTTCTAAGAAAGCTAATGCCTGCTCTTTATCGCCAACTTTTAGCATATCGTAGGCAGCGCTTACATACGTAAATGGCGTCATCTCAGACGACGTTACTCCAGGAGGTACAGGCGTCAAATACCAATAATTTCCCCTCCCCCACGTTCTTTCAAACAATTCTAGAGACATTTCATGGTTTGGCGTTACACCAGTATGTAATGTTACTGAGCCTTTCTCACTATCGAATCCGATAACAACGGCATAATGCCATTGAGGGAGTAGTTGTATAGATAAATTCTGGAAAACGACTACCGGTATGTCGTCTTTAACAAACTGCAATAAAGAAGAAAGTGTTCCGCGTTCAGTGTATGGCAAAAGCCCATACTGACGCGTAGCGGTAACCATTTCTAGTTGTAAACTTCCTTCCTTATTTGGAATAAACAACTTAGGTGCTATTTCTTCTGGAGAAACATTTTTTCCGTAATACCCAAACACCTCAGATAACGTAGTAGGCCCACAGTAATACTGCTCCTGTGGAAAAAATGGCACTGTGTGAATAGTATGAGATTCAGGTAAGGAGGCAAGCCCCTCTTGTCGTAACTGATCAGCTTGCGGAGTAGACTGGCAACCAGTCAAAACCAGAAAAAGTGAAAAGCCTGCAAGATAGCAGGCTTTCTTAATAATGCCATTCATTCAATTAGCTGTTCACTGGGCGAATAAACGGATATACGTCGGTTACACCAACTAGGTCTAAAATAGCAATCACTGCAAGAACAGTAAGTACCGCCCCAACAATACCGCCCGCAGGCGCTTGGTTTATTTCATCGTTTAGCTGTGCAATCTCGCTATCTGTCATAGCATTAATTCTAGCAATGGCATCATTGCTATCAACGCCCAAACTAACCAGTTTGCTTTGTACATCAGAGCGATTAACCATGTTAATCAGCTGGGTTTTATTATACTGAGCAACCTGAGTTTGCATAACGGCATCTGAACTGATTGCCTCAGCGTGCACGCTGCCAGACATTAAAACCGTTGCTGAAAAGCAACCAATTGCGATTTTTTTCAAGTACTTCATAGGATTTCCTTTTTAAAAATGCCCAGTTTTATTTTTCATTGTGTTAACTGCGTCATTGGTGCAGTTAACGCACGGTTCCATAAAACTTCGCACTGACTTCACAGGCGCGATTGCGTTCTGCGTTTTCATCTCAATTTAAGTTAGTAGCAAATTTTAGACCGTGCCATTAAGTGCGTTCTTTTTTTATTTTCTCGACTCAATAAAGCCTTGTAGTTAGCGGCTTGGCTATCGCGTACTCTCAAGCTCAGCCGTTATTAAAAAATCTATCGTTCGAATAAATCTAAAGCTGCTTACTCAAGAAATGGGTAAAATTTTTACGTTTATGCATTATTTTCCTATGTGCTTTTGTACCGTAATTCGCAGTGGAAATGGAGTGTGCAACTTTCTATCGCCAAGGGAACTAAAAACTGTTCAAAATTCCCTCGACATGTCGCCTCCAATTCCTTATAGTGCGCGCGCTTTTAAATATTAGCGACGCAATTAATCGTTAATATCTCTTCTCATCGTTTTACCCCTGGATACCTGTTTTGATTACCACCGCAAACATTACAATGCAGTTTGGCTCTAAGCCATTATTTGAAAATATTTCCGCAAAGTTCGGCAATGGCAACCGCTACGGCCTTATTGGCGCGAACGGTTGTGGCAAGTCAACCTTTATGAAAATTCTGAGCGGTAAGCTTACGCCCTCTTCCGGTAATGTCTCTATGTCACCAGGCACTAAGCTGGGCATTCTGAGTCAGGACCAGTTTGCGTTTGAAGAATTCAGCGTTGTCGATACTGTGATCATGGGCGACCGCGAGCTTTGGGAAGTTAAACAAGAGCGTGACGCCATTTATAGCAAAGCGGATATGAGCGAAGAAGACGGCATGCGTGTCGCCGACCTTGAAACCCAATTTGCCGAAATGGACGGTTATACCGCTGAAGCCCGCGCTGGGGATATCTTAAATTCTGCTGGCATTGACGAAAGCTACCATTTTGGTTTGATGAAAGAAGTCGCGCCAGGCAAGAAAGTGCGTGTACTTTTAGCGCAAGCCCTGTTCGCTGAACCAGACATTCTGCTTCTTGACGAACCGACCAACAACCTGGATATCTATACGATTAGTTGGTTGGCAGACGAACTTAACAAACGTAAGTCGACCATGCTTATCATTTCGCACGACAGGCACTTTCTTAATTCTGTGTGCACACACATGGCTGATATCGACTATGGTGAACTGCGTGTATATCCGGGCAACTACGATGACTACATCGAAGCGGCCATGCTAGTTCAAGAGCAGCTTCACGCTGAAAATGCGAAGAAGTCAGCTGAAATTGAAGAACTACAGAGCTTCGTAGCGCGCTTCTCTGCAAACGCTTCAAAAGCAAAGCAAGCGACCTCTCGTGCTCGTCGCTTGGAGAAAATTGAACTTGCTGAAGTGAAAGCCTCTAGCCGCCGCAAGCCATACATTGTCTTTAAGCAGCACAAAAAGCTTCACCGCCTTGCCATCACCCTTGAAAAGTTAGGCCATAGCTATCCAGACCTTCCGCTTTTTGATGATGCAAATTTGCTTCTGGAAGCCGGTCAGCGTTTGGCTATTATCGGTGAAAACGGCGCAGGAAAAACCACGCTGCTAAAATGTTTAGTAAACGACATTGAACCCACCTCAGGTAGTTTCAAATGGGCAGAAAATGCTGCAATCGGTTATATTCCACAGGATAACGCCAAGTACTTTGCAGAAGATATCACAATGTTTGAGTGGATGAGCCAATGGCGCAGCCCTAAACATGATGACCTTCAGATCAAAGGCATGCTAGGCCGTTTATTATTTACGTCTGACGATTTTAACAAGCGCGTACAGGTATGCTCTGGTGGTGAGAAGAACAGGTTGTTGTTCGGTAAATTAATGCTTGAAGACATTAACGTATTGGTGATGGATGAACCTACTAACCACATGGATATGGAATCGATTGAAGCGCTGAACAATGCACTCTACAAATTTGACGGCACGGTTATTTTTGTAAGCCACGACCGCGAGTTTGTTTCATCGCTAGCGACGCAAATTATCGAAATTAAGGATAAGCAGCTTAATCACTTCGACGGTAATTATGAAGAGTTCTTAGCGCATAAAGAGAACGCGTAGGGGCTTTTAGAACAAGGTGACGATACAAGCACCGCCAGTTCAAAATTTAAGGGGCACGTGATTCATACACATGCCCTTTTTCGTAGCTAACGCTTTTTCCAAATACACTTTCAATGCCCTATTGGCGAGAAAGGTTCATACTAACCTTTTTAGCTAGCCCTTCGAAGTAATCAACAATTGTACTTCTGATCGGCGCCAGTTCTTCATTGGTGACGTCATCGAAATCAACGGGCGTTTCAAATTCTTCAATACGCTTATTTTTAAATTCATCATCGTTAAACTGGGCAAAGTCAGGAAGTGCCGTAAGGTCTATCGGCTCGTCTAAACCCTCGATACTTACATCGAAACTCGCTGAAGCAACATAGTAATCCGTTCCTAAAAAGCTTCGAGTGAAAAGGCCGAAACCATTACTTTTGTGTTCAGAACACCCATAAGTACCGCACTCTGTTATGGCAACGGTTGGCGCTTCTTTGATAACTATAATGCGAGTTATACCCTTATCTAAAAGCGACTTTCTCATCGACGCTAGATTGTTGTTAAAGACCATATTTCCATCTTCGCTCTTTACGAAATCAAGCGTTCCTGTACTTTCAACCGTAGATGAAATATCAACTACATCAAACCGATTGCCTTGCTCTATTGCTTTTTCAAATATAGTAAAAACCGTGTCATGCAGCTGCCAGTCATAATTATATTCTTTCGTGAAGTTGTTGAACTTAGTTGTACCAATATGCGTGTGGGTGGGGAATTTTTTAGCATTGATCACAAGCCCTATAATGGGTTTTTGCGCATCGACAGTCTCTCCATTGTCTTCATTATCAGTACCTTCGACGCCTTTAACCGGCGTTTTATCGTCTGATTTTATTGCCTCTTCGCGGTTAGGCTGAGAAGGTATGCGCGTTTGAGAGTCTATTTCTCTTTTTGAAACACACCCTGATACAAGCGCTAATACCGTTATAAATATGCTCAACTTTGTCACAAACTTCATTTCACTTCCTTATTTCAAAGCTCATTAATTTAATACTCTTTTTTGATTTAAAAGACCATTTTTCTGCCACTAAGGGTTTATGACCTTTTCCAGCATTATGGCTCGGAACAAATACGCGGTTGAGATACTAGTTTTCATCTCTTTTTGGATTAGTGGTTCACATTATATTGGAAGCGAGTTATTTGCCGATTATTAAAAAGGCATAGGAGCGTATAAATCTCACTGTAACAAATGCTCGCCATACTTATCGGATTGGAACGCCGAGAACATGCCCGAGTGTATCGATAGCCAAGTTTTTCTAATACGTATTGGGGAATAGAATGCTCTTATCACACAGTAAGCAATTTTTATTTGTGCATATTGCTAAAACTGGAGGAACCAGCGTGCGCGCTGCGCTTTCAAAGTATCGATGGGGCCACCGCTACGCGCTACCTCAATTCATCTGTAATAAAATGAGCCAGCTCACGGGGCACAAAATTGCAAGCCGCTTTCCTCGGCATTCACGTATCATAGCAGCTAAAGAGATGCTGCCTGAAGATTACTTTAATCAACTTTACAAGTTTGCCATTGTGAGAAATCCGTGGGATTTACAGGTGAGTTCTTTTCATCACATAAAACGCGAACGCCCTTCTGTTATGCAAGGGCGAGACGACTTTGAAAGCTTTATGAAATGGAAGTTTGATAAAGAACGCCCTTATCAGTACCACATAGATACCTCGCTTCAGCTTCAAACTGATTATCTTGTGGACCTCAGTGGAAATTTACTTACCGATTTTATCGGGCATTACGAACAGCTAGAGAATGACTTTAAACATATATGCACACATTTAGCGCTTTCCACTCAAACACTTCCCCATAAAAGAAAGGCTGAAAACAGAGAAGATTACCGCCGTTACTACAACGATGAATTAATTGAGCTAGTTTCAGATCATTTCGCCAAAGACATAGCGTTATTAAAATACACTTTCGAATAGGTACGTGAAGGAAAACGCACACAACAATGAAACATGTACTTAAATACGTGCGGCATATTGATCGAAGCTTGAGCCTGAACTGTATTGTTTTAAAAAAGGAAATGTAACCATGAAATTCTCTTCGTATTTAGGCATAGCAAGCCTGTCTTCATCATTATTACTATCCGCGGCCGCCTTTGCTCAACAACCGCCAAATGCACAACAGCCTCAGGGATGGATGTGGGGTTTTGGCGTGGCGGCGTCTCAAGACGTGTATACCGATTTCGACAACCGTATTGTTCCAATACCTATCATTGGCTACACGGGCGAAAAACTTCGCGTGTACGGCCCTTTTGTGGGCTATCAACTCTTCCAGCAAGACGGTTTTACGCTAGACGCCCAACTGGTGCCTGTTTTTGCAGGCTATGAAGAAGACGATAGCGCCGTCTTCACCGGCATGGAAGACAGAGATTTTAGCTACGCCGCTGGGATAGGGCTTAATTACAATACCGGTGGCTGGGTTTATTCACTTTCCACCAACGCGGATATATTAGGCAAGTTTGACGGGTATCAAGCATCAGCCCGCATTGGCAAGCAATTTAGAATAGACCAGTACATGATAGAACCATCCATAGGCGTAAACTACCAAGATAGTAACTATGTAGATTACTACTACGGCGTTCGCCCAGAAGAAGCCACTGCATTTCGCAGCGCTTATAATGGTGATGGGGCCTTGAATACTGAAATTCGTATTGCAGTGTCTACACGGCAGTTCTTCAAAGGCATGACGCGTTTAGAGCTAGGTGCGACATTCTTTGACGACAGTATTAGCGACAGCCCATTAACCGATGATGACACATCACTTAATGCAATGCTGGTATACACCCGCTTCTTCTAGTTTGCATTCGAGTTCTTTTCGCTTATCGCTTACTTGTCATCAGCTTTCAATAATGTCCTTTGATTGGCAATAGGCTATCCAATGCAAGCGACATTCAAAGTTGTATACCAACATGCCTTCTAGTGAGGGCATGTTGGTAGTACCTAAAACAGCAGGTATCGCTGACAAAACCGCAATGTCAGCGCGATTTGTAAAATCAGGCGGGCTTTTTAAACGCGAGCGTTTCCCATAGAGGAACGGTAGACAAGCTATGTTTGTAGCTGCCCGATGTTTCTTTGGTGCTGTAAGACAGATAAATCAGTGTTTTTGAATCGGCATCGTAAATTCTTCTAAGCTTCATGTTTTTGAAAAACACGCTTTTTGATTTTTTGAAGATCACTTCACCTGAATCAGATTTATCAATAGCCTCTAGCATTTCAGCGGTAATGGGACCAGTTTGTCTGCACGCGATAGAACTGTCTGACGGGTCTGACAAATCCAGGTTCGCTTCAATACTTGAAATATGACAGGTTACGCCAGTCACTACAGGGTCTTGAAGCGCGTCAATCTTAATATCCTTTGTAGTAAAAAGCCCTAGCGATACATCGCCCACTTCACTGTCGCTACAGCCCGCCAATGTAAATACTGAAGTAGCGAGTAAACCCAATAGGGAGCTTTTCACAAAATTGCCATTCATAGAAGTACGAGCCTCTTGCGAATTGAACCAACGTCCATTTGTTTTCATACTTTTCCCACCGTCACCTTATTTATGATCTGCATTGTGTTTACTCGAAATACCAAGCCTGGATCATTCTAGCCTAACAGGTTTAACTGTGTCTTATCCATAAGGTCGCATTGCTTAATCAGTTGCTTTGCTTTTTCAATGTCCGGCGCGAAATAGCGATCTTTGTCGTAAAACGGTACTTGCTCTCTTAATAGCTGCATCAGCACCTGCAGCTTTTCGCTTGTTGCAAGCGGCTTTCTGAAATCTACTCCCTGACAGGCCGCTAACCATTCAATGGCCAATATACCAGCTACATTATCAAAGATATCTCTCAACCTTCGCGCCGCAAACGTTGCCATAGATACATGGTCTTCTTGATTCGCCGACGTTGGCAAAGAATCGATTGATGCAGGGTGCGCCAAGGTTTTATTCTCGCTAGCGAGTGCCGCACAGGTTACCTGAGCAATCATGAACCCTGAATTTACTCCGCCATTTTCAACGAGAAACGGCGGTAGGCCGCTTAAATGGGTATCTATCATAAGCGACATTCTGCGCTCTGATAGCGCGCCAATTTCAGAAAGTGCAATTGCTAACATATCTGCCGCCATCGCCACAGTTTCTGCATGAAAATTTCCGCCGGATAAAATATCTCCCTCTGGCGTGGCAGTATCGCTGCCACTTTCAACGAAGACCAGAGGGTTATCGCTAACACCATTGGCTTCAACCTCTAAAATATCTTTGGCATAGCGCATTTGCTGTAAACAGGCGCCCATAACCTGTGGCTGACAACGCAAAGAGTAAGGGTCTTGTACCTTTTCACATCGCTGGTGAGAATTCCCAATTTCAGATGTATCAAGAAGAAATCTAAAGGCGGCAGCCACATCGCACTGACTCTTATGACCGCGAACTTCATGGATCCGTGCATCAAACGGCACGCGAGAGCCAAGGGCCGCCTCCACTGTTAGCGCACCAATGCCAATAGCACTATGAAGGGCATTTTCAGTGTAAAACAACCCTTGAAGCGCAAACGCTGTCGACGCTTGTGTACCGTTTAATAACGCCAAGCCTTCCTTAGGCGCAAGGGCAATAGGCTGCATACCTGCTATTTCAAGTGCTTTGGCCGCACTAATTCGCACTCCTTTGAAAAAGGCTTCCCCCTCTCCTAGCAGCACCACGCTCATATGGGCTAACGGTGCGAGGTCTCCACTGGCCCCGACCGAACCTTTTTCAGGAATGGCGGGATAAACCTGTGCATTAAACAAAGTAATCAGCGCTTCTATTACACTTAACCGAATGCCTGAATACCCCCTGGCCAAAGAGTTTATTTTTAATAACATGAGCAGGCGGACAGTATCTTCTTGCATAAAATCGCCCGTACCGGCCGCATGCGATAACACGATACTGCGCTGTAATAACTCCAACTCATCAACATTAATACGCGTATTAGCCAACAAACCAAAGCCAGTATTAATGCCATAAACAGTTCGGTTCTCTTTAATTACATTGAGCACAGCTTGCTCGGCGGCGTTTATAGCGGGTATTGCACTCTCATCCAGCGACAAGTGGATATGATGTCTATGCACTTCTCTTAATTGTTCAAGAGTCAGTGTGCCTGGTACAAGGTTTAACTGCTTAACGCCAGCGTTATCAGTGTAGAAAGACGAATGTGACACGATTACGCCTCCCCGCCTGAACGTTTGTCAGACTTTTTATCTGAAGCTTTAACTGCGTGTTGGTTTAGACCTCTACCACTCCCTTCCTGAGTGCTACCCGCACAATCTATCATAGGAAGGTCGAGGTTGTGCGCAGCAGCGCAGTCTTTCGCTATGTCGTAGCCTGCATCGGCATGACGCATCACGCCTGTGGCAGGATCATTGTGGAGTACTCGGGCTATACGCTCGGCCGCTTCATCAGTGCCGTCACACACTATTACAACGCCCGAGTGCTGACTAAAGCCCATACCTACACCGCCTCCATGGTGAAGGCTTACCCAGGTTGCGCCACCCGCTGTATTTAACAGGGCGTTTAGTAGCGGCCAGTCTGAAACAGCATCTGAACCATCAAGCATGGCCTCAGTTTCTCTATTCGGTGATGCCACTGAGCCCGAATCAAGATGATCCCGACCAATCACGACTGGCGCGCTAAGCTCACCACTTCGAACCATTTCATTAAATGCTAACCCTAGCTTTTGGCGTTCCCCTAGTCCCACCCAGCAAATACGCGCGGGCAGGCCTTGAAACTGAATACGTTCTTTAGCCATATCTAACCAGTTATGTAGATGTGGATTGTTGGGTATGAGCTCTTTAACCTTGGCATCAGTTTTATAAATATCTTCTGGGTCACCAGATAAAGCCGCCCATCGAAAAGGTCCTATGCCCTGACAGAAAAGCGGTCGAATATAGGCAGGAACAAACCCCGGAAAATCGAAAGCATGTTCAATGCCCTCTTCTAGTGCCATCTGCCTGATGTTGTTGCCGTAATCGAGGGTGGCGGCACCCGCCTGCTGAAAGCCAAGCATGGCTTTAACTTGCAGCGCCATCGACTGTTTTGCTTGTTTAACAACACACGCTTCATCTTTTTTACGTTGCGCTTCGGCTTGATCTAGGGTCCAACCCACTGGCAGATAGCCGTTTAGAGGGTCGTGGGCACTCGTTTGATCGGTTACTACGTCAGGGATAATCCCCTTCTCTAACATATCTGGGAATACCTCTGCAGCATTTCCAAGCAAACCTATTGATACTGGCTTACCGTCTTGCCTGGCCTCATCTAGAAAGGCTAAAGCCTCTTCTAACGAATGTGCTTTTTTGTCTAAATAACCTGTTCGAATTCTGAAGTCTATACGGGTTTCATCAACCTCTACCGCCACCATAGAAAAACCCGCCATTGTCGCGGCCAAGGGCTGTGCACCGCCCATTCCACCCAATCCGCCAGTTAAAATCCAGCGCCCTTCAGCCCTACCTTCAAAATGTGTTTTCGCCACGCTTACAAAGGTTTCATACGTGCCTTGAACAATGCCCTGCGAGCCAATGTAAATCCACGACCCTGCCGTCATTTGCCCGTACATCATCAAACCCGCTTTATCTAGCGCGTTAAAGTGCTCCCAGTTTGCCCAGTGAGGGACAAGGTTAGAGTTAGCTATAAGTACTCGCGGCGCATTTTCATGAGTGGGAAATACGCCAACCGGTTTGCCTGATTGAATAAGTAGCGTTTCGTCGGTATTTAAGCGCTTGAGTACTTCAACAATTTTATCGTACGACGCCCAATCACGGGCAGCTCGACCAATACCGCCGTAAACCACAAGGTTTTGCGGGTGCTCCGCCACTTCCGGATCCAAATTATTCATTAACATGCGAAGCGGGGCTTCGGTTTGCCAGCTCTTCGCGTTGAGCTTACTGCCTCTTGGGGCACGAATATCTCTTGTAGGGTCGAGGCGTTTCATAAACTTCTCCTAGGCATATTTTTTGACTTGCCGATTTATATTTTTATTAGGAAGTATCTGTCTTAAAAATGTAGCGAGTTGTTGGCGCCTACGGCGCAGTAATACTTAGAACTCTAGATGTCCTCCCAGACGGTATCGACTACCTGGGTGATAGAGAACGGCGTAGCTAACGACAGCACTTGATGTATTTTTTGCGCTCGTCTTAGCTGATAGCGACTCGCCGCTATCACTTAAATGGTTGTTTAACGCATTCGGCACTCGGGAGAATGTCCGTCGTGTAATTTTAAGGCATGGTTCTTTGGGTTTGATTAATAGCGCCTGCGCAATATCTTTTTCGACAACCACCGCCTCTACACTATTATCGGCTTGTGAAAGGGGCGCGACTTGATTCAAATAAAAGTTTGCGGTTTGCGCTTTAAAATCTTTATTTAAGTAATCGTCTATCCATGCAGGATTAACCCACCTGTCCTCATACTGAACAGGTAAGTTATTCTCGCAATGTACAATAATGCTGTGAAACACGGGAACACCTAAATCGACGGCCAAGCGCTGGGAAATGGCATCACTGGCGGGCGCGGTTTCCAATACTAAAATTTCGTTGGTGTAACGGTGGCCTCGCTGCTCAATTTCATCGCGAATACTTTTAATTTCTAGCATTGAGCTCATAGGGCGACTATCCGACACAAAAGTGCCGATCCCTTGGCTACGCATCAAAATGCCTTCGTCCACCATTTCACTTAGTGCTCTTCGCGCAGTCATCCGGCTAACACTGTGTTGTTGCGCTAGCTGATTTTCCGAGGGCACCTGACTGCCTGGCTTCATGTCACCGTTTTCAATGGCATCTAAAATTGCCGCTTTAATTACCCTGTATCGAGGTTGCATATCGTAAAGTCACAACTAAATTGTTAATAGTATGCTAACAGCATACTTGTATATACAAGTATGCACAAGTACACTAACTTCAAAATTTACACTACTTTCAGTAGTGACTCTGGATAGAGCTAAACAAAGAATTAGACAGAGAGTTGAACAAAGAGTGACTTAGAGTGGACCACGTTATGGGTTATCAGTACGACACGCTTATTTACAATGTTCGCATTGCGTCTATGCAAGACAACGGCTTACCTTATGGCGAACTACCGCCACATGCTATTGCCATAGCAGCCGGCAGAATTGCTGCGTTAATTCCTTGCGATGACGCACTGGGCGAAGTATTCCAGCAAGCCAATACCGTCATAGACGCCACTACTCTCATTCCGCAAAATGAGGGAGATAAAACTAAACTTCCTTGGCTATTGCCTGGTTTTATAGATTGTCATACTCATTTAGTTTACGGCGGTAACCGCGCCGAAGAATTTGAAATGCGTTTACAGGGTGCAAGCTATGTGGACATTGCACAACGAGGCGGTGGCATTAAAGGCACGGTGGAAAAAACACGACGAGCAGATGAGCCCACTTTGCTTAATACCGCGATAAAGCGAGCAAAGCGATTGTGCGAAGAAGGTGTTACCACCATTGAAGTAAAATCAGGATATGGGCTGGATTTAGACACTGAAGTGCGCATGTTACGTGTAGCTAAATCGCTTGAGCAGCACCTTCCTGTGAGTATTCAAACCACCTATTTAGGCGCTCACGCCCTGCCCAATGAATACGCTGAGGACCCAGACGGGTATATCAATTTTATTTGTGAAGAGGCACTTCCTCACATTGCTTCGCAAAACTTAGCTAATGCCGTTGATGTATTTTGTGAAACCATCGGTTTCTCTACTTCACAAACAGAACGTGTATTTAGCAGTGCACAGAAGCATGGCTTGCCAATTAAAGCTCATGTAGAGCAGCTTAGCGACAGCAAAGGCGCAGTTCTAGCAGCTAAGTACGGCGCACTATCGGTAGATCATATTGAATATTTAGCTGACAGCGATATTCCTTTACTTGCACAAAGTGGCACCGTTGCCGTGCTGTTACCGGGCGCATTTTACTATTTAAGCGAAGTGCAAAAGCCGCCGGTAGATGCCCTAAGGGCGCACAATGTGCCCATGGCCTTAGCGACTGACTTTAATCCAGGTAGTTCGCCGTTAGCCTCTATCCTTACCGCGATAAATATGGGGTGTGTGCTGTTTCAACTGACGCCAGAAGAAGCGCTACGCGGCGCTACGATGCACGCGGCGAGTGCACTCGGGCTGCACGACCGAGGTGTCATTGAAGCAGGCAAGCTTGCTGACTTAACGCTTTGGGATATCGAAACGCCCGCTGAGCTTGCCTATTGTATTAATGGCCACCGCCCTGTGGCGGTTTATAAGGAAGGTAAACATGTTTGAATGGGAAGGCAGAGTAGACATTGAAGATGGAAATGAAGGTCTGCGCTGGCATCAAAAAGTCAGCGAAATCGAGGCAGGCGACGAAACTGCGTTTGCCGACTCCGTTACCCTTGTTGGTTTTGAAAGTGATTTGGGTGTGGCATTTAACAAAGGCCGCGTAGGTGCAGCTGCTGGTCCAAACGCTATTCGCCATGCGCTTGCAAACTTGCCTTGGCACTGGCCAAGCACATCATTGGCGGATTTAGGGAATGTTACCGCCCAAGATAACTTAGCCCAAGCACAAACCCAATATGCCGATGCCATCAGCTATGCCCTCAAGCAAAATGATGGATTAGTCATTGGACTGGGAGGGGGACATGAAATCGCATGGGGTAGTTATCAAGGGCTTTTCAAGGCTAACCCCCCAAATGCCCGCATTGGTATCGTTAATTTCGACGCCCACTTCGACCTAAGAAAACCATCTCCAAACAGCAGTTCAGGTACGCCATTTAGGCAAGTGTACGAGCATTGCCAGCTTCACGACACACCGTTTCATTACACTTGCTTGGGCGTATCTAAAGCAGCCAATACACCGGCGCTATTTAACTTTGCTAATGCGTCTAACACCCGTTATTTAACCGATGTGGCGTTAAATGATGAGTCGCTATGTATGCAGCGAATAGATGACCTGCTATCACCGATGCTAAAAGACATTGATGCGCTTTATGTCACCATATGTTTAGATGCATTCCAAGCAGCACAAGCACCTGGCGTTAGCGCGCCCAGTGCGTTGGGAATTTCCCCGACGCTTGTTATCAACACACTGCACTTTTTAGCACAGCAACAAAGTACTTACGGGTACCAATGGAGACTGTGTGACGTTGCAGAAATGAACCCCAATTATGATATTGATAGCCGCACAGCAAAACTGGCTGCACGACTAATTTTTGAAGCGGTAGATGCCATAAGTTCGCACACTTAACATGTTTAACGCTTTTACGTTTGACTCTTTTATGTTTACTGGCCGCCTGCCCTTTCACACGCAGCGGCGGTAAACAAAACGTCGGTGGAGCTATTGAGTGCTGTTTCGGCAGAGTCTTGCAGAACGCCAACAATAAAGCCCACCGCAACTACCTGCATAGCCACTTCATTAGGTATATTAAACAGGCTACAGGCAAGCGGTATAAGCAATAACGAACCACCTGCTACGCCTGAACTTCCGCATGCCGATACTGCTGCGATAACGCTTAACAGCACAGCGGTGGGAAAGTCTACGGAAATACCTAAAGTATTAACCGCAGCTAGCGTTAACACGGTGATTGTGATCGCAGCCCCAGCCATATTGATGGTCGCGCCTAACGGGATAGATACCGAATAGGTGTCCTCATCAAGCTTTAAGCGTTTGCATAGCGCCATGTTTACCGGAATATTCGCCGCCGAACTACGGGTGAAAAATGCCGTAATGCCGCTTTCTTTTAAGCACTTGAATACGAGAGGGTACGGATTCTTTTTCGTTGCCAAAAATACCAACAACGGATTAGCCACAAGGGCGATAAATAACATTGCGCCAATAAGTACCGTTAGCAAATGAGAGTAGCCAAGTAATGCTTCAAAGCCCGTTGTGGCAATGGTATTGGCTACCAAGCCGAAAATACCGAAGGGCGCGAGTTTGATAACAAAACCCACTACGGTTGTTACACTATCTGCTATGTTTTGAAGTAGCGCTTTCGTTGCGTCACTAGCATGACGAAGACCTAAACCTAGACCTACAGCCCAAGTCAGAATACCAATGTAATTTCCGTTTACTAGCGCATTTACCGGGTTATCTACCATGTTGTAAAGCAACGTGGTAAGGACTTCAGAGACCCCTTTCGGCGCAGATTGGCTAATGTCTGAGGTGACTAAGCTTAAACTTGTAGGAAATGCAAAACTTGCCAACACGGCGGTAAGCGCGGCCAGTAGTGTGCCTATAAGGTAAAGTACAAGCACCGGTTTTATAAAAGTTTGTTCGTTTTGCTTATGGTTGGCTATAGACGCCATGACTAAAACGAAAACCAAAAGCGGCGCGATGGCTTTAAGGGCTTTTACAAATAAGTTACCCAACAGCCCTGCTGATTGGGCTGCCGATGGTGAAAAACTCGCTATCGCGATACCACATACGATACCAATGATAATTTGCAGTACCAAACTGCCATTCATATAGCGCTGAAACAGGCTAGGGCTAGACGTCGAATCCATAAATGTTGGTCCATTATTATTTTGATGACGCACCATAATGGAAAACCCCAGACAAATGAACCTGTTTGGTCTTAGTTACTCGCAAATTACCGTATGCTTACCGTTTATAAGGGCTTACATGCCTTCGAGTATCTTTTGCGCATAAGACGTCCACTCGTAAACGGGAAGTTCACTGTCAAGATAGTAGTCAGGCTGAATGCCTACGCCATCAATGGCCATATGGGGAATGCGCAAACTTTTGGTGAGACTGTAATGCAAGGTAAAAACACCGCTCGGTGAATCAGTTTGATACATGTTTGAGATATCAAGCACACCTGCTGTGGTTTGCCCAAACAGCTTTACTTTCTTGCTTTGTTTAGCCGCCAGCAAGAACTGCTCAGCAGTGCTGCCATTACTTGAATCAACAAGTACACCAATACTCTTCGGCAAGGGTTCAATTTTATCGAATGTCTTCACCGTTACGTCGTCATCAATATTGATGTAGCTGCCAATGTGTTGCTGAAGTATGTCATACCCGTCTTTGGCCCATTGCTTTTCTTCTTCACTAAAATGAGGGTTTTGCAAAAAGCCAAGCATTCTAGAGTTGTTAAGCTCGGTAGATAGGTATTCCATGCCTACGGTGCGAATAGGGTTGGTGTACAAAATAGGGAGTAACGACGCATAGCTTACGTCACTACCACCACCGTTTCCTCGGATGTCGATAATGAGGTTTTCGGTTTTTAAAATTGTGTCTAGGTGCTTAGCGATAAGCGCGTCGATGTCTTTTTTGAAGGCATGATCGAAAGCCGGTATGCGAACTAACACTGTGTTCTCTGAAATTTCCTCGAATAGCGGGGCGTTTGTGCTTAGCAGGCGAACATAGCGCGTTATTTCAGGCGATGATTCTTGTCGTGGCTCCTGACGCGACATAACGATAAAGCTGTTTCCCAACACCACTTCATTGTTACCTAAGAGCGTCATGGTATCGATTTGTCGGGCGGAGTGATCGCCCATAAAAAACGTCACTTTTGCAGTATTGCTGTCTGCAGGGTCGTTAAGGATGAACTTTACTTGCCCCGCCTTCCATGAAGGGTTGGTACTTTCAACGATATAAGCTTTATGGACATTACCCTCTTTTTTTAGCGCAACCATATAACTTGAGAATTGCCAAATCCCTTCAAGGGTTTCCTCACGTTTACTTTTTAAATACTGTTTAAATGCCGATAAATCGAAATCATGCACTGCCGATTCGCGTACCGCTTCCTCTGTAACATTCGTATTTAGTACAAGACCAACATGCCCCTTGCGAAAAAACGTAAGCCAGTCGTTAAGCACCGAGTGGCATTGCGCTTCGCTTTTTGCACTCTTTGTTCGAGCCAAGATCGCATTATTGTGGGCGGAATAAAGGTCCTGCCCTTTTTTTTCGACGCTATATTGAAAACCGGCATCGTTGTTTTCAAACGTACTTTTTAGCCACTCAAACTCACCTTCGCACTGAAAGGTACTGCCATAAGAACAGAAAGAGGCAAGAAGAGGGAGGATTGCAAATCGCTTCACGGTTTATGATGTCCATATCTACTTTTAATTACGATAAAGTATCATAAAACCATGATCTTGATAGTATTTACGTGAAATGACTTGTAAGTAAATATAATTCCCTCCTGAAAAATGATGCTCAACTGCGACACTTTTCTTCTGCGATATATCTCACCAACCGTACCTACAATTGAGAGGTTGAAAAAATGCATAAAGGTCAGCCTGTTAGGAGTTATTTACAACGCCCAATAAAACTTAATCGATTAAGTAAAGATTGCCGTCAAGGTGAATAACTTACGTATAACTGTTGCCTTATACCTTCAAACTTAGCATCACCTCTAACTCTAAAAAATCACCAAAACCCTAAATTATCTATAATTATCATGTAGATGAAAAATCAAAAACAACACTTGGCATACCACATGCTGAATGTGAGATAGATAGACCGAGGATGACTATCTTTCTTAATCGTAATTACAGGACTGTTTATATGACTTTTAAAAAAACGTTTTTGACTTGTTCAACGACCTTAGCAATTGGCATAGGTCTGCTAGGATCAGCACATGCTGCACCATCGGAAAATCCGAGAAAACAGATGAGCTACCCAGCGTGGGGCGACTATACTGACGCTTGGACCCGAGATGATGCAGCAAAGATTGAGTTAACAGAGGATAACACCTTACCTCTTTTAGAAGAGATGCCGGTAGATATTGTTACTGACGAAGTTTGGATTTGGGACACCTGGCCGATGACAAACTTAGACTCTAGAACCGTCAATTATAAAGGTTATAAAGTTATATTCTCGTTAACTGCTGACAGAGATTTAGATTTTCCACAGCGTCATTGGACCGCTGAGATTGGTTACTCGATTTCACGCGATGGGAAAAGCTGGGACTACCAAGGTGATGTTTTCCCCGAAGACGTTGATACGCCGGGGCTAAGAGAATGGGCAGGCTCGACTATCCTCGTTGGTAACAAGGTCTACTTTTACTACACGGCCTCGGGTAGCGAAGGCGCTGGACCGAATGATGCTGAATATTTTACCCAAAAGCTCGTTGTGGCTAGTGCAACCATCTCTGCAGATTCAAACGGTATTTCTTTTAGCGACTGGAGCGAGCACGAAATAATCGCTGAGGCGGATGGCGAAATGTATCAAACGCTTGAGCAATCAAAAGCTGGCCCCATCATCTATGGTTTCAGAGACCCGTGGGTATTTAAAAACCCGCAGGACGGTCAAGTCTATATGTTGTTTGAAGGCAATAGTCCAGGTGAAGAAGTTGCTTGCGGTACAACCGATGGCGTAACTAATCCCGTCAACCCTGGTCCTTATGGCGCTAATCCAGCGGCAGCGAACGACAGTTCACTTCCAGTAAGCCCACAGGCTAAATATTATAACGGTAACATAGGCCTTGCCGTTGCTAATGAAGATAGTATGACGGAGTTTGAGCTTCTTCCGCCCATCTTGCATGCTAACTGTACTAACCAACAGCTAGAACGCCCCCATGCAACGTTCTCTGGCGGACTCGTATACCTATGGACTATCAGCCATAAATTTACCTTTTCACCTGCGCTTCAAGATGCTGGTGTAGATGGGCTATACGGCTTTGTTGGCCCGTCAATTCGCAGTGACTATATTCCACTAAATGGAAGTGGTTTAGTGTTGGCAAATCCGCCTGAGAATAATGAACAAGCTTACTCTTGGTACATGATGCCAGGTGGCTTTGTTGAAGCCTTCTTAGACAATGTCCAGGGTGAGTTTGCTGGTACGTTAACGCCTACGGTTAAGATGGTGACAAAACAACAAACGAAAACTACTTTCGTTCACACTTTTGACGATGCCTTTATTCCATAAAAAACATTTAAATAATTGTTTTTTTGGAAAATAGTATTGAAACGGGTAAGCGCTTCGCTTACCCGTTTTTATGAGATGAACAAAGCTTTCAGCAATAAGTAACTTCTATTGCTTGCTGTCGGCTGCACCACTACCCCACCGCATAAGGTTTTTCTAGTGCACTTAAGCCCACACCGTTGCGTTTAATCACTTTAAGCTGAGTAGGAATACGCTCTTTCATGGCTTCAATATGGCTTATCACGCCGATCATTTTTCCGCTGGCATTTAAGTTATCTAGTGCATCAAGGGCCACATCTAAGGTTTCAGCATCTAAGGTGCCAAAGCCTTCATCCAAAAACAGCGAATCAATACTAGTCTTGTGACTGACCAAGTCAGATAATGCTAAAGCCAGTGCAAGGCTCACCAAAAAGCTTTCTCCGCCAGACAAGGTTTTAGTATCTCGTACTACGTCTCCTTGCCAAGTGTCCAATACACTTAAACCTAACCCTTCGTTTTCCTTTCGAATTAGCTGATAGCGACCGTGTAATTTATCAAGCTGCTGATTAGCTAGCTGCACTAAGTTGTCCAAAGTAAGCCCTTGGGCAAAACGTCTGAATTTGTCGCCGCTTGCTGAACCAATCAGTGAGTGCAGGTAAGTAATATCGTCGTAGTAGGCTTCGAACTGGGCCATCTCGTCCACAAGCTGCTGCTGTTTTTCTCGTGCTTGGTTATTGGCGCTTAGCTGCTGTTCAATTTGCCCTAAAGAAGATAATAGCGTGTCACGCTGCTGAGCTTGCTGGGCAATTTTCGTATCGAGCCACTGTGCACCGTGCTCTTCTAACTCGCTCTGCCACTGCTCTGCATGGTCACGCGCTGTAAGCGACTGCTGTGTTGCCAGCGCGTTTTCTAATTTAAGGTCAGCCTGTTGTTTTTGCTCAGTTAATCGCTTTTGCAGCTCAAGAAGCCTAGTTCGGTTTTCTTCGTCTAAAAGCGCATTGCTGAACGCTTGTTCGTCGGAAAAGGGGCTTTCTGCCAACTTACGATTAAAATACTCAGTTGCTTCTGTCAGTGCCTGCTCTTTTTCGCGCATTTGCTCGTTAAGTTGAGCAATTTCTGCTTCTACGCGAGACAAGATGGTCTCCGTTTGTTGCAAGCGAGATTTGCATTCACTCAGGTTTCGCTCAGCCTGTTCTTGGGCTGCGCTTGCCTTATTCCTTGTTTCAGCAATATCACCTTCAGGGAATATGGTTAAACGCGAATCACGCAGCGCCTTTAGACTGCTATCTAACTGCGAGAGTTCTTGGGATAAGCCTTTCAGCTGGTTGTCGGCACTTTCGATATCGCGATTGAGTACAAGCAAGGTGCTATCCACCTCTTGTAGCTCGCTTTTAAGTTTGCCGTGCAGCTGATGATTTTGTTTATAGGTTTTAAGGGCTTCAACTTTTTCAGCTAACCATTTAGCAATTCCATCGATAGATAGATTACGAATTTCAGCACCGTATGCCGTCATCGTCTTGCTGAGCGCCTCAATACTATCGTTAACACTGTTAGTTTTATTCTCTAACTCTGCATTGCGTTCGGTGATTTGTTTTTCCAATGTTTCACGCTGCTGCATGGTAACCGCAAGTTCTGACTGTTTGGCTTGTAGGGCGTGTTGCGCTTCATTTTTACTCTGAATTGCGGCATTAAGGCCTTGCTCGCATTCTTCTATGCGGGTTAACTGGGCGCCAATGTCATCAAGCCGTTTTTTAAACTGTTCAGTAAATCGAGCGACGCTTTGCAATGTATCAATGTCGACCTGTTGGAAGCTCGGTATATCAGCGCACATTGCATTTAAAATCTGCTGCCATGTTGCAAACAACGCCTCTCGTTGCGCAATTGCTTGTTCTAGCTGCTTACTAGTCTGAGCAAGGGTAAATTCGGTGTGTGTAACGCTTTCTTTTGCTCGCGCCCCCTGTAGCTCAATATTATCTAGCTGCTGTTTTAAGCTATCTCGCTTTTGAATAGTTTCAGGCACATCAATTGTTACGCTAGACGTGGTGTGCTCGTTAGCCCCACACACAGGGCATGGTTCGCCACTTTTTAACTGAGCGCGAAGATGGGCTACTTCAGCATCTAGGGCGATAAGCGCCTCAATGTCTTTTAAATCACCGCGGGTTTGTTTGTAAGCATCAACCAAGGCTTGGCGGTCAGATTGCTGCTGCTGTAACTGTTTCGCTAAGTCTTCCTTCTTTGCACTCAGCGATACCTTATCTTCACCTAGTGCTAAATATTGCTGTTGAACGTGTCCCGCTTGCACTAGGTTGTCCCAGTGGCGAAGTTTGTTATCGCGCTCTTGCTGAAGACCCATTTTGCTATTAGCGCTGGCCTTACTGGGATCAGATAGCGCATCAGCCAACAAAGCATGTAGTGCCTTTTCGCACTTTGCAACTTGCGCGTTTTTGGCATCGAAGGTCTGCGTTAAGGTGTTTAATGTCTCATTGGTTTTTGCGATAGCTTCATCTAGGGATGAAAGCGCCTGACGATCATTCTTTACGCTTTGTGTTAGTATATCTAATTGCTTCTGATCTTGTTCAATATAACGCGCCGTTTCACTCCAGCCGCTGATAAACTCAGCTATGCCGCCCAGTGAATGGTGTTCATTTAAGTAGGCTTCCAGTTCATCGAGTTTTGTCTTGTTATCTACTGAGGCATTTTCAATTTCTGTGCGCTTTAGTATTAGCGCGTTTATTGAGCCCGTTAAATTCGCGACATGTTCGTTTGCCTTTTGTTGAGCGGCAGTGTTCTGCGCTATTTTGTTATCCAGCGGAACAACCTGCTCGTTTATGCGCTTCTCAAGCTCACTACTTTGCTGCTTTGTTTGAAGTAGCGCTTGTTCAGCTTTACTCACTTCCGAACTGAGCTGTGCTTTTTGCGTTTTTAAATCGGGAAGCTGAGTTGCCTTTTCACCAAGCTTTTCTTTGTATCGTGTTACATCTTGCTGAAGCCCGTTTCTCTGCAAGAACGGCAGACGAAGTTTTTCAGCGGGCTCACTTTGGATCAAAAGATTAAGTTCTTGCTTTGCCTCATTGATGGCGTTATTCGCAGCCTGCTGTGCTTCACTGGCTTCTTTGATGGCTAGCTCGTTGGCGCTAAATGCCTGTTCCCACTGCTGCTGCTTTTGCAGTTCAGCAAGTGTTTGGTTAAACGCTGCGACTTGGTCTTTGGTTTGGACTTGCTCTTCTTCAAGCTGGTTAATTTGCTCGTCGCTTAGCAAAGTTACGCCTTCTAACTTTATCGCGAATTCTTTTTTCTTTTGTTTAGCATCGCTAAATTGCTGATGTACTACCTGTGATATCTGACCATAAATTTCGGTGCCGGTAAGCTCTTCTAAAAGTTCAGCTCGGTCCGACTCATTAGCATTTAAAAACGCAGCAAAGTCGCCTTGCGACAGCATCATAGATTTAGTAAAGCGGGCAAAATTAAGGCCGGTCAGCTTCTCTATTTCTTCACTTTTCGGTCTAACCTGGGTAGCCAATACCTTGCCGCTTTCCACTTCAGCAAGCTCAACATCGGCACTTTGCAGGTTACCGTCTACTTTACCTCTGGCGCGGCGCATACTCCAAAACGCGCGGTAGGCTTTACCCTTAATATCAAACTCAACTTCCGCCAAACACTCCGCCGTACCGCGGGTCATGATGTCGTTGTTTGACGTTGAAATTGGCCCCAAGCGAGGGGTTTGGTGATAAAGCGCTAGGCAAATTGCATCAAGCAGCGTAGTTTTACCCGCCCCTGTCGGGCCAGTAATAGCAAACAGGCCATTGTCGGTAAACGGCGACTGGGTAAAATCTATCTTCCACTCCCCTTTTAGGGCGTTTAAATTCTTAAGGCGTAAGGTCAATATTCTCATCGTATTATTCGCCTTTTCCTTTGTGGTCTTGCTTATCGGCACTGACTTGATCTTGCTCAGACTCGCTCGCGCTTACAGATGAGACGTCGCTTTCATTTTGAGATGAGACTTTATCGCTGGTATAGCCTTCAGTCTTTGCTTTCGATGTCTCACCTGATACATCAGCATCTTCGTCATTCGTATTTACCTGCTCTACCGCTTCATTGAACATCAGCCTAATCCGGTCTATGCGCGAAGTGTTTTCCTTAGAGTTAGCAACATCTGTGACATCGTCGCTTTCTGCTACTCCCGGCAGTAATTCTTCGGTCTTTTCGCTGCTTGTATTATCTTCTATGGTCTCTAATGCCAAACGCGCTTCAAACACCTCATTTACCGACAGTTCGCTTAGTTGCACATTTTGCTTTTCTGTTAGGCTCTTTACCGTGCGCTTGCGCTTGCGTTTTAATTGCAAAATTTCAGCATTTTTCCCCTCTAACAGGCCCTGAATACGCTGCTGCAAATCAGTTAAATAGTCTTCTGTTTCAACCTCAATGCACAGCCATACGGGGGGCTGAGAGGAAGTATTTGCGTCATCATCGGTAATAGACGCTAAAGCAATAGCTTCGCTTTTATTGATGACTTCCTCAATCGTCTTTAAGTCGCCTTTTATCACTTCCATAGCCTGGAAGCGGGGTACTGGAAGCGTAGAAATGGTTGGTGTTGTACTTTCAGAATCAAACGATACTAGCACCACTTGTTTTTGCGTGTTCAGTTCATCAAAACTTAGTGGTATGGGCGAGCCTGAATAGCGAATATGCTCTGTTTTTGCCACTTTTTGTGGCCTGTGAATATGCCCAAGCGCTATGTAGTCCGCAGGTGGAAAACCTTTGGCGTCGAAGCCTTCAAGAGTGCCGATGTAAATATCACGCACACTTTCTGATTGACTCACGCCCAAGGCGGTTAAGTGCCCAGTGGCAATTATAGGAATGGCTGCGCTATGTTCACTACTTTCTTTCCTTTGTTTTTCTTCTATTGAGGTGCGCAAGGATAAGGCCTCATTGTACAGCGACACATAGTGCTGCTTTATTGCATCGCCAAGTGCCTGGCGCTTGTCGGTGGCGCTTTGCCCTGCCTCACTTATCAGAACGTCACGCGGGCGAATAAAAGGTACCGCACACAGCACCGCACTGGGCTGGCCCTTGCGATTATTAAGGGCAATCACTTGTTCACCTAATTCGCCATAGGTACTGGCTATCACATGGCTATTTAAGTATTTCAGTAACGCCTTGCTTTCATTTAACACTGACACCGAGTCGTGATTTCCCCCTAGCACCACCAAGGTGCACTGCTTACCCTGTAGCTCGCCGATAAAAGCATGGTAGAGCTCTCTGGCATAGCTAGGCGGCGTGCCCGTGTCAAATACGTCCCCGGCGACAATGATCGCATCTATTTGATGCACATCTACTTGTTTAAGAAGCCATTTAAGAAAGGCAGCATGTTCGTTTTTACGACTTTTAGTAAAAAAACTCTGACCTAAGTGCCAGTCAGATGTATGCAATATTTTCATGTAGAAGTGAACCAGGCTTGTTGCATTGGAGATAGAGGTGCGCATTCAGTGCAATGCGGCTGTTGCCATGGTGTGTAAATGACGCTCTACACACCTTAAAGCAACTATAGAGATTTTGTGGTTTTATGACAATGGTTTGTATGCATTGTGCAATACGTGCAATGTGCACAATAAGCAGTATTTAAGAATAACGTGAATGTCTGCAGGCTTAAATTTCTCACCTACACATGGCATTCGTAAGGCAAAGCGATCATCAAACAGGCTGATAAATATTGTCCCAGTAATCGTCAAGTGTCTTAACAGCATCACTAAGCCCACGAGCAATAAAAACATCGCCGCTTCGTTCGACTAACTCCATGTCCACCAATTTATCAATGGCATCGGTAACGTCGAAGTCGAGTGCACAATCAAGTTCTTCTAAAAAGTACGCTTCTATCACGCTAACAAGCGTCGCTAATGTCATTCCACCGGCAACAACTTCATGCTCTGTTTGAGCCGCACAAAATGCAGCATCGCCTTCAGCAAAGGCTTTGCTGCATCTAAGTAGAAAAGTGTAAGCCAACAAGGTTTCTTTGCAGTCCTCTTCTTCTGCGGCATCAATTAACGTATGAAACACGCCTGCGTTGTTGTCTAAATTTTTAAAATACAGATTGTCAGACAACGCTTTCATAAAGCGTATTTTTCGATTTTTAAATTTTGTCCATTCCTTAAAGATAAAGCTACCGAATACCCCCATGCCAATTCCAAAAGTAATGAGACTTTGCTTGGTCAGTTCCACCTCGTCGTCTTTAAAGCCCAGCCAAAACGCGAGAAATGACGCCATAAGTAATAGCGACGCGCCTAATTTAGTGACTAACACAACGGTGCCGCCAATTGCAGCCGATGCACTGATAATTAACTTATCAAGCGGGCGCATTTTTACTTCGCTGTTGGGAAACAGCATTTCTAGGTCAGCTTTAGGTACGTTTTGAAAAAGCTTTACGATGGTTGAACCAGGTTTAAACGTTAATGGCTTTTGCCCTTTTTGTTTAAAGTAGGCTTCATCTTTAAAGGTGATATACACGGCTACTTTGTCGTAGTTGGTAAACGACACCTGCTTTTTGCGTAAACCGAAAAATGTTCGCACTGTTTCAGTTTTTACTGACTCACCTCGCCGATAAAACACCACATTCTCAAAATCATCGAAACTAACAGCAAGGCGCACTTTAAACAGAGATTCTTCTTTAAGTGCAGCTTCTAAGTCTTCATCTGTGACTTTTTCAAAATTAGCGGCGTTTAATAAGTTTGCAAAACCATTCGCAAATGCTTTCTGATTTTGTTTACGCACAGCTTCGCTTGAGACGTGTAGGTCACGAGTATCTTTATTCGGGTCGAAATGACTGTAACTGTTTTTCAACGCTTCCAGTTGCTCGTGGTACTGGTAATGAATACGATTCACTAACAAGGTCGAAAAAGTACGAAAGCTGGCTGACTCGTGCGCAAGTAAATTTTCACACAACGTAGCGACGTCGCACTTGCGAAAAGGGATAAATCGTTCTAACGGCATGAAGTGTTCTTATGAGTTTTTTTGCTTCTTATAGGGCACAGATAATCACTCTTGGAAAAGGAAAAAACAACCATTCCATGCTGAATTAAGCCCAATGGATGAGCCGTGATTATATATTTTATGAACAAACCACGTAACTTCGTAACACATAAAACGTAACCCGTAAAACGCTCGACTTAGCTCATTAGGCTTATAAAAAAAATCGTCTTCGCTTACAATGCGCTAATGACTTATCCCGTTCCCGCTACACAGGTTGAAACCCTGTACGAAATTAAAAAAAGCAAATTCATTGCTTGCGCTGGCTTTGCCAATTCTCGCGAAAGTGCCATGGCGCTTTTAGACAGTGTTAAGCAACAATACCCCGACGCCAGACACCATTGCTGGGCTTATGTCTTTGGGAATCCCAACTCGCCAACTAGTGCAGCAATGGCCGATGATGGCGAGCCTAGCGGTACAGCCGGGAAACCTATATTAAATGTACTCCAACACAAAGATATCGGCGATATTATGGTTATCGTTACACGATATTTTGGCGGCATAAAATTAGGGGCTGGCGGCCTTGTTAGGGCTTATTCCGCAGCTGCGCAGCAAGCTATCGATGCCCTTGAAGTACGAGAAGAAGTAAAGCTGGAAACAGTGTTGGTTAACCTTGACTTCAAACACGAACAGTTTGTAAGACACTTAGTTGAAGAGGCACAAGGTAATATCGCAAGCTGTGATTACACTAACAGCGTAGATATGCAAGTTGCACTTCCATTAGCTGCAATAGATGGTTTTAAAAAACAGATGGCGCCACTTGCCTATTCAATCTCACATACTGACGATTAGATTTAAAAAAAACTCTGCTCCACTTTTGCTCATACAGAAAAATAGAAGGCCTTCGCTTACACTGATGGCCTTCTAGATTACTTAGATAGTAATAAACAGACTTACTCTTTAAACGTACCGCGAATTGGATAATTGTTGTCGGGATTACGAATAAACTCCAATCCCGACACCAGCTGCTCTAAATCTGGACGCACAAATGGCGCGTTTGCAATTTCAGCAATATGAATCTCATTATTCTCGTTCAATACAAATAGCGCTGGCTCCGAAAAATTGTGGTCTGTTTCTTTATCTGAACGGGGCTCGGAAATATACAAGCCTAAGGTTTTCATATCGCTCTGCGATAGACCACAGGCAATTGGGAATGTAATTGACAGATCGTCTAAGTGTTTATCGAGCTGCTGCTTACTATCACCGCTTATTGCAACGAGGTCTGTATTGATCTCTCGAAGACGACCTTTGAAATCTTCGAGCTTATTTAAATATTTTGTACATATGGGGCAATGTTTGCCGCGAAACACGACTACCATTTTCCAGTCGCAGCCCTCTTCTTTGCTACTAAGCGAAACCGACTCTCCGGTAGAAAGCGTTACGTTAATGTCTGGAAACGTCGTTGCAGGGTGCATCTTTTGTGTATACATAAACAGTCCTTAATTATTGAATTGAATCCTTCAAAGTACATCCAACAAGCTTATTTGATGCATGTACTTCTGCTGCACAAGGAGTAATTGATACGAGGAAAAATTCATTCAGATCGCCCAACTGAACACTCGTTCAAAACTATTTGCATATTTTGCACAATAAGCGCGAAGTGTTGAAAGCGACAAAAAAAGCAGCTCCTTTGAGCTGCTTATATTTAATTTAACTGAACTATGTTTTTGTAGCGCGATTGTATCGCTTACTCTACGTAGCCTTCATTGGCTTTCACGGTGAGTGGATGATAGCCCGGTTTTGCCTCTTCAAAAGCGCGCTTAGCAAATGCTTTGCCTTCTGGCGTTTTTGATAGTTCGCGGTAAAGGGGTTTAACCAGCTTGTTTCGCCCTATCGACACCAAATAGCTATACAAACGCTCAAACGCAGGCTGATAGTTATTTTCTACTGCAATCATTAGCCAGCTATGGGCAATTTCGTTGTTTTTAGTAGAGGTGAGTGAAAACGCTGAATCTAGCTCTACAAGCTGTGCTTCACTGAGTGACTCAGGCATATTGTTTAAGAAGTACAGCCACTCGTGTACCGTCCATTGTCCTGTTTCAATATCAGCAGCTTTTATTCCACCAGACAACCAAGCGCTGCGGGTCTCATCGATTTTAGAAAATGCATCAGACTCAGGATGTGGCGCGCCCTCAGGAATACCAGGCTCAAAAATCCAAGTGTGAATGCGTTCAGCGTCCAGCTCATTTGGATATTGTTTCAGCAAGGTATCATCTAAATAGGCAATAAAGGTATCGGTTGTGATGCTCTTAAAGGCAAAGTCTTTGAAGTATTGCATTAAAAACGCATCAAAATTCTCGCGCCCAATTTTTTGTTCAATTTCACGTAAGAACAGCGCGCCTTTTTCGTAGGGAATATTAGAAAATACGTCGTCCGGATTGCGACCGCGAAGGTCAATCGCAAGGATTTCGTCATTGTCATCAAGAGCCGCAACGTCGTTCTCTAAATCTTGATAACCTAATACTGCTTCTTTTTTAAAGCGGTCATGACCATAAATCATTTCCATAATGCGGTAGGTTAAATAGGTCGTAAAACCCTCGTTTAACCACAAATCGCGCCAAGTAGCGTTAGTAACCGTATTTCCAGACCAGCTGTGTGCTAGTTCATGGGCAATTAGTGAAACCAAGCTTTTATCACCCGCAATAACTGTTGGCGTAATAAACGACAGTCGAGGATTTTCCATACCGCCGAAGGGGAACGAAGGAGGCAGGATAAGCAGATCATAGCGATCCCACTGGTAAGGACCGTAGGTCGCTTCTGTTACTTCAAGCATTGCTTCAGTATCTTCGAACTCTTTCGCAGCACTTTCCAGTAGTGCTGGCTCAGCGTAGACACCCGTGCGCTCCCCCATAGCTTTAAACTCTAAATCACCTATTGCCAATGCAATAAGATAAGAAGGGATTGGCTGTGGCATAGTAAATTCGTATTCACCGTCACGTTCTGTCGTTGGGTCGTTTGATGCACTCATTACCGCCAACAAGGCTTCTGGTGTTTTAATGGTAGCGTCGTACGTTACGCGTACTTGGGGCGAGTCTTGAAGCGGAATAAAGCTTCTAGCGTGAACCGCTTGCGCTTGCGTAAATAAAAACGGATGCTTTTTACCTGCGGTTTGAGCTGGTGTTAACCACTGCACGCCCGAGGCATCTGGTGAGGTCGAATACGTAACTGTTAATGCGTTTGCAGCGCTTGGTAAAGTAATAGAAAGAGGCGTCCCCAAATCAGGATCAGTCTCTCCCATATCAAAGGGAACATCCTCACCATCGACACTCACACGTTGAATATCTAACCCACGTGTATCTAATACCAATGTGTCGTTTTCAGGTTTTACGCGTTCAATGTCTAACGTTACGCTGCCAATTAGCTGCTTAGACTCAAAGTTTGCGGTGAGATCTAAACTTAGATGAGTAACTCGAACTTCGTTTGGGTTCGCAAAGGAATGATAGTCTACGCCTGAAGCGATGGCTGCATCGGCATGTTTTTCTACTTGTGCATTTGCTGCATCAGCGTTTGAGCCCGCTTCAACCTTAACGGCTTTATCTTTATCTGCCTTTGCTGTGTCTACACTCTGATTATCACTGCACGCAAATAAAACAGGTGCACAAATAAATGTAGCCAGTAGTCCGTATTTTCTCATAGAGCTTCCTAAAGGATTATTGATACGGTAATAGTGTATCAAGCCCCATTACGGCTGGCGACTCAAATGCGAAGAGCGGTGTTGCACCTGCGCTATATTTCGAAAACACTATAGTGAAAGAGCGCGATATTGCGCAAACAGCATTGCAAGAAGTGATGTGTTAATTCAATAAAAGATTGCCGTGAATGTTCTTATGTAAACTCACGCTTTGTTTTTAACAAGTGAACACGGTTAATGTGGATAGTTACGCCCACGTTGGCAGGCGTAACCGCTTAACCGCTGTTAATTGATTAGGCTAAATTGATATCCACTTCTATATTACCGCGTGTTGCATTTGAGTATGGACATACTTGATGCGCAGTATCGACCAAGCTTTGCGCTTGTGCTTGCTCCATATCGCCTAAATCTACCGTCAGTTTAACCGCAATAGCAAAGCCTTGCTCAATGGGGCCAATTGACACATCACCTGTAACACTAATGTCGTCAGCTAACTTTATTTTTTGCGCCGCAGCCACGTGTTTCAGTGCACCAATAAAACACGCCGAATAGCCTGCAGCAAACATCTGTTCTGGGTTTGTGCCTTCTCCACCTGCGCCGCCCAGCGCTTTCGGGGTAGATAATTTAAGATCTAGGTTTCCGTCACTTGATTTCGCCGTTCCTTCGCGACCGCCCGTTGCGGTTGCAGTTCCGGTATAAACGACTTGTTGAAGCTTATGCATAATTGCTCTCCTTATTTGCGAGTTAATTTATTTTGCATGCAAAGTAAATTAACACCTAACCAACTTGCGGTTCAAGTGCTTTGTATGCAAAATATTATCCTTAGTCAAAAGGCAACATCGGTAAAGGTTATAGCGTTATGTCAGAATTATTGAAGTTGGAAAATCAGCTTTGTCATCGGTTTTATACGCTATCGAACGCGTTTACTCGCGCTTACCGGCCACTTCTTAAAGCGCTCGATATCACCTACCCGCAATATGTAACCTTGATGGCCTTATGGGAAACTGACAACGTTACTATTGCCGAGCTTCTTGATAAGACCGCTATCGATGGTGGCGCTATGTCGCTAATACTTAAAAAGTTAGAAGACAAAGGCTTTTTAATGATTACCAAAGATAAAACCGACAAGCGAGTTAAGCGCG
Organism: Alteromonas gracilis; assembly: GCF_002993325.1. Classification (GTDB taxonomy): domain Bacteria; phylum Pseudomonadota; class Gammaproteobacteria; order Enterobacterales; family Alteromonadaceae; genus Alteromonas; species Alteromonas gracilis. The sequence continues at coordinate 35,221 of NZ_PVNO01000024.1, forward strand.
TACAGCTTACAAAGGCGGGAAAAGAAAAGAAAGCCCTAGCCGAAGACGTCCCCGCTCAGATGCTTTGCAAGCTGGACGGTATGACTACTGAAGAAAGCCGCACTTTACGGGATCTTCTTGATAAATTAGGTGGCTGCTTTGAGAGTGCAGAGCGCGAGTCGTTGTAGAGTGTAACTAGTTTGTCATCACTAGCACTGCCAATTTCTGTTATTATTTAAACTTCAGCGAACATGTGTGCGCTGTAACTATCTCAGTACTATACTCTCACTTATACCTGCTCTCACCCGCACATGTTATGAGGTGTTACATAAAACACTAGGTGGAGAGGTTCGCATATTTTTAAAATATAAAAAGGAGCTGTGATGACACAAGAAGAAACACAGATAAAAAGTATCCCAGCAAAAGCTTATTCTGTTCTGGAAGAGTGGATGAACAGCATTACTCACGGACTTGGACTTATCGCGGCAATTATCGGTCTAGTGTTCATGGTATATCGCGCCGACAATCCTCTTGCGTTAACAACGGCTGTTATTTACGGGTCTACACTAATTTTAATGTTTCTAAGTTCAACCCTCTATCACGCTATCTCGCATGACAAAGCAAAAGGCTGGCTGAAACTGTTCGACCACAGTGCAATATACTTACTGATAGCAGGTACTTACACACCTTTACTGTTGGTTTCAATTGGTGGCGTATTGGGAATAACCATGACCGCCGTTATTTGGTGCCTAGCAATTGGTGGAGTCGCATTCAAATTAGTAGCGCAACATCGCTTTCCTAAAGTGTCGGTCATGACCTATTTATTGATGGGGTGGATAGCGCTAGGTCTTATTTACCCGTTATACCTTGCTCTTCCGGGTGCGGGCCTCTGGCTACTGGTAGCAGGAGGTTTGTGTTTTAGCTTAGGCGTGTGCTTTTATGTAGCGAAAAAGGTAAAGTACACACATGCAATTTGGCACCTGTTCGTTATAGGCGGATGCAGCTGCCATTATTTTTCTATTTATTATTTTGTATTTTGATAACAGGCCCTTAGAAGCGCAGATATGCAAGCATTTGATACGAAAGATGACAGCCCCAAAACTTCACCTAAGATTGCATGGTTTTCTTTGCGTGCAGGGAAAATATGCCTGGGCAAAAAACCTGTAGAAAATGACTTTAAACAACTCAAATCACTTGGCGTTACCCATATTGCTACGGTGCAAACCAGTGAAGAAAACGCCCCTATTATTCGCGATAATTCTACAGCAGCGGGCATAGACTGGCTATGGGTCCCCTTCATGCATCCGTCATCTGAGTCTCCGACTGAAGATGTTCATCTTCATCAATATCTTCACGAGCTATCTCAAATGCTAAGCGAGGGAGCAAAAATATATTTGCACTGCGACGGCTCTCAACACCGCTGTAGTCTTTTGTTTTATGCACTCTGTCATTACTGCCGTATTCCATCAAATAGTGCTTACAACGCACTGCATAGCTTCGGCGCAAGCGCAGCAAACAACCTACTAAGATCAGAGCTTACTTGGGCGGCAGAACTAGGGCATGTTGCGCCAAAAATGTAGTCTTTGGCTCTCCTTTTTGCCTCTTTCTCTCTTTTTCGCCTCTTAATGGTAGGTACAGCGTAACACGTCTGCATTTCAGGTAACGGCTCCCTCAGGTGAAAAACAAAAAAGCGGCTGCCATGTTTTTGGTCAACCGCTTTTAATAAGGCTAAGACGCCGTCTCAATGGCTAACTACTTCAATGTTGGAATAGGCAGTAGTGGCGAAATAATTTCACCAATGCGGCGAAACAGCTGCATTCGGGTTGTACCTGAGCGCCATACCAGCCCAATCTCTCTAAAACCTTGGTCTTCTGCTGGAAAGCTTTTCAAGCCAGTATGCTCAAGAATAGACTGATTGATGGCAAGTTCTGGCAAAAAGGTATAGCCCATTTTACTGTTTGCCAACTGAACTAGCGTATGCAGACTACTTGCGGCAACACTACTTATTTGATCACTGTGCTGAAGATTACATGCACTCACCGCATGGCCTGTCATACAATGCTCTTGTTGAAGCAAAAATATACTTTTTTTAGGTAGGCCTGAAATATCAACAGGATTTGGCAGCTGCGCCGCCATGTCTTTGTGCGCTATCAAATGAAAAGGGTCATGACCCAACACCATCTGCTTACACCCTGGTGTCTCCATAGGAAGCGCTAAGATTAACAAATCGAGTCTTCCGTCAGTTAGCTGCTGAAGTAACTTCTCTGTGGTGTCTTCCTGCATCTCTAAATTGATATCGGGAAGAAAGGCAGAAAATGCTCCCATCATGCCTTCGAAAAGAAAAGGAGCAATGGTGGGAATGACACCAAGCTTCAGGGTTCCTCGCTGCCAGTTTCCTGCGTTTTGAGCGTACTCTACCAATTCTCCTGCTTCCTGCAGTAACACCTTACTGCGTTCAACAATGTCTAAACCTAAAGATGTAAACACAAAGGTCTTATGCTCACGTTCCAGTAACTGACTTCCAAAGTGCTCTTCTAAGTTTTGAATGGCCGTACTCAACGTTGATTGGCTAACATTACAACGCTGGGCTGCTCGGTGAAAATGCTGTTCCTGATAAAGCGTTACCAAATAGTGTAGGTGCTTTAGATTTGGCCATTTCATCGGCTTCTCTCTATTCTTTAAAGGGATTAAAAGATAATGAATTAATCTAACATAAAGATTACAAACAGCCTAGACGTCCGCAATATTTATGTTTGGGGTTTGCGCTTTGTTGTTGCAATAAAACCATATCCAGCCCCAATGATTAAGAAGGTTTTAAGAAATCTTTATCTCTTCTCTGGAAAGCATGAATAAGTAGCGTTAGGATTAAAAAAGAGTAACCTTCGCAACATATTCTTTAACAGCTGCGTAGATGCACTCTCGTCATTTTTCAGCCATAGCGCGAGTACCTATTGAGGGCAATATGAAAGGACATTATAAGAATATTTTATGTGTATTAAGCGACGCTCATCGACAGGATGATACTGTGGCACAGGCACTTCATATCGCCAAAGCACATCAGGCCTCGCTCACGATAATGCTCTCTTTAGAGGCCTTGCCGCCTAATGCCAGTATGGTAATGGAGTCGTTTTCATACATCGATTCTCAACAATCTATGGAAACGCAAGCTAAGCATTGGCTAAAAGAACAAGCTGAAAATTGGGGTGAACAATATGATGTTTCTACCGCAGTAACCGTAGGTCAGCCTTTAATTGATGTTGTGCACTATGTTATTCGTAATGATATCGACTTAGTTATAAAAAGAGCTGAAGAAAGTTTTCTAGATAAGCTATTTGGCAGTCTCGATATGCGGCTTTTTCGTAAATGCCCCTGCCCTGTCTGGATAATAAATCACAAGCCTCGTAGCCAATATAAAAACGTAGTAGCGGCGCTTGATTTAAACTATCACTATCCAACTCATGAGGTTTCCATCAGGCGAGACCTGAATAGAGATATACTGCAACATGCCGCGCAAATAGCGTTACTCGAATTTGCTCAACTGCATATTGTCCACGTGTTCGATGCTGTGCCAGAAAACATTGCAAGGGACGGATTTATTACCGTAGACAACGACAGAATGGAAACGGACCTTGCCAAAATACATTCTGAACGAGAAGAAGAGTTAGAGAGATTACTTACAGAATTATCAAACGAGCTGGATGAGAATGTTTGGGAGTATTTAAACCCTCAAAAACATATAGTACATGGCTATCCAAGAAGGGAGATCGCCGCTACCACTACGTCACTTGATACAGACATCATTGTAATGGGAACGGTAGCGAGACTGGGCGTTCCTGGGTATATCATGGGCAGTACAGCTGAAGAAACCATCCACCAGTTAAAATGTGCAGTGGTAGGTGTTAAACCGAGAGGCTTCGAGAGCCCCATATCGGCAGAGTAACGTAAACGTTGACCTGAAAAAACAAAAAGCCGCATCAATATGCGGCTTTTTTGATACCAATTAACAGGCAGCCTACTTTGCGACTAGGCCACGCCGAAGGAGGCTTTCAGAATAAAGAAGAAAATAATTGAAAGGATTGCGCCAGCAGGCAAAGTAACAATCCATGACACAACGATATTTCTTACAATCCCTAGGTTAAGCGCCGATACACCGCGAGCTAAACCCACTCCTAATACCGCTCCTACAAGCGTTTGAGTGGTTGAAATAGGCAGGCCTGTACCCGATGCAATAACTACCGTACATGCTGCTGCTAATTCTGCGGCAAAACCACGGCTAGGTGTTAAATGAGTAATACCTTGGCCAATCGTTTTTATAACCCGATGACCAAATAGCGCTAGACCTGCAACAATTCCCAAGCCACCAAGGGGCAGGATCCACGGTGCAAGCGTTGTACTTGAATTAATTTCACCGCCACTGGTTACTACACTCACAACAGCAGCTAGAGGGCCAATTGCATTCGCCACGTCATTCGAACCGTGGGCAAACGCCATACAACAGGCTGTAACGACCATAAGAAGCGCGAATACTTTTTCTACGTTTGCCGCCTGTAAATCTGCATCTTCAGAGCCGCTGAACTTCATACGACTAATAAACCATTTACCCAAGAAGCCTAATGCTACAGCAATACCAATTGCTAGCAGATACCCGTTAACGGCGCTTAGCTCTAAACCAACATGTTTAAGGCCTTTTTTGATGGTAACCAGCGACATGACGAAGCCCGCTAGTGCCATGTAAAAAGGTACGTAGCGTTTAGCATTGGCAAACGGAGAAGCGGTTTGGAAGATGAGCTTGTGAGCACTCATAAAAATAAGATAGGCGATAATGCCTGATATCGCAGGCGTTACTACCCAACTACCTACAATGCCACCTACTTTATCCCATGATACTGCATCCATACTTACGCCAGTTGCAGTAAAGCCGATGATTGCACCGATGATTGAGTGGGTTGTAGATACAGGCCAACCCAACCATGACGCTACTGCTAGCCAGATTCCAGCTGCAAGCAGTGACGAGATCATGCCTAATACTAGGTATTCAGGTATGTCTATAAAGTAGGTTGAGTCGATGATCCCTTTTCGAATAGTAGATGTTACTTCGCCACCTGCTAGGTAGGCGCCAGCAAACTCAAATATCATTGCAATGATAATGGCTTGTTTAATTGTTAAAGCTTTAGAACCTACTGACGTACCCATTGCATTGGCAACGTCGTTTGCTCCAATACCCCATGCCATGACGAAACCAACGCCGGCGGCAAGGATTATAAGAATTAGGCCATAACTTTCAAAAAATTCCACGGATAATCGCTCCCGATCTAAACGCGATTTAGGCTGGACGCTACTTGAGTAAGTAGCATGATCTCTTCGCCCCAAAGGCTAGAGAAAGAAGTTAAAGACAAATTGTGTTTTATCATAAGGTTCGATTAAATTTTGCACGATCTGTTCTTGGCTGCGGCGCATGATAACGTAATCATGTTAGAAGCCATAGCGAAAATCATCGAAAAACGATAAAAGTATGTGGAATTAATTGAATGCGATGATAAATCCACCAAATATTTCAGTTTTATGACAGATAAATTTCACTTAACTCGCTCTTTGAACATAACTAAGCGAAATCGCACTGACCACTTGGACAGGTTTACGTCAAATCTTCTAACTTTTGCTGCATATTTTCTAGTGGCGTATGCCTAACATCAGTGCCACGGGTGAGATAGATAACATACTCACAAACGTTTTTACATCTATCACCAATTCGCTCTAACGAACGCATTGCCCACAAAACATCGAGCCAATCCTGCATATCCTCGGTGCTTTTTTGCATTTCAGACGTTGTGTAAGACAACAGTCTCTTATATTCACTGTCGATGCGATTGTCCTGGTCATACACTTCTAACGCCGCCGCTTCATCCTGGCGGGCAAACGCATCGAATGTGCCTCGCATCATGGCTGCCACTCTTTCACCAATAAGTAACATACTGCTTTTGATAGTATCTGAGCTTGGCAATTTATTGCGGGTTACTAACTTGGCAATACGCTCTATTTCGTCGCCCATTCGTTCAATATCGGTAATGGCTTTAGAAATAGTCATGATTAAACGCAAGTCGCTAGCTGTGGGGTGACGTTTAGCAATAATACGTAAGCACTCTTCGTCAATTTGAATTTCCATAGAATTAATTTTCAAATCGTTTAACACCACTTTTTCGGCCAGTGCGGCATGATTGTGCTTCACTGCTTTTAGCGTGTCTACCAACTGTTGCTCTACTTCACCTCCCATGGTTAATACCGAGTTACGCAGGTTCTCTAACTCAATATTAAACGTTCCTGAGATATGGGTATTTAATGCTACTTGTCGCATGATAATCTCTCCTGACGCTATAGCACTTGATGCGCCGCAGCAAAACGAAGTTTTGCTGCGCGCTGCACAAGGTAAGTGTGGGATATATGGATGATTAGATTAACCATAGCGCCCAGTAATATAATCTTCTGTCTGCTTTTTTTCAGGCATGGTAAATAGCGTGTCACTGTCTGCATACTCTATCAATCTGCCCTGATGGAAGAAGGCCGTATAGTCGCTCACACGAGACGCTTGCTGCATGTTGTGGGTCACAATAATGATGGTGCACTGCTTTTTTAGCGAATCCATAAGTTCTTCGATAAATAGAGTAGTAAGCGGATCCAGCGCTGAAGTGGGCTCATCAAGCAGCAGAATATCAGGCTTTAGCGCTAGCGCCCGCGCAATAACCAAACGCTGCTGCTGACCACCAGATAGAACATGGGCAGATTCGAACAGGCGATCTTTAACTTCATCCCACAACGCCGCTTGTTTAAGTGCACTTTCAACAGCATCATCTAAATGACGGCGCACTTTGACGCCTTGCAGTTTCAACCCATAGCAAACGTTTTCATAAATGCTCATAGGAAACGGATTTGGCCGCTGAAACACCATGCCTACATTCGTTCTGAGACGGGACACATTTATTTTTCGACTATTAATGTTTCTGCCATCGATTATGATTTCACCGTTGTACTTACAGCCATCATACAAGTCGTTAAGGCGGTTGAAACAGCTAATAAGCGTAGATTTACCACAGCCACTTTGACCTATCAAAGCCGTTATTTTGTTTTTGGGTATTCGCATGCTGATGTCATTCAACACATGCTTATTACCAAACCACAGATTGAGGTTTCTCACCTCTACTGCGGTTTGTTCTGCACTAATGTCGTCAACGTTTAGTGTATTGTGTTCGAACAACTTCAACATGTTATCAAAACCTGTAATTATCCTGTGATATAGCGTTTGCGCAGACGTGCTCTTAGTAACACAGCCAATATATTTAAGATGAATACAACAATAAGTAAAAGTAAACAGGCTGCAAACATCATACTTGCGCTTTTTCCATCAGTCTGGCTGTGGAAGGCGCCATCATATATAAGAACGCCAAGATGCATAAACTGTCTGTCTAGGTGTAAATAGGGAAATTCACCATCTATCGGTAAAGCAGGGGCAAATTTAACGGCACCAACTAACATTAGAGGAGCAACTTCTCCGGCAGCTCTCGCAATGGCGAGTATTACGCCAGTCATAATACCAGGCGATGCTATAGGTAAAACTGTGCGAACAATGGTCTCAAATTTCGTTGCGCCCAAAGCATAGCTTCCTGTTTTCAAACCTTCCGGCACCCTGCGTAAACCCTCTTCGGTCGCCACGATCACAACAGGCAGCGTTAAAATAGCCATTGTTAGTGCAGCCCAGAAAATACCAGGGCTCCCCATAGTGGGTGACGGCAGTGCGTCACTGAAAAGCAGTTCGTCTATACTGCCCCCTAGCGTGTAAACGAAAAAGCCTAATCCAAATACGCCGTAAACGATAGAGGGAACACCAGCCATATTACTTACACTCACGCGTATGGTCGTCGTCAGAGCTGAATGGGGTGCGTACTCACTCAAGTATATCGCAGCCAATACGCCAAAAGGGGTGACTATAATCGTCATTAGAAACACCATCAGTACAGTGCCAAATAGTGCCGGAAATACCCCGCCTGATGTATTAGCTTGTTTAGGAGAGTCACTGAGAAACACACCAATTTCTGAAAACACGACCTTCCATTTTTCGAACGTGCTTAGTCGACTCACAATGTCCACGCTCTGAACATCAGACATTGGAATAACAAAAGCAGACTTATCGGCAAACATAACCCACAGCTTGTATTCCGCTCGCGTTGCTTCTAACGCTTCTACGCGCTTCTGATATTCAGTAAACGAGGCTACCAGCTTTTCTCTAGCGGGAGCTTCCTCATCAACCCTTCGTTTATCAAATTGTGAAAGGGCTTCGTGAATAGGCGCTAGTTTTTGCGTGTTTAGCTCTTCTATTTGCGCAGTAATCAGAGCAACTTCATCCATTACTGCGTTTATTTTCTCAAGTCCCTGAGCGGGCTTTGAAGGCACGACAATATATTCTGGAATGGCGAGCACTCGTCTTCCATCTTGGAATTTTATCTCAGCGCTTTCCGGTATAAGGTCCAGACTTTCAACCTGATCTTCGGCAAGTTGTTTCTGCGAGCCATAAGGGGTCTGGCTATCAGAGTACTTTAGCCTAACGTCGCCACCCGATGGATCCTCAAAAACATTGGCAAAAACGGTGAAAGCGCTGCCGTCAGGTTGTTTTCCCGTCACCATATAAATCGGCTCAGGCCAAAAATAGGCCATTCCTCGCATTCCAATAAGAATGAGCACGCTTACAAGTGCAATGAGCAACAGACTCGTAAAAAAGGCGGTTAAGCTAATAACGAAAGACTGGCGCTGAACCGCGTTTAGCCCAAACGATTGACGACTAAGCATGATGTTGTCTGCTCCTGAGTCGCTGTCGTAAAAGCTCTGCAATTGTGTTCACCATGAATGTAAACAAAAACAATATGCAGGCAGTTAAGAACAAGATTTGATAGTGGGCAGAAGTGACTTCAGCCTCTGGTAGCTCTATCGCTAAATTAGCAGTAAGTGCTCGCAAACCTTCTATTAACCCCCAGCTTGATATGGGTGTATTCCCGGTGACCATTAGTACTATCATGGTCTCGCCGAAGGCGCGACCAAACCCCAACATTATTGCTGCTACAATACCAGGCAGTGCAACGTGCAACACCACGTGCAAAAGGGTTTGCAATCGAGTCGCGCCTAGTGCAAATGAAGCATGCTTTAAGTCTTTCGGAACCCCGTTTATAGCATCTTCGGCTAGTGAATATATACTGGGCGATATAGCTACGCCCAGCGCTAGCGCGACTACAATAGTGGTTTTGCCTATGGGGCTGTTTGACTCAGAAGCGAGTAAGGTAAAACCGTCAACGCCAATTAAAGAGAACACGATTGATGGTGCAAACTCTACACTTACAAATCCCAATACGAACACGCCCCCCAAAGCAAACATAAGTTCAGCCCCATGCCGGAATCGTTTAGGAAGATAGTCCGCCACTGGCCGCTGGACAAGTGCCACCGCGATTAGCACAAAAGGTATAACAATAAGAAAGAAAGCAAAGGAAAAGAGAAATTGCTCTGCTTTTGGTGATAGCCAGATAGCGGCAATGAAGCCAATTAATACGCTGGGGATAGCTTCTAGCAGCTCAATCGCGGGCTTGACTATATTACGCAGACGGCTTTTGGCAAAAAACGCCGTGTAAATTGCCGCGCCGATTGCGACGGGTATAGCAATAAGTAATGCAAGAAGAGATGCTTTGATACTGCCAATAAGAAGTGGCGTTAAGCTAAATTTAGCTTCTTGATAGTCTGATGCGCTAGTGGTTTGCCATACCGTATTCTCGGTCTCATATCCTTCATAGTGCTGAGGCTCAAAAAGCGACGCCCATGTTGTTATTCCGCTTAAATGCTTTCCTTCCCATACCGACACCGCGGTGTCAAAGAATCCGTACAACTTGTCGCCGTACCAAATTATATTAGCGACAGGATGATTAAATTTTTGTACCGACACAACATCACCCGAAACACGGTTGACAAGCAGTAACCTTCCTTTGCTCGTCATTACTGCCACTAGGTTAATACTGGCATGCTCTGCCACGTCTAACACTTTTTCATCGACTAGAGGAATGTGGTAGGTCGGTTCGAAGGTGAGCCCCTTTTCACTTTTGCTTATTACCCACCGAGTCAGGGTTCTAGCGTTGCTATTCACCAAAAAGAAAGTGCGATCTTTGGCAAGAGGAAAGACAATTGGCGCATCACTCGCTAAGCCAAGGTCACCTGCTATGGGCTGCAATGTAGCGTCATCATCACGTAACCTATTAAGGAACAACCCATCGTCAAACTGAAGAAGCACGCTTTCACTACCCGGCAACAGGACAGAGCGTTCAACGTTGTTAAAACGTTTATCTATAATATTGGTTGGCTGCTGCCGATTAATCCATCGTATAAAGATGCTATTTTCACGTTGAATCGATACCACCGCCCATTTAGAAGACAGTGCAAAATTCCATTCATTCCGTCTATTCCATTCTTCCTTTGGAAGGGCAAAACTCATTATCTGGGTTTGGCCTGCCAAAGCGGAATGTGCCGATGTATCTGCGCTTTCACTGGCGCTCATAATAAACGACCGAACAGGCAACACCCTCACTTGAGCATTTGGAGAGACGTCTACAATGTAGTTTTCGCCCATCATATTTTGCGCAGATAACACATGACCACATGGACGAATATAGTCGTGGATACCAACTAAATTCGCTTTATCAAGCTGTTTTAAGCCTAGACGACAGTCTTGCTTTTTAACCAACAGCGGCTGACTATTTATGAAGTCACCGGCAATTATAATTCGTTCGTTTTTTGGAATTTGATATGAAGCAATAAGATGTAAACTGGGGCTATATGCTAAGGGTAAAGCCTGAATAATCAGGTGAGTCACTAGAATAACAAGAGTCAGTAAAACAAGACCGCCAAAGCCCGTTACTACATAACGTGCCCGCCTATCATTGCGCAGGCGTTTTTTGTTCATGCTGTTGCTATCGAAAGTCATGCGGTAGTTTAATGGTTCTTATTTTCGAAATTCTTCATTTTTCAGAAGAATAACCCTAAATTGCACTGGTGAGCAGTGTAAGTTTTGTTATGCTAATAGCAAGTGAAAGTTTATAGCATTACCTTCGCGCAACTTACGCGGCGCCTATGGTATTACCCTACGGAAAGACGATCAAAAGTTTTTCTCTACCAGCCCAATAAGGAGCATAAAATGCAGTCATTGGTTATAAGTATTATGGGTAAAGATAAGCCTGGTCTAGTGGATGCACTAGCTAAGTGCATATACAAACATGAAGGCAATTGGCAAGGTTCAAGCTTTGCACATATGGCGGGTATGTTTACTGGCTTTGTAGAAGTGCACGTAACGGAAGAGCACAAGCAGAATTTAATTGATGCGCTGGATGCCATAACGGATTTATCAGTACAATCGGTGGCGGTAGCTAGTGAGCAAAACAATAACAACACAAAACTCACCGTTGATGTAATGGGTAACGATAAAACAGGTATCGTTCAAGAACTCACATCAGTACTTAACCAATTCAATTTGAATATTCTAACCTTTGCATCCCATTGCGAAAGTGCCCCTAATTGGGGAAGTCTCATATTTAAAGCCAAAGCAGAAATTGCGGTACCTGAAGACTTTGACGATGGTGCGTTGCAAGATGCATTAGAATCACTAGCTAACGACTTAGTTGTAGACATTTCGGCAAAGCGTTAGTGCAATCAAAAATAACTGTTACTCACTTATCAGTGATTAACAAACCAAAGCGTTGAGCTTTGAAAGGTAACGGAATCACCGCAACGCCCCTTTGTTTCTTACACAAGGCGCGTTTTGTCACAGTAGTGTCACCGACTGATGGCAGTCTTTGACCATTTTTATGAACGTGAAATGAGACATTATGGATAACGACGTTTTATATTATCCCAAAGAATTAAGTTGGCTTGCATTCAATGAACGAGTGCTTCAGGAAGCAGCGGATAAAAATAACCCTGCAATAGAGCGAATTCGCTTTCTAGGCATTTACTCAAACAACCTTGATGAATTCTACCGTGTTCGCGCCGCCGACGTTAAGCGTCAAATCACCATCGCACAAAATGATGGAAACGAGGAAGAAGCAGAGCGACTCATCGGCTTAATGGCGCAAATTCAGAAGAAAGTAGTACACCTTTCTGAAAAATTTGACCAAATACATAAAGAAGTTGTTAAAGCGCTTGCTCGCTACAACATCCATATTCTCAGAAAAGATGACCTTGATGACTATCAGAAACAGTGGGTTCGCAATTTTTTCGTAAACAAAGCGCTTCGCCACATAGCCCCTATTCTAATTGATAAAAAAACCGACTTGCTCAGCCGACTCAACGGCACATCGGTATACCTTTACGTTGCTCTTAGAAGGAAGGACCGCAACCCAAGGTTTGCTGTGATTCAAGTGCCAACAACTGAAATGTCGCGTTTCATGTTAATACCGCCACAAAAGAGCAAAAAGAAGAAGAGCATTATTATGCTTGATGACATGATTCAGCTCTGTATCGAAGACATATTTCGCGGTTTTGTTAAGTTTGATGAAATAGAGGCCTTCTCGTTCAAAATGACACGTGACGCTGAATACTCGATTAACGAAGAAATTGACGAAAGCTTTGTTGAGAAGATGTCTGAAAGTATGAAGCAGCGTTTAATTGCTGAACCTGTGCGGGTAATTTACGATACCGACATGCCAGAGGATATGCAGTCTGATCTGCGCAAGCGCTTAAAAATCACCAAGCTTGATACCATGCACGCTGCTGGGCACTACCGCAACTTTAAAGACTTTATTGGCTTTCCAAATGTGGGCCGAGAGTATCTAGAGCATGCACCACTTCCTGCAATAGACAGTAAAGCCTTTTCGAAATACAACACGGTATTTGATGCCATTACGGCACGGGATATTTTGCTTTATTACCCGTATCATCGCTTTTTGCACTTCACCGAGTTTTTACGCCAGGCAGCCTTCGACCCGAATGTCAAAACCATACGTATCAATATTTATCGTGTTGCGAGTAATTCGCGCATTGTTAACTCGTTGATTGACGCGGTGGACAACGGTAAGAAAGTAACGGTTGTTGTAGAACTTCGCGCACGCTTTGATGAAGAGGCCAACATTGAATGGTCTAAGCGCATGACGGATGCGGGTATACGCGTAGTGCTCGGTGTGCCTACCCTTAAAATTCACTCTAAACTATGTATCGTGACCCGTGAAGAACGGGGAAGCTTGGTGAATTATGCGCATTTTGGTACAGGTAACTTTAACGAGAAAACCGCTAAAATTTATACCGATTACAGCTTGTTTACCCGTAATCAAGAATTGGCAGATGAAGGCGTCGCGGTATTTGATCTCATTCAATACCCTTATAGACGCTATAAATTCCAGCATCTTCAAATATCGCCACTAAATGCCAGAACTAAAATTCAGTCTCTGATTCGTCAAGAAATTCAGCATTTAAATCAGGGACAGAAGGCTCAAATTACGTTCAAAATTAACAACCTTGTTGATAAAGAACTTATCGATGATTTGTATCGCGCAAGCCAGGCTGGCGTTAAAATTCGCGGTATTGTTCGCGGTATGTGCTCACTGAATCCTGGGATAAAAGGAATAAGTGAAAACATCGAAATTATCTCTATCGTTGATAGGTTCCTTGAACACCCCCGCGTAATGATTTTTGAAGGCGGCGGCGAAAGAAAAGTGTACATTTCATCGGCCGATTGGATGACTCGGAATATGGATAACCGTATCGAAGTAGGTTGCCCTGTTTACGATAAAGGGCTTCAACAGCGCATTGTTGATATAATGGAGCTTCAATTTAAAGATACCCTTAAAGCACGAGTGATTGACAAGGATCAGAGCAACAAGTACGTTCGCAGGGGTAACCGTAAAAAACTTCGCTCTCAGATAGACATTTATGACTACCTGAAGAAGCTTGAAGACACTTTGTAGGATAAAAAATCAGTACATGATCCAGCATGAATCCGTTTTTAATGATGTGGAAACCCGTGAGGTAAGTAAAGTTGCGGCGTTAGATATTGGCTCTAACAGTTTCCACTTAGTAGTAGCTCGCATTGTTGCTGGGTCTGTGCAAATTTTGCATAGGGTTAAACAAAAGGTTCGCTTGGCCGAAGGTCTCAACGAAGACGATATTCTGTCTGAGGAGGCCATGGAGCGCGGCCTCGCCATGCTGAAAGTAGTCGCTGAGAGCCTGAAAGGTTTTGAACCTGACTCAGTGCGGATTGTGGCGACCCATACGCTGCGAAGGGCGAGAAACGCTCGCGATTTTATTAATGCAGCAAAAGACATTCTTCCCTACCCTATTGAAGTCATCTCGGGGGTAGAAGAGGCGCGACTTATATACTCAGGTGTGGCCCATACCAATCATGCAGACGGTCAGCAGTTAGTGGTAGACATCGGTGGTGGTTCTACCGAATTCGTCATTGGCGAAGGCTTCACCCCCTTACTCTGCCGTAGTCTTCAAATGGGCTGCGTTAGCTACACCAAGCGCTTCTTTTCAGATGGTGAGCTAAAGGCAAAAGCCTTTGATCGCGCCATTACCGCGGCACAACAAGAACTTGAGTTAATCGACAACAAATATCGCAGATTAGGTTGGGTTCAGTGTATCGGTACATCAGGTACCATTCGTTCACTATTTACTCTTTGTCAGCAAGACAGGCCGAATGGCCACGATATACCTGTGACGCTCAAGAGCTTGCGCAACTTGATGAAGCAGTTCATTAGTGCAGGACATATAGACAAGCTTAGCTATCCTGATTTAAGTGAAGATCGCCGCGTAGTTATCGCTGGCGGCCTCGCTATTCTTATCGCCGTATTTAAAGCGCTGGAAATTGAAGGCTTAGTCTATTCTCCAGCAGCCTTACGTGAGGGTGTTCTTTATCAAATGGAAGATGAGTTGCACCACGCAGATATTCGCGGCAGAACCGCCAGTAGTTTGGCCACCCGCTATGACGTAGATACCTCACAAGCCACCATGGTTTTGAACACAACACTTACGCTGTTTCGCGAGGTTGAAAAAGTGTGGAAGCTTAAAGGCCGTGATTTTAAAAGCATGCTCGGATGGGCAGCTCTACTTCATGAAGTCGGCATGCAAATTAACTCTCGTGGCATTCAAAAACACAGTGCTTATATACTTGGCAACACGGATATGCCTGGGTTTACACAAGAACAACAATTATTACTAGCCACATTGGTCAGGTTTCACAGAAAGAAAATTCGCATTAACGAACTGCCTTCGTTCAACTTATTTGACGATCTTGCGGTAAAACGCTTAATCGCTTTATTGCGCTTGGGCGTGTTGTTGAATATCAAACGCCAGGAAGGCTTTGTTCCAGAACTTTTAGTGAATGTGGAAAAGAGCGAACTCACCATCACCTTCCCTGAGGGGTGGCTAGACGAAAAACCGATTATCTCTGCTGATCTATTGCGAGAAAGCCATTACTGGAAAGCCCTTGATTTGAAACTCTCTATTGTTCCTAACATTGAGCAATTACATCCAGCCGTGGAATAGACAAAAAACGCGACTTTTAATCGCGCTTTCGATTTTAAAAGCCAATGGAAAGTACGCTCGAATACTAAAAAATGGGGCCTTGAACCGATTGAATCAACGCAATAGCCCCACCTTTTCTTAACCCCAGCAAACTAACTACTTAGCTTCAACTTGCGTGTTTTGTGACGGTACGATGTCGTACTTTTTAAACCAAGCCAGAATGTTTTCAACTTTACCAATCATTCTAGACGGCTTGGAAGCAATCCCGTGCGGTGACCCAGGTACTTTTACTAACACGCTATCGACCTTTTGAAGCTTTAAAGCCTGATAAAACTGCTCAGTCTCAGACATGGGCGTGCGTTTATCCTCCACACCGGTAATCAACATGGTTGGTGTCGTTACGTTTCCTACTAGCGACAAAGGTGAGCGCTTCCAGTAATGCTCTACGTTATCCCAAGGCTTGCCAGGAAATTGAAAAGGGATTTGATAAAGACCAGAATCGGCAGTCAGTACTTTCGATAGCCAGTTAATAACAGGTTTAGCAACCACAGCGGCTTTGAATCGATTGGTGAGGCCAATGGCATAGGCTGATGCAATCCCTCCTGCTGAACCACCCGTTATAAACAGGCGCTCTGGGTCAGCTATTCCCTTTTCTATTAACGCGTCGACGCCGGACATATGATCTGAGAAGTCATATTCCGAGCTGTACTTCTCTTGAAGTAATAGTGCAAAGCGTTCACCATAACCTGTACTGCCGCGATGGTTGTCGTAAAACACCACATAGCCCTCTGCTGCCATGCGCTGCAGCTCAGCAGTAAACACAGGGCCATAGGCGAGATTTGGCCCGCCGTGAATTTCCAAAATAAGTGGGTAGGTTTTCGTGCTGTCATAGTTTGGCGGCAGAATGTACCAACCTTGAATTTCTTCACCATCAATAGAAGACTGATAGACCATTTCTTTAACTTCACCCAACTGCTTGTGACCCAGCACGTCTTCATTAAGTGCCGTAAGCTGTCGCTCGCTTCGAGTAGTAACAAATAGATCCGCAGGACGATCGGTTCGTCCTTTGGTGTATGCCACTACATCACCTACCGCGTGATAGGTACCAAACACGTAAGGACGACCGAGTGTAGTGCCACCTAAACCGCTAGCCACTGTTTTCACTTTGCCTGACAAAGACACCACATCAACTTGCGCTAAGCCGCGTACCGATTGCTGAAAATAGATATGCTTATTATTTTTCCAATGGAAGTTAGATACCGAGTTATCAATGTCTTTTGTTAAGTTTTGAGCATCTGTACCATCGCTCTTCATCACATACAAATAGCTATTTTTGTACATCACTTTTTCGTCATCGCGACGCGCAAAAGCAATATGCTTTCCGTCAGGAGATACTACGGGCGATGATTCGAGGCCTTTATCGCTAGTTAGCTGCGCGATATTTCCCATCATATCCACAGAGAAGATATCCCCCTCAACAGGTTCATATTCCCAATTGTCACTGCGGTTGGCAGAGAAATAAATTTTATTGCCATCAGGAGAGAAACTTAAACGCCCGTTGTGATGATAGTTACCTGACGTGAGCTGTCTTGCTGTGCCTCCCTCGGCAGGAACAACAAAAATATGGGTATAAGCAGGCTCAAGAACACCGCGTCCATCGGCTTGATAACGGGCTTTAGTGATATATTGAAAGCTAGGAGACCACTTTGCACCGTCAGGCTTTTTAGGCATTTTAACGTCTAGCGGCTTTTCCTTGGCATCTACGCTCATGGTGAACGCAATATACTTGCGATCTGGCGACCATGTAATGTTGCTTGGGCTTGAAGTCACATTTGTGACGAGTGCTGTTTGTCCTGTATCCATCCACCGTACGTAAAGCTGAGGTTTGCCTTCTTCATTAGAAAGGTAAGCCAAACGACTACCGTCTGGTGACCAGCGGATAGAATAGTAACTCTTTTTAGATGACAGTAACGGGCGATGAGATTTGCCATCTACAGACGCTAGCCAGACGTTCGCGCGACTGCTGTCAGACATGATGTCGTTCGAGCGACGTACATAGGCGATATATTTACGGTTTGGCGATACCTGAACTTCGCTCACGTATTCTAAATTGAAAATATCTTCTGATTGAAAATAGTGGCTATTATCTGTATCGGTAATTTCAGCCTCAGTGCTCGCTAGTACTGTACTTGCTAATACCGTATTTGATAAGGCTAAGGCGCCCCCGCAAAAAAGTGCTGCTAATGCCGCTTGGCGCAGCTTTACTGACAAACATCTGCGACTTCTATATGAAGACATATCTCACCTTATTCTTCGTTATTCAGACCTAACGACCTTTGCAATACACTAAAGAAGCTGGTCTTTTTATTTTTCTGGCGTAATTAATTTTGAGTGATGGTTTAAACATTTCCATATTACTGAATAAATTAGCTCAATAAAGATTAAACGTTAAACGACACCTGGTAGACGATTAAGCGCAATTTATAAACGGTACATCAACACTAATGCACAGGAGAACGCTTGTTAATTTGCCTTATGGTTAGTTGCATATGGACGTCATAATGCTAACGCTTAAGCATGACCTGACCGGGGGGGGACAGCTCTCAAATGTGAAGACAGATATTCGCCTTCAGCTTTTGATAAAGCAGGTAAAAAAGAAAAAAGGAGAGCTAACGCTCTCCTAGTTATTTTAAGACTGCCACCCGCCTCCGAGTGCCTGGTACAAATCGACCAGTGCGGCCATTTGCTGCTGACGGGTTTCTATAAACTCGCTTCGCGCCTCCAGTGCTTCTCTTTGTGCAAGCAGTACTTCTAAATACTCGCCATGAGCTGACGAGAAAAGTCTGTTGGCAATATCAATCGACTGTTCGAGCGAAGCAATTTGATGACGCCTTGCTTCAGCACTTTTTTCCAAATTATCGAGCTTCGATAAACTAGTAGTGACTTCGGCTACCGCCGTTAAAACGGTCAGTTCATATTCATAAGCCGCTTCAATTTGTTCGGCGCTGGCATTTTGGTAAACCGCTTCAATCGCCCTGCGGTTTATTAATGGCGCGAAAACATCACCAGATAACGAATATGCCAATGACTCGGGCACATTAAACAAGTAACGGCTATCAAACGCAGATAAACCTAAACCAGCTTTTAATTCAAAAGAAGGGTAGAAGTTGGCTTTAGCTACATCGATATTTAACTCTGCTGCCTGAAGCGTGAGTGCAGCTTGTTTTATATCCGGGCGATTATCTAACAGCGCAGAAGGAACTCCCACCTGTGGGTTGATGATTTTAGCGTCAAGTAACACGCTACTGTCCCTTTGAATGGGCTGTGGAGTGCGTCCTAATAACAGATTAAGCATGTTCTCTTTTTCAAGAATTTCCTGCTCAATCAAGTAACGCTCGCTCTCGTTTTTCTTCACTTCCGCGTTAAAGCGCGCAACGGGTAGTGATGACGCCCGCCCGTATTCTTTCAACGCATTAATAGTGTGAATAACATTGCGCTGTAGCGAAATGGTTGAGTCGAGGTTCTCTAGCTTGTTATCTAACGCCAGCAGTTCATAGTAAGCTCGCGCAACTTCAGATACTAACTGGGTAACGAAAAAGTTTTTACTTTCTACGGACGCCAAGTATTCGAGTGAAGCTACTTTAGACGCATCTCTTAGCTTATGCCAAACGTCAATTTCCCAAGACGCATTAAGGCCTAGCTTTAAGTTTGCCAGCGGGTCAGGAAATTCTTTATCCTCCTTGATATTTAACTGTTCTTCTACTGCGCCTTCCCGGGTATATTCGCCAACCTTTTCAGTTTCAGCTGCTATCCCCGCAGAGAGTCGAGGCAAATATTCCCCCTCTCGCGCATACACTTCATTCGACGCCATATTAATGCGTTGAACTAATATAGACACTTCTTGATTATTCTTAACCGCCGTTTCCACAAGCGCAGAAAGCGTAGGGTCGTTAAACCACTCACTCCATTGAATGTTCGCTAGCGTACTGTCTTTTTCCCTATAACCTGCCTGAGTATCCAATTGCGATACTTTCGCATTAAATTGCTCTGGCAGATCTAGATTAGGGTTTCGTGTTTCAATGGTAGGAATAGCACATGCCTGTACTAACAACGCACTACTAAGCGCTAACCACAACGGCTTATAAGTAAATCGCTTTTTATTTGTCATCGCTTAGCACCTCATCGTTATAGTGGTAAGTTTCAGTAAGGGGAACGTGATCTTCGTTTTTGATTAATGACTTACCTTCTTCAATTTTGGCGAACAAGTAGTAAAGCCCCGGAATAACCAGCACGCCAAAAATAGTGCCGAACAAAGTACCGCCTAAGGCAGAAGCACCAATAGTTCTATTTCCCACTGCGCCTGCACCCGTTGCAATAACAAGCGGAATTAACCCTGCTACAAACGAGAACGATGTCATTAGGATTGGACGAAAGCGCTGTTTGGCCGCTTCAACTGCCGCGTCGGCAATTGATAAGCCCTGCTGATTTTTTTGCACTGCGTATTCCACTATCAATACGGCGTTTTTACCAAGTAACCCAACCAGCATAACCAAGCCAAGCTGAGCATAAACGTCATTGGCCAGCCCCATACCTTTTAAAAACAGGAATGAGCCAAGAATACCGGTAGGTAGCGAGAGAATCACCGCGAAAGGTAGAAGCAGACTCTCGTACTGTGATGCCAGTACGATATATACAAACAACAATACTACGGCAAAGATAACGATAGCTTCATTGCCTCGTTTAGCTTCGTCAAATGACAGGCCTTCCCAACCAATGTCGTATCCTTTTGGCAAGGTGGCAGCCGCCACTTCTTCAACCGCTTTTATTGCTTGCGCCGAGGTATATCCTGCAGCAGGCTCTGCGCGAATTGCTGCCGACGTATAAAGATTGTAGCGTGTAATTTCGTTAGGGCCTTGGGTTTTGATCAGCTTCATAAAAGCAGAGTAAGGCACCATTTCACCCTCTTCATTTTTCACGTAGTAATCCAATAAATCGCTGGGATAACGGCGATATTCCGGTGCACTTTGTGTGTACACTTTGAAGAAGTTATTAAAACGCGTGAAACCTTGCTCGTAAGTACTACCAATAAGAATATTCAAATTCTCCATGGCGGCGCCAATAGATACCCCTTTCTGCATTGCAGCTTGGTTATCTATCTCAATTTTATATTGAGGATAATCGGCCGCGTAAAACGTGAATAAACCTTTTAGCTCATCACGTTTGCCTAGTTCTTCCATGAAGGCTTTGTTGATTTGGTCGAACTCTTGATAGTCGGTTGTGTTAGTTTTATCGAGTAAACGGAATGATAACCCCGAAGAAGCGCCATACCCTGGCACTACTGGCGGTTCAAAGTACTCAATAACCGCGCCTAAGTGGTGCGTTTTGGCTTCCAGCTCTTCAATAATATCACGTACCGACTGTTCGCGATTAGCCCAGTCTTTAAGGTTAATCAAGCAGGTACCCGCGTTTGAACCTCGACCTTCCGTAAGGATTTCATAGCCAGCAAGCGAGGACACCGAGGAGACGCCTTCAACGTCCAGCGCCAAGCTTTGCAGCTCTCGCGCTACTGTATTCGTCGCTTCAAGAGTACTGCCTGGCGGTGTTTGAATGATGGCATAGATTTGCCCTTGGTCTTCACCGGGAATAAAGCCTGTAGGTAATGCCTGATTAACGCCAAAGGTACTTACGACAAAGCCCGCAAGCAGCACTATAGTAACACTGCGGCGCGTAACGATAGCTTTGACAATGCCTGTATAACGACCGGTTAACTTGTTGAAATAATGATTAAACCCGTCGATAAACTTGTTTAATGGCGTTGCCTTTCTCGTGTGTGAATGAGGGTTTTTAAGCAACATTGCACACAGTACAGGAGTTAATGACAGCGCTACAATACACGAGATGATAATTGACGATGACATGGTAATAGAGAACTGGCGATAGAATACACCTACCGGCCCCGTCATAAAGATGAGAGGTACGAAAACCGCCGTCATCACCAGTGTAATCGCGATAATAGCTCCCCCCATTTCGCCCAGTACTTGTTGGGTCGCCATATAAGGGGTTAGGCTGGCGCTCTCTTCCATTTTTGCGTGAACGGCCTCCACGATAACAATAGCGTTATCCACCACAATCCCTATCGCTAACACCAGAGCGAACAGGGTAATAAGGTTAATGTTCACTCCTGTAGCCTGCATGCAGAAAAACGTTCCCACCAGTGAAACCGGCACAGCGAGAAGCGGGATCAATGTGGAGCGCCAGTCACCTAGAAAAATGAACACCACCAAAGAAACCAAAATAAAGGCTTCAAACAGGGTATGCAGCACCTGCTCTATAGAGGCATCGAGAAACTTAGAAACGTCGTAGTTAATTTCGTACTTCATACCTTCTGGGAACGTTTTCTCTAGTTCAGCCATGGTGGCTTTCACATGAGAAATTACCTCATTGGCACTGCTTCCATAGTTCTGCTTAAGTACTATGGCAGCGGAAGGATATCCGTCTTTGTTTGAATAGATATCGAAGAATTCACTGCTTAACTCAACATCGGCGATGTCACCTAATTTGAGCAAGCGACCGTCGGAGTCGGCGCGAATAATGATATTTTTATATTCTTCAGGCTCGTCATAACGTCCCTCGTAAATAAGCACGTATTCCTTTGATTGAGCGGTAATGCCTGAGCTTCTGCCAAGTCGTCCCGGGCGTCCAATCAAGCTTTGCTCGTCTATCGACTCCATTATCTCATCCACAGAAACATTGTAGGCGCGCATGCGATCGGGCTTCAGCCAAATTCGCATGGCGTACTGGCGGCTTCCCAATATTTTTGCACTGGCAATACCGTTTACTCGCTGTATTTCAGGTATGAGGTTGATATTAGAATAGTTGTACAGAAACTTTTCATCAGCAGCTTCGTCTGTACTATAAACGTTTATGTACATCAGCATGCTAGGCTGAACGCGTTCTAACACCACCCCTTCCAGCTGTACTAGCTGAGGCAGCCTGTTCATGATTTGATCAAGCCGCGTTTTCACATTAATTAGCGCCTGATTCGGATCCACATCTAAATCGAAGATAACTTGAATAGTAGCTTCACCCGCACTTGTCGCATCAGACACGATGTACTTCATGCCCGGCACACCGTTGATTGAACGCTCAATGGTAACCAGCGATGATTTCACCAGCACATCAGCACTTGAACCGGGATATGCCAGAGAAATAAGCACTCGCGGCGGAGCAATATCGGGAAACTGTGACGTGGGTAGGCTAAACACCGACAACACGCCCAAAAATATAATCATCAGCGATAGCATGATGGCCATCACTGGACGTTTAATGAAAACTCCAAACATAGCGCCCCCTTATTCTGCGTGCAGTGACAGTTCAGCTAATGTGTCGCTGGCTGAAATAAGTTCAGGCTCTATCTCATCGCCGTTCGAGACTCTTCGCAGTCCTTCAATCAAAATAGTGTCGTCCGGCGCTAGTCCGTCTGAAACCAGATAGATGTTAGGGAGTTCTGCAGCGATGTTAATGTGGCGGGTTGCTAACTTGTTCTCGCTATCCAGCACATATACAAAGCTTTGATCGAGAATTTCGAATGTGGCTTTCTGAGGAATAACTAAAGCATCCGGATAGGCAATATCCACCATGACATTTCCGGTCTGCCCATGTCTTAGCAGTTGGTCTGGGTTAGGGAAAGACGCACGCATTTCAATGGTACCGGTATGATTATCAAAATCAGCTTCAATGGCATCTATCACGCCTTGGTGCTCGTAAATACTGCCATCGGCAAGCTTTAATCGCACTGGCGTTTGCTTATTTGACGGGTTGTTTTGAGCGTATTTCAAATACTCAGATTCAGGTACATTGAAATACACCCACATGGTGCTGATATCAGATAGCGTGGTGAGCAGTTCACCCTCATCAAGCAAACTTCCTGTTCGAGCTTCCAGTCGGTCCATTTTGCCTGTGAACGGCGCTTTGATATCTGTGAATGCTAAGTGAGTCTTTGCCAGTTCAACTTCAGCCTGAGCTTTTTGAAGCTGTGCTTCTATGACGGCAAGTTCGTTAGGAGAAACAATGTTTTGCTCAACAAGCGACTTTGTATTTTTGTACTCCATCTCGACCGCTTTAGCCTCGGCTTCAGCGCGGTGTAGTTCAGCTTCATATACGTTCGGCATTATTTTGAACATGGGCTGACCACGTTCTACCGTTTGTCCCTCATCAACAAAGGTCGATTGAAGATAGCCTTTTTCCATAGCTCTAACTTCAATATGTTGAATGGCACGTATCTGACTGACGTACTCTTTTACCAGCGTTGTGTCTTGTACGATGGGATGAGTAACGTTGAATTGAAGTTTTTCGTGATGCGCAGCATGTTCTTCATGTCCACAACCACCTAAAAGTGCGGAAACAATGCTTACTGCAAGAAGTGCTTTTTTGCTCATAATGTAAATTCGTAATAAAAAGGCTAATCGTGACATGCCTTATAAAAAGACAGCATGCCACTAGCGCGCTTTCAGCAAATAGGTTCACCGCTGATAATTAAGCACGCAAAAACATCCAGCAAAGCGCTGGCGCGTTGTTAGGAATATCGAATTAACGTGTTTTTTAGGTAGCCAATAACCGCTAAACCTAAAAAACTAAGCAATAGGCGGCGCTCGGGTTAACGGCGTTGCGTAGTTAAGGGATGTTTTGAAATGCCCACGCGGACGTGGTTTTGCGTTATCCGTGAAGAAGTCCGTATGGTAATCCAGCGCAATATTTTGTGGCGGGACGGGCTCTTCCGGTGCACTTTCCTCAGTATCAAATTCAAATGAATATTCTGAAATAGATGCATCAAAATGATGCTTGAACGTGATCGGCTTGTAATCCTGTTTAAGTCCAGTTACGCAAGTAAACAATAACGCAATGAGTGCGTATATGCTGTACTGCCTTATGTACTGAAGATTATTCACCGATGATTATTCCAGAAATTCAATGATATAAAGAAAATTGCGGCGATATGCTACACAGGCAACTGCCCTTTTACAAGAACCATCATTGCTAATAAACGCAGGCAATAACCGGTTGCACGTATTTGTTACAAACAAACTCAGAATTCCTGAGTGTGGCAGTGTACGTCATATCTTTTTACTGCAAGCAAAAACACATTTTAACGGCACGTATTTTTAAGAGGTCTTTTTGAAAGTCACAGAAAAAGAGATTTGGTTGTGATCCAACTTATAAACCGACACGTCTGCCCCAATCGCACCGCACAATGCACTCACTATTGATAGCCCTAGGCCAAAGTTGTCCTCTGATGTACGTGATGCATCCTTTTGCCACAGGGGTTCAAACATATGTCTTAAGTCACTTTCATCAATTTCAGTATGCGTTGTATTTGTCACTTCTATTTGGGCCTGCCCTGATTGCGTTTTGCCTATATACACGCTTATCGGCTCACAATGCTTTCCATGCTCTATAGCGTTGTCTAACAAGTTGCTAAATATAGACTCCACCGCAATTCGGTTAGAGTGAATAACCACGTCGCTCCTTTCTTTCGCAACCACATTAATATTATCTACCGCTTTGCTTGCAACAACTTGAGCAACGAGCTCTTCAATATTAATAAGGTTGTTTAATTGAGTCTGCTTGGCACTGTGCTTTTGGATTAACATCAAACCGGAAATGATGTTTTTCATTCGCATCCCAATGCGAAGAATCTGCGGTTTAAAATCTTTTTCGAGTCGCTCCTCTCCTGGAAACTTCATGGCAACTTCCGCCAGGTTGATAAGTTCGGAAACTGGCGTTTTAAGTTCGTGAGCAATGTCAGAGGTAAGTCTTTTTTCTCTAAGGTATAGGGCGTAGTTATCGTTTATAAAATGGTTCAAGCTACTGACGATTGGCTCTAGCTCTGAAACATTTGTTGAGAATGCTTCGTGCTTATCTGTGGTAGTAAACCTAAGAAATTTTATATTGTTGTTCAATGCATCAAGTGGTGCCAACGCGTAAGACACCGTGTTGCGCACGACGAATCTTACCATTAACGGAATTACAATAAGCGCCACTAAAAATGCGATATCGATAAACCAAAGAGTAAAATTCAACAGTTCAGTGGAAGTTGCGTATGCGATAACCATGGGGTCGCGCTGCTCTTCGCCTCTGACGCTATAGAATGCTTCGCGGTCTTCAGAGTCAATTTGAGGCACGTATTTGGTGTGAATAATACGTCCAGAACGACCATCTGGCAGCGTAATGTCGTTAATCACCGCCTCGTTTAAACTTAAGTTTTCAAACGGCAGCTCGTCGACAGTGTATAGTGCAAGGGATTCCGACTTTTCGAAAACCTGCCCTTTGTACCACAATTGAAAGTATTCTGGAGAAGAAGAACCCTCGAACTCAGGGAAATACTCGCCAGCAAACTCAAACTCAACGCCGTCTAAATCTTCATTGACTAAGCTTTGAAGCATGCCAACTTTGGCTTTTAAACCTTGGTTAAATTCTCTTTGGACCCAGGTATCAACTCCGATATCTGCGGCGAGTAAAACGACAATCACCAGCAAAGAAATAGTGATAGAAAGGCGTCGCGTTAAGGTTTTACGTATTGACTTCATCGCCTTCCACCACGACGTAGCCAAATCCTCGCTTACTTTTAATGGGGAGTGTAGCGCCACACGCCCTTACTTTTTTTCGCGCTGAAGAGAGGTGCGCTTCAATTGCATTTTTTGAGATATGGTCATAACTACCGGAAATAAATTCACTTAATTTTTCTGATGTGACGACCTTGCCTTTGTTTAGGAACATGCACTCTACTATGCGATATTCATTCGGCGTTAAACTAATCGCCTGCTCTCCAAATAAAAAAGACTTGGCCTGAATATCCAATATCAATCCATTAATAGTAATTTGATCGTTAATACAGTTTGTTACGCCCCGTCTCATCAAACTGAGAAGTCGCGCTGACAACTCTTCAAATGAAAAAGGCTTAGAGAGGTAATCATCGGCGCCTGCTAGTAAACCTTCTACTCTTTCTGCTGGTTCGGCTCGCGCAGACAAAATAAGTACTTTAGTCTCCATTCGTCTCTTTCTTAGCGCTTTTAAAATAGCCATTCCATCAAGCTCTGGCAGCATGCGATCTAATACAATGATGTCATAGCTACCAAGAAGCGCCATGCTCAAGCCATCAGGTCCAGTAGCCGCTAGGTCAACTGAATGGCCGAGTTTCTCTAGACCTAAGCTCAAACTATTTCTCAGAGACAATGAATCTTCTATAAGGAGTATTCTCATATTTCATTAGTCAATTTTACATCATCGCTAAGGTTATGATCTCAATCTTAAGATAGACTGAAGGCGAGAATAATATTGAATTAATTAACGATTGAAAGTGACGGCCTAGGAAACTTTTTATGCAACTGCACGCCGTTTCTCTATTTATAACAAATGGTTGCAATGGGAAACCATCTGGAATTGCTGGTTCTAGATAAAAATTTCCATTAACGCTAATCCCAAAGTTTTGCTTAAGCTTTATTTAAGTTTTGAAAGTTATCTTGTGCTGCAAGTAGTACACAAGAGAACTGACTTTGAAATTTCCACGTTCGTTAAATTTAAACCCTTCATTAGCCAATTTTGTTTTTATAGCATCAGTCTTAATAACGCTGGTTTTCAACTTCCCTTTTATTTCAAATGTCTATCACGCTGCGTCGCCAACTACAGTAGGCCAGTGGATATTTTTTCTGTCCGTTCCATTGCTGCTTACCTTTTTCAATATTATCGCCCTTAGCCTATTAGGCGCCATTCTTTTGCCAAGATTGACGGTGGCAGTGACACTGTTAGTCAGTTCACTTCTTTTATACGGTACGGTCGCTTACGGCGTGATATTTGATAAGAGTATGATTCAAAATGTGATGGAGACCAATTCTGGTGAAGCATTTGCCTATCTAAACTCAACGCTTTTACTCTTTTTCTTCTTGTTAGGATTGGTGCCCGTTGTTGCCGTCTTTAATCAGGAAATTAATGGAAAATTAGTTGCTAGAGTTAAGCACTTACTTAAGCTCAACGTATTAGCAGTGGTTGGAATAATCGTTATCGCTGCTGGCCTTTATAAAGACTACGCTGCGGTGGGTAGAAATAATAAAGATTTGGCCAAGTATATTATCCCTTATGCATTTTACGATTCTGGCTACAAATATCTCAGAGACACCTACTTTTATCCGCCACTTCCTTACAAGGTACTGGACAAGACACCTTCTATAATAAATAGAAACAACGCTTTGCCTTCTACGACTGTAATGGTTGTAGGAGAAACAGCAAGGGCAGACAAGTTTGCCAGTAATGGCTATAGCAGAAACACCACGCCCTTTATGAAAGACATAGGCGCGGTAAGTTTCAACGACGTGACCTCATGCGGGACCGCTACTGCGGTGTCAGTACCCTGTATGTTTTCTCGACTTTCAAGGCAAAGCTATGATGTTCGCATTGCGGAAAGTCAGGATAATGTGCTTGATATCATACATCGGGCTGGCGCTGATGTGACATGGATAGACAATAATAGTAGCTGCAAGGGGGTGTGCAAAAGAGTTGAAACTATTGCATTTGACCCATCCCGAGACCCTAGTTTATGTGACGGTGATTTTTGCTACGATGTTTTACTCAACGAGCTTTTGAAGGACGTTTTGTCATCACCTGCGACAAGTAACAGGGTTATTGTTCTTCATATGATAGGCTCTCACGGCCCTACCTACTATCGAAGATACCCCGCTGAATTTGCCAAATTCTCTCCCGACTGCCCTAGAAGTGATATTCAAAACTGTGATTCGCAGGCGCTTATCAACACGTATGACAATACCATTGCGTACACTGACTATGTACTTGGAGAGATTGTTAATACCTTAAAAAATGTGCCAAACGCTTCCATGCTGTATCTGTCTGATCACGGTGAATCTTTGGGTGAAAAAGGACTCTACCTGCATGGATTCCCTTATCAAATTGCACCGCAAGAACAAACTCACATTCCTATGCTTTTTTGGGCGTCGAAGTTTGAAGATTCAGGCTACCGAAATTGTATTAAAAACCTAGCCAACCACCCTTACTCTCAAGACAACTTGTTTGACACGCTACTTGGTTTATCAAGTGTAAAGAGTATTACTTACCAACCTACTATGGATATCTTTAAACAATGCGAAGCCTAAATGAATCAAACTGTGTGGTAAGTACCACCGCGCACTTCGACCCAAGTAACAAGCCAAAAGGCCTGCTTCGAGTATTTAAGGCTCTAAAGAATTCACTTCGAGCATTTAGCTGGCTTACTAAGAACGAAGCTGCATTTAAACAAGAACTCAGTCTAGCCGCTGTGGCATTCGTGGTTCTTGCGTTTTGGTCAATTCCTTTTCTTGAACGTGCAATTTTAATGTCTTCCATTTTTTTCATTTTATTTGCGGAAATCATCAATACGGCCATTGAAGTCACCGTCGACAGAATAGGTACAGAGTTTCATGCACTATCAGGGTTAGCAAAAGACTTAGCATCAGCAGGCGTTTTTCTATCCATCGTTATTGCCTGCGTGTTGTGGGCGGGCGTATTTTATAGCCACATATAGAGTTGTTACTTAAGGCACTAATCCCGTAGAGATTCGCCTTTTTTAGGAATTGCTAAGACGAGCTTATTAGGTTAATGATAAAGGTAATGGCGAGCTATAAGGTGTAGTTACCAAGATAAAGGTGTCACCCTAAGTAAACGGAACGCATAACTAAAAGAGCGCCATTAGGCGCTCTTTACAATCAATTTAAAAAGAGAAAATTAAGCTTTAGACGCTTGGTATATACCTTCAATTGCAGTATCTAGCGTTGCTTCAAACTCTTCTTGAGACTGCTTTGCAGAAACGCCTTCAGTTAATGCGCGAGAGAAACTCGCAATCATGCCTTGGTTTTCTGCCAGTTTCGCGTTTGCTTCTTCACGGCTATAGCCGCCAGAAAGCGCCACTACTTTAAGTACGCGAGGGTGATCAACAAGCTCTTTGTAGAAATTAGCTTCTGTTGGAAGCGTTAGCTTAAGCATAACTTCCTGGCCTTCGCTAAGAAGGTTAAGCTGAGTTAAAATCTCTAACTTAAGTAGCGCTTCAGCTTCCGCTTTTTGTGGGCTGTGAATATCCACTTCTGGCTCAATGATTGGAACAAGGCCCGCTGCTAAAATTTGCTTACCCACTTCAAATTGCTGAGCAACAACATCTTTAATACCTTGGTGATTGGCAAGCTTAACAACACTACGCATCTTAGTGCCAAACACGTCTTGCGCTACTGCTTTAGCGAGCAATGCATCAAGACCAGGCATGGGCTTCATTACCTGCACGCCGTTACTTTCTTCTGCCAACCCTTTATCAACCTTTAAGAAAGGAATAACACGCTTTTTCTGCCACAAAAAGTGAGCAGTAGGCATACCTTCAATTTCTCTATCAAGGGTGTTTTCAAATAAGATTGCGCCAAGAACGCGCTCGCCGCTGAAAGGGGTGCTGGTGATAATGCGCGTACGCATTTCATGAACAAGGTTAAACATCTCTTCATCTGAGCTATATTCAGATTCTTCGATGCCGTATAAGCGTAACGCTTTAGGGGTACTACCGCCGCTTTGATCTAACGCTGCAATAAAACCGGTTTGTGTTTTCAGTTTATCCAGCATTGCCTGCTGAGCTTGTGATGCCATTGCAACACTCCTTTTGTATATTACTGCCTTAGTAGACAGGTGTAGGGTTTATTGTTATACCAATTCTATTAAAGATCTGTTTGTCTCAGACGTGGCATGCCTGCATCTTAAATAAACACATCTGTAATAAAATTGGTATTTATGCCAGCGGACGTCACTGTTTCGCTGGGGTAATCGTTTCCGATTATAGGGTCACGCTCAAAAATGCTGTTACTGAGCGTGACACACAATGGGGCAACATTTGCACTAGGCCTTAGCTATCGAGAGCTTGTACGCACTGCGTTTCTACGCAGCGCTTAGGCTTATTTATTTTTTTCTTCTAGTACTGCTACCGCTGGTAGTGTTTTACCTTCCAAGAATTCTAGGAACGCGCCACCACCTGTTGAAATATAAGAAACCTTATCGGCAATTCCGTATTTATCAACTGCTGCTAGTGTATCACCACCACCTGCGATTGAGAATGCGTCGCTTGCCGCAATCGCTTCGGACAGCGCTTTCGTACCGGCACTGAACTGCTTGAATTCAAATACGCCTACAGGACCATTCCATACGATAGTTCCTGCGTTTTTAATAATGTCTTCTAACGCCTTGGATGAGTCTGGGCCGATATCAAAAATCATATCGTCGTCAGCAACGTCACTCACTACTTTTAGCGTAGCTTCGGTGTTCTCATCAAACGCTTTACCCACTACAACATCTGTTGGCACTGGAATATTGCCGCCATTCGCCTGCGCTTCGTTCATAAGCTGCGTGGCTTGTTCGGTTAAATCCATTTCTACCAGAGACTTACCTACATTGTGGCCCTGTGCCGCAATAAAGGTATTTGCAATACCGCCGCCTACAATTAGCTGATCTACTTTTTCAGCAAGCGTTTTTAGTACGGTAAGCTTGGTTGATACTTTAGAGCCACCCACTATGGCAACCATTGGGCGCTTAGGGTTATCCAAGGCTTTGCCCAGTGCGTCTAATTCTGCAGCAAGTAATGGGCCAGCGCAGGCTTTCGGAGCGAATTTAGCAACGCCATGAGTAGACGCTTGTGCGCGGTGAGCTGTACCGAACGCATCCATAACAAAGATATCGCAAAGTGCTGCGTACTGTTTTGCTAACGTTTCGTCGTCTTTCTTTTCACCTTTATTAAAACGAACGTTTTCAAGAATGACTAATTCGCCATCTGCGAGCTCAACACCGTCTAGGTAATCTTTTACAAGCTTAACCGGCACATCTAGGGCGTCGTTAAGGTAATCAACAACAGGTTGAAGTGAGAACTCATCAGCAGGCTCGCCTTCAGTAGGACGGCCAAGGTGAGACATCACCATAACTGCCGCACCAGCGTCTAGGGCTGCTTTAATAGTAGGAATTGATGCTTTGATACGCGCATCTGAGGTTACTTTGCCGTCTTTTACCGGCACGTTTAAATCTTGTCTAATTAATACGCGCTGACCTTTTAAAGCCATATCGCTCATGCTTGGAATTGCCATCGTCTTTCCTATGTTAATTTAAATTCAGTAGAGCGTGTCTGAATGATAAAACACACTCAAATTAACTGTGAAAGCTGCGCGAGCTGGTGCCACCAGCCCTGGCAGCATCAATGCGTTATTTTGCGTCGAACATCACTTTTGCTGTGTCGAGCATACGGTTTGCAAAACCCCATTCGTTGTCACACCACACCAGTGTTTTAACCAGTTGTTTGTGACTGACTCTTGTTTGTGTGCCATCTACAATACACGAGTGTGGGTCGTGATTGAAATCTACCGACACCAATGGCTCTTCAGTGTAATCCAAAATACCCTGTAAACGCCCCGCTTTTGCATTGCGAAGGGCTTGGTTCACCTGTTCAATCGTTACCTTAGACTGAAGCGTTACGCTTAAATCCATGGCAGTAACATTGATAGTGGGCACCCGAACCGCAATGGCTTCGAACTTACCCGCAAACTTAGGCAGAATGCGCTCTATACCAGCAGCAAGGCGTGTATCAACGGGGATAATCGACTGACTTGCAGCACGGGTTCTGCGCAAATCTTCGTGATAGGCGTCGATAACCTGTTGGTCATGCATAGAGGCATGAATTGTTGTGATCGTGCCGCTTTCAACACCAAACGCAGCGTCTAATGCTTGGATGACAGGAACAATGCAGTTTGTGGTACAAGAGCCGTTAGAGACTAATTTTTGTTCACTGGTCAACGTGTCTTCGTTAGTACCAAAAATGACCGTATTGTCTAAATCTGGTGAACCGGGTGATGAGAAAAGCACCTTGCCAGCGCCTGCTTCTAAATGCGCTTGTCCCGACGCTCTATCATCAAACTTACCGGTACACTCAAGCACAATATCAACGCCTAAGTCTTTCCACGGCAGGTCTTTGATATCACTGATTGCAAGCAGAGTGATATCGTCGCCTGCGACATTAAGCGTGTTGTTTTCTAAGGCCACATCAAAACGGAACCGCCCGTGGGCGGTATCGTATTTAAGTAGATGTGCAATGCCTTCAGGTTTTGCAATGTCGTTAATGGCCACCACGTTAAACTCGTTGTTGCGCCCACTTTCATATAGCGCGCGCAACACGTTGCGACCAATACGACCAAACCCATTTATGGCAATGTTTACCATAGGCTTATCTATTACCTCTTACAGAGACAGTGCAGCCTCTACTACAGCGTCAGTGGTAATATTGAAGTGCTTAAACAAGTCGCCCGCAGGTGCAGATTCACCAAAGGTGTCCATGCCTACGATAGCGCCATTAAAGCCAACGTACTTGTACCAGCTGTCTTTTGACAAGGCTTCAACCGCTACACGTTTAACTACGCTAGAAGGCAGTACACTTTCGCGGTACTCAGCCGACTGACGGTCGAAAACGTCAGTAGATGGCATAGACACTACGCGAACAGCCTTACCCTGCTCGGTTAGTTTCGCTGCGGCTTCAACGGCTAGCTGAACCTCAGAACCGGTACCAATAAGAATAAGCTCTGGCGTACCTTCACAGTCTTTAAGTACGTAACCGCCTTTCGCGATATCAGCAACTTGTTGAGCCGTTCTTTCTTGCTGCGCTAAGCCTTGACGCGTGAAGATCAACGTTGTTGGGCCGTCAGTGCGCTCAATAGCAGACTTCCACGACACAGCGGACTCAACCTGATCACAAGGGCGCCAGTTATCAAGGTTAGGCGTCGCACGTAGCGCAACCACCTGCTCTACTGGCTGGTGTGTTGGGCCGTCTTCACCTAGACCAATTGAATCGTGGGTGTAAACGAAAATTGCAGGCTGCTTCATTAGTGCGGCCATACGTACCGCATTACGTGCATATTCCATAAACATTAGGAAGGTTGCACCGTATGCCTTAAAGCCACCGTGAAGGGCAATACCATTCATCATGGCCGACATACCAAATTCACGTACACCGTAATAAATGTAGTTACCTGATGCATCGTTTGCTTCAACGCCTTTGCTGCCTTCCCAGATGGTAAGGTTAGAACCAGCAAGGTCGGCAGAGCCGCCTAATAGCTCAGGAAGTAACGGACCAAACGCGTTTAATGCATTTTGCGACGCTTTACGTGACGCGATATTTTGTGGGTTAGCTTGAAGTTCAGCGATGATAGCGTCTGCTTTGTCGCTGAAATCTGCTGGCAACTCGCCATTTACACGGCGTTTGAATTCTGCTGCAAGCTCTGGGTAGGCGGCTTCGTATGCTGCGAAAGCGTCATTCCACGCGCTTTCCGCGTTTGAACCTTTCTCTTTAGCATCCCAACCCGCGTAAATATCGTCTGGAATTTCGAACGCGCCATGGCTCCAGCCAAGCTTCTCGCGAGTAGCGACAATTTCGTCCTCACCTAGTGGTGCACCGTGACAAGACTCGGTACCTTCTTTATTAGGCGAGCCGAAACCAATGGTGGTTTTACAACAAATAAGCGTAGGTTGCGCAGTATTCGCCTGTGCCTTCTCAATGGCAGCTTTTACTTGCTCAGCATCGTGACCGTCAACACCATCGATCACTTCCCAACCGTAGCTCTTGAAGCGCGCAGGAGTGTCGTCGGTGAACCAGCCTTCTACTTCACCGTCAATTGAAATGCCGTTGTCATCCCAAAATGCGATAAGCTTACCCAGGCCAAGTGTACCGGCGAGTGAACACGTCTCGTGTGAGATACCTTCCATCAAGCAGCCATCGCCTAAGAATGCGTAGGTGTGATGGTCAACAATGTTGTGACCGTCGCGGTTAAATTGTGCCGCCAATACTTTTTCAGCAAGCGCCATACCTACAGCATTACTAATACCTTGGCCAAGTGGACCTGTGGTGGTTTCAACACCTGGTGCATAGCCATATTCTGGGTGCCCTGGTGTTTTAGAGTGTAGCTGGCGGAAGTTCTTTAGTTCTTCAATTGGCAGTTCGTAGCCTGAAAGATGAAGTAGAGAATACAACAGCATCGAGCCGTGACCATTTGAAAGTACAAAGCGATCGCGGTTAGCCCAAGACGGGTTAGCAGGATTGTGAGATAAGAAATCACCCCATAGTACCTGCGCAATATCAGCCATCCCCATAGGGGCGCCTGGGTGACCTGATTTAGCTTGTTGAACAGCATCCATGCTTAGTGCACGGATAGCATTGGCGAGTTCACGACGAGAGGGCATGTTGTCTCCTGATTTATTTTGTATCTTTTGTTTCGTATCACAGCGGGCTAGCTGAGCTAGACGAGCGTAGAGATATGGCGTTTGCTCTACTTCTTTATACGATTGAATGTGGCGTTATTCTTACCTATGCCACCTAACAGTTCAATGAGTTTTCATTGCCAATAGCGAAAGTAATAGTAAAAAATGGTCTATACGCTCACCGATGCGTATTAGCACGGTAATGAAAACCCTCTTATCTTTGCCTAAGTCTTTTTATTCTATAGAAATAACCCTGATACTGATCGGGTTTTGTCAACATTTCGTAACAAAGAGACTTTTAGACGTCTAGAAGTAAAGACTGGTATTTATAACTTGTTTTAGTACAATATACGACTATTTTGATAATTTAACGCTTACGGAGCATTTATGGCCACGCATTTATTCACATCCGAGTCAGTGTCTGAAGGACATCCGGACAAAATTGCTGATCAGATCTCAGATGCGGTTCTTGACGCAATTTTAGAGCAAGATCCTCGCGCTCGGGTGGCCTGCGAAACGTATGTAAAAACCGGTATGGTTTTAGTAGGTGGTGAAGTCACTACCTCAGCTTGGGTAGATATCGAAGAACTTACCCGAAAGACAGTAAAAGAGATTGGCTATACGCATTCTGACATGGGCTTTGACGCCGATTCATGTGCTGTATTAAATGCTATTGGTAAACAGTCTCCTGACATCAACCAAGGCGTTGACCGCGAAAGCTTAGAAGAGCAAGGTGCAGGTGACCAAGGCCTAATGTTTGGCTATGCAAGCGATGAAACTGACGTACTAATGCCTGCGCCAATTACTTACTCTCACCGCCTTGTTCAAAAACAAGCTGAAGTACGTAAGTCTGGCAAGCTTGACTGGCTTCGCCCAGACGCGAAAAGCCAGATTACTTTCAAGTATGAAAACAATAAGCCGGTTGGCATTGATGCCGTTGTACTTTCAACTCAGCACTGTGATTCAGTAAGCACTGAAACAGTACGTGAAGCGGTAATGGAAGAAATTATCAAGCCTGTGCTTCCAAGCGAGTGGATTGACACAAATACACGCTTTCACATCAACCCAACGGGTCGATTCGTAATCGGTGGTCCAATGGGTGACTGCGGCTTAACAGGTCGTAAAATTATCGTAGATACATACGGCGGTATGGCCAGACACGGCGGCGGCGCGTTCTCAGGTAAAGATCCATCAAAGGTAGACCGCAGCGCAGCATACGCGGGCCGTTATGTTGCTAAGAACATTGTTGCCGCGGGCCTTGCTAAGCGCTGTGAAATTCAAGTGTCTTATGCAATTGGTGTTGCAGAGCCAACGTCTATCAGCATCGATACCTTTGGTACTGGCGTTGTTGATGAGAAAACACTCGTTGCACTAGTGCGCGAACACTTTGATTTACGCCCGTATGGTCTTATTCAAATGCTTGACCTAGAGCGCCCTATTTACCGCCCAACTGCTGCGTACGGTCACTTTGGTCGTGATGAATTCCCATGGGAAGCAACGGATAAAGCGGAAGCACTTAAAGCCTCTGTTTAAAAATAAAGGGCCTACAGCTCTGTTGAAGCGCCGCCGAATGATACTTTCAATCGGCGGCGTTTTTATATAAGTAGCGTTATCGTAGGTGCAGAATAAAAAATCACGCTTTCTGTTTTCAAGCCCCAGCATTTAGCCTATGATTAAAAAATGTTCGTTTGTTTATTGATATCACCGCTTGTCGATAACGTTCTACGCATGCAGTGACAATTTACACTTAGGTGCTTCTATGAATGTCGTTACCGGTATTTCTTCCGTTTTATGCATTGCATTAGCATTGATAATAATGCCGGTATCAGCACAAACATCTGACGCCCACTTCAATCCCATTCAATTTAAAAGTAAAAAACTTACACGATGGCAGCTTAACAGTATGTATCGCGTTCAATCGATTACTGAAACACATTATTATGACAGCAGTTTTACCTACCCTGCCGGTTCCCAGGGAATGATTAGCGCCAGTCGACGCTTCGATACTTGGGTTCCACAAAAACTTTATGCTACCTACAAGACCAACAATACGGCTTTTCAACATTACGCTGAGTGGCTCTATCTGCCCCATGACGAGGGTACGTTTACCCGGTTGGGCTGGCTTCTTGGCGGTGGAGATGGTTTAAACATGGCTGTTGAAATCGAGCACCGGCAGGTGGGTGAAGAGGAAAATATGGCGCTATCACTTGGTGTCAATTATCTCTTTTAAACCACGGATTATGTTCTAGCAAGTTCTAGGGTTTTTGCATAGGTTTGCTGAATTATCATTGCATCTGAACTCGCTCTATGTCGCTTTACATCAAACTCAGCATTTAAACTATTTTTCACTTCGTGCCACTTTTCCATTTGCGCCTCGCTCAAAATATAGTCAAGCGCTCGACATGTGAAAGACATCTCCACCTGAGCAGCAGCGAACAATTTAATCAGCCACGGGTTGTCTACTACCCAGCCATCGCTATAAACAACCGTATTCCCTAAGAAATTGTTTAATTCCATACAAACGGTTAACGGCTCTTCCCCCCTCGCTTGCAGCATCTGCTGTGATATACCATGCAGCGATTCAGCCTCTTTGTCCCAATGTACCCAAGAGGCGAAAGGTCTGAGTAATTTGCACCACTTTGCACCATCATAGCGCACTATACCAATTTCAATGGGATAACTTGCTGCACCAAAACCGCTTGCTTCAATATCGATTATTGTTGGCAGGGTTATTTTTCGCACTCGAACTCCAAACTACCGTTTATCAATGCTTGCAACACTGTCAAACACTATTAATTATGTTGGCAAAAAATACACTGGGCGTATTATTACCACTTAACTTCTTTACGCACCTGCATTGTTAACAAAGAGATAACATAATACTAATAAGCATTAATAGTAGAATCATGCCACATTTACCCTCTTAACGTTTCAATACAGAGTTGGTGCTGTTTTATCGGTTTATCCGCCACACTAAATTTATACTAAAGAATAATACGATTCCGAAAAAAGTAAGAGCGCATTGCTATACACTTTTGAGGTAATGATTTGAGTATTATTTTTATGCGTTCAAAACTTCTTATTTCGGCATTCTTTTGCCTTTCATCTCTGTTAATTTCATGTCGCGCTTTCGCGTCAGCAGAGCCTTTAGTGATTGGTATTGATGCTGACTTATCTGCAGTTGCTGTGGAAGGAGGATTAGCTATCACGCGAGGCGTCGAACTCGCTGTTGATGAAATAAATGCTGCGGGCGGCATTCTCGGTCGCAAAATAAAAATAGTAGCCAAAGACCACCGTGGAAATCCGTCTCGTGGCGTATTCAACATTCAACAATTTGCTGAGATGCCTAACCTACTTGCCGTTGTCAGTGGAGTCCACACGCCCGTTGTGCTTGCTGAAATAGATATTTTACACAGCGAAAACATATTGATGTTAGTACCTTGGGCAGCCGGAACTCCCATTGTAGATAATGGGTATGAACCCAATAATGTTTTTCGCGTTTCCGTTCGGGACGCCGAGGCTGCCATCGTGCTCATTGATCACGCAAAGCAAAAAGGGCTATCGAAGGTAGCACTCGTCCTAGAGCGCACTGGATGGGGCCGCTCTAATCTGGAATCACTCAATCAGGCAGCAAGTGAAAATGGGGTCACAATTACCTCTGTCCATTGGATAAACTGGCAACAAAAAGACTTTTCAGAAGACATTGCAGCTATAAAGGCGAGTGATGCTAAGGGCATTATCTTAGTTACCAATGTGCCCGAAGGGGCTGTTGTAGTTGATGAAATGGCGAAGCAAAATGTAGCTTCTCTACCTGTAATATCACATTGGGGCATAGCGTCAGGGCAGTTTTTTTCGGCTTTGGCGAACCCAATGGGCGATTACGATATTTCGGTGCTCCAAACGTTCCATTTTAGTCATCAGAAAAATAGCAAAGCCAAGAAGCTTTTAGATGCTTACTACGATAAATTCGGCCTTGTCGACATTCACGCTATTGATGGCGTCACCGGATTGGCTCATGCCTATGATTTAATTCATTTAATTGCCGCGGCGGCCGATAAAGCTGATAGTATAGAAACTGATAAATTGCGACATGCTCTTGAGTCACTGGAAAATATCGAGGGCGCAGTAAAGAACTATGATGTTCCTTTTACTGCAAACAGGCATGATGCGTTATGGTCAAAGGATTATTTTATGACTAAATATAATGAGAAAGGTCAATTGGTAACGGTAGGCCAAAAATAATGCTGAATGAGCCTACGAGGTTACGCTCGCTTCTCCTTTCAAGCATGATCCCACGACTGGCATTGTTGATAACAGTGCTATCGATTGCCTTATTTGGGCTCTCTTTTCACTTTATTGTTAAACAAACCGATAAACTTCAACAGCAATCGGTAGATGGCCTTGAGCAAGACATTAACTACATCGTTAATGACACGACTCGACAACTCGCCGACTTAGCGGCGAATGATATTATCATTAATGCTCTGGTAGACCTCGAGCAGCGAGATAACTACCTACCCATGTTCTTTCGCTCTTTAAATTTAACCCAGGCTGAGAGCGTGGAGTTTGCGCTTTTTGATTTTGCCGGAAAAAGAATTATCGACAAAAACTGGAATGCAACACTGCCAGAGTCTTTGAGCAACGCCTGGCGACAGCAAACATTAGGCTCGTCAAACACCTTTTCCTCAGTATCAAAGTACGGCGTGTTAATTAGTGTGCCTGTTTTACTACAAGGAGTGGCTGAAGGCGCGCTGGTAATGTACGTAGATAGTTTACAGTCTCTCTTGGCTCCCTACCCGCGCCTAACCAACCAGCTTGTTACCGACAAAGAAGGTAACGTCTTGTTCAGCAGCGAACCCACGTTAATTGCGCCTGGAATAGATTTTTCTGACTTCGACACCAAAGGTTATGCAACAAAACAAGCGAGTTGGGCAAACCTCAACCTTTACAGCGTAAAACCCACCATTACGGCTTACAGAGAGATT
The DNA here is from genome assembly GCF_002993325.1 of Alteromonas gracilis. Taxonomy (GTDB): domain Bacteria; phylum Pseudomonadota; class Gammaproteobacteria; order Enterobacterales; family Alteromonadaceae; genus Alteromonas; species Alteromonas gracilis. The sequence continues at coordinate 75,018 of NZ_PVNO01000024.1, forward strand.
GCTTGGACAGGCATTGTCTTAGTTACCATGATTGCCGGCTTTGTATTCATCATTCTGCACATGGTATCTATGACAGGTGCACTAGCGGAAAGAACACTTTCTCAACTCTACCAAGGAATTAAAAACACGCTCAATAGCGAAGATAAGAAGCCTCTTGTAGAAGAAAAACAAGTTGAGGCTAAAGAGCTCGCCGATATTCGCGATGCTTTTGACAAGCTTATATGGGACTTAACCGAAGTATCGTTATCTAACGAGCAGTTTTCTAACGTTATAGAATCAATGGGCGACATGCTTGTTGTTGTCGATCAAAATAACGACATATTACTTTCTAATAAACGATTTGACGATTTTTGCGATAGTCAATACGGCGATAAAAAAAGCATTCTGAAATCGATTACTCACAAACTTGCATCCATTCAAAATAAAGAGCTCAAACACTTTTCAGTTAAGGAAGGAAGAGAGCTTTATATCCAATGGACCAAAACGTCACTTTGGGATGCTAACGGCAACATCCGGGGTGATATCTTTGTTGGCAGTGATGAGACAGAACAACGCTCTCTTGAAAGTCACGTCAAAGTGCTTACTCACGCCATGGATGAAGCTACCGTTTCTATTATCATTTCCGACATAAAGCGAATTGGACAGCCTGTTATTTATGTCAACAATGCTTTTGAAGCCTTAACAGGGTTTACTCGCGATGAAATCATAGGAAAAAATTGTCGAGTTTTACAAAGCAATGAGACTAATTCGGAAGCCATCAACGACATTCGAAATGCCATTGCCACTCGTGAGCCTATTGAAACTACCGTCCTTAATTCCAAAAAGGACGGTTCGCACTTCTACAACCGCTTAAACCTTACCCCCGTTAAAATAAACGGGGAAGTGACTCACTATATTGGTTTCCAGCAAGACGTAACACAGCAGCGACAGACCGAAAAATATCTTGAAGAAGCACGGGAAAAAGCGGAAGAGTCTGCTCGCCTTAAATCTAGCTTCCTAGCGAGTATGAGCCATGAAATTAGAACCCCTATACACGGCATTTCCGGTGTTCTTCAATTGCTAGCAGGTTCAGAGTTAAGTGAAGAGCAAAAGCACTACTTGTCCCTTGCCAAATTTAGCATTCAAGGTTTGCTTCATATCGTAAACGACATTTTGGATTTCTCTAAAATCGAAGCTGGCCAATTGCAAATAGAAAGCAGTCCCTTTGACATACTCGAGTCACTTGAAAACTTGCAAAGCCAATACGCTATTCTGTGTCAGGAAAAAGGATTAGCGCTGCATTTTCACTTCGATCTTCAAGGGTTTCATGTAGTTCAAGGCGATGATGTTCGCTTCCGACAAATCCTGTCCAACTTACTTGGCAATGCGGTGAAATTTACCGATGAAGGCCACATTGAAGTGACGACAAGTATTAAGCAAAATGCTGATGACACACTTAGTCTCTTGTGCAGTGTAAAAGACACTGGCATTGGTATTGCTCAAGATAAACAAAGCACAATCTTTGATGTTTTTACGCAAGAAGACTTAACTACAACCAGAAAATTCGGCGGAACCGGTCTTGGCCTCTCTATCAGCAAACAGCTTTGTGAGCTCATGGGCGGTGAAATAAAGCTCGATAGCGTTAAGGGGCATGGCAGCACCTTTTCATTTACAGTAAAACTAGAAAAAGCTGACGAAGACCTACTTAAGCCATCTTATCCCCCATCAACAGCGAAACGAACAAAAGGTAAGAAACATAAAGTACTTATTGTTGAGGACAATGACATAAACCAAGTTATCGTTAAGCAGCATTTGACCGGTCATACTACCTTAAGTGCCAAATCAGGGCTTGAAGCGCTGGAAGCACTTTCTAAAATGAAGGTAACGTTTGATGTTATTTTAATGGACTGTCAAATGCCTGAAATGGACGGTTTTGAGGCAACCAAGCGTATTCGAAGTGGCGAGGCGGGCGCGAGATACGTAGATATTCCTATTATCGCCTTAACCGCCAATGCGATGAAAGGCGATAAAGAACGCTGTGTTAACGCTGGAATGGATGACTACTTAAGTAAACCTTTTGACGCCGAAGATCTCATTGAGAAAGTTGAATACTGGGCAAGTACTGAAAAATCGCTGACCGTGTACTCTGACTTTTCATTGTAAATGGCGCTATTTTCTTCGAGTTTTAATAGGGCGTATGCTGCGGCCCGCCCTAGTCTTTACTGTTGCTCGTCTGATAGCTTTTTAAAGTAGCATCCACGAGACTATGTAGTTGCCTTGTGACGAGTCCCTTCGAAGGCAGAGGGAAGCTTTATCGACTGAATGAGAAGACAGAAACACACGAGCGTCATTCCTACCCATCCCACCGGCTTGAACACTTCACCAATTATGAAGATTGCAAAAAGCGTAGCAACTAATGGCTCAATCAGTGTGATAAGCGTGGCTTTACTGGCTTCGGTTGTACGAAGGCCATAGCCAAATAGTAAATAACCAAGATACATAGGTACCACTGCCATATACAGTGAAACACTAGTGTGGACTGTGTTTGCAAACAAATTTTGACCGGTAAACCACAGAGAAGGCAGCAGAACAAGTGCTGCACAACCAAAGAGACCTGCCATCGCTGATTGGGAGTTTGCACCCGCGTCAATGTGTTGTTTCGCAGCCCATGAATACCCTGCGTAGGTTAAACCTGCAGTTAAACCTAATATAACACCCAACACTTGGTCATGCTGCGATGCTGCTAACGTCAGCATACTTTGTGACTTACCCATTGCTAACAGCCCAATGCCCATCGCACCAAATACAAAACTAATAAACCACTTTAAAGACACGGGCTTTTTACTTAGAACGTACTCCAATAGGGCAGCGAAAAGAGGCGCGCTAGCAATAGATACTACTGTACCTATGGCTACGCCAGACAGGCGCATTGAACTGTAGAAGGCGAGCGGATAGATGGCAACACAAGCACTACCAAACAAAAAAGTAAGGGGTTTCAAAAATAGAATGCGCGTATCCTTAAACAAGGATTTACGAGCACTCACGCACAGCAGAACACCGCCGATACCCATCGCAAATGCGCCTATAGCCAGGGGGCTGATTTCAGGTGCAAACTGAGCGGCGGTACCAGTAGTTCCCCACAAGAAACTTGCCATCACTATCGCAAAACTACCTTTTAATGCATGGCTTGTGCTCGCCGTTTTTTCCACTTTACCTTCCTTACCTTTTTCCAACCTTGATATACGACCTAGGTTTTTAAGGATATCCGTCATTAGCCTTTTTCGAAAGGTACATCGCCCTTAAAAGACACAACTCATCTTAACAGGATTATACTGAAGTTTTTCCTATCGTATTTACCTACGATTTAGCAGAGCCTTTATTCTCGTCAAACAGTACGTATTTCCAAGGTGCTTAGCTGTATGTGGGCTACCGTATTACCCAGCCTAGTGACAAAACTGCAGGCGCAGGTATTTTCACATCAGGTCTTCCGATATTTTTTCAGTAACGAAGGATAATGTATCTTTGCTTGAAGGAGAGTGCCTTCAGGTAGAGGCTTCACCTAAACGTCAAAAAAGCGCGTCATAAGGCTTATTTAGAAAAGAGTGGAGTTGGCCGTAAGCCGGGTTCTGTCGTGGGCAACCATTCCTCTAGATCAGCAATCGCTCACTGATTCAAGCAACCTACCCGATCCCCATGCGGGCCACACGTTGAGGGATCCTATTTGGTCTTGCTCCGGGTGGAGTTTACCTTGCCACACTCTGTTACCAGAGGTGCGGTGCGCTCTTACCGCACCCTTTCACCCTTACCGGCATGTAAACATGCTTAGGCGGTCTTCTCTCTGCTGCACTTGTCGTCGGCTCGCGCCGCCCAGACGTTATCTGGCACCCTGCCCTTTGGAGCCCGGACTTTCCTCCCCTTTCTTACGAAAGCGGCGATTGCCTGGCCAACTCCGCTGCGCATTCTACATGAAGTGCCTTACAATAGCACCCTATTCCTACTCACCATAAAAACACCGCTCTACTGAATTTTTATCTAGCAGTTTCGTAATGATAAAAATTTGATCGCCCCTTTCTATTTTTGTGCTTCCCTTAGGTATAAGGGTTTCTTCACCACGAGCTATCATCACCACGACCGTATTGTCAGGAAGGGCTAACTCACTTATGGTCTTGTTTAGCGCTGGCGATGACTTAGATACCTCAATTTCGATGAGTTCGCGCTTGCTCTTGGCGACTTTTACAATTTCTAACGTGTTCGATTCTTTTACTTCATCGTCCAACACAAGACCTAATTTACGCGCTGCATAGGGTAAGGTGGAACCTTGCAACAAGGCGGAAATTAGTACGATAAAGAACACCACATTAAAAATGAGCTCGGCGTATGGCATGCCGAATATTAGCGGAAATATAGCCAAGATAATGGGCACCGAGCCGCGTAAACCCACCCAGGATATGAGCAACGACGCTTTGAACGAGAACTTTGATAGCATCAAAATAGGCATTACTACGAGCGGGCGAGCAATAAAAATGAGCACAAGGGCAATTAACAACCCTTCTTTCCAGCTAACGAAAAGCTCCGTAGGCGTTACTAGCAAACCTAGAATAACGAACATGGCAATTTGCCCAAGCCAAGCCAGCCCATCCAGAAACACGAAAGTATTGCGCTGATAAGCAAAGCGGCTGTTACCTACGATAACCCCCGTAATAAAAGTAGCGAGAAAGCCGCTACCGTTTAAATTTGCAGCCAAACCAAAAGACAGAACGCCAAATAACATTACAAATACAGGGTAAAGACCAATCGCCATTAAGGAAACTCGCCTAAATAGCCAAACAGCAATTCCACCGATGGCAATTCCTACAGCAGCACCTACGCCCATTTGACTGGCAAAGAGCGAAAGTAAATCTAGCGGCTTAGTGGTGCTGTCTTGAATGAGTGTGATAAGACCGATGGTAAGAAATATGGCCATGGGATCGTTCGACGCACTTTCTAGCTCCAGCGTCGATTTTATTTTAGCGGGAATGCGTATGCCAGCATTGCGCAAAACGGAAAACACCGCTGCCGCATCGGTTGACCCTACAATAGCGCCAAGCAACAACCCTTTATTAAGGGGTAAATCCAAAATATACATGGCTGCAAGACCGGTTACTACAGCCGTACCGACTACCCCAAAGGTGGCGAGTAAAGCAGCCGGTTTCCACGCCTGAATGATAGACTTCTTAGACGTTTGCAAGCCACCATCAAACAAAATCAATATAAGCGCAAATGTGCCTATAGCATGTGCGGCATCGGCATTGTCGAAGAGTATTCGGCCAATACCATCTTCTCCAGCCAACATACCCACACCGAGGAATAGCACCAAAACAGGTACGCCAAAGCGCGGAGACAACTTACTGGCCAGTACGCCCAATATAGCAAGCACTGCGCTAAGTAAAATAATGTGATCAACTGCAAACATTATACGTTCCTTATTGGCCTTGATGTGCACTCGCAAACTAAAGGAGTGTGCGTGCGCACATCAAAGATTCCTGTTAATACTGCTACCTTATCGCGTTTTCGGGTTAATGTATTGAGGTTACAAAGGCCAAAAAAACGACAAGGTAAAAGGGCTCGCTCCCATTAAGGGATGTGTGACAGCGACGCCTTAATCTCTTCTGCAGTAGGCTTTAACTGCGCTTTACCTTGTTTCTCTCTTCTACTGCCCAACAAATACAACAACGAAGAGGTAATAAACAAGGTCGATGACGTGCCAATTACGACAGCAAAGACCATAGGCACAGCAAAACTCTCTACTGCATCACCACCAAAAATAGCCATTGGAAGCAGCGCTAGCAGCGTGGTAACAGACGTAAATACCGTTCGGCTTAATGTGCTGTTCACCGCTTCATTGATAGTATTTGCTAAAGGTTTGGCTGGGTCTAAACGTAGTAGTTCACGAATGCGATCAAGCACTACCACCTTGTCATTTATAGAGTACCCAATAAGTGCCAACAGAGCGGCGACAGCCGTTAAGTTAAATTCGATGCCCGTTAGCGCGAAAAAGCCTATGGTTTTGGTTAAATCGAGTATCACGGTCAGCAGCGCCGCGGTGGCAAAATGCGCCTCAAAGCGTGCCCACAGATACACCAACATGCCGCCACCTGCGATAAGCAATGCAAGAATGGATAGCTCGGCAAAGCCGCCACTGACTTTGGGCCCAACCATGTCTACTTTATCAAAGCTTACCTGTTCGTCAGCTTTCGAAATCGCACGCTTTAGTGCGTCGGTCTGCTTTGCGTTGCTATTTTCAAACTCGCCAGTGCTATCTAGAACAGGTGCTCGCAATAAATAGTGATGTTCACTGCCATATTCTTGAATAGCAACCTGCTCAAAGCCATTGCTTTCAATCACATTCCTTAGCTCGTCGGTATTAAGGGTGGGCGCAGTCAGCTCAATCATGGTGCCACCGGTAAAGTCGACGCCATAATGTAAGCCTGGTTTGGCAAACAAACCAATTGAAAGCACGGTTAGCACTACCGAAACAGTTAGCGCGATTTTTCGTTTTGCCAGAAAATTAATACCGCTGAGCCTATCGCTCAACCGCAAAAGCGGTGATGAGAAGCGCAAAGGTAGACGCTGCTGTGCGCGATCTCGCGTATTCTTATGCTTCGATTTAACCACTCTTAGCATCAGCATTTTAGTTAAGGCAACCGCAGTAAATACCGAAGAGACAAGACCAAGGGCAATAGTAATTGCAAACCCTTTGATAGGGCCACTGCCAAACATAAACAGCAAGCTTACCGCTATTAACGTAGTGAAGTTTGAATCCACAATAGTCGCAAAGGCTTTATCAAACCCCACTCCTATTGCACTGGCTGCCGGACGCCCTTTTTTACTCTCCTCACGAATACGCTCATTGATCAGAATGTTCGCGTCCACCGCCATGCCCATGGTTAGGATCAAACCTGCGATGCCTGGTAACGTCAATGTTGCGCCAAACAGAGTTAGTGCGCCAAACACTAGCGCCATATTGATACACAAAGCAAAACTTGCGATAGCGCCCCACCTGCCGTAAATCGCAACCATAAATGCCAATACCAGTAACGCACCTGCCACACCGCTTTCCACACCAGTTTGGATTGCATCGCTGCCCAAATCAGGTCCAACCGTCCGTTCTTCTATAATAGTAAGTGGAACGGGTAACGCGCCGGTGCGAAGCATTAATGCCGTATTGCCCGCTTCAGGCAACGTAAAGTTACCGGTTATTTCACCGCGACCACCAGGGATCACGCTATTAATGACGGGGGCTGTCACCACTTTGTCGTCGAGTACGATAGCAAGTACGCGACCAATGTTGTCGCGCGTCATAGCGGCAAATTGCTTTGCGCCCGCGCTGTCTAAACGAAAGGTCACTACTGGCTGACCGGTTTCGGTGCTTAACACACCTGCCGCATCAGTAATGTGTTCACCTTCTAGCGCTACTTTTTGCTCTAAACGATAGGTATTACCCGCCGCATCTTGCTTATTCATTACCTGCTCAGACTGGCTGTTGGCGGCCCAATGAAAGGTCATTTGTGCAGTAGTGCCCAGCAGTTTTTTAACCTGGGTTGGGTCAGACATACCCGGCATCTGTACTAAAACCGCGTCTTTACCCTGTAAAGTAACGCTAGGTTCGGTAAGCCCCGTTTCATTCAAACGCTTACGAACTACTTCAACACTTCGGCTTAACGTGTCTTTAACCAATTGTTCGGTATATAGTTCGTTAAGCTTAAGAGTAACAGTGCTTTGCTTTATCGTAACATCAAGTGCGCTTGAGCCGTTTGGTTGCGCGGAAACTTGAAATGCTGTGTTTGTTACGTTTCTTGCATCATCTGAATTACGCAAAGTAAAAACCACGCTACCCGAACTACTGTCACTTCCGGTTTTAGAGGCAAGTGAATGAGAGGTTTTGGTATAGCGTATATCTTGACTTCTCAACTCGCTAAATAAATCACTTGAAAAACTGTTAAGTTGCTTTTCAATTAAGGCGTTGGTATCGGCGGCTAAGAGCAGATGCGAACCGCCTTGCAAGTCTAAGCCTAAAGATAGTGTGGAAGTGGTGTACCACGCAGGTAATTGCTGTTTAACTGATTGTGGCAGAATGTTGGGCGCCGCGCTCAGTAAACCGAGCATAACGATAAGCACATACACAAAGCCACGAAATGAAAATCGTGCCATTTTAAAATCCTGAATAATTACGTTTTTTAAGACGCCACAACTAGGAACAAAACAAATTTGCTCGCGTTCTGGCGCAAATAAAGCATTAACTCAGGGCCGAAGGCGGACTGCGCGGGCTTGGTCTAACCCATTTTTTAGTGTGAGTAAAAAGAAGTGCCGATGTGGCATTGGCGGATAAAAGATCGTTAAAAACGGGGGGGAATGATGATGGTATTAACCCGAAAGTGTCTACATCATCATGTTTGTCGCCTTTACCATCTGACAGTTTAGAGAAACTAAATCGAAGGGAATAGCTTTGCGTGCTGTGAACAAACTTGGCAAATGGTGACTGAGACGTAATTTCAGCATTACCCGCAACATCAAGTGTCTGAAAGCCTGTACTTACGACCAGATACGACAATACCCACGCCACAAGAAAAGGCGCAAATGAAGCGGGGTAAAAGCGTTTAAAGGCGGCGTGCACGAGTAATTTAGTAATTCTTTTAGTGTAAGAGTACGGTTTCTATCTAATAGCCAAAATGGGGGTGAAATAGCGTAATTCAATCGCCAATAAAAAAGAGCCCAGAGAAAGGGCCCTTTTTGAAGTTTTTCCAGCTCAGAAATAACTTATTTTGCGCTTTAAAAGTATAGGTACACCTATACGACAGTAATAACATCTTCTTTCGGTAAGCGTGCTTTAGGCAAACCGTGGTTCCAGTCTTGCTCTGTATCAGGATACCCCATAGCTAGCGCCACCTCACAAATATGACCGTCTAGCTCATCAGCGAACAATACACTCAACATATCAGGGTCAACCCCTTCCATCGGCGTAGACGCAATGCCCAAACGAGCCAACGTGTGCATTACATTTCCAAGTGCAAGATAAACCTGCGCTTTAGTCCACGCTGCGTTATTGCCATTTTCATCGGTATTCGCCTCGGCAAATGCATAAGCCCCCATAAAGTTTTCCCGCATGTCTTCAGGGAGATGTCCCGATGCAACCTCTGCATCAACACGCTTAACAAACTTTTCTTTAGTGAACATCGGATCGTAAGCAAACAGGATTGTATGCGACGCTTCTTTGGCATGATGCTGGTTAAATTGGTGCTTGTTGGCAAAGCTATCATGTAAACGCTGTTTGGCTTCGTCGCTTTCTACAACCACAAATTTCCAAGGTTGCGAGTTGATAGAAGAAGCTGATAACCTCAATGCTTCAAGGATCGTGGCAAGGTCATCAGCGGCTATGCGTTTATTTACATTATACTTTTTGACCGTATAACGTTTGTTCAGATCTTCTATAATAGGGTTCGTCACAACTTACTCCTCAAAGATTAAGTAGATATTGGTGAAGTTGTGCGTATGGTATAGATTGGCTTTTTCAATGATAAGCCCTCTATTTCATGAATCAGTTTCAAATTATTTTTGAAGATGAATATTACAACAATCGCTAGATAGTATGAGCGATAGAACGTTTAATAATATCATTGTTTTTAAAAGAGTTATTCAGAATCTTAGTTAGCACACGACACTCATTTTAGCTTTTTCTTATTGCGGAAACGGGAAACACTTTGACAGCAACCAATCAGCCTCGCCAAACAACTGCTGGTCAGCAAGAAATGATTGCAGTCCGCAAAAGCAGGCGCCACACGTTATGCTACGTACTTACCATTATTGGCGTTATTTTCCTGTGTGCGTTGGGTAGCTACAGTTTGTACGATGGGTCAATATTTCTAGGCAGCGTACTGCTTATAAATGCAGTCGTTGGTTTAATAAACCTGTATGTGTTGAAGCGCTCTAATAATGTAGAGCGAGCCGCTATTATCTTAAGCGCGATTTTGTTTGTCTTAACAATAAGCCTCCTTATCACAGGCGGTAAAGACAACACAGGAATGCTGTGGATATATCCCATTGCCGCAATTAACCTTTTCATCAATCGCTTTTGGCCTGCGGTAGCAGTATTCAGCATTTTCAGTGTGACCAGTACTTTGCTGTTATTTACCCCCTTGTCAGCTATTTTAATGACTAGCTACACCCTTGTTGAGTCTCTCCGCTTCTTACTTACCACACTAGCACTTAATGCTATATGTCTTGCCGCATTGCGATCTGAAGAACGCTCATATGAAACCATCATGCAGCTTCACGACGATGATATCCGTCAGATGGCTTATTATGACACGTTGACAGGCCTACCAAATCGATGGAGCTTTAAAACAAACCTAAATCGAATGTTAAGCAGAGCAGAAAAAGACAATCAGCGTATCGGTTTGCTCTATATTGACCTAGATAACTTTAAGCAAGTGAACGACCAGTATGGGCATGAAGCAGGAGATCGTTTGTTGCTCAAATTCAGCGAACGGCTCTGGGAAGCTATTCGTCCAACGGATCAGTTATTTAAAAATAGCACCGAGAGTTTAGCCAGACTTGCCGGGGATGAGTTTGTTGTATTACTACCGAATATTAAAGAGCCATTAAATGCCGCAACAGTCGCTTCACGCATTTTAGACGTATTCAACGGCGGCTTTGAAGTCGACGGTATTAAGCATATGACCTATGCAAGCATAGGTATCGCAGTATATCCAGATGATGCAACTGAACCTTCAGAGTTGATAAACCACGCAGATGCAGCAATGTATAACGCCAAACGCAGTGGTAAGAACTGCTTTAGGTTTTTTACGCAAGATATTGCAGACAGCCTTAAAGAGCGTCAACAAATAGAAAAAGGCCTTAAGCTCGCATTAAGTGAAGAGCACTTTTCTTTGGTATATATGCCCATATTTGACTGTCGAGATAGCACCATAGTGGCTGTTGAAGCTTTACTTCGGTGTCACTCGCCGGACCTAAAGGGAATAGGTCCTGATCGTTTCATTCCCGTCGCAGAAGCCACCGGGCTGATAAAAGACATCGACCTTTGGGTTATCAATAATGCGTTGAAGGCACTGGTTAGCCTGCAGTCAGAACATGGCTTTGAAGGAAAAATCTGCATAAATATTTCTGGCGTAGAGTTACACAATGAACTCTTCCCCGCTCAAGTAAAAGCGTTACTAGAAACCTATAAAGTGTCGCCTGAATATATAGAACTTGAAGTGACAGAAACGGCTTTTGTCGCCGGTGATACGACATGTATGGCAACTTTGGAAGCGTTAGAAGCGCTGGGCGTGTCATTAGCTTTAGATGATTTTGGTACGGGCTATACCGCATTTAGCCAGCTGATAAATTACCCTGCTGACTGCTTAAAAATAGACCGTTCCTTTGTGAACGATTTATTTTCTGAAAGAGAAGCCAGAAAAAAAATGGTTATGGTGATTCAAAATTTAGCCAAATTATATGGCCTACGCGTTATTGCCGAGGGTGTTGAAACTCAAGAGCAACTTGACTATTTAAAACAAAGCGGCTGTGACTGGGCACAAGGTTACTACTTATCTAAACCACTTATTTGGAACGATTTTATTAAAAAATTACATGCTTAGGTAAACGTTTGCACTAATGAATGAGCAAACTAAATAATGTACTACGCGATACGATTAGCCTACGCTGGGCAACCTTGATACTATTATGTAGCCAATATGCTGTTCAAAGAAATATGGAATAGCTGCAACATAAAATAGGATCTTCCTTATGATAAAGGTTTTGCTGTTATCCTCTTTGCTCATTTCATTTACAGCATTCGCTGACAGTGGTTCTCGTTTAGTAGCCTCAGGCGGGGTTACAGGTTTTGAAGGCGCCGCTGGTGGCGGCATAACCCCTTGGGCATTTATCGGTGGATACACGAGTAAAGAAGAAGTTAGTTACTCTGCCAATATTCAATATTTAAGCCTAAACGATTATAGGCTCACTACGGCTGGTGCGGGTTTTAGCCTATTTGACCGCGTCGAAATTAGCTTGCAGCGCCAGCGCTTAGATATTTCATCTGGGCTAACCAGCAATGTGTTTGCACTACTTACCGAAGGTGCAATATCTAACGCTAACAGCGCGACAGTTGAACAGGATATTGTAGGCGCGAAAGTTAAAGTATTTGGAGATGGCGTCTTCGCACAAGATTCTTGGCTTCCTCAAATAGCGATAGGCGCCCAGTACAAGAAAAACAGAGATTTTGATAGCTCACTCTCTCTTCCTGATGGCTCTGTACCACTTCCTGAAACTGGCGTTCCGCTTCTATTAGGGGCAAAAGACGACAGCGGCACTGACGTGTACCTCTCAGCGACCAAATTATGGTTAGGCACACCGTCTGGCTATAACTTACTCACCAATTTAACCGCCAGGTACACAAAAGCAAATGTGTTTGGTTTACTAGGGTTTGGGGCCGAAGGTAATGACAGTGCAAAACTTGAATGGGAAGGTTCATTGGCGCTTCTAATCAGCCCAACTACAGCCATTGGCACAGAGTTTAGAACACAAACCAATCGATTAGGCGGTCTAGCCGAAGAAGACACAGTTGTTGATGCCTTTATTGCCTATTTTCCCAATAAGTCACTTTCAATCACCGCTGCCTATGTCGATTTGGGCAACTTGCCGCTACAAGAAAGTTCTTCAGGCTTTTATTTAACGGTAAATGGTCACTTTTAAAAAGGCTATAGTTATATGATTAAAACAGCCAGGGTTCGCGCATTAACCATCATAATTTTAGCCTGTGTTTTAGGCGGGTGCACAAGCGTTCCTAAGCAAAGTCTTTATAAAGAAATTGGCGGCCATAAAACCCTAAACACCATATACGGCGTTGCCATTACCCGTATTTATACCGACCCTGTCATTGGCCATTACTTTAAAGGTGTTCCCAAAAAGCATCTAAGAGACCAGCTCGTATTACAGATCTGTGAGCTTATTGGCGGGCCTTGCGAGTACAATGGTAAAACGATGTTGGAATCACACACCGGGCTTAATATTAAAGAACGTGAATTCTATATTTTGGTTGAATATGTACAGGGCGCAATGCGTGATGTGGGTCTCACATATCAACAAGAAAATCGAATCTTAAAGAAATTAGCACCGATAAAATATCAAACTGTAAACCTTTAAAAGTACCTACCGTCACCGGTAGTACTTGCTTCATGTGCACGCAATGTAGCTTTTATACGCTGCCAATACGTCTGAAATAAAAAACCCTCGAGTTATCGAGGGTTTTCATGATTTTTATTAAGCCTTTAAATTAATTTGGCGTAATCGCGTTGTGGTAAACGTCTTGTACGTCGTCACAATCGTTAAGCATGTCCATGAATTTTTCAAACATCGGCATGTCTTCTTCACTTATCTCAGTTTCAGTCTGAGGCATCCAGCTCATTTCTTCTGCAATGAAAGTAATGTCTGGGTAAGCTTCTGTTAGCGCTGTTTTTACTTGGTAAAACTCGGTGTGCGGCGCATATACGGTCACTTTACCGTCTTCAACTTCAACCTCAGTTACGTCTACGTCTGCTTCCATTAGCACTTCTAAGATGGCGTCTTCGTCGTCACCTTCAAATTGGAAAACAGCCTGGTGATCGAACATGTGCGACACCGCACCCTGTGCACCTAGCTTGGCATTAGTTTTAGTGAAGCAGTTGCGCACTTCAGTGATGGTACGGTTTGCGTTGTCAGACAAGCAGTCAACAATAACCATACAGTTACCCGGGCCAAAGCCTTCGTAACGCATAGGCTGGAAGTCTTCCCCTGCGCCGCCAGCGGCTTTATCTATCGCTTTTTCAATAACGTGGCTTGGTACTTGGTCTTTCTTTGCTTTTTCCATTAGGCGGCGAAGTGAAAGGTTAGTGTCTGGGTCGGCACCACCATTTTTCGCACATACGTAAATTTCTTTACCGTATTTAGAATAAACTTTAGTTTTCTGGCCGGCAGTTTTTGCCATGGCGTTTTTACGTACTTCGAATGCTCTTCCCATCTTAAAATTCTCTTTCTCGCAATTTGAAATGCTGCGTTGGGTTTTATCGGGCTACTATTTGCCTGACCATTAAACCAGGCTGCGTCACTCTGCCTTACTTGGTAACAATGCCGAACGCGACGTTTCTTAAATGGCGCAGCGCGACAGTGCTTAGAATTACCAAGCGAAACATTGCCCAAAATAACGGCAGGCTAAGCAACACAAAAAATTTGGGCGAAATTCTACCTTAATTTTCATGTAATACCAATGTGAACGCCCCTAGAAAGGCAATAGGTAAATAGATTTCACATTTTCGATGAGTTCAAAATGTACTCTGACCCCACACACTTGTGTTTACGGCAAGTGTTCGGTTGCTAGGTAGTCGTGTGACTGCATTTCCTTTAAGCGGCTAAGACAGCGTCTGAACTCAAAGTTAAGTAGTCCTTCGGTATACAGGCTTTCCAACGCGACTTCTGCAGATATGATCAGTTTTACATTTCGCTCGTAGAATTCGTCCACCATAGCAATAAAACGGCGCGCCACATCGTCGTTGTGTTGCCCCATTTCCATAACATTGGCTAATAGCACCGAATGATAACAACGGCTTAACTCGATATAGTCACTTTGGCTGCGAGGACCTCCACACAGGGCTTTAAAATCAATCATCAATACCCCGTCAGCATTTCTAAGCGTTGGTATTTTGCGATTGTTCACCTCAATGTCTTCGCCTTGAGAGCCCTCTTCTGGCGCTAGCTGAGAAAAGTAGCTATGCAAGTTCTCGGTGGCTTCTTCATCAAGTGGGTAGTGATAAATTTCGGCTTGCTCTAGCGTTCTAAGACGATAATCAATACCGCTATCGACATTTACCACACGGGTATTCTGATTTAGTAAGTCGATGGCTGGTAAAAACCGCGCACGTTGCAATCCATTTTTATATAAATCGTCAGGTACTATGTTCGAAGTCGCCACCAGCACAATACCGTGCCCAAACAGCTCTTCCATTAACGTGCCTAAAATCATGGCATCGGTTATATCAGACACGAAAAACTCGTCAAAGCATATTACCCGCGCTTCTTTTGCTAGCTTGGCAGCCACTAACTTTAGCGGGTCTTGGGCGTTTTTGAGCAGCTTTAATTCGTCGTGTACACGATACATAAAACGGTGAAAGTGAACGCGCATCTTCTTTTCAAACGGGAGACAATCGTAGAAAGTATCAACAAGGTAGGTTTTGCCTCGTCCTACTCCTCCGTAGAAGTAGATACCCTGAATACCTGGTTTGGCGTGGCCTTTACCAAATGCTGCTTTTAACTTCACCCGCCACGTTGTTTTCTTTTCAGGCTGGGTCAGTTCGTCGAACAAACGTTGAAGTTCTTTTACTGCATTTTCTTGTGCTGCGTCGTAATGAAAATCTGAAGACTGAAGATCTAGCTGATATTTTTCCCATGGCGTCATCGCCGAATTCACTCCGTACAAAAGTCAATAGTGGCGCTTGCTGCACCGACCTGCTTGAATTTCTCAATTATGACCTTAATTTTAATGGAAATCACGGTAGAATCTCACATTGAAATTCGACATACACTGAATAAATGTGACTATGTATGCGCTTTTCGGGTTTGACCTTGCTATATTCAGCTTATGGTCGAAAGCAGCTTTTAGATCGTACAACAAAAGGTCGGCTGCGCGATGTAGATTTATTCGGAGAATATAATGGAATTGTTAGTATCTCTTGCTTTATTAGTTGTTGGTTTAATTATTGGCTTTTTTGTAGGTCGCTTTTTTCAGCAAAAGCAGGGCGCAGGCAGTGCTGCTCAAACTGAGAAGCAAGTTAAAGAGATCCTTGCACAGCAAGCACAGCATCACATTCATCAAACTCGTCAGAGTTTAGAGAGCATTGAAAGCCAGTGCGAAACATTAAAGCAACAGATTGATGAGTACGAAACACTGCTTGAGCAAGGCGGTGAAGAAGAAGGCAGCAAAGTCCCGTTCTACGGGGAGCAAGCCACAACCTATTTACGTAATAATCTAAAAGGTTCAGATAAGTCTAAAGTTAACCGTGTTTCTGACACACAGCCAAAGGACTTTGCAAACTCAGGTTCTGGGTTGTTCGTCGGTGGTTCTGAGCAGAATAACGCAGAAAAACAGTAACATCGGGAACTTTATCACGACCTCGGACTCTTTTAGTGAAACCATGCTATGTCGCATATAACATGAAGGAGTGTAAGCGAACATGAAAATGTCTTTCCGCCATTGTCTATTGGCGTCTGCCGTTGTTGTAAGTTCACTGGGCTTTACTGCTAACACACAGGCGGCGTTACCGTTCTTTTCAGATAAAAAAGATGAAGTCCCCTCTCTAGCACCCATGCTGGAAGAGGCGACGCCTGCCGTAGTAAGTATTGCTGTAGAAGGCACGCAAACTTCTACACAGCGTGTACCAGAAATGTTTCGCTACTTCTTTGGTGCACCGCAAGAGCAAGTTCAGGAACGTCCTTTCCGAGGTCTGGGTTCTGGGGTCATAATCGATGCGGATAAAGGTTACGTAGTAACCAATAACCACGTAGTTGATAACGCAGATGAAATCACCGTCAAATTAACGGATGGTCGTGAGTTCAAAGCGAAGAAGCTGGGTTCAGATGAACAAAGTGATATCGCGCTACTGAAAATTGATCCGGACGATTTGAAAGCACTGCCATTAGCCGACTCAGATGTCCTGCGTGTGGGCGACTTTGTGGTAGCAATTGGTAACCCATTTGGTCTATCGCAAACAGTCACCTCAGGTATTGTTAGCGCATTAGGTCGTTCAGGTTTAAACATTGGCGGCTACGAAGATTTCATTCAAACTGACGCCGCAATCAACCGAGGTAACTCGGGCGGTGCACTGGTTAACCTACGTGGCGAACTCGTTGGAATTAACACCGCTATTTTTGGTCCCAACGGCGGAAACGTTGGCATCGGCTTTGCCATTCCAGCAAACATGATGAAGAGTTTAGTTGATCAGATTGCTGAGTTTGGTGAAGTAAGACGTGGCCTTTTAGGTATTCTTGGTAGTGACATCGATGCGGGCTTAGCTGAAGCCATGAATGCTGAGGTGAACATTGGTGCATTCGTTAGTGAGGTGCAGCCTGATTCAGCAGCAGAAAAAGGTGGAATTCAAGCGGGTGACATTATTACCGCTATAAACGGACGTAAACTTAACAGCTTCCAAGAGTTGCGCGCTAAGATTGCAAGCATGGGGGCCGGCGCTGAAGTTGAGCTTACTGTTATGCGCAAAGGTAAGAAAATGAAGGTAGATGTGGTGCTAGATGATGCAGCAGATACCACTGTTACTGCGGCTCAAATACACCCAGCGCTTGAGGGTGCAACGCTCGCAAACGGTACTGATGACGCGGGTAATGCCGGTGTTGTAGTGTCTGACATTGAACGTGGTGCACCAGCGGCGCGCATTGGTTTACAGTCTGAAGACGTGATCATAGGTGTTAACCGAGTTCGCACATCTACCGTGGCTGAGTTCAGAAATGCACTAGATGAAGCGAAAGGCGTTATCGCGCTTAACGTGAAACGGGGTAATTCAACATTGTACTTGGTTATCAGACAATAGCTTTACGCTAGATTGAAAGTTTGACTAATAGAAAACGGCGCTTCTTTAAAGCGCCGTTTTTATTTGAATACTAGAATATGGCAAACGTGAACAGTTTGTCTGGCACCATTGAAGGGAAATGATAATTCAAATTCGATTGCACTAAATTTGTTTTTCATTACGGTAGTTTATTCAATTAAGTGATATCCTTTACGTTAAGAATGATAATTTAAAAACGTCGCGCTTTTTTATGATGTCGCACTGCAAGAATAGTGCGTTTAGAGTAAGTGCGGCAGAAAACGATAAGTGTGACTTGTGACTGGCCGCTCAATAATAAATTTCTTATTAAAATCTGTTCTCCTCGGCGTTGCCGTTGCAGCGTTGCTGTTGATTTTTGTTCCAGAACTTCGACAAGGTAAAGGGCTGGCTCAAGGCTTTTTCACTGATGTATCAGTAAGTGCTAATCGTGAAAGCTATTTCACCGCACTCAGCCGCTCTGCACCAGCCGTCGTCAATATTTACAGCGTAAGCATTGAGAATGGCTCCGGGCTTTTTAGAAACCAATCGCGCGGTCGAACTAACTTAGGTTCTGGCGTGATCATGACTGAAAACGGCTACCTACTTACGTGTCACCACGTAGTTGCAAACGCCGACAGCATTTACGTAGCAGTTCAAGATGGTCGTATTCTTGAAGCACAAATTATCGGTACAGATCCGCTTACAGACCTAGCGGTTCTAAAAGTTACTGCAGATAACCTTCATATTATTCCTCAAGTCCCAGAACCAGATACTCATGTAGGTGATGTGGTAATGGCTATCGGTAACCCGTTCGACTTAGGTCAGACAATTACGCAGGGGATCGTAAGCAGAGCAGGACGAAACGGACTTTCCAACTATGTGGATTTTATTCAGACTGATGCGGTACTCAACCAAGGTAACTCCGGCGGAGCATTAGTAGATAGCAACGGCATATTGTTGGGCATTACTAATGCTAACTTCCAAGTTCTCGATTCGAATAACCGCGTTCGCAATGTAGACGGGATTAATTTTGCGGTACCTTACGAACTAGCTAAACGGGTAATGGATGAAATTATCAGTAATGGCCGTGTGATACGCGGTCAGCTCGGCTTCGTAGGTGGTGAAAACCGCAACCGTCCTGGCATCGATGTGTCGGCGGTAGCAAAGGGTAGCCCAGCAGACATCGCTGGCATTCGTCCCGGCGACATCATAGTAGCCATTGACGGAGTAAGACTGGAGAGTGCGTCTAAAACCTTAGATATGATTGCTGAAACAGAGCCGGGCACAGAGCTTGAGATTGAACTTAGCCGAGACGGTACCTCTTTAACCTTAACAGCTACGGTTGGAGAACTTCGCGCGAGTCAGTAGAAGTCTGTTGTTTCACTTTATCGATAAAAGAAAAGCGCCAAAAGGCGCTTTTCTTTTACCAGAATACCTGCTTCTCGCTTATTCTTTTACTCGCTCTATATTTGCACCTAAACCTCTAAGCTTTTCTTCAATAGCTTCATAACCACGGTCAAGGTGATAAATACGATTCACATGAGTTTCCCCATCTGCGAGGAGACCGGCTATAACCAAGCTTGCTGATGCGCGAAGGTCAGTTGCCATAACGGGCGCACCTTTTAAGCGTGAGCTTCCTTTCGAAACAGCAGAGTTAGCCTCTAGCGCTATCTCAGCACCCATGCGCTGTAATTCAGGCACATGCATAAAACGGTTTTCGAAAATGGTCTCGGTAATAACACCTGTGCCTTCTGCAACACAGTTTAAAGTAACAAACTGGGCCTGCATATCGGTAGGAAAAGCTGGGTGAGGGGCAGTTTTTACTCTTACGGCCTGTGGCTTTCGCCCTTCCATATCGAGTTCAATCCAGTCATCACCAGTCGTAATTTTAGCGCCAGCTTGTTCTAGCTTGTCTAGCACGGCATCTAACGTATCAGGCGCGGCATGGGTACAGCGAACCTTTCCGCCAGTAACAGCGGCAGCAACAAGGAAGGTCCCCGTCTCAATACGATCAGGTAGCACGGCATAGTCACAGCCGTTTAGCGTTTCCACACCTTCAACGGTAATTTTGTCACTTCCTGCGCCGCTAATTTTTGCGCCCATTTGAATAAGGCAATTTGCTAAATCTACAATTTCAGGCTCGCGCGCAGCGTTTTCAAGCACCGTCGTACCGTCTGCCAGCGCCGCAGCCATAAGCAAGTTTTCTGTCGCGCCAACACTTACCATATCCATAAAGATGCGCGCGCCTTTTAAGCGTCCGTCAACTTCTGCACGAATATAGCCTTCATCAACTTCTATTTTAGCGCCCATTTTTTCAAGGCCAGTTAAATGAAGATTGACCGGGCGAGCACCAATAGCACAGCCACCGGGTAAAGACACATTTGCCTTACCCTGTTTCGCAAGTAGAGGGCCTAGAACTAAAATAGACGCTCGCATAGTACGCACTAGATCATAGGATGCCGTCACGCTCTCAAGTGTACTCGCATCGATAACGATATCATTAGGAGCTGGTTGAGCAATTTCGACGCCCAGCTCGCGTAATAGCGCAGTAGTGGTATTTATATCGCGAAGACGAGGAACATTAGTATATCGACAAGGAGAGTCAGTAAGCAGGCTTGTCATCAACAATGGAAGAGCCGCATTTTTAGCACCAGAAATACGAACCGTGCCGTTTAGCGCTGGGCCCTTTTTAATTACAAGTTTATCCACAAGCTGCGCCTATTATTGAGGGATATTGAACTGGCGCTCGCGCTCCCAGTCCTTAACCGAAAACGTCTTGATTGTGATTGCGTGCATGCTGCCATCTGCAATCTTATCAGCTAAGGGCGCATAAACAGCTTGCTGACGCTTTACACGGCTCATTTCATTAAACGCATCGCTTACAGCAATAATATTAAAATGCGATCCCTCTCCTTTCACATGCACTTCGTGAAGGTCTAAGGCATCTTTCAAGATTTTTTCAATTTCAGACAATTCCATAACTTACTTCTTAATTCGCTAACTGGTGTTTATTCTACAGGTAAAAAGCTATCTGCATTGCTGATTTTTGCAAGCTTTTGAAGCTTTTCCGGCATTTTGCTGAGGGTTATGCTAACACCATTTTGCTCTGCATCCCTAACGGCATTGATAAGCCACGCCAAACCCGCACTGTCTGCACGTTCAACATCGCTCAAATCCAAAGTGCAACGTTTGTTTTGCTGCAGGGTGCCTCGCTCGTTACTGCTCAGGCTTTCCCAGAAATTCTTTGACAAAGTGTCACGGTCAAGTTGACCGTGAACAATCACATTACCCTTATCGTTTATCTCAAAGAGACTCACTCAGCCTCTCCCTCGATTTCAATCGGCTCACCTTGTTTTAATTCAACCGGCTTACCAATTTTATCGCGCATTAAAGCAATCACTGAATCTATGCCTTCTTGACGAAGAATTGATTCGAACTCGCTACGCTTACTATTCAACATGCTAATGCCTTCGGCAACCATGTCGTACGCTTTCCACTCATTCGTTTTACTGTCTTTACGCACTTTAAACGCAATTTTAATTTCTGGACGGCTGGGGTCTTGTACTACGGCACGCACCGTTACTGATTTTTTATCATCAAAAGATGACTCTGGCTCGAATATTACCTCTTGATTATCGTAATACCCCATCGCAACTGCATAAGAAGTAATTAGATACTGTCGAAACACACTGATGTATTCGCCCATTTTCTCTTGAGGCACCGATTTAAAGTGTTTACCCAACACCATAAATGCCGCAAATTTATAATCGATATGCGGCACTAGTTCCTCTTCCATGATCGTACGAAGCATTTCTGGATCGGCTTTGATAGCCTCCTGATTAGCCTTAATACGTTCAAACGTACGATTTGCTACATCCTGCACCAATTCATACGGGTTTTGCTCATTCACTTCTTGCGCATTCACTACGCTCGTTATCGACATCATAAAGATGCCAATGGCTGCTATGATCTTTTTCAAAATTTTATCTCCTAACTTCAAACTCTGTTTAGCAGACCTGATTACCGTCAAATTAGTTTCATCAAGTTGCTGTAATTCATTGGTAACTGTATGCAGTGCAAGCAATATAATGGGCAGTGTTTAGTTTTCGTCACTACCGCGGTTAAACAAGAACTGACCAATCAAATCTTCAAGAACCAACGCTGACTTAGTATCTTGCAGGTAATCGCCATCTTGTAAGTTTGCCACACCGTCAAACGAGAACCCTGGCTGAAAACCAACGTACTGCTCGCCTAATAGGCCTGAAGTCAAAATAGATACCGAACTGGTTTCAGGAAAGCCGTTGTATTCGTTGAGGATAGATAGTTCTACCACAGGAGTGAAATCTTCCTGATCCAATGAAATTGACGACACACGACCAACCGTAACACCACCTACTTTCACTGCAGATCTCGGTTTCAGCCCGCCAATATTGTCGAACTTTGCATATAACGTGTAGGTGTCACCTTCGGTCGCTACCGTTTGATTTGCCACTTTAAGTGCTAATAATAACAATGCACCTATTGTAAGCATGACAAACATACCAACCATCACTTCCGTTTTATACTTACTCATTCCTAACCCCTACTCGATACCAAACATAAGGGCGGTAAGCACGAAGTCCAGCCCTAATACTGCTAATGATGAATAGACCACTGTTTCAGTAGTCGCTTTGCTGATCCCTTCCGATGTTGGAATAGAATCGTAACCTTTAAATATGGCAATCCACGTCACAACTAAGGCAAACACGAGGCTTTTTATTACGCCGTTTATGACATCTTGGTTCCAATCTACTGTTGATTGCATAATTGACCAATAGCTGCCCGCATCAACGCCCAACCAATCCACGCCGACCAAATGCCCGCCAAGGATACCAATGGCGCTAAAAATAATCGCCAGCATTGGCATGGCAATCATTCCAGCCCAAAAGCGAGGAGCGACAATACGCCTAAGCGGATCTACTGCCATCATTTCTAAGCTGCTTAATTGCTCTGTGGCTTTCATCAAGCCTATTTCAGCTGTCAACGCTGAGCCAGCACGACCAGCAAACAACAATGCAGTCACAACTGGGCCTAGCTCCCGCAGCAGCGACAAAGCCACCATAGGACCTAAACTTCCTTCAGCACCATAATCAACCAAAATTGTATAGCCTTGGAGCGCCATTACCATGCCAATGAATAAACCAGATACCATGATAATTAGGAGCGACTGCACGCCTACAACATAAAGCTGCTTGATCACCAACGGAATATTTTTAACGCGAGGAACCGCCACTAGCGCACCGAACAGCATTAATGTGGCGCGTCCAATTGAAGTTATTTTAGCAATCGTTTTTGCACCGACTGACTGGAAGTACTTCATTTATCGCCTCCCAAAAAACTCGTTTTCAAATCAGGTGCAGGGTAGTGAAATGGCACTGGGCCATCTGCTTTACCCTTTAAGAACTGCTGTACCAGCTCAGAATCACTTTCTTTAATTTCTTGAGCCGTACCCTCACCTATTACGCGCTTGTCAGCCAGTATGTAAATATAATCTGCAATAGTGAGTACTTCGGTTACGTCATGAGTAACAACAATACTTGTTAAGCTAAGCGCATCGTTAAGCTCACGAATGAGCTTTACTAAGACCCCCATAGAAATAGGGTCTTGGCCTGCAAATGGCTCGTCATACATGATTAAATCAGGATCAAGCGCTATCGCTCTTGCAAGTGCAGCCCTGCGCGCCATACCACCAGATAATTCGCTTGGCATAAGTTGAGCGGCACCGCGCAATCCCACAGCCTGTAGCTTTAAAGCGACAATGGTGGCGATAATATCTTCAGATAACTTGGTATGCTCGCGAAGCGGAAACGCAACATTGTCGAACACGCTCATATCGGTGAAAAGTGCGCCGCTTTGAAACAGCATACTCATTCTTCGGCGCGTGTTGTAAAGGGACTTTCTCGACATTGAAACAATCGAGTCACCATCGAATCTCACGTCGCCTTCATCTGGCGTTAACTGCCCGCCAATAAGGCGCAGCAACGTTGTTTTACCTATACCACTAGGCCCCATTACCGCAGTAATTTTACCTTTGGGTACTTTAAGCGAAATGCCGTCATATATAACGCGGTCAGCACGCTTGAAAGTTAGGTTATCTACTTCAACTAAATGATCCATAAGTACTTAAATGTCGACCCCTGACGAAAGAAAGTGGCTGTAAAAATTTCACCCACACTGCACTTTTAAAAGAGTAATTGAATAGGTTGCCTAGCGTATTCAATTTCTATGCCTTTAGCATTTTACTGTAAATGTATACTCTTGAGTTTACTTTAAGAACACATAATACCAATAAAGTTTACTCAGCAGTGTAGTTTATCAACACGATTGGCAAAAACTCGTGGCTGGGCGATGTGATTTAGTGTCATTGTACGCTTTTTCAAGCCCCTCGCAAAAGTCAAAAAGTTACAAGTTATGTTCGATTAAGACGAATGTAAGGTCACGCGCGCTCAAGCGCACTTCTTATGTAAGACAACAAGTCGAAAGTGAGTGAGCACGTCTATCGTATTTGATAGTTTGTTAATGGAAACTGAACACCAACATGTAATGTTGTTGCTATCGCTGCTAATCAAAGGCAACGAACGAGGGCTAATTCGTCGATTTACTCTTCATTTAACACAGGTTTTTACCATTTCGCAGCATTTGATAAAAATAAAGTAATGCGAGCATAGGCAAATGGCACTCTTTTTGCGACAATCTAGCGAAATACTCTTTATTACAGGTTGTTGTGCTTTTAAACATCGTCATTTTTCTTATTGGGCTGATTGTACTTAGTTGGAGCGCTGACCGTTTTGTTTATGGTGCTTCAGCGCTAGCAAAGAACATCGGTATTTCACCTATGATGATCGGTTTAACGATTGTCGCTATGGGGTCTTCTGCGCCTGAAATCGTGGTATCCGCCATTGCCTCTGTAAATGGTAATATGAATACCGCTGTAGGAAACGCGCTGGGCTCGAATATTACCAACGTCGCTCTTGTCCTTGGCATAACAGCACTGGTTAAGCCGCTGCTTGTCTCATCAACAACGTTAAAGCGAGAGCTTCCGGCTCTTCTTATCATCTCGCTTATTGCTATCGGCTTTTTGTTCGATGGCGAACTTAAGTCTTACGAGGGCATTATTCTACTTGCTCTGTTTATTTTTGTATTAGCCATGATGGCCTGGCTGTCGCTACAAGTAGACAAAGAAGACCCGTTGATAGCTGAAACAGCTGACGAAATACCTAAAGGCGTTTCAAATACATCTGCGCTTATATGGATTGGCGTGGGTCTGGTCGTTTTGCCCCTGAGTGCACATTTTTTGGTGAACTCCGCTGTAGAAATTGCAAGGTATATGGGGATATCTGACTTGGTGATTGGTTTAACTATCATTGCTTTTGGCACCAGCCTTCCAGAACTTGCTGCAAGCGTTGCCGGCGTACTCAAAGGTGAGGATGATTTAGCCCTTGGTAATATTATTGGTTCTAATATTTTTAACCTGCTTGCCGTACTTGGAATGCCGGGGTTAATAGCGCCAGGCTTGTTGGATCCAGATGTCTATAATCGAGATATGTACGTAATGCTTGGACTAACGCTACTGCTATTCTTGTTCAGCTTTGATTTAATCGGTAAGCGTACAATATCAAGAACGAATGGATTTATACTTCTTGCTTGCTTCATTGGCTACCAATTCTGGCTGTTCGGATAATCATGAATACACAAACTCAGATGAACTATATCGACTCAGCAAAACGCGTTATCGACATTGAAACGCACGCTATAGCGAACCTTGCAGAACGTTTAAACGACAATTTTATTGCAGCATGCGATATTCTTTTCCACTGCAAGGGAAAAGTTGTTGTTAGCGGAATGGGGAAATCTGGGCATATAGGAAACAAAATCGCTGCCACACTGGCAAGTACAGGCACACCCGCTTTTTTCATGCACCCTGGTGAAGCCAATCATGGTGACTTGGGAATGTTGAGTAAGGGTGATGTTTTATTAGCTATTTCTAATTCTGGTGAAACAAACGAATTAGTTAATTTGCTGCCAGTCGTTAAAAGACTGGGAATTCAAGTGGTAGCGATGACAAACAGCGCGTCAAGTTCATTAGGCCAACACGCTGATGTAGTGCTCGATATCAGTGTGGATAAAGAAGCCTGTTCATTAGGCCTAGCCCCTACATCAAGCACCACGGCAACCTTAGTCATGGGCGATGCGCTTGCTGTGGCGCTTCTCGATCAGAAAGGGTTCACGTCTGATGACTTCGCATTGTCACACCCGGGGGGGAGTCTAGGAAGAAAGCTGTTGCTTAAAGTACATGACATCATGCTTACTGGTAGCGATATTCCGCTTGTTAGTTTGAAAGCTTCAGTGGCTGACGCGCTTCTTGAAATTTCCAAAAAAGGCCTTGGGATGACGGGTGTTATTGCCTCTGATGGTACACTTACCGGTGTATTCACTGACGGTGATTTACGCCGAATTCTAGACGCACGTATTGACGTTCATGGAGCCTCGGTTGAAAGCGTCATGACAAAGGGCGGTAAAACAACGACTTCTGAGCAACTCGCTGTAGAGGCGCTTAACTTGATGGAAGCCCATAAAATCAGTGCGCTTATGGTGACAGATTCTCAGCGCAAACCCGTGGGAGCCTTTAATATGCATATGCTACTCAAAGCGGGAGTGCTATAAATGCCAGCAACCTTATACACAGAAATAAATGACACACTTTTTACTCAACTATCGAAGATTAAATTATTGGTATGTGATGTGGATGGTGTGTTTTCAGATGGCCGAATTTATTTAGGCAATGCGGGTGAAGAACTAAAGGCCTTTCATACGCGAGATGGCTACGGCGTCAAAGCCTTGGTAAGCCATAATGTTAATGTCGCTGTCATCACGGGTCGTCGTTCAGCCATTGTTGAAAACAGAATGAAAGCATTGAATGTGGCGCACATCATTCAAGGTGAGGAAAACAAAGCCGAGGCTTTGAGCGCACTAATGGAAACTCTCGAACTAAATGCCGATGATGTGGCAGCAGTTGGCGATGATATGCCTGACACAGGTATGTTTAAGCATGTAGCAGTCAAGATTGCGGTTGCCGATGCGCATCCTTTTGTCGCTACACAAGCCAACTGGATTACCACACTCCCAGGGGGATTTGGTGCAGTTCGTGAAATATCGGACACCATTTTACAAGCCAAGGGTGTGGCGAATGAAATATTCGGAGCAAGTGTATGAGCCAATTTGGCTTTAATCGCTTAGGACTCAGTATATCTGCGCTTTTTATTCTAGCGATGTTGATGTATGTACCAACATGGATGGAAGAGGAGCCAGAAGAGCAGAGCAGTGGTGAAAATGACGCACTGAAGCCCACTTATAAAGCGAAAAATTTAACCACGACCCTCTATAATCAAGAGGGAGAGCTGAACCATAAGGTTTTTGCTGAATCGATGGAACATTACGACCAACTAGGTTTTGTCTTATTTCAACAACCCCGATATACCCTTTATACCGAAAATGCAACGTCTCCTTGGGTTGTTACGGCTAAAGAAGGCACACTCTACAACAACGAGCTTATTCAGCTGGAAAATCGCGTTGTTATTGAGAACCAAACGAGCGATGATTTTGTCCAAAGCTTATCAACCGAATATATTCAAATAAATTTGGACACTAAACAAATGACTTCTGACCAGCCCGTTGAAATACAAGGTACTCAGTATGTTATTTTGAGCAATGGGTTTAACGCGAATTTACGCACACAAGAATACGAGCTATTAGATCATGTACAAACCACTTATTCCCCTAGCAACTAGCCTTTTTCTTGCCATCGCTAGCGGTGCGGTGCTCGCGAGCGAAGACGACTTTTCGCAGCCCATAAAAATAGGTTCAAACACCCAGTTTATTGATGGAAAGAACAAGACGGCACTTTATAAAGAAGACGTCCTCATTACACAGGGTTCATTGCTGATTGAAGCGGACGAAGTTGAAGTCATCGCCAGTGAAGGTAGCGGTCGCGAAATCTTCATCGCTAGAGGCAAACCGGCGAGTTACTCTCAAACTTTAGAAGACGGCACGCCTGTATCGGCAAAAGCCAATGAAATTCGTTACGAGGTTATTAACCGCACCATTTCTCTCGCTGGCAATGCCGAACTTCAGCAAGACACGAGTAAAGTGCAAGGTGACAACATTACATTTGATATGATTACCGAGCAATTGCTTGCTACTGGCGGCAGTGGAGAAGATGGTGAAGGTCGCGTTACGACGGTATTCACGCCTGAAACCATTCGTAAAACATCAAAAAAGCAAGACAAAGATAGTGAGGACAACAAATAGCCATGGCCACTCTTAGCGCAACTAACCTTGCAAAGGCTTATAAATCTCGTCAAGTGGTGAGAGACGTTAGCCTTTCTGTTTCTACAGGGCAAATTGTTGGTCTTCTTGGTCCAAACGGCGCTGGTAAGACCACCACGTTTTATATGATTGTAGGTCTGGTACCCCTGGACAAAGGCAAGATTGAAATTGACGAAAACGAGCTCACTCATCAACCCATGCATGAGCGCGCACGCCGCGGAATTGGCTACCTTCCACAAGAAGCATCTATATTTAGAAAGTTGACCGTTCACGAAAATATCATGGCAATTTTGCAAACTCGTAAAGATTTAAATTCACACCAGCAAGAAGAAGAAGCTGATGCACTACTTGATGAATTTAATATCAACCATATACGTAATAGTGCGGGTATGAGTTTGTCGGGTGGTGAGCGACGCCGGGTGGAGATAGCACGAGCGTTAGCGGCAAATCCACAATTTATTTTGTTAGACGAACCATTCGCTGGTGTTGATCCAA
Organism: Alteromonas gracilis; assembly: GCF_002993325.1. GTDB lineage: Bacteria > Pseudomonadota > Gammaproteobacteria > Enterobacterales > Alteromonadaceae > Alteromonas > Alteromonas gracilis. The sequence continues at coordinate 103,463 of NZ_PVNO01000024.1, forward strand.
TATCAGTTAATGATATAAAGAAGATAATACAACATCTTCGTGATAGAGGAATTGGTATCCTTATCACTGACCACAACGTTCGAGAAACATTGGATGTTTGCGAAAAAGCGTACATTGTGAGTCATGGCGAGCTTATTGCGCAAGGAACAGCGGAACAGGTTTTAAGTAATCAAAAAGTAAGGGATGTATACCTAGGCGAGCAATTCAGGCTATAGTTAATGTAACCTAATTGTCATTTTTCAATTTCGCTCTGGTATATTCAATTTAGAGCATTTAAATAAGACGTAGATGAAACCATCTTTACAGCTAAAATTTAGCCAACAACTTACCATGACACCTCAGCTTCAGCAGGCTATTAAACTGCTGCAGCTTTCTACTCTTGATCTTCAACAGGAGATTCAAGAGGCGCTTGACTCTAACCCACTGTTAGAAGTCGAGGAAGGTAATGACGAGCCTCAATTAGAAAGAAACAATCTCGATAACGATGATGGAGCATCAGAAGCGTCTGCTACTGCATCAAGCGACACTTTGGAAGCCGGTGATGCGTTAGAAAAAAACGATCTCCCAGACGAGTTGCCTATCGACAGTACGTGGGATGAGTATTATTCCGCATCTTCAGCGCCCGCGCCAGGTCCATCAAGTGATGATGAACAGATTTTCCAAGGCGAAACTACTGACGATATTCAAGAACACCTTTCTTGGCAGATGCGCCTGACCCATTTCTCGGAAACTGACCGGGCAATTGCAACGGCGATTATCGACTCGATTGATGAATCTGGCTATCTAACCGTCTCTCTTGAAGAAATTCTTGATGCGGTGAACGATGATGACTTAGAAGAGCCTATAGAGATGGACGAAGTAGAGTGCGTATTAAAGCGTATTCAAATGTTCGACCCCATTGGTTCTGGTTCACGGACACCTCAAGAGTGTTTAATGGTTCAGCTTCGCCAATTTTCAGACGATACGCCGTGGCTCGCTGAGGCGAAGCAGCTAATCGAAGAGTACTCTGACCTTCTTAGCAGCAAAGACTACCGTACGTTAATGCGTAAGAGTCGCCTGAAGGAAGATCAGCTGCGTGAGGCTATGCGTTTATTACAGACCTTGAATCCTCGCCCAGGTAGTGCTTTAGTTACTAAAGAGCCTGAATATGTTATTCCTGATGTTTCAGTCGCCAAAAAGAATGGTCGTTGGGTGGTAGAATTAAACCCCGACAGCCTGCCTAAATTAAGCGTGAATCAACAGTACGCTGCGATGAGTCGTCGTGCGAAGAACAGTAGCGACTCTCAATTCATCCGCTCACACATGCAAGAGGCCAAGTGGTTCATAAAGAGCCTAGAGTCACGCAATGAAACCCTGATGAAGGTCGCGAATTGCATTGTGCAGCAGCAGATGGGCTTTTTCGAGCACGGCCCGGAAATGATGAAACCAATGGTGTTAAATGATGTCGCAGAAATGGTAGATATGCACGAATCGACTATTTCTCGTGTGACGACGCAAAAATACATGCACACACCACGTGGTATTTTTGAACTGAAGTACTTCTTTTCAAGTCACGTTGCGACAGAGTCTGGTGGTGAGTGTTCATCCACCGCTATTCGAGCATTGATCAAGAAGCTGGTGGCCGCTGAAAATGTTAGCAAGCCGCTAAGTGATAGCAAGATTGCTTCATTGTTGGCCGAGCAAGGCATAAAAGTCGCTCGGCGGACAATAGCAAAATACCGGGAATCGTTATCGATCCCGCCGTCGAACCAACGCAAAAGCCTTATCTAAACGGGCTCTATAATATAAGGAAGACGAAATATGCAAATCAACCTTACTGGTCATCATGTCGAAATCACCGACTCTTTGCGTAATTATGTCGATACGAAGTTCAGCAAACTTGAACGTCACTTTGATCACATTTCTAATGTGCATGTCATCCTGAACGTTGAAAAATTAAATCAAAAAGCCGAAGCGACTGTTCATTTAAGTGGCGCAGAAGTATTCGCATCCTCAGAAAACACCGACATGTATGCGGCGATTGACAGCATGGTTGATAAACTCGACCGGCAGGTAATCAAGCATAAGGAAAAACTGAAAAAACATTAGTAGTTAATTAAGCATGGACATACAAGCCATCGTAAGTCTGGACCGCACTGAATGTGCGGTTCAGTGTAATAGTAAAAAACGAATTCTTGAGATAATCGCAGATATTGCCGCCAAAAATAATGAGAACATCGAATCGGCGACGGTACTCAGCAGTTTAATGTCTCGAGAGCGTATGGGAAGCACGGGTATCGGTAACGGTATTGCCTTGCCTCACGGACGTTTAGCGGGTCTTGAGAAAGTAATTGCAATTGTCGTAACCTGTACACCGGCGATAGATTTTGACGCCTTAGATGAAAAGCCGGTAGATATATTTTTTGCTTTACTGGTTCCTGAAGAGCAAACCGAAGGGCATTTACAAACCTTGGCAACAGTTGCCGGTAAACTGAGCGACAAAGAGACGATTAAGGCAATACGCCGCGCTACAAAGAGCGATGAGATCCTCTCTGCATTATGTTAATTTCTAATGCCCGTCTGTATTTGGGCGATTAAGCCGTTTCAATCGATAACGCAAACAAGATAAACCAGTCTATTAGGGAGAAATGAGGTGAAGCTGATTATAATCAGTGGTCGTTCGGGTTCTGGTAAATCTGTGGCGCTACGAGCACTAGAAGATTTAGGCTATTACTGTGTTGACAACATTCCGGTAAATCTACTCCCTACCCTCACTCACACGGTTGTTGATGAATACGATCAAGTCGCGGTGAGTATTGATGTCAGAAATTTACCTAAGAACCCTGATGACCTAGTCGAGATACTTGATTATCTACCCTCATCTTGGTCGATGACGATTGTTTATATCGATGCAAGCGACGATGTGCTCGTCAAACGCTTTAGCGAAACCCGTCGTCTTCATCCTCTTGCCAAACTAAACAAATCACTTTTTGAGGCAATAAAAGCCGAATCTGCACTACTTGCGCCTATTGTAGAAAGAGCAGACCTGTATTTAGATACTGACAAGCTAACAATACATCAACTCGCGGAGTTAATTCGAGAGCGCATTCTTGGTAAAAAAAGCTCTCGTCTTGTATTGGTATTTGAATCATTTGGCTTCAAACACGGTATACCAAAAGACGCCGACTATGTTTTTGACGCACGCTTTCTACCAAACCCTCATTGGGAGCCCGACCTAAAGCACCTTACTGGCCTTGATGCACCGGTAGAAGTCTTCTTAGGCTCACAACCAGTGGTAACCAAGTTCATTTGGCAAATTCAAAACCTGATAACCACATGGCTACCTCATTTAGAGCGCAACAACCGAAGCTATGTCACCGTAGCAATAGGGTGTACCGGCGGGCAGCACCGCTCGGTGTATATCGCTCAGACTTTATCTAAAACCTTCGGCGAAATTCATCCAGATGTTCAAATTCGCCATAGAGAGTTAAACCAATAATGACGATTCAAAAAACGCTCACTATTGTAAACAAGCTCGGCCTGCATGCTAGAGCAGCTACACAGCTTGTTAAACTTGCAAATCAATTTGACGCCAAGATCATTCTGAAAAAAGGCGACAAGGAAGCCGACGCCAGTAGTGTTCTTGGCTTAATGATGCTGGAAAGTCATCAGGGTGAGCAAGTCGATGTTATTGTTGACGGTGCTGATGCCACAGACGCACTTGCTGCTATTGAGCAGTTAATAGAAGGCAGGTTTAATGAAGACGAGTAGTCACACGTCTGATTGATTACTTAATATACTTTCAGTCTGGTATTTATCAAATCTTGCGCGAAAGCTATGCAATTGTCATGACAGGATCATTATAATTGCGATATTCTACGGCCACTTAGGCGTTAACGCCTGCACCGTTTATTTTTTCACCCTATAGGAATAACGCCTTATGGCAGAAGCGCTTGTTTCTAAATACGTACAAACACAGCTACGCACACTCAATGCTGCGTTAGTAAACGGGCAATTTGTATCTGTACGTAAGCTTCTGCTCGAATTGCCCCCATCTGATGTTGCCCACATACTTGAGTCGAGCCCCAGCCGGACTCGTGATGAGCTTTGGGAGCTGATTGATAGCGACTTTCATGGCGATATATTAGAAGAACTATCTGACGATGTTCGTAACGGTATCATTACCAAGATGCTTCCGGCCAACGTGGTGGACGCACTTGAAGAGATGGACACCGATGACTTAGCTGAAACGCTAAGTAGCCTTCCTGAGCCGGTACTTGCTGATATTCTCGACTCTATGGATGCGCAAGACCGCTTGCGAGCGGAACAAGCACTTTCTTATGGTGAAGAAACTGCTGGTTTTATCATGAATACGGACACTATCACTTTGCGTCCTGACGTCACCATTGATGTAGTTTTACGCTATATCCGCTTGAAGGGCGAGCTTCCGGAAAACACTGATACTTTTTATGTGGTTAATAGAACGGATAATTTAGTAGGTATTATTCCCGTGGCCCGTTTGCTCACAGCTGACACTGACGACAAAGTATCAGACGTTATGGACGAAGAGTCGGAAGCCATTCCGGTAAACATGCCAGATGATGAAGTTGCGAGTCTATTTGAGCGCTATAACTGGCTATCCGCCCCCGTCGTAGATGAGAACAATCGCCTTGTAGGGCGAATTACCATCGATGACGTGGTAGATATTATCCGTGAAGATGCCGAACACTCAATGATGAGTATGGCCGGCTTAGATGACGATGAAGATACTTTCGCACCGGTTATGCAAAGTACAAAGCGTCGTTCAGTTTGGCTTGCCGTTAACTTAGTTACAGCACTAATGGCTGCAATGGTCAGTGATTTATTTGAAGCCACACTAAGCCAAATGGCTGTACTAGCAATCTTGAATACCATAGTACCAAGTATGGGAGGCGTTGCAGGTAATCAAACATTGACCCTCGTCATTCGTGGTATGGCTTTAGGGCATGTTAATGCCAACAACTCTCGATGGCTTATTAGCAAAGAAATATCAATTGGTTTCTTAAACGGTGCAATTTGGGCGGTATTGATTGCTTCTGTCATCGCCCTCTGGAAACAAGATTACATGCTGGGCGTTATAATTGCGTTTGCCATGATGGTGAATATGATTGCTGCTGCCTTAGCGGGTGCAACCCTACCCATGATCATGAAACGCCTTAAAATAGACCCTGCGCTTGCTGGTAGCGTCATCTTAACTACAATAACCGATGTAGTGGGTATTTTTGCTTTCCTAGGTACGGCGACGCTGTTTTTAATTTAAGTCGATGAATATTACTCTGTTACTAGGGCTCAAGTAATTTTTTTTAAACTATATCGTTCAGGCACTTAACGCCTTGGCTGTATACCCATTAATATTCAGTTTGTATCCGACGCCCCATACGGTTTGTACCAGCTGCCCACCATTTTCAATACTGTTAACCTTGTCAAGTTTAGAGCGAAGTCGATTAATATGGGTGTTTACCGTATGCTCATAACCTTCATGGTTATAACCCCAAACCTCGCTAAGTAGTTGATTGCGGGAGAACACCTGATTGGGGTGACGACAGAAATAATTCAACAAAGTGAATTCGCGAGCCGTTAATGCCAGTATTTGACCATTTATCGTCACGCTGTGGTAACGCAGATCTACCTTAAGCGGGCCAATTTCAGTGCACTCTTCGCCACCATCGTTAGTTCTCAAGATTTCCTGGTTGGGCATACTTCTTCGCATATGCGAGCGAATACGAGCAGTAAACATACGCTCTTCAAACGCTCCAATAAGGTAGTCATCTACACCTGCTTCATAGTAACTTGCTTCGTCTACCTCTGCGTAGGCCGAATCTGCTATAGCCATATCACTTTCAACGGCTACGACCCAGCTTTCAGCGTTAGCGTCTACGAGAGTTTTAATACGCTGCAGGCACAATTCATTTCTTGCCGACTCAACGATTATTAGTGAATACTGCTGCGCCTTAAGCAAAGACTCTGCTGATTGAAAATTAGAGACTGCGTCGTAAAGAAACTTATGCTTACTTAAGCATTGAGATATATTTTGCTGAAACTTATTCCCGCTGTAGATGATAAGAATCATTTTTAGCTCCTAATTCGCCAATACAAAACAAGACCCGCCCCTTCGGTTTTTTATTTCACATTAATAAGAATTTTTTGCTTGAGAAATAATCACTAAAAATTTCTAACAATATTGTTATTTATCGATATAAATCTGTGTGTTTTTTGTGATAGTTCTGTGATGAATTAAAAATTTTACTGCCCTAAATTTTTAAGCGATTTAAGCCATAAACAAGGACAATAAGATGAAATTCACTAAACTTGCTGGCGCTACCCTACTGTCTCTAGCAACAATTTCAGTAAGCGAAGCCGTTACATTAGATGTTGAAATTACTAACTTAACCCAAGCGCAAAGCTTTACGCCGCGCCTAGTTATTGCTCACGATGACACAATTGACGCTTTTGAAGTCGGTCAGCCAGCTTCATCGGCATTAGCGTGGCTAGCTGAAGCGGGCGTTATTGACGATGAGCAAAACGCTGATTCAAGCGGCGCAAACTTTGAAGCGTTACTAGGCCCTGTCGATACCGATAATGGTTCAAATACGTGGCACCGTTTTGGCGGACTTCTCGCGCCGAAAGCTACGTTAAGCTATCCCTTCGATACTATGGACAAGCCTTATCTTTCGCTACTTTCAATGCTAATACCTACTAACGATGCCTTTGTAGGTATGGACAGCATTAAAATTCCAACGGAACCTGGCACCTATACGTATTATCTAAATGCGTACGATGCCGGCACTGAGTTAAACGATGAACTAAACAGCGCCCGTACAGATGTTGTTGAAGCTGAGACAGGAAATGCGCTGGGTGGATATGGCGTGCCTGGTGTTGCCGGTGGCGGCGCTCCAACTCGTATCGTTGATTTAGGTATAGGTGGCACGGGTGTGGGAGCACAAATCGTTAATGGCGAAATTGAAGATGGTGAAGATGGCCCAGTACACATCCACCGCAATGCGCTTGGCGACACTGATAGCGCTGCTGGTGCCAGTGATCTGGACTCTACCGTACACCGTTGGTTGAACCCAGTAGCACGTGTAGTTATTACTGTTCCTGCATCTTAAGGAGCCAATACAATGAATAATCCAATCATTAAACTCAGTACATTATTGATGCTTTCGGCGCTTCTCGCTGCCTGCGGCGACGATGGTGATACAGGACCTCAGGGGCCAACTGGTCCTCAAGGTGAAGCTGGAGTCGACGGTCAAGATGGTGCAGACGGCCAAGACGGTTCGGACGGACAAGATGGTATCAACGGTAATTCAGCGGTTTATACTGTACAAATTACCAACTTAACTTACTCTCAGCCCTTTGCACCTGCCGCCGTCATTTTGCATGAGTCAGGCTTCCATTCATTTAGTGAGGGCGAGCCAGCCAGCATGGGCATTGAAATTATGGCTGAGGGCGGTGACCCGTCTATGGTCATTACTGAAGCCATGGACTCCACGGACTTTTTGGATGCGCAAAACTCTGGAGGCATATTGGGACCTCGCTCAATGGGCACAGAACTAACCCTTGTGGTTCCTGAACTCGATGCTGACGACCTGCGTCTTACAGTAACAACCATGTTGGTTAACACCAACGATGCATTTACCGGCTTAAACGCTGCAAATGTAAGCAACATGGCGGTTGGTGATATAAAAACCTTCATGACAGTGACTTGGGACGCTGGTACAGAGGCTAATACAGAAACAGCAGCCACTATGCCTGGCCCTGCCGCAGGAGCAGCAGGTGGTGGCGGAGAGGCAGCGGGTTATGATGTAGTTAGGGACGACCTTACCGATTCAGTAAGGCTCCATCAAGGTGTGGTAACCAGTGCAAACGCAAATGACCCAAGCCGTGAAGGTTTGTCAACGTCCGTACTAACCGAAGCGCATCGCTTTGATTTTCCGACAAGTCGTGTTGTGATAACGCGAACCCGTTAACTGGTAAACTGCAGTGCCACGTTAAAGCGCCCTATTACGCAGGTAATGGGGTGTTTTTACTTTTGTGCGAAGGGAAGAACCGTAGATGGAATTTAAGGGAATAAGAAAAATAAGCGCTGGCTTTGCTGAGTAGATAAACTTCACAAAACCAGGCTAATACATTATTTGATAAGCTAATTAATAAGCTATTTAATAACCTTGAGGGTAGGTTTACCCTTTTTAGGTGGAACAGGCGCATCTTTGACGTCGCTTGCATCTGCATCTTCTAGCGATGTGGGGCCGCTAGGCTGAGATGCATTTTCAGGTGTGTCCGCACTGTCTTGCTGTGCTCGTGCCACATCTTCTTCCGTTGCAAACACGGTACCTGCACCGTTTTCCCTTGCGTAAATCGCTATAATTGCTTCACATGGCATGCTTAGTCTTCTTGGTTGCCCAGAAAAACGCGCTTGAAACGATAAGCCATCTAAATCAAGGGAAAAGTTAACACACGCACTTGGTGATACATTCAAGACGATTTGACCATCTTTAACGAACTCTTGCGGTACTTCTACCAGTTCGTTGGTTGCATCGACCACAATATACGGCGTTAAGTCGTTATCAACAATCCACTCATAGAACGCCCTAAGCAAATAGGGCTGGTTTGACGTCATAGATGTCATAACGGGTTGTGGATCTCACGCTCTTGGTCAGTCAAAGACGCTTTAAACGAACTGCGAGAGAAAATGCGATTCATATAAGCATTAATTTCTTTGCTGCCTGCGCCGTTAAGCTCAATACCAAGCGCAGGTAGACGCCATAGTAGCGGTGCAAGGTAGCAGTCGACTAAGCTAAATTCTTCGCTCATGAAATAAGGCATTTCACCAAACACAGGTGCTAGCGATAATAATGCTTCACGCAGTTCATTTCGTGCTGCCTCTACATCACCCTCACCACGGAAAATGCGCGCAGCTAGCGAGTACCAATCCTGTTCAATGCGGTGCATCATAAGACGGCTCTGACCGCGTGATACAGGATAAACAGGCATTAATGGTGGATGTGGAAAACGCTCATCAAGGTATTCCATGATGATGTGAGACTTATAAAGTACAAGTTCACGGTCAACTAGGGTTGGAACAGTACCGTAAGGGTTTAGCTCCAACAGATCTTCAGACAGGTTGCTAGGATCTGTGAAGCTGATTTCAACACCCACACCTTTTTCTGCCAACACAATGCGCACCTGGTGGCTGTAAATATCAATTGTGTCAGAGAACAACGTCATAATAGAACGTTTATTCGCGGCTACGGCCATTCAATTTCCTCCGTCGAGAAACAAGTTTACGCTTACAAACGGTAAGCTTATTACGATAACTCGTGCTACCTGAAAACTCTTAGAATAAGGACCTTCAGGTAGCACGAGTAAATACCAAAAAAGGGGGCGAGACGCCCCCTTTTCATATTATACATAAATCTGTGCGATTAGTGCACTTCTCGCCAGTATTCTTTCTTCAGCAAGTAAACAAATACAAACAATACTGCGATAAAGATAAGTACCCACTTACCGATTTTTTGAGATTCAAGTTTTGAAGGCTCACCCGTGTACTCAAGGAAGTTCACGATATCGGCAACGGCTTGGTCGTATTCGTCAGGAGACATTGCGCCAGTACCATCTGACTTGATGCCTACATAACGCTTAACCATTTCACCATCAACCATTTGCTCTTCGTAAGTACGGGTAGGCGTACCTTGAAGTGGTTGAAGTACGTGTGGCATACCAACTTCAGGAAATACTGTGTTGTTCACACCAAACGGGCGGCTCTCATCTACATAAAAAGAGCGAAGGTAGGTGTAAATCCAGTCTTCACCACGAACGCGAGCAACTAGCGTAAGATCTGGTGGCGCAGCACCAAACCAACCTGCAGCCGCCTCTTCAGGCATCGCACGAGTGATGTAGTCAGACACCTTTTCACCCGTAAACTGAAGATACTCTTGACCAAGTTCATCAGGAATACCCAAGTCTTGGAATGAACGCTGATAGCGCTGATACTTCATAGAGTGACAGCCCAAGCAGTAGTTCATGAACAATTGAGCACCGCGCTGTAAAGATGCCTTATCGGTTAAATCGATAGGCGCCTTGTCTAAGTGCACGTTTCCACCTGCCGCAAGCGCTACGCCAGGTAGGAAGAAGGCTAAAAAGCACATCATTTTTTTCATTTAGGAATCCTCTCTGGCACAGGTTTAGTGTTTTCGTTTTTGCTGTACAAGAACAGTGCAATGAAGAAACCGAAGTACATGATGGTCGCAATCTGCGACGCTACAATTTTCCAGTTTTCTTGTGGCGTACCACCTAGATAACCCAGGAAGATAAACACTATAGCAAACACAATTAGGTTTACTTTGTGTAGCCCACAGCGATAGCGCCATGACTTAACGCGACCGCGGTCAACCCAAGGTAGCGCAAACAGCGCAGCAATCGCACCAAACATTGCTAGTACACCGAACAACTTGTCAGGTACCGCTTTCAAAATTGCGTAGAACGGCGTGAAGTACCACACTGGGAAGATATGCTCAGGTGTCTTAAGCGGGTTAGCAATTTCAAAGTTAGGGTGTTCTAGGAACTTACCGCCCATTTCTGGCGCGAAGAACAGCACATAAGTAAATAGTGCTAGGAACACACAGAACGCCACAAGGTCTTTAAGGACAATGTGTGGGAAGAACGGTAAAACATCATCAGCAATGTCATACTTGCTGGTGTAGTATTCGTGGATTTCGTATTTTGTCTTTTCAGACTCAGGGAGAGAACCTTTCTTGTGTTTAATAGCAACACCGTCTGGGTTATTAGAACCCACTTCGTGAAGTGCAATAATGTGAAGAAACACAAGAATAACAATAACCAAAGGCAATGCAATTACGTGAAGTGCAAAGAAACGGTTAAGTGTAGCGCCAGAAATAACATAGTCGCCCTGTAACCACACAACAAGGTCAGGACCTACTACAGGAATTGCGCCGAATAACGATACGATTACCTGCGCACCCCAATAAGACATTTGTCCCCATGGTAGTACATAGCCCATGAATGCTTCAGCCATAAGCGCTAGGTAGATAAACATACCGAACACCCATAGAAGTTCACGAGGCTTCTGATAAGAACCGTAAATCATGCCACGGAACATGTGCATATATACAACAATAAAGAATGCCGATGCGCCAGTACTATGCATGTAGCGGATAATCCAACCGTAGTCGATTTCACGCATGATGTATTCAACAGAAGCGAAAGCGCCCTCTGAAGAAGGAACGAAATTCATGGTTAACCAAATACCAGTAACAATTTGGTTTACCAAAACGATAGTAGCTAGGAATCCGAACACATACCAAAAGTTCATGTTCTTTGGCGCTGGGTATTGAATAGCGTGCATGTTTGCAACGCGCATCAATGGGATGCGGTCTTCAATCCAACCTAGAAAAGCGTTCATAATAATTAAGCCTCCGCTTCTGAACCAATGATGATATTTGTATCATCAACGAACTGATAAGGCGGCACTACTAGGTTTAAAGGTGCCGGTACGTTTTGGAATACACGTCCCGCCATATCAAACTTAGAACCGTGGCATGGGCAGAAGAAACCATCAGGTACACCTTCAACGTATTCTTCAAACGCGCCATCTTTAAGGTGCTGTGGAGAGCAACCTAAGTGCGTACAAATACCGACAAGGATCAAATATTCTTCTTTCATTGAACGGAAACGATTTTGAGCAAAAGTTGGTTGCTGCTCAGCTTCAGAGTTAGGATCTTTCAGCTTATCTTCGTGTGCGCCTAATTCTTCAAGAATTTCTGGCGTGCGACGAACAATCCATACTGGCTTGCTTCGCCACATTACACGTACTAACTGTCCAGGCTCAATCCCGCTGATATCTACTTCAACGTCAGCACCAGCGGCTTTCGCTTTGGCGCTTGGATTCCAGGACGCAATAAAAGGCACAGCAGCACCAACGACACCTACACCACCAACTACCGACGTGGCAACGGTCAAGAACCGACGACGAGTGTTGTTTTCTGGCTGGTTTTCATTGTGTGCAGACTCTGTTGCATCTACAGATACATTGCTCATCCACATTTCTCCAGGTTTGGATAATTATGATGTGTAACCCAAGCTTATACTGGTTTTGTCACGCTTGAGTCATGCATCATATGGCTTGTCATGATAGCGACGCTACAGCAAAATTTTGCTAGTTCACGAAGTCACGAAAGTTTTCAAAATTTTCGACCGCAAATGATAAAAGAAAAGCCCTTATAAACACAAGGTTTTACTGCTATTTAAGCGATAATTTAATTCAAAAGGTATGATAAGGTTTAGCGAGGTAAACCTCTAAAATCAAGGTTTTGAGGTATATTTGATGGGATAAGGCGTAGAAATTAAACCTTTGTTATAAAATCACTTGTGAATGCAAAAATAAAAAACCCGGCATAAGCCGGGTTTTTGCAATACAAAAAGCGTAAAAATTAACGCTTTGAGAATTGAGGACGCTTACGCGCTTTGTGAAGACCAACTTTCTTACGTTCAACGCGACGTGCGTCACGAGTAACGAAGCCAGCTTTACGAAGAGCTGGACGTAGCGCTTCATCATACTCCATAAGAGCACGAGTAAGACCGTGACGGATTGCGCCCGCTTGACCGTTAGAACCACCACCTTTTACAGTGACGTAAACGTCAAACTTTTCAGTCATTTCAACAAGTTCAAGTGGCTGACGAACAACCATGCACTCTGTTTCACGACCAAAGTACTCGTCAAGAGCGCGTTGGTTTACTTTAATGCTACCTGTGCCTGGACGTAGGAACACACGAGCAGTAGAACTTTTGCGGCGGCCTGTGCCGTAGTATTGAGTATCTGCCATGTTAATAGCTCCTTAAATGTCCAAAACTTGTGGTTGCTGTGCTGCGTGAGAGTGTTCTGCACCAGCGTAAACTTTCATTTTACGGAACATTGCGCGACCTAGAGGGCCTTTTGGCAACATGCCTTTAACTGCTTTTTCAAGAACCATTTCTGGCTTGTGAGCAATTAGTTTTTCAAAGTTTGTCTCTTTAAGACCACCTGGGTAACCAGAGTGCGCATAGTACATTTTGTCTTGCGCTTTACGGCCTGTTACCGCAACTTTTTCAGCATTGATTACGATGATGTAATCACCAGTGTCCACGTGAGGTGTGTACTCTGGCTTGTGCTTACCACGAAGGCGTAGTGCGATTTCAGAAGCCAAACGGCCTAGAGTTTTGTCTGTGGCGTCTACCACATACCAGTCACGTTGTACCGTTTCTGGCTTAGCAACAAAAGTTTTCATTTTCAAATTCACCCGAATAATATCGTCGTTACTGATTTCTGAACACCAGAAATCACCTTAAAATCAACACAAAGACCCCTTCGAGCCGGCTGATTCTTCCACCTTCCCAAAGGTGGGCGTAACTGGGCAGGGCGCGAATTATACAGGAATTGACATAAATGCGAACCCCTAATGCAAAATAAATGAATAATATTTAGACATAAAACAAATGACAATGCGCCAAATATGCGATATTTTTTATCTGTTGAATTTTTGATCACAAAACAAAAACAAATGAAAATCTCATCAGCGGCGTGTCTTAGTGCATTTGCTTTATTTTTTCTTTGCTACGACGCAGTGGCCAAAGAAGAAAATCACCAGAGTATTGTTTTCACACGCGCATTTGCAGACAACGAATACGGCAACTATCACGTCGCAGTTTTGCAAGCCGCACTTAATGCAACCCCAGATCTGGGATCCACAACCTTAGTTCCACATCCCCAACCCATGAGTCAAAGCCGCCAGCTGGTGTCACTTATCAATGGCGAAGCTGACGTCATGTGGAGCGCAACCAGTCAAGTTAGAGAAAAACAACTTATTCCTATCAGACTTCCATTACTTAAAGGTTTTGCAGGTTTCCGCGTGTTCGTCATAAACCCAGATAAACAAGATAGTTTTAACTATTCCATTGATAGTTCAACACTGAAAACTCGGACACTAGTACAGGGTTCGGATTGGCCTGATTTAACTGTACTGAGTTCGAATGGTTACAACGTTGAAGGTGAGGATTGGAGTTTGTGGTTTAATTCTATGTATTCTCTCGTGGAGAAGAATCTTGTTGACGCCTTTCCCCGCAACGTTATTGAAGTACATCGTGATTTGTCCCGCCATTCTGATAAGCATGTTTCCTTAGAGCAATATCACCTACTCAATTATCCCAACTATGAATATTTTTTTGTAAGCCCAAATAACCAGGCGCTTGCCAACAGGTTGAAGATAGGTCTTATTCGAATATTGGAAAACGGTGAACTTAATAACATTTTTAATTACTTTGACTTCCACGAAGAGGCAGGAAAGCTCGTCGATAGTGGCACACGTAAAATTCACTATCTTGATAATCCCAACATTCCTTATCGCATTAACTACGCCCGCTGGGACAAACACCCACAGCTAGCAATTGAGGCACTAAGAAAAGAACTTATTGAATTGCGAAAATAAACACCAAGGTCGTTTTTAAGATTTTATTTGATGACTTTACAACACTGCGACTGTTTTTCGATGTCCATTGCTCATACGGGCACCACATGGTTAGCCTTTGGCGTTCGTAAAACGCGAAGCAAGAAAGGTAGCTAGTAAGTAAGCCTTCGCAACCTTCATTAAAACAGTAACTTGACTGCCCTCACAGTATAGTTCTTAAGGTTTTCTTAAGCTTTCTGGTATACACTTTTACTGATTACATATCGTCGAGTATCTGAATGCGAATATTATTGGTTGAGGATGATAGGCCTTTGTCTGATGCGCTAGCCTTGTCTCTTAAAAATGCAAACTATGCTGTTGACTGCGTTTATACAGGTGCAGACGCAATGACAACCCTTAGTATCGGACAAACCGACATCGTTGTTCTTGATTTAGGCTTACCCGATACAGATGGTTTGAATGTACTTAAATCGATACGTAAAAAGAATGCGACACTCCCGGTATTAATTCTAACTGCACGAGATAAAGTATCCGACAAAATATCTGGGTTAGACGCAGGTGCTGATGATTATTTACCAAAACCATTTGAAATTGATGAATTACTCGCCAGGTTACGCGTACTTGAACGCCGCCTAGGTACGGCTTCCCAAACAATCATTACGATTAAAAATGTGAGTCTTGATACCGCACACCACACGCTGACAATCGACAATAAGACCATACACTTACCAAGACGTGAGCTTATGGTACTTAAAGCGCTCATAGAAAATGCCGGTCGCGTATTGAGCAAAAATCAGCTTGAAAACAAACTTTATGAATGGGGCGAAGAAGTAGCAAGTAACACGATAGAGGTTCATGTGAGTCATTTGCGAAAAAAAATGCCTGATAATTTTATCAAAACCATTCGCGGCGTGGGCTACTGTATATCTAAATCGGGGGAATGAGTTGTCGTCTATTCGCCGTTTTCTAATTCTTACATTGATCAGTGCCCTCGTGCTGGTGATTTTTAGCGCAGCCCTTCATGGTTATCGCGCGACTCTAGATATCTCTAGTGCACTTTTAGACGACGAATTGATTGAGCTCTCCCGCGCCATTGCTTATTTTGATAGTAATAGTGAGGAAGAGGAACATGCACTGTTGTTTCAGATCTGGAAGAGAGGCGAACTAATAAGTACCTCTTCGGCTGAACTCACTACCCCCATAGCCGCCTTCACACCCGGTTTTTCTGAAGTCAACGCGTTGGGTACTCGTTGGCGTGTGTTTGCTAAGTACCAGGAACAACCTGCCACTTGGTATATGGTCGCTCAGCCGGTAAGCAACCGATTTATGCTTACCGACTCGCTCACCGTAGCGGCCATCACTCCTTTTATATTGAGTGTACCTTTGCTCGCTCTTATTTTGTTTTTTGGCATAACATGGGGTTTGTCACCTTTAAAACATTTATCTAGATTGCTAGCAAAGCGAAAAGGCAACGATTTTTCTCTCATTGCACTGCAAAGAGAACCAAGTGAACTTACACCTGTGGTTTCTACATTGAATACTATGTTCAATCGCCTTAACGCTGCATTTGAGCGTGAACAACAGTTCGCTTCTAATGCGGCGCACGAACTTAGAACGCCTTTAAGTGTTATGAAAATCAATATTCACAATATCGCAAATGAACTGGGCGAAAAGGGTGAAGCACTTAAAACACTTAAGGCTGATACTGACAGAATGATCCATGCAGTAAACCAATTTCTCTTGTTAACTAGAACAAGCCCAGAGACCTTTGTTGAGCAACGAGAGCCTGTTAATGTGCACCATGTTGCTCAAGAGGTTATTAGTGACCTTTATGGAAAAATAGAAAATAAAGCACAGGAAATTGCGCTGGAAGGGGATGAGGTTTGGCTTCAAAGCTCGCAGTTTATGCTGTATACGCTGCTTCAGAATTTGGTAAGTAATGCGAGTAACTATTCGCCTAAAAAGGCGCAAATTTTAATTAAAGTAGAATGTCATCACAGTGGTGTCTCATTAAGTGTATGCGATTCGGGCCCGGGCATTCCTGCTGATCAACGACCTGAGGTTATAAAACGGTTTCAAAGGGGGTCTACGAGTAAACCCACTACGGGGAGTGGACTAGGTCTCGCAATTGTTGCGCAAGTTGTTGCTTTACATAATGCAGAACTGACACTGCACGAAAGTTCGCTGGGCGGTTTAGAAGTAAGGGTGAATTTTTCAAATGACTACGTACTTTAAGTCATCCCTTGCCTTTGTCTTTGGCTTTTTTGCCTGCCACATACCAAGTGCCTGGGCGCTACCTGAGGTTGTAGTTGAAATTAAATCACATTTATTTTATCCCCAAGAAGTCACTGTTCCAGCTGGGCAAAAGGTAAAACTTACTTTTATCAACTTTGATAGTACACCAGAGGAAATCGATAGCTTCTCCTTAAACAGAGAGAAGGTGATATTTGCAAATAGCAGAGGCACCATATTTATCGGACCGCTCACACCAGGAGAATACCCATTCTTCGGAGAATTTCATCCAAACACTGCAGTGGGTAAGGTAGTAGTGAAAAGCGCAGAGGACAATCAATATGCTCATTAATACTGTTGTGCTTTTTCTGCGTGATACGCTACCTATTTTCTTACTTATCAGCGTACTGCTAGCCCTACCTCGCGTTTCCGCGGTCAATATCTTATGGCGTTTGTTTGCACTTGTATTTATCGCATTATTGACCTATCCAAAGCTGGGCTTGGTGTCAGAATTTTATGAAGGCGCAGGATTTGAACTTTTCAAGACGTTATTATTTTTTGTTGCTTGGATTGGCATGTGCTTTCTCGCGTCATACGGCACATCGAATTCATCATTGCTTAGCATTGGAGTCTCGCTGCTAGTATTGGGTATTGGATTACCAAATTCGCTGCACTTTTTAGTTTACTTCATCTCTGAACTGACGAGAAACAGCGATAGCACCTTGCTATTACTGGGCACCACTATTGGGCTTGGTATAAGCATCAGTATTGCCATCTTGCTTAATATTTTTCTCACTCATTTTGTTAATTTAAAAGTAACGCAGTGCTTTATTTCTGTTTTTGTTGCAGCGCAGGCAGCCAATATCGCTTTATTATTGGAACAAACCGATACGTTTCCCTCGCCAAACAAACTTTGGGATAGCAGCGACATTGTGAGCGATAACAGCGAGTACGGGCACTTACTTAACGCGCTTGTTGGCTATGAAGCCACGCCCTCTATAAGTTATATCGTTGTCTTTTTGATTGCTTTGATTGTCCCTAATCTCATCACCTTTTTGTGTACAAGACAAAGGTCTACCCCTCTCATGGAGGCCGCATGTTAAAACGTGCTTTTTTCTCCTTAATCACGTTTTTGTTACTGTTTGCCGGTCAGGCACGCGCAGATAACTTTACCGTCGATAAGGTATATCATCCTTACGTTCTGCCGTTTGAGCGAGAATTCGAATGGCGCCTGACATCAAGACAAAACGACGATGGAAATGTGCTAATGCAACGATTTTCGTTCGGCCATGCACTTTCTGAATTTTTAATTTTAGAGGCCTATGTGGTAGGGGCGCGTGATGAGAATGAAGATTTTGGCGTAGAGGGTTACGAATTAGAATTACGTTGGATGATGACCGAACAGGGACAGTATTGGGCTGACTGGGGCACATTGTTTGAGCTTGAAAAACAACATAATACTGATGACTGGGAAGTAAAGGCAGGCCTGCTTACTGAAAAAGAGTTTGGCCAATTTAGCCTTACTACCAACATAAGCGTCGTTTATGAATGGGGCGAAACGGTTGCTAACGAATGGGAAAGCGAATTTAAAGCCAAGTTTAGATACCGCTGGCTTCCTGAAATACAGCCCGGCGTTGAAGTTTATGTTGCTGAGGATTTTATTGGCGTAGGCCCAGCCTTTATGGGTATAAAGCGTTATGACAGACAGAAGCAGTTAAAATGGGAACTGGGCTTTATAGCTGGACTAAACGGTGACAGTAAAGATCACACACTTCGCATGTCGTTGGAATACGAATTTTAATGCAAGTTTTTACTTTAGCGTCTAACTTAAGCTTTCCTTAAGGTTCAACATTTAAAGTGCACGTCATTCGATGATTTACCAAATATTCTTATGCACCAGTTTGACGTCAGTGTTGTTTTACCTGCTAAAAATGAAGCCAAAAACCTTTCTGCTTTGTTACGAGAAATTGCAGAAGTGGTTCCAAGTACAACAACAGAAATTATTGTTGTTGATGACGGTAGCAGCGACGACTCCCTATCCTTGCTGCATAACCTTTCAAGCACCTTGCCGGTAAGTTGTCGTGTCATCGTCCACCCTATCAGCTGCGGTCAAAGCACTTCGGTTTTTCACGGCGTTTTACAGGCAAAAGGAAAGTGGATCATCACCCTTGATGCTGATGGGCAAAACGATCCTGCTGATATACCGCGACTTATTCGCGCAGCTAAAGAGACTAATGCAGCGCACTTCTGCGTTATCGGACATCGTAAAAAGCGAAAAGATACCCCGTGGAAGCGATTTCAGTCTAAAGTTGCCAATCGTGTTCGCCAGTGGATCCTACAAGACGACACACCAGACACGGGCTGTGGCTTGAAGCTACTCCCAAGAAGCACCTTTTTACTTTTGCCTTACTTCGACCATATGCACCGATATATTCCCGCTTTAACTAAAAGGCTTGGGGGAGAAGTGGTATGTGTATCGGTCAATCATCGCGCGCGCTTAGAAGGTAAATCAAATTATACAGCGTGGAATCGTGGCTGGGCAGGGATCATCGATATGCTTGGCGTCAGATGGCTAATGTACAGAAACAAGCTTAATCACATTGTCAGCGGAATGGGTCATGAAGACTAATCTTCGCCGCCTCAAAAGCTTCATACAGTTTTTCATCGGGGCAGCAAGCATCGCGCTTATCTGCTATGTGTCGCTTGAGGTCACTGGTGAAGTATGGAAGCACGGTGATGATACAGATTGGTTGAATGCCTATATTTCAAATTTAAATTGGCAGTCGCTAAGTGTGATTTTAAGTGGCTGTGTTGTGCTTTTAACTATGGGTTTTCCCCGTCAGGCTGTCAGTTTTTTTTGCGGAGTGGGCTTTGGCGCATGGCAGGGAGGATTAATTGCCTTGTTGCTAACGGTATTGTCTGCATGTATCGCCTACGCATTAGCAAATGGCCCTCTGCGCTCACTCGCTGTCCGTCTTTTAGGTTCAAAGTTAAAACCAGTTGAAAACAAACTGGCCAAGCGAAGTTTTCGCAATGTGTTAATTGTTCGTTTATTCCCTGTAGGCTCAAACTTAATCACAAACGCCGTCGCAGGTGTGCTAAGCATTCCGTTTGTCCCGTTTATTGTTGCAAGTGCAATCGGCTTTGCGCCTCAAACTTTTTTGTTTACCTTGCTTGGAAGCGGTTCTCGATTTGTCAGTTCCCTTGAACAGCCTTTACAAATTGGTGGCTTAATCATTAGCCTTCTTCTACTTCTATCCTTATCAGGCATTTCTCGTAGGAGTGAGCCGTCGTGAGGCTTGTGCTTAACTCAAATAGCCATGCATCTACCCTGTTCTTTTTTGCCTGTGCTCTGATATTTGTTGGTCTGGGTTTCAGAGATGCTTGGCCCCCCGATGAGCCTCGATTCGCATTGGTCGCAAAAGAGATGGTGAACAGCGGACAGTGGCTTGTGCCCATGCGCGGTGGCGAAATTTATCCAGACAAGCCCCCTGTGTTTATGTGGTGTATTGCCTTCTTTTACCTTATAACGGGTAGCCTGAAGGTGGCTATGCTCCTGCCTAACGCTATCGCAAGCCTTGTCACTTTGGGGTTAACCTACAAGCTATCGCTAAGACTTGCCAGTGAAAAAGCGGCTATGTTGAGTATGCTCGTACTTCTACTGAGCCCTCAGTTTCTTATTCAAGCCAAATTTGCTCAAATAGATGCCCTTGTCGCCTGCTTTATCTGGATTGGCGTCTACGGACTCATTCAGCACTTTTATGTGCGTGTTAATTGGCGGTGGTACTTTGCAGCATGGTTCTTTATGGGGCTTGGGATCATAACTAAAGGCGTTGGCTTTTTACCTATTCTTTTGTTTATTCCCATTGCGTTTTTCGCATTTACCAGCAGCTCACATCGCGGCAAGTGGTCATTGCGCGTGTTGTTTGGCCCCTTAGTCATGCTATCAGTTGTGGCGATGTGGCTTGCACCTCTGCTTTATCTTGGTTTGATAAAACAAGAGCCTCAAATACAACAATACTTGTCGAACATTTTGTTTAAACAAACGGCTGAGCGATATGCCAATGCCTGGCACCACATAGAGCCCTGGTATTACTATATTGTTGAAGTTATTCCTGTATTTTGGATAACTCCAATTGCCATACTTGTATCAAAAGCTAAGTCGTTAAAAGATGCACTTACTCACAACCACGCTTACTCATCCTTGTTGATATGGGTAATATTGGTTGTCATTTTCTTTAGTATCAGCCCAGGTAAACGTGGTGTTTATGTTCTACCGGCACTGCCTGCGTTGAGTATGGTTGCAGGCCTGGTACTTGCAAATTCAACTGTATCAAGAGGATTAGCGCTGTTTGCGCGCGCAGTGACTTCGTTAATCTCTGGCGCTTTATTGATTGCTGGCTTAGCACTGCTGTTTCACGAACCCATCGCCAGTAAGTTGATTACGCGCTTTGACAGCGACAGCGAAACCCTCGTTCTTTTAAGCATAGTATTACTTGTACTCGGTTTCGCTGGGCTTTGTACTCATATTGTCTACAATGTTTACAATAAAAAGCGCAACGCAGGGGATGGAGAATTACTCGCCCGCCAATTACTGGCATGGCTTTTCATTTTAACTGTAATTCCTTACACATTCGGTGCATGGCTGCTAAACGACTACCGTACTCCCCGTATAGTCCTTCAAAATGCAGAAAGCCAAATAGGTAATATGTTGACGAAGGATTCAACTGCCTTCGAGGTAGGGATAGTCAGCTTTAAAGAACAGTATTTGCTTTTTTCACCCTTTCAAATGACTCATTTTGGTTACCATACCCCTAAAGAGCTAGAAAACGGTACAGCGTGGGCTTGGCTAACTGATACTTCCGAGCCTTCGCTCGGGCTAACAAAAGCTTCAGGCCAGCGGATTAGCCCCCCAATACGTCAACGCTTTTTGTTAGTTCCAAGTGACTACAAGTTTCAATGTGTAGACTTGTCACAAGCAACTTCACTGGGCATAGCCCACCGTGACGAATGGTTATTGCTTCCTGCCAGTGCTGCGAACGCTACCTGTGATTTACCGACTAACGGCCCAGTTTTTAACAGCTATAAAGGCTCAAGCAATTAAACGGCTTGGGCGTTCTTAACTTCAACCTTTATAAAAATTTTTCACACTTAAGGTTCTCTTAAGGTCTCGCGTTAATACTTATAACATCGCAAAACCAATGAGCATGTTTATGAGTTACGTTTTAGCTTCTGTTCCAGTTCAGGTTGCTGGTAAGCAATCTGCGATTGTCTCAAAGGAAAAGCCCGCTATAACCTTTATCGCGGCAAAACATGGACATAATGCCCGTCGCCGCATTGAAGCGTTTATAGCAAGTGGTTTTAAAGCTCGCTACAACGCACGAGTGACTTCTTTTATGCCTATGCTGTTTGCTATTGAAGCTGATGGAGTTAAAGCCGCCGCAGGCGCAAGATTTGCCGCATATGATGGTGAGTATAATTCTCTTTTTATAGAGCAATACCTTAACACTTCGGTAGAAACTGCCCTCACCTTACAAGGGATAACCGTAAACAGAGCGCATATTGCTGAAGTTGGTAACCTTTTTAGCAGTGCATCGCGCTATACCCTCCCCTTATTATTTGCCCTGTTCTTCGTTTTAAAACGATGTGGTAGCAAATACCTGGTTTTCAGTGCGACTTCACAACTCACCGCTTTACTCTTGGGCGCGGGTATTCAGCTCCTCCCCCTTGTTAGAGCTGATGTATCAAAACTTAAAGGAAATAGCGATGACTGGGGTACCTACTATGATACCGCGCCTCAGGTTACTGCCTTGTCGCTAAATCACGTAACCCAACACATCATTGGATGCCCTGAACTAAATGCTCATTACCAAAGAGCAATTGAGCTTATTTCCGAAAATGTGGATGCGTTGCCGCAAAGTATGTGCACCAAGAAGGAAACGGCGTATGTTGCTTAATCAGTATATAAATGGGCACGATGATGATATTGCGCTGAAGTGCAATGACAGTTCAATGACTTACCGCGCCCTTTTCAGCGCCGTCGAGAACCTCGCAAGCTGGATAACTCACCACAAAGCCGAGAGGATAGGCATTGCCTTTGACAATAGTTTTGCATGGGTGATTGCTGATTTAGCCTGCCAACAGGTTGATGTCTGCTGTGTTCCCGTTCCACTATTTTTTAGCGCTTCCCAACAAGAACATGTATTGGATGAGAGCCAGTGTCACTTTTTGTTGACCAATAGCGGTGGCGAACTAAGTGAATGGAGTGAGTCTCCGACAGTTATTGATAGCGAAAACGACATTGTCGCTCATCCGCTCAAACATGACGCTCGTGTATGTATGCCTTTAGGTACTAACAAAATAACCTTTACTTCGGGCTCTACGGGTTCACCGAAAGGCGTGTGCCTGTCAACTGAATCGCAATGGAAGGTTGCCCATTCTATTGAGCGTGCTGTTCAACCAGAAATAGTGAACCACCTGTGTTTACTGCCATTGTCTACCCTACTTGAGAATATTGCCGGCGTTTACGCCCCTCTATACCACGGCGGCACGGTTTATTTAGCCACAGCATCTGAGCGCGGATTTCAAGGGAGCAAACTCGTCAACCCAAATGCACTGCTGTCACTGATAGACCGCGTTCAACCAACGTCTGTTATCTTGGTTCCCGACTTGCTCATGGTGCTAGTACAGGCATGTAACCAGGGCTGGACACCGCCTTCATCACTAATGTTCATTGCTGTTGGCGGTGCGCATGTATCGCCCGCTTTGCTGGCGCAAGCTCAAGCGAAGGGACTACCAGTATTTGAAGGTTATGGCTTATCTGAAGCGGTATCAGTATCAACATTGAACACGCCCAATTGCAATACGATGGGCAGTGCCGGAAAAACGCTAGGTCATAATCAACTGCACATCGAAGAGGGTGAAATTGTAGTAACAGGTAACCACTTTCTGGGCTATCTGAATCAACCTTCCTCATTTTATCCGACCCAGGTCAGAACCGGCGATTTAGGCTTTTTTTCTGACAACACACTCACGCTTAGTGGGCGTATAAAGAACATAATGGTGAACAGCTTTGGTAGAAATGTATCGCCGGAGTGGATTGAATCATTGTTACTGGGAACAGGACTGTTTAGGCAAGCTTTAGTGTATTGCGAAGCTAGACCCTACTGTGTTGCGCTCCTCGTACCCGCTTCCAATACTATTTCTACTACACAAATTCAAAGCGCCGTTGCACTTATCAATAAGCAGTTACCTGACTATGCGCAAGTTGTTAGTTTCGCCACCATCGGTCTTTGCACGCCAGAAAACCAATTGCTTACCCCAACGGGAAAACTGAAACGTGACGCAATAATTACCCGCTACGCGACTGACTTAGACAAGCTCTACCAGAGCCAAGACCAACACCTGTACAGCGCTCAAAGCACAATACCATCTTCTTCTCAATTTGTTATCAAGGAATAATTTATGGATTTCTATCAGCAACTTCAAAGCAACACCGAGCATGCCAGAGAGACATTCTTACAGGCGCCGATTATACAACGCTGCTTTAACGGTGATTTTAACCTAAACGACTATATTGCCTTTCTTCAACAGGCCTATCATCACGTTAAGTTTACTGTTCCACTGCTTATGGCTACAGGTGCCAAACTCAACGAAGATAAGGAATGGCTAAGAGAAGCAATTGGTGAATACATTGAAGAAGAAATGGGTCACCAGGAGTGGATCCTTAACGACCTTGCAGCCTGTGGCGTTGATAAAGAAAAGGCGAGGAATAGTCAGCCTGCACCCGCCACCGAATTAATGGTTGCCTATGCTTTTGATGCAATAGCACGCAAAAGCCCACTGTATTTCTTCGGCATGGTATTCGTTTTAGAGGGCACAAGTATTGCGCTTGCCGACGCCGCTGCAAAACAAATCAAAGACAAATTATCACTGCCTAAATCAGCGTTTAAATACCTTACCTCTCACGGTGCGCTAGACCAAGAGCACATTGTTTTCTTTGAAGGGCTTATGAACAAAATTACCGACCCCAAAGAGCAACAAATGATCATTCACAGCGCGAACATGTTTTATCGCTTATACGGAGATATCTTTCGCGAATTAACACCCGAACACGGCTTGGAACAGGTTGCTTGAATTCAAGGGTGTACCTCTGGTGCTTATCTCCTGAGGTAAACGGCTAACACGTTAAGGTAAATACAATGAATATTGAGTGGCGTAATCAAGTGGTGCTTCTTACAGGTGCTACTGGCGGTATTGGTAAAGCAATAGCCAAGGCGCTTGATGAAAAAGGCGCGCACATTATCCTAACTGGCAGAAGTAAGGCGAAGCTCGAACAGCTGCAACAAAATTTAACCCTTCATCATACCGCCGTTGTGGCTGACATTACATCAGATGAAGGCAGAGATAGAGTAGTAAGTGCCTGCCAACGACTTCCTTTAAGTATTCTGGTTAACAATGCCGGCATTACCTATGTTGGCGAGTTTGAGGGCACCCCTATCGAGTCGATTGTGTCGACAAATATGCTGGCACCCATGCTACTAACCCAACGCCTGCTGCCGTTACTAGAACGTAGACCGTCTGCGCACATTGTGAATGTAGGCTCTGCTTTTGGAGGTATCGGTTTTGCTGCGCACGGAACCTACTGCGCAACTAAATTCGCGTTGAAAGGCTGGACGGAAGCCATGCACAGAGAATTCAGCGATAGCAAAATCAAATTTCATTATCTAGCGCCACGTGCAACGCGCACCGACATAAACGACCAACGCGCTATTGCGCTAAACGACGCATTAGGCAACCAGACAGACGAACCTGATGCAGTAGCAAAAGCATTTATTAAACAGTTAGAAAACAATTTGCCAAGAGTGGCGCTAGGACGTGCTGAACGCTTTTTTGCCAAACTTAACGCGCTAGTTCCCAGTGTTGTTGACAACGCGTTGGCAAAAAAACTTCCAATAATTAAACGCTATGCCTTTCAAAAATCGCAATCACAAGACAAACAAACCAGCGCTCAAAACGATACCCGCCTGGGTAATAAGCTGATTTAACACGAGGACATTACTATGAAGAAATTAACCACGCTTAGCACCACGGTAATTCTAGGACTCGGTCTGGCATTAAGTCATACGGCTATGGCTCAAGCTAACGAGGTCACAGAAAGTACAGCGCCGACATCAGCCCTAAGTGAAACAGCAACCACCCCGTTAAAGACACTTCAGCATCAGTGGGCACATATTAACTATGAACTTGATGATGCAGAAAAGGAAAAAGCATTCGTCGCCCTTATTAATACCGCTAAATCTTTCGTTAAGGCAGAACCCAACAACCCTGAACTATTGATTTGGCAAGGCATAATTCAATCCAGTACAGCCGGTGCCAAGGGCGGACTTGGTGCTCTGGACTACGCAAAGGATGCGCGTAAGAGTTTTGAACAAGCAATGCGATTGGACGAAAACGCACTCTCTGGCTCTGCGATGACCAGTCTAGGCGTGCTGTACCATAAGCTTCCGGGCTGGCCTATTAGTTTCGGTAGCGACAAAAAAGCTGAAAAATTGCTAAAGCATGCGCTTGAAATAAACCCTGACGGAATAGATCCTAACTATTTCTACGCAGAGTATTTATTCGATAACGGTAAATATGACGAAGCCCTTAAATTCGCCAAAAAGGCACAGGTCGCTCCAAGTCGTGCAGATCGACCTATTGCAGACTTAGGTCGCAAAAAAGAAATCGCTTTATTGGAAGCAAAAATAGCGAGAAAAAGTTAGTTGGCAGAGCCTAACTTTTCCAGATATTAGTGATAGAAAGGTGTATTAGACACCTTTCTTCGCTTAATTCATTTACATAGGCTGCATTTATCTTAATGTATAAATTGTAAACAGTGTTCATCTGATACCAGGGCTCCTATTATGAAATAAAAAAGGAGTGGCCTAATGCCTAAAATCCCACGCTCTTCAGACAACGACTATACCCATGACATGAGCCAGACCCGCCGTGAGTTTATCGCCCGCGAGACAGGCACTCAGTTAAACCACTTAGGACACTATTCAATCCCGCCTGAAACCTTATCGGGCAACATAGAAAACTTTGCCGGCGTTGCACAGGTACCTATTGGCTTTGCAGGCCCAATGTTGGTAAATGGAGAGCATGCTAAGGGCGAATTTTACGTTCCCATGGCTACAACAGAAGGTACGCTAACAGCTAGCTACAGCAGAGGTATGCGTTTAACAAGGGAAGCAGGCGGTATTACTACGACGGTTATTGACGATGCTATGCAGCGAGCACCTTTGTTTGCGTTTAGCAATGCCAGAGAGGCTTTAGCCTTTGGTAAGTGGGTAGAGCAAAATTTCAGTGCAATTAAACAAGCCTGTGATAGCACCACCAGCGTGGGAAGATTAAGAGATATTGAGCAGTATGCGGCCTCTAAACTTCGCTGGCTAAGATTCAACTTTACCTGCGGCGATGCTGCTGGTCAGAACATGGTAAGTAAAGCCACAAAAGCGGGTTGCGAGTGGATACAAGCAAACTATCCAAACGCTATCGACCATTTCGTACTGGCCGCAAACCTTGATACCGATAAAAAACATTCTCACCTTAATTCCTTGCGCACCCGAGGAAAACGGGTGGTGGCTGAAGTTACGCTGCCAAAAAAACTGATGACAGAAATAATGCACTGCCCGCCTGAGGCATTGTTTAAACAGCGCCAATATTCAAATATGGGCGCACTGATGGCAGGTAGCGTTAACAATGGTGCGCATTTCGCTAACGGTATTACCGCCATGTTTATCGCTTGTGGGCAAGACGTTGCCAATGTGGCTGAGTCGTCAGCGGGCTTTACCTACGCTGAAATAACGCCAAACGGCGACTATTACTTTTCGGTCACTATTCCGTCGTTAATCGTTGCCACGTATGGCGGTGGTACGGGCCTGGCAACCCAAAACGAATGTTTAAGTGTGCTTGGCTGCACCGAAAGAGGCAGCGTAAATAAGTTTGCTGAAATTGTTGCTGCGACCGTATTGTGCGGCGATTTATCTTTGGGTTCTGCTGTGGTGGCCGATGAATGGGTAAGTAGTCACGAACGACTTGGTAGAAATCGCTAGACGTTTTGAGTGTATCAAAAAGCTTATGCCTTCAAATAAGGCAAAGACTTCTCAAAATAAGCGTAACTGAATGCGCTTGAAGAAACTAAATAGCGGGAAGACTGGGGCGTGTAACCACAAAGTACGCGCCTACTCCCATAAACACACCAATACCTATGTAGGCAGGAATGGGCATAGATGCAAACAGGCAAACAAAAATAAAGCTTAAAAGCATACTACAGCAGGCAATGCATTTTACCTTTTTCGATATTGCACCATGCTTTCGCCATGCAACAAGACCTGGGCCGTATTTGGGATGCTGAATTAACCAGTTTTCGAGGCGCGGTGAGGATTTCGTAAAACAAAAAAGCGCACCTATCAAAAATACCGTGGTTGGCATTACCGGTAAGAATGCTCCAACAATGCCTAGAAGGGTAAAAAACAACCCGAGTGATAAATACAGTACTTTTTTCATGAGATACTAACGCCCAATACAGTCCAACTCCTTGGTAAGTGCTTTTGAAGAACACTGGTTAAACACCCTTCCAATGTGCCATTTTTATACACAGATTTTAGACAAAACGGATCTACATGGCCTTGTCGTAAATCAAACCTACATTATAAACATAAGCCAAAATGGGAAAGTTTCCATCTACATTGGTCTAATCCATAGGCCATTCGTTTTCTGATAAGCAAATATGGTAGAAAGTTATTTAACGAGGAGTGTTTGTAGACTCCATAACGAGCTCTTCACTTAGAACGAGACGACTTTTTAACCTGCTGCCATAGCGATTCCATTTCATAGAGGCTCAGTGCGTCGAGTTTTTCACCTCTCTGAGCTGCGAGGCGCTCTACTCCCTTAAATCGGTTAGCAAATTTATTACTCGCATTTCGAAGTGCAGTGTCGGCATCCACCTTGCAGTGCCTTGCCAGATTAACCATGGCAAAGAGTGCATCACCAATTTCCTCTTCAATAGCTTGTTGGTTATCGGGCACGCCACTGTTTAAAGGTGCAACACCAGTATCCAGTGCCTCTTGTGTTCGCTGTTTGAAATCCAGTTCTTGCTGAATCTCTTCCACTTCCTCACGTACTTTATCTATAACGGGAGCAGCATCAGGCCAATCAAAGCCTACTTTTGCACAGGCTTTTTGCAGCTTTTGTGCGTACATCAGTGCTGGCATTCCTGACGGAACATTATCTAAAACACTGTTATTACCAGTTTGTTTAGCGCGTCTTTCTTCAGCCTTAATTGATTCCCATTGTTCGTTCAGCGCGGTCTCATTTAAACCATTATTGCTATTGGCACTATCACCAAAAACATGAGGGTGACGACGCACCAGCTTGTCGCTAATACTCTGCGCCACATCGTCAAAAGAAAACGCTTTAGATTCTCTGGCTATCTGCGCGTAGAACACCACTTGAAACAGCAAGTCACCCAACTCATCCTTAATATCGCGCATATCACCAGTGGCAATAGCATCAGCCACTTCGTAGGCTTCTTCTATGGTGTAACGAGTGAGACTTTCCATGGTTTGTTTCACATCCCACGGGCACCCAGATTGGGGGTCGCGCAGCTGTTCCATAATTTCAAGCAGCCGCTGCATTTCGCTAAGCTTAGCTTTGTTTGCGTTTTGCATCAGTCACGCCTTTGAGCTGTCGCAATCGAGTGAGCACTTTTGATACCGTGTCGAGATCATGAACTTCTATCGAAATAGTGATTAGCGCCGTTTGTCTGTTTTTGTCACTTAAGCTGTTTACACCTAATAACGGGACGTTTTCGTTAGCCAACACCGTAGTGATGTCGCGCAACAGCCCTGTTCTATCATGACAAAATATATCAATGCCTGTCTCAAAGCCCACTTTCAGCTCTTCAGACCAATTTACTTCTATCTGACGCTCAGGGTGCTGAGATAACAAGTGCTGCAACTGGTCGCAATTTTCTTTATGAACGCTTACACCGCGACCTTGCGTGATATAACCCAATATTGCTTCGCCGGGCACCGGCTTACAGCAATTCGCCAGCTGGCTCATTAGGTGACCCACTCCCTGCACTATCACCGCATCTTTCTTACCTGTGCCAGCCGCGGTTTTTCTGGTTTTAACCTTCGGGCTTATCTCGGGCTCTGGGGCTGGCGGCTCCTGCAAATGGTGAATAAAGTTAATCACCTGCATAACGCGCACATCGCCAGCGCCTACCGCAGTATATAAGTCATCAAGAGTTTGTAAGTTAAACTTCTCAAATGCCTCATTAGGTACTTTAGCTGACAAATGGGCGCGGTGAAGCTCCCGCTCTAACAGCTCTTTACCAGCGGCAAGGTTTTTATCCCTGTCCTGTTTTTTAAAATACGAATGAATGGTGGCACGGGCCCGTGAGGAGTGCACATAGCCAAGGCCTGGGTGCATCCAATCCCGACTTGGGTTTGGTTCTTTGCCGGTGAGAACTTCTATCTGGTCCCCACTTTGCAGCAAGTAAGTAAACGGTACGATACGCCCATTCACTTTTGCGCCAATGCAGCGATGACCTACATTACTGTGAATGTAATACGCAAAATCAAGCGGCGTAGCGCCTTGGGGAAGGTCAATAACGTCGCCTTTTGGTGTGAACACGTACACTCTATCGTCAAACACCTGACTACGAAGCTCTTCAACCAAATCACCCGATTCGGCCACTTCTTCTTGCCATGCAAGTATACGACGAAGCCAATTTATGCGCTCGTCATAGCCTGACTGCTTGCCCGTGCTACCTTCTTTATACTTCCAGTGCGCAGCCACACCAAGCTCTGCATCCTGATGCATTTTCTGTGTGCGAATTTGAATCTCGACCGACTTCCCTTCAGGCCCCACAATAACCGTATGAATTGATTGGTAGCCATTGGGCTTAGGTGTTGCAATATAATCGTCAAACTCGTTGGGTAAATGCTTGTAACTAGCGTGAACGGTACCTAGCGCTGCGTAACAGTCTTGTAATCGCTCGGCAATAATACGCACTGCACGAATATCAAAAAGCTGTTCAAACGTAAGGCGCTTTTTCTGCATTTTTTTCCAAATGCTGAAAATATGCTTAGGGCGACCATAAACCTCGGCGCGGATCTCTTCGCTATCAAGCAAAGCTTGCAGATCGTCTACAATAGTATCTATATATTCGGCGCGTTCTCTGCGCTTGCCGTCAAGCTGCTGCGCAATTTGTTTATAAGTAATAGGATGCAAATAACGGAAAGCAAGATCTTCAAGCTCCCACTTAAGCTGACCTATGCCTAAACGGTTTGCCAAGGGTGCATATATACTAGCGCACTCCCGTGCCACCATGACGCGGGTTTCTTCGTCGGCTTTTTTAACCTGTTGTAGTGCGCAAATACGCTCGGCCATTTTTATTACAACGGCGCGCACGTCTTCTACCATCGCAAGCAGCATGCGACGAATGCTGTCTATGTGCTGTTCATCTGATTTCTGAGCAAAGCCAGAGCCATTTACTTTACGAGCGTGTAACGACTTTATGGCATCCATGCGGCGAACACCAACAATGAGGTCGCGAATCTCGCCGCCAAACTCTTCATATATGTCGTCTTCGCTCAACGCATGCTGTTCGCAATAAGGAAAAACCAGAGCGGCCTGCAGCGTCGCATCATCCATATTAAGTTGGCACAAAATCTCAACCATTTCCTGACCAACCAATAGTCGCTCAGGCATGGAGGACACCGCACTTAGCTTTTCTTTTGTTTCTGCACTTAGTTCAAGGCTGTCTAACCACGCTTCAAAGGGCGGCCGGTCGGCTTCGTGGACCTTTCTTGTAGATACCATATCCTTTACTCGTTACTGCTGCTTTCGCGTAAACAAGGCCATCATTTCCATGTGATGGGTGAAGGGGAACATTTCTGCTACGCCCGCTTTTTCCATTTCATAACCTCCGTCTATCAACACCTTTGCATCTCTTGTAAACGTACTTGGATTGCAAGAAACATACACTATCGTTTTTGGTAGTGCTTTTACAAGCGCATGACAAACAGTCAACGCCCCTTCTCGTGAGGGGTCTAGCAATACCTTATCTACGCCTTGATGCAATGAGGCCTCGACGTTGGTCTTATCGGCTAAATCTAAATGCAGCCACTCAACATTTTCAATGCCCTGCTGCTGTGCATTGTCTTTAGCTCGGCGCACCATTTCGGCCACACCCTCAATCGCTTGAACCTTTGCACCTCGTTTAGCAATGGGTAAGGTAAAATTACCCAGCCCGCTAAACCAATCAGCTACACGCTCGTCGGGCTGAGGACTTAGCCAGTCTATTGCTTGGTTAATCATTTTTTCATTAACCACTTTATTTATTTGAATAAAATCGTTAGCACTGGGGGAAATTGAACAACCATTTACCGTATTCATAACAATATCAGTATGCTTACCCACACTGCGAATTTGCCCTTGCTTATTCTCAAGTTTTAATTCGATATCATGGTCGCTAACAGAGGAATTTTCGCTCACCAATGCGCTCACCGCATCAATAAGCTCAGCCTCAAGGGCTTTGGTGTGTTTAATAACAAGGTGTGAGGTATTATCACCTGCTACAAGGCTAACATGCCCAATGTGACGAGAGGACTCAAACCCTGTCAACGCGTCTCGCAACGGACCTATAATTGTAGATAGCGGGTCGACCAATATAGGGCATGTTTCCACATTGATAACATTATTGCTATTCGCTTCGCGGAAGCCCAACTTAATTTGATTAGGGTTACGGGCATCTATGGCCAGCCTTGCTTTCCTTCGATATTGAGGGCGAGGCCCCTCTAGAGGTGCTTGCCAAACGTGTGGCTTCATTGCAAGGTGACGTTCCATCATCACTTTAAGGGCAAGGTCACGTTGCGCAAGGGCAGCGTCGGGTTTTATGTGCTGTAGCTGGCACCCGCCACATGCATCAAACACAGGGCAAAAAGGTACTTGTCTCGCTTCACTGGGCGTGTGAACTTTTTTCGCTTTGGCGTTTATGACTTTCTTTTTACTAGATAACACCTCTATATCGCAGGTTTCTCCTACAAGGGCGCCTTCCACAAACACCATGGGGTTACCGCGCGAAACGCCATTACCCATCCAATCTAAATCATCAATGGTAACCGTATCTATTACTTGGTTTGTGCTGAAATTGGTTGTTTTCTTATCCTTCCCAAACCGCAGACCAGCGACCTGCGCATTTGCACTAACACTTCCTCTTTTTGAAGCACTGCTTTGAGTACGAGACGCTTTATCTTTTTGCTTACTGCGCGACTGTTTGAAAAGGTTTGCCAAGTGAGACTCCCGTTCCCTTTTTGTATAAATGGTTTTTGCTAGGCCTTTCAACCTTCATAAGAATCTGCCGTCGATGCTTTCTAAAAAATATTAATAAGAAAAGTAAGCACTGTTGGCTAACGTGTTGCATCCCTCAAAGGAAGCCCATGGTTACGCTGTCTCTAGTATAACGGTGGCAACGGCGTAATGCTGCTCATCTGAGATACTAATTACACTTCGTGTTATGCCTCGCGCTTCACATATTGATGCAAATTCACCAGAAAAATGTAATTCTGGTGCACCTAGGTCGTTATTGCGCACTTCAATATGTTGCCAGCTGACACCGTTGCCAATACCAGTGCCTAGCGCTTTAACCGCCGCTTCTTTTGCCGCAAAACGTTTGGCTAAAAAGCGCACCGGCGTGCTGTGCTCACTGAACTGCTTCAGTTCAGCAGCCGTAAGCACACGCTTGGCCAAACGTTCATTGACACCGTCGCCTTTTCCAAGGCGTGCAATTTCCACTATATCCGTACCCAATCCAGCGATAGCCACAGTTTGTTTTACCTTTGTTAAATACCTGCTCGAGCTTCAAGCATGAGCTTACGCATATCGGCAACGGCAGTGTGAAGGCCATCAAACGCCGCGCGCGCAATAATGGCGTGACCAATGTTTAGTTCGATTAGCTGCGGAATAGCCGCGATAGGTTTAACGTTATGATAGTGCAGGCCATGGCCCGCATTCACTTTCAGCCCTAAACTGTCGGCGTACTCAATCCCCTCTACTAAACGAGCGAGTTCTTTGTGCTGCTCTTCTTCGCTGGTGGCTTCTGCGTATTGCCCTGTATGAATTTCGATATAAGGCGCGTTACATGCCGCTGCCGCGTCAATTTGCGCTTTATCTGCATCAATAAATAACGACACCAGAATGTTTGCATTAGCGAGTCTTTCACAGGCGGCTTTGATATTCTGAAAATTGCCCGCTACATCAAGGCCACCTTCAGTGGTTAGTTCTTCTCGCTTTTCAGGTACTAAGCAGCAAAAAACGGGTTTAACTTCCTCTGCAATAGCAAGCATTTCATCGGTGACCGCCATTTCTAAATTCAGCCGAGTATTGATGGTCTGCGCTAAAATACGTACGTCGCGGTCTTTTATATGGCGGCGATCTTCACGTAAATGAACCGTTATGCCGTCTGCGCCCGCACGCTCCGCTATATCAGCGGCATGCACTGGGTCTGGGTAATGTGTACCACGCGCATTGCGAAGCGTTGCGATATGGTCGATGTTAACGCCTAATAAAATCGTGCTCATTTCACCACCTAGCGTAAAAGAACGAAGAAGCACTCTTCGTATCTATCAAGTTGATTTAACGGCGTAATACGCCTTTGTAAGGTTTGAAGATTGTAACAAAGTTTTTGATTTTAGGGGCTGTTTACGCGCTTGAGTTAAGAGAAAATAATTTTTACTAAGATGAACAACCCGTTATCTTGTCCACCCCATACGCACATGCTCAGCGTGGCTTTGGCATAAAGAGTTCACGACTTTTCAGCGGCTTGTCACCAATAAGCGGTTTAAGTAAATCGCGACAAAGTACTTTTGCCACCTTTTTACTAAGGGGGGTAAATTCGCCCTGCGACAAACTGAGTAAGGCTTGGCCAGGTAACCCCCGCATTCCTCTTGCGCCTGCCGCATCCTCTGGCAATCTAATAAATCCAGCATCCATCTGAAAATGGTAGCTTCCGCTTTCCACTATAGGCATCTCGTATTCCACGTCCGTAGTGAAATCGGGCAACAGACCCATTTCATCAAGCAATGCAAACTCAAACTGCCTTAAGGTAACTTCTATATCGTTTTCATCACGCAATGATAACAGTGCATTTTCATATGCGTTGTGCACACCATCGCTGGCAAGACCTGCAGGCATTATGCGGTTAGTTAATTCATTGACATACATGGCACAAAATAAGGCGGTGCCCGCAAGGTTGATGGAGGGAGAAACACTTTCAACGTGCCGCAAGTTTTTTAGCTCTGATTTACCACTAAGCTGCAAACGAAGGTGTTGAAAAGGTTGGAGCAGACTTTTTTTATCTGACTTACTGTTTTTTACGCCTTTCGCAACCGCACTTATCCGCCCTTCTTCCAACGTGAAAAAATCAACAATATAGCTGGTTTCCCTGTAGGGGCGTCTATGTAACACATAGGCATTTAACCATTCATTATTCATTGTTTCTCACTGTGTTTTATCGGCATACGATGTTGCTACCCGTAGCAGCGATCCCGTTTCAATTTTTATCCGTTAGACTGCAATGGAGCATTCTACGAGCCACGCGCCTAACTGCGTTTGATTCGGACCACTTTCATAGTTTCAAATTCAATACCGGCCACGTCTTCAACATGTCGATAGTAAGTCACATTAACCCGAGCACCTTTCAAGCTCTGGTACTGCTGCTTACGTCGGTAGATAAAGGGCACATCGATGCCTTCCAGCATAATGGTGTGGCGGATCCAATCACTGTCTTTCTCTTCACGCTGCACATGCGACATCACTTTAACATTGTCGGTTTGATTTAGCTGACGATGCTTTTCAACCAATTTCTGTCTTTCGCTTTTCACCCTTTTATGCCCTTTGATTTACCCTGTAGCCACATCCACTAAGCTATATTGCTTCTATTTGCTCCACAATAAGTTGCACCGTCTCTTGCCCTCTAAATACATTGATATCGAGTCGATAAGCAATTCGAATACGCTTAATCATAGCATTTGGCCACAAGCTGATATCAACATTAAATGCTATAGCGTCGACCTCGTTGACACCGTCGGGCTTTAGCACCATTTTAAGGTGCTTTTGCCCCACTAAACGCTGATCGAGAAGGGTAAATTCACCATCAAATAGTGGAGACTCGAAGCCTTGTCCAAACGGGCCAGCTTGTCGCAGCAGGTGGGCAAAAGGCAGAGAGAGTTCTTCCGATGATAAATCTCCGTCCGAGAGCAGCGCGTGGCTACCGTCGAGTTTTTCCATATGCCTAGCCGCGATTTCAATAAACCCCTTCTCGAAGTCTTGCAACTTTTCAACGGGCAGGCTTAGGCCTGCTGCCATGGCGTGCCCACCAAACTTTTCAATAACACCCGGATAGCGGGTATTCACTTCATCAAGCACATCACGAATGTGTACGCCCGGAATAGAGCGTGCGGAGCCCTTTATGATTACGTCGTCTTGATGGGCAAAAGCGATAACGGGTTTAAGATACTTTTCTTTTAAACGCCCTGCGACAATCCCAATAACGCCCTGATGGAAGTCTTCACGATAAACCACCAGTGCACTTGGCATATCCCCCTCATCTAGCGCCATTTGCTCAAGCACAGCTTCAGCTTGCGCTTTCATACCGGTTTCAATTTCACGGCGCTCTTTATTAAGCGCGTCAAGTTCAGCCGCTATCATTCGCGCTTGAATCACTTCTTCTTCTAACAGGCAGGCAATGCCTTGCGACATGTCATCGAGGCGTCCTGCCGCGTTGAGCCTAGGCCCAACAACAAAGCCTAAGTCAGTTGAGGTCAAATGAGCGCAATCACGATTGGCCACTTCCACCAGTGCCTTAATACCTGGCCGACATTTGCCTGCCCGAATTCGCTGAAGCCCCTGGTGAACCAAAATTCGATTATTCTTATCCAGTACCACCACGTCTGCCACAGTACCGACGGCAACGATATCGAGCAGTGAAGCTAAATTTGGCGGCGCGATGCCTACCTTTTCAAAATACCCTCGCTGCTGCAACTCAGCCTTTAGCGCAAGCATAATATAAAAGGCTACGCCGACACCTGCTAAGTTTTTAGAGGGGAACGTACAACCAGGTTGGTTAGGATTTACTATCGCGTCAGCTGGCGGTAATACTCCACCAGGCAAATGGTGGTCGGTAACAACAACCTGCATTCCTAATGCTTTAGCATGGGTCACACCATCAATACAGGATATGCCGTTATCCACCGTAACAATAACCTCTGCCCCTTGTTTAGCAGCTTCGTCTACGATGGGCACGCTTAGTCCGTACCCAAAATCGAATCGATTAGGTACCAGGAAATCGACATTGTGATAGCCCATGGCGCGAAGCGCCAAAATGCACACTGAGGTACTAGTGGCACCATCGGCATCAAAATCGCCAACAATAATTACGCGCTTATTTTGTTCTATCGCATCAGCAAGGATTTGCGCTGCTTCTGGCATCCCTTTTAGGGCGTTGAAGTGGGTCAATCCTTTGAGACCGTTTTCCAAATCATCCATATTCGCCACATTGCGGCCACGATAAATTCTGTCGATAACTGGATGTAAGTCTGAGCTTAGCGAGGTGCCCGAAACCTCGCGGCGAACAATAGGCAAAATCATGAGATACCACTAACCAATATTGTCGTTACAATTGATGATGTACAGTGTCGACATACTCTTTACAGTAACAACCTGCTCTTTCAGTATCGCAATGTCTCACTGTACAAAAATGTGATGAAAAACTTTTTGGAAAAGAATTTAAGAGATAATACCCCAGAAAAAGAAAAAACGCACAAGTGCGTTTTTTCTATAATCTTTCGGAATTCTACAAAGCGTTATTCTGTCGCTTCTAGCGCCTTTGTCAACAAAGCAGCAGGCTGATATCCAGGTATCAGTGAACCGTCAGGCAAGATAATATTTGGGGTACCATTTACCCCTAACTTTTGCCCCAGCATATACTGCTCGGCTACCTTATTTTTGCAGCTTGCGCTGGCCACATCGCTACCCGCTTTTGCTCTAGTAAGTGCTTTTTGAGGGTCTTTGGCACACCATACTGACACCATATCTTCGTAATTCTGGCTATTTAGGCCCGAACGTGGAAATGCAAGATAATGAACAGTAATGCCAGCATCATTCAACGCATCAATTTCGTTGTGGAATTTGCGGCAGTAGCCACAGGTGATATCGGTGAAAACACTGATTTCATGCTTTTCATCTTTCGCTTTAAACGTTATTGACGACGACTCCATTTTTTTTACGCCGTCTTTTCGCAGACCAGAAAGCGCAATTTCTGTCTCGTTGCGCATTTCTTCGTCGATATTAAATACACGAGCCTGAAGTAGGTATTGACCATTTTCACTAACGTAAAACAAGCCGCGGTTTGTCGATACCTGCACCAAACCTGAAACTGGAGAGTCAGCAATCGTTTCCACGTCTAAACCTAACATCGACGTTAACTTGTCACGAATAGCGGCTTCATCAGCGGCGTGTGCGCTAAGCCCTAGCAATGAACTTGCTGCGACAACGCCAGCTAACAATATTTTCTTTACTACTTTCACTAAACATTTCTCCATTGTGCCTTTTGGGCAACTGCGCTGGTGCTCTCATTAACCAAAAAGCAACCACTCACAATATAACGTTATTTCTCATCAGACCGTAATAGTTGCCAAAAAATTGCATTTCACATACTAATTTTCAGGGAATATTCGCGAATATTCACGCCAGAAAACTGGCCGAGAGCTCTTATTCTAATTAATGCTCACATTACGATCACAACAACATTCACTCGACTAGAACATCCTACCATACACGATTCAACTTAATACACGCTGAATATGAACCTTATCTTATGCAGTACACCACTTATAGTATTTGTGATTTAAAGTTCGGTTCTTTTTACACTAGCCTCTTGGGTGATGACTGTGAATAAGCGTTTGAAGTCGCTCTGTTGCCACGTGGGTATAAATTTGAGTAGTAGAGAGGTCACTGTGTCCTAACAGCATTTGCACAACACGCAAATCAGCGCCGTGATTAAGCAAATGTGTTGCGAAGGCATGCCTTAGGGTGTGTGGTGACAAATGCTGTTCAATACCGGCTTTCACAGCATAATATTTAATACGGTGCCAAAACGTCTGACGAGTCATTTTCTGACCTCGTTTGCTAAGGAACACAAAGTCAGAGGGCTTAGTTGCCAGGATGGGACGCGCCGTTTTGATATAGGTAAGCAGCCATTCAATTGCTTCTTCCCCCAATGGAACTAAACGCTCTTTGTTACCTTTACCTACTACTCGCACTACACCTTGTTGAATACTTATCTGATCCATCGTCAACCCGATAAGTTCACTCACTCGAAGACCGGTAGCGTAGAGCACTTCGAGCATGCTTTTATCTCTACATTCAATAGGGTCGTCCGTAAGCGGTGAATTAAGCAAGTCTTCTACCTGCTGCTCGCTTAAAGATGAGGGCAACGCTTTGGGTGTTTTAGGGTTAGATAGCGCTGAAACTGGACTATCAACGCGAACTTGCTTGCTAATAAGATAAACGAAAAACGCTCGAATTGCGCTCAGCGCTCTTTGAGTACTGCGTGTCGATAATCCTTTATCATGGCGAAATGCTAAATAGTCCTGAAGCTGCTCGGTAGTTAACACTGCGATATCTTTAACGCCTACGTTATTGCTGAAAATAGCAAGCTTGGTAAGGTCTGTGCGATAGCTTTGCTGCGTATGTTCTGACAACCCTTTTTCAAGCCACAGCATTTCGATAAATCCATCGATATGCGCTTGGCTGGCCGCCGGCACATAGGTTAGCTCGCGTTCAGTCCTCGTCATTTAAAAGCCACGCTTTTGTTTGATTAATTCATAGGCTGACTGAATATCTTGTGCTTTTTTCTTAGCAATTTCCATGGCCTGCTCTGGTAACCCTTTAGAGACAAGCTTATCCGGGTGATGTTCGGCCATGCGTTTTCTGTATGCACGTTTAATGGTTTTCTCATCGTCGGAAGACGACACGCCTAATATTTTATAAGCGTCATCAATACTTTGCTGTTCTGAATATGCAGATTGATGCCCGGCAGAGTGTTGACGTTGCCCCGCTCCTGAATGAGCACGCTGACCGCCTCGTTGTCTAAAGCGAATTTCCGCCTCGTACATAGAAATTAAGTAGTCTAAATCCCGGCGTCTAAAGCCTAACGGTTTCGCTACTTTCTCAAGTACATGATATTCCTCTTGAGAGAGTTGACCGTCGGCAAATGCAGCTTGGATAAGTATTTCCAGAAATACTTGGAGTATATCTCTTCTTCCATGACTTGCTTCATAGAACCCTTTTAAGGTGTCGACCAAAGGAAAATCCCGTGCTTTTCCTTCTCTAAACGCATCTTGTGCTTCACGTCGAGCATCACCTGTTAAGCGCATTTCATCCATAAGTGATGTAGCGATCTGGATTTCACGGTCTGTTACTTTACCGTCTGATTTGGCTAAATGCCCTAATGCACTAAACAAGCTATGAAAGAAGATAGCCTGTTGCTTTAGGTTGTCCTGATCGGTAAAAAAACGCCCAAATCCACCTAACTGATTGAAGTTTTGACGGTAAGCTTTATCGAAAAAGTGCCCTATTAGTAGACCAAAGATAGCCCCAACTACGTGTTTAAAAAACATAAAGCCGAATAAGGCGCCGAGGATTTTTCCCCAAATTGACATCGCGTCATACTCCATTAGTGCACGAATCAAAAAGGTAATGCTTTCTTTGCCTGTGCACGCCGTGCACAGCGTGACATCTCTTGCATCATATCAAATACATAAGCTAGTTAACTAGCGCTAGTAGCGCTTTGCTTGTCGTTTTTCCCAGTATCTGTCTCAACAGTACTAATGCACTATTTGTTGGACAACTACAATTCACTGTCTTCTGGTCTTGAAGGCTTAAAATCAAGCAAAGAACAGATAATCGCGTTACTCGTTGCGATGATAAACCTATAAAAGTGCATTTTTTTACCTGAATGGTTGGTAATTGTGCCAGAAGTGCTTAGAATTGAGCCCCTAAATAAAAAGTAATCGCAAGTGATAAACTGATTCACCTCAAGCTTTGGTTGGAACTGGTACTATCACTGGTTTTTTTAAACGTTATGTCGAACTAACCAAGACGCACACCGTCTCACTTGGGTTTAAAAGCAACATACAACAAAACAGGCCACCCATTAACGCATGAAAAACACCTGCGCCATGCTTGTTTCCGCGACTCTTTTGCCTACGGTCGCGTTTGCACAGGAAACGACAACTTCAGACGCTATCTCCCTAACAGATGCAGCTCCACTGGCATTTTGTTCGGTGGAACCTGTTACTTTTAGCAGCCAGGCACTAATGCCTAAAGGCCACGTAAAAGTGGAAGCAAACCGCACTGAAATTATCCAAGATACCGTAGCCCTGTTTTCAGGCAATGTCGATATTACCTCGGATACCGCAATAATCAGTGCATCACAGGCCCAAATCAATGGCGGTGGTCGCGACCTTATTGCGAAAGGTGATGTGACCTACCAAGATGCGCAGTTAAAAGTAGAAAGCGATGCTGTAACTCTTCGTTCAGAAGAAGAGCGTCTAGAAATGCAAAACACCCGATATCAACTCACCGGTTTTGTCGGCCAAGGCGCTGCCAGAGACATAGTACTCGATACCGCCTCAGGTATTGTGCTTAAAGACGTAAGCTTTACTACCTGCCCTGAAGGTGAAGAAGACTGGTTGATACGGGCCAGTGAAATAAGTTTGGAAAAAGGGACAGTATGGGGGCAAGCCAAACATACTCGGTTTTATATTGCCGACGTGCCGGTGTTCTACTTACCCTATTTTGCTTTTCCAGTAAGCAATGAAAGACAAACAGGTCTGCTGTTTCCTGAACTAACCAGCTCGAGCAGAACTGGGGTCGATTACACTCAACCTTTTTATTGGAATATTGCGCCTAATTACGACATGACGATATCGCCGCGAGTGATGTCACTTCGCGGCCTGCAGCTTAATACTGAGTTTCGTTATCTAACTGAGCGCAGTGAAGGTAAAGCCTACGTAGAATACTTACCAAGCGATTCGGATATTGAAGGTAACCCTGACCGTTATTTTTATCGGTTAGAACACCAAGGCCTGATTGCTGATAATTGGTTGCTCAACATAGATTTTAACGGGTTGAGTGATAATAACTACCTTGTAGATTTAGGCTCTGACTATTACAGCCGTGCAGATACTCACCTTTATCGTAGCGTTGGGTTAAGTTACTACTCAGAAAATTTATCTGTAAATATGCAGATAAAAGATTTCGAAGTACTTGGTGACACCGCAGATAGCTACCGCGCCGTACCTGAAATAAAGGTGAATTACAGCAAATCTTTAGGCGACTATTTTGAATTTAACTTGGATTCAGAAGTCGCGCATTTTGACAATACGCTAGATACAGCGCCAACCGCCACCCGTTTTCACATTGCGCCAACACTAGCGATGCCGCTACGCGCCGCATGGGGTGAACTTGTCGCTGAAACTACGGTATTTCAAACGGTTTATCAGCAAGATAACGTCGAGGGCACTAACCTAAAAGAGGACGTGGAGCGCACTCTTGGTCAAGCGCGTATTTACGGCGCATTGTATTTTGAGCGAGATACATCATGGTTTAGTGACGACATGTCCATGACACTAGAACCGAAAGTACAATACCTCTACACTTCTTATGAAGACCAAACTGCCATCGGATTTTACGACTCCACGCCTCTTCTTACCGACGTGGAAGGGCTATTTAGGGGCCAGGAATTTACTGGACTTGATCGCATTAGTGACAACAATCAAATAACCCTTGGCGCTACCACACGCATGCTTGATAAAAACAATCGGGAACAATTTGTTCTTAGTGTGGGTCAGATATTCTACCTTGAAGATAACAAAGTCATTGCGGCAACTAAAAATCAAGATCGTTCTGCACTTGCGGCCGAAATTGACTGGCGCTTTAACAACAATTGGTTCTTCCATTCTGATGTGCAGGTAACCACTGATACTGACAAAGTTGATTTGAGTAGCGTAGGTATTGAATACCGCAAAGATGACGCGCGCTTTATTCAATTAAGTCATCGCTATGTTCGCGATCTCAGCGGCGAAACGATAGATCAAATCGGTATTTCTGCAAGCTGGCCTATTTCTGAAAACTGGCAATGGGTTGGTCGAACATATCGAGATCTAGAGCGCAACAGAAGTGTAGAAACTTACGCAGGTATACAATATGAGTCTTGCTGCTGGGCAGTGCGCCTTGTTGCACAGCGCAGCTTAAATAACCGTTATAATGACGTTGGCCAGCAAACAACCGACGACTTTGATTCTGGTATATCGCTGCAGTTTATCTTTAAAGGCATTGGTTCGTCGGGAACCCGAAGAAGCATGCTACAAGACGGTATGTTTGGCTATCGTCAGCCTTATAGTTTAAATTAACCCGCAGTTGAGCGTTTTTAATCGCTTAAATGCAAT
This sequence comes from Alteromonas gracilis, assembly GCF_002993325.1. GTDB lineage: Bacteria > Pseudomonadota > Gammaproteobacteria > Enterobacterales > Alteromonadaceae > Alteromonas > Alteromonas gracilis. Next base: position 146,736 of record NZ_PVNO01000024.1, read on the forward strand.
TAACCAATAATAAAAGAGTGTGTATGAAGTTCATTATCCGTGCATTGATGTTAGGTGCCCTACTCTCGTTTAACAGTGTTGCGCAAGAAGTTATGCTTGATCGTGTTGCTGTCATTGTTGACCAAGGCGTGGTACTTGAAAGCGAAATTGATGCCCTTGTACAAGAAGTAAAGCGCAACGCAGAAGCGAATAATCAACAGCTGCCTTCAGACAGAGCGCTGCGCACACAGGCTATTGAGCGTTTGATCACCAAAAATCTACAGCTTCAAATGGCTGAACGTATGGGTATACGCATAAGCGACCCACAATTGGAACAGACTATTAGCAATATTGCGTCTAACCAAAATGCAACCGTTGAGCAGCTTCGCGCTCAATTGGCAGCTGAGGGGATCGCCTACGATGATTACCGCGAAGATATTCGTGAAGAAATTATCATGGGTGAAGTTCGCCGTGCTAACGTGCGCCGTCGTGTTTATATTACGCCACAAGAAATTGATACGCTGATTGACTTAATCGAGCAACAGGGCGCGACCCAGGCAGAATACCGTTTAGGTCACATTCTTATTGGTTTCCCGCCGGAACCAACGGACGAAGACATTCAAGCTGCTCGTGAGCGCGCAGATAAAGTTATTTCACTCTTAGAGTCAGGTTCTGATTTTGCTAAAATCGCCATTGCATCATCTTCAGGCAATGAGGCGCTAGAAGGCGGTGATATGGGCTGGCTGAACATTAATGCTATGCCTACACTGTTTGCTGAAGCTGTTCAAGACAAGGATAAAGATGCGCTTGTTGGGCCTATTCGAAGTGGTGCAGGTTTTCACATTTTAAAAGTGTTAGACACACGCGGAATTGAAAAAGTCACCGTTGAAGAAGTAAATTCTCGTCACATCCTTGTGAAGCCGTCTATCATTCTTAGTGAAGAGAAAGCCAAAGCAATGCTGGTTCGCTTTAGAGAGGAAGTGAAAAGCGGCGAGTCTGACTTTGCTGAATTAGCAAAAGAGTACTCTGAAGATCCAGGCTCTGCGTTGCGCGGTGGTGAATTAGGCTGGTCAGACCCAGAGAACTATACGCCAGCGTTTAAAGAAGCGTTAGCACAGCTTGAGCCTGGTGAGTTCAGTGAGCCAGTTCGTTCAACATTCGGCTGGCACTTAATTCAGCTTATCGATCGTCGCATGGATGACGCAACAGATAAGCGCAAAGAAGACAAAGCATACCAGCTTATCTTCAACCGTAAATTTGCAGAGGAAACCGAGAACTGGTTACGTGAGATGCGCGATGCAGCTTACGTCGAAGTTGTCGAGTCGTAACAATAAGTTATTCATGACTACACCAATAAAAATAGCAATAACCCCGGGAGAGCCGGCAGGTATCGGGCCAGATTTGATAATTAAACTGGCCCAAGAAGCATGGCAAGCGCAGCTTGTCGTATTCGCCGATGGCGAGATGCTTAAAGCACGAGCAAGCGCGTTAGGTCTGTCCCTCACACTTATCGATTACGATGCCAATAACCCGCAGATTCAAGCTGCGGGTTCACTGTTTATAAAACAAATTGATAAGTCGGTCGAAGTTTTACCGGGCACACTTGATAGCGAAAACGGTTTATACGTGGTAGAAACTCTGCGTCAAGCGTGTCAGGCAAATATGGACGGCGATTTTGATGCGGTTGTTACAGGCCCTGTTCACAAAGGTATTATCAACAAAGCGGGTGTATCGTTTAGCGGCCATACCGAGTTCTTTGCGTATCAGTCAAATACCATAGACGTTGTGATGCTACTTGCCACTGAAGGGCTAAACGTTGCCCTTGCTACAACTCATATTCCGCTAGAATACGTAGCAAAAGCAATAACTCGAGACCGTCTGTACAAAGTTATTCATATCATCAATACCGATCTGAAACTTAAGTTTGGTATTAAAGAGCCCCACATTTACGTATGCGGTTTGAACCCGCATGCCGGAGAAGATGGGCATATTGGCACTGAAGAAATTCATACAATTATTCCTGCGCTCGATGAGCTTAGGGAAGAAGGGCTCAAGATAACTGGACCTTTACCGGCCGATACCATCTTTCAACCTAAATACTTAGAACATGCTGACGTAGTGCTTGCTATGTATCATGACCAGGGCCTTCCCGTGTTAAAATACAAAGGTTTTGGGGCATCTGTGAATATTACCTTGGGATTACCCTTTATTCGCACTTCGGTCGATCACGGTACTGCGCTAGATTTAGCGGGTACGGGAGAAGCCGACGCCGGCAGTTTTAGAAAAGCATTGGAAAAAGCCATTGAGCTTGCATATCACCAACAATGAGTAAAACACATTTAGGCCATACGGCCAGAAAGCGATTTGGACAAAATTTCTTACACGATGAATATGTTATAGGAAAAATTGTCGCCGCAATCGCGCCTAAAAACGAACAAAACTTGGTAGAGATTGGGCCTGGTTTAGGTGCGTTGACAGACCCCGTTTGTGAAGAAGTAGACGCACTAACGGTTATAGAATTAGACCGCGACTTAGCAAAGCGCTTGCGCCATCATCCGTTCAACGGTGATAAACTCACCGTTATTGAACAAGATGCGATGACCATGGATTTTGGCTCACTGGCTAAAGAGATGCCGGTAAAAGACAAAAAGATTCGCGTGTTTGGCAACTTGCCTTACAACATCTCAACGCCGTTGATGTTCCACCTTTTCGACCATGCTCACTGCATTGAAGACATGCACTTCATGCTACAAAAGGAAGTGGTTAATCGTTTGGCTGCAGGGCCTGGGTCGAAAAATTACGGCAGGCTTTCCGTCATGGCACAATATTATTGCCATGTTATTCCGGTACTGAATGTACCGCCGGGTGCCTTTAAGCCACCACCAAAAGTCGATTCTGCGGTAGTGAAGCTTGTGCCACACCAGGCTCCGCCTGTTGACGTTGAGTCTGTGAATACGCTCGAACGTGTTTGTGCTCAAGCCTTTAATCAGCGCCGTAAAACCATACGCAACTCACTTAAAGATTGTTTAAGTGAAGATGAAATTCGTGAACTAGGTCTCGACCCTACTTGTCGCGCTGAAGTTTTATCACTCAACGATTTTGCCACACTGGCTAATGCAGTAACGGCAAAAGAGAGTCAACAAGAGCAATAGCCATATTCATGGATGTACTTGATATTAAGGTGCGGGTAAAAACCCGTCACCTCCCAGAACACCTTCCGTCAGATTCAAAGCAGTTTGCCTTTGCGTACCACATCACAATTGAGAACAATAGTGATAAAACCGTACAGCTTATTAATCGCTACTGGAAAATAACTGACGCAAATGGCAAAACGTCGGAAGTGCAAGGCGCAGGTGTTGTGGGTAAACAACCCATATTGAAAGCTGGCGAGCAATTTGAATATACCAGTGGCGCAGTCATTGACACCCCAGTGGGTAATATGGAAGGCTATTACGAGATGGAGTTAGAAGACGGCGAGCGTTTTCGACTTCCAATCGATATATTTCGTCTAGCTATCCCCAGTATTCTCCATTAAGGATTTTATGTCTCGCGGAAACACTTACGTCGTTGGCGATATTCAAGGCTGCTATGATGGTCTTCGTCGCCTTCTTGATAAAGTTAAATTCGATGACACAAACGATACGCTTCTTGCTGTAGGCGACTTAGTTGCCCGGGGAGAAGACTCCCTTAATACGCTGCGCTTTTTAAAATCCCTCGGTAAAAATTTTCATAGCGTGTTGGGCAATCATGATTTACATCTGCTCTCGGTAGTTAATGGCATACGAAAGTCAAAAAAGTCAGATAAATTAGAGCCACTGCTTAAGGCATCAGACTTACCTGAACTTGTTGACTGGCTACGACGCTTGCCGTTGGCAATGAAAATTGACGACCGCTCAGTAATGATACATGCAGGGCTTTATCCTAAATGGTCAATCGAACAAAGCATATCTCTTAGCGACGAAGTGAGCGAAGTTTTGAAGGCTGATAACTATGCTGACTTTCTGGAGAGCATGTACGGGAATACCCCCGATAATTGGTCTGAGAACTTAGAAGGTGCAGAGCGACTTCGCTTTATCGTAAATGCGTGTACTCGTATGCGATTTGTTTATGATAATGGCACACTCGATTTTGACAACAAGTCCCACCCTAGCGCCGTGTCTCATAGCACGAGCAACACAATCATGCCTTGGTTTGAGCACCAAAACACTCAGCTTTCATCTGAACAACGGGTTGTTTTTGGTCATTGGGCCGCGCTTTCAGGCCAAACTAACAGCCATCAATTTATAGGGCTAGATACGGGATATGTTTGGGGACAGAGCATGACCTTACTGAATTTAGACAACTCATTACAAGTTGCAATCGACGCTTAAAAAACACAAAAGACAACTTTAATACCAGTCCGCATAGATAATTCCCCCCCTTACCGACGCTACTTTTAAAAAACAACTGGTATTACCAGCTAAATTTTGCAAATTATTTTTATACTAAGTGACTAAATAAAATAAACATTAAGTTATTGTAGCCGATACAATTACGTCAGTTAGTAACGATGATGTTTAATTATCTTCTCTGCTTAAGAACAATACTGCAGCTTTTAAGCGCTATATTTTGTTGGCTGAGACGGGTAATATCGTTAGAGATAAAAATAAAAACACTCATCCAGGAGTTCCGATGAAAATAACGGTAGCCACACGCGTAATCGGGGGATTTGTCGCGATTAGCGCACTTCTAATCGTCATTAGTGTTGTTTCACTTTATAACCTCAACTCAATAGGTTCAGCCACTGAAGAAGTTAACGATGTTGCGCTTCCAACAGTAGCAGGCAGTAATGCGCTTAAAGCAAGCTTTCTTAACATGGGTCGCCTGACCTTTGAAAGCTACATTGAAGAGAATTTAAGTGAGCTGAAAGACAAAAGAACGGCTTTCAATTCGGCAAAAGATACCTTCGAAAGTGAGTATAAAAAGCTAGCACAGGCCGTTAACAATGAGCCTGAACTCAAAAATACGCTTAGCTCGGTACGCGAGTCTTACGAGAGTTATATCACTAACGTTGAGGCTATGTATAAAAACCACCAAATGTACCTTGATTTGCGCAACACGATTCAAGACAGACTCGGTGACGCTGAAGATAATGCTGACGACGCATCAACGTATCTACTAGATTTTTCAGATTTAGACAGTGTTCAGCGCGACGCAAACCTTCGTAGGGCAGCAGAGGTTGGCGGTCAGCTAGAAACTTCATTGCTTTCTCTGCTAACTGTATCTTATGAGTACATTAAAACTCAGACCATAGTGCGTTCACAAACCTTGGGGAACGAAGTCGATCTTGTGGTTGAGAAAGTGGTAACTCAGCTGAGCGACATGATGCAGACCGCGGGCGGACGCGACGATTCGGGCACGCTTGATGACATTAACGATCTAGTTAATAACGCAATTAACGCGATCAAAGCAAACGACGGGGTAATGCAGCTCCACGTTGATAGATTAGAGCGCAGAAACGACGCCGAGAAAGCGTTAAATACGTCAGATGACAATATTGCACAAGGTGTTGTAGCTCTAGAAAACCTTCTTACGCTTGCAGATAAAAAAGCATCGCATGTGGAAAGTCAGGTAAACGGTGCTATCACAACGGGTAACACTGTAGTCATTGTGGTGGTGTTGATTTCTATCGCCGTTGCGGCAATTATCGGTTTCGCAACAGTGCGCGCTATCACACGCCCACTTTATCGTGTAAACGAGCTACTTACTGTTGCTTCATCAGGTGACCTTACACATCGCTTAGATGATTCTGCACAGGACGAATTTGGTCTTCTAGCGCGAAACTGCAATACGCTAATTGGTAACCTAAAAGAGCTTATCACTGCGATTAACGTACGCGCGGAGCAGTTAGCTGCGGCGTCAGAACAAACTTCGGCGGTTACGGCACAAACTACCCATTCTATTCAAGATCAAAAATCACAAATTGGCCAAGTGGCCACGGCGACGACAGAAATGCACTCAACGTCGCAATTGGTCGTTCAGAATGCTGAAGATACACTAAGCCAAATTCGCCATGCAGATGCAGAAGCAGAAAACGTTCGTAAGATTTCTCTTGAAAATAAAAACACGATTGAGATCTTATCTCGCGACGTACAGGAGGCTGCTGACGTTATCAATAAGCTTCATCAAGACAGCGCGAGCATTGGCGGGATCCTTGACGTTATCCGCGGTGTTGCGGACCAAACCAATTTGCTAGCGTTGAACGCGGCTATTGAAGCTGCACGTGCAGGTGAGCAAGGCCGAGGCTTCGCGGTAGTGGCCGATGAAGTAAGAACCCTTGCCAGCCGTACGCAGGAGTCAACGCAAGAAATCAATGCCATGATTGAAGTACTACAAGCTGGGGCTGAGAAGGCTGTAGCGGTAATGGAGCAAGGTAAAGAACAAACCGCAGCCTGCGTTGCGCAAACTGAAAAAGCAACCCAGGCACTGGATATCATCACTGATGCGGTGCACAAAGCACATGACGTAAGCTCTCAAATTGAGCAGTCAGCGCGTGAACAGAACACAGTGTCGCAAGAAATCAGTGAAAAGCTCGAAACCATTGTTGGCATCGCTGAAGAGACTACAGCAGGTGCACAACAAACGTCTGAGTCTAGCCATGAAGTGGCTCGCCTCGCTGACGAGTTACAGCAGTCTATTAGGCAGTTTAAAGTGTAACTTTGCTCAACAGACTACTTTAAAAGGGGCGCGCGCCCCTTTTTTGTTTTTAGCTTGCCTAAATGAATCCATCCATCTTCTACCGCTGGGCTTCACTGGAAATATAATTGAGCATAAAAAGCTGGAAACAAGTAATAAGAATATGAGTTTCTAACTTTTTAACTAATATGCGTTTACGTCGAATTAGCCTTATTTCTGCTTTCACCGCTTTTTGGATACCCCTTTCCATGAGTCATGCCGAGCCCTCTTATTACAAAGACACAGAAACACTTTCTTACGCCGTCATCGAAACGCTTTCTGACGATACAGAAATTAGACACTATGAAGCGTCTATGGCGGTAGAGTCGTCTGGTAATCAAGACACCGGGGCTTTCAGGCTCTTGTTTAATTACATTTCAGGTGAAAACAAAACTAACACTGATGTGTCAATGACGTCACCTGTAGAGGTTGGCAATAATGCCACAAAGATTTCGATGACCTCCCCTGTAGAGATGTCATCGCCCGATAAAATGATGTTTTTCTTACCAAGTAAATACAGTGCTGAGAACGCCCCTGTGCCAACCCATGAAGATGTGTCTTTAGTGACCGTGCCAGCAAGAACAGTGGCTGCAATTCGGTACTCTGGGCTAAACGGTGACGATAAAAAAGAGGAATTTAAAAATAAACTGCTTAAAACGTTGAGCGATAACAATATCAAGGCGGTCGGAGCGCCCAGTTACATGGGGTATGACTCCCCTTTTACGCTTCCTTGGAATAAACGCCACGAGATCATCGTTCCTGTAGAAATTAAATAAGCCAGTCCAGCCTTAAAAAAACGGCCGCTTACATAAGCGGCCGTTTTAATTTCATAGATGTAAGTAAAGGATTTATTCAAATAACGTTGTGTGAAGCTTTCGAACAATTACATCGCTATCTGTTTCATTTACTAAAAACGACAAGTTGTGCGGGTTAGCACCAAAGCAAATCATACGCAGGTTAAAGTCTGATACCGCAGATAGAATTTTGCTTGAAACGCCTACAGCTGTCTGCATGTTGTTACCAACAACGGTGACAAGATCATAGCCTTTTTCCACTTTCACATCACAGATGGTCTCAAGTTCGGCAATGGTTTCTTTGTTCAGTCGCTGAGCCACAGAATTTGCTGGGTTATCAAGAGTAAAAGATACCGAGATTTCCGAGGTCGTAACCAAATCAACACTTAGCTTGTGCTTAGCGATAATTGCGAACACTTGTTGTAAGAAGCCCTGAGCATACATCATCTTAGGGGTCTTAACCGTTACCATTACTTGTTCTTTGCGGCGAGTGATGGCGCGATAAGGTGGCTCGTGCTCGCAGTCGCGTACAATCCAAGTACCGCCCTTTTCAGGCTCTTTGCTTGACCCTACAAACACTTTAATGTCTTTTCGAAGCGCAGGTTCCATAGTTGCCGGGTGAAGAACTTTAGCTCCGAAGGTGGCCATTTCCGCCGCTTCTTCAAAACTAAGCTCTGGCAAGGGGTGAGCCGCAGGTGTAATGCGCGGGTCAGTTGTGTATACACCCGTTACATCGGTCCAAATTTCACAGGACTCCGCATCAAGTGCTTCTGCAAGCAGGGCCGCTGTAAAGTCAGAACCGCCACGACCTAGCGTTGTGGTTCGGCCTTGTTCATCTGCACCGACGAAGCCTTGTGTAACAACGATAGCGTTCTCAATTTCAGGTGCCAATAATTGTTTGGACAGCTTTTCTATTTCTTCAATTTGAGGCGCGCCTTCACCAAACTCACTGTCCGTACGCAGCACCTTACGTACGTCAAAGTTCATGGTTTTTACGCCCTCTTCTGCAAGCACTGAGGCGAACATCAGTGATGACATTCGCTCACCCATAGAAAGCAGCTGATCTTTTAGGTCGTCTTGATGAAGAATTTCTTCGTGAAACGCTAAGCTACGCATTTCTTCTAACAAATCATTGAGTTTCGGCTCTACCGCATCTTTGTCTTTTAACTTGTTAAGAATGGCAAGCTCAATGTTGATGATAGCCTGACAGGTCTCTTCAATTTGCTGCTGCGTCATGGGTGTATGCGCTAAGCTTACTAGATGATTGGTTACACCTGCTGCAGCGCTTACTACCACAATGCGCGTTTTGTCATTACCGGCAACAATTCGGGCGCAGTTTTGCATTACTTCGTAATTCGCAACGCTAGTTCCACCGAACTTAGCTATCGATAAGGCATTTGTCACTATATTTAACTCCAGAATAAAACTAGCTTTTTGCTAGCAGTAACCGCGCGGTCTGCGCAGTTAATCAATCGTAATTTGGTCGCCTACTTTTATATTATTCTCGGCAAACCACCCTTGGTTCATTTCCAACGCGTAAAGTACCTCTTTCGATGATCCGACCGACTCCAAACTGTGGGGAGTGAGAGGTTTTATATCCGTTATTACGCCATTTCTGTCGATAAATGCCACGTCTAGGGGAACAAAAGTATTTTTCATCCACATGCCCGCAATTTTGGGGCTAGAAAATTTGAAAAACATACCGCAATCTACGCATAAGGCTTTACGAAACATTAGACCCTGGGCGCGCTGTTCGAAGGTTTTGGCATACTCTACTTCATAGTGCTTGCCGCCTATCTCCAGTGTGATGGATTCGAAGTCCACTGAATTCAGCGACGATACAGGGTCAACCTGCGCTTTTGCACACCCTAAGGTTAATACAAGTGCTGCAACAATAAAGAAAGATTTTCCCATTAGACATTCCTTTTCACCATAAAAAAAGCCGGTCACCTTAACGGCCACCGGCTTTGTAGTTTATACACTATTTTAGGCAACATTCAATGTTGGAATAATGCGCGCTTTCGCTTCTTCTTCAGCCTTTTTAAAACTAGGCATTTTATCGAAGTTTAAGTAGCGGAATACTTCACCGGACATCGCGTTAATTTTGCTGGCATATTCCATGTATTCGTCGGCTGTTGGGATACGTCCTACAATAGCGCCCACAGCAGCAAGCTCTGCTGAGGTCAAATACACATTGGCCCCATCGCCCAAACGGTTAGGGAAGTTTCGAGTAGACGTTGAAAGAACCGTTGTACCAGCATCAACCCTTGCTTGGTTACCCATACATAGTGAGCATCCAGGCATTTCTGTGCGCACACCCACGCGACCATAAATGTTGTAATAGCCCTCTTCCATCAACTGGGCTTTATCCATTTTAGTCGGTGGTGACATCCACAAACGGGTAGGCAGCGTTTTATTGTATTGCTCAAGCAGTTTGCCGGCTGCGCGGAAGTGGCCAATGTTTGTCATACACGAGCCAATAAAGACTTCATCTACTTTATCGCCAGCAACTTCAGATAAGGTTTTTGCATCATCTGGATCGTTCGGGCAGCACACTATGGGCTCTTTAATCTCGTTGAGGTCAATCTCAATAACCTCTGCGTACTCGGCATCTGCATCGGCACGCATTAATTCTGGGTTCGCGAGCCACTCTTCCATTTTCTGCGCTCGACGTTCTAGCGTACGCGGGTCGCCATAACCTTCGTTAATCATCCAGCGAAGCATAGTAATGTTTGAACGCAGATATTCAGCGATTGACGCTTCAGAAAGGTTGATGGTACACCCTGCGGCTGAGCGTTCTGCTGATGCATCTGAAAGCTCAAACGCCTGCTCTACCGTTAGGTTCTCTAGGCCTTCAATTTCTAATATACGGCCAGAAAAGGCGTTAATTTTGCCTTTTTTCTCTACCGTCAACAGCCCTTGTTTGATGGCGTACAGCGGAATGGCGTGTACTAGGTCGCGTAGCGTAATGCCCGGCTGCATTTCGCCTTTAAATCGCACCAGTACTGATTCTGGCATATCAAGGGGCATTACGCCGGTTGCCGCAGCAAACGCCACTAAACCAGAACCCGCCGGGAATGAAATACCTAGTGGGAAACGGGTATGTGAATCACCGCCAGTACCAACCGTATCCGGCAGCAACATACGGTTTAACCAGCTGTGAATAATACCGTCCCCCGGGCGAAGCGATACACCGCCACGGTTCATTATAAAATCAGGTAATGTGTGCTGGGTTTCTATATCCACCGGCTTTGGATAAGCCGCGGTATGACAAAATGACTGCATGGTTAAATCGGCGGTAAACCCTAAACAAGCTAAGTCTTTAAGCTCATCGCGAGTCATAGGGCCTGTGGTATCTTGCGAGCCCACGGTTGTCATTTTAGGCTCACAGTAGGTGCCAGGGCGAATACCTTCAACACCGCAGGCTTTACCTACCATTTTCTGTGCTAGCGAGAAACCCGCTCCGCTTTCTTTGGGTTGTTCCGGCGTACGGAAAAGATCAGTTGGGCCGAGACCAAGTGTCTCACGCGCTTTCTCGGTAAGGCCGCGACCGATAATCAGATTAATACGTCCGCCTGCACGAACCTCATCTAAAATGACTTTCGACTTGTAGCTGTATTCTGCGAGAAGCTCACCGGTTTCGTGATTAGTGATCTTGCCTTCAAACGGGTAGATATCTATCACATCCCCCATGTTCATTTTTTCCACATCGGCTTCAAACACCAACGCGCCGGCGTCTTCCATTGTGTTAAAGAATATAGGTGCGACTTTTGAACCAATGCACACACCGCCACCGCGCTTATTTGGTACGCCCGGCAGGTCTTCGCCAAAGAACCACAACACAGAGTTAGTGGCCGATTTACGCGACGAACCTGTACCAACTACATCACCGACAAAAGCGATAGGGTATCCCTTACTCTTAACTTCTTCTATCTGTGCCATTGGGCCTTTAACGCCTGGCTCCTCCGGAACAAGTCCTTCACGCGGCATTTTATAAGCTGCAAGGGCGTGCAGAGGAATATCTGGGCGAGACCATGCGTCAGGGGCTGGAGACAAATCATCAGTATTGGTTTCACCGGTTACCTTAAAAACGGTGTAGGTAATTTTGTCGTCCATTAGCTTGCGCGACGTAAACCACTCACCCTCAGCCCACGATTTAATGATGTCAGTGGCGTACTCGTTACCTGCTTTGTGCTTTTCTTCCACATCGTGATAGGCATCAAACATTAAGAGCGTATGTTTTAGCTCTTTCGCTGCCAGCGGCGCTAATGCCTCATCGTCGAGTAGCGCTACTAATGTGGCAATATTGTAGCCACCGTGCATATTACCAAGCAGTTCAACCGCTTTTTCTTTGGAAATAAGCTCACAGCTGTCCTCTCCTTTTGCGATGGCACTTAGAAAGCCGGCTTTAACGTAAGCCGCCTCATCAACCCCTGGCGGTACACGTTCTGACAGCAGTTCTAATAAAAAATCCCCTTCACCTTCCGGGGGATTTTTTAATAAATCAACCAGGCCAGCCACCTGTTCAGCATTGAGAGGTTTAGGTGGAATATTTTGAGCGGCACGTTCTTCAACGTGATTGCGGTAATCTTGTAACACAGTCTCTTCCTCTACGTTAGCTTGCGCACTGGGAGTAAACGGTCTTGTGAACACTTGACGCAAGGTGTGTTTAATAAATCATCAACAGTATAACTTCACAGGCTAGTTTTTTAAATTTTGCGCCCTTTTTATTCACTTATAATCGCTATTCATACCATTACTTTTAAACGACAAAAGCGATTAAATAGAAGTAAACAAAGTCTTTCGAGTAGTTAGCGTATAGATAAGTTATAAGGGTTTATGACTTAAAGACAAGAAGTTAACTGTACGTGACGCTTCCTTGAATAAAGAAAACCGTAAACGATTAACAACAGCAAGTGAGAGGGGGTTCATAGAGTGTGCACAGTCATTTTGAAAAGTGTTAATTGGGTAAGTCTGACTGAGGTCTAGTGCGAAGGTAGCTTGCAAACTTTGGCTTCCCATTTTTCGTTACACCGTAAAACTTAAAGGTCACCCAACTGCCGATGGCAGGCGGCGACTGGCGGTCTATTTTTGAAAAGCCCGTTCCTAATTTAAATTGAATACCTTCTCGCGTTTCTATAAGAAGCGAGCCCATCATCCCTTTAAAACGACCTTTCCCTGGAAGTTGCGCCAATACTTTCCCTTCTGCATCTTCAAATCGTTTTACTTTGAGTAGCTTGTTACTTCGCCCTGAGATGTATAGTGCTTTTTCATGATGTAGCATCAAGCCCTCCCCGCCTTCTTGTGTTACCTGATTTAGCTTTTCTTCAAGTGCATCAATAGATGTAAGCTTAAATTGAGGGATAACGGCAAACGTTGGGTTGGGGGTAATCTCACTTAGTCTGTTAAGCATGTTAAGCCGGGTTTGAAAAAGCTCACCTGTCATAGGCATGTCAAAGGCCATAAATCTAATTTTAGTCCAGCGTTTGCTTGATACGGAACGTGTTGTTGCAGTAGCGTCAGTTATAGATTTAGTGCTCGATAAAGCGTTGGTAACAGAGTGCAGCTCAACGCTCGTTAACGTTGAAAGCACAATAGAAGCCGTACGCTCAAACTCCCCTCTTCCTATCCAAAGTTCACCGTCAATAGTGGCTTTTGGCCACTTAGCAGTGAACCACGCGGGCGCAAAAATCTTGTTACCGTTGCGGGTGCGCAGTTCAGACCCGTCCCATCTTGCGCGAATGCCGTCTAACTTTTCGCTCACCCAATAATCGGCTATGTTAATTTCAGTGTCATTGAAATCGTACTGCTTGGCAAGTTGTACCCCATCGACAAATTCGAACTTGTCGTCGGCACTCACAAGACCCGTAACAAAAAACAACCAAAATAAAGTTAAAAAGTATCGCACTAGATTCACCTTTATTCATTAAACGTTACCTGCTTTAACGCTTTCAAAAACGAAGCTAAAACAAAGAAGGCAGAGTAAATTACTCTGCCTTCTCATCTTTTTTAACTGTACGTTGGATAGTTTTTCGTTTAACCGAGGCTTTAATCAGTAATTATATCAATGACAGAGATCAGCACCTCTTCTGCTAAGGCTTCACCAAAGGTTCTTTTTTCATTCCGTCGCATTTGATAAGTCTCTAAACAGGCATTTAACTGCTCATCAGCGGTGCTTACTCCATGAACATCTGCGTTATTAGCTTGCTCAATGCAGTGATCAGTTTGACCTGTCGTAACGGTACTGCAACTGCTCATGCTTGCTATGATAGCAACCATAATAAGTGCTGTGGCCAATGGTTTTACCTGTCGATTTGTATTTGGATGATTCACCGTAACTTATTCCTCAAGCAAAGATTGCAGACGTTTTTGTCGGCTTAAATACACCTGATGACCGTCGTGCTCTGGCGTCGAAAGGGCCAAAGCTTTATTCACATTCTCCAGTGATTTCTCATATTCACCCATGCGCTCGTAGCCATACGCTAAGCCATTATACGCATCTGGAGTCTGCGGATATTTGGCGATAGCATGTTCAAACAAGTCAATAGCCTTGTCATAGTTCTGTAAACCTACGTAGTGATAGCCTAACTCACGAATGACCCATTCCGGTGCTTCCAGTTTCTCGCCTCGCTGTCTTGAAACGCGGGCATAATACTCGCTGATACTATTCACATCGCCAGTGTACTGCTGCGGCATCAAATAGGCTGATAAAAACAGGTGGTGGTAAGCGCTAAAAGTAGACGCGGCAGTAACCAGATTATGCGGGACATCGGCATAGGCTTCATTTTCCCACCTTAAGCCAGCGGGTTGGTTAGCTCGCATTCCAGAAATCATGTCGTTGTAATAAGAACGCATGGGGGCGCCTTCATTACCAATAGACGTGTAAATATAATGGTCTAATTGGTTGGCAGATTTTAAGAACGCAACCACCCGCTTTGCAGATGCGCCATAATTCCACCAAACTGCAGCACTGTAAGTAAGCGCGGCGTTAAAAAGCTCAGGTTTTTGGGAAAGCGCGTATAACGCAAATACACCACCTGCTGATGCGCCCTCAATCACTCGAAAGTCATGCACACGATATTTACTCTCTACCACGGGCATAAGTTCGGTGGTTATAAAAGAAAGAAACTTTGCTCCGCCACCACCATAGCCTACTGGCCCGTTTGGATCTTCATTTGCCGTTGGGTAAAGATCTCGAAGACGGTCGGTATTTTCAATCGCTACTATAATCACTTCTGGCGCAGCATTTTGAGATTGGAGCGACTCCAGTACCGCATTCATTACAGGAAGGTTGCTCCCTCCATCAAGTCGATAAACAACGGGATATTTCTTATCAGGATTTTCCGCATAGCTTTTAGGAAGCTGAACCACCACTTCTCGTTGCTCGTTTAACACATGGGATTGGAGTTTCTCTACTTTGAGTTCGTAACGCTGACTGTCTGTGTCAGGCTCACTGCTAACCGTAAAACTTGGTAAAGCAAAAAATAATAGGGCAATAATGGTGTGTAAATATGACTTCAAATTTAAATCCTTTTATATAACCCCATGTTCTACAAGCACTGTCTTTGAGTAAAGAATTTGAATATCGGCTAGATTGGGCACGGGCGTCTTTTTTAATTTATGTTTTTAAAGAAGTTTATTAGAACTATCTTTACTCATACGTCTAAATTACTCCGTGTCCTCCACTTTGGCAATACGGGAATTTTTTGCAGACATGTCGCCGCCCAAATATTTGGTCAGCGTCGCGTATAACTCCGACCTATTGACTGGTTTCGTGAGGTATCCATCCATTCCTGACGCTAACGCTTTATCTATCTCTTCTACAACTACCGCAGCAGTGAACGCGATAATAGGAATAGTGATATTTGCCTGTCGCAACGCAAATGCAGCTTCAGAGCCGTTCATTTCAGGCATATGTAAATCCATTAAGATAAGGTCGAAATTATGATTATGCGCAAGCTCTACGGCTTGCTTTCCGTTATTAGCTAGTACGACCTTAAGCCCTAAATCTTCCAACAACGATTTGGCCACGACCTGATTAATGTCATTGTCCTCGGCCACTAGCACGCTAAGATTCGAGAACGACGGTACATTCACTTGTTCAAAAACGTCAATTGGGCTCTCTGCAATTTCAAACGGCAGCTCAAAATAAAATTCACTTCCTTCACCCTGAGCACTTAGCAGATAAACCGTGCCGCCCATTGCTTCAACTAAGCTTTTTACTATCTGTAAACCCAGTCCTGTACCACCATGCACTCGATTTATGCTGCTGTTAGCTTGGGTAAAAGCATCGAATACACGTTCTTGTTCAGAGGCATTAATCCCCTCTCCCGTATCTTTGACTGAAAACCGGACAAATTGATGAGTCTTTGACGCTTCCCCTTTCGCCAAACATAAGGTGACGCTTCCGTGATGAGTGAACTTTATCGCGTTGCTCACTAAATTGTTTAATATTTGAGAAAGGCGCGTTGCATCACCCACTACACAGGTATTCAATTTTTTATCGACATTTATTCGCAATGAAATGGCTTTGTTCTCTGCTAATTGCGCATAGAAAGCTACACAATCTTTGGCAGCACGTTTTAGGTCGAAGGGGATAGATTCCAATGTGAGTTTTCCCGCATTCAGTTTAGAGAGGTCTAGAACGTCATTCAAAATGCGATTAAGTGAAAGCCCTGAACGCTGGATCTTTTCCAAATTTGGTCGCACCTTTTCTGTGATCTCATTGGATAACACAACATCGGTCAAGCCCAGAATACCGTTTAACGGCGTGCGGATTTCATGTGACATAGTTGCAAGAAACCGCGATTGTGCAGCCGAAGCTTGTTTTTCACTCTCAAGTGCTCTGTTTAGCTCAAGGGATTTCTTTTTACTCTCCAGCAAGGCTTTCTCCAACTGACTTGCCAAGACATAGATGATTAGAGAAACAACCACATTTGTTAAGCATAACCTTAACCAAAGGGCTTCATCGTAAGGTTTATCATAGAAAGGGACAAAAAACGTGCTGCTTGCAAGCACTACCATGGCAACAACTCTCCAACTATTAGAGAGCAACAAAATAGGAAATATGGTGGCAATAGGCGCCAAGGTTGCGGGCATAAGTCCATTGCTTATTACCAAATAAGGGGCGACTGGAATCGTGAGCAAGGCCCACAATTTTGCCAATAGTTCCTGATATTTAGGAAAGGTGAGACCTGCTGCTGATATAGAACACCAGGAAAGACCGAAAAATGATGCCACATAAACGTTATCGGGTTGTTTAATAGCGATAACCGCTACGATCAATAAAGAAAAACCTAGCAAAATTTTGAAGCCCGCGCTTCGCAAGCTCGCAGTGACTTCGCCAAATGATTCAGGTGTTGTGGTGTACTGCTTCGACATTAGGCGTTCTAAAGATGAGTAAATAGCTGATAACTCAGTATAAGTACTAAACAGCGTCTCTGCATAAAAATAATGGGGTCAGTGTACTTTTCCCAAGCAATCTGCTCCGCTCCGATTACCCATTCTTGGCCTGAACCTTGCTGCCGAACCTTACTAATATATTGAATAGTAGTGTCTTAAGCCTTGCCTACAGCATTCAAAGGCTTTTAGACTCCTTCTTGTTCCATTGTATGCACCCGTTTGGTGCGCAAATAAATTAAATAAGGTCACTATGCGCTTAAGTAGTTTTGTTTTATTCGTATGTATATCACTGTCGTCTTTCGCTAACGACGACACCAGCCAATATGGCCCGAAAGATTTTTCAAATGTATCGAACAAATGGACGGCTGTTGTTGCCGCCTACGAGCCCGAAATTGAAGCCATAGATGCTGCATTTGCTGATATAGATGACGCTCAAATTACGCAAACCATCTATATAAAAGGAGTTAAATACCAACTTGGCACCTACAAAGGTGAGCCCATTGTTGTATTTAGTACGGGTGTCAGCATCACTAATGCTGCGATGACAGTACAGATGGCGCTGGATTACTTTCCTATTGATAAGTTGGTGATGATGGGGATTGCTGGCGCCATCAACCCTAAATACACCCCTGGTGATATTGCTGTGCCTGAACGCTGGTACTTCCACGATGAATCTGTCTATATCAATCCGAAAAAAGATGATGCTAGCGCCTATGAGTTACCTGACTATTACGCTAAACAACTCGAATATTACAAAGCGCGCCGGGACACAGATGAGCATGCCCCTAACTATAAAAACATAGGATTTATTCACCCTACTGAAGTCGCCGTTGTGAAAGAAGGATGGGATGCTCGCAGGAGAATGCCATACTTTACTGCCGATAAAGCGTTGTTAGAAATGGCAAAACGTGCGCTCAAAAAGATCCCGCCTATCACTATGCCATCAGGTAAAGAAATACTGGTAGATATAGGCGGTAACGGGGTAACCGGCTCTGTGTTCGTAGACAACGCCAAATATCGCGAATGGCTACGGGACGTTTATACCGCAGATGTAGCTGAAATGGAATCGGCAACAGTTGCACAGGTGAGTTTTGTAAACGATGTGGACTGGCTAATTATCCGCTCAATCAGCGACCTAGCTGGCGGGCAGCACGGTAAAAATGTAGAGAATGTGTTTGACGCTATAGCCTCTGGTACCGGCACCAAGCTGCTACTTGGCATACTTGATGAGCTTGTAGCAACCGACCCACAATAGATAATAAATGGGGTCAGAGTACTTTTTAACTGATGTACTCTGACCCCATTATTTAAAAATTCAGTTTCTGTTGGAGAACGCTCGTTGCAATATTGCTACCATTAGGTCGCCAAACAATGCCCCCGGCGCTGAACGTTCCGCTCGCCTAGCTTGATAGGATTCATCGAGACAATGCTGTAAACGTGCATTAGCCACTTCTGCACTGTTTGTTTCGACCTCATCAACCTGTTCAATGCATTTGTCAGTGTGTACCATGCTTGTCGTACTGCAGCCCCCTAAAGCAAAGCATGTCGTGAGCAGGACAATTAATATCTTAACATTTTTCATAGCTTACCTTTCCTTAGTACACAATGAATACAATTCGCCTTATTGAATAAGTGTAGTGTTTGGTTACGTATTGTTCAATAAAGGATTGGGGTCAGAGTACTTTTTAGAAAAATGTACTCTGACCCCAATTCTTTGAGCTGCTACACCGTTAATGTACTCTGACCCCATAATTTTAGATACAAAAAAGCCCCAACCTAGGTTGGGGCTTTTTAAGATTTACTTAGCGTTAAAAGCTTATACGCGCTTAACGGCTACATCAGCTTCGAACTTAGGCTTAACTGCCAAGTCTTCAGAAGGCGGAGCAAACTTGGTTAGGTCAATGCCTGCAACGGCTTGCTTGTACTCTTCCGTTGTTGGGAAGCGGCCAAGTACGGTTGAAAGTACTACTAGCGGCGTAGAGCCAAGTAGCGACTCACCTTTCTTCTCATCAGAGTCAGCTACAACACGGCCTTGGAAAAGACGCGTTGACGTTGCAATTACTGTATCGCCCGGCTCAGCTTTTTCTTGGTTACCCATACATAGGTTACATCCAGGACGCTCTAGGTAAAGAATGTTGTCGTACTTAGTACGCGCCGCTTCTTTAGGCTTAGCATCATCAAATTCAAAGCCAGCGTACTTCTGAAGGATTTCCCAATCACCTTCTGCTTTTAGCTCATCAACAATGTTGTATGTTGGTGGCGCAACAACAAGTGGTGCTTTGAATTCTACAGAGCCGTTAAGCTTCTCTAGGTTACGTAGCATTTGTGCGATGATTTGCATATCGCCTTTGTGCACCATACAAGAACCCACGAAGCCTAGGTCTACTGGCTTACCATCGTAGTAAGAAACCGGGCGGATAACATCGTGAGTATAACGCTTAGATACGTCGTCGTTGTTTACGTCTGGGTCAGCAATCATTGGCTCGTCGATTTGGTCCAAATCAACAACCACTTCTGCGTAGTACTTAGCATTGTCATCTGGTGCAAGCGCTGGCTCTTCGCCAGACTTAATTTCAGCGATACGCTTATCAGCAAGGTCAATTAGCCCCTGAAGCATTTTAGCTTCGTTGTCCATCCCCTTGTCGATCATGATTTGAATACGCGTCTTGGCAAGTTCAAGAGACGCAATCATAGTTTCGTTGTCAGAAATACAGATTGACGCTTTCGCTTTCATTTCTGCAGTCCAGTCGGTGAAAGTAAACGCTTGGTCAGCCAGTAGCGTACCGATTTGTACTTCAATTACACGGCCTTGGAATACGTTCTCACCAGCGAATTGCTTCAGCATTTGCGCTTGTGTCGCGTGAACCACGTCACGGAAGTCCATATGCTCTTTCATGCTGCCTTTAAAGGTCACTTTCACAGACTCTGGAATTGGCATTGCCGCTTCACCTGTTGCAAGTGCTAATGCAACCGTGCCTGAGTCGGCACCGAATGCTACACCTTTTGACATACGGGTATGTGAGTCACCACCAATGATGATAGCGCGGTCGTCTACCGTGATGTCGTTAAGCACTTTGTGAATAACGTCAGTCATTGAGTGATACACACCTTTAGGGTCACGTGCTGTGATTACACCAAAGTTGTTCATGAATGACATAAGCTTAGGAATGTTAGCCTGCGCTTTCTTATCCCAAACCGACGCTGTGTGACAGCCAGACTGATATGCACCGTCAACAAGTGGAGAGATTGTTGACGCAGCCATTGACTCTAGCTCTTGGCAAGTCATTGGGCCCGTGGTGTCCTGAGAACCCACGATATTTACTCTAACGCGCACATCAGAACCAGCGTGTAGTGGTGCATCAGAGTTTACGCCAACCGCATTGCGATTAAAGATTTTCTCAACAGCAGTTAGGCCTTGGCCTTCGTGCGATACTTCTTTAGAAGGTGCATATACCGCTGGCGCCTCAATACCTAACGTGCGTGCTGCAAAAGACTGTAGCTGCTTACCGAATACTACCGCGTAAGAACCACCCGCCTTCATGAACTCCATTTTTTGAGGAGTAAACGACGCAGACACGTCAGCTAATTCTTCTGAACCATTGTAAAGCTTCTTCGCTTTAGTATCGATAGTTAACACCGTACCAGTTGCTACCGAGTATGCTTCTTCTAGTACTGGGTCGCCGTTAGCATCGCGAACAATTTCACCGTTTTCGTCTGTTTTCTTAACCCAGTTTTTAAGGTCAAGACCAATACCACCGGTTACATCTACGGTAGTTAGGAAGATTGGGGCGATACCATTAGTACCAGCAACAATTGGCGCTTTGTTTACAAACGGAATGTAAGGACTTGTTGGCTCACCTGCCCATAGAGCCACGTTGTTCACACCAGACATACGTGATGAACCTACGCCCATAGTGCCTTTTTCAGCAATTAGCATTACTTTAGCGTTAGGGTGCTTTTTGCCTAACTCAACGATTTCTTGCTGTGCTTCAGGGGTGATCATGCACTTACCGTGAAGTTCACGGTCTGCACGAGAGTGCGCTTGGTTACCTGGAGAAAGAAGGTCAGTTGAAATATCACCTTCTGCGGCAATATACGTTACCACTTCAATTTTTTCTGGAACGTCAGGCAGCTTGGTAAAGAACTCAGCTTTTGCATAGCTTTCTAGTACGTCTTTAGCAATCGCGTTACCCGCTTTAAATGCTGTTTCTAAACGTTCAGTATCCGCTTCGTACAGATAAACCTGAGTTTTCAATACTTCAGCTGCTGGTTTAGCAACTGCTTCATTATCAGAAAGCGCTAGGTCTAAAAGCGCCTCTACTGATGGACCACCCTTCATGTGTGAAAGAAGCTCAAGTGCAAACTCAGGCGTAATTTCTTCTACTTGTTCTTCGCCAAGTACAATTTCCTTTAGAAACTGTGCTTTAACAACAGCTGCAGGAGTGGTACCCGGCAACGTGTTATAGATAAAGAATTTTAGAGAGTCTTCGCGGTGCTCGTTTGTTGTATCTTTTATTTGAGCAATAATTTCAGACAGCAGATCTGCACTGTCAATAGGCTTAGGGTTAAGACCTAATTCCGTTTTACGGGTTTCGATCTCTGCCAGATATTCTGAATACAAACTCATATAGTTCTCTCGGTCTTAGTTTTACTTGGGCGTAGTGTTAAGTCGGTCTTAGCTATACGCATATAAAAATGAAGGGTATTTTAACCGATTTTCACGGCTTACGTAATGTTTGCATTAAAAGAGATGGGGTATGTGCCAACCGATATTTTACCTATACATACGTCCTTGAACCTTGTCTCTGTTAGCGCATAAAAAGGACGGAAATGAGAAAAATTGAAATTTTATTCTTTATTTTCATTGCGTTAAAAATTCACTCTGAAATTCACTCTATTGTTTTTGATTATTGTTCAGTAACAAACTAAATAAATAACCGTGTTGTGTTTATGCCAGACATTTATAATATTTATGGTACTACCAGTACAAATTACATACAAAAGAATCTCTGCACGACCTCTATTGGTCTGACCTTCAACCCTGCCGCATTGGCAATGCTTTGAACCACATCAAAGCGTCGCCCATCGCTTACGATGGAGAAATTCTGAAAACTTTTGCATTTTCGCCGTCTGTCAAAACCCAAATGTTACCACTTGCATCGACCTTTACGTCTCGAAGTCGTGTCTCTAGTTGGTCAATTATGGGCACCGCTTTCCAACCATTGGCGGCCTCATAAACGGCGAATAGTTGCTGAGCTTTAAGTGAACTCACCAATAACGTATTTTCTAACGACGCGAACGCGGTATGCGTATAAACCGCCATGGAAGAGGGAGCAATCGAGGGCGTCCAATCAACCAATGGGTTTTCCATCCCCTTGTATTGAGTGAAAGGAGAAATTCGGGCACCTGAGTAATCGAGTCCTTTAGTAATTACCGGCCAGCCATAATTATTACCTTTTACAATAAGATTTAATTCATCGCCGCCATCCGGACCGTGCTCGTGCTGATAGATGTCTCCGTTAAAGTTTACCAGTCCTTGCGGATTACGATGGCCCAAGCTGTAAACGTATGGTGCTTCTTCAAACGCGGGGGATGGTAACGGTTGGCCATCTAGTGTAAAACCTATGATTTTACCTAAATGGGAGCTAATAACCTGCGCTTGTTCTCGGTAATCAAAACCGTCTCCTGTTGTTACGAGATAGCCGCCTTCAGGTAATTTGAGCAATTTACCGCCGTAGTGCACAGGCGTATCTTTCCCGTCGTTCACTTCAAAAACAGGCTTGAGGTTTGTAATCCCTTCACTGAAAGAAAATGTCGCAGAC
Organism: Alteromonas gracilis; assembly: GCF_002993325.1. Classification (GTDB taxonomy): domain Bacteria; phylum Pseudomonadota; class Gammaproteobacteria; order Enterobacterales; family Alteromonadaceae; genus Alteromonas; species Alteromonas gracilis. The sequence continues at coordinate 169,447 of NZ_PVNO01000024.1, forward strand.
ACAATCGCCAACCGATTGTCCTCTGCTGTTCCCTTTGAGTATGATATTAAAAGTTCGCCCGACGTCATGTGGTGAGATTCGCTAAACCCACTGATAACCAGCAAATCAAGTACACCGCCCTGCCCCTCACTGTAAAGCTCGGGCAAAGACAATGAAAATTCCTTTTGCGTTTTTTCACTGGTGACTCGGGTAATCACTCCGTGCTTGTGTGAAATTAACAGTGAATTATCAGGCAGTAACGTCATCGACTTAGGAAAAACCAGCCCGCCTGCGTGCTCGCGAATAACATAGTCATCTACGCGCGCAAGACAACATTTCACGCTTAGAACAAGCAATATTAAGAGCGCTACAGCGTTTTTTATATTATTCATAACGGACTACTCGAAAGAGTTGGACAACACAGACACAATTGAAAACGAGACTTTTTATCGGATCTCAAAAAAGTCTCGTTCAATAACCGTGTTAATGAATCTACGTTAAGCCTTATGCGCTTTGCAAGTTATTAGTCGGAGCTGTTCAATCGGTGACTGGCGTTCCGTCGTCGTTAAACTTCGCAATTTTTGCCCCCGTCGACTTCCACTCTTCACGCTCTTTCTCGGTGGCTTTAGGTGAAAACCAACCGACATAGGCATAGAAGATGCCAATGAGAGGCGCGGTCCAGCAGGCAAATGCCAGCGGAATATATAGCAAGTTTTCAAGGTTGCCTCCCGACACGCCCAAACCAAGTGCGGATATAACAAATGCTCCCCCTGCATTCCAAGGAATAAGAGGTGACATTAACGTTCCTCCCTCTTCGATACCTCGCGAAAGATTAAGAGTAGAGTAGCCCATTCCGCGGTAAACCGGAGAATACATCCGTCCTGGCAGAGCTACCGATAAATAGGGGTCGCCCGCTACTAAGTTAGTTGAGAACGCCGTACCAACCGCCGCAACCTGCGTACTAGCAAACGTCTTCGCTTTGCTTTTTATCGCATTAATAATACTTCTTAAACAGCCTGTCGTCTCGAGCGCCCCTCCAAATGCTAGGGCGATAAGCACTAACGAAATGGTCCACATCATTGATTGAACACCACCTCGATTCAGCAATGTATCAATCTCGACGATATTCGTTTGAATAGCATATCCGTTATTCGCATAGTCAAATACAGCCTGAAGGCTTTGCCCTTGCATCACCATCGCAAAAGCGCCGCCCACAACAACACCTGCAAATAAAGAAGGAAGTGGGGAGAATTTCTTTAATGCTAATACCATAACAACAAGAGCCGGCACCAGTGCCCAACCGGAAATAGTAAAATTAGACGCTAAGGATGTAGTGATCGCCTCAATTTTCACAAAAGAGACACTTTGTGAATCGATAACGAAGTAACCGACGCCGAGATAGATTAGAAACGCAATCAACATCGCTGGGATGGTAGTGGCCATCATATTCTTGATATGTGAAAAAACGTCAGTTCCGGTAACAGCAGGCGCAAGATTTGTCGTATCAGATAAAGGGGAAACCTTGTCTCCGAAGAATGCCCCCGACACCACAGCACCGGCAGTCCAGTACATGGGTATATCAAAACCTTCACCAATTCCCATTAGTGCGAGCCCGACTGTCCCCACACTTCCCCAGCTTGTACCTAGCGATACTGATACAACCGCACAAATAACCATGCCAGCCGCAAGGAAAATTTGAGGAGACAAGGTTTTAAGGCCGTAATAGATAATAGTAGGCACAGTCCCGCTGGCAATCCATATACCGATAATCATTCCTACAACAATAAGAACGCTTACGGACGGTAGCGCTACCAATATGACTTTAAATATTCCTGCGCGAATATCTAACCATGTGAGGCCAAGATAAATACCGACAAGGCTTGTGAGCGCCACGCCAATAGCAAGTGGAATGTGGGGTTCGAACACGCCAAAGTAAAATATCTGCGTGCCTAATATCATCAATGTAAGTACAACTGGCGTTAACGCGAGCAGTAGTATTGGGGTAGTGTGTTGTTCATCTGACATGCTAGTGCCTTCTAGGTCATAGCTGGGAAAATGAACTTGCCTCTAATTTTAACAGGAGACAAAAGTTAACTTTTCTCCCAGCTAATATATTTCCATAAATATTCGTTAATCTTTACGGACACCTGTGAAGAACAGATCGGTTAAATTTTAAACCCACTATCCCTCTAACCTTTCCGTTTCGTCGATATAGTGTTGGGCTAAAAAGCTTTTTGCAAAGACTCAATGTGTCGGATGGTCAGCACATTTAAAAAAATAAATACCGGTTAGGCTGGCGAGCTGCGCTTTAATAACCCGTGGCGTTGACGAATAAATCAACTGATTGTTGTATGTGGATAAACGTACTATGTTATGTCGTGCACTTTCGATAAAAAATAACAGCTTGATAGGTCAAACCTACATTTTACCTATAACAACGACCGGAAGCTTTTTGGCTAAAACAATGAAAAAATTCTTACGACATACATTTTTTGTTTTCATACCCGCATGGGCCGCGGGCTTTGTATTAGCGAGTATCCTTCACACCACGGCGGTATTGACGGAGCTTACAAAGATTGACGTTTCTATTGGGTTTAGCGACTGGCTCTTCATGATAAGGCAAGATTTACTAGGGCTCCTTCCAACCTATGGCTTAATTATTGTGGTGACACTCGCCCTTGCCTTTTTCATTACCCAGTACCTTATCAATCGTATTTATAGTAAGCGAACTGAAAGTGCGCCATTACCTACCCGCTTAGCATTGTTTTCATTAGCTGGAGCGGTTTCCTTTGGAATAATGCTCATGGCAATGCAGCCTATTCTTAACGTTACGCTTATCGCTGGCGCTCGTTCTTTAGCTGGTTTACTAGCGCAGTGTTTAGCAGGGGTTATTGCTGGGTGTGTCTTTGCCTACTTAGGTAATAAATTTAAAGCAAAAACATAAATAATATTGATAGTGCCGAATAAATTAACACAGATGTAAATAAAAGGTTAAGTTTGGTACTGTATAACGAATGCCTAATTACCATGCCCTACTAGGAACAAGCATTATGATAACTTATCCTGATAACGTGACCTGTCTAGCCGACTACATTGAACATGTAATGCACCAGTTTGCCGATAGGCCCGCTTACACGGCACTTGGACAAACCCTCACGTTTGCTGAAATAGATAGCAAATCGTCTGCACTAGCGCGATATTTTGTTCACGAAGCTAAACTTGCCCCGGGCACTAAAGTAGCCATTCAACTTCCTAACTTAATTCAGAATCCCATTGCCGTATACGCAGCATTACGAGCGGGTTTAGTGGTAGTCAACACCAACCCACTTTATACAGAAAGGGAAATGAAACATCAGTTTACTGACAGTGGTGCAAAAGCCTTGGTCATTCTTGGCGATTTACTTCCAAAGTTCACCAGCATACAAACTGAAACAGACATCAGTACTGTTATCACTACGTCTGCTACTGAACTTTTAGACCCTAATACAGCGCCCGCGCTTGACGGTACGGTATCACTGAGTAAAGCAATCGAAATAGGAAGTGAGTTACCTCAATTCGAACGCCCTTCGATAAATCTAGATGAGCTTGCTATGTTGCAATATACAGGGGGAACCACAGGTGTATCTAAGGGAGCGGCTTTAAGTAACAAGAACGTGCTAGCTAACTGCATTCAGATGCTAGAGCGCATCGGAGAAGGCTTTAAAGACGGTGAAGAGGTGCTTGTATGCCCGCTACCTCTTTATCACATTTATGCATTCACGGTAGGTATGATGGCGCTATTTGCTAAGGGTACGCAAATCATCCTTATTCCAAATCCACGAGATATTGACGGCTTTATTCAAACACTCAAGCCACACAAAATTTCTGCTTTCATGGGTATTAATACCTTATTTGTGGGCTTAGGACGCCATCCTGAGTTCTCGAAATTAGATTTCTCTAAGCTTCACCTCACTATGTCAGGGGGCACCACCCTTACTCAGGCAGCCGTTTCCATATGGCGAGATGTTACCGGCAACACCATTACCGAAGGTTATGGTCTTTCTGAAACGGCGCCCGTGGTTTCATTCAACATCCCCGGAAAAGAAGAAATTGGCACGGTAGGTCATGAATTAGAAGATACCGAAGTGGCACTATTAGACAGTTCAGATAAACCTGTGGCCGAGGGCGAGTCTGGGCAGATAGCAGTGCGCGGCCCCCAAGTTATGATGGGTTATTGGAACCGGGATGACGAGACCGCTAAAGTTATGACCGAAGACGGTTTCTTTAAAACCGGGGACATTGGTATACGCACCGAGTCAGGCGCTATAAAAATCGTAGACCGCTTAAAAGACATGATTATAGTTTCTGGCTTTAACGTTTACCCCAATGAAATTGAAGACGTTTTAACCACGCACCCTAGCGTAATGGAAGCAGCCGTCGTGGGCAAACCTGATGACAAAACGGGTGAAAAAGTTTGTGCCTTCATTACTGTATCGGCCGACGTATCTACCGACGACGTTATCGAACACTGCAGAAAGCAATTAACTAATTATAAGATCCCAAAATCTATTACTATTCTTGAAGAGCTACCTAAATCTACCGTTGGTAAAATTTTGCGTAGAGAACTTCGCTCCGCATGATAAAAAAAACAGCCGTTTTAGTATTTTCTTAAACGGCTGTTTTTCTCTAAAAATCAGTTTATTACTACGAAAGAATAACGTCCAAAAATTGTAAATTAGCTCAGTTGATACTATAAAGTACCAATTACTAATCCATTATCCATATCAATGCTTTCAAAGACGCTGTTTTTTACCAGCTTAGAAGAGCTACAGTCTGAGAGTGAGGCGTTGAGAGCGTTTTCACCATCGTTTGTTATCGCCTTCGCTTCGCCGACATTTTTTCTTATTCCCTCATTTCATAATACGCTGACTGAAATCTGTCACAATTGCATTGGGTGTAGTACTGCTGGTGAAATTTCTGGCAACAGAGTTTTTGAAAATGGTATCACTCTTGTCGCAGTACGTTTCAGAAGCATTGCCCAAGTCAAAATCTACCATACACGATTACAAGACATGAATAGCTCGTTTAGTACCGGGCAGTCATTGGCAGATGATATAGACAATGAAGGGCTAAGAGGTGTGTACCTCCTCGCGCCCGGTGTTGATGTAAATGGCTCAGCCTTGTTGGAAGGTTTGACAACCAAGTTACCCGAAAATATAGGAATAAGCGGAGGACTAGCCGGAGACTATGGCGCGTTTGAACAAACTTATGTGTTGCACCCTGAAGGCGTCGACAGCAGAAGCGTTGCCGCTATCGCTTTTTATGGTGAGAGTTTGTCATTTGATTATAGTGCTCATGGCGGCTGGCGTTCGTTTGGCCCGGCAAGAGCAGTAACATCAGCTACTGCGAATCAGCTCTTTGAATTAGACGGTAGACCTGCGCTTGATATCTATAAAGAGTACTTGGGCGAATACGCAAACGACCTTCCTGCAAGTGGACTCTTGTTTCCCTTCGAAGTTTTAAACGAGGAAGGCCAACCTACACAGGTCATTAGAACGATACTCGGCATAGATGAATCATCGAAAAGCTTAATCTTGGCAGGCGAAGTTCAACAAAGTCACTACTTACGTTTAATGCACGCGTCGACGGATGATCTTATAGACGGCGCTCATAGAGCTATAAACGGGATTACCCATTCCCCCCCAAACTATCATGCTGATTGTCTTGCCCTTGTTACTAGCTGTGTTGGACGCAAACTCGTTATGGGTGACCGGGTTGAAGAAGAAATTGAGGAAATAGACCGTCAACTTACCGGTCAAGTATGTATTGCTGGCTTTTACTCCTATGGTGAAATTAGCCCCTTACTTAATAAGGCCCAGTGTGAGTTACACAACCAGACGTTGACTATTATGTTATTAAGGGAAGCAACTTGACCCCACTATTAGAGCGCCAGTTGCGTCGAGCATTCAACCTCGACGATACAGTGACACTCGAGCGCTGGCTCGATGACCTCAAATCTAAAAGCGATGACGATCAAATTGAGGGAACGGCTGATTTCAAACAAGGGCTAGCATCGCTTATTTCACGAGTCGATGAGTCTTACGCTTTCTTTGAAAGAGATATAACGCTAAGAGATAGAAGTTTGCGCATCAGTTCAGAGGAACTGATGACGGTAAACAAAAAAGTTCGCCAAGAATACGGCGAACAGAAAGCCGTCATTGAAACTCTTAGGCGTGCAGTAAATCAGTTGCTTGAAGAGCGAAACAAGCCGCTCATAGATGAGAACTTTACCAATCTTTCCGATCTCAGTGCGCTGACCTATGAACTGATCAACGAACAGAAAAACGCGAATAATGAGCTGTTGCTCCAGCGCAAAGCCATGGATAAACACGGTATCGTGGCAACTATAGATCTCAATGGCATTTTGCTGTCGGCGAATGATAAATGCTGCCAGCTTTCTGGATACTCTCGCGACGAATTAATTGGAAAGAGTACCAATATATTTCGGGTTCAAAATATTCCCATTGCAGAGCAAACTAGAATATTAGCAACGCTGATTAAAGGTGAAATTTGGCAAGGAGAACTGCACAGTTTTACTAAGACGAATGAGCCATGGACGGTATTTGCCACGGTTGTTCCGATTGTGGAATACAACAAGCGAGTCAATCGTCTTGTCGTTATCTGCACAGACATGTCGGAACAGATGCGCCTTGCCCGCAAACTAAGAGAGGATCGCGCCTTTCACCAAAGTATTACCAATAGTATTGGTGAAGGGGTATATGCGGTAAATGGCGAAGGAAAAGCTCAGTTTCTCAACCCTGCGGCTTCTCGTCTTTTAGGCTGGACTGTCGAGGAGCTTGAAGACCGACGGTTTCACGATACCGTTCATTATCAAAAAGGGGATGGTACACTTCTACCTAGAGAAGAATGTCCAGTCAATTTGTCCATAAGAGCGGGCAAATCTTACGCTTCTTACGAAGATTACTTTACGGATAAACGGGGACGTTTGTTTCCTATCTCTATCGTTGCCGTTCCATTGCTTGACGAAGACGGCAGGCCGGATGGACATGTGGGAGTCTTTAGCGACATAAGCAGTCGAAAAGCTATCGAGCATAAATTACAGAAAGCTTACGACACCGCTCAAGGCGCGAATAAGGCGAAAAGTGACTTTCTCGCCACCATGAGTCACGAAATTAGAACGCCTATGAATGCTATTATTGGGCTTACTCACCTAGCCTTGGAAACGCAGGACGAAGACCAACGCCAGCAATACCTTGAAAAAGTCCAACGCAGCTCTAATGCCTTGCTAGAACTAATGAATAGTATTTTAGATTTTTCTAAAGTTGAAGCTGATAAGGTGGATATATTAAACGAACCTTTCACCCTAACTAAAACCATTGAGAAGCTTGCACAAGTTTTTCAAGTCAAGGCGCAGCAGAAAGGTTTACAGCTACTTTTTGATATACGCTACAACACGAATTCGCCTTGCCGTGGTGACAGCGAAAAAATCTATCAGGTTCTACTCAATCTTTTAAGCAATGCAATCAAGTTCACAGACAATGGTTATGTAGTGCTTAAAGTAAACAAGCGAGAAGACAAACTCTTTTTCAGTGTAAGCGATACCGGTATGGGTATTAGCGACGCAGGGAAGTCCAAACTCTTTAATGCGTTTGTACAAGCAGATGCCTCCATCTCTAGGAAGTTTGGTGGTACCGGGCTGGGTTTAGCCATTTGCAAACGTCTTGTAGAACTGATGGGCGGGGAGCTTACTCTTAAAAGTAAGATTCACGAAGGTAGCTGTTTCGCCTTTTCACTCCCAGTTTGTGTCGATGAAGGCCCCGTTATAAAACCATTCCTACCGGTATCTTTGCCTTCCGATGTACTTTGTATTCAAACCCACGACAGCGTAGCGCAAGGATGTCAAATTCTCGCGCAAACGCTGAAGAGGCTTAGCATCAATTGCGAAATTGTTGATGAACACAAAGCACGCATTGCTTCAACCGGGCAACAAACCATCGCATTTTTGAGTGATAACGAGGCGAGCTGGAAAGTTTTTTTAGACCGGTTGAATAATAACGACGATGTTCAGTTACGCTGCAATATAATAGTAAGCCCACTCAGTAGAGCAGACGTACAAAAACGCTTAGGAAAAAAGCGTTACAATGAATTCAGATTTGTGGAATTACCGTTCTCTGACAGAGAATTAATCTCGGCACTGTCTCCACTTGAATTGCCATTTACTGAAGCCGCGAAAGAGAGGCTCGAAAGTAAAAAATGGCGGATCAAACGGTTGTCTAATAAGCGTATCTTGGTGGTAGATGACGACCTAATAAGTCTTGAAATAAGCCAGCAAATCTTAGTGGATTTAGGTATGACGGTTGTGACAGCTGCCACGGGAGAGCACGCACTGACCCTTTGCGAATCGAACACCTTTGACGCAATTTTGCTGGATTGCCACTTACCTGGAATTTCAGGCTATGATGTTGCAGACAAGCTCGTAAACAGAGAGGGATGGCTAACTCCTATAATCGCGCTTAGTGCAGATGAGACTAATGAAGCTTCAGAAAAAGCATTAACGGCAGGTATGTGCTATCACTTAGTAAAGCCAGCAACGGCCGATGAAATAGTCCACACTATCGACTCTCACATTCACGCAGGTTACATCGACATTGATGCGCCCGAACGTGCTGACGAATTTACCATATCGCTGTTGGCGTTCTACACCGCATACAGTCAACGCAGCGTAATGACAGACTTACTTAACATCATACAGTCGCCTTCACATACAAGCGACCTGCTAAACGCGCTACTCGTTGATGCGCGTAAAATAGGGGCTACTACGCTAGAACGCTGCCTTGAGGTTTTACTTGAGTCGTTACAACGGCCTGATACCGCTATCGCAAAACATGTTTCTGACTTGTCTTATGCATTGGATGCCACACTGCGACTGATCGCTCATACCATTGATAAAAATGATGAAATTGAAAACACCAATGTTGATCCTGATGTTGACAACGGCGCTTTACTGGCTTCTTTAAAACAAACAAAAGACGCGCTTGAAACCTATGATGCAAAAGCGTTAGAGCATATATCTTTGCTCGCCGCACAATTTAGTGAATCAAGCCACGCTCACACCATCGCTCATTTAAAGCAACTGACTTCTGTTTATGATTTTGAAAGCGCTTTAACTGTTATAGAAACTCTTATTAATGACGTTATCCATGAAAGTACCTAACGACGCCGAACACGTATTTAATATTCTTGTCGTTGACGACGAGCCAGCGAATATTGATATATTACTGGGCATACTCAGCCCTTTTTACAATGTTAAGGTCGCCCCCTCAGGGCCTATAGCACTTAAAATTGCCAAGCAACATACGCCTGACCTTATCTTACTCGATATCATGATGCCGGATATGGATGGGTTTGAGGTATGCGAGCGACTTAAATCAGATGCAGTGCTTAGCCAGATTCCTGTGATTTTCGTGACAGCACTAACTCAAGGAGAAAGTGAAGAAAAAGGGTTTAAGCTTGGTGCAGTAGATTACATTACGAAACCGGTCTCGCCTAGCATAGCGCTGATGCGAGTAAAAACCCATCTCAGTCTCGCACATCAAATGCGCACCACCGAAAACTTAGTGGCTGAACGCACTGAAGAACTTAGCAGAAGTCAGCAAAGTGCTATTACTATGCTAGCGGCTGCAGGCCATTACAATGATACGGACACAGGGCATCATATTTGGCGAATGGCCGCTTACAGCAAATGCTTAGCCATGGCCTCGGGCTGGTCTTATGATGATGCATGCCTACTCGCGCAAGCCGCCCCCATGCACGATACAGGAAAAATAGGAATACCTGACTCAATTTTAAAAGCGCCGCGCAGGCTTACTAACAGTGAAATGGAAGTTATGCAATCTCATGCGCAAATAGGGCATAAAATTCTCTCCCGTTGTGATACTCCACTATTTAATCTTGCTGCTGAGATTGCCCTATGTCACCACGAAAAATGGAATGGTGCTGGCTATCCGCAAGGATTGGCAGGAGAGAACATCCCAGAAAGCGCCCGTATTGTAGCCATTGCAGATGTTTTTGATGCCCTTACAATGAAGCGCCCTTACAAAAAAGCATGGAATGATGAGGAAGCATTCGACTATTTACTTCAAGGTTCGGGGAAGCATTTTGACCCTAGATTAGTCGACTGCTTTTTATCAATAAAAGACGAAATTATCGAGACCAAGCACTATTGGAACGAATTGGAAGCGGAAGGAAAAGTTGTATCAGTGAGTGATTTACTCCCTAAAAACCTTTAATACCAGTACGCATAGATAATTACGAGTTATCGTCACAAGTTCTCATCGCACAAACATCCGCATATTTGTAATAAAGGCGCAGTAAGAGTAAACCTATCAAATATCAAATTAAAAACTTATGCGCATAAAAAAGGGCCGATTACTCGACCCTTTGAATTTTTAAGCTTCAAACTTAGCTGTTACTAACTAGCGCCTAGCTCAGCGGCAATAGCGTCAGCCTGACGTTTTTCGCCTTGTACAAATTGCTTCCACTGCTGTGCCATCGCACGGCTTTTCTGATGCTTTTCTGCTTCAGCTAGCTGATTGAGCGCAAGGGCATATTGCTTCTTGTTGTAAAGTGCCATCCCTTTGATCAAGTAAACCAAACCCGGGTTTCTCAAATCACCTTTTTCAACCGCACGGTCTGCCGCAGAGATGGCATCGTCAAAACGCTCTTCATTAAGAAGAATTTGAGCAAGTTGCGCATCTAATTCACCATCGTCAGAAAGCTCAGCGGCTTGCATCATAACGGGAATGGCTTTGTCTTGCTCTTTGGCAAGCGACCAGCTTTGGCCTAAGAACTTAAGGTTGCGCAAGTTTTTCTCTAGCACACCGTCGTTCATCGCCTGTTCCATCAACTTAGCACCTTTATACGGTACACGGTGATAATAATAAAGCTGTGCCATATTGAACACATCAGCGGATGTATTAACAAACCCACGCTGATAAGCGGTTTCCATAATAGCCAACTGCTTACGCTCTTCACCTAGCTCACCGTACATGCCGGCTAACTGGATCCAATACTTAGGCTCGTCAAACAGCTTCACCATTTTAACTAGAACGTCTTTAACCTTTTGAGGCTGCTTGAGTTCATAGAAAATAGCACGCTGGAGTATTAACCAGCCTTCATCAGGGATCATACCTTCCGCTTCGTGATCAGCTACGGCTTCCGAAATCCACATTGCCGCTTCGTCGTACTTCTTATTTTGATAGTACGCTTGGGCTTTTATCACTTTATTTTTAACCGGAACCGGGCCAGTATTTAGGCTTTCCCAACGTTCCAAATAAGTGATGGTGTCGTCGTAATTACCCTGCATAAGATTAAGCTGCGCTAAGCTGAAAAGTGTCGTCATTTCGAACTTTTCAGGAATAGGCTGCTGCTCTACGACTTTAGCAAACGATTCCAACGCTTTCGCATAGTCTTCGTTGTTGTAATAAATGAAGCCGAAAAAGTTGTACATCATCGCTTTTTCGTAGGCATTCATAGAATGAGACTTATCTTCCACTTCTTTCAAAATGGAAATAGCTTCTTCTACATTGCCCGCTTCATCAGCTGCCGTTTGGGCACGGGCTAGCTGCTCGTAGACTTTACCGCGAAGCGTAGGCACACGACGAGTTTTCTTTTCGCTCGCTTTTTGCTCTTGCGCAACAGCGTCACTCGCAACCAATATAGTAGGTAAAGATACTGTGGCCGATGCAAATGCAAACGCCAGTGCACTAAGCAATGTATTCGTCTGTTTTCTCATCATGTTCTGTTACCCGTCAATTTGGAACGTAATACGGTTTTGCACACCAGACACTTCTGTTGCTTCGCCATTAACCACGCGAGGTTTATATTTGAACTTCATGGCAGCATCGATAGCCGCTTGTTCAAATATACCTTCTGGGTTTGCTTCTACAACAATTGGGTCGCGCACCGCACCTTGCTTAGTTACCGTAAATTCAACAATAACAAAGCCTTCAATGCCCCGTTGAAGTGCGCGTCGTGGATATACCGGCGCAACTTTAACGATCGGGAGGTATTCACCGTCACCTGACTCAAGGGCCAAGCCCCCATCTAAAGAGATGTCGTCTCCCACTTCAGCCCCGAAATCCATCGACGTACCTTCTGCATCAGGAGAAGGCGAGTCCATTTGAGGTTGCTCCATTGGCGGAGGGGGCTCTTTTGGCTTAGGTGGCTTCTTTGGCTTACGATCTTTTTTCTCAACCTGCTCGTCCTGCTTGACCCTTACAAAGTCAAGCACGCTTCCCTTGGGCGGCTCAGTTAGCGCGCTGCCACCCATCTTGATAAGCGATTGCATCAAGAAGAACAGGCCTAACGTGATCGCAAGGGAGATAACAAATGCGATTAAATATCGTGGCATGATTTATTGCTCTTGGGCTGCAATCGAAACATCGTAAACGCCAGCGGCTCGTGACGCGTCCATAACCTTAATCAAGGTTTCTGTTGTGGCCTTTTTGTCAGCCTGAATAACAACAGTACCCTGTGGGTTTTCAGCGTGTAGGCGCTCAATATTCGCCTGCACGGCGCGGACATCAATACGACGCTTGTTTATCCAAATTTCGCCTTTATCTGAAATAGCGATAAGAATGTTGGCGCGATCCTTTTTCACAGCTGTGGCTGCTTCAGGACGGTTAACATCAATACCGGCTTCTTTCACAAATGACGCAGTCACGATAAAGAAGATCAACATGATAAATACAACGTCCAGCATGGGCGTCATGTCGATGGCTGCTTCTTCTTCATCGACTAAGTTTTGAAAGTGCTGCTTCATAATAAATACCTTACCTTAATGCTTAGCTAGCATTAACGTTGAATAATCAATGCATCCTCAAGATGCGTGCGTTCTGATTTCACCATACGTGTTAACCAGGTAGCGGCGAATACGCCTGAAAGTGCGCCAACCATGCCCGCCATTGTGGGGATAGTGGCTTTCGATACACCTGATGCCATTGAACGAGCATTACCTGAGCCCGCAATCGCCATCACATCGAACACTTCAATCATACCGGTAACCGTTCCCATCAAGCCTAGCAGCGGGCAAAGCGCTACCAGAGACTGAATAATTGGGATGCTGCCGTTTAGGCGCATGGTTAACTGTGAAATTGTTTTCTGACGAACTTGCTCGGCGAACCAAGAAGAGCGATCGGCACGTGCTGTCCACATTGCTATCGCTTCTTTCTTGGCTTGCTTGTGCCAAACCATCAGATACATCGCACGCTCGAGGATCAAAAGCCACATAACGAATATCAGCAGACCGATGACCAGGAGAACCTGGCCACCTGTTTCTGTGAAATCGCGAATTGCTTCTAGAAACTCGATCATGATTAGCCTCGCTCAGCGCGCTCTGCAATTACGCCAGACGCCTGTTCTTGTAGTATGTACACAATGTTCTTAGAACGTGTGTTAAGCATTGCATAAAGCAATGTCATTGGGATCGCTACAACAAGACCTAGTACTGTTGTTACAAGTGCAGTTGAAATACCGCCTGCCATTAGTTTCGGGTCACCTGTACCAAACAAGGTAATTGCCTGGAAGGTGTTAATCATACCCGTTACCGTACCTAGTAGACCCATTAGCGGCGCAACTACTGAGATAATCTTAATGATAGTTAAGTTACGACCTAACTTTGGTACTTCACCCAAAATCGCCTCTGTAAGGTGAAGCTCAAGCGCTTCAACATCAGCGTTTGGATGCTCGTCACGTACTTTAAGTACACGGCCAAGCGGGTTGTTAGTGTTAACTTCTTTGCTCTTAAGCTGCTTGTTTACTTTCATGCGTGTCAGCGTAAGCGTTACAAGACGCTCTAGAGCAAGTAGTAAACCAAACGCACCAACGATAAGAATGATATAACCTACAACACCGCCCTGCTCTACGCGCTCTTTAAGATTTGGCGCTTGAACTAGAAGACCAAGGATTGAACCACCTGTCGGGTCGATACCAAATTGAACTAGCTCACCATTTGATGCTTGTAGTTTTGCAGCAGAGTCGTTGTAACGGTCAGCAGGTTGACGTACTAGTTCAGACACTGTGCCTGTTACGCCGTTGTAGTCTAAGTATTTGCCGTCAGCAACTAGCGCAAATGGACCAACGCGTACTACCGACTTATTAACTTTCTCGCCGCCAGCTTCAACAACGTCAGTGGTAAAGGTAGTCACCTTGCCTGATTCAGTCATTTCACGCTGCATTTCAAACCACACGCGCTCAATTTCTTCAATTGAAGCAAGTTTTGAGCTTGAACCCATATCTTGTGCCATTTGGTCAAGGAACTCTGAACGGCCTTGAATTTGCGCAGAAATAACTGAGTTATAGAATTTATTTTTGGTGTCACCAGCGATTTGCTGAAGTACACCGAATAGCTCTTTTAGTGAACCAAGACGCGTGTCTAGTGCACCGTTTAAGTCAGCCAGTTTGAATTCGTTTTCTTCGAACTGAGTTTCAAGCTGCTCTGATTGTGCAAGCATTTGGTCGCGCTTTTCACGGGTTTCGCGAAGAATGCGATCTTGCTCTGCACGTTGCGCTTGGAAATCGCGCTCGCGCTGTTTGTTTTGCTGAGACTGTGCGAACTGACCTTCTTCTAGTTGCTTAAGAAGTGCGTCTAAGTCCATGGCACGGTCGCTTTGTGCGAAAGCACCAACGCTGATGCTAAGGGCTGCTAGACCAACAGCGATACGTTTTACTGTGTTAAACATTCTCATCAACCTCTTAGTCTGTAATTGCCACTGGCAGCATTAGCAAGTCTGGTGCAAGTTGCTTCTTCGCCATGCGCAGACCTTTTGTAATTTGTGTACGGTAGCTGCTATCAAGCTCTTCCCACTGACGAGTTTGCTTGTTCCAAACACCCTGCATGCTTGCATCACGTGTTTGATAAATTAGCGCTGTACGACCAAGGCGTAGGAACTCAACGTCACGCTCTTGACCGTTAATTGTGTGAATACCGCTGTACGCTTCCATAGTGCGGCCGTAGTCCATCTCTACCTGATACGCTTCCATTACGCGACGGAATTTTTCAGACGCAGCAACGTCGGCACGATCCATCATAGCGCGAAGGTCAGCTACGCGATTTGCGCGCTCTTCAGGAAGGAAAGGTACGTCTAGCGCAACAAACTGCTCTAGGCCGTCAATCATACGCATCATAAGTGGTGTGATTTGACGCTCAACAACAGATACTTCATCGATAGCAGCGTTTAAGTCTGCCATTTCTTGTTCTTGGTTATTGATTTGCTTACGAAGCTGAGTGTTATAAACCTCAAGGCCTTCGATTTCTTTCATCAATGTTTTGAACTGTTGAAGTTTGCTGTCGATTTGATCGGTAATACCGTTAATCTTTTCTTGCGATTTCGCCGCTGACTCGTTTATTTTCGCTGCCTCATCGACAACGGGTTTTAAGACTTCATCGTCTTGTGCAAGCACGGGTGTCGCTGCTAGCGCACCTGCTACAAGCAAGGCATTGATAAGCTTCATACATTCAAACCTTTAAAGTTAAAAGAAATCGGTTGTATCCGACTATAAATTTCTGCGCGTAGGATAGGAGTTTTCTGTGACAGTTTTATTACGGAACTGTCATAAATAGACCAAAAGTGTCATCTTCATCGCATAAAAAAGGCCGCTGAATAGCGGCCTTGGCAATAAGTTCAGGTTTAGAAGTCGTATTTAAATGACAACCTAATACCTGTTCCCCTTGTCTCTGACCTAAGCAGCGTATCGTTGAACTCAATTTCACGATCTTCACCTAGGATATTCTGAACACGTAATGTGACAGTGCTATTAAAGTCTGGGTAGTACTTGTAAACCATATCAAGTGAATGGAATGGTTGTTCGAAGTTATCATCGAAACCATCGATACCCGCGATCAGGATACGCTCACCGAATACGTTGTAAACAAGTGACGCAGAGTGTTCACCGTTGTCTGAGTCATAGCCTAATTGCATGTTTAACACATACTGAGAATGACCTGTCATACGACGCTCTACATTTGTAATTGCCGCAGACACACCGGTTTGCTCAACGATATTCTGACGGTCTAATACAATTTCAGAGTCACTCACAGTAATGTTTCCAGTGGTAAACAAGTTGTCCCAAATACCGTCGCCAATGAAGGCTAAGTCCTGTAGGAATTCAACTTCAACCCCGTACACCTCGCCAGATTCAGCGTTAGCAATACGAATTAGCGGTGGACCATCCTGAGCTGGAGACTGTACCGATTCAATTGGCGCCTCCATGTCTTTATAGAATAGGCCTACAGACACGTTGTTACCCGCTTCTCGGTACCATTCCCAACGTAAATCATAATTAATGATATCTGTTGTGCTTACACCAGGTGTACCCGCAATCGGGAAGTTAGTTAACGGGTCTAAGTAAGTCGCCGAAGAAACCTCACGAAGATCAGGGCGAACTACCGTTTGACCGATACTTGCACGTAGCTGCATATCGTCTTCTAAGAAGTAAGTCACAGCAAGCGCTGGATAGAAACCGTCTTCTTGGAACGCAAGCTGCGAACGATCCGCTTCATCACTCAAATCAAACTGGTTTGTGCGCGGATCTAGCGGCGCCACTACCTGACGGAAGTCTTCCCAGCGTACGCCACCAGTGAAACGCCATTTGTTGTCATAGAAGAAGTCAGCTTCAAGGTAGTACGCATCAATTTTTTGACCTGCTACGTAGTCATCACCAGCAATAGTCGTATCACGAATAATTGGTCGGCTAGACAAAGATAGGGTGTCTAAAACGCTGTCGCTGAAGATTTCGCTAAAGTCGTTACCGTCCAGAATTGAACGGTCTTCAACACCAAGCGTATTGATGTCGAAACGACGGTTTTCAGCATTACGTGTTTTTGTGACGAAGCTTGCACCTACCTTGTACTCTGTTTCCCACTTACCCAATGACATCGGATAAGTCACGTTATAGCCAAAGTTTTCCAAGCGATCGTGAAGATCCTGGAAAGTATAGCGAGCCGCAGTTTGCGCATCTGACAAAAAGATTTCGTTCTCGTCGTCGAAGATACCGTCTTGATTCACATCTTCCATGACGAAACGAGCATTGAAGTTACCTGGCGCATGGCGCACAGAGCGGCCTAATGAGTACGTCCAGTCAATCCCCATGAAGTTTAGCTCTGGGATTGTATGCTGACCTTTAATCTGATTGGTATACAGCGAGCGCTCTTCATACTGAACGTCAATATCTCGAATACGCAAGCCTTCTGCTTGGTTCAAGTTTTCTGTGTTACCAAACATCTCGCGAATTTCATCACGCGTATCGTTTAATACGATAAGGCTGTAATCAATACGATGTTGACGGTTATAGTCTACACCTAGTGTCAATAGAGAAGACCAAGTCACCGTTTGCTCAGTACCTTGGATATCATCAAAGAAGCGAACATTAATAATGTCATCACCCACTAAGTCAGGGTCTTGAAGTTCGTATTCTTCTGATGAACGGGTTTGCGCTGAATATCGCGAAGTTACTAGAAAGCCAAAACGCCAATCATCATCGTAGTCGTAGCTATCACCATAAGTGACGTTCACACGCATATCGGGGTCAGCCGACGTTCTCTCAAGACCGTATTCCCTGTTGACGCCTTTGAATAACTCTAATGCTTCTTCTGGCTCTAGATCATCCAAGAAGTTCTTTGAATCCCAACGCTCTTGAATAGCAGCGGAGGCTGCACGTGTTCCATCATCTTCACCGGTCCAGTCGCGACCACCACCAGCATAATCTAATACGTCGCCTGAGTTTTCTGTATCAATACCAAGTGCAGCAGATACGTTGAAAACACGCTGTGTAGGTATAGATTTCAATCGAATATTTACGTTACCACCACCGAAAGCCGCGGGCATAGATGGTGAATACGATTTCTGAACCGCAAGGCTTTCGATAATGCTCGACGGGAACAAGTCGAGAGGTATTACGTTACGCGTTGGATCTGGGCTTGGCACGATTGCGCCGTTTAATTGTGTTGATGAGTAACGCTCACCAAGGCCACGAACATAGATGAAACGACCATCTACAAGTGTTAGACCAGTTACACGGCGAAGTGCGCCCGCAGCATCACTGTCACCAGTACGAGCGATCTGCTCTGCACCCATTATATCAGCTACGAAGGCTTGATTTTTACGTTCTTCCATTACTGCCGTTGCCGTGCCTTTAAGGCGTGTACCGGTCGCGACAACTTCCTCAATCACTTCTTCTTCATTCGATTGAGCGAAAGCCATAGACGTTGGAAGCACAATGCTCGCAGCAACGGCTAAGCTGATGGGTTTTAGAAGAAACCTGTTAGCAGGTCTGTTCATGATGAACCTCTTTAGAAAGGAATACATTCACGAAAATAATTCGTGTCTTACAAACTTAAAAGCAAGTGCGTCACTGTTGCAACGCACTTGCTTGTCTTTAGCTATGCGAACTGGGTCTTATTCAAGACCAACAGTCCATCCCGCTGTCCAGTCGTTATCAGCGTCTTTAACTGCGCCAATAAAGTCTACTGAAGAGAAGAAGCTGTCTAGCGTCGATACGTCAGTCGCTTCTGTTGCGTCTACTGTGTAGATACCGTTAAGTACCGTTGCAGTATTATCTAGTAGGCTGTTACCTGTTTGAGCAGTGAACCAAGCTTCTTGGCTGAAGTCGCCAGAATCTTTGATATTTTCCGCACACGCTAGTACAGATGTTTCAAAAGTAAGCTGAGGCGTGTTGGTACCATCCATGTTAGCAAGTAGCGTGGTATCGCCATCGCTTAAGTCGGCTTCAAAACACTCACCCATACCCGCTGGACCAGTTACAACAAAGTTGTAAAGTTGTGCATTGGTTTGGTCACGCAGTAGAACACCTTCCGAGTCAGCATTAGCAGTGTCAAACTCGTTGCCAATAATCGTCATGTTAGCGACCATAGGATTTGAGAACGCTGTGCCGTCACCGCCGTCACCGTCACCTTCTATAGCACGGTTAGCGTCCGAATTATCTTCTGCCTGCTTAACAAGAACAAACTGTAGCTTACCTACGTAACCGTTATCCCAGTCAACAGAGTCATCTTGGATACCAGTTAGCGTAAGATATTTAACGTTTACTGCACCGCCGAAGAACTCAACGCCGTCATCGGCATTTTTATGAACTTGTACGTACTCAACAGTAGTACCAGAACCTACGCCACCAAATGTGATACCGTTAAGTTCGTTGTCTGGCGCAATCTCAAAACCGCCGTGCATTACGCGAACGTAGCGAAGTGTACCAGAACTGTCAGTATTGTCTGTACCGCCAAATACTGCACCTTCTTGCGCACCTTCAACTTGTAGTGAGCACGAAGTGCCATCTTGTGGGCATTTAGTCGATTCACCGTTACCTAGAACAATCATACCACCCCATTGGCCCGCTTCACCTGCTTCAAGACCGCCAACAACGTGGTCGCGTGAAGTGAAAGTGATTGGGTCAGCAGCCGTACCGTTTGCGTTGATTTCAGAATCTCGGCTAATTACTAGGTAGTCGTTACCTGAGGCACCGTAAACCGTTACACCTGGCTCAACAGTAAGGGTTGCGCTGTTTTCTTTATCACCACCTACGAATACTGCACCTGAAAGCGCGTAGAAGTTACCTGCAGTAAGCGTTAGGTCTGAAGTGATAGTACCTGACACTTCACACGTAGTAGTCGTTCCGTCTACTGGCGTGATTGAAGTCGTACCTGATGGGCAACCTGATGCAGTTTGAGCTAATTCGATGTTACCACCGCCGAAACCAAACGCCCAACCTTGACGCCAGTCTGTTTCACCAACAGCACCGATAAATGTGTTTGCTTCAAAGAAAGTATCAAGCAATGTAGACGCGTCGCCACCAGCAGTAAGAAGTGCACTTTCTGCTGTAAGTGTACCGTCTGGGTTAAGACCAAGGTTTGCGCGGTCTTCAAATGCGATTAGCTGGTTACCTTCTTGGTCTGTGAACCATGCTTCTAGGTCAACTGCACCCTCTGGCGTATTGAATGGCTCAGAACAAGCAATCGCTGAGTAAGTCATGGTTAGGTCACCGTCAGAAAGGTTAGCTTGAACCGTTTCGTCAGTGTCCATTTCTAAACACTCGCCCATTGCTTCTGGACCAGTGATAAGGAAGTTCATTAGGTTTGCGCCAGTTTGGTCGCGAAGTAGTAGACCTTCAGAGTCAGCGTCAGCTGTATCGAAAGTGTTACCGATCACTGTCATGTTAGCGATCATTGGCTTCGAGAATTCTAGGCCGTCACCACCGTCGCCGTCACCTTCAATACCGCGGTTCGCGTCAGAGTTGTCAGCGGCGTGCTGAACATAAACGTACTGAAGCTTACCTTTATAACCGTTGTCCCAGTCTACTGAGTCATCTTGGTTAGCCGTTAAAACTAGGTGTTTCGCGTTTACCGCACCGCCGAAGAATTCTACACCGTCATCTGCGTTGCTGTGTACTTGTACATAGTCAACTTCTGTACCTGAACCAACACCACCGAAAGTGATACCGTTAAGTTCGTTGTCTGGCGCAATTTCAAAACCAGCGTACTTAACTACTACGTATTTAAGGATACCAGAGCTGTCTGTATCGTCTGTACCACCAAATACTGCACCTTCTTCTGCACCTTCAACCTGAAGCGCGCAGTCAGAACCATCTTGTGGACACTTAGTTGATGTACCGTTACCAAGAATAACAACACCACCCCATTGACCAGCACCAACTTCGTCGCCAACAACATCGTTGAATGAAGTCATGATGATTGGAGAAGATGCTGTACCTTCTGCTTCAATTTTTGAGTCACGGCTAACTACAAGGTAATCAGCACCAGTACGACCAAAGATGACTGTGCCTTCTTCAATAGCAAGCGTTACGCTGTCAGCTTTGTCATTACCAACGAAAACTGGACCTTCAAGCGCCCATACTTTGTCGTTCGTTAGCGTAATTACGCCTTGGTCGTCTGCATCTTCTGCAGTCAAACGACCAGAAAGAACACGTACTTCAACCGTTTGGCCGAATGCTTCAGAAACTTCGCCACTTAGAAAAGAGCTTACTTCACCTGGAGCAGTGTCAGTTGAACCTGTATCACCGCCAGTGTTGCCGCCATCAGTGTCACTGCCATTGTTATTAGTAGTATTAGTAACGCTGTTATCAATATCGCCTTCGCTGATATTGATGTCGCCGCCACAGCCAGCTAGCACAAGCGCAGTAGCAATCGCTGAAGCTTTGAAAAGTTGCTTAAGTTCCATGTGTTTCTCCAAGTACGGTATAATTATGGATTTAGAAAACGCGGAAACTTTAACTGAGGTAAATGACACATTTGTTACATTAAGGCGCTGTAACAAAAGTTTCATATAAAAAGTTAAAATTTTTGCTAACTGAAAGAGGGCGAGGCTAAAAAAATCGAGCCTCAAAAATTATTTTTTATTTTTCCTATACTTATGACTAGTGTAATCGCGGCGGGTAATTTCATCAAAAGCGCTTCCTAGAGTGAACGGGCTCTAGAATCAATCACCTAGAATAAAGTTAGGGAACGCAGAAAAGCAATTTATGACGCAATTATGACAAATTGCTTACTCTGTAAGTAAACGCCGTTGACGCACAAGGACATCTTCCCTTATAGGGAAGTACCCGTCTCTTAATACCTGCTGCTGCCCTTCCTTTGACAAAATGTAGCGAAGAAATTCTCTTTCTAATGTAGGTAATGGTTCATTTGGCTTCTTATTAATCACGAGATAAAGAAAACGAGCAAAGGGATAGGTCTCGTTACGAACGGTGTCGATAGATAAAGGTATTAAATTATCAAGTGTATCCCCTAGCGGCAACGCACGAACGCCTGCTGTTTTGTAGCCGTAGGCGGCGTAGCCAATAGCACCTGTACCACTGGCCACAGACAATACCACAGAGGCCGAGCCTGGCTGTTCATTCACCGTGTTTTTAAAGTCACCATCGCACAATGCCATCACTTTAAATAAGCCATAAGTTCCTGAAACGGAGTTTCTTCCATAAAGACGGATTGGAGAACGATAAGCGATGTCATCAACACCAAGCTGCGACCAATTTGTTATTTCATTATCGCTCCCGCAAAACTGTGTTTCCGAAAACACGGCATCTACTTGCTCTAACGTCATACCTGGAAGTGGGTTTCGTCTGTCTACAAAGATAGCGATGGCATCCATCGCAACTTTTAAAACAGTAGGGGGATAGCCGTGTATTCGCGTGAAGTCTCGGATTTCACTGGGCTTTAACTCCCGGCTCATAGGCCCTATTGTTGCCGTGCCTTCAATAAGTGCAGGTGGAGCTGTCGATGAACCTGATGCTTGGATCTGAAAGCCCACTTGGGGATAGAAGGTTTTGAACTCCTGTGACCAAAAGGTCATCAAATTAGCGAGCGTATCGGAGCCTACAGACGATATCTTTCCCGCTACGCCAGGAACTCGCTCGTAAGTTGGAACGTCGTAAGCATGAGAAGCTGTTTGAGTAGGCGTATCTTTTGAAGAACTTGCAAACGCGTTGGCAGACAAAAATAGTACAACGAGTAAAAGTACGTTTGAAATAAAATAGAACCGCCTTATCATCTTTCCTCGCCTTTCAAACACGTAACATTTCCAATTTAAAGCTTTTCTGTAATGAGTTCGTTGTCCAGAACAAACGAGAAGGTGCTTCCCTCTCCCAACGTACTTGAAATTTCCAAGCGTGAATTATGATGGCTGAGCACGTGTTTTACAATGGATAGGCCTAAACCAGACCCCCCGGTTTTTCTTGATCTCGCTTTATCCACGCGGTAAAAGCGTTCGGTTAAGCGATTGAGATGATTTTGTTCAATGCCATCGCCGTTATCTACCACTGAAAACTGTGCACCATTGACCTCACGCTGCCAATATACGTTAATTTCACCGCCAGCGGGGGTGTAGTGTACGGCGTTAAACACAAGATTCGAACACGCACTTCGAAGCTCAGTTTCTACACCAAATACGTAAAGATCTTCATCCACGTGAAATGTAATTGTATGATTTTTCTCTTTGTTCAGTGATTGCGCTTCTCGTTCAACTTGCGCGAGCATGACAGGGACATTAACAACATTCTCATAGATTCGCTCTGAGCTTGCTTCAATGCGGGACAATACTAATAAGTCTTCAATCAAACTTTGCATACGTTGCGTTTGCGATGTCATTTCTTTCATCGCCTTTTGCATGAATGGATCAGAGTCTTCATCAATAGGAAGAATTTCAAGATATCCGTTAATAACCGTTAGCGGCGTGCGAAGCTCATGAGATACATTCGCCACAAAATCTTTTCGCATTTCCTCGAGCTGGGAAACACGGGTAATATCACGGGCAATAAGTAAAAGATGCTCGTCACCATAAGGCATGATGCGATATTCGAAGGTTTTGTTTGGATTGGTGGGCGATGGCACTTCAATGGGATACTTGTAGTTGCCCGCATGGAAATACTGAATAAACTCAGGGTGGCGGATCAAATTATCTATGCGGCGACCTGAGTCTTGAGGCCATTTCAGCCCTAAATCTAAGCGTGCCAGGCGGTTACACCACATAATGCACGCCTTTGCATCTACTACAACCGCCGCGTCAGGTAAGGCTTCAGAACCTTCCCGAAAGCGCTTTACGAGTTCGCCTAGTTCTTTGCGTTTGTTCCTATTGCGACGCTGAAGGTAATAAATACCTTCATAAATATGCTCCCACACGCCACGAACCGTGGGAGGAGACATCTTACGGCTATGCCATAGCCAGCGATTCAGCTTATAAAGATGCCAATAATTAAACAGCAGGAGAAGCGTTGCGCCAATAGCAACAGCAAATAACATGTCATCTAAATACCACCCGACCAGCGCAAATATCACAAGGAATAATATTAAGCGCAGTGTACTTCTCAGCCAAGAGAACGGGTAATACATGAGATAGCTCGCGTTGTTAAGAGTAAAAAGAAGCGCACATCAGTTAGGGCGAAAAAAACTAAAGGGAGCAACTACGTGTTTCTCCCCTTATTTTGGCCACTTTATAGCTTAGTAGAAAAACGATAGCCTGCGCCGCGCACTGTTTGAATCATTGCATCGTGACCGTGACGAGATATGGCCTTACGCAAACGTCGAATATGCACATCGACTGTTCTGTCTTCAACATATACGTTGGTTCCCCATACATTATCAAGCAATAGCTCTCGACTGTATACGCGTTCTGGGTGCGTCATGAAAAAGTGAAGGAGCTTAAATTCTGTTGGGCCCATATCTAGCGGATCCTCATTCGCCATAACGCGATGAGATACCGGCTCTAGCTTAAGACCATTAAATTCTATCGGCTCTTCGCTAGAGGTTGGTGTAACCCGGCGCATTACTGCCTTGATCCGCGCAACTAGCTCTTTTGGCGAGAAAGGCTTTGTCACATAGTCATCAGCGCCCGCATCTAGACCGCGAATTTTATCTTCTTCTTCTCCGCGCGCTGTAAGCATAATGACAGGAATATCACGTGTGAACTCGTGCTGCTTCAAGCTTTTTGCCAACTGCACACCGCTACCACCAGGCAGCATCCAGTCTAACAATATTAAGTCTGGATACGGCTCACAAATTTTTTCTTGCGCGACATCGAAGTCTTCTGCTTCAATAATGTTAAATCCTGATTGTTCTAATACAAACTTTAACATTTCGCGAATAGGCGCTTCGTCCTCAACCACCAACACTGTACGAGACATCGTTATATTCCTGCTCATTTTTAATCGCCGCTATTATTAATGTGGTCTGTGACAGTTTTATTAAAACGATTACATTAATGTGTCAAGCTTAAGACACTTATAAATAGGTTCCGTCCAAAGTTTAATCACTCAATCTTGTTTATTCACACGTTTACGCATATTCTTGAATTGTCAAAATTACCAACACCTTATCAGCAAACAAGTATTTAAGTCGCAAAGGTGTAGTAAATCATAGATCTGATGTAACAGGGGTATGTTTATAAATGGCCGCGGTCAAGACAGGGTTATCAAGGAAGCTCTTAACCAGAGTATTGTCAGTATATTTCTCACTGACGCTGCTTGTTACGGTAGGTCAGATTTTTACAGAGTACCTCAGCACCAAAAACCATGTGGAAAGCGAGCTGCAGACGTTGAAAAATACGTTTTCGTCTAGCCTTACTCGTGCTTTGTGGGAACTAAATCATGATCAAGTCCGTGCCATCTCAGAAGGTTTGATGTCGCTGCCTATTGTTGAAGGCCTTCAAGTCCGTGGCGAAAATGGCAATTACATTGCCGAGTACGGTCTTCGTGCTAAGCGCTCACCAGCCCCTGTAGACCGCGAAATTATTGAAGACCACTCTGGCGGTGTTTTTAGTTTCAGTTTTCCTTTGGTGTTCAAATTTTCAGGGCGAGAGTCAACCGTAGGCGACGTAACCCTGTATTCAAGCTTCGACACGATTTTTAGTCGTATCGAAGTTGGGGTCTTCTTTCTTATCGGCAACGCAATTGTGAAGACCACCTTCCTAGTTTTTCTATTCATGACCGCGTTTCGGACCATGCTTTCAGAGCCTCTGCAAACTATTACTGAGCAGATGGAAAACTTTGATCCCCAACATCCTGAAGAGAGCAAACTCAGCATAAAACTAGAAGATGACAATGAGTTACTTCAGCTTAAAGAGTCCTACAATGGCGTCATTGACGACCTTATCGCTTCGAATAATAAATTAAACGAAGCGCAAAATGAGTTAACCCTTGCGAACAAAAAGTTGGATGACCAAAACCTCATTTTGGAACAAGAAGTCGCGAAAAAGACCGCGTCTTTATCGCAAATAATGCTCGATCTCGAACAACAAAAGGACGAGCTGATAGCTCATCAGCGAGAGCTTCGGCAAGAAAACGAAAACCGCCAATACATTGAAGCTGAGCTAAGACAACGCAATAAGGAGTTAGCTGGCTCAATGGATACGCTAAAACATGCACAAGAGCAGCTGCTAGAGTCTGAGCGCATGGCATCACTTGGTGGTCTTGTAGCTGGTATTGCACATGATGTAAATACGCCGCTTGGGGTCAGTGTCACCGCCGCTAGTTTTCTTCAAGAGAGACTTAATAATTTAAAAACGGACTTTGAAGACAAAAGCCTCACCAGTAAAAATATGGCGAGTTTTATCGATGAGGCAGAACAAACAGCGCTATTATTACTGAATAATCTTGAGCGTGCCTCTGACCTCATTGCTAGCTTTAAGCAGGTTGCGGTAGACCAGACAAGCGAGACTGAACGAGAAATTAATTTAAATGACTATATCAACGAAATCATTCAATCGCTGAAACCAAGCTTTAAACATACCGAATACCAAATCAATGTCTCTTGTCCACAAAACCTGGTGGTTACGTGCGCGCCGGGCGCTATTGCCCAAATCGTTACGAATATGGTTATGAACTCCATTACCCATGGCTTTGAAGGGCGGGCTAAGGGCTCCATTACCCTAGAGGTAAAAGAAGAAAATAATACGGTAAGTCTTTATTACAGCGACGACGGTAAAGGACTCAGTGAAGAAGAGTTGAGCAAACTCTTTGACGCTTTCTATACCACCAAACGAGGCAAAGGTGGCAGTGGTTTGGGCACGCACATCATGTATAACTTGGTAACACAGTCACTGAATGGGCAGATAGAAGCACAAAGCTCTATCGATAAAGGCTTAGAGTACTTCATTCGTTTTCCTAAAAACTAATATCACACCCCTGTAATGTTTGCCTCACCATAAGCGCGTAGCATACGCGCTTTTATTCTTGTAAGCGTCTTTTATTCAATTGCACAGCTCGGTCTACATTGGTACGCTTGCGCCCTATTTCTATCAAGAGAATGCTTACATTATGTGGTTTAAAAACGTAAAAGCCTATCAAATTACTCAGCCGCTATCGCTAGACGAGGGCGATTTAGAGCGCGCCCTTAACGAGCATGCTTTCAGACCGTGCGGCAGCCAAGATTTGGCAACCATGGGGTTTGCTTCCCCGTTTTCTCAAGCTGGAAAGCAAGGCACTATGTTTCATGTTGTTCAACAGCGTTTTTGGATAACACTAAAGAAACAAGAAAAAATTCTTCCTTCGGCTGTAGTAAATGCTGAACTTGACGAAATGACAGCTAAGATCGAAATGGAAACCGGCTCGCCAGTTGGCAAAAAAGCCAAAGCCGATCTTAAGCAAGAAATTCAGACCCGCTTGCTGCCTCAGGCCTTTACAAAAAATACCTATACTCACGGCTTTATATCACTTGCCGACAATTTGGTAGTGGTTGATGCGTCTTCAGATGGGAAAGCCGAGGCCTTTTTGGCAATGGTAAGAAAGGCTATAGGTTCACTACCCGTGGTGCCGTTTACGCGCAGAAGCCTTCAAAGCGAACTTACCCACTGGGTTACTGAGTCAACGCCAGAAGGCGTAGGCCTGCTTGAAGAAGCTGAACTTAAATCAACCGATGACACTGGCAGCGTTATACGTTGTAAGAATCAGCCGCTAGACAGTGAAGAAATCAGTATTCATCTAGATGCAGGTAAACTGGTTCAAAAAGTCGCATTTGAATATGCAGAAACGCTAACCGCTATTATTTGTGAAGACGGTGCCATTAAGCGCATTAAATTTACAGACCGTATTAAAGAAGAGACTGACGACGTACCTAAAGATCAGGTTGAGGCCCGCCTTGACGCAGAGTTCGCGCTAATGTCAGCGGAAATTTGTACGCTGCTGAACTTTCTTCGTGGCGCACTTAATCTTAACGACGACAGTTTGTAAAACTTTTCGGATAGTCGTGGGGTAACGTCAACGATACCCCATCGCTATCATAGCGCCTGATTATTATTACCGGGGTAATCAGGCCATTCGGCGGTATTATCTACACCACGTTTTTATTAATGTGTGGTGCATTGGCGAACACTATAACGTCGTTTCAATGTGGATAGTGAATTACCACAATAAAACGGGTTTCCCCTTCCTCGTCTCGATAACCGTGAGGCTGATCTGCTCGCAATATACATTGCTCTTGTGCCTTATATTCCTGCCACTGACCACCTTGCAACACACCTAACTTTCCTTGTAAAACGTGAATATGTTCGGTGACCCCTATTTGGTGAGCCGAAGAATGCTGTTCATGAGAGTTCTTTAAACAAAGCTCGAACATTTCAAACTGTGTCGCAGCGTTAAATGGAAATAAGGTTTTAATGGTTACGTTTATGTCGTTAGCGAACTTATGCTCGGCATGTTGAGAGGAAAGTTCAACGTCGTCATCAGATAAGAAAGAAGAAAACGAACACTCAAGGCCTGTGGCTATCTTCCACAGCGTTGCAATGGTAGGACTCGACTCCCCCCTCTCTATTTGCCCTAGCATGGCTTTAGATACCCCGGTCAACTGCGCTGTTTTATCAAGGGAAAGCCCCCGCGCTTTGCGAACCGATTGCAGGTGCTGGGAAATACTTTTCGAAATAGCAGAAGGCGGCGTATTCGCTTTTGTCATCTGATCAGAGCCTTTTATTTTTCGCAGATGCTACCAAAGCACTTGTGCGCTATAACGCACAGGTGTTATGTTACACTATGTGCGCTATAGCGCACAGTTAGATAAGATAGCATACTTTAACGATAAAAAATTCGATAAACATAGTGAGTCTGTTTTTATCGCTCAATCCATTTAGGGTCGACGTTCTAGCACGGGTATTTTCATGAGTAAATGGAAGTTAAGCCATATCAGCGCGGGGCTTACCGCCGTTACGGTAGGTTATAGCAGTTCTGTTGTTATCATCATTGATGTAGCGCGCAAAGCCGGCGCCAGTGACGATATGGTAGTAAGCTGGTTACTCGCACTTGGGTTAGGTATGGGCATTACCTGCATTCTGTTTTCATGGCTCTCCAAACTGCCCGTTGTTACCGCATGGTCTACACCTGGCGCGGCTTTTCTATTAACCAGTATTGGTGACTACCGATTAAGTGAAGCCATTGGTGCATTTGTTATATGCGCTTTACTTTCTCTTGTCACCGCGCAAAGCCGCAGTCTGCTGAAACAGATAAGTCGAATTCCTCCTGCAATTTCTTCTGCACTTTTGGCTGGTATTCTCTTACCTATATGTTTAGCGATATTCAGTGATGTTAATGAAGCGCCGTATTTAGTCGCGTTGTTTATCGCGGCCTACCTCGTTGGGAGCCGTTTATTTCCCCGCTATCTAATGCTGTTACTACTGGTTATGTCGGTGGGTATTAGTGTGTTTATGGGCAGTTCACACGGCGTTATATCGTTACCGGGCGACGCATCGATGTTTTCACCAGAAATGGCATCGAATTTTACATTACCGGCGCCTATTTGGGTTACACCTAGCTTCTCTTTCAGTGCGGCTATTGGGTTAGCCTTTCCTCTTTTTCTCATCACTACACTTTCCCAAAACTTACCAGGCATTGCTATTCATCACGCTCATGGATACACGCCCGACCACAAGCCAATTTTATCAGGTATTGCCATTGTGCAAGCACTATTGGCGCCTTTCGGTGGGTTTACTTTTAACCTGGCAGCCATTACCGCAGCGCTGTGTATGGGCGAGCAAGCTGATAGCGAAAAGTCGCAACGCTACAGAGCTGCCATAGCAGCCGGCGTGGCGTACTTATTTATGGGGCTGTTAGCGTCTGTGGTCGTGGCGTTATTTGTCAGTATGCCCAGTATTATCATTCACCTTCTTGCCGGACTCGCATTGCTGGCCACACTCCAAAGCGCCGTGGCGCGGGCTATGGAAGTTGAACATCACAGAGCACCTGCAATGCTTACCATGCTTTGTACGGCGTCAGGTTTCAGTTTATTTTCCATGACCTCTGCGGTCTGGGGGTTAGGTTTAGGTTTACTACTTCTTTATATTCAGAAAACGCCAGAACACCGACGTTAACTGAGATAGACAAAAAAGCCGATAACTCAACGCTATCGGCTTTCACATATTGACCACTAATGCTCGTCTACATTGGATAACGCGCTTAGTTCCCTCCTCTAGACAGCCTACGTTAGAGGAAGATTTGCTTGGCAGCGCTACTTAGCTCTTCAAACTCGTCTGAGTGAAGCTCACCCATATCTTCTACCACACCACGCTGAATGGCTAGGTTTAAAATCGCGTCTTTTTGACTACCAGCAGCACCTGATACAGCAGCGCCAACACGAACAAAGTCGATATAACCTAACTCGTCAGGAATGTAGCTCAAGTCTTTCCAATTTTTTGCAACATTGACAAAGCTTTCACCGAAGCCCCACTTCTCCATAATATTGGCGCCGATCCGGCCCGCTAACTTGTCAATTGCCACCTCAAGAAATGAAGGGTTTGCGAATACCTCTGGATGACGCTCTGCTTCTGTTAAGATAGGAAGTACACCAATGTTGTGCACAAGCGCGGCTAACGTCATCGTATCCATGCTCATTTCACGCTTTTTAGTTCGAGCAATATAAAGCTGCAGTACCGCCATTGAGCTAGCAACAATATTCACCGTACTTGCCCACTCTTTTTGTAGATAGCGCGCAACTACGTCGTTTTTAGACACAAACAACTGTTCCATTGCTAGCGCCGTGGAAATATTCTTTATCTGACGCAGCCCAATGCGCGTCACCGCTTGACTAACGGAGTTAACTTTAACACTACGCCCCATATAAGCGCTGTTCGCGATCTTAATCATTCTTGCACTAAGTGATGGATCTTGACCGATAACATCACCCATCGCATTAAGGTTAATATCAGGATCATCAGCCGCTTTACGAATTTTCAGCGCGATGGCGGGAAGTGTAGGAAGTACAAGCGTATCATTATTAATTTTTTCAACCAAAATGGTTGAGAGCGCGTTCTGTGTAGACATATTTCTACCCTTAGGAAGTTCCAAATAGCCTTTAAAAGGCAATAAGTTACATTACTGATTAATCAATGACTGCGACAATTCACGGCGTTACAGATTAATTGTTGAACGTTGCATTCCCTGCGTCTACTCGTGTAAACCCAAATGTGACACGTGAAAATACAAACTGTTTATTGTTTTTCTTTGATGTTTCTAACACCATACTATAGTAGCTCTTCGGTTTCGACCATCTAAAAATAGAAAACGTGACAGCGAAATTTTCGCGAATACCTAGGGCTTAATCAAAGTATAGACAACAAGCGGCAGAGCACTATCAAATTCACGCAATTTTTTTTCATACTTTTGTATTAAATCAAAAGCATAGCTATAGTGTGCTACCTACCCAACGACAGAACAAACGGTAATATTAATATGAAAAAAGTACTTTCACGCTACTCCCCTATTGCAGCCGCAGTAGCTGGACTATTCATACTTTCAGCTTGCAGCAAGAGCGCCGACACAACGCAAGCTAGCTCACCTGATACTGATAACCAGCAAATATTG
The DNA here is from genome assembly GCF_002993325.1 of Alteromonas gracilis. GTDB lineage: Bacteria > Pseudomonadota > Gammaproteobacteria > Enterobacterales > Alteromonadaceae > Alteromonas > Alteromonas gracilis. The sequence goes on from NZ_PVNO01000024.1 coordinate 200,788, forward strand.
TTAGTTGATGAGTCACGCCTGTCTATTTATCACGGTGTAGATCTGACGAGTGATTTATCTCACCTAAGCGATAATCAACGTGAAATGCTCTCTCTGTTAATCGATGCATCGAAAATCATGGATGATTTATTTTGGAAGCAAGCTTTCTTCGAAGATAAAGATGCCTTTCTCTCTTCAATAAGCGACGAAAAAGTTCGTCATTTTGCCGCCATAAACTATGGCCCATGGGACCGGTTAAACGGCGATACGCCGTTTATTAGCGGCTATGAAGATAAAGCACTTGGCGCCGAATTTTACCCTCACGACATGGATAAAGCCGAGTTTGCTACGGCAAACTTTAAAGACAAACAGGGTCTTTACTCCATGATTAAGCGCGATGAAGCAGGCAAACTTTATTCAGTGCCTTACTCTGAAGCATTTAAAAGCGAATTAATGAAAGCTTCTGATCTTCTCAAAAAAGCGTCCACACTTGCTGAAGACGAGAGCTTTAAGCAATACTTACAACTGCGTTCAGAGGCCTTACTATCAAACGACTACCTCGCCTCTGATATGGCATGGATGGATATGAAAACCAATCCGGTTGAATTGGTTATCGGCCCTATCGAAAGCTATGAAGATCAGTTGTTTGGTTATCGCGCAGCCTTTGAAGCATACGTGCTAATTAAAGACCTCGCTTGGAGTGACAAGCTCGCTAAATATGCAGCCTTCTTACCTGAGTTACAGCAAGGGCTTCCGGTTGCTGAGGCGTACAAAGCTGAAATGCCGGGTTCTGATGCCGACCTTAATGCTTATGACGTTATTTATTATGCTGGGCACTCTAATGCAGGCAGCAAAACCATTGCAATCAATTTACCAAATGATGAACGTGTTCAGCTAGAAAAAGGCACCCGTCGCCTTCAGCTTAAAAACGCTATGCGCGCAAAATTCGACACTATTCTTGTGCCTATTGCAGACACGTTAATCGTACCCGAGCAGCGAAAACATATTACCTTCGACGCCTTTTTTGCGAATACCATGTTCCACGAGGTAGCACATGGCCTTGGTATTAAAAATACATTGGATGGTGCGAGTACCGTACGCGGCGCATTAAAAGAGCATGCTTCAGCCCTTGAAGAAGGCAAAGCAGACATTCTAGGTTTGTATATGGTGCAAAGCCTCCTTGAAAAAGGTGAAATCACAGAAGGTTCGTTGGAAGATTACTATGTCACCTTTATGGCGGGTATCTTCCGCTCAGTACGTTTCGGCGCAAGCTCTGCTCATGGTAAAGCGAACATGATCCGCTTCAACTTCTTTGCCCAACAAGGCGCGTTTGAAAAAACAGAAGACGGTCTTTATCGCGTGAATATGGAAAAGATGGGTGCCGCTGTTGAAGCATTATCTGAACTTATTCTTACATTGCAGGGTGACGGGGATTACGATGGCGTAGCGAAACTGGTTGAAACCATGGGCGTTATCAAACCCGACCTTGCATCTGATTTAGCACGTCTAGAAGCGGCAAGTATTCCTGTTGATATTCACTTCAACCAAGGTAAGAAAATACTGGGCCTTGCTGATTAATCTCGGGGAAAGGTAAAAGATTAAGCAAAAAATATAACAAAAAGGCCGCCCTTAAACGCAAGTGCGGCCTTTACTAAATCCTACTTGCGGCACCTTGATTACTCTACGTGGCGCTTCATATTCTCCGAGTATGGAGGCCAGCCAAGTGGTTTACCCGCTAGCACATGTAAATGAATATGGTACACAGTCTGTCCGCCATACTCATTGCAGTTCATAACCGTACGATAACCCTGATCGGCAAAGCCCTGCTCTTTCGCGATTTTAGCGGCAACGAAAGATAAATGGCCCACCACTACCCGGTCTTCCTCAGCAATATCGTTCACCGTCGCAATCTGCTTTTTCGGTATAACGAGAAAATGAGTCGGAGCTTGAGGGTTAATATCTTTAAACGCCAGCGCAAGTTCGTCTTCGTATAAAATATCAGCTGGAATTTCTTTGTTGATAATCTTATCAAAAATAGTTTCTGCCATATCTCACTTCCTTATTCCATATTAATTATGGCGCGTTTCATTCACGCCTGTAATTTTTCAATATTGTCTAAACAGTGACGTTCGATGCACATCGAATTAATACTCATTAACCCCGAACTCGCCGCTTTGCTAATGGCTCGTTGCTACGCGAACACAAACCATAGCAACACAGCGCCTAACGCCAAACGATAAATAACGAAAGGCAGCATACCAATGCGGGATATCCAGCTTAGAAACAAATAAATACACAGGTAGGCGCTCACAAAAGAAAACGCTGCGCCGTATAGCAGCGCATACCAGTCAACCGCTTCGTTTGCATTAAGTAAGTCGAGCGTAGCTAAAAGTCCCGCTCCTAAAATAACCGGAATTGATAATAAGAAAGAAAAACGAGCGCAGGCTTCTCGCTTTAACCCTAACATCAAGCCTGCGGTCATGGTAATACCTGAACGAGATGTCCCCGGAATTAACGCTAAGACTTGTGCTAAACCAATATAGACAGCTTGTTTTAGTGTTAAACCATCAAGCTCTTTTTCTCGTTTAGCAGTGGCATCCGCATACCAAAGTAATAAGCCAAAGATAATAGTAGTGCCAGCTATCACCAAAGCCGTACGTGCATTATCTTCAATCCAACCTTTCATTAAGAAGCCAATGATAACAGCAGGAATGGTCGCAACGATGACGTACCATGCTAACTTGCTGTCTGTAGATTGCTGCTTGCTAAAACCTTGCGTTACCCAAGCCACCGTCATTTGCCCTATCTCTTGGCGAAAATAAATCATGACAGCAAGTAGACTTCCTACGTGCACAGCAACATCGAAGGCCAAGCCTTGGCTTACCCATCCGAAGAGTTCCGCGGGTAAAAGTAAATGCCCAGAGCTACTAATAGGAAGAAACTCAGTCACGCCCTGAATAATTGCTAAAATAATAATTTCGAAAAGTGTCATTCCTTTGCTTAACTCCAAGTAAAGTCAATTGGCCATAGTTGCTGTTTTTGTTTATCAAAGTTTTGCCACATTTGGGCATAGGTTTCTTGCGTTTCAGGGTGAATGTCGTTGGGAACAAGTTCAGCTAACGGCCAAAGCACAAACGCGTTGTAGCAAATTTCTTCGCGAGGCAAAACCACAGGGGTTGTAGTTATCTCACTATCATAGGTAAGCAAATCAAGATCAAGGGTTCTGGCACAAAACTTTTTGTCTGCGTGCACTCTGCCATTCTCTCTCTCGATAGATTTAAGCGTGGCGCACACCTCTTCAATGCTTTTCGATGTTGTTGCCCGCGCTGCTGCGTTGTAAAAAGGGTTACCGTTAAAGCCAACCGCTTCACTTTCGTAAACGGAAGATACAGTAACATCACTGAACACCTGTTTTAACGCCGCTAAAGACCGCCGAGTATAATGTTCCCGCTCTATATTGGAACCGATACTAATCAATATGGTGTGTGAAGACATTAAACCCGCTCTTTGCTCATTTCAACAGCAACCGTTCGCGCGTTGGGAAGGATATTTGGTTTTACGATTTTAAGTGTAATCCCGTTAGCTGGAAAGCTTTCAAGAACGGAATTCATTACTTTGCTACCAAAAGCCTCAAGTAGTTCAAACGTACTTTCTTTACCCACTTGTACAATGCATTCGGCGACTTTTGCGTAGTCGACGGTGTCGGCCACGTCATCGCTTTGCATGGCCGCTTGCAAGTCAACATCAAGTGTCACGTCAAGAAGTAATTGGGTTGTGCGCTCACGTTCCCAATCATAAACACCAATCAGGGTGTCAACCTCAAGACCTGTAATATATATTTTACCCATGGAATTTTTCATCTTGTACTGTTATCAAACCAATCTATCGCCGTGTTATAGGCGTGATTACTGGTCTTACTACTGCGCTTTCACCCACATATTGAGGCTAAACGGTGGTATATCACGTTTGGATGGAGTAGCTTTACGCTTGTGTGTTGTAACTATACCGCTGTATGACAACTGGGAGCAACCAAGGTTTTATAATTTTAATTAGGCGGCTTGGTGCAATGAGCATCATATTGCGCTTTGTAAGAGAGTGCATAGCTGTCTAAAAAAGAGCCCTCTTTACTTAGATAACACATGCTTAAAAAATACTTTTAAAAACTAGAATGCATAAATGATTTCGCTAACCCTTTTAATGATTGCCGTCGCCTACCTCTTTGGCTCACTTTCAAGTGCCGTCGTAATAAGTCGACTGTTTGGATTACCTGATCCCAGAACCGCTGGTTCTAAAAATCCAGGCGCAACTAATGTTTACAGACTAGGTGGGCGTGTTCCCGCATTACTTGTTCTTGTTATGGACATTTTAAAAGGCACTATTCCCGTATACGGCAGCTATTTTTTAGGCATAGAGCCTATCACTCTGGGCTTAATAGCCATATTCGCATGCCTAGGCCATATTTTTCCGCTCTACTTTGGGTTTCAAGGTGGAAAAGCGGTAGCTACCGCATTTGGCGCTATGCTGCCTATTGGGCTTGATTTAGCGGGCCTGCTCATTCTAAGTTGGGTGATCGTAGTTTTTCTTACCGGCTACTCTTCACTCGGCGCACTTATCGCAGTATCGCTAGCTCCACTGTTTACATTTTTGATAAAGCCGTTGTACACCGTTCCCGTTGCGATGCTTTCTTTGCTCATTATAGTGCGACATAAAGACAACATTACCCGCCTGCTAGCGGGTAATGAAAGTAAGGTGTGGGATAAAGGAAAAGTTAAAGAATAAGCCCCTTTCTTAACACATCAAGCTCTCCATCTATAGGTGTAATCGGTGCAACACCAAGAATTTTTGCCAGCGCTGGATATACCTCCAGATTACTAAATGGCGGAAGGGTTGTACCTGATGCAAACGCGGGTCCTACAGCAACAAACGTCGCCCCCATGTCAGGCAGCGTATTGAGGTAACCGTGTCCTCCTTTACTGACATGCATACTGTTAGCATTCTTGAAACGCGCGGGTGGCGCAATTTCGATAATAATATCGCCCGTTCTATTTCCGGACTCCATGTGACGCGCCGCACGCTGCTTTTTATTCAAAACAATAAAGCGATTTTCGGCTATTTTCTCTAAGCGGGACATTTCATTGCTGATTGCTTCGTTAGACAGGTCATCTTTAGCATATATATGCACCTGGGCCCCTGCATTTTCGATTATAAAGCTTTCTGGAATTGACAGTGACGCTATGTCTAGCAGTTGATTCTCGTCTATCGGAGTCATACCGTGGTCGGAAACGACAACTAAGTTTACCTCTAGATCTAATTGATTTATGCGCTCGTAAAGTTGGCCAATCAGCGCATCAACTTTTTGAACCGCATCGTAAGTTTTGTCTGCGAAAGGCCCCTCGTCGTGACCTACTGAATCAGTCAATGAAAAATAACCAGCTATAAAGCGAGGACGAGATATTTCAGGCAATTTGAGCCAGTTGACTATCTGATCAACCCGCTCTTGGTAATCGGAATATTTGGAATAATGATAGTGGTAAGTAGGTAATGCGCCAGATATACGCGCGTCAGACTCTGGCCAGAAAAAAGTAGCCGCCTTCATACCGTGATATTCAACAAGATTCCAAAGTGGTGTTGCTTTTATCCATGTGCTGTCTGCGCCACCATCGCCAAGTTCATATCGTGCGAAGCTATCCTTGTTCGGCCGCGATTTGTCGTAAAACCGGTTGTTTACAATGCCATGATTTTTGGGAAGTAATCCGGTAACCAAAGATATGTGGTTGGGAAAGGTGTTTGAAGGGTATACAGGGGTCATAGACACTGCCCTTACCCCTTGCTTAGCAATGGTGTTTAAATGCTTAGCTTCGTGCAGCTCTATGTAGTCGTGACGAAAGCCGTCTAAAGATATCATCACTACGTATTGCTTATTTGTTTCAGCGTCACTCTTTGAGTCTTGCGCCATTGGCGTACCTGTTGGCACGACCTGATCCGTAGCGAATACATTGAACGATGTTAGCGTTGCTAAAGTGAGTGACGTTATAAAAAAACCAAGCGAGTATTTCACCATGCTTGAGAACCGTGTTGTCCAGCTTTCTAACCTCATGCTGCCTTTCCCTTGCTTATTTGCTCATCTGATTAACAGTAAAGGCAGTGAAGCATGTTTTCATTGCCTTTTTGTGTATTTCCATTGCGAAACGTTATTGGCTACGCAAACGTTCGTAGCCAACAGCTCAATGAACACCATCAGCGCGCACGTTTTGCGAAGGACAATCGGCGTATATTAAATAGCCGTCAAGGTATCCAGCGGCCAGCGCGGTTTGGCTTGAGAAGACAAAGCTAAGGTCTCTCCTGCTTTCAAACGCTGCATACCGGCATAGGCAATCATCGCACCATTATCGGTACAATACGCCAAGCTTGGATAAAACACCTCTCCCTTAAGATCTTGCATAAGGGCTTTCATTTCTGCGCGCAGCATTGTGTTAGCACTCACGCCCCCCGCTATAACTAAACGCTTCATACCGGTTTGCTTTAACGCACGTTTGCATTTAATGATAAGCGTATCGACAACCGCCTCTTGAAATGCATAGGCAATATTTGCTTTCGTTTGCTCTACCTGCTCTGCGGTCAAGTCAGTATTGCCTGTTAAGTCAGCATCGCGAATGGTGTTCGCTGCAAACGTCTTTAAACCACTAAAGCTGAAATCAAGGCCCGGTCTGTCTGTCATTGGACGTGGGAACTTGTAGTGACCTGCTTCGCCTTTTTCAGCTAACTTTGCCAACAAAGGCCCTCCAGGGTAATCAAGCCCTAGCAACTTAGCCGTTTTATCGAACGCCTCGCCTGCGGCATCATCAATAGACTCACCAAGTACTTCGTATTGACCAATGCCTTCGACTTTAACCAACATTGAGTGGCCACCAGACACCAAAAGAGCAACGAATGGAAATGCCGGCGCGTCGTCTTCAAGCATGGGCGCTAACAAATGCCCTTCCATGTGGTGAACACCCACCGCAGGTACGTTCCATGCGTAGGCCAGCGAACGGCCTACTGAAGATCCTACAAGCAGTGCCCCAACCAAGCCAGGCCCTTGAGTAAAAGCAACGCCGTCGATTTCTGATGGCTTTGTGTTGGCATCTTCCATAGCTTTTTCAATGAGAGGAATGATTTTTCTAACGTGGTCACGGGAGGCGAGTTCAGGGACCACACCGCCATAATCAGCATGGAGTTTAACTTGACTGTAAAGCTCATGTGACAACAAACCTCTTTCATCATCGTAAACCGCGATGCCTGTCTCGTCACAAGATGTTTCAATTCCTAAAATACGCATGGGGAGTAAGCCTTTTTACTACTAACGATAATGCTCTGCGTTTGGACGCGCTTACACGTTCACAACTTTAATGAACCGTACTTGTCGAATAATACCAAAAACAAAGTAAATAATACTGGCGATCTGTGGCGATCATCTTTATGATCCGGCCGCGATCATAATACTACCCTTATCAGAAACATCCGGTTTTACGTTTTTGGCCGATTACCGTTCAAAAAGAGAAAAATCATGAAGGACATCGTCTGAAAAGGGCGCTTAATTGTGCCGAGTTAAGGAACACGGTGCTTAACGAGCGCAGAGTTTACCTTTAATCCTACATTCATGGAATGCCAGTTATCAGGTAAATGAACGGTAAATGCACAATATTGGCTATTTTTTAGCAATTCATCCTTTACTTTCTCTGTAGATATGATTAGAATTTCGCACCATTTTTAACCCGGGTGGCCTTTTTAGCGCACAATTTTACCCGGATTTACACAGTAAAAGTTTTGAGGTGAGTGTTTAATGCCTATCGTTAAAGTTAGAGAAAACGAGCCGTTTGATGTGGCGCTGCGTCGTTTTAAGCGTTCTTGTGAAAAAGCAGGTGTTCTTTCTGAAGTTCGTCGTCGTGAATTCTTCGAAAAGCCAACTTGGGAACGCAAGCGCAAGAAAGCTGCCGCTAAAAAGCGTCATCTTAAGAAGCTAGCTCGTGAAAACGCACGTCGCGTAAAACTCTACTAATATAGGGTTAGCCAACGAGTCTGAAAGGTGTTGCAATTGCAGCACCTTTCGCGTTTCTGGGCCTTTATTTTTTATCCTTTTCAGTCCTATTAAATGATTACACTCGATTTTTAACGTAGGATTGAAGGTATGGTGATCTTTGCTGTAAATTTTTGCAGCGCCTGAAAAGCTTAATTTATTTATAAAAAACAGGAAGCATCATGGCACTAATTGATGATTTAAAAGCAGCGCAAAAAGATGCGATGCGTGCAAAAGAAAAGGTACGTCTTGGTACTATTCGTATGGCTATGGCTGCCATTAAACAAAAAGAAATTGATGAGCAAATAACGCTTGATGATAGCCAGATTCTGGCTGTACTTACCAAGATGGTTAAGCAGCGCCAAGACGCAGCAACTCAGTACGATGCAGCTAATCGTGACGATCTAGCAAGTAAAGAGCGAGAAGAAATTACCTATATTGAAGATTTTCTTCCTCAGCCTTTAAGTGACGACGAACTTAACGCCCTTATCGATGAAACCATGGCTGCGACAGGCGCTTCAGGTATGCAGGATATGGGTAAAGTGATGGGCGCTTTAAAGCCTAAAGTTCAAGGCCGTACTGACATGGGCGCTCTCAGTGCAAAAATTAAGGCACGCCTGAACGCGTAAGCGTAAATTGTAGCTTGAGCCAACTAGTGCGAAGGTGTGGATAGCCACGCCTTCGTTGTTCTCATTTTTAAACTTCCCTGTTAAAGTACTCCACTGTCTTAATCATGTTGCGATAGGCCTTCTACGGCGTCGTTGCATCATATGCATTAATGGTCCTTTTTAAAAAATACCCTCATGGCTGGAAAAATACCGCGCGATTTTATAGATGATCTTTTGTCACGTACTGATGTGGTAGACGTGGTCGATAGCCGAGTAAAACTTAAAAAAGCAGGCAAAAACTATCAGGCGTGCTGTCCTTTCCACAACGAAAAATCCCCTTCTTTTACCGTTAGCCAAGATAAGCAGTTTTATCATTGTTTTGGCTGTGGAGCGCATGGCAACGCTATCTCCTTTATCATGGAGTTTGATCGCCTTGAGTTTGTAGAGGCTATTGAGGAACTTGCTCGCTACCACGGTCTTGAGGTACCCCGAGAAAAGGGCAGCCGACCGGCGATGAGCGAAGAGAAAAAGCAACAACAACAAGACGACTATGCAGTGATGGAACAAGTTGCGCGCTTTTTTCAGCATCAACTACGCCAAAACGGCAATAGCAAAAAGGCCATCGACTATCTAAAAAATCGTGGGCTCAGCGGCGATATCGTTAAGCAATGGGAAATCGGCTATGCGCCAGATAGTTGGGATGCCCTGCTTAATACATTTGGTAAAGACCCACAGCGCATTAAACAACTCATCGATTTAAAACTCGTTAATCGCAATGACCAAGGTCGTACGTATGACTTCTTCCGCGATCGAATTATGTTTCCAATTCGAGACAAGCGCGGCCGCGTCGTTGGGTTTGGTGGGCGTGTCCTCGATGATGGCGGCCCCAAATACTTAAACTCTCCCGAAACTCGCATATTCCATAAAGGCAGCGAGCTATTTGGTTTTTATTCTGCTCGTCAAAATAATCGTAACCTAGACACCGTGGTTATCGTTGAAGGCTATATGGATGTAGTTGCACTCAGTCAATTTGACATTAATATCGCCACTGCTGCATTGGGTACTGCGACTACCCCTGAGCATATTCAAATGCTGGTTCGCGCAACATCGCACATAGTATGCTGCTACGATGGCGATAGAGCTGGCAGAGAAGCTGCTTGGCGCGCATTGGAAAATGCGCTACCTGCGTTAAAAGATGGCGTACGTTTGTCGTTTTTATTCTTACCCGATGGTGAAGATCCAGACACTATGGTACGCCAAATAGGTAAAGAAGCATTTATGGGTATGCTTGATGAAGCCATGCCCCTGTCACGTTTTTTCTTCGAAAATTTGTTAAAAACCCACAACGTAGGCTCGCCTGAAGGCAAAATAGCACTCAAAAAAGCGGCATTACCGCTTATCGAAAGTACGCTAGGGGAAGACCAGAAGCAAATGCTGTTGGAAGAGTTGGCGAAACATACCGGCGAGTTCGACCGCTTTAAGCTCCAACAAGATATTACAAGGGCAAATCAAGGCTCTAAGCAAGCGTATTCCCCAAATCGAAATCAAGTGAATAAGCCTAAGCTATCGCCTCTTCGAATGCTTATCCGTTTGCTCATAGATAAACCAGCACTCGCGTCAATATGCGAAGATGTTCAGATAGACATTTTTGCTGGTAGTACTGCCGCGGGTATGGATTTGTTACGCGATGTTCATCGCTACTGTTTAGCAAATCCAAAAGCAAAAACCGCACAGCTTGTTGAAAATTTCCGCGACCATCCCCATTCTTCTACTATCGCGAAATTATTGTTACAAGAACACTTAGTAAAAGACGAGGATGCTGAACGTGTATACAACGACAGCTTTGCTCGCTTACTTGATGGGCATTTTGATAGCCGAATTGAAACCTTAATTTCACGCTCGCGGGTTCAACCGCTTACCCAAGCGGAGAAACAGGAATTGAACCTGCTCATGAGGGAAAGACAGAAAAGTTAGCCACGCGTGTCATCATTTTATTTTTTGACTACTGGTTAGCCTGCTCTAACGTAGTAAGTACTTTTAACTCCGGCTGTTTTGACAGTTGGCTGCATGAAAATTACTGGCTAAAAAATCGGCCATCAATCTGGTAAAACCACCGCATATTCTGCTATACTGGCTAATTCGCTGCAAGCTTCTTTATTTAAGCTTAACGCTAAAGAAGTGAACAAATATGCAGCAATACTAGTAGCAAAGATATAGCCGAACATAAACGGGCAGAACCAAACCCGAGCAGATGTGCATCGCAAAAGTAACGGTTTACACCGGCGTGGCATCGAGCATTAACGGCCTTGATACAAATGCAGTACTACAGCAGATCAGGGAACATACCTAGACGTATGTTGTCTTTTCTATTGCAAACTAATTGAATGTGAGAAGTGTAGGTTATATGGCGCAAAGCAAGCAGTCTCAGATTAAACTCCTGATTGCAAAAGGTAAAGAGCAAGGTTACTTAACCTTTGCAGAAGTTAACGACCACCTGCCGCAAGATATTGTCGATTCTGATCAAATCGAAGACATAATCCGCATGATTAATGACATGGGAATTCAAGTATCTGAATCAGCTCCTGATGCAGACGAACTTCTCATGCAAGAAGCGAATGCCGATGAAGATGCTGCAGAAGCAGCAGCACAGGCACTTGCTACTGTAGAAAGTGAAATTGGCCGTACGACTGACCCGGTTCGCATGTACATGCGTGAAATGGGTACTGTTGAACTTCTTACTCGTGAAGGCGAAATTGAAATCGCTAAGCGAATCGAAGATGGTATCAATCAGGTTCAGTGTTCAGTTGCTGAATATCCAGAAGCAATTACATATTTATTGGATCAGTGGGACCTTTACGAAGCAGAAGAGATTCGTCTTAGCGATATTATTTCAGGCTTTGTTGACCCTAATGATGACCAAGATCTTGCTCCAACAGCAACGCACGTTGGCTCTGAATTGTCTGAAGAAGAATTAGATGATGAAGATGGCGATGATGACGAAGACGAGGACGACGAAGAAGACGATAGCGGTGTTGACCCTGAGTTAGCACGTGAGCGCTTTACAGAGCTTCGTGAGCAGTACATCAAGACTCGTGAAGTCATTGAAAAGAAAGGGCGCTCTCACGCGGATGCGCGTGCTCAAATTAACGCTTTGAGCGACGTATTCAAAGAGTTCCGCTTAGTTCCTAAGCAGTTCGACCGCATGGTTAAAAACATGCGCGAAATGATGGACAAAGTGCGCATTCAAGAACGTCTTGTTATGAAGTTTTGCGTTGTTAACGCTAAAATGCCTAAGAAAGATTTTATCAAAGCATTTGCTGGCAACGAAACGTCGACAGCTTGGTTACACGAAACAATTAAGTCTGGTGCACCTTATGCGTCAGACCTTGCGGTAAACCAAGAAGAAATCGAGCGCTGTATCAGCAAGATGAACCAAGTTGAGCAAGAAACGGGTTTGGTCATCGCTGATATTAAAGACATCAATCGTCGCATGTCTATCGGTGAAGCCAAAGCACGCCGCGCGAAGAAAGAGATGGTTGAAGCTAACTTGCGTCTTGTTATTTCAATCGCTAAGAAGTACACCAACCGCGGTCTTCAATTCCTTGACCTTATCCAAGAAGGTAATATTGGCCTAATGAAGGCGGTAGATAAATTTGAATACCGTCGTGGTTACAAGTTTTCTACCTATGCAACGTGGTGGATTCGTCAGGCTATTACTCGTTCAATCGCGGACCAGGCGCGTACTATCCGTATTCCTGTTCATATGATTGAAACGATTAATAAGCTAAATCGTATCTCTCGTCAGATGCTTCAAGAAATGGGTCGCGAGCCTACACCTGAAGAATTGTCTGAGCGCATGTTGATGCCTGAGGATAAGATCCGCAAAGTACTTAAAATTGCTAAAGAGCCTATTTCGATGGAAACCCCCATCGGTGATGATGAAGATTCACATCTTGGCGACTTTATCGAGGACAGCACAATTATCCAGCCCCTCGATTCAGCAACAGGCGGAAGCTTGAAAGGCGCAACCCAGGAAGTACTGGCAGGTTTAACAGCAAGAGAAGCTAAAGTACTTCGTATGCGTTTTGGTATCGATATGAACACCGACCATACACTAGAAGAAGTGGGTAAGCAGTTTGATGTAACGCGTGAGCGTATTCGTCAAATTGAAGCGAAAGCACTTCGCAAGCTTCGTCATCCTAGCCGTTCTGAGCAGCTTCGCAGTTTCTTAGACGAGTAGCTCTAGCGGTAATCGCATTAATAAAAATCCCCAGCTTGCTGGGGATTTTTTTATGCGTCGTATAGACAATTAATTAATTGCGTTAGGGCAATATCTGCAAAAAAGCCCCCTAACGGAGGCTTTACTAAAGTTGCTCATCACAGCATTAACGAGCTGCTTATAATAGCTTTTATTACTACACCCTAAACTGCTTAGCAATAGACTCAAGGTGCTGTGCTAGGTCTGCAAGCTCATTACACATTGTGCCCAACTCTCCCGAGCGGCTAGCAGTTTGCTCGGTGCGCTGATGAATTTCGTCAACATGACGAACAATGTCTACCGCCACAGTGCGCTGGTCTTCCGTATTATGTGCAATCTGCTCATTCATCTGGTTAATACGACCAATGGTGCTGGTGATTGTTTCCAAGCTACTTCCTGCCTTATTCGCAGTTTCTACGCTACTAGACGCTTGTTCAGTACCGCGGGCCATAACTTCTACCGCAGAGTGCGCAGCGCTTTGTAATTGCTCAATGGTACTTTGGATCTCTTCTGTAGATTGTTGAGTACGCGATGCCAACGTACGTACTTCATCCGCAACTACAGCGAAGCCTCGGCCTTGCTCACCTGCTCGTGCCGCTTCAATTGCGGCGTTAAGCGCAAGTAAGTTAGTTTGCTCGGCTATTCCCTTAATAACGTCAAGTACAGAACCCACCTTGTTTGAATCAGATTCAAGTCGCGCTATCACGTCAGCAGTTTCACGCACGTTGTCTGCTAGCTGCTGAATGCTGGTAACAGTTTGCTGTACAATTTGACGCCCTTCGCTTGCAGCACTGGTCGCCTCGTTGGCATCGCTCGCGGCCTGTGCAGCACTGTGTGCGACGCCATCAACCGAGCCGCTCATTGTATCTACAGCCTGTTTTGCGTTAGTGGCCGAACGCTGCTGAACATCTATCGTACGCTGAGTCTCTTCGGTAACGCCACGTAAGTTTTGCGCAAGGTTAGAAAGGGGCAAGCTTGCTTCCACTACATCTCGCACAACGCCCTGTAATTTATCCATGAACTGATTAAACCAGTAAACCAGATCACCAATCTCGTCTTCACTTTTTGTTTCGATGCGTACCGTCAAGTCGCCATTTTCTTGTGCGATATCCTTAAGTGAACGGACCACATCGTCGATGCTTTGCTTAATGCCCCTAACGATAGGTACGGCAGTAGCAAACAGTAAAATGGTAACAACAATGGCTAAAATTACCCCAGTACTGATTAACGAGGTATTTGCACTGTCTGTATTTTCAAATGCTTCCTCAAACGCTGCTTGTTGCGCGTCTCTGAACTTGGACATGGACGCAATAACACCGTCATAAGACTTGTTCATCTTTGAGGAAAGCTCACCAAGGCGGCTAAAATCGGCTGTGCCATTAACCATGGACTGAGAAACGTCGAAAGCTACTTTAAAATAATCATCGAACCCTGATGAAATTCGAGAAATATCATTACGAAAATCTGGGCTAATAGATGCTATCTGATTAAGACCGGCTTTTGCCTCATCAGCAAGTTCCTGCGCCATGACGAGGGTATCTTGGTCGCCAGTAGTAACCGCACTTGAAAGGGTGTCACGGACTTTTTGCATTTCAACAAGAGTAGACGCAGATAATTGTAGCGCAGGGAACTGAACTTTTTGAACACGCTCAAGGGTCGCACCGTTATTTAAGGCGGTGTAGACAGTAATAAGCAAGTAAATAATAAAACTTAGCGCTGCGATACCCGGAATGAGGAAAATCTTAGTCGCAATTGGCATTTTTTTTAAAAAGTTCATTCGCTGTTCCACTGTTATTATATTTGCTCAATAGTTTTCTAAGTATGAGTGAAAAACTATCTTGTTCTACTTTATCTACTTAATAGCGAAAATCTTTAATTTAATTATGGCCTCGCATTGATATACGAGGCCTAGCAGAGTTTTAGAACGTGTAGTTTACACCCACTTTTAGAAGTGTAGCATCGTTCAAATCGTTTAGGTCATCTGAGTACCAAGTTACGTCAGTTTTAAGCGCGAACCCCGGTTCAACATCGTAACGCAAACCAACGGTGACTGCAGATACATCAAGATTTTGCTGCGCCGCAATACCCGCAGCTGTTTGGTAGATGCCAGCCGTACCAGCAGCGCCATTCCATGTTGCATCAACAACTGCGTCTCCTGTGGCGATTGTTGCAGGCAAAGCTGCTATTAGACCTAACTGGTCGCCATTATCGGCTTCTTCAACTTCATAGGTGATATGCGGAGTGAACTTGCCAAAACGCATGCCAGCAGTTACATACCATGCCTTGTTATCAGCAATAACAGAACCGTCAACTTCTGTTTGTGTAAATTCTGCACCTACGAACCAATCATATTTATCGATATCAACGGCAACCTCAAAGAAGGTTCCCGTGTCTTCATTAACACTAAAACCTTCAGCCGCGGTTGAAGCGGTAGGGATGAAAGCGCCATACTGCGCCAAACCGCCGACAAAAGTATCGAAATCTGGATTAGCGGCGCTAGTTTTACCGCGCGCTAACAATGTACGCGCACTGAACCAATCGCGCGTCGCTTCAAAAGAAACGGCAACAACATCTTCTAGCTCTAGCGCTGCAGGTGTGCCAGAAATAGTAGTGTCAGCTTCAACGCGACCAACCGTAAACTGCGCACCATATTCCCAGTCTCCCGAATAGTTCATGTAATCCACACGAACACCGTCGATATTGTTAAAGTCGATACCGTAAACCGCATCTGGTGGTGTAAGCCAGTGATAAGAGTAACCGATATCAAGTGACGCTGAGTATTTGAAGAGCGGCATACGTAGGCGACCGGCACTGATGTTGACATTGTTATTCAACACATAAGTCATATAAGCCCATTCGAAATCTGCGTCGTAGTCATCTCTACCACGCCCAACTAACTGAGCCGTCGCCGATAATTTATCGCTTACTTCTCCACGAACTTGGAGACCAAATACACTGGCTGGATCAAAGCTAAAGTCACTGTCGTAATCGTAAACTGATTCATCGTCATCTAACGTCATGCCGGCAATCAAGTTTGCGAAACCATTAATTTGAATGTCTGCCATTGTTGGAGCTGCTAAAAGGCCAGCCACAGATAAGATAGCAAGTTTGGTTTTCATGCGTATTCCTTAATTCTTTAATTCTTTAATTACACTAGGTTAGAAGGTTGCAACAACGCGCACGCTGTCGTTCACAGCGCTAGCATCGACATAGCCGATGGCGCCAGGATTACCCGCTACTGCAGAAACAACCTCTGCATCACTGCCTAATGCTGTTGGTGGTTGACCTTTACCGGTAAACACAAGCTTTGACCAAAACGCTGTAAGCTGGGCTGCAGTTTTGTTCAACACTTTGCCATTAAATTCGTCAGTCGCCGCTTGCCCTTCCGCAAGCGCTACAGGCTCTGCTTGCGTGCCGCTGGGAAATGCTTTTGCTTTATTCAAGAAGATTCGGCTTATACTGTCTTTGTCCAATGAGTCACCATTGCTGGGATGCACGATAACAGCCACGTCGGCAACCGCAACGTTACAACAAAGGGCTGCTGCTAGTATCCATTTCTTCATGATGTGTCCTCTAAAGTATGTTGATATACGCGCTCACCGCCATCTACTCTTTAAACATTATTATTTGAATCTTAGTTCGAGCATGTTGTCGCGGCTGGCAAATATGGGCATGTTCGCTCACATAATTACGACGTGGTAAGTATTAGTCACAAACGCCATAATCGCCAATTTGAGCATAAAAAATTAATGTCTATAAATGAGTAACTTATATAAACACCTGTAAATGCTGCGCAGTGTAGTGGAAGAAAAAAGTTAAGCAACTATACCTACGTCTAATGGGTACAATTAATACTTATAACGCTGAATAAGATAGAAAAATACAACGCTTAAAAATCAGAAAAAAGCAAATATATCAACGAGATATATTTCAACAAAACTTTAAAAAAGTAATGCGAAGGCATGCTAACGTATTAGAATAAATACGTTATTAATTTACGGTTTATCTGACCAATAGGTTAACAATGCAGGGCAAGTGCCCTGCATATAGAATTATGATTCACCTTTTTTGTAAGGAATTTTTTCTTCAAGCCGCTCAATTTCTTTGGTTCGCTCAAGTGGTGAACCGGTATTACGAGCTAGCCAGCTATAGGCTGTCGGCACGACGTATAGTGTCATAAACGCTGAAACTAAAACGCCGGAGAAAATAACCATCCCTATCACCATTCGGCTCTCAGCGCCGGGCCCTGAAGCAAGTACTAAGGGAAGAGAGCTAAATACAGTAGTAAAACCAGTCATAACGATGGGGCGCAAACGCTGGGCTGCAGCGCGTTTCAATGCATACTCAAATTCCATGCCCGCGTCCCTCAACTGATTGGCAAACTCCACTATGAGTATGCCGTTCTTAGCTGCGAGTCCAATAAGCATAACCAGACCAATTTGGCTATAAATATTAATTGTCATTCCACTGAAAAATAAGCCGATATAGGCACCAACTAGTGCCAATGGCACGGTGAGCATTATCACCAGTGGATGTACCCAGCTTTCAAACTGAGCAGCCAATATAAGATAGGTGATGGCGAGGGCGAGAATAAATACATACACAAAAGAGTTGCCGGCTTCTTGATAAAGCTGAGACTCACCTTTGTAGTCTATCGATACGTTATCAGGTAGCTCAGTTGCAACAATGTTTTCGAGATAGTTGAGCGCTTCTCCCAGTGTGTAACCGTCTGCCAGATTTGCAGAAATCGTTACTGCTCGCATCCTGTTGTAACGATTTAACTGGGCTGACGTTGCTTGCTCTTCAAACGTCAGCAAATTATCCATGGGGATAAGCTCTCCGGTTCTCGCAGAGCGTACGTAAAGGTTTTCTATGCTGTTAGGACTTCTAAAATCTTCTTCTATCCCTTCCATAATTACGTCGTATTCCTCACCTCTATCAAGGAAAGTGGATACGCGTCGCTGCCCTAACATCACTTCTAATGTGCCACCTATATCGCTAATAGACACACCAAGATCTGCGGCCCTGTCACGATTAATATTTACCAAGAGCTGAGGAGACGTCTCTTTATAGTCTGAGTCAAGGCGAATAAGGCCTGGATTTTTAGTGGCTTTTTCAAGCACGATGTCACGCCATGCAACTAGGTTTTCATAGGTATCACCTTGTAGCACAAACTGCACCGGCCGACCTAAACCGCCCCCCGAGATCCCGCTTCGCATTATGGCGAAAGCACGTACATCAGGAACAGAATTCAGTTTTCCGCTAATTTCATCCATAAGAGAAAAGGTACTAAAATCACGCTCATCCCAATCGGCAGAACCTACAATCGCGATACCCGCATTACCGCCAAACCCTGGGGTTCGTACAAGTAAGCGATTTATTTTTCCATTTTCTCTATAGGGCATTAAGATGCTTTCAATTTTCTCTAGGTTTTTCGCATTACTTTCAAAGCTTGCCCCCTCCTGGGCATTCATCAGAATAAAGAAATTCCCCCTGTCCTCTTTAGGGACAAACTCACTTGGTACTTTCTCTGACAACTGAACAAGCGCAATAACCGCTACAACGAGCATTAATAACATCAGAATAGGCTGATGCAGTGTTTTGCCCAGCGAATTGAAGTACCCGTTTTCAAGTTGTGAAAAACGCTTATCCATCCAACTCCCAAAACCCGATGAACGAGTGCGTTTTTTGAGAATTTTTGACGCCATCATTGGTGAAAGGGTAAGCGCAGTAAAGCTTGAGAACGCAACGGCGGCGGCAATCGCCAGTGCAAATTCGGTGAATAACCTTCCTATATTTCCTTCAAGAAATACCAGAGGTACAAACACAGAAACAAGAACAAGAGTTGTAGCTATTACGGCAAAACCTACTTCTTTTGCGCCGCGATAAGCCGCTAATATTGGAGGCTCTCCCATCTCGATACGACGGTAAATGTTTTCAAGTACAACAATGGCGTCATCAACCACCAAACCAATGGCAAGTACCATTGCTAGTAAGGTAAGCAGGTTGATAGAAAAACCCAATGCATACATCACAATAAAAGCAGCAATTATCGAAACCGGCACGGTAACCGCTGGAATTAATGTTGCGCGAATATTACCTAGAAAAAGGTAAATCACGATAACAACCATCAGCATAGCAATGACAAGTGTTTCATAGACCTCATCGATTGACGCCTCAATAAAAACGGATGAGTCGTAACTTGGGACAATGAAAATATTGTCGGGAAGCGTTGCCTCTATTTTTTCTATTTGCGCTTTTGCTGCTCGTGCAACGTCAAGCGTATTTGCTTTGGACTGTTTTATAATACCCAGCCCTATCATATTTACCCCATCGCCACGAAACTCGGTTTCGTCGTCTTCTGCGGTGAGTTCAACATGAGCAATTTCACCTAAGCGAACGAGATAGCCGTTATCACCTACAGCAACAGTTAGCGCAGCAAAGTCATCGGGAGATAGAAAGGTTCTTGCCACCCGCACTTCAAAATTTCTGTCGGTACTTTCCACCTCACCGGCGGGTAGTTCTACATTTTCGGCGCGAATAACTTGCTCAACATCGCTTACGGTTATTCCACGGGCGGCCATTGCGTTGCGATCTAAAAACACTTTCATGGCATAGCGTTTACCACCACCTAGCTGCACTCGCGCCACGCCATCTACAATAGATAATCTATCTACCAGTACACGTTCAGCGTAATCCGTTAGCTCCATCGTATTTAGATTAGTACTTCGCAAGTTATACCAGACAACCGCGCTTTCATCTGAATTAGCTTTTGATACTTCCGGGGGATCCGCCTGATCAGGCAAGTTATTTAACGCCCGGCTTACTCGCTCACGTACGTCATTCGCGGCGGCATCAATATCCCGCGATAATTTAAACTCGATGGTAATGTCAGACCGACCGTTGCGAGACGTAGAGGTAACATTTTTGATACCTTCAATCCCCGAAATTCTATCTTCCAAAAGTTGGGTGATACGGGTTTCAACAATATTTGCCGATGCACCTGTATACGTTGTGCTAACCGAGACGATTGGGGGGTCAATATCTGGGTATTCCCGCAAGCTCAGCATAGTGAACGCAACAATACCAAAGATAATCAGTAGCAAATTGATAACGGTAGCAAATACCGGGCGCTTTACGGAAACGTCTGATAACAACATAGCAGTAAGCTCCCTTAGCGGTTAAGAACGTTAACCGGAGACTGATCTCGCACGCGAAGCGTCCCCTCAGTTATGATTTCATCCCCTTCGCTGAGACCACTGACTATTTGAACCAAGCCAGGACGGCGCTCACCTATTTCAACTTCCGTTTGGTGGGCAACATTATCTTTAATGACGTATACAAACTGCTTATCTTGTACGGGTACTAGGGCTTTTTCAGGAAGCACTAGTGTATTTAAAACGCGCTTTTCAACAACGACGGTTAATAACATACCCGGTCGTAAACGCTTGTCTTGGTTATCGATTGTTGCTCTTACTCGAATAGAACGACTAATGGGGTCAAGGCGTGTATCAATATTCGAAATGTTGCCTTTGAAAGTCTCACCGGGGTAAGCCACGGAAGACGCGGTCAGCGTTTGCCCTTTTGCAACGCTTGCCAAGTGATTTTCAGCGATATTAAAATCAACTTTAATCACGCTTATATCATCTAACGAAGTAATGGTATCGCCAGGCTGTACCAGTGAGCCAATACTGATTTCTCGGTTACCTAAAAGCCCGCTAAATGGTGCGCGAATTTGCAAATCCTCAAGCTGCGCTAACGCTATGTCCAGCTGAGCCTCAAGCGCTTTTACTCGAGCTTGTTGCTCATCAAGCAGCTGTTCAGATGTGGCATTCGACTGTCGCAGATCAGCAATACGTGTAAATTGACGCTTTGCTTCCTCAATATTTGCTCTTAGCTCTTCGACTCGTGCTCGCTCTTCAGTATCGTTCAGTTGCACAAGCACCTCGCCTTTTTTCGCCTCATCACCATCTTCAAAGTTAATTACTTTCACCGTGTCGGTAACTTGGGCGGTTATATTGACTGACTCGTTGGCAATTGCAGTGCCCAAAGATTCAATAGTAATAGGAAAAGCTTGTGAGGAGACAAACGCGGTGTTGACGGGGGTAGCCCTTGGTCCGCTCTGGTTTGCGCTTTGTTCTTCAGGGATATTTAAGTACACCACAACACCAGCAAGCAACACCACACCAATGAGTAATGGCGATAAAGAAAATCGTGAAGACATAACCTTTCCTATAGGTAAAAGCGTCCCATCGAACATGAGTTTTTATCGCAAATATCAGTCAATGGGTACTCAAGCACACAAAAATCGCTTATTTGTTAGTTAAGCGTCGTTAAACGTTAGTTCATGTACTGCGTTATTGTTGTTTTATTTTATTTTTTGCGTAGAGTCTGTGGCTTCATTTTCGTTGAAATTTTAATAACCTTTAACAGACACAACCTGTATTTTACTCAAATCGATGCGCAACTTATTTCACTTATCAGCTTTATTCGCTGTTTTAACGCTTTTCTCCTGTACGGGAGGCGCACCTAGCGAACCTCTATGTCGTATTTCGGATGAGCTATCAGCTAGGTTGGACACGCTAAATATAGATAACCCATCAGAGGCTACTGCTGCAGCGTGCTTAATCAAAGTTGACAAAAAGGTGCTGCTAATACGACACCGCTTATCAAATAAACTTGATTTCCCTGGGGGTGGGCTTGCAAATAGTGAATCGCCAGCATGCACTGCTCATAGAGAGACATGGGAAGAAACCGGTTTTAATGTTGAGGTTTCACAATACTTAGCGACGACAAAAAATGGCCTAGCCCTGTTCGGCTGTGCACTAGATGCCGGTGTAGAAACGCTTCCAGATGCCTTTGATGCTCCACCATGGGCTAAACTAGAGGTAAAAGGGCTGGTAAAGGTCGACCCATTTTCTATTGATGAGAAATCAATGCGATTTGCAGACGACCTTATTCCCTTGCGCGATGGCTATACCCAAATCGTTATAAACCAGCACTGACAAATCGTTGTTCATCAATATCGGTATTGGTAAATTGTCTACACGTTTTAAAAAGGAGAACTGGCTTGTTTTCACTGCCGACCCTAAGCCTTAAAGGCAAAGTATCTGAACAAGAGTGGAATACACGTGTCGATTTGGCCGCTTGCTACCGCTTAGTTGCAGACATGCGATGGGGAGACCTTATCTACACCCATATATCTGCGAAAGTTCCGGGAACGGATCACTATCTAGTTAACGCTTTCGGCCTTGGGTTTGATGAAGTCACGGCCTCAAATTTAGTGAAAGTTGATTTGGCAGGCAATATTCTAGACGACACGCCTTACGGCATAAACCCTGCGGGCTTTACAATTCATAGTGCGATCCACGAAGTGCGACACGACGCGCAGTGTGTCATCCATCTTCATACTCTGGCTACAATATCGGTAGCGTCAGTAAAAGGTGGGCTCAAACCGTGGAGCCAATATTCTATGTTCTCTTTGCCGTCGCTGTCTTATCACAGCTATGAAGGATTAGCGGTGGATGAAAGCGAGAAAAAGCGCCTTCAAGATGACTTGGGCGATACTAATCACATGCTTTTACCTAATCATGGTGGACTCACTCTTGGTCCAACCGTCGGCGACGCCTTTATGCGCTTCTACGACTTACAACGGGCCTGCGAAATTCAGCTAGCGTTAATGCAATCGAATGAGGAAATCATTGAAATACCGCAAACTATTATCGACGGTATTTATGCTCAGGCAAACGTTGTCCACAGCGGCGAAACCGGTGGACAAAAAGCATGGCCTGCAATGCTTAGAAAAGCGTACAAGTTAGATCCAAGCTTTTGCGAATAACGATAGGTTATTCACACTCTTTTGCGATGATGGGCTGCTTTTCTAACGAAAGTAAGACGGTCAAACAGCGTCTACTCGTCATGCGCTCACTTACTCAAACAGGAATTGTTGTAACACTATGAAAGTAACCAAAGTAGAAATTTTTGATATTGAATGCCCTAAACGCCCTCAGTGGAACCCTGTTTTTGTGCGTGTATACACAGATGAAGGGATAACTGGGGTAGGTGAAGCGGGTCTTGCTTACGACTGGGGTCATAGCGCAGCAGCCCATATGATTAAAGAGATTGCTGAGGCTATGCTTATTGGTTTCAACCCTTTCCATACAGAGCTTCTCTGGTCGAGAATGCTGCGTGAGGGCTTTTGGGGCCTTGGCGGCGGGCCAGTTATTTATGCGGCAATGAGTGCCATCGATACAGCACTATGGGATATTAAGGGTAAAGCACTTGGCCTACCGGTTTATGAATTGCTTGGTGGAAAGACTAACGGCAAGTTACGCAGCTATGCTAGCCAGCTACAGTTTGACTGGGATAAAGAAGTCACCAAGCTCAATGACCCTGCTGATTATGCCCGAGCAACAGAGAAAGCCCTTAAAGACGGTTATGATGCGGTTAAAGTAGACCCTATTGTTTACGATAAAGACGGCAACACCCACTTTGACAGAACAAAACTCTTCACTAAACCTGAGCTTAAGCTTTTCAAAGCAAGACTTCAGGCCATTCGAGATACTATGGGTGAAGATGGCGACATCATCTTCGAATGCCACAGCTTGTTAGGCGCATCTACCGCTATACAGCTAGGCGATATTGTAGAAGAAATTGGCTGTTTATATTATGAAGAGCCAGTGAACTACCTGAACTCAAAATTACATGACAAAGTGGCTAAAAACGTTAACGTACCTATAGCGGGCGGCGAGCGTTTGTATCATCGTTGGGATGTTCGCCCTTATCTTGAAGACCAATCTATTGATGTTCTACAACCAGATGTAGGCCTGTGTGGTGGTTTTACAGAAGCCAAAAAAGTGTGTGATTACGCAGATATTTACGACGTGCGAGTTCAAGCCCACGTTTGCGGTGGTCCAGTTGCCACAGCAGCTAGCCTGCACTTAGAAACAGCTATTCCTAATTTCTTGATTCACGAGCACCACACTTACGCGATAAAAGACTGGAACCGTGAGTTGTGCATTCAAGACCCTCAGCCGGTAAATGGTTTTATAGAAGCCCCAGACACGCCGGGAATTGGCATTGATTTAAACGACGAGGTTGTCTATCGCTCACCGCATATGACAGTAACTGAGCTAAAATAATCTGCGTAAGCTACGGGCAAAAATGTTGGCTTAATTATAAAGCGTACAGCTGGCCTATTGTTCTTTAATAGGCCATTCGTTAGCAAACTTTTATAGCATCGATCTAATACCCGTTAAACGATGTCGTACCAGTGCTTAGCGTTGAGTGAGAATAACGCCGCTTTTTGTTCTTCAGATAGCGGCGCTGTTATATCTAAATAGCCTTGCCATAACTTTTCATAAGGCATACGCCACTGACAAAGCGGATAATTACTGGCAAACATTAGCTGGCTTATTTCTACCGTTTCTAACAGCGTGTTTAACACGAATGACGCCCGCGGCCATTGCCAGTTGCGCTCCTGCATTTCTAAGCCTGAAAATTTAAACGCCACCTGCCCTGTTTCAGCTAAATAGCGTAAATTATTACGCCACATTTTAAATGCCAAGTGCGTAGTAGAAAGCGGTGCTACAGCACAATGATTTACCACAACTCGCAAAGTCGGCTCTCGTTCAAGCACATAGAGTAACGAGCGAACAGCATGAGAATCGGCTAAATCAAACTGGGCGTCGAAACTTAACCCTCGGGCAGCCATATGCCTAAGCCCCCACTGAACGTCTGGCCTTCGCAAAAGAGAGCTAGCATCATCATCTAGAATATGGCGCAAGCCTCGCACCGATGAGTAAGTTTTCAATTTATCTATATGGCTACCGACATCATTGCTCGTTAAATCGATGCAGGCAACCGACCGAAAAGGCAGTGTGCAATGGCGTTCTAAAAAGGCAATTTCTCGCCATGGCCGTTGATTATCGAAACCGGCCTCGATATGAACAAACCCTGCAAGCTGCCCTCGCGCTGCACGCCAAAGGTCGTTCTCAGCGGTATTCTTGGCAATAGCGCTTTTATCAGGCCAAAAAGGCATATTAGACGGCTTTAACCAGTGATACTGCCCCTCGCTCAAGGCAAATAAATGAATGTGCGGATCTATCCACAAAGGTAAATGCTGACTCACTTTACGTTACCTTGGTTATGATGCTTAGCTGTGATGCCTGGGCTCAAGCATATGCCTAACGTTAAAATTGAAGCACGGTAGAGGTTTGCTCTTCAACGCACTACCTGCTTTCAAACACACCGCTTGACTATTGTGCGGTATAGCCGCCATCAATAGCGTATAAGCTCCCCGTAATAAAGGAGGCTTTGCTGCTGCACAAAAAGTAAGTCAATTCAGCGACGTCGTCTGGCTGGCCCAATCGGCCAATGGGCTGTGCGGCGGCTTCTTCGGCTACCACGTCATCCTTATTTGCCCCTGAGCGAGCTACATAATTGTCGATAGCGTTATGAAAAAGTGGCGTTTCAATAGTTCCAGGGCACACTGCGTTTACGCGAATATTGTACGTCGCGTAATCAAGCGCTGTCGTTTTAGCCATAGACGCTAGCGCCCCTTTGCTTAAACCGTAAGCAAATGAGTTTCGCTTGCCCACAAAAGACTGATCAGAGCCCATCACAACGATAGCTCCACTACCTTGTGCTTTCATTGTGGGCAAACAGGATTTTATCGCGCCATAGGCCCCTTTGATGTTTAGGTTTATGACTTTATCAAGCAAGGCTTCATCCGTATCCTCGATGGTTGCTGATACATGTATACCCGCGTTACACACCAGCGCATCTATGCGCTTATAGGTAGCAAGAACCTCGCTTATTGATGATTCGATGTTTCTGACTACGCTCACATCGCAGGGCTTCCAAAGGCAATTAGATAACGGTTGCTCGAAGTCTCTGATATCAAGATTAATCACATTGTAACCGTTTTGACTGAACAACTTACAAACTGCATAACCAATCCCAAGACTCCCACCAGTTACAATGCAAACCGGGCGATGATGACGTTCGTCTTTATTTAAAGCACTGTTGATTGCCGCGTTTGTACTATCCGAATTACCTGATGACATATTATTGTGAACCACGTTTTGTCTAACTTTTATTTCTATGGCGTAAGCATGCCAGTGAGAAAGATAAAAGCAAGTAAACTTAGTCATGTTGCTTTATTGATGGGAATGGCTTGCTCAAACCGAAACCACCAATGAGCTTACGAACATATTTATCATTCACATTTATTATTAACTTTCCTTTAACGGGCTATTACGGCTAGGCTTTTTGTGACTATAATAGGCAAAATTAAAACACCTGTTTGAAAAAGGAGTCATCCATGCCTCTATACCATGCCCCTACAACTGACTTTCAGTTTTTATTAAAAGACTGGCTTGGACTTGATGCTCATTACGAAAAGTTGGGCATAAGCGACTTTGACTGCGAGTTAGCCAATGAGATTATTGCTCAGGGTGCTAAATTTGCGTTAGATGTTGTAGCCCCACTTAATCGAGAAGGCGACGAAGAAGGTTGTAAACTGGAAAACGGCAAAGTAACCACCCCTAAAGGTTTTGCAGATGCCTACCAAGAATATGTCGCTAATGGATGGAATGCGATGTTAGGCTCTGCCGAATATGACGGTCAAGATTTGCCTTATACCATGGCTGTTCCAGTTCACGAAATGCTCAACGCCGCCAACCTTAGCTGGCGTTTAACGACCATGCTCACAGAAAGTTCAACCCTTGCGGTAACTAAACACGCCAGTAAGGAACTCAAAGATATCTATCTTGCTAAGCTTATTAGCGGTGAGTGGACAGGCACAATGAATCTGACTGAGCCACATGCAGGAACGGATTTAAGCTTACTTAGCACGAAAGCCGAACCACAAGGCGACGGCAGCTACAAAGTGACCGGTAACAAAATATTTATTACCGCTGGCGATCACGACTGGAGCGCTAACGTTATCCACCTTGTATTAGCACGCCTACCTGATGCACCTAAAGGCGTAAAAGGGATAAGTCTGTTCTTAGTGCCCAAGTTTTTACCAGACGCGAACAACGAACCAGGTGAAGCTAATAGCCTGTCTGTGGGGAGTATAGAGCATAAGATGGGTATCAAGGCGAGCCCAACATGCGTGATGAACTTTGATGGTGCTACAGGCTACCTTGTCGGTGAAGAGAACCAAGGCTTAGCTTGTATGTTTACTATGATGAACGACGCCCGCTTCCAAGTAGGCTTACAGGGCCTAGGTGCTGCTGAAGCGTCGTATCAAGGTGCGCTGACGTATGCCCGTGAACGTGTTCAGTCCCGCGCGCCACAAGGCATTCAGAATCCAGAGGGTAAAGCAGATCCTATCGTATTTCAGCCCGATGTAGCGCGCATGCTGCTCACTCAGAAATCACTGATTGAAGGCTGCCGTGCTTTATCACTTTTCTATGCCAAATTTATGGACGTTGAGAAACACGCTGAAGGCCAGGAAAAAGAAGATGCTGAGAAGATACTTCAGTTTTTAACGCCAATTTGTAAAGCGTTTATGACTGACATGGGACTTGAAACCACCAGTCTGGGTGTTCAGGTATTCGGTGGACATGGCTTTATTCGCGAGTGGGGCATGGAGCAGCTAATGCGAGATGTGCGCATTGCGATGCTATATGAAGGCACTAACGGTATTCAGGCGCTAGACCTCATCGGCCGTAAATTAACCCGTGATGGCGGCCAGATGATGGAAGCGACCTACAATGCATTCAGCGCACTAGTTAACGACATCCAAGACAGTGAAGCAAAGAACTTGGCTCAGGGTATTCTAGACGACTGGCGCGCCTCGTCAGCTGATTGCCTCGGCATGGATGCAACTACCGCTGCATCGGCTGCCTGTGACTATCTCGCCTACAGCGCTTATTCACTTATCGGCGTACTATGGTACAGCATGGCTGATAAAGCACAGCACTCAGAAAACGCGGTACTTGCTGCATCGAAAATGAAAACTCGGAATTTCTATATGGAACGTATACTTGTACGTCGCGATGCACATAAAGCTGCGTATAAAGCAGGTCCAGACAGCACCCTTGCTATTTCAGGTAACGAATTTGACTATTTGTGATAACTAAATAGTCAATTGTAAATTGCTAAAGGCCCAAAATAGTTGGGCCACGCATACAGAAAAGGTTACGTTTACGTGACCTTTTTAATAGTTACAGCGGGATGGAAACACTTCGCTATTGCTAACATTTCAAGTAGTACTCTATAAGTGTACCTTTGAAATAAGTGTACCTTTGAAATAAAAGTACACTTGAAAAGTTACGATATCTCTCGTTAAGCGCAACCCAAGCTCAAAAAAGCTTAATTTGTTGCTGCAACTTGGGTTGCAAACGTATCTGAAAACCAATCGTTGAGCATTGCTTTTTCATAAGACAATGATTCTGTGCGATTACGACGAATATTCGACTCCATGAAGTCCATATCTTTAAGTTTAATTTCTTCGCCGCTCACAATGATCTGCCCATCGGCGTTTGCTAAGGTATAGCTAAACGTCATACGCGGTATATCTATACGCTTTATGATGCGAACATCACTACCAGCCCCGTTACCAAAGCCAACAAACTGACTTGGCCACACTTGCCCGGCCAAGTCGACGTTGGTCACCGTCATAGACAACACTTGCGAATCAGGTAAATCCTTAGCGAGCTCAACGATGTGGGATTCAAGTTCTTCAAGTGTGCGCTCCCGAAAGCGTTTGCGTGACTCATTCGTGGGCCTGATGTCGCTGTAAGACTCTGGTTCTTCCCACGTGATTTTAACCTCTGCCGCTTGTGTGGGAGCAAAAACAGCAAGTAATCCGACTGCAGCTGCGCAGCCCAAACAAGAAAAAGTACGTAATTTATTCACTTTAATGCTCCTAAATTCAGTCATTTAAACCGTAAGTTAGCAAACAATGTGAAATCGGTTATTCAATTCACTACTCGCAGATAAAGAAAAGGCTTATGAACTTGCATAGTCTAATCTGGCTTTGCGACCTGCATAACTGGCGACTGTTTAATGATTAGGCAAAGTTGAGCGCGTTTAGTTCCCGAAAAGTTAGGGTTTATGTCATCATTTTCACAGTAGGTGTGATAAAACCGCTTTACGCTCGCTGAGTCCGCAGTAATTTGTTGAATGTAACTCTGCTGATAAGGTTTTAAAGGGCTGAGCTTTCCACTAATGTCTTCCTGCAAATTAGTCAGACTTTCGCGCTCAGCTGCGGTAGCAATAGATACGAGCCAATCAGACACGGTATTTTGAATATCTTCAAAAAGATACTGAACAAAAGGAGAGCGCAAAACTAAGATTAATACGATGATCTCAGCGGCGATGATAAAAAACCTTAACATGACTTCTCAGCTAATTTCGATAGGCGTTTACGACAAATGGCGCCAACTTTTCTACAATTTTCGAAGCGGTGTTTATGCAAGACCAACTTCGGATTTTATGAACCTCACTGTACACGATGCAGTCAGTCATTGACCATATTAATGTTAAAGATATTAGGGTGATACCTGGTTAATTGTAAATACTGAGAACTATACTCATGTATGCTAATCGGCAATGAGCATCTTGAGTTACTCACCGTATTGCTAAGTTGACACTGACAACACAAATTAGGAAATAAAGCCCTACTTTACGCTAAATTTCGAAACTTTCAGTATTGACTGAAAGTTCCGAAAGATTCACCATACGCCGCATTATTGATCTATGTTAAACATGATGGTGTGAACCACGTTATACTGCGCAGGCAGTTCGCTACATCATATAAGGTTAAGCTATGAATGAACAAATACCGGTAAAGACCGTTACACCGGTAAAGGTACATAAGCCTAAAGGAGCCACTGAGGGCAAACGCCACGACTCTCGTAGCCGTATCTATGTCCGTGCAGTTCAAGGCCCACTTGAAACGTTCAGACGATTCTTTGGGCTCTTTTTTCTGGCCCTTTTCGCCGTAATTCCGTGGATTCAGTACAACGGTCATCAGGCGGTGCTTCTTGATATTGGCGAGCAACGTTTTACGATTTTTTCGCTTACCCTATGGCCCCAAGATCTTACACTGCTGGCCTACATATTTATTGTTTCTGCCTTCGCCCTCTTTTTTGTTACTACGTTTGCTGGTCGAGTCTGGTGTGGGTTTATGTGCCCGCAAACAACGTGGGTCTATATTTATACATGGTTCGAGGAGAAGTTCGAAGGGCCACGAAATAAACGCATCGCGCTTGACGCCCGCAAAATGGATACGGATAAATTTCTACGCAAAACAGCCAAGCATACCGCATGGGTGTTAGTGGCGCTTTTAACGGCATTAACCTTTGTTGGCTACTTTACGCCAATTGATGCATTGTTTATTGACTTTGTAACCTTCAACACCGGTTTTTGGGCAGGTTTTTCCGTTATATTTTTCGCAGTTTGTACTTATGGTAATGCGGGTTACATGCGAGAAATTATGTGTACACACATTTGCCCCTACGCGCGTTTTCAGTCGGCCATGTTCGACAAAGACACCTTCACTGTTTCATACGACGCAAAACGAGGTGAGCAGCGCGGTCCTCGACCTCGAAAACTTAGCCACGAGCAGGTCCAAGAAAAAGGATTGGGCGACTGTATCGATTGTAATTTGTGTGTGCAAGTGTGCCCAACCGGTATCGATATACGCAATGGCCTTCAGTACGAGTGCATTAATTGTGGCGCGTGTGTAGACGCTTGTAACGGTGTTATGGATAAAATGGGCTACCCCAAAGGGCTTATTAGTTTCACTTCCGAAGAAGAATTGGCTGGAGGCAAGACTCACATTATTCGCCCCAAATTAGTGGGTTATTTTGTCGTGCTTCTTGTTATGACAGGTTTATTGGTTGCCAATATCTGGACGCGCAGCCCAACGGAAGTAGACATTATTCGCGACAGAAATTCATTGTACCGCGAGACAAACGAGGGTCTTATTGAAAATGTTTATACCATCAAGGTACTCAACAAAACTCAGCAAACCCAAACCTACTCAATCGCTATAAAAGGCCTACCGGATTATCAATACATTGGTGAGCAGCAGGTGACAGTTGCCGGAGGCGCGGTTTACAGTACACCGATTTCAGTTGCAACTGATGCCTATAATCTGGAAGATACGGTTACCGATATTTTTATCAGTGTAACCACCACAATTGATGGGGAAACGGTTACGGTTGATGAACCAACGAAGTTCCTTTATCGATGACAGACTTTTCTTTCTCTGGGCTTAGCCCAGATACCATATTAGATGCCCTGGAAAGCCAGGGCATTTTTCTTCAAAGCGGCTTGTTAGCGCTTAACAGTTATGAGAATCGTGTTTACCAATTTCTTGCCGAAGATGGTATGCGTTATGTAGCCAAGTTCTATAGACCAGGTCGCTGGAGCGACACTCAAATTAACGAAGAGCATGAGTTTGCTCAAGAACTCATAGAGAATGAAATTCCTTTAGCCGCGCCTATTGCCATTAACGGCAGTACACTGCACCATCACAATGTCGGTGAGACCGACTACCGCTTTGCTCTGTTTCCCTCTGTTGGCGGAAGACAATTTGAAAACGACAATCTTGATCAACTCGAGTGGATGGGCCGTTTTATAGGTCGAATTCATCGTGTCGCTCATTCCAAAACATTCACTTCTCGCCCTTCCATTGATATTGAAAGCTACCTCAACGAGCCAAGAAACGTGCTCGAGCAAAGTACTTTGCTACCAGATCATTTAAAAACCGCATTTTTTGCCATCTTGAACCCCGTTATTTCGGCCACTAAGGAGGCATATAAGCCTACGTCTTCTATTCGTTTGCATGGCGATTGTCACCCAGGGAACATTTTATGGCGAGACGGCCCTACGTTTGTTGACCTTGATGACTGCCGCATGGGGCCTGCTATACAAGATCTGTGGATGATGCTGAGTGGAGATCGTCAGCAGCAGCTTTTACAATTAGATACGTTGGTAGAAGCCTACGAAGAGTTTCACTCTTTCGATTCCAAGCAGCTTGTGCTTATCGAACCCCTTCGCGCGATGCGTATGGTGCATTATATGGCGTGGCTATCTAGACGCTGGAAAGACCCTGCCTTTCCTCGCGCATTTCCTTGGTTCGCAGAAGACAAATACTGGGAAGGTCAAATTCTTGCCCTAAAAGAACAAATGTCAGCCCTTCAAGAGCCAGCATTGAAGCTTGGCTATTAAATGATTCAGGTGCGGCATTTTGTTTCACCTGCATCATTATACCAATCCGCATAGAAAAGTGCCCACTCAGAAGGCGCTGGCAAGTTTCCTAGCGAAGCGTGGGAATGCAGGAATGGCTGTTCCCTTTCAAGTTCCCAGAATGAAGCTAGGAAGCTTGCCAGACCTTCCCGAAGGGCGAGTTTAAAATGTCCGTACTCTTTGTTGTGTCACCTTGATGTAGAACCACTATACCTGCGGTAACACGCCGCGATTACGAACATTTTAACTCTCGCTGAGTGGGTAATTATCTATGCGGATTGGTATTATCCCTCTGATGCGGACCGTAGGTTCGTTCGACACGGTTACTATTTAAACGCATAGTTACGCCTTGTTATTACAGTTCACAGAACTAATAACAAGGTGAAAGGCGTGATAAATCATATTCGCTATCACATTGCACTTTCTCTATAATCGGCATCGCTTAGGTGCCCTTCTCCCTCGGATTAACGACGGCGACAAGGGTTAAACGGGAAATCAGTGAAACGCTGATGCTGCCCCCGCAACGGTAAACTCAACGCTATGTCGTTTTCTTTTCAAACGCCACTGTCTTTGTAAGTGCTAGCGCAATACTGCGTTGGTAAGCACTAATTGATGGGAAGGCAAAAGAACTATCACTTATAAAGTGCTGGTGAGTAAGCCCGGATACCGGCCTGTGCTTCATGGTGTTGTTTACTTATTGTGACTTAATAATCAGTAAACAAAACACTTCCCTAAAACATGTACTCGGGCGGAGTACATCAAAGATATTATAAATAATCATGCGTACACATTTTAATCACGCAGCGCTTAGTGCTGCGGTTCTCTCGTGCTTTAGCACACCTGCTTTTTCTCAACCCCTAGATCAAAGTATTGAAACACTTACGGTAACGGGTACCCGTTTACCAATTCCGATAACAATGCTTCCCAGCTCTGTTTCTGTACTAACCGAAAGCGACATTAAAGCGTCAGGAGCACTGCAGCTGACTGACCTCATCCGCGGCCTGCCGGGTGTAAGCTTAGCTCAGTCAGGCAGTCCGGGCGGCCTGACTGAGGTGCGCGTCCGCGGTGGCGAAACCAATCATTTACTTATTTTAATTGATGGTGTTGTTTCTAACGATGTAGGTCAAGGTAGTCTTGTTGACCTGGCACACCTTACCAGCGCGAATGTGGTGCGCATTGAACTGCTGCGTGGCCCTCAAAGTGCACGCTGGGGTAGCGGTGCTGTTGGTGGCGTACTGAGTATCACCACCAAGTCTGGCCAATTTGCTGCGAACACGTCTCACGTGGATTTCTCTGCGTCAGCGGGCACGCAAGGAACACTACAAGGCAGTATGAATGCTCGTTCTCAAAGCGAAAATGTTGGAATATCCGCTTATGCCAGCTATATCAAAACTGATGGAGACAATGTGTCTCGCGTTGGCAATGAAGATGACGGCTATGACAATATGACCGCTGGCATTAACCTCAACTATGCCGCCACGTCTGAACATACTATCATCGCAAATATGCGTACCGTAGACTATGAAAACGACTACGACGGCACTGACTTTGCTACCACTGGGCTCCCCACTGACACCGATAATGTGACTGATGGGTCACAACTTAGCGCCAAACTGCGCTGGGAGTTTACCCCTGAGCATTCGCCATACCGTTCCGCATTAAGCGCCCATTACCGCAAAGACGAGAACGACAATACAGAGGTAGGCGCTGAAGCAGGGGGCACAACTGGCGAGCGCATTGAGTTTAATTGGACAAGCTTTTACACCGTTAAAAACTGGGACTTTGCTGGAGGCATTGAATATCTTCAACGACTCTTCGACCAGCGCGGTCCCATCAATTTTGGCGATCCTAATCAAAAGCAGCACGATAATACATACAGTGTTTTTGCTGAATCAAACGGTCAATTAACTCGATATTTAACCGCTACACTAAGCGCTCGATACGACAACAACAGTGAATTTGATAATGCGGTCAGCTATCGCGGTGGATTGAGCTGGCAATTAAATAATCATTACACTCTGTTTACCAGCTATGGAAGCGCTGTTAAAACGCCTACCTTCACAGAGCGCTTTGGCTTCTTTCCTACTAGTTTTATTGGAAACCCGAACCTAGAGCCCGAAACTAGCGAAGAATGGGAAGTAGGTGTTAAAGCAAACTGGAAAACAATAACTGGGCAAGTTAGCGTTTACACGGCTGATTTAGAAGATGAAATTAACGGTTTCGTTTTCGTTCCAGAAGCAGGAGCATTTAGTGCTGACAACATAGACGGAGACAGTACCCGAGAAGGTGTAGACTTGGAAATTAACTGGAACAGTGGCTACGGACACATCACGGCAGCTTACAGTTATTTAGATGCAGAGCAAACTGATAATGGTATTACCACAAGGGAACTTCGCCGGGCGCAGCACCAAGGCTCACTTACTTACAATACAGATTTTGGCACCGACAAATTCAGCTTCTATACTAAGTTCGCGTATACAGGTACTCATTACGATACCTTCTTTCCGCCATTTCCAGAACCATCACAGACGTTAGCGCTGTCAGCGTATACCCTCGCTACCGTCAATCTTAGCTACCAAATTGATGACAAATGGCAGGTTTCGCTCAAAGTCGATAATGTTTTTGATACCGACTATGAAGATATTGTGGGCTATGCAGGACAAGAACGCCGAGCATTATTATCGGTTAACTTCAGCATGTAACAAACTGAGACATTAATTAAAAAGGCTATATCGAAAGGTATAGCCTTTTTACACAGGCTTTTTATATAGCGTTCACTATTTAAAAACGTGTGAACAATACAACACTAAGCTCAAGTATCCGCCCCCCCTTCCCTCCTATAACGGGATGCACACCTGATTCATGTTTCATTCATCTTGATACTTTTACACTTATTTAAGTAAACGCACAGCTTATCGTCTTGAACCGGCCCTTAATTAAATATTTTGGCGAAGGTTACTTAAGACTTTATACTTTGTCGCTTTGGTCACTCTAGGGTTTGAATCCCATTTTTTGGTGAGCTTATCGCGTATAAGGGTTTGAAGAACAACAGAACCTAGTTAAGCGAACAATGCTGTGATAATCTCATCGCAGAATAATAGTTTTAAATATAGGATCTTATTCCATGAAAAAGTTTGCAGTAATGTTTGTCATGGCAATGCTTTTGCCACTAACGGCCTGTGCCCAAGAAACCGCGTCTAAATGGAAAGAAGGCACGCACTATAAAGTGCTTGATAAAGAAGCCACAGATAAGCCAGTTATTACTGAGTACTTCTCTTTTTGGTGTCCACATTGCTTCCAATTTGAACCTATCGTTGCGCAAATTAAAGAAAAGAAAAGCGACGGCACCAAGTTCAATAAAGTGCACGTGAACTTCATGCGCTTCACCGGGCCAGAAGTTCAAGACGATGCCACTAAAGCTATGCTTATTGCTCGCGCTATGAAGCAAGAAGACGCGATGAACGGTGCTATTTTTAACTATATTCACAAACAGCGCGCCTCTGTAACCGGCCTTAAAGACCTTCGTAACATCTTCGTAGTAAACGGCGTGGATGGTGAAGAATTCGATAAAATGGCGAAAAGTTTTGGTGTGAATAGCATGTTGCGTAAGAATCAGCAGCAAATCGATGAGTACCGTGAGCACCTAACCGGTGTACCAAGCTTCATTATTAACGGTAAATATCAGCCAACTTTTACCTCTGATATGACCTTCGATGATATCGCTGATCTAATTGTGTGGTTATCTGAACAGAAGTAGTTGCCCTCAAGCAATCATCTCCACGTTACACCTCTACATTACAAAATGGGCGCTCAGGCGCCCATTTTTTACGCCTAGGAGCCTTTCCATGTGTGCTGTAAGCGAATTTGCCGAATTTATTTGTGAACTAGATAAACTTAAAGCAGTTAAGCGCCAAATTACCCTTCCTTGTGACAACTATCGGCAAGAAAACTCAGCAGAACACAGCTGGCACGTTGCGTTGATGGCAAACATGCTAAGCGACTATGCAGCCAAGCCTGTTGATGTTACCCGTGTTATTCGCATGATTCTTATTCACGACATCGTAGAAATTGATGCTGGCGACATGTTCGCTTTTAACCACCAGAGCGACCATGACGCACAAGCTGAAAAAGAATTAGCAGCGGCTAAACGGATATTTGGCTTACTTCCAAGTCCACTGGATGATGAAATGCTCAATTTATGGCTTGAGTTTGAAGCCGCAGAAACCGCCGATGCAGAATTTGCTAAAGCCATGGACCGAGTACTTCCTGTATTTCAAAACATGAAAGACAATGGGGGAAGCTGGAAGCGTCACGGTATTGCAAGAGAGAAAATTGAGGCGCGTAATGCCCATTTAAAATCTTGCGCACCAGCGCTGTGGGACTACGTTTTGCAGCAGCTAGATACTGCCGTTGAAAAAGGTTGGCTAAGTCAATAATGACTAAGCCAACCTAAATTTGATGTAGCTATTTCGCTATGTGGTATCTAAAAATAGATTCATCCTGCGATTAAAAGCGGGTACCAACCCACATCCAAAAGCGATTTGCGTCTACTTTTATATCGCCCGCGTCGTAGGTGCCGTACTTGATACCGAAATTGTACTTACCCGCAAATTTCTTGGTGTATTGAACATTGAATTCGCTACCAAAATCATCCACACCATTGCTGCTGTCGTCAGCGCTGAAATCATGATATGCCAAAAGCCACTTACCACCGGCTAGGCCGCCAGAAAGTGAAAACTTAAGGTCTTGTAAGCCTTGGGCTGGTGTCCCCAAAAACTGATCGGTCCAACCGTTGAACTTGTGTAGGGTAGCAAGAGGCGTAGCAAAGCCATATAGTCCATCATCTGAACCTAGTACTTCATAATCGACTTTAGCGGTTACACCAGAGAAGGTTGCGGCTAGATAAGCATTTAGGTAAGACGCATCAAAGTCGGTGGCAGTTTCACCCGCGCCAGCTTCGCTTGATTGAGTAGCAAACTCAGCGCCATAAGCCCAATTAACGCTGTCCCCTTTCATCTTCCCATCATAGCTTACGCCATACGTATCTAGTGCATTGTCAGTATCGTTATCAACTTCTAATAAATACGCGTAGGCCACAAACTTACCTATCTTAGATGTATAGGTTGCGTGAAGGATGTGGTCTTTTGAATCAAGATCAGCAGCCTCTGCAAAGATACGATTGCGCTTGTACAAATAGCTGTAGAAAAGCGCTAGATTGTCGGTTGCCGCATATTTAGCACTTACGGCGTCGAAGGTCTGACGGTCTTGTCTCCAGCCAACGTGGCCAACAAATCTGTGGTCATCTAGCGTAATCACTTGGCGACCTACTTTGGCAGTGAACTTATCCGTTTTATATTGAATAAAAGCCTGGTCAACTTCGGTGGTTTCAGGGTCGGCAATCACCGAGTATTCACCTAAATTAAAGCCCGTAGGCCCTACGGAAAACTCATCTTGCCCCAGTACAATTCGGCTATCTTCAACCTCGGCGGTAAATGAGAAACCATTAACACTTCCTGAGCTAAAGCCTAAACGGGTACGTAAGGTCAGCGCGCTTGCATCTTCTAGCGCATTGTCTTGATCTACGGCCTCATAACGCAAATTAAGGTCAGCCCATGCCTTTGAGTCACTTAAAGCGGTATGAATATCAGCAGCCATCGCGCTGCCACCTAGTACTGCCATAACAGAGGCGGCTAACATATTAATGCTTAGTTTTCGAAACGTGTTCATGCGTGTTCCCTATCGGTTTTGTTTTTTATTAGTCAACACTTGCCCAGCCAGCATAAAAATGCCGGTTGAAAAGTGAAATTTTGGATTGTGGGCGGTGAAGCTACCGCCCTTATCAGATGCCGATAATGCTAGGCAGCATCTGATTTCTTAGCGTCTTTTTTTTCAGATGACACCCCGCTGGGTTTAGATAACGCGTTATTGACGCGTGAAGTAACGGTTTCAACCTTCTTCTGCTTGTCGTATAGGAAGGTTAATACCTCATGTCGGTAGTGGTTGTAGTGTTTATTGTCTGCAAGTGCCAATCTGTCTCGCGGGCGAGGTAATTCAATATCTAGAATTTCGCCAATGGTGGCTGCTGGGCCATTGTTCATCATAACAATACGGTCAGATAGCAAAACGGCCTCATCCACATCATGGGTAATCATGATTACGGTATTACCTAAATCAGCATGAATTTCCATTAGCGAGTCTTGAAGGTGAGCGCGCGTTAATGCGTCTAGCGCGCCGAACGGTTCGTCCATCAATAACACTTTAGGCTCCATTGCCAGCGCACGCGCAATGCCTACTCGCTGCTTCATACCACCTGAAATTTCACTGGGCAGTTTGTCAAGAGCGTGCGTCATGTGTACAAGCTCTAAGTTATGCATGATCCAGTCACGCATCTCGCCTTTACTCTTGCCCCGCATGGTCGATTTAACCGCCAGTTCAACATTTTTATAAACCGTAAGCCATGGCAGTAGCGAATGGTTTTGAAATACTACGGCGCGCTCGGGTCCAGGCTGCTTTACTTCAGCGCCATCTAATATCACGCCACCAGAGGTAGCCTGATGCAAACCAGCGATAATATTCAGCACCGTCGATTTTCCGCAGCCAGAGTGGCCAATTAATGAAACAAATTCACCTTTGCTAATTTTAAGATTTACATCTTGAAGCGCAGTAAATGGCCCCTTCGGTGTTGGGAAGTCGATACCTACCTGCTCTAACTCTAGGTGTTTAGTGTGCATAAATTTCTCCTCAAAATTAGCGTAATACGCTCGACTTATCCCAGCTTACCGCGCGCTGAATCGATAACATTAAACGGTCCAGTACAAAGCCGATGGCACCAATAGTTAAAACTGCCACCATGATTCGGGCTAAAGATTCAGAACTACCGTTTTGAAACTCATCCCAGACAAATTTTCCTAATCCTGGGTTTTGAGCAAGCATTTCGGCAGCAATAAGTACCATCCAGCCAATACCAAGCGACAATCGAAGTCCGGTAAAAATCATAGGAATAGAAGACGGCAATACTATTTTGGTCAAGTGTGCAAAAGGGGTAAGACGCAGCACTTTACTCACGTTGATAAGGTCTTTCTCAATGTTAGACACCCCTACTGCTGTGTTAATAAGGGTTGGCCATAGGCAGCAAAGCGAGACCGTGAAGGCAGAAGTAACAAACGACTTTGAAAACGCCGGGTCTTCGCTAACATAAAGCGCACTTACTACCATAGTAACTAGTGGTAACCAGGCTAGTGGCGAAACGGGTTTGAATAATTGAATAAGCGGGTTTATAGCCGTGTAGGCTGATTTGCTTAAACCACACAAAATACCCAATGGAACTGCGACTACTGATGCAATAAAAAATCCAACCATAACCGTGTAAAGGCTTGTCCATATTTGGTCGAAGAAAGTAGGTGCCCCTGTAAACTCTCTAATTTTAGGCTGATATGTAGGATCTTGCGCTATACGTTCAGCATTTCTCGCTTCTTGACGCTGGTAAAACGCATCCGCTTTCTCACGCTGAGCAACATGCTCATCAACTAAGGCACCAGCTTGCTCAAAAACTTGAGCTGGGCCTGGAAACTGACCTAACGACGTGTCGATACTCTTTGCAACGCCATTCCAAATGGCCAAGAACATTAGCAAGCCGATAACGGGCAGCAACAACGCAGGCGTGGATTGATATAAACGACTCAACACAGAGTTGGCGTTTGACGGCGATGATGGAAGGCGAAGAATGGTTGTCATCTTGCTCATTGCTTGCTCCTGACTCTTTGTATGCGCTAATGCGCTGTGTAAGTGCCCCGCCTTCACAAAGGCGACGACAGGGCTGTTCTACAAGACACTTAAAGTACAGTGTCACCCTTAAGACCAATATCAAATTGCTCTAAGTAAGCGTTAGGTTTGCTTCCATCAAACGTCACGCCATCAATAAATTCACTCTGAGCCGGCTTATAACCAGTTTCCGTTCCAAACTCAGGGAAGTCAGAAGCTTTAGCCTTACCTTCTGCGATTAGCGCTTTAGCAGCCCGAGCATAAACTTCTGGTTTGTAGACTTTCTTGGCCGTTTCTTTATACCAGTCATCAGACTTTGCTTCTGAGATTTGGCCCCAGCGACGCATTTGAGTGAGATACCAAATTGCATCACTGTAGTATGGGTAAGTGGCGTTGTAGCGGAAGAACACATTAAAGTCTGGCACTTCACGCTTGTCGCCTTTTTCGTATTCAAAAGTACCCGTCATGCTGTTAGCCAGTACGTCTTCGTCTGCGCCAACGTAGTTGCTTTTAGCAAGAATTTTTACTGCTTCAGGGCGGTTAGCATTGTCGTTTTCATCTAGCCACATTGCTGCACGGATTAATGCTTTGACCACGCGGATATGCGTATTAGGGTATTTTTCAGCCCAGCCTTGGCTTACGCCAAATACTTTTTCTGGGTTGTTTTTCCAGATTTCATAATCGGTGATTACAGGTACACCAATACCTTTAAATACCGCTTGTTGGTTCCATGGCTCACCAACACAGTAGCCGTAGATAGTGCCTGCTTCCATTGTCGCAGGCATTTGTGGTGGAGGCGTTACAGATAATAGTGCTTGAGCATCGATTTGACCTGCAGTATCTCCTTTGTGCGGGGCGTAGTAACCTGGGTGAATGCCACCTGCTGCTAGCCAATAACGCAGCTCGTAGTTGTGGGTAGATACAGGAAATACCATGCCCATATTGAAAGGTTTTCCGGCGTTGCGGTATTCATCAACAACCGGTTTAAGATAATCAGCTTTGATTGGGTGTACAGGCTTGCCATCTTCCTGTGGAATGTGCGCCTTCATTTTCTCCCAAATTTCATTTGATACAGTAATACCATTGCCGTTTAGGTCCATGCTAAACGCAGTGACTACATGAGATTCCGTACCAAAGCCAATAGTCGCGCCGAGCGGTTGACCTGCAAGCATGTGAGCGCCATCTAGCTGACCATCAATAACGCGGTCAAGCAGCACTTTCCAGTTAGCTTGCGCTTCTAATGTGACATAAAGCCCTTCATCTTCGAAAAAGCCTTTTTCATACGCCACAGCAAGCGGCGCCATATCTGTCAGCTTTATAAAACCAAACTTTAGCTCTTCTTTTTCAGGCCAACCAACTGCGGGGGCCTGTGCTGAAACAGAAGTTGAAAACGTTGCTACAGAGACAACAAGTGCAGCACAAACGCTCGCACTCGCCGCCCTAAAGCGTTCCAGTAGTGATGTTGTCTTTAACCCAGTCATACGTGTTCCTCGTAACCAAAAAAAACCCACCAGCTATCGACATTAAACTGTCTAGCATGGTGGGCTTCGTTGCCGTGTTAGTAACATCGGAGTAATTACTAACGCATCAAATTGTTGTTGGTAAGTCAGGAATTCCCGCTCACACACCTCATCTTAAAGGGAGGTTATTTAAAAGCTTTAGCTTAAAAAACCATCTTTTATTATTGTTATTGTCATTTGCCATAAATGCCGGAGAAGATGGAGCTTCCCTACTACTCTCCACTGATTCCCAATAATTTTTCTTATTCACACTATGGAAAATGTTTTGCATTCACGATGCCTAAGCAGCCGTGTCGCATTCGCTGCCTTATACGGCACCGTTATTTTGCACGTTCAGGTTTGCAGTCAACGTGCCAAAATTCTAAAGCTTTGATAATTATATAAATAGTTTAAAATAAGCGCGCGTAGTTACAATACAATGAGAGGTTTGGCGCACCAAAACGGGGGAGGTGTTCAACCGTGGTGCAATTAAATAAGCACCACAATTGAATAAATCTGAATGGACAGATGAGTTCAATACGAGAGGTAGGCGCTCTGTTCTACAGACGTTTAGTAAACTGTCCGATGGCGTTAACCACCTCATTGGCCCCGCCTTGGATCTCTTCCATTGCCTGGCCGGATTGCGTTGAGTATTCAAGTGCTTCACGAGCTTTTTCTTGCCCAGCCTCAATTAACTGAACCGCATTCTCCGTGAGCTTTCTGTTCTCAACCACCACGTTTACTATTTCTTCAGTTGCACTACTTGTCCGTGAAGCCAATTGTCTAACCTCGTCGGCAACGACGGCAAACCCTCTACCTTGATCACCCGCACGTGCAGCCTCAATAGCCGCGTTCAGCGCAAGTAAATTGGTTTGGTCAGCAATCCCGCTAATACTTTTGACCAAATCAGCCACTTTCTGAGATTGCTCATCGAGGTCTTTAATGCCTTCGCTAGCATTACCCATCTGCGTCGTAAGTTCATTCATTGCTTTCACTGTAGCATTAAGTACTTCGTTACCTTTGCGCGCCTGCTCTCCCGTCTCTTGGGATATATTAAACGCCACGTTTGCCGCTTCAGAAATGGCGAACTCTCTCTGCATTTGTTCGGTAATGACAGTAGCAAACTTAACCACTTTATAAAGGTTTCCGTCTTCATTTCTGATAGGGTTATACGACGCTTCTAGCCAAACTTCGTTTCCCCTACTATCAATTCGTTTAAACCTTCCGGACTCTAATTTCCCTGCGGCTAGATCGCGCCAGAAATGTTTATACTCTTCGGAATTAGCTTCTTCTTCTGTACAAAAAATCCTATGATGCTTACCTTCTATCTGCTCTATCGAGTAGCCCATACCTCTAAGAAAGTTTTCGTTCGCTGTTATTATCGTTCCATCTAAATTAAACTCAATAACTGCGGATGAGCGGTGAAGTGCAGCAATCATATCGCGCAATTCGTTGCTTTGAGTGATGTTTCGCGTTTGCTCTGCCATGTAGAAAGCAATATATTTTACATTTCCATACGCATCATCAACGGGCTGCACAATACCTCGCACCCACATTTCTTGCCCTTTTGCATCCTGAAAGCTGACCGCACCGTGCCAATGGCGATGCGTTTTTATAGCACCAAGCATATCCTGTGCAGCGGGCTTTTTGAGCGCATTTTGACTCATTATACTTTCAAGAGACTTTCCCTCTAATTCTGCGACTGAGTAGCCAGTCGCCTGAACACATAAATCGTTAATTGCGCTAACTCTACCGTCAGGTTTTAACTCGATATAAAGCATTTCTTCGCGAAGTTCTTCCTGAACAGTGTGGTATGTCTCAATTTCCTTCTGCAAACGTGAGTTCTCTGCTAGCAACTCTTTATTTTTGAAAAACATTCTGTGCTCCTGATAAACTAAGCTTCTCTCACTGTTCAGCCCTCAAACCCTTTGCGCTCCCCAAATTAAAGTAAGATATGGTATTACACAATTAGTGACGATTAGTGCCTGAAGCGATAAGCTATTTTTAGCTTTTGATTAAAGATAGCAGAGGAAAGAAAATTTTTTAGAAACTAACGAAAATAAAATAAAGTAAAAGCGTTGAAGCATTTTTTTGTAATAAAAGCCTCTTTTCTTTGAAATCAGAGGCGGTAAGTTTCAAGCTTGCCATGGTCTTCGACTACGGAAGCGATGTATATACGCAGCAGTTCCGTCCACTCGATTTGGCGTCGTACAAGGCTTTATTAGCAGCATTCAGAATTGCTGTGAGCGCCCAACTATCGTTTTTAGCAAATTCAACCGTTGCAACGCCTAAACTGACAGTAATTACGGATGAAACCGGGACTGCTTTAGACGCGCTTAGTATTCAACGAGTTGCTCGTTTAACTCTGCTTCACCCTCTATATCTTCTAACGGCTGTTCCGTATACGACGTTGCTAACCACCCAGCATTTTTCATGAACCCAGCTACGACAGCGGTGCCCTGCTGTGTAAGTACCATACTATTAACACGTATAGCAACGATTAAGTCAATGCGACGATTGACTATTTTTCTTGATCAAGAGGGTTTTACGCCCCCCGCGGTTAAGCTTCTATTTAGTAGGCAGCTAACACAGACTATCTGACCAATACTCGGGACGTGTGATCTTTGATGGAGTTAAACGGATATTGTACCGAACGGTTAAAACGGCGTTGAACTTTTATCGCGCTGTGCCCAAAGCTGCCTTGCCTGCGACAAGGCATCTGCGACATCACACTTTTGTAGCAGTACTAGATAGCTGGCAAGTGTACTTAAGATGGCTTGTTCACCGTAAAGGCTACTCGCGTTACCCGCCCACACATCAAGCATGTCGTTAACGTTCATGTCTTTGTCTTTAAGTGCCCATTTGTCGGCAATCACCGGCATTATTACTTCATAAGTCCTGCCATTTCGAGTAATGAACAGTTCGGTTTCTCGCTCGCCGTTGACTTCAGGGTCTCCGCCATCACCACGAAAGCAAAGCGCGTCGTTAGATGGGTAA
Organism: Alteromonas gracilis; assembly: GCF_002993325.1. Lineage (GTDB taxonomy): Bacteria > Pseudomonadota > Gammaproteobacteria > Enterobacterales > Alteromonadaceae > Alteromonas > Alteromonas gracilis. Next base: position 245,158 of record NZ_PVNO01000024.1, read on the forward strand.
TTTTCGTTAACGCGACAGTGTTTGTGGTCAAGGTGCATATGATAAACGCCCTGTACGCAAAATTGTGCAGCGGTGGGATTCAACAACCTTGCAAGGGTGTTAGCGCAAGAACGCAGGCCAAACACCTCACGAAGCTTAATAATTGTGTCGAGCGCAGGCAGCAAATAAGACAAATCAAGGTAGGTAACGCCTTTTTCTGCTAACTGCTGTTTGGCGTCACTAATACTGCTAACTTCAGGCAGGCCCAATTGAGGTAACGCTATACTTGCATAAAGGCGCCCTGACCCCGGCTCATGAGCACCGTGAAGCATAACCGAGTAACCATTGTTGGCTAGAACCGCTACGGCCAATAAGTACCAAGGTAACTGACGGCGTTTTCCGGCATAACACCCAATATCTAACGTGGGGGTGAGGGTTTTAACTTCTGGCTCTATCAGCTCTCTGCACGCATCGACAAAGCCAATAACTTCTTCTGGTGTTTCTTCACGGGTACGCAGCAACATAAGAAATGCGCCGCGTTGATCGCCTGTCACTTCATTGGCCAATACCATTTTCATGGCATGATAAGCTTCATCACGGGTAAGACTGCGCCCCCCTTTTTGACCCTTACCAATAATCTTTATGTACTCGCTAAATGGTTGTTGCATGCTCAGATGAATGTAGTAGAAGTGTATTTACCTGTTGACGAGACTCTACCACCTTTCCAAATATAAGTAACGTGGGCCCCGTTAAATTTGCTGCTTCTACCTTGCTATGAATATCTGCAAGCACGCCAGTAATCACGCGCTGTTGAGGCGAAGTGGCATTTTCAATTGCGGCTACTGGCCATGTGGTTGGCACCTTGTGATGGACCAAGCCTTTGCACAGACCTTCAAGTCGGCTTAACCCCATATAAACTACCATGGTTTGCTTTAACACATTTTGCGCCATGGGAGCCATTTCAGGCCATTGCTCTGCATCTTTAAAATGTGCAGTCATAAAACTTACTGACTGAGCACAGCGCCTATCGGTCAAAGGGATACCCGTATAGGCCGACACACCCGATGCCGCTGTAATACCTGGCACAATAGCAAAGGGAATATTGGCTTTTGTGAGTGCATCGGTTTCTTCGCAGGTTCTTGCAAATAGGGCTGGGTCACCGCCTTTTAACCGCACGACAATGTGACCGTTGCTTGCCAATTCAATCACCCGCTTACAAATAGCATTTTGGGTAAAGCTATGCTTTTTGCAGCGCTTCCCTACATACTCTTTCACCACTTTAGAGGGAATTAGCGCGAGAATATCTTCGCTGACTAAGGCATCGAACAGCACGACATCGGCTTGTTGTAACAGACGAAGCGCTTTCAGGGTAAGTAACTCGGCGTCGCCAGGCCCTGCGCCGACGATAAATACCTGGCCCTGCTTATAATTCGCATTTCTTAGGTTTGCTGCCTTCAGCCACCTGCCTAAGTACGAATGCTTAGCGGAAGTTTTCGAATTGTCGAAGCGCTGGCGTGTCGTCGATGTCGTGGTAGAAATAGCATCGTGATAAAAAAGATTAAACAAAGGTTTCTGCTGTTTGAATAAGGTGCGCAAAAACGGTAACGACCAACTGGATGCAATTGACATGATTTAACGCTCCTAAATAGATTGAATTTCTATGACTAAATGCTTGTCGATAAGCTGAGACAAGGCGGGCTTGCAAGAACCACAGTTGGTGCCGCACTTTAATGCTTCACCAAGCTCTGCCACCGAACTACAGCCTTCTTCAACGGCATTTGTAATGGTCTTTTCTCGTACTTCAAAACAGCTACAAACTACATCGCCATTTAGAAACGCTTCATCCACCTGGCCTCGCAATAAATTGCGCTGTATGTCTGTGGAAATAGATGTATTGAGAAGGCTGGCTAGCCATTCGTTAGGTACTGACCATGTGCTTGTTGAATGTGGCGCTGCCGCCGCTGTTGTATGTGCGTCTGCTGGAGCCCTTGCAGTCTTTTCTGGCTCATCGCCTAAAAACGCCGCGAAACTGAGAGTATCATCGACTAGGGCAAGGCATACTGAGTATGTATGATGATGAAACTGTAATAGCACCGCGTTTTGCGGTAACTGTGGTATCAAGCTTTGAGTAAATTCACGACGACCTTTGTTCGAAGCTACGTTTAATACTGATAGTGCTTCTTCAGAACTACTTCCGCTTGATGTAGCGCCTCCGGCCTCAAGCGGAGTTTTGTTCCAGTAATCACACATTTCCTTTAGCGTATCATGATTATCAATGTTTGGATTATCAATGCTGGGACTATCAATGTTTGTTTTGGAGTCGTGTGACGATTGTAATTTTGATGTTAAAAAAAGTTTCCCATAGGTAGCGTAATGTACAGGCGCGATAGCAACCGCCGCGTGTTTTAACTCTGGCTGCCCTGAAATAGGGTCTACCGCGCTGGCGTAAAGTACGCCTAGCTTACTGTGCGACCCCCATTGTGCCGACCAATGAATGGGAATGAACACTTCCCCTTCGCGCATATCCGTATCCGCTTTAACCGGGTAAATAACTGGGGCGTCTTGACACACCGCACTTGTTAGAGAGACGAGGTCATTATTTGCAACACCCAAATCAGCAGCATCTTTAGGATTTATGTATACAGAGGCGCTGGGCATATGGGCAAGTAACTTTGCGGCTTTACCTGTGCGCGTCATGGTGTGCCATTGGTCTCGCGCTCGGCCGCTGTTAACGACAAAAGGATAAGCACCTGATGTCACCTGCAATGGCGCTTTATAAACTACGGGAATGAGTTTAGCTTTACCGCTAGGTGTCGAAAACTGCTTATCTTCAAAGGGGCGCTTGCTAATAAGATTAGGCTTATTGTTTGCTTCGAGCTTAGCGCAAGGTGAAGACGTATTTAAAGCTGCGTTCTGAAAAGGCCACTGGATAGGCGATAGACCGTTGTACTGAACTTCACTTAACGCTTGTAAGGGAGAAAGGTCTAATTGTCGTTTCCCGTTATTTTGATAGCCGGTTAAGCCAGCGTATTCGCAGAAAATTTGCGAAGGATGGGTAAAGCAAAATGCTTCGCCAAAACCCATTTTCGTCGCCACGTCGCACATAATTTGCCAATCGTGTTTTGCATTACCTGGCGGTGGCAATATGCCGCGCTGACGTGAAATACAGCGTTCTGAGTTTGTCACCGTTCCGTCTTTTTCCGACCAGCCCGTGGCTGGAAGGGCAATATGAGCGAAGGCAAGCGTATCATTCGATTCAACAATATCAGACACTACGACCATCTCGCACTTTGAAAGTGCGCGCTCAACTTGGACTCGATTAGGCATACTGACAACAGGGTTAGTCCCCATTATCCAAACGAATTTTACCTTTCCTTCCTCAATAGCATTAAATAGATCTACGGCTTTGAGCCCCTGCCCTTTGGGCATAACAGGTGCATCCCAGTAGGTTTTTACTGATTCGATGTGTTCAGGGTTGTCTAAATCCATATGTGCAGCAAGCATGTTAGCTAGCCCACCTACTTCACGCCCCCCCATGGCATTGGGCTGACCTGTGATTGAGAACGGCCCACACCCGTCTTTGGCAATCAAGTCTGTAGCTAGGTGGCAGTTAATAATGGCTTGGGCTTTATCTACGCCAGCAGAAGACTGGTTCACGCCCATAGAATAAAAAGTAATGGCTCTAGATGCTTCACAGAATGCGCCGAAAAAAGCCTTAACCTTGCTTAGTTCTATACCGCATACGCTAGCCACGTCACCCAGCGTTAAGCTACTCGCACTTTCAAGCGCTTTATCAAGCCCCTCGGCATAGGTCTCTACGGTGGTTCTATCAATTCTACCTTGGGCGTTTGCATAGCTTAGCAAGCCGTTAAACAGCGCTACGTCGCTACCTGGTTTTATAGGAAGGTGTAAGTCGGCTATCGTACAGGTTTCGGTTTTGCGCGGGTCGACGACAATGACTTTCATATTTGGGTTCTTCAGCTTTGCTCGCTGAATGCGCTGAAAAAGCACGGGGTGCGCCCACGCCGTATTGCTACCGGTGATGACTAATAAATCTGTACACTCTAAGTCGGTGTAATCACAAGGCACCACGTCTTCACCAAAGGCGCGCTTATAAGCGGCTACGGCTGATGACATGCAAAGACGAGAGTTGGTATCTATATTGGCACTGCCGATATAACCTTTCATAAGTTTATTGGCAACATAGTAGTCTTCGGTAAGAAGCTGGCCTGATACATAAAAAGCAACGGCATCCGCGCCATACTGCGCAATGGTAGATGTGATCTTATCCGCAATAACATCTGTGGCCGTGTCCCAATCCACCGATTGACCTGCTATGGTTGGGTGTAGCAAACGTCCATTTAGGTCATTTGTTTCAAGCAGGTTTGTTCCTTTAACACACAATCTTCCATAATTGGCGGGATGCTCTGGCGTGCCTTTAACAGTGTCCAGGGTTATGGCACGCGTGCTTACGTTGCAACTGATATCTACACCACAACCTACGCCGCAGTAAGGGCATGTTGTTTGTTTTAATTGTTCAGACATCATGTCGGGTTGTCGTGTAGCCATATTCATGTCATTACCTTTTTCGATTTCGCAGTAATTGAATGCGTTTTTGCAAGAAGGTTTTATTCATATGGGCATTCAAATAAGGGCTGTTCGCTTAAATGCCTACAAATACCTTCTCGCCCTCTACCTTTACAGGGTAAGCCGTGACGAATACATCATCGTGCTCTTTACACAGCCCCGTTTCTAAAAAGTAATGTTCTTTGTACAAAGGCGAAGCGACAACTGGTGCGCCGCCTATCGACCCCAAAAGCCCGCGATAAAGCACGTTTGCTTTACCAATAGGATCGTAGTTACTAATGGCAAAAACCTGAGTTTCGCCCTTTATTTTCAAGCAGAAAAGAGCCACTTGCTGTGAGTCAACAAGGGCGCAAACGCCACTGTTTGTAACTAGGTCGTTCGTCTCACAAACTAGGTGCCATTGCACTGCCTGTTCCAATGCTATTACGTTTTGCGCAGCTGTCATAATTTGTATCTCCTAACAAGGTTAATAAGTCAGTGGCTACACCATTGAGACGGGAATAAACTGATCCTTCCCTGCTACTTTTTCAGCTTCCGTAGCTGGGCGAACCTGTCCGCGCTCTGAAACAAACTGAATATTGGTGTCGCTGGCACTACTGTTTACAAATTGACGGAAACGCTTACGAGATTCAGGATCTTTAATAGTGGTTTTCCATTCGCACTGATAAGCATCAACAACAGCATCCATCTGTGCTTCGAGCTCTTCATTAATGCCAAGTACATCGTTGACCACAACATCTTGCAGATAAGCTAAACCGCCTTCTAAGTTATCCATCCACACCGATGTGCGCTGTAAGCGGTCGGCCGTTTTCACATAAAACATCAGCACGCGGTCGATGTATTTAATAAGCGTTTCCGTATCTAGGTCGGTGGCAAACAGATCGGCATGTCGCGGCTTCATACCGCCATTACCGCAAACATAAAGGTTCCAACCTTGCTCGGTGGCAATAACGCCAATGTCTTTGCTTTGAGCTTCTGCGCACTCACGGGTACACCCCGAGACAGCAAATTTAATTTTATGCGGTGCACGTAAGCCTTTGTAACGATTCTCTAAGTCAATGGCTGTGCCAACAGAATCCTGCACACCGTAGCGGCACCAAGTGCTGCCCACACAGGATTTAACAGTACGCAGTGCCTTCGCGTAGGCGTGGCCGGTTTCAAAACCACCAGCGACCAGTTTTTCCCAAATATCGGGTAACTGCTCTACGCGCGCACCAAATAAATCAATGCGCTGACCACCTGTGATCTTGGTGTACAGGTTGTATTCTTTTGCCACTTCGCCGAGCAGAATCAACTTCTCAGGCGTTATTTCGCCACCAGGTACACGCGGTACAACCGAGTACGTGCCGTCTTTTTGCATGTTGCCAAGGTAAATATCGTTAGTGTCTTGTAGAGGAAGGTGTGAAGCTTTAAGAATGTAGTCGTTATATACCGAGGCTAAAATTGAGCCCACTGCGGGCTTACAAATTTCACAACCTAAACCTTCACCATGCTGTTCAAGTAGCTCGTCGAAGGTGCGAATGCCGTTAACTTTAACAATGTGAAACAGCTCTTGTCGGGTGTGGTTGAAGTGCTCACAAATGGCTTTTGATACTTCAACACCTCGCTTTTCAAGCTCGCTATCTACCACATTTTTAAGCAACGCAGCACAGCCCCCACACCCTGTGCTGGCTTTGGTTTCGCCTTTTACATCGCCAACACTACAACAGCCACCTTCAATAGCTGAAACAATGTCGCCTTTAGTCACGTTTAGGCATGAACAAATAGAGGCCGTGTCTGGAAGTGCATCGGCACCTAATGCTGGTGCGGCATCAGATGATGGCAGAATCAGGCTCTCTGGATGTTCAGGCAATTCGATGCTGTTGAGCGCATATTGTAATAGCGTATCGTAGTCGCTGGTATCACCAACGAGTACAGCACCAAGCACGAGCTTTTGTTCGCTATCTACTACCAGCTTTTTATACACGCCTTCAGGCTGATTTAAGTAGGTGTAGCTAAGGGCACCTTCTGTACGTTCATGCGCATCGCCAATGGAACCCACTTCTACGCCCATTAGTTTGAGTTTGGTACTCATGTCTGCGCCAGCGAACTCGGCATCGCCACCGGTTATATGACTTACGGCCGTGCGCGCCATAGTATAGCCAGGTGCTACTAAGCCAAAGATTTTGTTATCCCACAATGCACATTCGCCCACCGCGTAAATATTAGGGTCAGAGGTCACGCAGTGATTATCAATGATAATACCGCCGCGCTCACCCAGTGTTAGCGCTGACTTTCTGCCGAGCTGGTCGGAAGGTCGAATACCAGCAGAAAAAAGAATCATGTCAGTTTCTAGTGCAGTGCCGTCAGCAAACACCATTTTATAGCGGCAGGTATCACCGGCCTCAATAGTTTGCGTTGCCTTCTGAGTGTGAACCGTAACGCCCAACGCTTCAATTTTGTCCTTAAGAACGTTACCACCGGCTTGGTCTAGCTGTACCGCCATAAGCTGCGGGGCAAACTCAACCACGTGGGTGTCGAGACCGGCTTGCTTTAATGCGTTAGCAGCTTCTAAACCCAACAGCCCACCACCAACAACAACCCCTACTTTGCTCACCGCTGCTGACGCTTCAATAGCGAGTAGATCGTCTATGGTGCGGTACACCAAGCAATGCTCTTGATCGTTGCCAGGAATGGGTGGCACAAATGGATATGAGCCCGTGGCTAGCACCAGTTTGTCGTAGCTAAACACCTGCCCTTCTGAAGTCGTCACTTTATTATTGTCACGGTCAATATCGGTCACTAAGGCATTGGTGACTACGTTTACACCCCATTCGGCGTACTGAGCGGGTGTAGTGAGCGCTAGGTCATCAGCACTCGCGCCGCTAAAAAAAGACGACAGATAAACACGGTCGTATGCGAGGCGAGACTCGCCGCATAAAACGGTTATTTCTACATTGGCATCGCTTTGGTGAAGCTGCTCAACAAAATGATGCCCCACCATGCCGTTGCCTACGACGACAATTTGCGTTTTTGAGTCCAATGAAGTCATGATATTCCCCTTTTTTCGGGACAAAAAAAAGCCCGCTTCAACTTTCGTTGATGCGGGCTTCGTTGCCTATTTTGCCAACGGTTTAGGTCGGCTAACACATTTTACGGAGTGTTATAAATCACACAATTTTCAGCGATTGACACAAATCACCAAAACACACTTTACGTTTATAGCTATCCAAGTTCAGTGCCAAAACCGTAAACAATTGTTTTTATTTGGTTTACTGCAAAATAAGCATTATTCAAATTTCATAACTGCACCAAACGAACGCAAAACTGTGTTCACTTGGTGCATTAAGCGCTATCAAATAACTTAGGCCAGTTTATCCGTTGCTACGCGGTAGCGAGGGTCTTCAACTACGTTAATTTCAACAAATTTGTCGGCCTTGCGAAGCAGTGAACGACACTCATCGCTGATATGACGAATGTGTAGCTTCTTACCTTGCTCTTCATATTTATCTGCAAGGGTATCTAGTGCGTCGATACCTGATGAATCCCAGATACGAGAGTCTTTAAAATCGATAACGACATCTTGTGGGTCGTTAGCGATATCAAACAAGTCTTTGAAATGCGATACCGAGCCAAAGAAAAGCGGGCCGTCCAGTTCATAGACTTTCCAGCCGTCGTTATCAATGTGCGACTTCGCTTCGATATGACGAGCGTGTTTCCATGCAAACACTAGGGCTGAAACGATAACCCCTACAACCACCGCAATGGCAAGGTCGGCAATAACCGTAACGCCTGTCACTAGGAAAAGTACGAACGCATCTTCTTTATTGACGCCGCGAATAATTCTGAATGACGCCCACTCAAATGTAGCAATAACCACCACGAACATTACGCCAACAAGGGCAGCTAGAGGAATCATTTCAATTAGCGGAGCAGCAAATAGAATAAAGCCTAATAATACAACCGCCGCGGTGATACCAGACAAGCGGCCACGGCCACCAGAGTTAATATTAATCATACTTTGGCCAATCATGGCGCAACCGCCCATACCGCCAAAGAAACCGTTTACAGTATTTGCAACGCCTTGGCCAACGCACTCTTTGTTACCACGTCCGCGGGTATCGGTCATTTCATCAATTAATGAAAGAGTAAGAAGCGATTCAATAAGACCGACCAAGCAGAGAATCACTGAGGTTGGTAGTACTATCATGAAAGTTTCCCAGGTGAACGGCACCATAGGAATAGCAAAGCTAGGAAGCTCTCCCGCTAAGGTTGCAGTGTCACGCTGGTCAGCTGGTAACAAGTCACGAACAAAGTCGATTACCGTACGTGCTTCAAGGTCAAGACCGTGTACTAACAAGGTTACCGTAACAATCGCTACCAGCGACGCAGGTACGGCTTTAGTTAGCTTTGGTAGTAAATAGATAATAGCCATAGTTAACGCCACAAGCCCTAACATCCAATATAGCAGCGTACCTTCCATCCACTGCAACTCACCGGCTGCGTTAGTGACTTTAAACTGGCCTAATTGCGCCAAGAAAATAACGATAGCAAGACCGTTTACAAAGCCCAGCATTACCGGATATGGCACCAGTCGGATAAATTTCCCGAGTTTGAAAATACCGCACATTATTTGCAGTAAACCAGCCAAAATAACCGCGGCAAATAAATACTGCACGCCGTGTTGGGCAACCAGTGCCACCATAACAACGGCCATGGCGCCGGTAGCACCAGAAATCATTCCTGGTCGGCCACCAATAGCGGAAGTGATTAAGCCCATCATGAAAGCCGCATAAAGACCAATCATTGGTTCTACGCCGGCCACAAATGCGAATGCAACGGCTTCAGGGACCAGGGCTAGTGCCACGGTAATACCTGATAGCACGTCGTTTTTAACGTTGCTGTCTTTACTGGTAATTAAATCGAACATGTTCTCTCAGAAGCTAAGATGTTAAACACAACAACCCACCCTGGCGTACACCGCGTTAAAGCAGAACACCAAGTAGGTAGGAGATTTTTTCGGCGATTCTATCACCATTGTAGCTTAAAATCTTTTAATAGATTGTTACTACGGCCTGTTGAACGATGATGTTCAGCAAAGATCAGCAGGCCCAGTCCGAACTACTTGGCGCTTTTGTAATAAGCGCAATGCTCTTTGCCCTTTTCCTAATACTGTGAGCTTGTCAATTTTTCATGTACGGTCTCAGGGCTTAATTTAATAGCGAATGCTGACAAATTGCATCGTACATGGCATCGTATAATGGTTTTTATTAACCGCGTCGTTCAATGCGCTTCGATTTCTAATACGGGGCTACGATAAGACGTCGCAATAAGGCACAAGTCTTATTCAACAAGGAGTTAAAGTGGTACCTTATATTCTGACTATTTTGTGTGTGCTAGTGGCAGGCGCTATTCATTGGATGTCGCCGAAGGCTTATTGGAAAGCCACTATTATGTCGACCGCCGTAATTTTACTATTTTCTGTAGCGGCATTGTTTATCTTTAAAGCATCGGGAATGCTGGTTAGCGAGCACACTGGCGAGAATGCTGACTTTTCTGGGCAAATGCTTACCATCACCACAATGATTGCCTTCTTCGGTTTCTTAATATCACTGTTTGTAGGTTGGTTTCTTCGCGTAGTCAGAAACTAATCTGGAAAGCAAAACCACATAGCTTGCAAGGCTGCACCATTTTGGCGCAGCCTCTTCCCGCCAGCGTCATTCAACTTTCCGTAACCCCTTATGAAGTTACCTTAAGTAAAAGTTCCAGCCACACCACATGCCGCTAAATGTCAGCACTACGAGTTTTTTTGTTCACTCTAACGCTTATCTTCATTAATTCCAATAAACAGGGCATAACTGTTGCTTTGTACAAGTGTTGCTCTGCTCAGTGCTAAGAGCAAAGAGTTTCAAAAACGTTTCGCCAATAGATGCACTCATCAAGAAAAAATTCGAAACGTATGTACCAAAGATTAGCAGGCCTTAACATGCTTCATGAACCAGAACAGACCATTGCGCTTTGTAGCGACGCCACTAAGCGCTTTTTGCTAGCGGCCAAGCACGCGGAATTAGCCGTGCTTGAGCAATTATCTAGTAATTGTCGAATTGTAATTGCCGTTCGAGAACTCATTCATGAACTGCAAAAAGAGCGCGGGGCCAGCAATATCTTTCTTGCTTCGAAAGGCGAGCGCTATGGCAGAGATCGAATGCAATATGTTACTGCCAGCGAACAAGCGGAATCCATGCTGAAAAGCCAATTAAAAGCCTTGTATCTGACTGATGAGATCACCACGGGTAACCCGCGGTTGTTGAGCAGCATTACACTCGCTATGCAGGCTACAGACTATTTGCCTCGCTTGAGAGAGCAAGTGAGCAAACAGCAGCTAACACCGCTTGAATCTACGCGCGCTTACAGCCGTCTGGTGGCTAGTTTACTTACTGTTATTTTTGAAGCTGCGGATATCGCGAGCGACCCGACAATTACACGCTTACTGGTTGCCTTATTTAATTTTATGCAGGCTAAAGAGTATGCAGGGCAAGAACGCGCGTGGGGGGCAATTGGTTTTGCAGAAACTCATTTCGACGCGCGCTTGTGTGAAAAGCTTGCTGCGCTTCAGCATGCCCAAGAACATCACTTCAATATATTCTGTGAGTTCAGCTGTAAGCCGCATAAAGAGGCATTGGAAGCATTAAATAAAAGCCCTGCCGCAATGGATATTATCCAGCTTAGAAATATGATCGCGCAGCTTGGTGACGGCAGTCCGATTGCCGGTGAAATATCAGAAGTTTGGTTCGATGTAGCGACCCGTCGTATAGATGCAATGCAGGGTATTGAGGTAGCACTGACCGAAGCCTTAACACAACAAGCTAACAGTAAAGTAGCTAATGCAAAAAATGAAATGGCCAATCATCAACAGTTGCTTACACGCTTTAACGATGAGCACACCAATGATGGCTCGCCGCTCACCTTACTGTTCGACCCTAGCATGCCCGGCTTAGCGGAAGACACGAAAGAACACGAAAACAAAACGCTTTCATTCAGCGAGCAGACAAAAACGTTATCTGCACACCGCTCTTTTTATGATTTACTGCGTTCACAAGCCCAACACATAGAAGACATGGGACGAGAACTCGAAGAAGCTAAGCGAGCAATCCAAGATCAGAAGCTAATAAGCCGAGCAAAGCTGGTCGTGATGGAGCAATTTGAGCTAAGCGAAAACACTGCGTATCGCCGACTGCAAAAACAAGCCATGAGCGAAAATACAACCATCGCGGCAATTGCCGCTAAGATAGTAAATATTGCCGCCAAAAGCGCACAACGCCCCTCAGCAAATGGGCCTCGAAAAAGGTAGATAATAGGAAAAAAGACATCCTTGTCACTACTCCTACACACAATACTTTCTACATACTCAGGCCGTGCGACTTGTACCATTTCCCTTTATATAAGCGCTCTATGACAGCAGGGTGTTCCCAACTAAACAGATATAGATAGTCGTTATTGATAAGGTCCTGCAGCATTTTGTGCTTTTGAACAATGTCATAAATTTTTGTATTCGGGGCCACAATGTAAACGCTTAGACGTTCAGGCTGATGTACCCATCGTTGACCGTTGTAGAGCGATTGTTTTGACAAACCAATACGCAAGTCACCGGAGTTACCTTCGAAAACCCCAATATTATTGTGAAGTGCGTTATGCAGGACCTTATTGCCGCTGCCCAGCTTGTTATTGTCTGCTACAGACGCGTTGTATTGGCTATTAATCCAATTCGTCACAATCATGGGCGCCGTCATTAAAGTTTCCAATATCGATGAGTCTCGATCTGTTTGCCACGCATAGTCATGAAGGAAGGTTTTCCCTTCAAGATCAACGCCACGGGTCCTGCCTCTTGGTCCAATAATAAACGAGGAATTCCCAGCAAGCCCCCATTCGGGCTGAACCTGTGACCAATCACTCGCTCGGTGTTGAAAGCGTTGATTACGCTTTTTATCAGACTCAAACGGCAGATTTTTACTGTAGTGCTTCGCGCGTTCCTTTTGCGCTTGGTGCTTTGCGTCAATAAGTAAGTTTTTAACTTTCTCGGGAACAGGGCTATCGAAACACTCGATATCGTCGGTTGTAGTATTGTGTAAAGCGGGAATAAATCGTGTATTGCCAGCAATTTTATAGCCCATTGCTACAAGCGATTTACGCACGTCGCTGTCGTTGAGCAACTGAGCAAGTACCCTAACATTTACTTCGCCGGATTGACCTCCGCACGCGCCACAGTCAAGGCCAGCCGCATGCAAATTATTTCTTGATTTACTCCCATGACCAACCAGTAAAACCGTTGGTGCGAATGTAGATATTCCCATCATTTTTAGCGCACCGGCCGCTAGAGCAACTTTATCCTCAAGGCCAATGGGGCCTTCTTTATTACTAATTTCCCATTCGCAATGGTGACTTAGGGCGTTAATAGGGTTTTCTTTGCTTGATGGAAGCAAGGTATTCTTCAGCAATTTGAAGGCGTACCACCAGCCTGCTGACTCAACCATAGAAAAACTGCCAAGAGGCGATTTACTCCATTTATGCCACATCGCTCGGTGTTGCGTCATCTCAGCTCTATGGGCAACCACATTCTTCTCATTCACCCTAAGCTGCGGTGAGAGAAGCCCGGGTAACTGGGGTCTTTCGGCATCAGTGTGCTTTGGTGCATAAGAAATGGGCATTCCGAAAAAACCTGCAAAGCCCATAGTTTTTATTGTGGGGCTTTTTAATTCTAGCGTTCGACGTATTACCTCTGAGCGTACATCGATACAAAATATTGCTTGCGTGTCGGGAGCAAGCTGCTTTGCTGGTGACGCAGAAGTTAGCTTAGATTGAAGACGCTGTTGTTGCTCATATTCATAGGCATACATCATCACCCAGAGCCCCCGCTCCGCCTCTTTTTGCCGCGCTATGCGTGAAGATAACTGTCTAATGAGATAGCCAAAACGAACATGAACCTGTTGTGCTTTATCCTTATCAAATTCACGATAATAGCGATAAACAATGAGCTCCCACGCTAAACGGATAGCTAATAAACCTTGCAGTTCATTGCACTCCTTAAGCCACGTTCTATATGCGATATAAGAGGACCAACCATTTAGGTTCATAATCAGCGCATAAAAATAATCTTTAGCGTGTTGTGAAGCAATATTTAGCTCATCTACTGCTTCTTTTAACAGCGTATCAACGTCACTCGGCAAAGAGCTAAATATCTTTTTCAGGCTCTTCGTATTCATTAAAACGCTAATACCACTATCGTGTTTAAGGCCGTTCAACCAGCTTTTATAAAGGGTATTTGCAGGAGTATTTCCCTCAATTTGCACTAACGGTGATTCGTGCTGAAAATAGGCAGCACAAAACTGACTTATCTGAAATATACATTCTTCTTCCCATGTCATTTCATTATTGCTGCGATAAGCGTCGAAGTGTTTCGTAAGCAAAGGTAAGGTCACAGAAGAACGTTCATTTTCCATTGACGCCATAAAGATATCTTTGTTTATACCAACATCATATTGCGCCAAACTATGCTCTATGGCTTTATCTGAAATAGCACCTTCTTTATAAAGGTCAAGCCAGTAAGATGCGGGCATCAATGCAGTAATACCAGTGAGTGCATGAACCCTTGCCGATACATCTTGAAAAGGCTTGTCGATAAGCTTCCAAAAGGGGTTTACCGCAATCAGCTTATCGAGCGGAAAATTAGGCGCGACACTGCCACAGGCTTCTGCTGCCGCTCGCTGGATACGCTTTTCATCAAGACTCGACGTATTAAGAGATACGATTGCCATTATTTGCTCCCTATCTGTGTAATTGACGCTGATTTCTGACGCTTTCCTGTGTTTTGCCTAAGTGTGACTGGGGCAATTTTAAGTGTGATCTTGGTAAACCATTCATCAAGGTAAAGCCCCCCGAAAAGCAATTGCTTGAACTGTTGCACTGTTTTTTTGTGCCCGTAGGAAAGCATGGCTAAATGAATAATAAAAAGTGCTGCAATAATGCTCACCACCCATATATCAACGGGTGAGAACATGTCAGCTGGCTGCGGATAGCGATAAAGAATCGTTTCCGCAACGAAGGCTTTAACGTAGCTGTAGAGAGTAACCAAGCCAATTGAAACACCCACTAGGATATAGAGCTGAGTCTGATCCGACGTTGCGGTTCGCATGGCAATGTAAGCAGTAAACGCTAAGGTAACGAGAACCCACGGGCTTGCAGGGCCTTGATATTCGGTGAGTGAGAAACTTGCTAGTACTATCAGCGAGGTAACGAACAGCGCGTTTAACCAATCTGCAAATGTAGGCGTTCGCTGTGCACTGATATCATGCTCAAGTGCTTCATAAACCGCTGAACCTGAGTTTAAAAACGCGTATGCCTTATAAAACGAGTGGGCAACGAGGTGAATTAACGCTAGCGCATAAAGTCCAAGAGCACATTCTATAAGCATTAGTCCCATTTGTGACGACGTTGACCACGCAAGGCGAACCTTAACCGTCACACGGGTAGTCATTGCTAATGCGCTGAAAAATACGCTTAGGCCTGCTCCAATTCCCAATATCCACTGGGCTTCAGAATAAAGTGAAATAAGCGGTGCGAAGGCTAATAAGAGGTATCCCCCTAAATTAATAACGCCTGCGTGAAGTAATGCGCTGACAGGTGTTGGTGCTTCAACAATGTTAATTAGCCACCCATGTGCAGGTAATTGGGCACACTTAATTAGTGCGGCTAACGAAATAAGGCATGCTGCAAATAGTGAGTAAGAGGATTGCTGCGCACTGAGAGTTAAAGCGACAACGCCGTTTGTTTCACCGGCAGAGGCATTACTTATAAGTGTAAAAATGTCGTTGATATATAGCGTGTCAAACGCGCTATATAAAAGAATAAACGCTCCAGCCATCAATAACTCTGATGCTCTGGCTAGTATGAACTTCTTGTGAGCCGCCACAACTGCTCGCGACCTTTCCGGATAAAGAAGTAACAACCTGTGCAGGGAAAGACTAACCGAGAGCCAACCTAACCAAAAGATCACAAAGTGATTAGCTAATATCGTTACCACAACTGATGCCAAGGTTAGCTGCATCCATTTTAAGAATCGAGGATAACATGCTTCGCCCACAAAATAGTTTCTTGAGAATCGCATTAAAATCACACCAATGATAACTACTGTTAAGATAACTGCGGATTTCACTGGCGAGAGTGTCACTATCATACTATCGAGGCTGGGTGAGGCTGGTGAAAATACCCCCACCAGAAGAGAGAGCGAAAATAGTGCTATAGTGCCCCAAATCGCCACTCGCTCAATATGTAGCTTTGAAAACACTGTGTTCTTAGAGCCGCTGAACCATGACATGACAGTCCAAAATAGCGGTAGTAAAATTAGTAAAAATGAACTCGTTTGAGACGACATGCAATCCTCCTTTTTCTGCCTTGAAGTAGAGCACGCCCAAGAAATTATAAAAAATATATAATTAAACCTATTTCATTCTATTTATTTTAATTGTTAACAGTAATTCGCAGAGAAAATCATTTAAACTCATAGCTTTAATGTAGTTTGTTAATTTTATAGTTCTAAAATATATATCATTTTTATTTAAATAATCCATTTTGATTAAATTTAAAGACATTGCATGATGCACTCAGAAAAAACTACTGAGAACTTTATGAATTACAAAACTTCAGTACTGCGCTTTCCAAAAGACGTTGCTACTGCTGCGGCGCTTATAAGGCTAGGTGAATGCGTTGCTTTAAAAACCGAAACTGTCTACGGGCTAGCAGCCGACGCAACGAACGAAGATGCAATTGGAAGAGTATTTGAAGCAAAAGGTAGACCTGCTGATAACCCGTTGATAGTGCATATTGAAAGCGTTGATGACATGTCACATTGGGCCAAAGACATACCGGATATTGCGTACACGTTAGCAGACGTTTTTTGGCCTGGCCCCTTGTCTTTGTTATTGAAAAAGCAGCATTGGGTATCAGATAAAGTGACGGGCGGCCACGACACTATTGTGCTTCGAGTTCCTGCAAGTGAAAACTTTATGTCGCTAATCCGGGCTACGAAAAAAGGCTTGGCAGCCCCCTCTGCTAACAAATATAAATTCATTAGCCCCACCTGTGCAGAGCATGTTTTGAGATCACTAGACGGACGCATTGCTGCCGTTGTAGATGGTGGTCAATCCGATGTTGGTATCGAATCGACTATTTTAGATATTACAACACCCATTCCCACTATTGTTCGCCCCGGACCTATCGATGATTTGATGATAGAGCAAGCGCTAAGCGAGCCTGTTAAGTATGCCGACAACTTAGGTGTGACCGTGCCCGGTAGCGCCAAACAACACTACCAGCCGAACACGCCTGTGCAATTACTTTCAACAGAGGCGTTGTCCAAAATGCAGCTTCGTGCTGATGAAGGGGTGATTTCCCACACGGCTGATTCAGTAAATGTAAAAAGTAAAAACTGCAATGTATTGCGACTACCTAAAGATCCCGCTAAGTACAGTGCGCATTTTTACTCGTCTCTTTATCAACTCGATATGCAGAATTTACGCTGTATATATTTAGAGGAGACGCCTAGCGATAATTTGTGGTTAGCGATAAACAATCGAATAGGCCGAGTCGTGGCTAGATAGCGGTTCTATCTGTTACGTCATAACCGTGATGTCGCTTTTGGCGTTATCAATGAGCTTTTGAACTTGGGGCGTTATTTTCTTTTTAGCGAGTGTTACAGCGTAAAAATGCTCGTATGCATCTGGTAAACTCTGCTGAACATAAAGAAGGCCATTGGCAACTTCATCTCGAACAACCACAGAGGGCATTACAGAATAAGCGCCACTATCTCTCGCGAGAAGCCTCAGCATTGCCATATCGTTAGTTTCAGCTTTTACGTTGGGCGTATATTGTGCTCGAGCACAAGCAATACTAAAGGCCGAGCGTATTTCACTGTTTTGCGAAGGAAGGACCCACGAGGCATCAGCATAGCTCTGAGGAAATTTTCTTGCTTTTCGGGGTTTTGCCGGTCCAATTATTTCAATAGCTTGTCGAGAGACCAATTCACTGTGCCAAATGCCTTTTTGTTGACCTAGTTCTATATTGTGGTTAGTAAGAATAATATCAAAGCGAAAGCTAGATAAACCGTCAAGAAGATTACTTAAGCCAGCCGTCTGCAACGAGAAAGTGGTAAATTTGTCGTTTATTAATGGCAGCGTAAAGCTTTCTACAAAGTTTCTCGATAAGTTAGAAAGAACACCAATAGCCACATGGCTGGACTGTGAGGGAATGCCTTTATTTATCAGATTTTCTAGTTCTTCTCCCTTTGAAAATATTTCATCCGCATACTCTAAAACCTGCTTCCCTTGAGAGGTAAGTATTAACTTTCGCCCCTCTCTTTTCAGTAAGGATACACCTAAATTCTCTTGGAATTGTTTAAGTTGCGCTGAAATTGCAGACTGAGACAAATGAATCTCGTTTGCCACCTGAGTGAGGTTCCCGGTATTTGCTACACGCCAGAAATAGTAAAGGTGGTGATAGTTCATTCTAGCCATATACAAAACCCTAATAACTTAAGCGAAATAGCCACGTTCAGATATTAAACAAAACGTTTACTAACGCTCATAATATGCCATAAATCAACAGGCTGCAGCCTTACTAATATAAAGATTATAAAGGAAAAGTCGTGGCTTTCGCTTATTCATTTCGTTGAAGTAGACCTTTACAATTTCGCATGTGTTTTTTAACTACCTTCAACAAAGGCCAAGTCTTAAGCCAATTTTTAGACCTTACTCGCTGTTCAAAAACATCAGGTCTTGGATATTTGGGATTAATACTTATCGTTCCAGCAAAGTTTGCTTCTAAGCCGAAGGGGGCGATTATGTCTACATCATCATTCGCTAAGAGGCGAACCGCTACGCAGGTTTCCTGCTCTATCCAATATGAAATGGCGTCATGACAACTTCGATAAGCAGAGTGATTATGTGCCAGATGCATACGCGCTTGGTTTTTTACCTGCCAGTTAGCGTGTGGTACGAGGCGGGAAAGTTCATGTTGAAACAATTGCTCCTGCGACTTAATTGCATATAGCGCTTCATGGTAAAAATCTGATTGGGAAAGTGATTCTTTTGTGCTTTTATATTCAGCGCTACTGTTCGGCATAGCAACTTTATCGCAAAAGTAAACGACATCGATATCATTGAGTGGAGTAGGCGAAACCTTTTGATGCAGTTCATCCCAAATGGCATTTCGAACAAACCCTGCCCCAATATACCCTTGTGGTACTTCAAGGGAACGTAAGGCGCGAAGGCATTGCACTTTAAAGGGATCGCGCTTGATTATCTCACCGGGTCGTTTACACAACTCATCTTGTTTAGGCTTCACGTTTTATACGCAGTTTGCGTTTCCACTTAATAACATAAAAGCAAAACGCCGCCATGCTTCCACCGGCAAACCAGCCTGCGACAATATCACTCGGCCAATGCACACCGAGTAAAACGCGGCTCAGCCCAATACAAAACACCAGGAAAGCGGTAGCAACATAAATCCATACTCGCACTTTCGTACTTTGCGATAATTGCGTGAGTAAATTCGCCACATAAAAGTATACCAGCGTAGATAGCGTAGCGTGCGCTGACGGAAAGCTTTGCGTGTACACATCAACATGCTGCATGGTAAGCGATGGACGCGGCCTATCAATACCCGCTTTAAGTAAAAATGTCATCGCAATTCCCGCTGCTACAGCAATAACAAACGTTAACGCCTTTTTTTTCTCTCCCGCCATGCCCAAGGCGCCAGCCACTGATGTCACCACGAAAACAAGCACAGTATTGCTGCCTAGCGCTGTGGCATCTCTAAGCACATCGCCCCGCCAGCCTTCCACGCTACCAAGGGTACTAAGCGCTTCAAATACGCTGTTGTCAAAAGACGTTAGCACACCCATGTAAACAAAGAGCATAACAAGCAAAAAACCCGTGCCCAGCAACAACACTTGAATTGCTGGGGTCTTAATAAAATCGACGTAGGGGGCAAACGTACCGCTATTTTTCATATCGCTGCTTTCCATTTCACTCATTCTGTTCCACTTCCAATCGTTACGATGAAAAGCGTTATTTGTTGTATTTGCTCCCACCGAGGCAATCAGGGGAAGTTAGAGACTGTCCGCCACGCGCTTCCCACTCGGCGGGTGTATATGTATGAAGTGCTAACGCATGTACCGGCCCTTGTAGCGCCTCAGCAGCAAGGCCGTTGATTTCTCTGTGCCGGGCAATCAGTCGTTTTCCTTCAAAGGCATCACTCACCACTGTCACTTTAAAGTGGCTTTGCGCCCCATCGGGCACATTATGCATAAAACTTTCATCAACCACTTCTAGATAACTCGGGCTAAGTGCTGTTTCAATAGTTGATTCAAGAAACGTTTTTACTTGCATTTTGGCTTACCTTGCTCTTTGAATAAGATGTCGAAATGTAAGGTTAATTCTACCACCGATAGGCTTAGCCGTCTTCGCAATACCATGTACATAATGACTTTGTGTTGCTCCTGCCATAATCAATACGCTGCCGTGCTCAAGTACTTGCGTATACTTTTCTTTTGTTTCTTTATGTTTAAAGACAAACGGTCTTGCTTCACCTAACGTCACCGAAGCAATTACAGGGTTCATGCCTAACTCAGGCTCGTCATCAGAATGAAAGCTCATGCTGTCTTTACCATCTCGATACCAGTTAGCAAGAACACTGTTAAAGCGTGTGCCGTAACTTTGTGCACACAGTGCCTCGCACTTTGCTTTTATTGACGAAAGACTCTTCGTCCATGGGTTTGGCGCCATGGTTAAATTAGAGTAGGTATAGGTGCACTCTGGGTCGCCATGCCAGCTTTGTAAGCGCGGAATTTTTACCGACTTTCCAAACAACTTAATCGTGTCCTGTTGCCAAGGAAGTTCATTTTTTAACAAGGCAAAGAAGCTATCTGCGTCATCTTGCGACAATGCACTGGGAAAGTACCTAACGTCAGCCTCGGATAATGGCAGTTTATAGGGCGACGCTTCGTTTCGGGGTGCCTCGAATAGAGAGTATTGCATGCGTACGTTTTTCGCTTCCCTTGGTGCTCAGTCTTAACTTAATAATGAAAACCAGTGTTATCTATGCTTAACTTTATGCTGCTGAATACGCAAGCACCGTGTAAGTGGATTGATTTTTTAACCTCCCACTCTTTCGCTGATTCAGGAAATGTCTTTCATTCAGTCATGCTTCAGTAAAACAGCAGCAGTTATTGGCTAGAGTGCTGCCGAGGGTATGATAAGATACACACTTACAATCCATCAAATGCACATTCGCTCTAGTGAATGTCGTGAGCCTTTCCTAAAATACAGACGCTAATGAATACAGAATTTATTTTTGCCGACCGACAATTCTCGCTTATTCGCTACCCTGAAAAGCACCAACATATAAGCCTTCAGGCTTGGGATAGTGCCGATGAACTCATTATTGAGCACATTGAATCGTTATTGAGTGAAGGAGCCTTTCAAATCGGTACCGGTGAAAGTGATGGCTCAATGATGATCTTCAACGATGATTTTGGAGCATTAGGTTGTTGGTTCTCACACTTAGCGCCTTACTGGATATCTGACTCTTACATATCATTGCGTTCTTTACACGAGAACCTAAAAGCTAACCAATTATTAGACACATCAGATACTGATAAATTAAATGCGCTAAAAACGGCTCCGGTGCAAACGCTTACCAGTGTTGAAAGTTCAACGTTTACTCCAGCAAAAGCTCCCCAAATTATTGTAGTAAAAGTTCCACGTGCACTTGCGCTGCTAGAACAGCAGCTTATTGACTTACAGAAATATATTACACCTGACACTCAGATCATCGCGACGGGCAAAGTAAAAGCCATCACAAAATCTGTGCTCAATCTTTTTGAGCGATATATTGGCCCCACAACCACTTCTCTTGCAAAAAAGAAATCGCGGCTAATTTTCGCTTCGCCCCGACCATCTTTAAAGCAGGCTGACTCGCCTTATCCCACCCGCTGGCAGTGTAAAAGCACAACAGGTATAACGCTAACCATAGATAACCTAGCCAACACATTTGCACGTCAGTCATTAGATATTGGGGCGCGCATTATGCTAGAGCACATGACGGTAAGTGCTAATGACGTGGTGGTAGATTTAGGTTGTGGTAATGGCGTATTGGGCGTTAATGCATTGTCTCTTGCGCCGGATGCCAAGGTTATATTTGTGGATGAGTCTTATATGGCGTTAGAGAGCGCAAGACTAAATGTGCTCAATAACTTTCCAGATAAGATCGACCAGTGCGAATTTGTGGCAAGTAACTGTTTAGAAACCCTTCTGCAGCGTGAATACAAACCTGCTGTTACCAAAATATTGTGTAACCCACCGTTTCATCAACAAAACGCCATTACCGATCATATTGCATGGCAGATGTTCACCGATTCACGAGACTTGCTTATAAAAAGTGGGCATCTTGTTGTGGTGGGTAACCGGCACCTGGACTATCACATTAAACTTAAAAAATTGTTCGGTGGTGCCAAGGTACTTGCGAGCGATAAAAAGTTCGTTATCTTAGGCACTGCGAAACGCTAGGTGCGAAAAAGAAATACGCGAATTAAGGATTACATTTAAAGGCATTTTTATGAGAAAAATACTTTTACCACTGCTAACCGCTGTTATGCTGATTGGCAGCAGTTCGTCGGTCATGGCCAAGAAAGACGATGGTTCTCAGGTTCAGCCAGATAACTATTATCCACGGGTAAAGATAGAAACTACCATGGGTGATATCGTGGTTGAACTGGACAGAAGACGTGCGCCCATTACGGTAAATAACTTCCTTCGCTATGTAGATAAGCGTGCTTATGAAGACACCATTTTTCATCGCATTGTGCCGGGCTTTGTGGTGCAAGGTGGCGGTTATACGGCCGACTTCAATGGCAAATCAAATTTTCCCGATATCTTTAATGAGTCTGGTAACGGTTTGACCAACGACCTACACACCATAGCAATGGCGAGACAGAGCGACCCGCATACGGCAAATCGTCAGTTTTTCTTTAACGTAAATGACAACAGTAGCTTAAACCCGGGCAGAGATTGGGGCTACGCTGTGTTTGGCGTGATTGTGGAAGGTGAAGATATTGTTGATGCCATGTCGGAAGTAGAAACCGAATACTCAATCCGCTTAAACGCGAATAACGTTCCGATTGAGCCAATCATTATTAAAAAAATGACCGTGCTTCCGCCGTTGTAATACTAGGACAAAATTACGGTAAGAACTTTTGAAAAAAACAGCCATAGAAGACGTTTCTTTATGGCTGTAAATCCAGCTTAAACAAATGCTGCTTTGGGAAGGTTTTATCGAAGTAAAATCCCAGCTTTTTAAACCCAAGGCGACGTAAAAGGTTTTGCGATGCCATATTTTCTGGGTGCGTCATCGCAGTCAAAAACCGATACCCTTCAGACGCGGACCAGGCTATAACGCACTGACATGCCGCATAACATATGCCACGACCTCTTGCCTCTGGCAGCATAGCAAAGCCTAAATCAGGGCACTCAAACGCAAAACGATTGAATAGCCCACAAACGCCCAAAGGCTGTTTAGTGTCTGTCGCCTCAACGGCAAGCAGGCCATACCCCCACTCTTCTCTTTGCGCATTTGTTCTGCCGATATAGTCACACGCATTGTCTAGTGTATTGACATTTTTACTTCCAATATATTTAAGCCATAACGGGTCCTGCTGAAGCGCAAGTACCCACTGCTTATCGTCGAAAGTAAGGGGCCGCAAAGTAATACCATTCCTTGTAAAAATAGAGCTATTTGTATTCACAATGAACCTTTCGCATGAGCGCTTTCGTTATTTATAAACACTAGCCCTTTGCTAAAATATTGTCTATGCGATTGATAGCTTCATTATTCACTTTTGCCGCCCGCGGATAATTAGGTTTTGCCCTGTCATTTACCCTTGGGTGCTCCCACAACGAGGTATGAGTTACAAAACGCTCAACTTCTTTAATGCCACCGTGTTCTAAACAGCCGGCCAAGCAGGTGTCAACGTACGTCTGGTGAACGGGAAATTCTTCACTTGCTGGTTCACACGCTAAGGTTTCACAAATCCAGAAGGTGAATTGAGAAAGCACATCGTCTATCAACGAAGACTCATCAGCTTCATGAAGGTGAAAATTAAGCGCGCTTGGACTTACCTCAACAAACCGATAATCTTTTTCTCGCTCCTGTAAGGCAGGGTTAATAAGGGTAGGTATGAGCTGGGCATTTAATTTGCTGTGCGAGTTGGCCAATGCGCCAACGTAAGTCTGTTTTTCTTGAAGACTACGCGTTACCCACGCCCGTTCAAAACCTGAAACCGTTACAGGGATCCCTTTTGTGAAAATGTTCGAGTAGCGCTCTCGACTGTCTTTACTTAGCAAGCTTCCATAACCTAACACCATGTGTTTCTCGCTTTGAGTATTTAGCCAACTCGCCAATTCAATCATTGTCACCTCTATTCAGTAGTCAGTTTCAGATGTTCATAATACCAATCCGCTTTTATCTAGGTTTAGTTTTACAGGAAAAATAAACAATCAGTGCATTTTTTGTTGGTCTAAAACGAGAAAGGCGATGCACCGAGTCTCCTCAATACATCGCCTTAATTTTCTCGCAATGAAGCTGTTTGGTTAAAACAACGCTCTTACACCCATAGTGAAGTTTCTACCTGGAAGCGGCGCTTGGTCTTTCAAGAAAGATGTATGAACGCGGGCCTCTTCGTCAGTAAGGTTTTCACCTCGGGCAAATACGACCCAATCGATACCTTGAGTACCAAACTCATACTGCACACTGGCATTGACCAACGTGTAGCCGTCTGTAGCTGTCTCGAATGACGCCACTTCAGTTTGATCGTCATACCACGTAAAGCCCACATCGGCGCTAAGGCCATCATTTACATAGCTGAGTTCACTACCAAAGCGCATAGGTGGCGTGCGTGGAAGATTATCATCTTCTACTTCCGCGCGAATATAGTCACCAAAAACGGTTAAGCGCAGCGTGTCAGTCAGGTCTACGTAAGTTTCTGCTTCGAAGCCCCATATGTCTGCGTCAGCCTGCTGAAAGTAATAGATTGGCAAGCCTTCTTCATCGCCGTGCTCGTCATGTCCGTGCTCTTCAAGTTCGCCTTCTAGCTCTTCTTCCTCATGCTCGCCGTGTTCTTCGTGCTCACTAAGTGCAATCAGCCCCGTACTTGTTTGGAAAATATAGTCATCAGCCTGATTGTAGAAGAAAGACGCACTGTAGCCCCAGCTTCCGGTAAATTTACGAAAAGTAATGTCTAGGTTAGTGCTTACTTCTTCTTTTACATCCTTGAGGTTATCTTCAATGTGGCCTTCTTCGTCCATATCAAACACCAAGCCCACTTCGTAGCTTTGGGTTGCTAAGTGCTGACCCGCTGAGAACAGTTCCTGCTGACTAGGTGCTCGCTCGCTACGTGACAAGGTAACGGCAATTGAGTGGCCTTTCTGGTATTCCCAGTTTGCGCCAGCTGAAAGTGACAGGCTGGTAAAGTCATAGTCTGGGAAGTTGAAAGCAACAGCGTGCTCTTCATGCTCTTCACCTTCATGCTCTTCATCATGCTCTTCATCGTGTTCTTCGCCCTCGTGTTCCTCGCCTTCATGCTCTTCATGCAATACGTCAAGTTCCACTTCACTGGCGTCAGCGTCCAACGTGGTGCGCTCTAGTCGACCACCAAGTTCAAAAGTTACGTCACCTACTTTCTTCTGCTCCACGATGTAAAGCGCATAACTAGACGTCGTATTGGCTGGCGTGAAGGCTTCTTCACCCACTGCATTGTAATCGCTATGGTTAAACTGTAGCCCGAACACCCCGTGCCAACCATTCACTTCTTCGTGATAAGCAGATAGGCGGATATCGCTCGATTCGTTTGTAAATACGGTACCAGGCTCGCCGTCTTCAATTTCCGCATGTTCATAGTCAGTGTAGGCAGCAGCAAATTTGAGGTTTGTTAGGCCACGTACAGGAGAGTGCCACTCACCTGCTGCTTGATAACGAGTCATATCCAAATCAAGCAACACGCCTTCTTCACCGTGCTCTTCATGATCGTGTCCTTCATGATCGTGTTCTTCACCTTCAAGATCTTCATCATGCTCGTCGTGTTCTTCTTCACCGTGGGCATGGCTATGACCAGGCACACCATATTCATTGTCTAATTGCTCAACCGCGAAACCGAAGTAACCCTCGTCAGCCACATAAGATAAACCAGCAACAATGTTGCTTGTCTCCATGGCGCTGCTCTCTAATACACCGTTTGGCTCATCTTCATCAGGGTCAATAGACGCAAAACCTGGAATATCTGCATTATCTGTATCGCGATAAAAACCATCTACATGCCAAACGATATTACCACTGCCACCCGTCACATCGGCGCGGGTGTAAGAACCATTGTTTACTGTGCTGTAGCTAGTTTCAGCCTCGCCCTCAACGCCTTCAACCTGATACTGAGGAATACGCTTATCAACCACGTTGACTACACCGCCAATTGCCCCACTGCCATATTGGAGCGTCGCTGGGCCGCGCAAAATTTCCACCTGAGTGGCACTTGACAGTGTGGTGGCTACATTATGGTCGGGTCCAACACGAGATACGTCAGAAACATCCAAGCCATTTTGAACAATTTTTACACGCGGGCCATCGTTACCGCGAATAACAGGACTGCTTGAAACAGGGCCAAAATAGGTACTGTGAACCCCCGGGGCATTTTTAAGCGTTTCACCTAGCGTTGGCGCTTCAATTTTACGTAATTTCTCAGCACCAATGACTGTAACTGGCGTAACCGATTCAAGTACCGACGATTGAAGTGCGTTAGCGGTAACCACAATATTTTCGACCGATGAAGGTTCTAAAACGAAGTCGACGTTTTGATCGGCGGTTACGTCACCTAAGTCGTTGTCACCGTGGATATAGTTGGAAGAGTAAACATGTAGATGAATATGTGGCTGTTTTACGTCGTCAAAGCGGTAAACACCGTTTTCGTCAGTGTATGCTACACGGCGACTACCTTCTATTTTAACTTCGGCCCCTGCGACTGGCTGACCTGCCGTGTCTGTGACCTTTCCTGTTACCGTGGTGGCATACACAGGCGCACTTAACAGCCCTGCTATGGACAAACTTAGCAGCGAACGCATTTTCATGGGTATTCCTCTGAGGATGTTATAACATTATCTAGTGATGTTATAACATTTTTCAGCATTGCTTGGCGCATGTCAACCGCAGAATACCGTAACTTCACCTTTATCTAACGCAATTTAATGTTTCTTAACAATGCGAGCGCAAAGTCCTGCTTCTCGCTCTTCTGTTCCCCCGAAAAGGCCCTACGCTCTGCTTACCGTAAAGTTAATTACCTCTTGAATATGCTTTGCATTCGTTTTGAGCATAAGTAATCTGTCGATACCCAGTGCCACACCCGCACATGACGGCAACCCCGCATCTAGCGCGCTCAGAAAATTTTCATCGATAGGTTTAACAGGAAGGTTAGCAGCTCTGCGCTTCTCGTTATCCGTTTCAAAGCGCTGACGTTGCTCGCTCGCAGCGCTCAATTCATTAAAACCATTGGCGAGTTCAGCGCCTCGGAAATACACTTCAAAGCGTTCGGCAACCCGTTCATCTGTAGCGCTTAACTTGGCAAGTGCCGCTTGAGAAGCCGGAAAATTATAGATAAAACATGGCTTATCGATACCTATTTTAGGCTCGATTGCATAACTGAATAACAGCTGCAATTTACTGTCATCGCTGAGGCTTTGCGGTGCATGAATATCTATATTCTGCTGTTCCATTGCCTTTAGCAACACGTTGTCATCAGCACTTAGAGGGTCAATATTCAAATAGGTTTGAAAGGCTTGCTGATAAGTCATCTTATCGGCTGGAGATGTCGCTAGCGTTTCTTGCAATAAGGCATCAACCTCGTCCATTAATGCAAAATGATCGAAGCCTAAGCGGTACCACTCCAACATAGTGAACTCTGGATTGTGCCAGCGGCCCTCGCCTTCGTGACGAAATGCTTTACATATTTGATAAATAGAGCCGCTATGAGCGCAAAGTAGTCGCTTCATGGCATATTCAGGCGAAGTTTGAAGATATAACCGAGTGGGCTCGCCCGATTGGGCAAAGTTAAACTCAGTATCAAATGCATCAAGATGCTCATCGGTAACCGTGCCGTTTGAAAGTAAAGGCGTGTCTACCTCTAACACGTTTCTTGCGTAAAAAAACTCACGGATGTTTCTGAGTAATTCTGCACGCGCCACACGCGCCTCATGAGTGGTAGTAGGCTGCCAAGATTTCATACGTTCAAACCTAAGTTGTAGAGCTGAAACAAAAAGCCGGTACACAAAGGCACCGGCTTTCATACGTAAACAGAATGCGCGATGTGCGCTTCAGTTTTCGCTATTATTTTTGTGCGCGAGACACATATTCGCCAGAGCGCGTATCTACACGGATAACTTCGCCTGTTTGAACGAAAAGAGGAACACGTACAACAGCACCAGTGCTAAGCGTTGCGGGCTTACCGCCAGTACCTGCTGTGTCGCCTTTTAGACCAGGATCAGTTTCGGTGATTTCTAGCTCAACAAAGTTTGGTGGCGTTACTGTGATAGGTGAACCATTCCACAGTGTGATTGTGCAAACATCGTTTTCTACTAACCACTTTTTATTCTCGCCTACCGCTTTTTCATCCGCAGCGATTTGTTCGAATGTATCGTTGTTCATAAAGTGGTAGAATTCGCCGTCGGTGTATAGGTAGGCAAGTTCCGTATCCATTACGTCAGCGCCTTCTACCGATTCACCTGAGCGGAAAGTTTTTTCTAAAACTTTACCTGAAATAAGCTTGCGAATTTTAACGCGGTTAAACGCTTGGCCCTTACCCGGCTTTACGTATTCGTTTTCTAGAATGTTGCAAGGTTCGCCGTCCAGCATGATTTTCAGGCCGCCTTTGAACTCGTTAGTGCTGTAATTAGCCATAATTCCTCTGTCTAAACATAAGGTACAAAAAGTTTCGTGGAACAAATAATACCTAAAAAAGCGATTTCTGTAGAGCATAACTGGCAAAAAGAATTAGCCCTTAGCTTTACTGACCCAGTAAAGCTGTTGCTACACTTAGGTTTAGACCCAGAAAAATATGCCCAGCACATCAAAGCTCGCCGACTTTTTCCTATGCGTGTTCCACGGCATTTCGCAGACCTTATGGAAAAGGGAAACCCTAATGACCCGCTTTTTTTGCAAGTGATGCCGCTAAGCGACGAGTTTCTAACCTCGCCGGGCTACAGCGAAGATCCGCTAGAAGAGCATGACACTGCGGGCAAAGGTATTCTGCACAAGTATGATTCTCGCGTGTTGTTAATGGTTCGAACTGGATGCGCTGTGAACTGCCGTTACTGTTTCCGTCGTCACTTTCCTTACGCCGACAACGCAGTAAGTAAACACCAATGGGTTGAAGTTCTCGATTACCTTCGCAGCAACAGTAATATCAACGAAGTAATCTTTTCTGGTGGCGATCCGCTTATGGCAAAAGATGAGCACTTAGCATGGCTAGCCAACGAAATAGCAACAATCAACCACATAAAGCGCTTGCGTATTCACAGCCGTTTACCTGTAGTGCTACCAGAAAGAATTAGCGAGGAATTCATTAAATGGTTTACCGCGCTACCGCTGCAAAAAGTGTTAGTGCTGCATGCAAACCATGCCAATGAAATGTCAGACTCACTCAAAAAGGGCTTGAATACACTGCGGAAAAACGGGGTAACGTTACTTAATCAATCTGTTTTATTGAAAGGGGTCAACGACTCTGGCGACGCGATTAGTGATTTAAGCGAAACGCTTTTTGATGCTGGCGTGTTGCCATATTACCTTCACGTGCTCGACAAGGTGCAAGGCGCGAGTCACTTCTATGTAAGCGATGACGATGGCCGCAATATTATAGAAGAAGCGATAAAGCGTCTGCCGGGTTTCTTAGTGCCAAAACTGGTAAGAGAAATTGGCGGTCAACCCGGCAAAACGCCTATCGACTTACATTTGCATCCGTAACTTACGCGTAGGTATCGATGTTGGCGCCTAACGCGGGGTTTGAAGATGACGCTTTTGGTACGTCAGCGGCTGATTCCAGCAGCTGAAGCGACGCTTTACCCTCTTGCTCTTGCTGGCTTTTTGCCAACTTAAGAGAGGCCAACTCAAGTGACGCACCGGACGCTCCAGAGGCACTAGTACCTTGTAGATCCATACCATTTTCCTTTGTTGCTTGTAGCAAAGTAAAAAAATGGGCAAAATTGCCCACCCTTACGGCATGTTGGGTATTTAGCAATCAGTGGCGTTTGTAAACCTTAACTGGCTTCATTAACTACCACTTCAAATACACCAACACTTTTTAGGTTATCGACCTTAAAAGTTTAAACTTTAACCATTTTTTACCGTAAGGCATTATCATGGCTTTAACTAAGGTCATGGGTAGCGTTCAGCTACAGTTAACGTACTTCAAGATGTACACTTACGACACAGAGAAACAAAAGGCGTAACCATGCAACAAAGCCAAGAGATGCAAGCGGTCCATCAACAACTTCAAGAAACACTTCAGACGCTACATCGCAAAGCCGTTGATGCTGACCAAGTTTTAGATAATTTGCAGCGCGATCGAAAAGGCAAGTTTGCGGCAGTTTTTGCTGAAGACAGTGGTTTTTCAACGTCAGCAAAACGCTTTGGCCCTTATGTACAAGAAATTGCGAATGACTGGCAATCGATCAAAGAACTCAATGACGATGAAGCTAAACAGGCATTAGCGCCACTCGTGAAAAAAATAGAGCTAGCTCTGGTGACTATCGCTCAATTTCAACAGTCGCTTTCAAAGAACTAAACATAGCGCATCAAAATAAAGAAAGCCCGCTTTAACAGCGGGCTTTCTTTTAAAGATTCATCATTCAATACCAATCCGCATAGATAATTTATCGTTTATAAAGGGGCAGCAAACTAATTCTGCGCTTTATTTCTTCTACCTCTTTAAGATAAACAATGCTGTCTACCCTTTCATACTGTTCTATGAAAGCTTGCTTACTCAACCCTTCTGGTAACCCCTCAATAGCAGGAATTATTTCTAATTCGCTTTGAATGCGCGCCATCGCATTTTGCACATCGACAGCGGTGCTAATCTCGGTTGCCACCTGCGCAAACTCATTACCTGACATATCTGCTGCCAAATCAACAAAACTATAACCTGACCCGCCATTGCCGCGGTCCATAAGCTCTTTGAACTCCCCAATAGCCAAAGACATACCTTCTTCAGACAGAAGTTCTAACGCCGCTGAAATAATAAAATGTCGGGCTAGGTCATTACGGTTGTGAAGTACTGCGCCTCTGCGCGGCTTTAACGCTTTGTCAGCGTTGGGCTGTATATCTCCCACCAAGGTTCCAACGCGGTGATGCCCTACGTAAACAGCAAGCGCTAAAATAACCGCTTTGTTGTGTAGTACCGCATCTTGAGGTGTTTCACTTTGCTCTCGCGCTCTCGCCATTCCCTCACGTAAATATTCAATAAGAGAGACAGGTTCGGTTGAGAGCGCAATTTCTCTTCCAGAAAGATAGCGCAAATAGTAGGCGGACAAGCGCTGAAGTTCGCTTTCCTCGTCAACTGACATATTCGATGCCACTATGTTTAACTCGGTCAAAAGAGCATCTAATCGCCCCACATCTAAGGTAAGCTCACCGCTTTTCATAGTAACCCGTTCAACACGCGATAACGCGATTGTAGCGATTTCCGAATCAGTATAAGAATTAACGGTACGTTCAAGGAAGCGAAGTAAATAGCGACCCGGTATTGTCAAATCGCCGATTTTTACCTGTTCAATACGCAAACTGTTGCCCGGCAGTACGAGCGCCGAGGCATTCACAAAATAGCCCGTATCCTGAATGGCGTAGGTTAGGTTAATAGTCCCTCCAATAGGGCTAATATTTACCACACCTTTAAAGTCAGGCAACGCACGCTGTAGAACGCCTACTAAACTCTCGACCTGAGTTTCAGTTAGCGTTACCTGATGGCCTTCCTCGCGCCGCGAAAACGCCCGCTGAAGCTGACCTAATAATTCGTTCACACTGTCAGCGCCATCAAGTTGCGTCGTTGCAGTTGATGCCACCAGCGGCGTCTTTTGAACCGCCATAATGGCAACCGCTGTTGCACCCGCGATAAGCAGGAGGACAATAACGGCAATAATAATAAAAAGCCATTTTACGCTACGCAAAATCATGATACTGCTGCTTTACCCGTGAAATTATTAAGATAAGCCCTAGTCAAGGCACTGTTTATACTATGTTATCTATTCGCCCGCCACTAGGACGTACGATTAAGTGGCCTGACAAGTCATAGAGCTTGGTTACCACTGCTTTAGCGGCCAAATTCCCTGCTTACCCATTCATTTAAGCTAGTGTATTGAACGGTTGCGCGTGTAAAATCATGGTGCTTTGATAAAATAGTTGGGACTACCACACAAGCTAAACCCGCAGAGACTGCCGCATTCATCCCCGTCTGCGTGTCTTCAATGGCAACGCACTCGCTAGGCGACTTGTTTAATTTAGCCATAGCGAGTTCATAGCAGTCAGGAGCAGGTTTACTATTTGCTACATCTTCCACAGCGACCACACAAGACACATAGCTGCCTAACTCATACTGCGACAGCGTCTTTTCGACAGACTTCTTGCTTCCTCCTGTTACGATGCCGATGGTATAGCCATTTTTGAAGCACGTACTAAGGGTTTCTTTAGCAAAAGGCATGAGGGGAAATGCTTGCCTATCTAAGTAGTCGCTAATACTCTTGTGCTTTTTATCAGCTAACACGGCAGGCGCAACGTCGAGTTGAAAGTGCTCCACCAAATCAACTGCGTTTTGCTTAACGGGTATACCTGCCATCACTTCGCAATAAAAATCTTCGCTAAGTTCCACCCTGTACTCATGCAAAATGTCCCTCCACAAGTCGTAATGTACGGTCTCCGAATCAATAAGTGTACCGTCATGATCAAAAAGAAGCGTTGTGGTTTCGTTACCAACTGCCCGATGATGTGATGATGAAGTAACTGGGTACAATGTCAAAATAATCCTCCTTGCTAATGAATTTGCGCTATTTTCGAAACCTTATTTGTGGGGAAGCAGGTACTGGGCCAATCGAAAATTTGATGGCTTCAAGCTGCCCTGAATTCATAGTGCGTTTTCTTCTCGTCTTGCCTTCGTTTTGCTGTGATACACTATTTACACTTCAATATTATCAATATCTTAAAGTGGAGTTATCAAAGTGCTTTACCACGTCTTGGGTTTTGCGAGTGCAGCGCTATTTTTACTTACGTGGTTAGGACTGTGGTCACAAATAAAAGCCATGGCACGAAGCCAAGTTGTGGTCGATAATGACGCTAATCACAGTCTTTCCCTTAATCAATTTGGCTCTAGCTACTTCGCGTTTTTTTCAATTTTCTTGTTTGGTATCTCTGTTGAGCCTTTCAACCACTATCTTGTGTGGACGCGTTTTGGTGCGCTTATCCTTACACTCATCATTATTTGGAAAATATGGGAGCACAGGCGTACACGCCTTTGTGCCGCTGTTACCGCGCTTGCATTGTTTGCTCTTATTGGCGGTACGCTATCAATCGCATTTCGCCCGTTCCCGGCATTGGCACAATTAGGAGCGAATACCCTGATGCTTGCGGTCACCGTTGTTTTGTTTCAAGGTTCACTGCATCAATGGTTGGTCTTACAACGACGACAAAAAGTAGGCTCGCTGTCATTCTCGCTTTTCAAGAATATTCTTATTAAAGACGTTAGCACTTTGTTGTTTGGTCTAACAATGCCACTGAGCCAAAGCTGGCCGCTACTTATCTTAAATGGAACAAGTGTTGTTATGCGAGGAAGTATCTTATTGAAGATGTACAAACTAAAACGCCAAGCACTCCCTTTATCAGGATAGTGTCTTGGCGTTTCACTTTTGCTTTATTACTAGTTAGGCCTTATCTGCAAGTTACTGAAGGCATGTGCTAAAGCGGCTTTTTACAGCACTACTTCTGCCATATTACCTTTGCTTTCCAGCCAGATTTTTCTATCACCAGAGCGCTTTTTAGCAAGCAACATGTCCATCAGTTCCATCATCTCTTCCGCGTCTTCAATGGTAAGCTGAACGAGGCGACGGGTATTTGGATCCATGGTAGTTTCACGAAGCTGTAATGGGTTCATTTCGCCCAAGCCTTTAAAGCGCTGCACGTTGACTTTACCGCGCTTTTTCTCAGCTTCAATACGATCAAGAATCCCCTGCTTTTCACCTTCATCCAGTGCGTAATAAACGTCTTTGCCCACGTCTATTCTAAATAGTGGCGGCATAGCAACATACACATGGCCTGCATCAACCAAAGTTCTAAAATGACGTACAAAAAGCGCACAAAGCAAGGTCGCAATGTGTAGCCCATCGGAGTCAGCATCCGCTAATATACAAATTTTACCGTAGCGTAAACCCGACAAATCGGTTGAGTCAGGGTCAATGCCCAATGCCACCGAAATGTCGTGAATCTCCTGAGACGCCAATACCTGAGAGGAGTCGACTTCCCAACTATTAAGGATTTTACCCCGCAGCGGCATAATTGCCTGAAACTCTCTGTCACGAGCCTGTTTGGCCGAACCACCCGCCGAGTCACCTTCTACTAAGAAAAGTTCAGAGTAAGAGATGTCTTGTGAAGAGCAATCGGTAAGCTTTCCGGGTAAAGCTGGACCTTGCGTTACTTTCTTGCGGGCTACTTTTTTGGTTTGGCGCAGACGTCGTTGTGCATTGTTGATACACATATCAGCAAGCGCTTCAGCAATTTCTGTGTGCTGGTTTAACCAAAGACTGAAGGCGTCTTTCACCACACCCGATACAAACGCGCTGGCTTGGCGCGAAGATAGGCGTTCTTTGGTTTGCCCGGCAAACTGTGGGTCCTGCATTTTGGTTGATAGAATGTAGGCGCAGCGATCCCAGATGTCGTCGGGAGATAACTTAACACCACGAGGCATGAGGTTTCTGAACTCACAAAACTCCCGCATTGATTCTAATAATCCCTGTCGAAGACCATTAACGTGCGTACCGCCTTGCGCAGTGGGGATAAGGTTCACATAGCTTTCTGTCACCAAATCGCCGCCCTCGGGCAACCACATTACCGCCCAATCTGCCGCTTCTGTGTTACCGCTAAATGTGCCGACAAAAGGTGCATCAGACGGCAGTGTCTCAAACTCTTCTACCGCTTGGTATAAATAGTCTTTTAACCCGTCTTCGTAATACCATTCTTGGCTTTCTTTCGAAATTTTATTGTCGAAACGAATACGAAGGCCAGGGCTAAGAACCGCTTTTGCACGCAAATTGTGAATTAAGCGGCTAACAGAGAACTTGGCTGAGTCGAAATATTGGGGATCGGGCCAAAAATGAACCCGGGTTCCCGTATTTCGCTTGCCACAGGTATCAATAACCTGCAAATCTTCTACTTTATCGCCGTTTTCAAACGCAATTTGATATACATTACTATCGCGTCTGATGGTCACCTCAACGCGCGTTGAAAGCGCATTTACAACCGAGATACCCACCCCGTGTAAACCACCAGAAAACGCATAGTTTTTGTTTGAAAACTTACCACCGGCATGAAGCTTACAGAGAATAAGCTCTACGCCCGATATTCCCTCTTCAGGGTGGATATCTACAGGCATACCGCGACCGTCATCAATCACTTCTAACGACTGGTCTTCATGCAAAATAACTTTGATGTTAGACGCATGTCCGGCTAACGCTTCATCCACACTGTTATCGATGACTTCCTGACCTAAATGATTCGGTCGGGTGGTGTCGGTATACATACCAGGGCGGCGCTTTACGGGGTCAAGGCCGTTTAAAACCTCGATAGCATCTGAATTGTATTGATTTGACATAGTTATGGTTATTATTTAAGCCAGCGACGAAAAGGAAGTAAACAGCACTGGTATTAATCACAGTACTGCACTGTGTTTGTTTGATGTTAGCAGGGCTCGATGAGCCTGGCAATGCGCTTAGTTTAGCAAAAATTGAGCGATAGCAGGTAAGTGATTTTCGTAGCCTACAAAGCTGTGGTCACCGCCTTGCTCAATGACAAGCTGGCTTTGCGCATACTTTTCTTCAGCAAGCCGGTAATCAAGGGTTTCATCCTCTGTTTGAAGCAATACTTTGTAGCGCTCTGGCGCGCTCAGTGACGAGGCTTCCAACGCTTTTATCACTTCCATATCACTCGCGACGATTTCAAACTTTTCTTTACTGTACGGGTTTTCATGTTCGCCAATAAAGCTTTGCAGTAATTCATAAGGACGAACAGCCGGGTTTATTAGCACCGCTTTGCCACCAAACTTCTCTAACAAAAATGTAGAGAGGTAACCGCCCATGGAACTGCCTATCAGTTTAAGCCCATCTTCCAAGAGCGCAGGAGTACTTTCAATAAGCGCAAGAAGTTGGCTTTCAACCTTGCTTGGAAAGTTAGATAGCTCTGGAATATGCAATGTGACATCAGAATGATGCTTTTCGAAATAGGCTTTAGTGGCCTGCGCTTTAATTGATTTTGGCGAACTCAAAAAGCCGTGAAGATATAAAATGTGCTGCATTGTTGTCTCTTATTTTTCAACCCGTTTAACCGTTACATTCACTGCACCATCATCGCAAAGCTCTATCACCTGATAACCCGGTGCCTCGTCGCTTACACAAAATTCTACCTGCATCTTCCACTGCCAACATGTAGAGGGACTGCCGTAAGAGGGAATACTGTCTGAACCTATTGTTTGGCGTAACGGCGAATGTACATGGCCATGAATTAACGCTTTAATTTGTGAATATTGCTCAGATAGTGCCACAACTTTAGACGCATTATCCAAATAGTGCTTATCCATCCAACTATTTGACGGAAGCACATGGTGATGCAATGCAACAAGATGGTTATTCCTAGGGGCACTCACTAACGCTTGTTCAAGCGCACAAACGTCCTCATTTTTTAATTCTCCTGCCGCTGTATAAATATCACTTGATGAGCGAGTATCCAGGCCGTGAATATGCCAGCGCTGGCAAACTATTGGTTTATCGCTTTTAAGCGTCCGTTCACCCAACACCGCGTCAAAATGTGGATTGTTGTCGTGATTACCCGCCAGTACATACCATTCTATATCTGCATCCGCTAAGTAGTGGTCCATTAGCGCAGTAAAGTGCCGATAGCTTTCTAAAGAGTTGTCACCGCTAATGTCGCCTGTCACGAGCATGATTACTTTATGCTCGTTATCTCGAAGAGGCTGACTGACATTCCAATCATCCATACTTCGTTTGATATAGGGACTTACCGCATTTTGAAGCACACGCGCTAGCGAGTGGTATGGGGCAATGCCTGCATAACCTGCTTTTTCTTTATCTTTAAGTAAGTGGCAATCACTTAACTGTAGAAGGGTAATCACGCTTCAGAAGTAACGTTTGATGCATGCTGCAAACAAAAATTTAGCCATTCAGCTAAGAAGATATTAACCATGTGCTTTTCGTTGCGCTGCCGCATTTTTAAATTTGGATAATCATAGGATGGCTCAAGGGCACCTGTATTTTGGCTGTTTATGACCTCAGCCATACGCGCATCGTGATACAAGCGCACCGTCATGCTGGGCGTTAGGTATGACGGCATATCTTTCGTGGTTTGCTTAATGCTTATCGTACTGGTGTAACGAGAAGAATCGACAATGCGAATTTCATAAGACAGACCAACCCCTACCGAAAATTCGTAGCTCAAATCTTCCGTATCGCAGTCAGGCAGAATCCTCAAAACATACGAGTAATTCAGTTCGCAAAGCGCCTGCATAGACGGAAGATTAGGTACGTACTTTCGTTGATTACGTTGAGTCACGATGTCTGCCATTGCTCCAGTAGTTGAGTTTTGTGCATAAAGAACCATTGTAGCGCAATTATTGCCGCCGCGTTGTCAATATGGCCATTTTCCAACCATTCAAGGGCGGTATTCTCTTTCACCCGATGCACCTTAATATCTTCAGACTCGGTATCCAAGCCGTGGATACCGTGCGCTTTCGCCGCGTTCGTTTTCGCTATAAAAATATGTAATCTTTCTGTCGTGCCACCAGGGCTGGATAGATAACTGAGCGCTTTAGTGAGGTTATCAAGCTCGATACCCGCTTCTTCCATTGACTCTCTGTGGCACACGTTTTCGGGCGTTTCCCCTTCATCTATCATGCCTGCGATAATTTCTATCAGCCAAGGACTTGAAGATGTGGCCAACGCCCCAATTCTTACCTGCTCGATCAGTACGAACTCTTGGAGAATGGGATCGTAAGGTAGTACCCCCACTGCATGACCGCGTTCAAAAATTTCGCGGGTGACGGTGTCGCTCCATTCTCCATTGAAGCACTTGTGTTTAAATTGATATTGATTCATCGTAAAGAAACCACGATACACGGGCTTAATATCGATGATTTCTACATCATTTGAGGTAAATGAAAGGAATTCCTTGCTCATTTGCTGACACTTATGGTTCAAATAGATTTATCATACATAGTACATTTACACACCAACCATGTATATGCGTTGTAAATGCAATATTTAGGTGTGATCGAATAGCAGAAAAGTCATATTACAAGTCGTCTATTACTATAATAATTGCGTGGGTAGATCACATATTCTGTTACAGTTAAACGAATACTGTTACGAGTTTGTACTTTCGGTTTGTGGTTGAATTTTCATACACTTGGTTTTAATTAGTCGTCTCAACGAAAACACGACGACGCAACTTGAACACAACAGGAAGACGTAAGCATGAAACGAACACTTCTGTCGCTGGTTATCGGAGTATCGATGACAACTAGTGCCTTGGCCGATGACCTAATGAGGGTATATCAACAAGCACTGGCGAACGATCCATTGGTAAACCAAGCGAAAGCGCAACGTGATGCTGCGTTTGAAGGAATTAGTCTTAGCCGTGCAAGCCTGCTCCCCCAAATTTCAGGTTCGGTGGGTTATACCCATTCCGAATCTGAGCGTTTTCAACAGCTAGGTCCAGATACAATTTTCACTACCGACACCACGGTAGACACCAAGGACTACGGCATTTCGCTATCTATGTCACTATACGACCATGCAAACTGGCTAAATTTAGACCGTGCTGAGAAGGTTG
Source organism: Alteromonas gracilis (assembly GCF_002993325.1). GTDB lineage: Bacteria > Pseudomonadota > Gammaproteobacteria > Enterobacterales > Alteromonadaceae > Alteromonas > Alteromonas gracilis. Next base: position 283,939 of record NZ_PVNO01000024.1, read on the forward strand.
CGGAACAAAGTGACGCTCAGCTTGCCGCAAGCATACAGGACGTTATTGTGAGAACAGTTACGGCTTATTTTGACGTGCTTCGCGCTCGCGATAACGTAGAGTTTGTTGGCTCTGAGAAACGTGCTATCGAGCGTCAATTAGAACAAACTCGTCAGCGCTTTGAAGTTGGTTTGACTGCAATTACTGACGTGCACGAAGCACAGGCTAATTTTGATAGAACAGTGGCACAGGAAATACAGGCTAAAAACGAGCTTGAATTTGCCCTTGAAGCACTACGGGTTATTACTGGTAAGTACCACGATAACTTATATGGCCTTAATAAAGAGAATTTCTCAGCAACCATGCCGGTGCCTGAAACCGTAGAAAGCTGGTTAGAAACCGCTGAAGATAAAAATTTAGCGTTACTCGTTGACCGTTTAGCCATGGACATTGCGAAAGAAGACATTGCGATTGCGCGTTCAGGGCACTTACCGACACTGTCTTTATCGGGTAGATACGGTCGCTCAAAAGACGAAGTTGAAGGGGAATTTATTAACGATGCGGGTCAGAGCGCGCCTGTCGCATACGACACGCCTTATCTAGACAGCCAGTCGATAGGTGTTACGCTAAGCGTGCCAATTTATCAAGGCGGCAGCGTAAGTGCTCAAACGCAGCGGGCCAAATATAATTACGTTGCACAAAGCCAAGCTACCGAGCAAACCTATCGTCAAACAGTACAATCTGTTCGCAGCTCGTTTAATAACGTGAAAGCGTCTATCTCAACTATTCGCGCATTAGAACAATCTGTGGTTTCAGCTGATAGTGCACTTAAAGCCACAGAAGCAGGCTTTGACGTAGGTACGCGTACTATTGTTGACGTATTGGACAGCACCCGTAACTTGTTTGACGCACGCCGTAACCTTGCGGGCGCTCGCTACGACTTTATTCAGTCAGTGATAACGCTTAAGCAAGCGGCAGGTACATTGACAGGTGAAGATGTGGCGATGGTTAACCGCGGTCTTAAGCCGGTACAAACCGATAGCAATGGATAAAAAATTAGGGTGCTAACAAAGCCTTAATAAGGATAAAAGGGTAGCGAGCGGCTGCCCTTTTTTATGCGCGTTAATCTCTTAGTCAAATTAGTCTCTTAGTCAAATTAATCTCTGAGCCAAATTAGTCTCTTAGCCAAATTAGACGCTTAAACAAAAGCGTTATTTTAGCGATGTGAACTTTTGTAGAGCACCCAACAGCTCGCGGTATTCATGGCACAGTGCCTGAGCATTTTGTTTGCTTAGAATGGGGGTAGATAAGCGCGTAGACACAGCGCGTAATTTTGCTTGCAATAGACGTAATTCATCATCCATGATTGTGCCCTTTATTTTTTACCTACGTTTTTAATGACTATTTTTTATTACATGCACAGGTAACGGTTTTAAAATGCGCGTGTTGCCCCAACATTTATGTCGCATTAAATGTGCAAACTGCAACTTTAGTATAACGCCAAACGAGCTTACAGCAAGCCTGTTGGTTTAGTGATTTTTCCTTGAGTGATAAATAAAAATGCAAGCCTCTGAACTTCAAAATAAATTTGAACGGATCCGCGCCAATAAATGGTTCGAAGCCTTTGTTATAAGCGTTATTGTAATTTCCGCCCTGCTTGTAGGTGCAAAAACCTACGAACTTCCCTCGGCAATGGCTTCAGTAACCTTGTTCCTAGATTGGTTTATCAGCGCTTTCTTTTTAACTGAACTCACCATTCGCTTTTTAGCCGAAAAGCGTAAGCGCTACTTTTTCAGAAGCTTTTGGAACTGGTTTGATACGCTAATCGTTATTATCAGTTTGATCCCCGCAGATGATACGGAGCTTGCGTTGATTGCACGCTTAGTGCGTGTTTTCCGTGTGCTGCGTATGATTTCAATCATCCCAGAGCTACGGATTTTATTGGTTTCACTGGTTAAAGCATTGCCTCAGCTAGGCTATGTGATGCTGTTAATGTTTATTATCTTCTACATATACGCCGCAGTGGGCAGCACGCTATTTGAGAACATTAACCCAGTGCTGTGGGGAGATATTACCATCTCGATGCTAACACTCTTTAGGATCATGACCTTTGAGGATTGGACAGATGTTATGTATGAAACCCAAGAAGTATATTCGCTGAGTTGGATTTTCTATCTCACGTTCATCTTCTTTACGGCGTTCGCCTTTCTAAACATGGTGATTGGCATTGTGGTAAACGTAATGGAAAGAGAAAATGAAAAAGCGCGGGCAGAAAAAGAAGCGGCATTGCTTGAAGAGCAAATTGCCCAAGGGCATGTAGAGCCAACACTGCACGATGTAATGAAAGAGCTGCGCGAGCTTAAAATGCAATTGTCGGCGCAGCATTCAAAGCGCGATTAGTTAAGGGCTCTGCACAAACGAGCGCACTGTAGCATGTCAATTTATGCTGCCCTTAGCCTTCCTTAAAGAGACAAGCAACACTTAACATCACATTTAACAAAGGCCACGAATGTGGCCTTTGTTTTTTACAAGTAATGTGAAGAGGAAACCAACCGCTTCGCTCTTCTAAAAGCGTTTAAAGCCCGTGTTGTTGTTTAATATTCTCCGCTCTTTGCTTTGCTGCTTCGGACGAAAATTCTCTGCTTGCTAAACGACGCTTCGCTAATGCCTCTTTATCGAGCGCAAGTAACAAGTCTACATGGTTCAAATAAACCTCATCGCTTGCGATAGGACCTGCGGAAACTTGCTCGTAAAGCGCCAACGCTGCCTCTTTATCACCTTTAGCAATATAGATTTGCGCCAATGTATCTACAGCATCTGCGTTTTCACGCTGTAAGGACACAGCTTTTTTCGCGAGCTCCTCAGCCCGTTTTAATTCGCCATCTTCAAAAGCTAAATACGCTAAGTTATTCAATACCACAAAGTTGTCTGGTGTTTTGGACAACACCTGTTCATAGGTATCTATAGCCGCCTTTCGGTCTGAGCGAATTTGACGCTCAGCCAGCAGCATGGCGCTTTGCACATCATTATTGTGAGCACCAACATGTTTCTCTAAAAAGCTAAACGCCTGCTCTTTCTTACCAGACATTTCCAGTGCTGCCACTAAAAGCAGCGCATTGTCTGAATTTGGCGTTGCGTCATAGGCCGCTTTAGCGTGTTCTACTGCTTGCTCTGGCGCCTTCTCGATAAGATGCAAACGCGCAATAATACCTCTCACAAATGGCAATGCTTTTACATCATCGGTCGTGCTATTGATAATTTCCCAAGCTGGTTTTGCCTGACCTAAACGACTATGGAAATACGCTTTCATTAGCGTTAATTGTGCGTCGGGACGCTTCGCAAGCACTTTATCGGTAAGGGCTAGACCTTGCTTAAACTGCTTCTGTGAATCAACAATTAATAGTTTGCCTAGAACCGCGTTTTTGTCTTGTGGGTAAAAGGACAGCCAGCGGTCAAAAAAGGCCGTTGCCTCTTTTACATTATTCGTCGCTATAAGCGTTTGGCCTTTTAAGTTCCAAAAAACCTGAGGTGACGATTCGTCACCCTCTACATCCGCTAACAGTGACACGGTGTTATCAAGCTGACCGTTTATCGAGTACATTCTCGCTAGTAGCAGCCTTAACTTAAGATCGCTCTTGTTCTTGTTAAATTGTGTTTGCGTGTGGGCGATAACCGCGTTGCCATCCCCCTCTTCCGCTGCCAATGCAAACCATAACGCCAATGCCTGAACATCTGCAGGGTTCTCATCAATAAAAGCGCGAATAAACGCAATAGCATTTTCTTTTTTCCCCTCGGCTACAAGAAGATTAGCGCGTGAGTACGTCACCTCGTTACCCGCATCGCTTAAACCACTTGCTTTATCGAGGTACTGAGCAGCTTCTTGATAAGCGCCCTCTGCAGTAGCAATGTTACCGAGATAGATGAGCGGGGCAGCCGTCTCTGGCGACTGCTCATGCCATTCTTTTGCGGCAACCTTTGCTTTATCTAGCTGATTCGTTGCAATATAAGCCCGCAGCAAGGTGGCTTGTGATGTCACTGACTCTGGTGCTTTCTCTACAGCCTCTTCAAGGTTCACCAAGCCGTCAATATCGTTCAGTGATAATTGAAGCACGCCAAGACGAGATAAATCTTCAGCAGTAGCGCTGACTGCCTCAGACTTTTCTACCATTTGTTTGGCGCCCACCACATTACCGTCTTTCAGTAACTGATAGCTGGCTTTTGAGAACAATGCAGCGTCAATACCCTGCTCACCTTCTACCCGAGCTAGAACTTCTAGCGCTTCGTCATTCTCACCAAGCTGAAGCATGCTATCTGCCAGCATGCGAAGGCCAGGGTGGTTATCAGGTAAACTTGATGCAACCATGGTCAAGTGTCGCTGAGCAGCCTCGAAGTCTTGAATTTGATAAGCACTAAAACCGGCCACTAGGCGAACAACTTGATCGCTTCTACCGTTTTGTACAGCAATCTCTAGATGCTCTAATGCTTTAGCATAATTTTCATTAGCCGACTCGATAATGCCTTTAAAAGTATTAAGCAATGGGTGGTTTTCGTTAAGGGTCAGCAAGTCATTAACAATAGGCGCTGCTTTTTCTAAATCTCTAATCTCTATTAACAACGCGGCATAAGCGAACTTGCTGGTCACGTCATCTGGAAACTGACTAACATAAACACCGTAAACTTCGGCTGCTTTTTCAGGCTCACCGTTTTGAAGATATATCTTGGCGAGCTGCTGAAGCACATCTTTATTTGTAGGCGCTTGTTCGCGCAAGGCCTCAGTGGCAGCTAAGGCGCCTTCCATATCGTTATTTAAAACGAAGACGTAGCTATCAATAAGCCCTTTATATACTGAGCTGGTGTCCAAGGTAGACAAATCAGCAAGGAGTGCCTGCGCTTCCTCTGTTTTGCCTAGCTGCATTAGCGCCTGAAGCTTATAAAACCCCACTTCCGCTGACTCCACCGCTGTCATGCCTTCTGCTCGGTAGTCCAACTCAGAAAGGGCGTTCTCTGCCCCCGACTGTTGATAAGCGACCGAAAGAAGCGGAATGACCTGACTCACGGGGTGCCCCAGGTCCATTGCCTTGTTAAGCTCTTTTTCCGCCGCAGCGAAATTATTTTGCTGTAAATATAGTTTACCTAATTCGAAGCGCGGCTCAGCCGCATTGGGCGCCTTTTGAATTGCGTTTTTGTACTCAACAATCGCTGCGTCGAGTTGCTGCTGAGAAGCATAATTTCTTGCGTCAGCCAGATGGCTTTCCATAGACTTTTCACTACAGCCTGACAAAAGTGCACTGGTTAACATTACTGCCAACGTGGTGCGCTTAATTAATTTATTTGTTTTATGCTTTGTCATTGTAATTCCTTGCCCTTCCTCAAATTTTTATTGTCACACTGCTGCACAATTGTAAAAAGCGCCCATCACACTGCTTATTATTTCATCTAATTTGTGCAATTTCGTGGCAACCTGTCCATTATTCGAATATAATATGGGTTTTTGCAACACTGCTGGCAAGCATATCGCGAAATACGCTAAAAATACGCTACTTAAACTCGCCTCATGTGCTAGTTAATCGCTGTATAGCGTCTTGCGATAATAAACCGCTGAATTCGGTTTAATCGTATGCCGCACCCTCCTTACTTAATGCACCAGGACCCTTAATGACAACAACTGTCGACATGACATTTAAAGACCTCAATCTACCAGAACCTATCTTACAAGCCCTCGAAAAAGTTGGCTACGAGAAACCGTCACCTATTCAAGCAGAGAGCATCCCTCTTCTTCTTAATGGTCACGATTTACTCGGTCAGGCACAGACAGGGACAGGAAAAACCGCTGCGTTTGCCCTGCCTATGTTGGCAAATATCGATCCTGAGCAACGTAAGCCGCAATTACTGGTATTGGCCCCAACCCGTGAACTAGCTATTCAGGTTGCAGAGGCGTTTCAGGTTTATGCGAGCTTTAGTCAAAAAATTAAAGTACTTCCAGTATACGGCGGCCAGTCGTACGACAACCAAATTCGCCAGCTTAAGCGTGGCGTACAAGTTGTTGTTGGTACACCAGGACGTATAATCGACCATATCAAGCGCAAAACGTTAGACTTAAGCGAGCTTAAGTATCTTGTGCTTGACGAAGCAGACGAAATGCTTCGCATGGGCTTTATTGATGACGTAGAGCTTATACTTAGCCACGCACCAGAAGAGCGCCAAACTGCGTTGTTCTCTGCAACGATGCCTGGCCCAATCAAGAAAATTACAGAGCGCTACTTGAAAGATCCTAAGCACGTAAAAATTGCGTCTAAGGTAAGTACTGCAAGCACTATTCGCCAGCGTTACTGTCAAATCGCGCCACATCACAAACTTGAAGCGTTAACTCGCATCATGGAAGTGGAAGTGTTTGACGGCATGATTATTTTCGTGCGTACGAAAACCGCTACTGTTGAGTTGGCAGATAAATTGTCAGCCCGTGGTTACGATGTAGAGCCGCTAAACGGTGATATTCCTCAGGCTGCTCGTGAGCGCACGGTTGAAAAGCTTAAACAGGGCAATATCGATATTCTTGTTGCTACTGACGTAGTAGCTCGTGGTCTTGACGTTGAGCGTGTAAGCCACGTTATTAACTATGATATCCCGTATGATAGTGAGTCTTACGTTCACCGCATCGGTCGTACTGGTCGTGCTGGACGTCAAGGTGACGCCATCTTATTTATCTCTCATCGCGAAAAGCGCCTGTTGTTCTCTATTGAGAAAACCACTAAGCAGCCTATTGAAGCAATGCCAATTCCTTCAATTAGCGAAATCAACGAAACACGCTTAAGTCGCTTCAAGCAATCGGTTACCGAAGCAACACAAGACGATAGCATTGAATCGTTAATGCCTATCGTTGAGATGATTAAAGCAGAAAACGAAGCATCTCCTGAAGTGTTAATGGCTGCTTTGCTTAAAATCGCGCAGGGCGACGAACCGTTAATTCTTAAAGAAACTGATCGCCCAGACATCAACAGCAAGCCTCCTCGCGATAGCCGCGAAAGAAGCAGCCGCGATGGTCGTGATGGTCGCGAGAGAAAACCGAAAGTACCACGCGGAAACCGCAAGCCAGAAGAAGGCATGCAGCGCTTCCGTATCGAAGTTGGTCATGTTCACGGCGCTAAGCCAGGTAACATTGTTGGCGCGATTGCTAATGAAGCGAATATCAACTCTAAGCACATTGGTGCTATCGAGATTTACGATAACTTCAGTACTGTAGATCTTCCAGACGGTATGCCTAAAGAAACACGCGATACCCTTTCGGGCACGCGAGTGGCAGGTCAGCGTCTAAATATCCGCGAATGGTCTGACACGCCTCCACCTAAACGTGAAGGACGTGGCGAACGCCCAAGTCGTGCAGATAAAGCACCTCGTGGTAATCGTGAAGATCGCGGCAGCCGTGAGCGCAAGCGTAAGAACTAAATAACAAAACTACAAGCCTTTATATAACCATTAGTAATATAAAGGCTGTTTTCGTTGTTTTCTAAATAAAAAGAATTGGCGCAAAATAGTGTCAGTTCTTTTTTTGTATTTGAAGCTATTAAAACCTTTATGGATTACTTTCCGTTATTTCTAGACGCTAGAAAGCTCAATGTGCTTATTGTTGGGGCAGGCGAAGTCGCGGCCCGCAAGCTTGAGCTGATCATGAAGACCCCTGCCACTGTTACTGTGATTGCACCTTGGGTATGCGACACCGTTAAACTGATCGCACAAAACGAGAAAGTAACCCTCATTGAGCGCGAATTTGAAGATAATGACCTTGCTAGCAAGGACATGGTTTTCATAGCAACCGATAAACCTGAAGTAAACCAGCACATTCACGACCTTGCTCGTGCCAACAAAGTTTTAGTAAATGTGGTTGATAATACGCCACTCTGCCAGTTTATTACGCCTTCCATTGTTGACCGCTCTCCTATTGTAATTGCGATGAGCAGTGGCGGTGTGGCACCTGTGCTATTACGCTATTTGCGCCAGAAGCTTGAGACTGTTTTACCAGCAAACTTAAGTAGACTCGGCTCTTTCTCAGAGAAGTTTCGCGACAAAGTAAAACAAGCGCTTAACGGTGTGACTGCGCGCCGCTATTTCTGGGAGGATGTTCTCGACGGTGACATCGCCGAAATGGTAGAAAAAGGGCAAGATAAAAAAGCAGATGAAGCCTTCGAGTTAGCATTGCAGGCAGCAGCTGAAAACAAGAAAGTAGAAGGTCAGGTATATCTGGTAGGTGCAGGCCCGGGTGACCCCGACCTCCTGACATTTCGCGCATTGCGACTTATGCAAAAGGCTGATGTTGTTGTGTACGATCGTTTAGTATCACCGCAGATTCTTGAACTTGTACGTCGTGATGCGGAAAAAATCTATGTGGGTAAAGCCAAAAGTAATCACACCCTCCCGCAAGACGACATTAACCAGTTGATGGTTGATGAGGCCAAAAAAGGCAACCGTGTTGTTCGTTTAAAGGGCGGCGACCCGTTCATATTTGGTCGTGGTGGCGAAGAAATTCAACCCCTTATTAAACACGGCATTGAGTTTCAAGTTGTGCCAGGGATTACCGCCGCAAGCGGCGCATCGAGCTATGCGGGTATTCCGCTTACCCATAGAGACCATGCACAATCTGTGGTATTTGCTACGGGGCACTTAAAGAATGGTACTATCGACCTTAACTGGCCTGCCCTTGCGCAAAAAAGCCAAACGGCGGTGTTTTACATGGGCCTGACCGGGCTTCCCATCATCTGCGAAAAAATGATAGAGCACGGTCTAGATGCCACAACACCAATTGCGCTGGTACAGTCAGCAACCACTGAAAAGCAGCAAGTGCTGACGGGTACTCTGCAAAACATTGTCGCCAAGCAAGAAGAAGCGCAGCTTCAACCGCCTACACTCATCATAGTGGGCAGCGTTGTAAGCCTACACAACGAACTCAACTGGTTTTAAGAATAAGCAGGTTGGCGCGTTACCTATACGGTTACCTTGTTTTTTGCGCTCAGCAACGCATACTCAGTAATACGAAGGTAATATCGAGTAGGCGTACGCACTGTGGTTTACAAAAACACGCAATCTGGTTCATGCAGCGCTAGAGTGAGTTTAAAAATAAAGTCCTGTTTACTGATAGCTGGGCTTTTGATTTCTCCTTTGTCACAGAGCGAACAGCTTAAATTCGTTAAAAAGCAAACCGAGACGGGCGTCGCGTTAAGTTATGAGTGGCTAGATGGAGACAATACTCTTCAATCTATCGCTTTCGAGATACCGTCTGAGGCGTTAAACGAAGCGCCTACTCAACAACCCAACTACAAGCCAAAGATAGCCCAGCGCTACGTCACAGTTGCCCTTATGGAAGAGGCGAAAAAAATAAACCCTAAAGAGGCTCGCGTAAAAATTTTGCCAAAGCGTGAGTCAATTAATATCGAAGTAAGAGGCGCTAATGAAGAGCTGGTCGAGAAAATACTGAGCGATTTAAAAGCTGTTCAGCAACGAGAATATAACGAATATCTACACACCCATTATTTTACGCGATTTACTACCCTTTTTAATCAACAAGCCATCAAGCCAGACCATGCGAGGTATGCAGTTGAGTCGGTCAAACCTTTGGTAGCTGCGTCTCAGGCCTTCTATGAAAAACTCGAATCTCAGTCAGACTCCAGAGCATATTTTTCACTGCTTCTTGGCTGGATACAGAGTATTCCCTATGACACCTTAGAAGATAGGGTTGTCAGCAATGGTTCTGGTTATGCGCCGCCAGTTAGCGTACTTATGCAAAACCTGGGGGACTGCGACAGCAAAGCGGTGCTCACGTCGGCTATGGTTAGAGCGTTTTTGCCCTCTACAAAAATGATAATGGTTTTTCTACCTAATCATGCGTTGCTTGGTATTGCACTAACCCCAATGGTTGACGATAGAACTATTGAGTACGACGGCGACACTTATGTTTTGTATGACCCCACTGGACCTGCGCTCATTCCTTTTGGCCAAGTGTCTGAAGATACTGAACGCCATATTGTTACAGGCCGCTATCAAGTGGAAATTATGGAGTAAGCTGGCTAATTATCTCTCTTGCATTAAAGCAAACCGTAAATGAATCAGTTTATTCTCAGATAAAAAAAGCGCCTAAAAAACAGGCGCTTTCCTTTTTAAAAACCGAAAGAGCAAAGTAAAAATAAGCTTACAAATTCTCTTCGGCAAAACTCGCAAGTCGACTTCTTACCACACCGTCTAGATTAATGGTGGCACTGCCTGAAAAGTCTTTAAACTTCTCAACTAAGTAGGTCAAGCCCGAAGTCACCGCACTTAAATAGTTACTGTCTATTTGTGCCAGGTTACCGCCTACAATGAGCTTAGTTCCTTCACCACAACGCGTAATAATAGTTTTGAGCTGTGATGCGGTTAAGTTTTGCGACTCATCCAAAATCACAATAGCATTTTGGATGCTTCGACCACGCATAAAGTTGACCGATTTGTACTGAATGTTGGCTTTTTCCATGATGTAGTTCATAGAGCCTTTGGTATTTTCATCGTGCTTGTGCAGTACCTCTAAAGAATCAGTAATCGCTGCCAGCCAAGGCAACATTTTTTCTTCTTCCGTCCCCGGTAAGAAGCCGATGGACTCGGCAATTTCCGGCGTACTGCGCGTCACAATAATTTTGTCATACATGTTGCGCTCAACAACCATTTCAAGGGCTGCGGCCAACGCAAGCAACGTTTTACCGCTACCGGCAGGTCCCGTCAGGATAACCATATCAATATGGGGGTCGAGTAATGCGTGAAGCGCCATGGCTTGACCGATATTTTTAGGTGTAATGCCCCAAGCATGACGCCCCATTAAACGCTCATAGCCTAAATCGAGTATTTCTAAATGGTCGTTGGTGATCTCTTCTACAAGTCCCGCAAATTGCTTAGTTTCATCAAGCAAAAATTCGTTTACGTATGCCTCAGGCAGCATAGATTTAGGAATAGTATGAATGGTGTCGCGACCTTCAGTGCGGCTGTCTACACTTTTCACACTTTCCCAGAAATTGCCTTCAAAAGTATGGAAGCCACGGGATAGATACTTGATATCGGTTATAAGTTGGTCTGTGCGATAATCTTCAACATGAGCAAGGCCCGCCCCTTTCGCCTTAAGGCGCATGTTTAAGTCTTTAGTCACCAATACCACTTTTTGCGGCGCGAATGTCTTTTGCAGGTGCAACGCTACGTTAATAATGCGGTTGTCGTTCTCATTGCTAGTGAAGACCTGCTGGGCCTCAACCATATTGAGATCGGCAAATATAGATAGGCTACCTGTAGGTGCCGTTTGACCCGCTCCCAACCCTTCCATCGAAACACCGGCAAGCATATCTTCTGGTGTTGCGTCATGGAGTAAATCCTCCATTGCCCGAATAGATACCCGTGCATCACGCGCCACGTCTTTTTTACTGTCTTTGATATAGTCGAGCTCTTCCAATACGGTCATTGGAATAACAACATCATGTTCTTTAAAAGAGAGAAAAGCGTGAGGTTCGTGCAGCAGGATATTGGTATCGAGGACGTAAATCTTAGTATCGGTAGAATTTTTTCTTGGCATCCTTTACTCCGGTAAATAAAGCCAGGTTAGGCGTATTGTTCAATTGTGAACGCACTAACAAGCTACAGTTACGGTTGTAGGAGAATGCCGCTCGAAACAGGACTTCTTCCCCTACTCGCGTCGACTGAGAAGCAGTACTTCACTTTCTGCCTCAAAGGTTCGTTCGTGAAATTCGCGAACCCTTAATTCCACCATAATCCAGTTTTTAAGAATTAGCACTGTTTTTCTCTTTTTTATTTTTCGTAAGAGCAAGTGACAAGGGATGAACATTCTCACGTCGTTATATAAGAGAGGAAAGTGCTTTAATCCCGCATTGAAATAGAAACAGACATACTTGTTTCGTAACAAATACTCACACTTTACCGACATTTAGCGCTAATTTAGCTGCGTTTATAAAGTCCAAATACGCTAAGGTATAGTTGTTGAGGTGATGAGTTAAAAAGGGGGCTAACCAGGTGCCGCAACATCCCAACAATGTGAATGCATTCAAATTAATAATACTCAGGGAAAGAAGGTTATGAATTGGTTTAACATCGCAACAATTAAAACGGCCATAAGCATGACAATAGCGCTACTGGTGTGCTTTAGCGTTGAAATTGCATGGGCGAATAGCCAAGCGCCCAAAGATACTCCCTCTTCTAACATGCTAATCCACATTGAGAAAAGCACGGCTGACACGGTTGAGAAATGGGAAGTCACTTACACATTAACTACGCCAGCCAAAACGTTGGCTTTTGTTAGAAACCCAGATACATCAAGAACAACACGTTGGTTAGCGCAAGATAGCGATATTGAAATCGTTTTTGATGACGCCAAGCACCAGGAAGTTGTGCGCTCTAAGTCAGGTAAGTCTTTCTCTGCCGTGTCTTTTGCACTGACGCCTACATACAAACACTTGGGCAAAGATTACGCGCCATTTTCTCCTTTTTCTGACGGTGGAAATGCCTTTCATTCTGGGCGACTGTTTGCTTGTGCTAATACCTGTACTGAAGAAGATAATAAATGGCAGCTGACACTCAATATTCCCAGTGATGAACACATTGTGTTGAATGGCAAAGTAACGAAAAACAGCGTGTCGTGGACAGATAACAATAATGGAAGGGTTGTGTATGTGGGTAAGCAAGAGCCAATTATTACCAATGATGTGGTTGCCCTAATTGACCCTGGACTTCCTGAAAGCATCAAAGTTTCGCTAGAAGAAGACATCCCCAACATGATGGCGTTTTTTTCCCATTCTCTTAATCCGCTTAAGGGTGAAAAGCCTATGCTACTTGCCTCTTACGCAAACATAGATGATCACTCTAGACAAGGCGGCACACTACCTAACCAGATATTTATGCATTGGAACAGACAAGACTTAAATGAGCAGGCCGATAACAGCAGCTTTGTTAACCAAACACTGTGGTTCTTTGCTCACGAAGTCGCACACCTATATCAGCCCGGCAATACCGAAGGTGTATCAGAAAACAAGGAGCAGTCTTGGCTGCACGAGGGCAACGCCGACTACTTTGCCGCAATCGCCATGAACTTCCTCTATGAAGACGCTAATAGCTACGTTGAAAGTCGAATAACCCGCGCTTTCGAGAGCTGTACTGAAGGGCTGGCGCAGACTACGCTGGCTCAAGCTTACAAAAACGGGCACTTCAATCTTTATTATTCATGCGGGATGATAATGCACCGTGCCATCGATAGCGTGGTGCAGCAAAAAACGTTAGGTGAGGAGTCGCTGTTCACCGTATGGAAGCGACTTCAAAAAGCAGTGAATAGTGGCATGCCGCCTGGCACAGCGACGTTCTTAACCTTGTTAGAACCGTACAATGCACCTGAACTTATAAAAGCCATCAACAATGCAACAAGCGATGATGCTTTAAAAGCCATTCAAGGGATTGAGACTTTGTACCAATTTCCTGAGTAGGCTACTTAATGAAGTAGCCTATTGCTTTATATTCGCCATCAACTTCCACCATAGAAAGGGTATCTACTTTCATTGTGGTTTTTGAATCAAAGTCAGTGGTGAAAGACAAAATCAGATAGTTTCCTTTAGGCAATCCCGGCAGTGAAGTTGACGCTTGTGCTAACGCGACTTCCCTCGATTTGGCTGCTTCCAAAGGCTCCCTGACTCCATGCCTTAGCATTGCGAAGTTGTATAAGCTTTTGACTGTCTACTTTCATATCCATCTCGCGCTTCCTCCTGTTAGCTGCGCGTCACATACGTTAAAAACGTAACGCAGTTAACAGTAAGAAATATCCATGTTCAGTGATACGACAGTTTTACGCCAACCCTGTGACAAAGCAAGCCTGATGGGCACGTTAACGTTCTTATTCTTTTGCTACCAGCATTCTCGTTGTTAAGTAATGAAGGCCTAGTAGTGCTAATCGTCTTGTTGACGCGTAGGCATAGGTATTCGATTACGCTCCCACCTGCAACCGTAAATCAAATGAGCTAGTATTAATGACTTATCACAACGCAATGCGTACAATACCGCCCCCCGAAATATAGGTTGGTAATTTATGAGTTCAGATAGTCAATTTTCAGTTGGTCAACGCTGGTTAAGTAATACAGAAATAGAACTGGGGTTAGGAGTCGTAATTGGTAGCGATTTCCGTTCGGTTGAAGTGCTATATCCAGCAACGGGCGAAGCGCGAAAATACACCAAGCAAGATGCGCCGCTAACACGACTGATATTTGAAATTGGCGAAACGGTAAAAAGCCAAGACGGCTGGGAAATGACCATTACCGAAAAAGAAGAAAGTCAGGGGTTATTCGTTTATCACGGGCTTCGCGAAGACACCAAAGCGCAAGCACGTTTACCTGAGACGATGTTAGACAGCCACATTCGCTTAAACCAACCTGAAAAGCGTTTGTTCAGTCAGCAACTAGACAATCCAAAATGGTTTGACTTGCGTGAGCGCGCGCTTGATCACCAATATGATTACCTTCGCTCTAGCACTATCGGCCTTGCCGGTGCACGTATCTCCTTAATTCCCCACCAGCTTCACATCGCCGCAGAAGTAGGCGGTAGACACGCGCCTCGTGTATTGCTTGCCGATGAAGTAGGCCTAGGTAAAACCATTGAAGCCGCACTGATCATTCATCAGCAGCTAAAGACCGGCCGTGCAAGTCGAGTACTCATATTGGTTCCTGACTCACTAGTGCATCAATGGTTAGTGGAAATGCTCCGTCGCGTAAATCTTCCTTTCGCTATTTATGATGAAGATCGCTGTGAAGCAATTGAAGAAAGTGAAGCTTCTGATGATGGCGAGGTCAATCCTTTTGAAAACGACCAGCTTGTGCTTTGTAGTATCGACTTCTTAAGCAAAAATAAAAAGCGTCAGCAGCAAATTCAAGCTGCAACTTGGGATTTAATGGTAGTTGATGAAGCCCACCACCTTGCTTGGTCCAGCGAAGCGCCATCTGAAGAGTATCAGTGTGTAGAAGCGCTTGCTAACCAGACACCTGGTGTGCTGTTACTGACTGCAACGCCTGATCAACTTGGCCACGAAAGCCACTTTGCTCGCTTGCGATTATTAGACCCAGCGCGTTTTCACAGCTACGACGCTTTCTTAGAAGAAGAGTCAAAATACAGCCAGTTAGCCGACGCAGTAGCGCCTTTGCTCTCTGACGCCGAACCTAACGAAAAACAACGCAGTAAACTCAATGAATTCGCACCAGATGTAATGGCACATGCTGGCGATCTAAGCACATCAGAAAACCGTCATGCGCTGCTGCATCAACTGATCGATTGCCATGGTACAGGGCGGATGCTGTTCAGAAACCGCCGAGCCAATATTGAAGGGTTTCCGATACGTAAATTAAACGCCTATGAGCTTGCTTTACCCGACGTTTATTCAGACGCGGTTAGTGGCGGTGACCTAACCTATTCACTATACCCAGAACGCATGGCAAGCGTGGTGAACAGCTGGACTAAACTCGACCCTCGCGTTGAATGGCTGCTTGATTTCATGCAAAGCGTTAAGCCAGAAAAAATTCTGCTTATTTGCGCCAGCGCTCGCACGGCACAAGAACTTGGCGAGGTCATTCGTACCCAAACCGGTATTCGCCATAGCGTATTTCACGAAGGCATGAGCATTGTTGAACGCGATAAAGCGGCGCATTACTTCGCGGATGAAGAAGACGGTGCACAAATTTTATTATGTAGCGAGATTGGCAGTGAAGGCCGTAATTTCCAGTTTGCTCATCACTTGGTGTTATTTGATTTACCAATAACGCCAGATTTACTTGAACAGCGAATTGGTCGTCTTGATCGCATTGGCCAAACACAAACGGTACAAATCCACGTGCCGTATTTAGCAAAAACCGCACAGCACGTATTACTAGACTGGTATCACGAAGGGCTTAATGCCTTTGAGAAGACCTGCCCTACCGGTTCTGGCGTATTTGATGATGTTAAACCTCTGCTTATTGGTGCGTGTTTACATCCTGACGATATAAGTGCGCGAGATGAGCTAGTGAACATGAGTATTACGCTAAATAGTCAACTCGTCGCCCAGCTTGAAGCCGGACGGGACCGTCTTCTAGAGCTAAATGCGTCTGGCGAGGGACGTGTAGAGCAACTACTTGAGGACATTATTGCGTTAGATACAGAGCAAGATCTCTCCCGTTTTATGGGCCGTGTATTCGATGCTATTGGCGTACAGCAAGACGAGAAAGGTAACGACTGTTTTATTCTTATGCCAACGGAGTCTATGGTAAGCCAGCTCCCAGGCTTAGATCCAGAAGGCATGACAGTCACCTACAAACGCCGCATTGCCACCACCCTAGAAAACGTTCAGTTTTTAAGCTGGGACCACCCGCTTGTTCATACTGCCATAGATGTCGTACTTACTGATGTACATGGAAAAAGCAGTATGGGCTTTATTGCAGAGCCGTCTCTGCCTAAAGGCGCCTACTGGATAGAAGCGTTATTCGTACTTCAGGCACAAGCCCCCAAAGCATTGCAGCTTGGTCGTTTCTTGCCACAAACGCCAGTACGCGTATGTTTAGATGCGCAAGGAAACCCTTCAGATTTAAGCTTTGATGTTAAGCGTAAGATTGGTCGCAAAATCTCGGCGCAGCTTTTAAAAGCACTGCAACAGCCCCTAGAATTAGCTATTGAGAAAGCGCGCAAGCTTGCCCATCAGCAGGCAAATCAAAAGCAACATGATGCGCTTAACAACATGCACAACACACTAAACGAAGAAATACAGCGATTGCGCGACCTTCAAAAACGTAATCCTGCTGTTCGTGACAGTGAAATTGAATTTATTGAAACGCAAATGAATGCGCTGGATAAAGTTATTCAAGAAGCAGATGTTGAGCTAGACGCGCTGCGCATAGTCGTTAATAACCCGTAATATAACGCGTGGCGCTGAACGCTTTAGTTGCACGTCAAGTAATGAGAAAATAATGGCAAACCCGAGCTTTGTTTATAACCCACCTATGACGCCTTATCTTGATATTTTGTATCAGGATGAGGATATGGTGGTCATGCATAAACCGAGTGGGCTTTTGAGCGTGCCGGGTAAAGCGTTAGAGCATCGCGATTCGCTTATTAGCCGAGTAAACCGTGTATACCCTACCGCAACTGTGGTCCACAGGCTGGACATGGCGACCTCGGGTATACTGGTATTGGCGCTTACTAAAGAGAGCCATCGTCACATTTCAAAGCAGTTCGAATTAAGGCAAACCAAAAAGCGCTATTTTGCTCGTGTTCACGGCCATATTGAAGCCGATACAGGTGACGTTGATCTGCCGCTTATTTGTGATTGGCCTAATAGGCCAAAGCAAATGGTTGACTTTGAGCGCGGCAAAAAAGCGATGACCCGTTTTGAGGTGGTAGAGCGAACTTTGGATGAAAATGGGCGCCCTTACTCTTTAGTGGCACTTTATCCTATCACAGGGCGCTCACATCAATTACGAGTACATATGCTTGCCTTGGGGCATCCAATTTTGGGAGACAGGCTTTATGCTCACGACGAGGCACTTGCTATGGCGCCTCGTTTGCAGCTTCATGCTCAAAGCTTAAGTTTCTGTCACCCTACACAGGGCCAATGGCTTCATTTTCAAACACCAATTCCCTTTAGTCAGCATCGCCCCAGTTCGCTTTCAGTTGAAACACAATAGGCTCGTTGTTTGCGAAACACCAAACCGAAAACCTAGTTCATTATATTCGGCCCCCCCTTTAGTTTTCATTTTATTTGCCGATAAAAACTAGAATTGTAATATCTCGTTGTTTCACAGTATCGAAGATATCATCGTTGAGAGAATGAAAAGGCATAGCACGCTTATATGAACAGGAAATCCATCACCTTCTATTTTTTTGTCATGGTGTCTATGTTCCCTGTGATAGCTTACGGCGACTTTTTCAATGATGTGAGCAATGCTTATCTTCCAGGGGAAGTTAAATCAATAATGGTCGGTGAGGCAGAGGCCCCCATTATTGAGGTAGAGGCAAAAACCCCTTTATCTCTTGGTACTGCGATTATCTTTACCGAGCCTTTTCCCTCAAGCCTTACACTCGCAGAGGGCAACAGCCTTGCCGACTTGCTCGCTGAAAAAGGATGGCACGTAGTAATTAGCCCCGTAAACTTGCCTTTAGCCCCTAAGCCTTCAGCAGATGAGGCAGCCGCTAGCACTCCAGAAGATGATGCAGCACAAAACAATCAAGCTGACGAAGCAATACACCCAAGAAGTAATCAACTTACTCAATACCTTAATTTCGAAACAGCTACGTCTGCATTAATCTTGCAGGTCAACGCATTGAATAATTATTTACAGAACCGCTCTGGCTATCGCATGGTGATTGCGCAAGGCATGCTTGCCGCGACCTATTTCTCGGCGGCAGAGCTACAACCTAATTTACATCCTGACACCTTCATCGCAATCTCACCTTTTTGGCCTGAAGATACGACGAATAATCTGCTGGTTGATACCATGGCAAAAGCGGAATATCCGGTTTTAGATTTATCACTCAGCGCGTTTAACGATTGGGAAGCAAGTACAACATTAAAAAGGAAAATAAGAGCAAAAAATGAACTTAAAATACACTACAGGCAGATAACGATCCCCAGCAGCTTTTTAGCCTTTAGTATAAAGGAAACTCAAAAAAACCCGCAAATTCAGATAATTGCAAATAATATCATTGGTTGGACACGTCATTTAGGCTGGTAATTCTCTCGTCTTAAGCCTAGTCTAAATATTCACCCAAAACAGACACCTAGGTTAATAAGACAAATTATCAATTAGCTTAGCGAGTGAAAATTGCGAATTGGACTATACTTTAATTTAGTAAACAAAGGCGGTTGAGTTACTTGTGAATGTTCAGGAATTTGTAGATAACAAAGCGAAACAGCTATGTTTCTATTTGAGAGCATTTTGGCAAGATGAGCTTCCTATTGAGGAGTTGGAGCTATTTTTTTGGGATAGCATGGAGGAATGGGGTCAAATTGAATTTACGTTAACCCAGCCCTACACTCAAAAGGAACGCGTTTTTTGGCATTTACTGCATCAAGTACATTATTGGAATGAAGATAAGCTTAGACAAGATCGTTTTCTTGTTGACGAGCTTACAAACTGCGTCAATTTCTTGGAAGGTTTAGGGCACTGTCCACTCGACTGTGTGGGTGTTCGTCCTTAACACCGTTCCCGTTGTGGTTTTTCTCAAACCCACAAGATACGTTGCTCTCTACTCATATACCGCTCCCTTTAGCCTGCTATTGCTAGGTGTTATTAGCCAAGTATTGTTGCTAAACAATGTGGTTCATGGCTCAATACGCTTTTGAGTTACTTCCCAGGGCTGAAGTTTTGCTAACCGCTTTAAAGACTTTCAATGACAAGCGCTATCTGAGTATTTTTCTGTTTGGTATTTCCAGTGGCTTTCCATGGATAATGATTGGCTCAGTACTTTCAGCCTGGTTAAAAGATGAGGGGCTCTCTCGTTCCGCCATAGGACTCTTTGGAATTATTTTTGCCACTTACTCCTTTAATTTCTTATGGTCTCCCCTGGTCGACAAGGTTAAGCCGCCTTTTTTAGGTCAACGCAAAGGCTGGATTTTCGCGATGCAGTTATGCATTGTGCTTTTGTGCCTCGGTATGTCTCAACTAACTGCAACTTACGATTTGTACTATGTCGCGTTTGTAGGCTTACTGATCGCTATTGCGTCTGCTACGCAAGACATCGCCATTGACGGCTTCCGTATCGATTGCATAGATAAAGACGACAAGGATGGATTGTCTGCAGCGTCTTCGATGGCAACGGCTGGGTGGTGGACTGGCTATGGCGGGCTTGGCGCAATTCCATTTTTTCTCGCCGATTTAACCGCCTGGTCTTGGCCTGACATTTACCTGCTGTTAGCGGCAATTATGGCGTTATTAATGTGTGCAACCCTAATAGCCAATGAACCTCTCATTGACAGGGAAGCCTTGCTTCAAAAAATCACTCACAAGACGAATAGCTCTCCCGTTGTTTACTGGGTTAGAACTACACTTGTCACACCGTTTTCGGAATTTTTTAGTCGTAATGGCGTTAAGCTCGCAGCATCTTTTTTACTTTTTATTTTTCTATTCAAAATCGGCGAGGCCTTTCTTGGTCGAATGAGTATCGTTTTTTATAAAGAAATTGGCTTCTCTAACAGCGATATCGCGACATATTCAAAACTGCTCAACTGGTGGGTAACGATTATTTTTTCTCTATTAGGTGGCCTTGTTAATATTCGCTATGGCATATATCGGGGGCTTATGACTGCCGGTGTGGCAATGGCCGCGTCAAACCTTCTCTTTGCGCTTATTGCGCAAACAGGTCCTTCTACTTCTCTACTAGCGGTAACTGTAATCGTTGACGGCTTTACGGGCGCATGGAGCACCGTGGCGATGGTCGCCTTTATATCGCTGTTATGTAACCGGGCCTTTAGCGCTACACAATATGCACTAATGGCATCGCTGAGCGTTGCAGGGCGAACGTTGGTTGCCTCTAGCAGTGGTGTAGTCGTAGACAGTTTGCACGGTGACTGGAGCTTATTTTTTATTCTAACTGCCGCAATGGTAATTCCAAGCCTCTGCTTCTTATATGCTATTCGCCACCATATCAACCGGGTTGAAAGAGGGTAATTTAATCTTAATGCCTTGCAAGTTCCCAAGTGTTATCTACATTTAAACTAAGGGTGTAGTTTTAAAACTAGCTACCAAGGAAGAATATTGAGTGCAGCCAAGGTTGACCATGTAAAGAGCAAACCATTAGCGAAAGTCCTGAAGTTTACTTTACTAAAAGTAAACGTCATCGCAGGGCTTATTGCGCTGATCACCGTTACCTTTTTGATAAGTCTCGTTAACCAAGAGAAACGCATCGTAGCGAGCCTGACAAAAGGGCACGCCATTGAAGCTGACATTCTTGCTGCTGAGCAGCACATCAACCGCTACAATCTTCGTAATTTCGCTGACTCCCCTACTGCAACGGCATCGTTTAATAATCTTAAACTACCATTAAGCGTAGCCCATCAGAACTTACGTCTTTTCTTTGAGACCGAACTAGGTATCTCCGAAGCAGGCCGTATCTTGGATGAGGATACCTTTTTAGCAATATCTCGTAATTTAGGCAATGGACCAAGCGAGCAAAAGGCTGTCGATGTGCTTAATCTAGTACATACTCTCGTGAAGAGCCCGCCGAATATAGCAGCACGTTACGACACGAGTGGATTGACCCTACTTCCTCTGATGACGTTCATCCAAGACCGCGAAAGCGCTAACTTCAATGAATTACAAGGCCTCTACAGTCGCTTCTATCTTACCCTCATCGTCGGCGTTATAGCGCTGTCATCGTGGTACTTTGTGGCTTGGTTAATCTACAAAAGACATACACGTAGTGGCCGCCATAAGTTTAGTAAGTCAAAGTTAAGAGTGACCCCAATAAACGATGACTCCGAGATGCAAAATAAAGCGTTTTTGCAGCTTATTAGCCATGAGTTTCGCGCACCGATAAGCGCAATAATCAGTGCACTTGAGCTTATTCCGAACATGGAGTCTAAGCGTTCTCATTTAATTCAACAGGCAGAGCAGTCCAGCTATCGATTACTTAACCTTACGAATAATCTGACTGAGGTTCTTGCGAATAAAGCCGACGATGACCTTCAATTAACCAAAATTGATTTAATAAGCCTGCTTGATGAATGTATTTCACCTTTTTCAGTCCAAGTAAAAGACAAGAAAATCGAATTTAATATGCACTGCAGTCACAGCGTACCCCAGTATGTAAATACGGATCCTATTGCTATTTCAAAGGTGATAACCAACATACTTGATAACGCAGTCAAGTTTACTACCAATGGGCTAATTGATGTTGCCATTACAACCCAAGTCAAAAAACGAGAAATATTCTTAGTCGTCGTTATCAGCGATACGGGAATAGGCATTGATGATGTCACTCAGAAACGCATGTTTGAGAGGTTCTATCGCGGCGAACATGCCAACGTTCGGCGTTATCCTGGCGCAGGTATTGGGCTATCTATTGCAAGCAAATGCATCGCTAAACTTGGTGGGGATATAGAAGTTTCAAGCACAGTAGGCGTAGGTTCAGAGTTTAAGATTTTTATCCCCCTTAACCCCGTCGAAATTAAACAGCCAGCAGTGGAAACCCCGTCTAACGCCAAGTTTGCGGTGGTTGACGATCTCGAAATCTCACGGCTACATTTACAAGCTATTATTACCTCTGAGGGTTTTACAGCACGTACGTTTTCATCGGGTGCAAACCTTTTAAACCTTCACGATGAAATATTGCAGTTCTCCGGAATTATTGTCGACCTTTATATGCCTGGGATGAATGGCCTTGAACTGGTAAAAACTTTACGAGCGATATACAGAGAAAGGGTTCCGCCCATAATCGTATTATCAGCCACACCGGATATTGCAAATATCATCGCTACTAGCGAACTGCCGGTCTACCAAGGCTTTGTAAAGCCAATCGACCGAAACAGGTTTGTAGATGCGCTTCGTCATCTAACCACAAATAGCAAAAATGCAGTGCCCGATGAGAAAAAGGCACGAATATTAGTTGTTGAAGATGAGCCTATAAATGCTGAATTGGTCGAATACATGCTTCAATGTATGGGGCACGAGGTGACTGTAAGTTACACGGGCGATGATGCTATTAGCAGAGCCAATGAAACCGCCTTTGACTGTGTTTTACTCGATATTAACCTGCCAGACATTAGCGGTTTGGAGGTTGCGAAAATACTGAAGGAAGGCCGTCCCGACCTTCCTATCATCGCATTAACAGCAAATGCACATCGCGACGATAAAGAAGCCTCTTTACGTTCGGGTATTCGTTACCATCTTGTAAAACCTGTAACCTTTCAAGAGCTTAAAAATACGCTTCGCTTGGCACTTTAATAGTGCTGAGCCGGTTTTATTCGTAAATACAGTATTGGTTTCGGCCGCTTTCTTTTGCTTTATAAAGCGCTTGGTCTGAACATTCTAACCAGGCCATCGCACTTTTAAAGTCTGCAGAGAATTGAGCAAGGCCAAGACTAACAGTGAAACTTATCGACTCTCCTTCATGCTCAACCGTTAAACGCTGTGCGAGTTGGCGAATTCGCTCTGCAACGGCTCTCGCATCTTCTACCGTGGAATCATTCAACATGATAGCAAACTCTTCCCCGCCATATCGTCCTGCTAAATCGGTTTCCCTTACACAACGCTTTATTAGCGCTGCAAGCATTTGAATAACTTTATCACCGGCTTGATGACCGTAAGTATCGTTAATGCGCTTAAAGTGATCGATATCCAACATGAGCGCTGTACTTGGTTTACCTCTACGAACGCACAGCTTATACATCTCGTCAAAGCGTTCTTGCCAATAGCGACGGTTAAAAAGCCCGGTGAGACCGTCAACGCGACTCGCTGTTTTCAGCTCTTCGTTCAGGTGCTCCATACCCAACTTGCCTAACGCTTGCTCAGTTACGTCGTATACAAGCATACAAAAGCGTTCAACTCGGCCATTATTTTCTACAATAGGAAAAATGGTCACGTTTTGATACATAAACTCGGCGGCGCAAGTAACGGGGCGATTACAGGTAAACTTGAATAAGAAAGGACGCTGCTCCCATATAATGAAGACAGGGCTTTTCAAATTGAAGACCGGGTCGATTTTCGTTCTCAGCCATGCCTCATCTATCTCAGAAAAATGAGAAAAAATGCTGCCGCCAATCACTGACTGTGCTTTTTTAGCGCTGTGGTTTTCTAAAAACTTGTTCCACACGTGTACTGTAAAATTACGGTCAAGTACCGCAATTCCAACCTCTATGGAATCAAGTAATTCCAGGGGAACCTGAGAAGCCGTACCTTCCGTGTTCTGGGTCAACGTTTTTGTTGAAGCATTCATAGACTTTCCTTGCCACCGTTAGCGTCCATTTCATCACTTAATAAGCGTTCGTAAACGTGATTCATGGCATCTCCGGGAAAGAGCAGCAGTAAATCAAACGAGATATCCCTTGCTTTAATGGCATACCCAATCTCTATGGCCATTAGCTTGCCCCACCGGTGCACATTATCACTCAACAACGCTGACAAACCTTGATGTTGACCAAGCAACACTGGGTGAGTGTGACTGAATGCTACGTTTAACTGTTCAGACAAACCGTTCAAGCACGCACCGATAAGGATATTAGACACGTCCATAAGCGCTTCTAACGCTAATTTATCAGACGACGCTGAAGGCGGGTATTTTAGTAGGTCAACGATGTTTTGAGAGTTGGTGTCATTGAAGATCACCAGTGCTTCACCACTTATGCCCTCGCTGATAAATCCCTTAGAAACCGCTGACACGCTCTCGTTTCGGTTTATCTCAGCCACCGCCATAGAGAGTTCGTTGCTCTCTATAAGGTTTACATTCGGGATAGGTAAATCAATGAATTCACCCAGTAGTTCAGCGAGGTTTTCCCCTGCTCGCCCCATAGCGATGTTCACCATTTCCCTACAGGCGTCTAATTTATCTTCGTTGCTTGTCGGTTCATCTCGTGTTTGAGGCGCATCATTTTTTTGCACTGTGTTTAAACGAGCACCTGACGAATGACCTTCACCACTGTAGATACCGTAAGACGATAATATATGGCTGAGCTTTTCGTTATCGATGGGCTTTCTGATAAAATCTAATGCACCAAGCGCCAGCATTTTTTCTCGTGCTTGTGCCTGCACATCACCCGACACAACGATTACCAAACACGGTAAGTCGAACTTACGGATAGCTTCCATTGTTTGATAGCCATCCATAACCGGCATATTGAGATCTAAAAAAACGACATCTCCTTTACCTTCTCGAATAAGCGTTAGCGCCTGTTCACCATTTTCAGCAAAAGAAACATCCACATCCCAATTATCAGGCAAACTACGCGCCATTTGACGCCTTGCGAAACCCGAGTCGTCGCAAATCAATATTGGAGTACTCATGGTAACGCCTTAAACTGCGACGGGGGCTTTAATGTGTGGATGTGACTGGTAGTTTTTTAGCGTGAAGTCGTCAAAAGAAAACCCAAAGATGTCTTTAACTTCCGGGTTTATTTCCATTGTTGGACGTGCAAACGGCTCGCGGCTAAGCTGCAGCTCGACCTGTTCAAGATGATTTGAGTACAAGTGCGCATCACCTAGCGTATGAATGAAATCACCGGGCTCCAGATCGCAAACTTGGGCAATCATCATGGTGAGAAGTGCATAACTTGCAATATTAAATGGCACGCCCAAGAAAATGTCGCCGCTGCGTTGATACAGCTGACAGCTTAGCTTTCCGTCAAGCACATAGAACTGGAACAGCGTGTGACAAGGGGGCAGCGCCTGTTTACCCATTGCCGCATTTTCTTTTGGAGAATAATTGGTGTCTGGCAAAACCGCTGGATTCCACCCGCTCACGATAAGACGTCGAGAGTCAGGGTTGGTCTTGATTTGCTCTACCACTTCTGCGATTTGATCTACCGACGTACCATCGCCGCGATCCCAACTGCGCCACTGTTGACCATAAATAGGGCCAAGCTCACCCTCATCAGTTGCCCATTCATCCCATATTTTCACGCCATGCTCTTTTAAATAGGCGATGTTAGTCTCGCCTTTTAGAAACCAAAGCAGCTCATGAATAATTGATTTAAGGTGGCACTTCTTCGTGGTCACCAACGGAAAACCTTCTTGGAGGTTAAATCGCATCTGATAGCCAAATACACTTAACGTACCCGTACCAGTTCGATCTTCCTTTTTCACACCCGTATCACGTACATGGCGCATTAATGCGAGATATTCTTTCATCGTTATTCTTATATTTATTTACTGTTCAACACGGTCTTTTCCACGCATATATGCGCGTACTAATAATCCTATTCCTAAAGCAATCATAGGTAAACAAAGAAGTTGTCCTTGGCTTAGGCCCATTTGATATAAGCCAATATGCGCGTCGGGCTCTCTGAAAAACTCAACGATAAAACGGAAGCTTCCGTAGCCTAATAAGAACAAACCACTGACTGCCCCTACTGGGCGCTTTTTAGCAGAATAAAGCCATAAAATGATAAAGAGTAAAACCCCCTCTAGCGCAAACTCGTAGAGCTGAGAGGGATGGCGAGGCACATTACCCGCATTGGGAAATATAACCGCCCATGGCACATCGGTACTGCGCCCCCAAAGCTCTGCGTTAAGGAAGTTTCCAATTCGCCCTGCACCTAACCCAATCGGTACAAGTGGCGCGACGAAGTCCCCTAATCTCAGGAAAGTCGTGTTCATACACTTCGCTCGCCAAAACAGCGCCGCCAATACTCCAAGTAATCCACCGTGGAATGACATACCGCCAGCCCAAATCTTAAAGAGATACAGCGGGTCGTCGAGGAACATGCCAAACTGATAAAAGAATACGTAACCGATACGGCCACCTAAAATAACGCCAACAAAGCTCCAGAAAAGTAAATCGCTTAGCTGCTCGCGACTCCAATTCGTTTGTGACAGGCGCTTTTGTGCCAATAGATAGGCGGCGATGAAGCCCACAAGGTACATTAGACCGTACCAACGAACACTTAACGGGCCCATACTGAAGATAACGGGGTCGATACTGGGGAATACCAGATAACTGCTCTGTTCCATTACTTTATTCAATTCCTAAAATCATTCTAATACTTACGAGAACCAGCAAGCATGCCAACATCGCTTTCAATATGCGAACGTTCACGCGCTGTCCAAGCTTCGCGCCAATATTTGCGGTGAACATCGAGGTAGCAACAATACCAGCTGTAGCGGGTAAATAAACATATCCTAAACTGTGTTCTGGTACATCTATCGCATTCCACCCTGCAATAACAAAACTAGTGGTTCCAAAGACCGCAATAACTAAGCCGCAAAAAGCAGCACAGCCGATAGCCGCGCGTACATTAACACGAAACCATACTAGAGCAGGCACCAACAATGCACCACCACCTATGCCCATCAACGCACTTAGCAAACCAGCACCACCTCCTACGACGGATAAGGTGCCGTTAGACGCTTCGTTTTCGGACGCTTTTTGTTTCCCGAATATCATTTGCAGTGCAATTAAAATAACTAGTACGGCAAAAATATCCTTTAAGAGCTCACCGGATATATGACTTGCCACCTGTGCGCCTATAATAGCGCCAACGGCAATGCCCAAGCCCGTGTAAAGCACCACTCTACGTTGAATATTACCGAGTTTGTAATGAGCGAGCGCCGAGGACATGCCCGTAAAAATAAT
The DNA here is from genome assembly GCF_002993325.1 of Alteromonas gracilis. Lineage (GTDB taxonomy): Bacteria > Pseudomonadota > Gammaproteobacteria > Enterobacterales > Alteromonadaceae > Alteromonas > Alteromonas gracilis. The sequence continues at coordinate 311,215 of NZ_PVNO01000024.1, forward strand.
GGTTGAAAGCGAAGTAGCAATAGCAACCGGCATGACAGTTTCAGTGGTCATTCCCATAAAGTGAATGAGCAAATACGACAGTGCAGGCACGATAATAAGACCACCGCCAATGCCAAGCATTCCCGCGAGAATGCCAACAACGGAGCCTAGAATCAGGCAACTGACTATGATAACAACGAATGGGTCCATTCCTTAGGCACCTGCTCGGATAAGGCCTCCAAGGCCCTTTGTTTCAAGATATTTATTCAAGTGCACAAAGACTTCTTCTTGATTCACTGAAGTAAGTGCCAGCGAAAGTAATTGCTTACACTCATCTAACGTGACTTTTCGAATAAGCCAGTTGATCTTCCTTAAGTTAAAACCATTCATACTCAATCGGCGGTATCCCATCCCCATTAGCAGTAATGCGCCAGCAGGCTCACCGGCAATTTCGCCACAAATAGTCACCGGCACCTGATTCTGATTAGCTTTTTGCACCACATCGTAAAGCGCACCTAATACCGCAGGATGATAACTGTTGTAGAGACCTGCTACTCGCGTATTGTTTCTATCTACCGCTAGTAAATACTGGGTTAAGTCATTGCTGCCTACCGAGAAAAAGTCGACGTGCTTGGCCAATTGAGGTAATTGATAAAGTACAGAAGGTACTTCAAGCATGATACCTAACTTAGGTTTGTTCAGGACCTCTCCTGACTCAGCTATTTCATCAGATATCTCGTAAAATGCCTGATTAATAAGTCGCTTTGCCTCTTGCACTTCAGACACGGTGGAGATCATGGGCAGCATTATTTGTAGGTTACTTAGCCCTACGCTTGCTCGAAGCATAGCGCGTACTTGAACCAAGAAAATTTCGGGATGATCCAACGTTAGACGAATACCCCGCCACCCCAGAAATGGATTTTCCTCGCTGATTGGAAAATAAGGTAATGGCTTATCACCTCCCACGTCCAAGGTACGCATAGTGATAGGTAATGTGGGCGCAGCCTCTAACACTTGGCGATATAATTCGACCTGCTCTTGTTCTGAGGGGAACCGCTCTCGAAGCATAAACGGGATTTCAGTTCTATAAAGCCCTACACCAGCACCAATTTGCTCAGCGTTTAATTCAACTTCAGCAGATAGGCCAGCATTGATATAGAGCGACATTCTGCAGCCATCTACGCTTTCACACGGTTTATCAGCCTCTGCATCAATCTTTTCGGCGATCGCCGACTCTTCTTCAATGAGCTGAATAAACTCTGTTTTTATGTTGCGCTCAGGGGAAATAATGACTTCACCAGAGTAGCCATCAAGCAGAATTTCTTTGTCTTCCAAAAGCGCTGGCGTTACATTTTGACAGCCCATCACGGCGGGCACGCCCATAGCTCTTGCTAAAATTGCAGCGTGAGAGTTGTTAGAACCACGAATAGAAATAATGCCCTGGAGCTTGTCTCTTGGAAACTCGGCAAGCATTGGCGCTGAAACCTCATCAGCCACCAAGATACTGGCTTTTGTGATGACCTTCTCTGTGACTTTCTGACCGTTAGCTTCATACAAAATGTTGGCTAATATACGGTCTGACAAGTCAACAATATCAATGGCACGCTCTTGCATGTAGGGGTCGTCCATCGCACGAAAACGAGCAGCATAGCTTTCTATGACCATTTTCAGTGATGAGGCCGCATCCCAACCTTCGCGAATTTTTTCCTCAACCTCTCTTCCCAAACTATTTGCATCGAGCAGGTGATGATATAGCTGAAATATAGACTTAACGTCATCGGGAATGGCGTCATCAAGTCCATTAGACAATGCGTCCACATGGCCTCGCGTTACCTCAACCCCTTTGCGGTATAATTGAATTTGATCTAACGGAGAATCAGTCCGTTTTACCACCCAGTTTTTCAGGTTAATTGACTTGTCTAGCGACACCCCTTTACCAATCGCTAAGCCTGGCGAGCCTGCAATGCCCCGCACATTTTTTTGTCGGGCAGTGTTGTCATTGGAATTTGAGAGTGTCAGCGCACCGCGAATATCGGCATTAGTGATTTCCAACGCTAGCTGCGCGGCCAGAGTAACCAAGAACGCCTCTTCATCTTCGCTGAAGCGTCGCATTTCAGCCTGCTGGAGCGTAATAACGCCAAGCACACGCCTTTGATTGATGATGGGTGTGCCCAGAAACGCGTTGTACTTTTCTTCTTTTACTTCGGGGTAGTGCTTAAACCTGGGGTGGCTGGGTGCATCAACAATATTGAGAGGTTCCTCTCGTTGTCCTACAAGACCAATAAGCCCTTCAGAGAAACCAATGCGAACTTGCTCTACGGCGTCTGGGTGAAGACCGTCGGTAGCTTTGAGTATGAACTCTTGCGCCTCGTAGTCAGCGAGATATATGGAACAAGAGTCCACATTTAGCGTTTGCTTAACACGCGAGGCAAGCCGGAATAACGCCGTATCGAGTGCAGAAATCTGACTAATTTCCTGCACGATACGTTTTAATGTAGTTAGCATTGCGCCTTGCTGGCTTTGAGGGCTCACCGGTTACTCCTTGTTCACTCGCTGCTTACACCCGCGCATAGCAATCTTCCGCATGTTTAGCCGCGCCTGCGCTTTTTGCCACGTTTGTGTGGCACTACGTTTTGGCGTTGTGGTGGACGATGCTGCGCAGACATGACCACAGGCGAGAACTCTTTCATTACTCGTCTGTAAACGTCTCGCTTAAACGATACAACGTTTCTTATCGGATACCAGTAACTTACCCACCTCCAGTCATCAAACTCTGGATGACGCGTTTTGAGTACATTGACATCTCGCTCGTTGCAATCAAGCTGCAACAAGAACCATTTTTGTTTTTGCCCTATACAAACAGGGTTGCTGCCCTGACGAATTAATCGCTTAGGCAATTTATATCTCAGCCAGTTGCGGGTAACACTTAAAATAGTGACATCTTTCGGTGTCAGCCCTACTTCTTCGTGAAGCTCGCGGTACATAGCTTGTTCGGCAGTTTCCCCTTCATCAATTCCGCCTTGAGGGAACTGCCATGAATGTTGACCATAACGTCTTGCCCAAAATATTTGACCCATTTTGTTGCAAATCACTATGCCCACATTCGCACGGAATCCATCGGCATCTATCACATAGACTCCCGGGCACACTATACTGTTATATGTTTTCATTCTTCCATAAACTATGCTCCAATCATAGCTTTAATGTTCGCCATCGCCGCTCAAATAGGAAATAACGACATTTATGCAGCCCCCATCATCTCCGCCAACGTCATCAGAAAGCCTTTTACAGCGGTGTCATGCTATTGCTGGTTTGTCATTGGGAGAGTTAGCCGAGATGGCAAATATCGCTATTCCAGCTAATCTTCAGCGCCACAAAGGCTGGCCAGGCATGCTCATAGAGAAATGGCTAGGGGCGAGTGCAGGCTCTAAACCTCAGCAAGACTTCCCTGAGCTGGGTATTGAATTGAAAACTATACCTATTGACGCTAATTTTTCGCCATTAGAAACAACATATGTATGTTTTGCTCCGCTGCTCATGCCCCCTGGCATTACATGGGAAACTTCAAATGTGCGCAATAAATTACAGCAAGTTTTGTGGTTACCTATTGAAGGAGATAGAGCCATTCCGCTTGCGCAGAGAAGGGTCGCTACCGGTTTTTATTGGCGGCCCAACGTGCATGAAGATGCGCTGTTACGAAGCGACTGGGAAGAATTAGTTGAGCAAATTTCCACAGGACAGGTTGAGACGATCACCTCTCGTCAGGGTGTAGCGCTGCATATCCGGCCGAAAGCCGCGAACGGCAAAGTGCTCACAGATGCGTTAGGGCAAGAAGGTCAGCGCATAAAAACACGCCCGCGAGGGTTTTATTTGCGTAAGACATTTACCCACCAGATATTGTCAAACGCCTTTGGCGGTTAGCGATGGCAGCGGTCGTGCCACCTATTTTAGCGTTGTCGTATCGAGGTGCTTTACCAAATAGTCGCTCAGAAACTTTTCTGAGTTCACCCCAATGCGCTTTGCAACTGCTTCAAGCTTGGCGTCACTGCGCAGCAACACGTTTTTCGCGTATTCGAGGCGATAGTGGAAAATAAACCGCCTGAAGTTTTTACGATCTGTCAGCTGTAAGGCCAATGCTAGTGATGTGGGGTCAATGTCAGCCCCCTTACAAAATTCATCTAGCGTTAAAAATCGCTTTTTGTACGCTTTTGAACCTATGGTGTAGCGCTCTGCCTTAGAAATAACACTACTATTCTCATAAGGTGACGCCTTACCTTCATCTAGCCGTTCATAGTCTAAAGGCGACGGCGACGTGCGTCGTATGAACGTTAGCGAAAACAGCACGACCAATAGTGCTGTACCTATCATTAAATGATGAAAGCTTTCCCAAAACGGTACAGGGAAAAAGCCAAACGTAGCGGCAGTAACAAGCAAAATACTCATAAATGCCACTCCCACTAAACTTCCCATCACGCCAGCCAACTTGGGCATTTTTAGGTTTTTAATATCTACAGCCTGCTCTGGAAGATGCCTGTGATACATCTGAATATGCTCAGTAATTAAGATACCTATCAGCAATACGCTAAATCCAGTTAACAGCGACGCGATATAAGCAGGCCATAGCAGTAATGGCTGACCCGTGGGGGAAGCTGAGAGCCACTGCTGTTTGTCTTCAATGGGGATTAAAAGCACGGTGCTCTGAAATACAGCGGTAATAACCACTGGCCACCACAATCGCTTTCTTGATGAGGGGTAAGCCAATAACATGGGCTTAATTGCCCGATAGCAACAGGTGACAGCTATAACTGCAAACACGTCTGATAAACCATAAACAAAAGCAAACTCGGTAGCTGAAGCTAGGCGCAACCATTCATCTAGCATGAAAAGAGGCCAGCAAATAAAAGCAACGCTCAGCCAGCGCTTATTGCGTAATCCCTCTTTTCGCAAGATTAAACGTGCTAGCCCGAATACATAAATGCCTATCGACGCGTAGAGAATGTAACTAAAAATAGCTGAGGTCATCAGCGCCCTCCATCCATGAGATTTACACTGCCTTCTGGAAACTTACCCATTTAGCCCGGCTACCAGTATATGTCGCGTTGCATCGCAACAGAACGCGTTCGTTCCATAATACGAATAAGCGTAGACAGTTTTTCCGCTGTCCATTTACGCACTTCATTGTGAGAATCAACCTCGGCATCATCTATCGACTGCTTCAGCATCAAGAGTGCGTTGAGCTCATCAATACCGGTAAGCAGATCTAGCCAGGGAGCACGAAAATTTCCGCGCTCTTCCACAAACAAGTCGCCTAAAAGAAACCCACTCCATAGAGTCTGCCTAAGCACAATTTCGACCGCGCTATAGTTAACAGGTCCCATGGTCTTGCTAAGCGGCATGCTTTGTTGAACTGTCTGCCATCCCTGCGACAACCACCCTTTTGCGTGCTCAAGCACAGGATGGTCGAAGCCTGTCGCCTCACTTTGCCAAGGTTTGTTTTGTATTAGGCTGATGGCCAAGAGTTTGATATCAGTCGCTTCGTTGTCAAAAAACAACTTTTCGGGCTCATGAGCATGCATCAACCCTGCCTGACGCCCTTGAAGATAACTAACCACAGCGGGATGCTTGCTCAGTGTTTTACTAAACATGCTTTTCTTAGAAAGCAGATAGCGAAGGCTCTGCAAATCATCTTGCCATCCCCACTTTCCTGCATGAGCCACTAGCTTTTGATGCAGGGTTAATAATTCTGGACATTGCAACACCGGGAGATAAAGCGATACGCTTTGTAGCAGCAGTCGAACGCTTTTCGCAACTTCCCCAAGCATTTTAATGGACCCGCTTTCACAAAACACATGTTCATGATGCTGCCAATGGGCCAATGCGGTTTGTACAGCATGACAAAACGCGTCTTCTGTTGTGGTACTCTCTTCTAGTGGGAGAAAGTCCGGTAAATGACGTATTTTTGCATTGAAGCCGTGGAGTAGTTGATAGCCTTGTGCCGCTTTAGAGACATCGCTAAGCCTTACAGGCATATTGTTATTTATTAGCGCAGCCAGCGAAAACAGACTGTTTATATTGCCAGACATTAACTCAAGCTCTATCTCGTTAATCGATGAACTGGCCTTTTCTGTTGTCGCCTCGCCACAATCCAGCACGATTTCAACAACGCTATCGTCGATAGTGACCACGTAAGCATTTCGCGTGAAATGGGTACTAAATTGCTTTGATAAGCTGGCATTTTTTACAGTTATATCCCAGCCCTGCGGCCACACGTTATTATCGAACAAGGCCAAATCAGGACGTGAGTTTTCCAAGGCAACGTTATATTCCATACGTTTGTGTAAGCCGCCGCTTACTACACCGTTGGTTTTCAAGGTTTGCTCGTACTCACCGTTATTTCCACGAACTCTAAACCCCATTTTATTATTTTGAAAGTCGAGTTTATCCGTGTCGTAGTAGTCGTTTTCCAATCGCATTTCGCGATGTGAATTGACGTTTATACTGTGGTTTTCAAAAAGAGGGAGGACCCGTTGAGTAAACGCTTGGTGAGCATTGTCACCTGTTACAAATTTTAATTCTATTTCTGACATGGTTGCGCAAGGCACAGCTTATGATGCTGACACCATACCTCTGTCACATACTTTTCGCAATGCTACAGCGTTTTTCTGGTCTTCTAAATTTAGACAAAAGTGGAACAAACTTGCCTTTATGGCGGTCAACCAATACCATCTTCACGTTTTAAATTCTTAAATTGGACTTCATATGATTCGAAAGTGGTTAGCAGCAGCCCTTATTGCGTGCTCTTTTCAAGCATTTTCGCTACAAGATACCGCTGATTTAGAAGCGTCTTCATCACACTATATAAGAGATGATTTGTTTATCTTTATGCATACCGGACCTGGTCGCAATTATCGCATTCTAGGTTCAATTGAAGCCGGGACGCCTATTACTGTTCTAGCAAGAGACAATGACGCTGAGTTTACGCAGGTTACTGATCCTGAGGGTCGTAAAGGCTGGGTAGAAAGTAAATTTGTGTCTAACACAATGTCACAGGCAGAACAGCTACCCATCATTAGCGAAAAGCTTGCTCAAAGCCAAAGTGGTCTGCAGGCGGCACAGTCGGAAAATGCAAAGCTTCGTCAGCAGCTTAACGACGCTCGTCAACAGGTGTCTAAGCTTACTACTACCAATGACGAACAGGCATCTCAAATTATTCGACTTACCGCACAAGTTGAAAGTGCAAGCAAGGATGAATTGGTGACATGGTTTACCCGTGGTGGCATGGTAGCCGGTATCGGTATTCTACTTGGCGTGCTGATAACCTACCTTCCAAAGCGCAAACGTCGAAATAGCGAATGGATGTAACCTAAACGCGGTTTGGCGTCGCCAAGAACCGAATAGCAAAAAAAATGGCCAGCATACTGCTGGCCATTTTTATTCGTGAAGCATTATTCCCTTTATTTATTCATCATCTTCAACAAGGGTCATTAGTGAGGTGTTACCACCCGATGCTGTTGTATCAATGCTGATCGTTTTTTCAGTCATCAAACGCTGAATAAGGTTATCGTTATATTCTGCTGTGATAACAGGCAGTATTGCGCCTTTGCGAGATGACAACATAGCCGAGATTCGAGCTGTACGTTCAGTGCTTGAATCTACTACAACACCTGCTAAATCTTCATCCATCAATAACGTATCTAAGTGAGCTAGACGAGCCACTTGGAACAAACCTTTAGGTGCACCTGTCGATTCAAACTTGTTCTGAATTTCTACCGCTTCTTCATAGAAAATCTCAGATACCACTGACACTACTGGGTTGCCGGTTGAAAGTGCTGTTACTACAGACAACAACCAGTATTCAAACGTTACTTCTTTATCGGCAAAACAAACCAGAATACCGCGCGGCTCTAGGTAAAGCTTGTTCGATTCACCTGTTGGCCCTGGCAAAACTTGTGGTTTTGCGAGCTTGCGCTCAACGCTGATTAGCTGCTGACGCGCCGTCGCAAGAGTACGGTTTAAATCGTCGGCAAGTTCATCAACAATATCGACTTTCGCAATTTTTGCGAGAAGCTGACGCACCATAGAGATACGGTCGTTCAACGGCGTATGACGCCACTGCACCTCTACTGCTTTCGCTTTGTCCATCATCACATGTGCACGTTCAGCAATCTTTTCATCACCTACAAGTGCAGCATCAGTTCCGTCTACATCATCGATATGAGAAGGCTTAGGCGTGGCGCGCTCCATCATTAAGCGAGACAAATAGTTAGGACCACCAGCTTTTGGCCCCGTCCCAGAAAGTCCACGGCCACCGAACGGCTGAACGCCAACAATGGCACCAATGATATCGCGGTTAATATAAATGTTACCCGCACGGCTCTTTGCAGCAATTTCATTGGCACGTTCTTCAATGCGCGAATGAATCCCCATAGTTAAGCCGTAACCGGTACCGTTAATTTGCTCTAGCACGTTATCAAGTTCTTTCGACTTGAAGCGCACAATGTGAACCACTGGACCAAATACTTCTTTTTCTAGCACATCGATGTCTTTAATTTCATACAACGTTGGTGGGAAGAAGGTTCCGTTTTTAAACGTCGCAGGCATTTCCGAGCGATAAAGTAATTTCGCCTTATCTTCCATCGCTTGTTGATGGTCGGTCAGACTCTTCAACGCTTTTTCGTCAATAACAGGGCCAACATCGGTAGCAAGCTGTGTTGGGTCACCTACCGTCAACTCTTTCATCGCGCCAATAAGCATTTCGATAAGATCGTCAGCAATCTCTTCCTGAACGTAAAGCACACGAAGTGCAGAACAGCGCTGGCCGGCGCTCTGGAACCCAGAGCGAATAACATCATCAACCACCTGCTCTGGCAGTGCAGTTGAATCGACGATCATACAGTTTTGACCGCCTGTTTCTGCAATAAGTGGTACCTGTTCGCCGCCGCGCTCTGCCAGCACCTGAGAAATAAGCGTTCCTGTTTGCGTTGAACCTGTAAACATTACCGCTTTAATGCGCTCATCTGGCAGTAAGGTTTCACCCACTTCCTTACCTGGCGATACAATAAGTTTTAATGCATCTTCCGGTAAACCTACCGAGTGCATAATGTCTACTGCGCGCTGGGCAATGATGCTGGTTTGTTCAGCAGGTTTAGCAATAACCGTATTACCCGTTGCTAACGCTGCGGTAACTTGCCCAAGAAATATGGCCAGTGGGAAGTTCCATGGGCTGATACACAGTACCACACCGCGAGGTAGCAGACGCTGATCTTCCGCTAGTTCTTCAGCCCGTACTGCGTAATAACGGCAGAAGTCTACCGCTTCACGTACTTCATCTATGCTGTCTTGCGCAACTTTACCCGCTTCGCGCATACAAATAGCAATAAGCTCAGCCATGTGACGCTCAAGCGCATCTGCAGTGCGATTTAGAATTTCAGCGCGTTCGCTCACATCGCGCTTAGACCAAGCTTCAAAACCTGCATCAACGTCATCTAGCGCCTTACGCATATCGTCTGGCGTCGCGTAATGGTGATAACCAACAATGTCGTTGTGATCCAGAGGGTTTAATACGGGCGTAGCGCCCTCTGGTATTTCGCCACTGGCTTTGTAGTAGTCCTTCCAACGCTCTAGTTCATGTTTTAAAGCAGTAACTGCATTCGTGTCGGTAAGGTCTAAACCACGAGAGTTATCGCGCTCAGGCGCATACAGCCCACGTGGCGTTTTTATTAACTTGTTATAACGCACCTTCAAGCGCTGGGTTTTTTCTACTGGATCTTCGAGCAAAGACTCAACCGGTTTTTCGTCGTCAACGATGGCGTTTACAAACGACGAGTTCGCGCCGTTTTCAAGAAGACGACGTACTAGGTAGGCCAATAGATCTTCGTGTTCACCCACAGGCGCGTAAACGCGACATTGAATCTTATCCTGTGTTACCACCTGATCGTAAAGGGTATCGCCCATACCGTGTAGACACTGGAATTCAAAGCCTTCTTTGTCATCACCAGCAAGCTCAACAATCACCGATGCGGTGTAAGCATTGTGTGTAGCAAACTGCGGGTAAATAGTATCGCGGTATTCAAGTAAGCGGTTTGCACAGGCGTGGTATGACACGTCAGTTGATGACTTGCGGGTAAATACAGGAAACTCTTCGAGACCTGCTTGCTGGGTAAGCTTAATTTCCGTATCCCAGTATGCTCCCTTAACCAGACGCACCATCAATGGGCGACCTACCTCAAGGGTAAGTTCACGCAGATGTTCGATAACGTGGATGGCACGTTTTTGGTAGGCTTGCACAGCCAAGCCAAAGCCCGTCCACCCGTTTAGGTCTTCATCACGAAATACGTCTTCGATGATATCTAAAGAAAGTTCAAGACGGTCAGCTTCTTCAGCGTCTACCGTTAAACCAATATCGTATTCTTTCGCCATCATACACAGCGCTTTTAAACGCGGAGGAATTTCTTCCATTGCGCGTTCGCGGTGTGAAAATTCAAAACGTGGATGAATAGCAGAAAGCTTTACTGAAATACCCGGCGAGCGCTTTGGTCCGCGTCCATTAGCCGCTTTACCGATAACCTTTATCGCCTTCACGTATGCATCGTAGTAACGCTCAGCGTCGCGCATAGTTCGTGCGCCTTCACCAAGCATGTCGTAAGAGTACACATACCCTTTGGTTTCTTTTTCTTTAGCGCGGTCGACTGCATCTTCAATGGTTTCGCCCATAACGAACTGACGGCCCATAACGCGCATGGCAATGTTCATAGCACGGCGAATAACGGGCTCACCTAAGCGTCCAAGGGTTTGCTTCAGCAGGCCAAACTGTTCTTTCTTACGCTTGTCGGCATAGTTCACCATATTGCCGGTGAACAACAAGCCCCACGCAGATGCGTTTACAAACAATGACTCTGAATTGCCAAGGTGCGGTGTCCACTGTCCTTGAGAGAGTTTGTCGCGAATAAGTTCATCTTGCGTAGCCTTGTCTGGCACGCGTAGCAAAGCTTCGGCCAAGCACATCAATACCACGCCTTCGGCAGTAGACAACGAGTACTCGTTTAAGAGTGCGTCTACGCCACCATGCCCTTCTTGTTCGCGGCGAATTTGTAGCACCATCTTTCGCGCTCTCTCCCACGCGCGACTGCGCGCACGAGGATTAACTTCGGCAATAGGAAGAATTTGATCTACAGCCACTGACTCACTAATGCGATAGTAGTCTCTTATGCGCTGGCGTAGGGGTGAAGTTGTATGAAGTGTGTCGTTAATGAGCATCGCAACCCTTTCATAGAAATAGCTGTAATAAAAAGCGTTCCCGCCGTGTATGACTACTCACGGTTACATGGAAGCGTGGAAAAAACAAGCAAAGTCGAAACCCTGCACTGACGTATCGTTAATCTTTAAACTTTATACTTTTGGATGAAGATCACGACGGCGCCAAATTTGCGCGGATGGTAGCACAGAAAAAAGCCCTGCCAAGCCCCTGTCAACAAAGTTTTTTTAAACCCGTGTCAAGCTGCATAGCCAGTGGGTTAGATGACATTTAATAACATGTCGCAGACACATTTTTTTATCGTTTTTCTTACTGCTTCACGAAGTCTTTAAATTGTAAAAAACATATGATTTTAGACACGTATTTTTAAGCTGTTAGAAAAAAGCATTTAATAAAAAAACGTCTACACTTAGGAAAAACTATAATTAATAGATAGGTTTTGCCTTATGTGGTTAAGAAAATTTAGTTTGATACAGCGCCTAGGTATCATCGCAGCGCTCATCACGCTGTTATTTGTTTTACTTACAGCGCTGGTTTTAAACAGGCACTACGAAGCCCTAAAACAAAAGTCATATGATGAAAATCAGCACCTCGTAGAAGTCGTTCACACTATGCTCGCCAGCTTTGCTGAGCAAGAGGGTGTAGCTGAAGACACGGCTAAAAGTCAGGCACTCGCCGCCGTCAAAGCCTTAAGGTACGACGGCAGCAACTACTTTTGGATCCAAGATCAAACCCCCTCCATGGTTATGCATCCAATCAAGCCCGCCCTTGACGGGCAAGATCTACGCACTTTCAAAGACGGCAACGGAAAGCCATTTTTTGTTGAAATGGCACAACGGGTAAAAGCGCAAGGCGACGGCTTCGTTGATTACGTATGGCCACTCCCAGGTGAAGAAGTCCCAACAGATAAAATCTCTTACGTGAAAGAATTTAAACCGTGGGGTTGGACGGTAGGTTCAGGGATTTACCTGACAAATCTTGAAAAAGAATACGCCCATTTGCGTAACGTCATTATTGTATTCTGTGTGGTGAGCATTATTTTAGTGGTTCTGCTTATTTATGTTATCGGCGGCAGTATTGTAAAACCGGTTCAAGAAGTTACAGAACGGATGAAGGATATCTCGCAAGGTGAAGGTGACCTAACCCGTTCTCTGCCAGAATCAGGGCAAGACGAAATTACGCGATTAGCACGCTACTTTAATGAATATACTGAAAAAATGCGTCAATCCTTATTGGGTATTCGTGAAAACATTAATTCACTCACTCAGCAGGCAGAATTAGTAGAGTCGTCCAGTCAAAACAGTAACGCGCAGGCCCAAACACAGAACGAAAATATGCTTCAAGTTGCTGCGGCAATGGAAGAGATGACAACGCAGATAAATGACGTGAGTAGCAATGCCGATTCAGCCGAGAAGAGTACGAGTAGCGCAAGAACAAATGTGCAACAAGGTGCAGCAGTAGTAGATAGCACTGTAGAAGACATTCGATCTTTAACCTCTGATATTGAAAGTGTTAGCCGTGTGGTAACTGAGCTGGCTGCACAAACAGAAAGTATTGGCGCAGTGCTTGATGTAATTCGGGGTATAGCTGAACAAACCAACCTACTGGCTTTAAATGCTGCTATAGAAGCGGCACGGGCTGGTGAACAAGGTAGAGGTTTTGCTGTCGTTGCCGATGAAGTTCGTACACTAGCCAGTCGCACAGGTCAAAGTACCGATGAAATACAGGCTATGATTGAAAAATTACAAAGCAACGCGAAAAGCGCAGTAGACGCTGTGAAAGTCAGTCAAACAGCCTCTACCAAAACCGTTGATAACGCCATTCAAGCAAATATAAACTTGCAAGAAGCCGACCGCCTAATGACAGAGATTGCTGATATGAGTAGCGAGATAGCAAGAGCCACTGAGCAACAGGCAGAGGCCGCTACCGAGGCCAACATGCGTATTAACGCGCTATCGGGTGCTGCTGATATTAGCCTGCGCACTGCAGACGAATTAGCGGCCGCCAGTCAGGCATTACGCAGCAGTTGTTTATCAATCATGGATATCGCAAACCGCTTTAAATTATAAATCGTGTGATAGTAGCGTTCGCTATGGAAGAACGCTTGACCGATACAGAGTAGATATATCTTAAAATAAAAGTCTAAAAAGTGGCTAGCCTTTACTTTCGATAAGTAAAGGCTGCCTCACACACCGCTTCCTATGTTAAGTAGGCTACCTCAACGCCAAGTTGTAGGGCAGCTTCAAGCATTTCAAATTTGAAAAACGATATGTCGTAATCAGGCTCTACAGTGTTGACTGCAAAATAACCGCCCAATTAAACATTCTGTATGCTCGCTACGTATGGAAGATTGCTGCTGTCTGCATTACACTGATCAGCACTAATGTTAGCGGTCTTTCGCACGCTTTCTGACGATTTCAAGAGCAAGCGCAAAAAATGAAGTGCAAAAGCAAAAGCTGCTAAGCGCTTTAATATCAAGGAGTTGAAATATGAGTAGTGGTTCAAAGGGTAAGCCTATTTTACTGTGGGTTGTTGGTTTTTTTGTGTTGTTGTTCCTTGTGTACCTTTTGTTTGCCAACACCATTATTAAGTCGATTCTTGAGTCGAAATTGGGTGAGTCCTATGGCGCTGAAGTTAATATCGATGAATTCGACCACTCCCTTTTTCCCACAACGGTTACACTTAAGGGTATTGCGTTAACTAATCCTACTAAACCTTCTCACAATCAAGTGTTCGTAGGCGAGGCTAATGCTGACGTAGAATTAAAGCCTCTACTTGATGATCAAGTTATCGTAAACAACCTTAACCTGCTAAAGGTACAGTTCGATACCGAGCGCCCTTCACAAGGCGAGGTTTATCGCGTCCCACAGCGCTCATTGTCGTTTAATGAAATCAAAGCAAAAGCGAAAGAGGCTGTCCCCACGGTAGATGAGCTACTTGCTAGAAATCCATTAAAAACCACAGCGGCGATTAAAAACGCCAAGGCTGCTTACGCTACTTATGGTGAAGGCCTTAAAGCTGACTACGAATCACTTCCTGATAAAAAACGCATTGAATACTATAAAACTCAAGTCGCACAACTGAAAGAGACCAACTACAAAGACCCGCAAGCATTGGTACAAGCCAAGTCAGCATTCGACAAGCTGAAAGAAGAAATGCAGGCCGATCGCGCGCTTATAAGTGACTTTACTGAAAAAGCGAGCGACGCCAAGAAGGCATTAAGTGAGAGTGTTGAGGCACTTAAAAGAGCCCCGCAAGAAGATTACGCCCTGCTTCAAGGTGTTATAGCTGGCGATCAAGCTGCCCTTTCGCAGGTTACCTATTTTGTATTTGGCGATAAAGCCGCCGAATACACAGAATACTTAATGTCTGCAATGCAAATTGTGATGCCGCTTATTCAAGGGGAAGAAAAGAGCGAAGCACCTACCGAAGTGCCGTCAATTCTTGTAAAAGAAGCGAACGTATCGGTGCTATGGCAAAACGAATCTATTACTAGTAAGTGGAATAACATTACTAACGTTCACGAAGTCTTTGGCAACCCTACTACCTTTACTATTGAGGCAGCGGGTGACTTATTAAAATCATTTACTTCTAGCGGTGAATTCTGGATTGACGGCAACGGCGTTGATGCCAGCCAAGTGTGGCAATTAGCCGGCGTAAATATGTCTGACATTCCATTCAGCGGCAATGAAACACTAAATGCTGTGCTGAAGTCTGCCTTGATGAAAACCAATGGCTCAATGAAAGTAACTGATAACATGCTTACTGGTACAGGCGAAGTTGACCTTGAGCAGCTTGTTATGGAAGCAACAGGTACAAGCGACGTTACCAGCGCTATCGCGCAAGCGCTTCAAACTCTTACGAGCTTAAATATGACCATGTTGCTTGATGGCACCCTTTCAGACCCCGACTTTAATATAAAGTCTGACCTTGACAACAAGTTGGCTAAGGCGGCGCTTTCACAGCTAACCGCCAGCCAAAAAGATAAGCTCGATGAACTTAACAACAAACTCAACAGCATGATTAGCAGCGAGCAGTCGCTTTTATCTGGTGAACTCGTTGATGTAAACAGTATGCTGAGCGCAGCCCAAGGCGACAGCGCCGCGCTTCAGGAGCTTCTTCAAGCGCAGCTTAGCAATGTTGTAGATCAGCAAAAAAACAAATTACTGGATAAATTAAAAGGGAAATTGGGGCAAGGTGAGTAAAGCACCTTTGACTCAACGCCGCTTCGCGGCATAATAAGACACAGCAGAGGCATCGCGCCTCTGTTTTTTTCCGTTCAACCATATAGTCAGGTGAATCTGTGTTACAAGGTAAATGGCTTCCTATTGTATTGTTAGTACTGCTAGGTTTACTGCAATACAGACTGTGGTTTGGAAAAAACAGTATTCCCGATTATTTCAACCGAAAACAAGAAGTTCAATCGCAAGCGCTTCAAAACGCGAACCTCGCCCAACGCAATGCCTTACTTAAAGCCGATATCAATGATTTAAAGATAGGGTTAGAGGCTATTGAAGAAAGGGCGCGAAACGAACTAGGGCTGATTAAAAAGGGAGAAACCTTTTACCGTATTTTGCCCGCAGATTCTAAGTGAAAAAAATGACATCTCCCCGCGTTGTTGCGGTCATCCCCGCAGCAGGAGTTGGCAGCCGAATGCAAGCTGACCGCCCCAAACAGTATCTCACGTTAAATGGCAAAACGATCCTTGAACACACGATTGACGCATTGCTGGCGCACCCGCAGATTGACGACGTTGTCGTTGCAATAAGTCCAGGCGACGCCTACTTCGATAGCCATAAATTACGCGATAAGCCTATTCGCGTTGTTGAGGGCGGAAAAGAACGTGCAGATAGTGTGCTTAACGGCATCATGATGCTAAGTGAGAACGACTGGGCTTTGGTACACGATGCCGCAAGACCCTGTGTAGAAGATACCGACATTACTTCTCTTATCGCATTAATGGGCAACAAAGACGTTGCTGGCGGTATTTTAGCTACACCAGTTAGAGACACCATGAAACGTGTTGCCTCCTCTGGCAATGTGATTTCTCATACTGAGGACAGGGATGGCTTGTGGCATGCTCTCACACCGCAGTTTTTTCCTGCAAAATTGCTAAAGGCTGCTCTTTTAGATGGATTAGCGCGTGGCGCTAATATTACTGACGAAGCATCAGCGATGGAGCTTGCGGGTTACAAGGTGGCATTGGTAAACGCGAGCCCGGCGAATATCAAAATTACGCACCCCGCAGATCTCCCTTTGGCAGAATTTTATCTTAAGCAAAAATTTAGCGCTCACAGCTTTACAGAAAAAAGCGATAGCGCGACAAATCAAAAGGCACAATCATAATGCGAATTGGACACGGTTTTGATGTACACAAATTTGGTGGCGATGGCCCCATCACAATTGGTGGAGTGAGCATCGATTATGAACAGGGACTCGTTGCGCACTCTGATGGTGACGTACTTCTTCATGCGCTTTGCGACGCCATGTTAGGTGCCGCAGCACTTGGAGATATTGGCAAGCACTTCCCGGACACTGACGAAGCATACGCGGGTGCAGATAGTCGCGTGTTGCTCCGTCATGTCGTTAATGTAGTCAGTGAAAAGGGTTACAGACTCAGCAATGCAGATATGACAATTGTTGCCCAAGCGCCTAAAATGGCGCCACATATAAGCCATATGCGTGAAATTATCGCAAAGGACTGTAACGTAAACCTTGACGATATCAATGTTAAAGCCACCACTACTGAGAAGCTAGGCTACACTGGGCGCAAAGAAGGCATAGCCGCCCATGCTGTAGTACTACTGGAAAAACTATGAAGCCGCTACACACTGACCATTGGCAGTATTATTACGCAAAACCTGTATCAACGGGCATTTTCAAATTTCAAGCTGACGACTTTCAAGTTGTAGAAGACCTTGGCTATATACCGTGCGGTGAAGGCGAACATCAATTCGTATTTGTTGAAAAAACGAATACCAATACTGCTTTTGTTGCTGAGCAACTGGCTCGCTTCGTAAATCTTCCCTTGCGCCAAATAACCTACGCTGGTCGCAAAGACAAATATGCGGTTACTCAGCAGTGGTTCGGTATTCACGCACCGGGCAAACCGGATTTTGACTTTAGCAACTTTGAATTAGAAGGCGTTAAAGTACTAAAACAAATACGCCACAATAAAAAACTGCGTACAGGTCAATTAAAAGGTAACCACTTTACCATTACATTGCGTCAGGTGCTGCACCCCGAAGCGATTGAGGAGCGCCTGCGAGAAATTGAAAAGCACGGCGTCCCCAATTACTATGGTGAACAGCGTTTCGGCGTTATGCGTTTAAATGATATGGGTGAGGTTCAACGAGGTGGTAATCTTGTCATGGCCGAACGCATGGTAAATGGCGAAACCATCAGGCACCGCAATAAACGCTCTATGGCACTTTCTGCGCTGCGTAGTTGGTTATTCAACGAGATGTTGTCTGCCCGTTTAGATCAAGGTCTGTTTGACAGCGTGCTCCAAGGTGATGCTTTAGTTCTTAGCGGTTCAAATAGCTTTTTTATAAATAATGGGCCGACAGGCTCGCAAGAGCAACAAGATGCGCAGGCCCGTTTTGACGCGAAAGACGTGTGCCCCTCTGCACCGCTTTGGGGTAAAGGTGCGCTCATTAGTCAAACAGACGCATTAACACTTGAGCACTCGGTTGCTGAACAAAATAGTGAAGTTATCGACTTTTTGAGCCAATGCGGCGTTGAGCAAGAACGTCGAGCAATAAAAATTTGGCCTTCACAGCTTGAATGGCAGAGTAAGGGTGATACATTTACTATCTCCTTTGCGCTTCCTAGCGGCTGTTTTGCAACGTCAGTCCTTAGGGAATGTGTGGAAACCTTATCCCCCATTAATAGGGTTTAGATAACGAGTAAGCGTGGCGCGCAACCATTCATATCTCGCGTAGCTGTTAATAAGAATAAAGGAAAGTACGCAACATCATGAGAGCTTCTAGAAAAGGAGACGCGTTAGCACAACTGCTTTATAACGAGGGAATACGTTCACAGGCAGTGCTAAACGCCATTGCTGGCACGCCGCGGGAGAGCTTTCTTCCCGATGCGCTTAAACACAAGGCCTATCAGAATACCGCGTTACCGATAGGCCAAGGACAAACTATATCGCAGCCTTATATTGTTGCGAAAATGACCGAGCTACTGCTTGATAGCCCCAACAAACCTGAAAAAGTGCTAGAAATAGGTACGGGGTCGGGATATCAAACGGCTATCCTTGCGCAGCTTTTTGCTAAAGTGTTTAGCGTTGAACGTATAAAGTCTCTTCAATTTCATGCGAAACGTCGAATGAACCAACTCGACCTTCACAATATTGCAATGAAACATGGCGATGGTTGGAAGGGCTGGGAATCGAAAGGGCCTTATGATGCCATTATTGTAACTGCAGCAGCAGCTAGTCTTCCGCAAGATTTGTGTGATCAGCTAAAAGAAGGTGGGCGATTAATTATACCCGTAGGTAACGAACAGCAATCGTTACTGTGTATTGACAGGATTGAGGGTGAACTAAAAACATCGACCATAGAATCGGTTCGATTTGTTCCTCTTGTAGCAGGAGAGCTAATGTGAAGCTTTTTGAGCCATGCTATGACATGGCATTACGCTGGGCGCGACATCGTCACGCAACCAAGTATTTAGGTGGGTTAAGCTTCTCGGAATCCGTATTTTTTCCTATTCCACCGGATGTGATGCTTGCCCCAATGGCGCTTTCTCAGCCAAATAAGGCTTGGCAATTTGCCTTTATTACTACCATTGCATCTATCTTGGGTGGCATTGCCGGTTATTGGCTAGGCTATTTCGCGTTTGACGCATGGCTATCGCCGCTAATTGAAAACTGGGGTTATACGCACAAAATCGATACCGCCATGCAGTGGTTTAAAGATTATGGCGTGTGGGTCGTCTTTCTTGCCGGCTTCTCCCCTATTCCTTATAAAATTTTTACGGTAAGCGCAGGCTTTTTGCAAATGGCGTTCTTGCCCTTTGTCATTGCTTCAGCTGTGGGGCGAGGAGCCCGTTTTTTCCTTGTTGCAGCGCTGATGCGATGGGGTGGCGCTGCCATGGAGCAAAAGCTAAGACAATATGTTGAGGTGCTTGGCTGGATTGTCGTTGCGCTTGCAATCACCGCTTATCTGCTACTGCGATGACATGCACAGGCAACTGCTATATTTAGGATTGGCATTATTCGTTAGCACATGGGTAGCTGGCTGTGCAGGGCGCACAGCACCTGCTCCTGTGGTTCTTTTAAATAGTCAAGTTCCCGATGGCAGCGAAGAGTACATCAAACCCACCTATAAAGTTAAACGGGGAGACACCCTATTTGCCGTTGCTTGGTACACGGGTAATGACTACCGCGACATTGCAAAATACAACAACTTATCAGCCCCTTACACTATTTTCCCGGGCCAAACATTAAGGTTATCGCCCAGACTAGATACCGCTAGATCCCCCTCGCCAACCGCACACAAGACCAATCGGTCAACACCTCCGACCACAAGAGAAGTAGACAAAAGTTTGGTTGACCGCCCTTCTCCACAGGCGTATGTTGAAAGTGAAAAAAATGTTAAACCACAAAACGTTAAGACAGTCAAGAAGCCGACAGGCGGTGTCAAAAAACAAGCACCAGCAGGTTTTCCAGACAAAGTTAAACAGTGGGTATGGCCCGCAAAAGGTAAACTAGTAGGTACCTTTAGTAAGTCGGAGTCAGGTAACAAAGGAATTGATATTGCTGGTGCTAAAGGAAGTAAAGTATTAGCGGCAGCAGATGGAAAAGTTGTTTACTCAGGAAGTGCACTTCGCGGCTACGGTAATCTGGTAATAATAAAACATACAGATACCTTCTTAAGTGCTTACGCTTATAACGACACTATTTTAGTAAAAGAACGAGAATGGGTGTCTGCGGGGCAGCAAATTGCAACGATGGGTAACAGCGGAACAGATTCGGTAAAACTTCATTTTGAAGTTAGGTATAGAGGGAAATCATTAAACCCTATGAAGTACCTGCCAACATTAAAATAATAAAAATAAATAATAACAATAAAGACAAAGGAGATACGTCATAAGGTAAACCTTGTAGCAGGAGATTCACCATGGGTAAGTCAAACAAAGCCTTAGAATCAAAACCTCAAGATGACTTAGAAGTCATCGATATGCC
Source organism: Alteromonas gracilis (assembly GCF_002993325.1). GTDB lineage: Bacteria > Pseudomonadota > Gammaproteobacteria > Enterobacterales > Alteromonadaceae > Alteromonas > Alteromonas gracilis. The sequence goes on from NZ_PVNO01000024.1 coordinate 331,644, forward strand.
AGCTGATATAAAAGCTGACGAAACCTTAATAAACGACGCTGACCTAGAAAATGATGAAGCCATTTTTAGTCAGGATGACCAACCTAAAAACCTAGATGCCACACAGCTTTATCTAGGCGAGATTGGTTTTTCACCATTGCTAACCGCAGAAGAAGAAGTTTATTTTGCGCGCCGCTCACTGAAAGGCTGTGAAGCCTCTCGTAAACGAATGATTGTAAGTAATCTTCGCCTTGTTGTTAAGATTGCTCGCCGTTATAACAACCGTGGATTAGCACTTCTCGATTTAATTGAAGAAGGTAACTTAGGGCTAATTCGTGCTGTAGAAAAGTTTGATCCTGAACGTGGATTCCGCTTTTCAACATATGCCACATGGTGGATTCGCCAAACCATCGAACGCGCAATCATGAATCAAACACGTACTATCCGTTTGCCTATTCATGTAGTGAAGGAACTAAACGTTTATTTACGTGCATCCCGTGAACTTTCTCAAAAGCTTGATCATGAGCCAACTGCAGAAGAAATTGCAGCAGCCCTTGATAAGCCCGTTGAAGACGTTACAAAGATGCTTCGTTTGAATGAACGTATCACATCGGTCGACACGCCAATTGGCGGAGAAAACGATAAAGCGCTACTAGATATCATTGCTGATGAGAAAGAATTCAGCCCTGAAGAAAGCTTACAAGACTCTGATATAAAGAGTAATATTGTGAATTGGCTTGAAGAACTAAATCCTAAACAACGAGAAGTATTAGCTCGACGTTTTGGTCTGATGGGATACGAGCCCTCAACATTAGAAGATGTAGGTGCGGAAATTGGCCTAACACGCGAACGTGTACGTCAAATTCAAGTAGAAGCACTTCGTCGTCTTCGCGACATGTTGGGTCACCAAGGCCTTTCACTAGAGAACTTGTTTGACCAAATGAAGTAGCAACTGCGCACTACATAAAATGCCAGTGTTGTAAGGTTTGTAAGAGCCCTACGACACTGGCATTTTTTTTATCAAACGTGAACAAGCCTGTCTAACGCACACGAATACGTGTTTCACTCTACGTCACTATTATTGCGAGAAACGTCAATTTATTGCTTTGGTCTTGTTGGCTAAGGCAACTGATTATATAAAAGCGCGATCGCTTTTATGCCTTCTCGTTTAAGCTCGTGTTAGCGTTACGAATGTGTAGTCATGTGGGTTTTTTTCATCAGCGCTATGGTGTTCTTTTGATAGTTCATTCCAATTTGCTGATGCTTCGTAGTCTGGAAACTGAGTATCTCCCGCAACCTCAAGGTCAATATGGGTTAAATACAAGGTGTCGGCTTTATCTAAGAAAGCCTGGTAGATGGTGCCACCACCAATGACCATTATTTCTTCAACGCCATTGCTAAGCGCTTTGGCTACCTCGAAGGCTGACTCGGGTGAATCAACAATGGTTGCGTCGGATAGGCTATAGTCTTTGTTGCTCGTGATAACAATATTTGGCCTGCCAGGCAGTGCTTTACCAATAGACTCATAAGTTTTGCGCCCCATGATCACCGCTTTACCAAGCGTGATGGCTTTAAAGTGTTTTAAATCAGCCGGTAAATGCCACGGCATATCATTATCTGCACCAATAATTCTGTTTTGAGCCATTGCAGCAATCATTGCTATTTTCATTTTTCTACCTTCACGCTAAGTTCAATTTAAAGCGTTGGCAGTATAACAATATTGCCCCAAAAATGCGTCTTCACGTCACCAAAGTAAACCGTTTAGATTGATAGTAGAGATAGAGCTTTGAGGCAAAACATGAGGCGCTAAAATGCTTACAATTTATTGTCCTGAACGCACAGACTGGTTTAATAGCTAACACTAGACAAAAAAGCGCTGCAAACAATCTAGGTGAATACAGCGCTACCTATCATTACGATTTTAAGTTAGTTTCTAGGAAGTTGAGTACCCCCTGATAAAGCTCTCGTCTATTACCTTCATCGTATACGCCATGCCCTGCTTGCTTAAATTGCAGATATACTGGCGGTTTTCCCGCAGCAGTTAAACGTTCAGAAAGCGCTTCGGCATTTATTTCTGGAACACGTCTATCTTTTGAACCATGTATTAGCATGACATTCGCTTTAATCTTATCAACATGGTTAATTGGTGAATAATCATGTAGTTGGGATTGGTCATTTCCTAGTACTTTTGACAAGTAAGCTTTACCTCCCCAGCTATTCGGAATATCACTTTCTGTAAAGATATACTGCATATCGTATATTCCGACGTATCCAATAGCGCATTTATAGAGCTCTGGCGCCCTTACAACAGACATGAGTGCGGCGTATCCACCATAGCTAGCACCATAGGTACAAACCTTATTGCCATCGACATAGTCTTTATCTATTACCCAGCGAGTAGCTTCATTGATGTCTTGTACCATCTTGCCTCCCCACTCTTTATATCCCGCACGCTTAAATGCTGTGCCGTAGCCATCACTGCCTCTAAAATTAACACGTAATACCGCGTAGCCACGATTTGCTAGAAGTTGTGTTTCAGGATCGTAACGCCAAAAATCCCGTGTACCTGCTTGATGTGGACCTCCATGAATCATTACGACAAGAGGAGGCTTTTCCCCTGCTTTCGAATTATTAGGAAGTGTTAAATAACCATTGATCGCCATACCATCCGACGTTACAAACTCTATCGGTTTCATAGGAACAAGCATTCTAGGGTCGATCCATGAACTGTTAGCCCACACGAACTCAGCTTTCAGAGTCTCACTGTCGAACAGGTAATATTCGCCAGGATTGACATCACCGCTAACATGTACCAAAAGTGTCTTCCAATCCTTGGTACTGCTAGTGATGTGCACAGTTTGGTCGCCAAAGGCTTCTGCTAATAATTTATGAATAGATGATGTTTCAGATTCAACTTTTGCGTACTCTGCCTTTGACTTACCAGGATAGGTAATACCAACAGCTGGAATACCATTCTTGTCTAGAATAAAGTCTTCAATATCGGTCTTATGGCTATCGAATATGGCCTTATATTCTCCGGAATTTAAATCTAGGGAATAGAGTGTATATACTCCACTTTCTCCTCTTCGACCACCGAGGAAAATTGACTCTTCATCCTCACTAGCACCAAGTGGGTGAAGATAACTGTCCTGTTTAAATTTATCGCCGAGAGCAGTCCATTCATCTCCTTCATCCTCTCGATAGGCTGAATGATAGTCACCGTTATTGTCTTGCCAGGTCATGAAGTTAACACTACCCGCTTTATTGGCTAATGCCCTGCTATGGCCATAAGGTAAGACGTCTACTTTTCTTTTTCGACCATTATAGACATTGAGCTTACTTATAACTGGTTGCTTTGAGCGATCGTCGTAGTATGTATTCCCATTTTTTGTCCATGGGTATTCGATGATTAGAATATTGTCATCGTCGTTCTCGAGCAGACTAAGAATTTCCTGACTCGCCAATGTATCGTCTTTGTTAGACAAGCGACTGCCTAGCTTAGCGTCGCCTGCTCGAAACCCAAAAAGTTGTTCTTGTTTGCTTCCATCAACATTTACACCAAACAACTCACCAGTAGGCATAGGGGCGTCTAAGTAACCAAACTTTTCTGCGTACTCGAAAACAAGACGCTCTTCATTAACCCAATTCATAGTATGGATAATGTCTTTATTACCAGGACGGACACCTCCGACTAAGTCGAGTGTTTGGCGATCGAGAACAACTAGAATAACTTTACTGTCGAATCGAACGCGAGCAGCAATATGCTTTCCATCTGGTGACAATTTCATATCTAGGTAGTCACCATGTTTAGTAAAATATTCAAGGGGTAATTCAGTAGATAAGGCACTAAAAGCCGATAGGGACAGCCATGCTAGAAGGATCCATTTCATGTGTTTTCCTAATATTATTATTTTGATTTTTAGGAAAGATAACTAATCTGTAAAATGTTTTCAATTAAGAAGGTAGGAAAACCCTACAAGGGTTCTCCTATTTTTGCCGGCGTGGCGTAGCCAGCTTGGTGTATTAAGACGATTTTGCTTTCGAGCAGGGATGCTTTATGTATTTAATAAAGCGCCCTTTTAAAATTCACAGATTTGATGAGGCTTCAACAACTGTATTTTAGCGACGATACTCTACTTCAACATCGTAGTCGTCTTCATCCCAGTCGTCGTCATCGAGATCATCACCTAAGCCATCTTCAAACTCGTCATGAGCCTCAAGCGTATTCTTGTGGTATGTATCCCACTTAAATTCTACTTCTTTCTTCTCTTCTTCTACTTCCATCTCAACAGGAAGCGTTTCGATGAAGTTCATCACATCGTTACAAAGCGGATCGAGGTTTATTTTTTGAAACGCGGAGATCTGATAGACCGGACCTTTCCACTCTAGTGCGTCTATAACGTGCTGACAGCGCTCTTCTGCTTCTTCTTCTAGTAGCAAATCTACCTTGTTAAATACTAACCAGCGCGGCTTTTCAGCCAGTTTAGGGCTGTATTTCTGCAGCTCTTCGATAATAGCTTTTGCATTTTCCGCAGGATCTGTTTCGTCAACAGGGAAAATATCGACAATGTGAAGCAATATACGACAGCGCTCAAGGTGCTTCAAAAAGCGAATACCTAACCCAGCACCGTCTGCCGCACCTTCAATAAGCCCAGGGATGTCGGCTATCACGAAGCTGCGCTGTGAGTCTTGGCGAACCACGCCTAAGTTAGGCACTAGCGTAGTAAACGGATAGTCAGCCACTTTAGGCTTAGCTGCCGATACAGAGCGAATGAAGGTTGATTTACCCGCGTTAGGCATACCAAGTAAACCTACGTCTGCTAGAAGCATAAGTTCTAACTTAAGGTTGCGAATCTCACCCGGCGTACCGTTAGTCTTTTGACGTGGGGCACGGTTAGTACTGCTTTTGAAACGAGCATTACCTAAACCATGAAAACCGCCTTGCGCCACTTTAAGCTTTTGACCGTGACGGGTTAAGTCGCCTAATACCTCGCCAGTGTCACTGTCAGTAGCACGCGTACCTACAGGCACCATAACGGTAAGGTCTTTACCTTTTTTACCAATACAGTTTCCGCCTTGGCCGTTTTGCCCGCGCTCTGCACGGTGAAAACGCTCGAAGCGATAATCGATCAATGTATTTAGGTTTTCATCGGCTTGTAAGAATACACTGCCGCCGTCACCACCGTCGCCACCATCCGGGCCACCTTTAGGTACGTATTTTTCCCTTCTAAAGCCAATTGTACCGTTGCCGCCGTCACCGGCTTCAACGCGAATTTCAGCTTCATCTACAAATTTCATTTATCACTCCGGGCTTTAATGCCGTGGGTTATTAACTTAATAGTGCGAACACTAAGTTTACACCAAAATGCTCAATGACGCTTTCGTGTATGCTCAGTATTCTTAAAATCGAAAACTAAAACCTTGTATAGCGTAAATTCATCATTGAATTTAAACGCTATTAAATAAGAACAGAAAAAGAAAGAAAGGTTTCACAAAACAAAAAACCCCGCAAGCGCGGGGTTTTTCTAAGCCTGTTCGGCGAGAAGCTTTCGCGCTTACTCAGCTACGATGCTTACAAACTTACGGTTTTTCGGTCCTTTAACGTCGAACTGAACTTTACCGTCTTTTAGTGCAAACAACGTGTGGTCTTTACCGATACCCATGTTGTCACCAGCGTGGAAACGAGTACCACGTTGACGAACAATGATGTTACCAGCAAGAACAGATTCGCCACCAAAGCGCTTAACACCTAGGCGTTTACTCTCTGAATCACGACCGTTTTTGGTACTACCACCAGCTTTTTTGTGTGCCATGTGTTCGTGCTCCTATTATGCGTTGATACCAGTGATTTTCACTTCTGTGAACCACTGACGGTGACCCGCTTGCTTACGAGAGTGCTTACGACGACGGAACTTAACGATTTTTACTTTATCGCCACGACCGTGTGTAACAACCTCAGCTGTCACCTTACCACCAGCAACGATTGGTGTGCCGATTTTTACGTCGTCACCGTTGCTTACCATTAAAACTTTGTCAAATTCAACCGATTCGCCTGGGGCTACTTCGATTTTTTCAAGACGAACGGTTTGGCCTTCGGCCACACGGTGTTGTTTACCGCCACTTTGGAAAACCGCGTACATAGTTAACTCCGCTCTGCGTCCACTGACGCTTCAATTCAAAAAACAGGGCGCGAATTGTACGTGAAACATCCGTAAATCACAAGCCCGATTCGCAGAAAAAATGATTATTTTTCCAACATGGGGCGAATTATGCCTCAATTGCTTATTTGATGCAGCTTCAAATGCGCATAATCATTGAAAAAACATCAATTTTTTTTAGAAAATGAAACTTAATTTCGAAATCGCAGGAAGAAAACATCGAGTTTTGGGCGGGTTTTATTGGCTAACATCGTATGGAAAACCCATGGGATCCCGCGTCGCGGATCAGGTGATCTTGAAACAAAGATAATGGCGATCTATTTACGATCCCACGTTGAGATCGCATTACCTCCTTACGTCAATCAGCTTCCTATCACGCTATCGCAGTTTTAATTTTTCGCCATCACCGTTACCCTAACGCTTAAGCCGATCTTTACTACACATAATGTCGATGCCGACAAACTTCTATATTTCTTCAAAGTACATATAGCACCATACTTTTATCAAAAATGTACTTTTGCCCTTAAAAATGATGGAAAGCGCCTAAAAAACATAAAATATAATATGTGAGCTCTCAAAATAAGCGCGTAATGACTTAAACTAAATGAAATTGGATTTTAAAAGAAGGGATACGAGATATGGCCTTTGGCTAATCGTATTTTAAAAATTACACGTAAAAACGTTAAGCCGTCATTTTTTAAGACAATTTGGTGGATAGTATAGGTGATTAAGGTACAATCGCGTTTAAATTATTGCCCAAGACGTAAGAGTAAATATTTATTGCCATGCCTATGGATATAGATCAAATCCGCGCCCTGTCTAATGACGATATGCAGGCGGTCAACCAGCTGATACAACAACAAGTCGACTCTGATGTTGCCCTTATTAATCAGCTTGGTTTTTACATTGTAAACAGTGGCGGCAAACGCTTACGCCCACTTCTTACCGTGTTGAGTGCCCGGGCAATGGGTATCGATAATAACGACCACCATACGCTTGCAGCTATTGTTGAATTTATTCATACCGCTACCCTTTTGCACGATGATGTGGTTGATGAGTCAACCATGCGACGAGGCCGAGAAACGGCTAACGCTATTTTCGGTAATCAAGCCTCGGTCTTAGTCGGCGACTTCCTATACACCCGCTCCTTCCAAATGATGGTGAGCCTTAAGCGCATGCGCGTAATGGAAATATTGTCGGAAGCCACAAATCAAATTGCTGAAGGCGAAGTTCTGCAATTGATGAACTGTAATGATGCAAGTACGACAGAGGCTCGTTACTTCGACGTTATTTACGGTAAAACAGCCCGCTTATTTGAGGCTGCGACTCAACTTGCTGCAGTGCTTACTGATCAAGATGAGCATATTGAGCACGCGATGCAAGAGTACGGCAAGCACTTAGGTACCGCCTTCCAGCTGGCTGACGATATTCTTGACTACATGGCAGACAGTGAAGAAATGGGTAAGAATGCCGGTGACGATTTAGCAGAGGGCAAGCCGACGCTACCATTACTTTACGCCATGTGGCATGCGAAAAATGAAGAAGATAAAATACTGATCCAAGAAGCCATCGAACAGAGCAATGGTTTGCCTCATTTAACGCGTATTCAACGCATTATGGAAGAAACCGGCGCTTTAGACTACACACGCGAGTGTGCGCAAAAAGAAGTGCAAATGGCCATAGATAGCTTAAATGCCATTAACGACTCTGAGTACAAAGAGGCGCTTATTGCGCTGGCGCATATTTCAATTGAGCGTACAAGCTAGGGCGTGTGGTAACTAACACGCCTTTTTTGCTGTTGAAATCTAGAAAAAATATAAAGCGTGAGCTTCCACACTTATTGGTAAACAAAACATCTCTGGTGCTCTAACAAGCCATTTCAATAAACATTTTTTCTGCGTCAAATAAGTATTACAGCGAATTTTAGGCTAACCCCATTTTTGACAGGTTAGCCTTCAAGCATAAAGCCAATCATCCCCACCAAGAAACCAAGAATACCTCCCAATGGCGGCAGCCAATGATTTTCCATTCGAATTTGCGGTGCTATATCTTGAAATACCGAGTACAAAATACCGCCTGCGGCAAATAGCATGATGCCGCTCATGATCACGGGGAACTGCGCTAGGTAATAAAACCCGAGCAGGCTAAACAGAGGCCCCAGTAACGCCATTAGCACAAAGATTACAATGAGCTTTGTGCTCCGCTTCTTATTTTTAGGCAGCATTTCTCGGTAAGCATTAAACCCTTCGGGCAGGTTTTGAACAGCAATTAATAGACCTAATAACATTGTGCCTCCGCCCAGCGCAGCGGTAGTACCAAGAGCAATTGATTCGGGCACAAAGTCGCTAAGCATGGCGGCTAACTGGCAGCCCGCAGTTTTCTTTTTGGCTAAATAAATATCAAGGGTCATAAAAGCAAGAGCACCGCCAACAAAGCACAGTATGGCGGTAAAGACTGATACGTCTTTTATTCCTTCAGGCACAAGCACAAGACCCACCGCTGAAATTAGTGCACCAGCGCCCAGGGCCAAAATTCCATGTCGCAATTCTTTCTCTAGCCACTTGGGCTGAATGCCTTTGTACGTGGCTAAAATTGCCCCCGCAGGCATAGCAAGACCCGCTACCGTTGCCATGATGAGTAAACCTACAATGTCACCTTGTGGCATAAAGACTCCTTTCAACTATTTAAACTATCTACCACTGTTTACTTATAACAGCATCAATGGTTTACATAAAAGATAACGTTAACGGCCAATTGCTCACGCAATGCGGCCAATGTAAAGACGCCACATCTCAACTTTTTATTTAAGAAATGACTGCCATTACAAACCGTCGGCAATTATCTGAGACTTATCACTTTAATCACTCTTATCAAATCTTGCGAGCTTAACGAAAAAGAGCAGCTTCACGCTGCTCTTTGATATCACTATGACCATATTTACCCGCTAACAACGAGATACAGATTGCCCCTTAGTTTAAATTTAAATCTCGGGTCATGTTCTCGTTTTTATCGCGGTGCACAATAACATTGTCTTCAATGCGAATGCCGCCAAATGGCTTGTACGCCTCAATGGTATTCCAATTAATATACTTAGACGCAGGCGTCGCTTTAAGGTCGCGCAGAAGGCTCTCAATGAAATATAAGCCTGGCTCGATTGTGAACACCTGACGGGCCTCGACCATGCGTGTGCATCGCAAGAATGGGTGATCTTCAGGAGCAGGCTTAGGCGTGCCCCTGTCATCATTTACCAGCCCACCTACATCGTGAACTTGAAGGCCTAAGAAGTGGCCAATGCCGTGTGGGAAGAACGTGCGCGTAATCCCCATTTCCACGATTTCAGGTGGCGTTAAATTCACCATGCCGGTGTCGTGAAGAATTTGCGCAATGCCATCGTGGGCTAACAAGTGAATGTCAGTGTAAGCTACACCCGGCTTCAACGAATCGACTAGAGTCAGCGTTACCTTGTCTACCGCCTGGATGAGGTCGCGGAACATCGCTGAGTTATGAACAGAGTCTTGAGCGTAAGTACGTGTAATATCTGCCGCGTAGCCATGATAATTTGCACCTGCATCAATCAAAAAGGAGCGTGACTCCTTTGGCGCTACCGTATCGCATTGCATGTAATGCAGAATTGAAGCATGCTCGTTGAGTGCCACAATGCTGGTGTACGGTACGTCGTTATCACCTTGTCTGCTAGCTGCTGCATAGGCAAGGTTAATATCGAATTCACTTTTGCCCTCACGAAAAGCTCGCTCAGCGGCTTTATGCCCTGCTACCGCAAGTTTGTTAGCTTGACGCATGCAGTCGAGTTCATAATCGGTTTTATAAGCACGTTGATAGTGCAAATAATGTAACACGCGGTCTGGATTAACATTGTCAAAACCCAGCGCTTTGGCTACTTCGATGTATTCGCCGACATAGGCAAAACGGCTTTTATCGTAAGGTAAGAATTTCTCTACCGCATCGGCCTGTTGAAGTAGCTTAATGTCGAAGCTGTCAGTCCAGAAGTCATTAGGCTCTGGCGGCACTTTGTGCCAGAAATCTTCCGGACGATAAAAAATAAGCGTAGGTTTATCTACACCATTAACCACCAGCCAGCAGTTAGGGTTATCGATGACAGGTACCCACGCTTTGAACTGCGGGTTTACCTTGAACGGATAGTGGTTGTCGTCTAAGAAAAGGCGCTTGCCCTGCCCCGAGTGAATAACTAATCCGTCTAATCCTTCTCGCTGAAGTGCTTCGCGAGTACGAGTTTGAAGCTCTTCGATATGCTGTTGGTAGGTTACTTGATGTTGCGACATAGCCCCTCTTATCTTTTTAGTCGTTAGGTGGAACACGCATTAAGTGTATCACGAGGCTTACATGACATGCATGTATGCCTCGCTTATTACCTGGTTAGCAGGTTAAGACGACCGAAACGTTAAAGCGATATATTCGTAACGGCGCGTTTAAGCGTGCCTCATTGTATATCGCTAGCGTGGCGCCAGTTGCAGTGTTCCCGTTACCGGATGAGTACTTACCGCATCGGCCGAAGGGATCATATCGCGAGTGAGTTGAGGGAAGACATTCTCGTTTCCACCTAGCTGCTGGTCGTAAATGTGTTGATACGCCATTACCGCTTTCACGTAAGCACGGGTTTCCTTATAGGGGATATTCTCTATCCAAATATCCACAGGTAAGGATTCATTCGCGGGCAGCCATTCCAACACTTTACGCCATCCTGCGTTGTAAGAGGCTGACACCAGTACGGGATTATTATTGAGCTTATCCATTAAATAACGAATGTATTGAACGCCGTACTCTACATTGTCATTTACCTTAAATAGCTCGCTTCTGCTCACCTTTTCTTTTGCCACGTAGCGTGCTGTACCTGGCATAAGCTGCATTAAACCTGCGGCGCCAACCGGCGATATGGCGTCGCTTCTGAACGAGCTTTCTCGACGTGCAATCGCCATAGCAAGCGACTTTGAAATGCTGTATGCCTCGGACTTTTCACTAAATACATCGTTGAAGGCCAGCGGGAATCGACGCTCGACGTCATCCCAGTAGCCACTGCGTGCAAAGCTGGTGATAGCCTGATCGTACAGCCCCCACTCATAAGCTAATATGCCCGCGTCGGTTACTTTCGAGTCGGGTAAGTGGGCAAGCAAATAATACCATTCTCTGCGTGCTTCTGTGTTTCTGTCTAGCCTAAAAAACTCAACAGCGCGCATGGTCGCAGGGGTTTTCGCCACGCTAGCGATGGCTGCCGTATCTCTTGGCGCGGGGGTATTCACTAGCGACGGAATTTCGCCAATGTGCGCACTCGCCATAAAACCATAGTAATGACGCTCTTGGGCAAGCTCTTTGTAAAGCACCGTTGCCTGCATAGTTTGGCCAAGCGCCTCTAGGGCACGGGCCTTCCAGTAGCGATAGTTTTCCTCTCGCTGCAAACTTGCTGGCGCATTATCAATAACATCCACCACTTCTTGCCATTTTTTCGTGCGAAGTAAATGGGAAATGTGCCAGAGTTTTATATCTTCACTAGCGCCATCGATATCGGCAAGCTCTAACCAATAATGAGCCTGAGGAAGACGGTCTAAAGTGTAGCTAAGCGCTATTGCTCTTCGCATAACGTGCTGCTGTGCGTTCGAAAAGACTTTTTTATCGTTGTAGCGGGTAAATACTTTGCCTGCTAAATCAGGGTTTCGCCACGCAAGCTTTTCTACCGCCCAGACTATGACTTCTGCTTCATGCGATGTGTTTTTTAGGGGAAAAAGCGCCGTCTTATTTACTCTGCTTGTATCTCGGGTAACTGATAACCAAGCGTCTGCAAGGTACTGCTTATCACTAGGTAATTGGCGCTTAAGATAAGAAATAATAGCTCGGTTATCTTCCTTCGCAGCAATTTCAATGCGCTTGATTACCATTTCGGGTGTCATCATGCCCGCTTTTTTCCACTTAGCAAAAAGCGGATCGCACTCCTCAGGTTGAGACTGACCATGAAGCCAAAGTGCGTCAACCTCATGTAAAACGGTCTTTTCGCTTTCTCCCTCTTTTAACCGATAATTTAACGCGATACATGTGAGCCTTGCGCCCATACCCGAACGGTAGTTTTCTAAAAATGTGCTGCGATAATCGTTTTTCGCGAGGTAGTTAAGCCATTTATAACGCACACCATAACTAACCGGCTGCCCATCAAAATCTTCTAAAAACTGCTTTACCTCGCGCTTTGTTCTTATTGACATCGTGCGCTCAAGTTTAAGGCGCAACAAATAGGGATAAAGTGGATAGTGTGCTAAATCGTAAATATCGTTATCAAGATGCTGAACGCTGCGCTTTGAATAGGTTAATAACTTTTTCTCGACATCTAGATAGCGAGCGCGCTCTTGTTCAAAAATATCATTGGGTAGCGTTAACGGCTGTGAAGCCCATGCACTGAGAGAAAGAAGTGAAAAAAGTGAGCCGACAAGGGCCCCTGCGAACATGGCGGCCATTTTCTTTATATTTGCCGGCGAACGCCAACCTAGCCACGAATTGAAATAAAAATCAGACACAATAGAACTCCTACCCTGCTCTACACTCGAACGCCTGTGAGCGTTGGCGACACTGCCATAACGAGCTAATTGTAAAATGTTGCTGAAAAAGCAGCATTGCGACTGAAGAACCACACACGTTTTAAAAACGAAAGGAGGACTTTAGTCTGGCTCCTTGCCAATGAAGATGTTGTGCCAGCTGTCGTTAGCTATGCTTTACACGCATAGTTGACATGATTGTAGATTATTCTTTTGCTGGATTGGCGCTTTGCACCAATTATGCTCATTATACAACCACCATTGCCGAAATGAAGCTTGAATTTGACATTTGCACTTGAATTTAAGTCATCGGACCACTACCTTAGACAAAATAAAACGATTGTTTGATTTTTTGTTGAAATTTTGTGTGGCTTTGTAAAGAATCTAGCCACCCTAACGCGTTAGTGAATGCATACGACCCTACAATTCAGTTGGATTAGTTCACTAACATCCTGGCCAATGCCGAAGGAGATGATAATGATATACACAGGCAAAAGTCTTTCCGTCAGCCTGTTAGATGACGGCTTTGCTGAGCTGGTATTCGACGCCCAAGGTTCAGTAAACAAGTTCGACCGCCAAACGGTGACAGAACTTGATGAAGCAACTCAAGCCCTACTTGCTAAAGGCGACATTAAAGGCTTAGTAGTTCGCAGCGCAAAATCTGCATTTATCGTAGGTGCTGATATCACCGAGTTCACTGGCTTATTCGCCATGGACGATGCTGAAGTACTACAGTGGGTTGCTAATACGTCACAAGTATTTGACCGCTTCGAAGACCTACCTTTCCCTACCATCGCTGCAGTTAACGGTTTCGCGCTGGGTGGCGGCTGTGAAATGGCATTGGCATGTGACATGCGTATTGCAGACACAACAGCTTCAATCGGCTTACCAGAAGTTAAGCTAGGCCTTATGCCTGGTTTTGGTGGTACGGTTCGCCTACCTCGCCTAATTGGTGCAGATAACGCCCTTGAGTGGATGACGACTGGTCGCGACAGAAAAGGTGCAAAAGCCCTTGCTGAAGGCGCAGTTGATGCAGTAGTAGCACCAGAAGCGTTAGTTGAAGGTGCACTTTCAATGGTGAAAGACGCCGCTGACGGTAAATTTGACTGGCAAGCTCGTCGTGCGGTTAAGAAAGCCCCGCTACAGCTAAACAAAAACGAAGCCATGATGAGCTTCTCTACTGCTCAAGCTATGGTATTTGCACAAGCTGGTAAGCATTACCCAGCTCCGCACAAAATGGTTGAGACTGTTCAAAAAGCAGCGGGGCTAGACCGTGACGGCGCACTTAAGCTTGAAAACGAAGGCTTTGTAGCCCTTGCAAAAACCGACGCGGCGAAAGCACAAATTGGTATCTTCCTTGCCGACCAGCTAGTTAAAAGCAAAGGTAAGAAGCAAGCAAAAGCAGCCACTAAGCAGTCTAAGCTTAACGCGGTACTAGGTGCTGGCATCATGGGTGGCGGTATTGCATACCAAAGCGCGGTGAAAGGCACGCCGGTAATCATGAAAGACATTAACCAAGGTGCACTAGACCTTGGTCTTTCAGAAGCAGCGAAAATTCTTGGTAAAGGCATGCAGCGCGGTAAAGTTGATGCGACTAAAATGGCGCAAACGCTTAACGCTATCACGCCTACTCTTGAGTATAGCACACTTAAAGATGCAGACCTTGTCATTGAAGCGGTTGTAGAGAACCCGAAAGTAAAGGGTATTGTACTTAAAGAAGTAGAAGACAATGTAGCAGACGACGCTATTATCACTTCAAACACTTCGACTATCTCTATCAACCAGCTAGCTGAAAGCTTAGACAAGCCAGAGCGTTTCTGTGGTATGCACTTCTTTAACCCAGTGCACCGCATGCCGCTTGTTGAAATTATTCGTGGCGAAAATACGTCAGAAGAAACCATCAATGCAGTAGTAGCCGCTACCCTTAAAATGGGCAAAACCCCTATTGTGGTTAACGACTGCCCAGGGTTCTTAGTAAACCGCGTATTGTTCCCATACTTTGCGGGCTTCAGTAAGCTACTTATCGACGGCGCAGACTTTGTTGCGGTTGATAAAGTAATGGAAAAAATCTTCGGCTGGCCAATGGGCCCTGCTTACCTAATGGACGTTGTAGGTATCGACACTGGCGATCACGCAGCAGACGTTATGGCAGCGGGTATTCCAGAGCGTATGGCTCGCCTAGACAACGACCCTGTAACCTTGTTCTACAAAGAACAGCGTTTAGGTCAGAAGAACGGTAAAGGTTTTTACAACTACGGTGTTGATAAGCGCGGCAAGCCGTCTAAAACACCGGCTGAAGAAGCATATGCACTAATGGCGCCACACGTAGCTGAGAAGACAGACTTTGAAGCAGACGACATTATTGCACGCCTTATGATCCCTATGGCAAACGAAGCAATTCGCTGCCTAGAAGAAGGCATTGTAGATAGCGCAGCTGAAGCAGATATGGCGCTACTTTACGGCTTAGGTTTCCCTCCATTCCGCGGTGGTATTTTCCGTTGGATTGAAACCATTGGCTTGGCGAACTTTGTTGCTATGGCAGACAAGTACGCTGAACTTGGTCCTATTTATCAGATCTCAGACGGCGTTCGTGAAATGGCCGCTTCTGGTAAATCCTATTTCGCATAAGACCCGGAGGAAAAACTAATGAAAGAAGTGGTCGTAATCGATTGCGTACGTACCCCTATGGGTCGTTCAAAAAACGGTGTTTTCAGAAATGTGCGTGCAGAAGACCTATCTGCAGCACTAATGACCGCGCTACTAGAGCGTAACCCTGGCGTAAACCCAGCGGAAATTGAAGACATCATTTGGGGCTGTGTTCA
Organism: Alteromonas gracilis; assembly: GCF_002993325.1. Classification (GTDB taxonomy): domain Bacteria; phylum Pseudomonadota; class Gammaproteobacteria; order Enterobacterales; family Alteromonadaceae; genus Alteromonas; species Alteromonas gracilis. Next base: position 347,157 of record NZ_PVNO01000024.1, read on the forward strand.
GCAAACTAAAGAACAAGGCTTCAACGTTGCACGTAACGCGCAACTACTCACAAAAATTCCACGCACAACAGGCGCGGTAACGGTTAACCGTTTATGTGGTTCATCAATGCAAGCCCTTCACGATGCAACAAGCGGCATCATGAGCGGTCGTGGTGACATTTACATGATTGGTGGTGTTGAGCACATGGGTCACGTACCGATGAACTACAACATCGACTTCCACCCAGGTCTTGCTAAGTACACGGCGAAAGCGTCGGGCATGATGGGTATGACTGCCGAGCTACTTGGCCGTCAAAACGGTATTACTCGTGAGCAACAAGACGCATTTGGCGCACGTTCGCACCAGCTAGCGCACAAAGCACACCTTGAAGGCCGCTGGGCTAACGAGATTGTGCCTGTTGAAGGTCACGATGCAAACGGCGTATTAAAGCTAATTGACTACGATGAAGTAGTTCGCCCAGAGAGCACTGCTGAGAGCATGGCGGCACTTCGCCCAGTGTTCGACCCAGTAAACGGTACCGTGACTGCTGGTACATCTTCTGCGCTGTCTGACGGTGCATCGGCTATGCTACTTATGTCAGCAGACCGTGCGAAAGAGCTTGGCCTAACGCCTCGTGCGAAAATTCGCGCAATGGCTGTGGCTGGTTGTGATGCGGCAATTATGGGTTACGGCCCAGTGCCAGCTACACAAAAAGCGCTTAAGCGCGCTGGCCTAACTATGGACGATATTGAACTTGCAGAGTTTAACGAAGCGTTCGCGGCACAGGCACTATCGTGTATTAAGCAGCTAGGTTGGATGGACCACCTAGATACTAAGATTAACCTTAACGGTGGCGCTATTGCACTTGGTCACCCACTAGGTTGTTCTGGTTCACGTATCTCGGGTACGCTTATCAACCTAATGGAATCACAAGACGTAAGCCTAGGCTTAGCAACCATGTGTATTGGTTTAGGCCAAGGTATTGCTACCGTATTCGAACGCGTATAAGCGTTTGACTAAGAGCTTTTAAAGCTAATTTGTTAAAAGGGCCTTCGGGCCCTTTTTTGTTGGTTCTAACTTGCTGTGTAAGTTACTTCAATACGCGAGATAAAGGACTCACAACGCCCTGTGCCCCTTGCTGAAGTACGTGAGTGTAAATTTGCGTGGTCTTTACGTCTGAATGACCTAACTGTGTTTGCACCGTTCTTATATCAGCTCCAGATTGCAACAAGTGCGTTGCAAAAGAGTGGCGCAGCGTGTGAGGCGTAACTTTCTTTTTAATGTCACAGGCTTTAGCAGTATTGCGTATTGCTTTTTGTATACTCGACTCATCAATATGGTGCCGTCGCACTCTTTTGTTTTCAGGATCGACAGATAACCGAGAAGAAGAAAATAAATAATGCCAGCCTAACTCTCTGGGCGCGTTTTTGTATTTCAAACGCAATCGATGAGGTAGATAAACCCCCGCGTATTTCGGGTTCTCAAGATCAGCCGCCAAGAAGTTTTCTACCATAGCGATTTGCCGTGTGAGGGCCGGCTTTAGCTCAGCAGCCAACGTTACAATGCGATGCTTGCCGCCTTTCCCATCCCAAATGCGAATAGCATTGTAGTCAAAATCAATGTCTTTAACTCGTAGCCTAACCGCTTCCATTAGTCTTAAACCACTTCCGTACAATAAGGATATAGGTAATTTTAGGTTGGCAGGGATTTGCTCAAAAAGAGAGACGACCTCTTCCTTTGTTAATACAACTGGAAGTTTGGCCTGCCTGCGACTTGAAACAAAGTTAAGTTCGCAAGAAAGCGGGCGCTCCAATATATCGCGATATAAAAAGGCCAACGCATTTAGCGCGCTCGCCTGAGTGGCAGGAGCCACATTTTTAGCGTTTACTAAGTGAGACAGAAACACTTCAACTTCTTTGTCTCCCATTTCAGAAGGGTGCCTATTATTGTTAAAGCGGATAAAGCTTATGATCCATTTGCTATAGAGTTCTATCGAACGCTTCGCATAGCGACGGTTGTACATATGCTCTATCACCATTTGCATAAACATTGATTTCATTTTTTTGAATTTTATTACTGTAATTAAATACAGAATTACGGTTTTTGGCTCTACCGTAAAATAAAAAGGAAAGATTCCGTACTTAAGTACAGCATTTTCAGTTACTAAGTGTAGGTTATTGATGAAAGTGTATTTCCATGCGAAAGTAATAAAATTGTAAAAGTGATATACGGAAATTATCCACCTTGCATAAAGGATTTTTTCCTTACACTAAATTGTTAGGAGACAAGGAAATGTCAGCAGGCGTCACACAAGCAAACAAATTTTACGAAGAAGTCGCAGCGACTCAAATAGTTTGGTTTGGTTGCCTACCAAACGAAATACTCTTAGAGTTTGATGTTGGTGACAACAAAGTATCTTTGCCCCTGTGGTCTTCCAAATCTAGAATCGATAGGCTTAAAAAACTGAATCCTGAACTGCTCGGAGACGTAGAAGCACGAAGTGTTAGCTGGGCACAATTTAAGGAGGATTTCTTACCTATCCTACAGGATGATGAGAAAGTAGTGGGAGTAAATCTTTCTGGCAAAAATCTTACAGGCATCGACATACCCGCATCACTTTTAGTTAAACAAATAGAGGCATTTGGGTAATGTCTCCTAACAAAAAAATCAAGTTCGCCCGCTACGCGGGCTGGGACGCAAACACGCGGGGCGGCTTCGCCATTATGCCCCACATGCCTGCGCCCCTTATTTAAAAGTTAGGTGCTACAGGGAAATGAGCTTCGAAAGATTTCATAAACATTTACACACCGTAGCTGACAATACGATTTGCGTATCGTACGACCGCTTAACTACAAAGTTTGCAGTTAAGGTAGGCGACACTGTTGCTTACTCTAAGTACTTTTGGTTCTGGCCTAGACATAATGCCACCGTTCAAATCGGTGATAGCTCTTATGCGCTCAGTGTATACTGGTTTCTTATATGGGGAGCGTCTTTAAAAAAAGATGATTCAGTTGTTGTAAAAGAGCTCCTACCTAAACGCCGTAGACGCTCTATTTCTATTCTAGGGTATGGTGTTTTCATTGTTTTGGTTAGGGCTGCGTTTGTTGTTTTTACGCCATAGCACCTAACAAGAGACTATGGCGTCAATAGTTAATTTAAAGCCTTTGGCGCTTCCCACATCACACCATCTCTCAACATTGAATTCAGTACTATTACCATCTTTCTCACACAGGCAATCAAAGCCACCTTTTTAGGCTTTCCTGCGCTTACTAACTTACCGTAATAAGATTTAAATACAGGGTTTGATTGAATCGCCGACATCACAGCCATAAAGAGTACTGTTCTTACTTGGTGACGGCCACCTTGTATTTTCCGATGCCCTTTATACCGCCCACTTTCTTTGCTCATCGGTGCAACACCAACTAAGGCTGCTGCTTGTTTGTTCGTCATATAACCAAGCTCAGGTAGATTACTTATTATTGACGCAGCTGCGACTTTTCCAACACCATTCATGCTTTGAAGCAGTTGATCTTTCGCTTTAAATTCCGGCGTCAACTCAATCATCTTCAGGATTTTTTCTTCGACCTTTTTTATCTGATTACCCAAAGCCGTTAATATCGGTTTTATCGTCATCGCAAGGTCTTTGGGCATGATTTGAATTCTATTTTTTTCCATTGTTTGCATGGAAAGGAGTTGATTACGACGCGTGACTAAATCGCTCATAGCGCGCATGGCTTTTGGCTTCAGCTGAGTTAAGTCAGGTTTTATCACCTCACTAAAGTGCGCTATTAGTTTAGCGTCGAGCTTGTCAGTTTTAGCTCGCCGCCCTATCGCACCAGCAAATCGTTTTATGTGAACTGGATGGGCAATGACAAATGGAAGTTTTGCCTCAGCGCACGCCATTGCAAAAGGCATTTCTAATCTGCCCGTCGCTTCAACAACTATTCTTTCGGGCTGATATTTCTTGAGTTCGACAATCGCTTCTTTTATCCCTCTTTCATTGTTTTCTACACAGAAAAAGATATCCAAAGGCCGTATGTAAATATCAAGCTGTGATTTGCCAGTATCTACCCCAACGTTAATTTTTTGCTTTGTAATAGTGTTCATAATAAGCTGACTCTTGCTTGCATAATGCGGGTTCGAGACCCAGTAGACTATTCGAGTGTGGTGCTTGGAGTCCTATGAGGCGTTCTTTCTTGTTATCGGTCTCTCAATTGAGGAGCCAAAAATTAATCGAACTGCCAAATAGAAAGCTTTAGTTGCTGCTAAAGCCTGGGTCTCACATTACCCGAAATTGATGAAAAAGGATTTAAGTTAGGTGGGTAATTATCCATACAAAAAAATTAAGT